>CAWJNS010000007.1:0-27866 GCA_963844275.1 uncultured Verrucomicrobiae bacterium
CGCGGGTTTCACCAAACTGGACGCGGTCTTTCCCGATCCGACGATCGTTGCGCTGGAGGACGGAAACGACGGCAGGATATCCGTCCGCGTCAGCAACGTGGGCGCGGATGAAGCGGCGGCGAAGAGGAAGGCCCTCGCCTTGTTAGGCAACGTCAAGCCAACCGGCCGCCGCCTCGGCAAGCTAAAGGGGGAAGTCGCCTCGACTCCGCAGGGAATGTGCCTTCTCTGGCGGGAAGGCAATTCGCTTTGGTCGATCAGCGCCGAAGGCGAATCCGCGAGTCGTCTGCTGGAAGAGATCGCGACGAGCTGGCAATGGAATTCCTAGGACTCGACGGCCCGCTGCGCCGCCTGGCGCGGCGCTTTCGCAAACCCGATCCGAAGCGGCTGGCGTGGGAACAGCCGCTTCGGGCGCGGCTTCTGCGACGGTTGCTGGTTCTGGCGGCGGCGGCCGAGATTCTTTTCCTCGTGCTGGCCTATGCTGACTTGGTGCAGAGCAGATTCTTCCCTTGGATCGGCATCGAAGCGCTTCTCCTTCTGCTCATTTCGATCTGGCTCCTCCGGCAGGAGAAGGTCGCCGTGGCGGCGACCTTGCTTGTCATTTCGCTTTCGCACGCGGCGGCTTTTGTCATGGCGGCTTCCGGAGCAGGCGGCGCCGCGCCCGCCCTGCTCCTGCCAACGATCATTATCGCTGGCCTGGTGATCGGAGGATACTTCCTGGCCGCCTGGACGGCGATCTGCGGGCTCCTCTTTCTGTGGATTTCCGCGACGACTTCAAGCATCGCGTGGCCGGCAAGCCTCTTCTGGTGCGGTCTCTACGCGACGACGGCCTATTTGATCTGGCTGTTTTCCTTTCACCTCGAAAACCTCCTCGCCGCATCCCGGCGCGCCGAGGAAGATCGGCACGAAGCGGTCGTGGAAGAGCGGACGCGACTCGCCCGCGAGGTGCACGACACGCTCGCACAGGGGTTTACAGGGATCGTGGTGCAAATCAACGCCGCGGAGCAAATCGCGGCGGAGAAGAACGCCGATGTCTGGGGGCATCTGGAGAAAGCGCGCGCCCTGGCGCGGCAAAGTCTGGAGGAAGCGCGGCGGTCGATCCTCGCGCTGCGTTCGGGCGGGCCTGAGCAGATGGACCTGTTGCAGGCGATCGAGCGGACGGCGCGCCAGCTTCTGGTCGATGACGCGGTTCAGTTTGAAGTCGTGCGCGAAGGGCCCGCTTGCCATTTGCCTGACGCGATCGAACGCGAACTGTTGCGCGTGGGCCAGGAAGCAGTCACCAATGCCATCCGCCATTCCGGGGCGCGCAAAATTCGAGTCGCCGTCGCCTATTTGTCGGACCGGGTGCAATTGTGCGTGTCGGATGATGGCCGGGGAGTGTCGCTGCGAGCGCGCGGACTTGGCATGCAAGGAATGGAAGAACGGATGCGACGCATCCATGGGGAATTCAAAATCGTCGGCCGCGCCGGCGCCGGAACCACGGTCACCGCGACTGCCATGTTGTAGGAGACTGTTGGAAAGGACTCATTTCCCGTCTGTCATGTTGAGCGCAGCGAAACATCCCTGATCATTTCCGAACCCACCTCGCGCAGAAATGGCCCGAAATCCTTTCGCTTCGCTCAGGATGACAGACTTTTCCGACAGTCTTCTAGACTAGCTGCACGCGTCCGATGAAAAAGATCCGTGTTCTCGTCGCGGAGGATCACAACGTGGTCCGCGAAGGCCTGGTTTCGATTCTGAATCGCGCCGGCGACATGACAGTGGTGGCCGAAGCGAAAGATGGCGTCGAAGCCGTCGCGCAGTTCAAGGAATCCACGCCGGACGTCGCCATGCTCGACCTCGAGATGCCCCGGCTGAGCGGGCTCGAGGCGATTCGCCAGATCCGGGAGCGCGACCACCGCGCGCGGATTGTTGTTCTCACCACCTATGCGGGCGACGAGCGAATCCACCGCGCGCTCGAAGCCGGCGCCAGCGCCTACATCCTGAAGGACGCGGCGACCCGGGTGGTCCTGGAGGCAATCCGCAAAGTCCACGCGGGTGATGTCTTCGTCGATTCCGTCGTGGCCGCGGAATTGGCGAAGCATTCCATGTCGGGCGGGGTGCTTTCAGAGCGCGAGATCGAAGTGCTGCGCCTGATCAGTCGCGGCCAGAGCAACAAGGAGATCGCGGCGGCGCTCTTCATTGCGGAAAGCACCGTCAAGACTCACGTCGCGACGATTTACGCGAAGCTCCACGTGACCGATCGCACTGAGGCCGTTGTGAGGGCGATCCAGCGCGGTTTCATCCGGGTCTGAAGTCCGAGCGTCAGATGGACGCCGGGGGGACCGCAATCGGTTCCGAGCCCGTCCGCAAACATCGACTTGTAATGATGATACCGAGGCCGCGGTAATTTTTGACCATCGCGGGCGCTATTTTGCCGGCGGCAGCGGCAGATCGGAGTTGTAGCAGTCGCGGAACAATTGCCATTCGCCGCCCACCTTCTTCCACAGCACGATGTACTTGCCGCGATCCAGTTCCTTCCCCGCCTTGGTGGCGAAGGCGTAAAGCCCTTCCTCCGCCAGCATCTCGTTGGTGCCCCAGACCCCGGTGGTGGTGAGGCTGAGTTCAGTCGCGCCTTCAGCAATGTAGCCGGCATAGACGGCCTCGATCTTCGCCCGACCTTCGTGGGCCGGTTCGTTCGGTCCCATGCTCTTCGCGTCCAAGGTGAAGAAGCGCGCCAGCCCGGCCGCGTCGCCCTTCCGCATCACCTCGCAGTAGCGGCGGTTTACCTCCTCGATTTCAGTGCGCGCCCTGCTTCAGATCGAAAGGAGGATCGCCGGCTCGGGCCGCCGGTGAACAGCAGCAGAGGAGGATGAAGACCGTGAACAAAGCACCCGCGTTAAAAGGGGATTTCATGCGCCGATGGTATGCAGATGATAACAGACCGTCGATGGTCGATACTATTTCCGGGCTGACGACAGCCGTTCGCCCGGTCAACGAGATCATATGATGCCGATCCCCTCCCGACTCTCCCTCGCTGCCCTGGCCGTTGCGGCTCTTCCTTGTCTCGTTGGCGCGCAGCCGTCACCGGAACCAACCGTGCCGCCATTGCCCTCGCAAACGACCGTGGTCGAAGACGTGGTGGTGCCGGTACCGCGGGAGATTTTCGGGACGCTCGACCGGTTCCGTCATTCGAACTGGCGTGCGGTGCAGCGGCCGGAACTCGCCAAGATGAGGCCGCGGGCTGACCAGGCGGGAATTGCGTTGCAGCTGGGCGTGGCGATCGCGGAAGGATTTGTCGCGGTCGAAGGGGAAGACGTTGACGAGGTGAAACAGCTCGGCCGGGCAGTGTTGACGCTGGCGCGCGGCCTGGGCGTCGGGCAGTGGGCGCTCCGCCGGAGCAGCAGCATCGTCGAGCACGCGGAGAAGGGTGATTGGGCGGCGGTGCGTGGGGAATGGGACGGCGTCCTGCCCGATGTGCAGGAAGGGATGAAAGAACTCAAGAGCGAGCAACTGGCGCAGCTGGTCAGCCTCGGCGGCTGGGTGCGCGGGACGGAAGTGCTGAGCTCGCTGATCCTGCAGAATTACTCCGACACGGACGCGGTCCTGTTGCGCCAGCCTGCCGTAGTGGAACAACTGGGGAAACAATTGGAGCGGATGTCACCGGAGATCCGCAACCAGCCGCAGGTGAGTCGTATCCGGAAGGGCCTCGAGCGGGTCCGGGCGGTACTTGCCGCCTCGGATGCTCAAATGTCCCGTGAAAAGGCGACCGAGGCGGGAGAAATTGCCACCACACTTCTGAAGGAAATCAGCAATCCTCGTTAGGGGATTGGGCCGCAAGATAGGGCATAGATTCACGAGCGCCGATTGGTTGCTGCGGCTGGCTTCGGACCTCAACGACTGACGTCAACCCGGCATGAGCACGGCCGCCCCGCTCAGCCGACCGGCGCGCAGGGCCTCGAGTGCTTCGTTCGCCTGCTCGAGCGGATAGGTGATCGTCTCGGTTCGAATCGGGATGCGCGCGGCTAGCGGGAGGAATTCGATGCCGTCGGCGCGGGTCAGATTTGCCACCGAACAAATCGACCGTTCCTCCCAGAGATCGCGATAGGCAAAGGCCGGGATGTCGCTCATGTGGATTCCGCCGCAGACCACGATCCCGCCCGGCTCCAGGGCTCGCAAAGCGAGCGGTACCAGCTCGCCCGCCGGTGCGAAGATAATGGCCGCGCCCAGCTTCTCGGGCGGCGCTTCGTCAGAGTCGCCCGCCCAGACCGCCCCGAGCCGTCGCGCAAACTCCTGGGCGGCCGTGTCGCCTGGCCGCGTGAACGCGAAAACTTGGCGCCCTTCATGCCGCGCCACCTGCGCGACGATGTGCGCGGCCGCACCGAAGCCGTAGATCCCGAGCCGCGGCGCGCGGCCCGCCTTCCGCAGCGAGCGATAGCCGATGAGTCCAGCGCAGAGCAGGGGCGCCGCGCTCACATCATCAAACACCTCCGGAATCGGAAAACAGAAACGCGCATCGGCCACCGCAAACTCCGCGTAGCCGCCATCGATCGTATAGCCGGTGAATTTCGCCTTCGCGCACAGGTTCTCGCGCCCACTCGTGCAAAAGGCGCACGTGCCGCAGGTCGAGCCGAGCCACGGAATACCGACGCGATCGCCCACGCGAAAGTGGCGCATTCCACCGCCGACCAGATCGATCTCGCCCACGATCTCGTGGCCCGGCACCAGTGGCAGCTTCGGATTCGGCAACTCGCCGTCGAGGACGTGCAGATCCGTGCGGCAAACCGCGCACGCTTTTACGCGGACGCGGACCTGCCCCTCGAGGGGTTCTGGTCGCGGCAATTCACGAAACGCGAGCGCTTTCCCGGCAGCTTCGAGAACCATCGCCCGCATGCACTTCCGCTACATCGAAAGTCCGCGCCGTGCCAGACCGAGCGAGTCATTTCTGCCCCGGTTTGAGATCGACAAGCCGGTGGCAGAGATCTCTCCGGAATCAGGAACGCGCAGGCGTGCCGCCCGATGGCAGCGCTTCCAAAATCGCTACGGGGTGCGCGGCACTTTCTGCACGGCAGACTTGGTGCCGTCCTTAAATGTGACCTGCACGCTCGCGGACTTCGTTTGTTTCGGGACGGAGATGTAGATGTCGTCGCCGGGCTCGAACATCTTGTCGGTGGGCTTGAACTTGAACGTCTGGTCGAGCCCGTCGCCATCGAGTGAGTAGCGCACTTCCTGCAGAATGGGGCGGTAAGTCATGAGCCCGGTGAAGTAGAGCAGCAGCCGGCCATCGTGCTCGCGGAAGGAGAGCCACGAGCCGACCGTGGAGTTCACCATCGCCTTGCCCTGGGCGAGTTGTTGATCGGCGGTCGAGAACTTGATCGGGTAGGGACCGTTGGTTTCGCCTTTCGGCGTCGAGATACTTCACTTCGATGGTGTGCTCGCCGGGCGCGAGGTTGGGCAGGGGCAGATACAGGTTCACCATCGGGGCGCCGGTCTGCGGATTCGCAAATGGCTGGTGCCCGGTGGAAACGAAATCGCCATGGCCATCGAGCCGGTAGAAGAGTTCGCGCGCCTTGTAATCGGTGAGCGTGAAAGTCACTCCACCAGCCGGCGTTGCTCTCCATCGGCGATGACGCGGACCGGATTGTCGAGCACGGTCGCGGGAGTGCTCTGCAGTTTCGCCCAACGCGCGTCGGAGGTTTCGAGCCATTTCTGCGCTTCCTTTTGGTCAATGAAGTAGCGGAGCACCTGGCCTTCGCGGTGCGCGGTTCGGAATTTTTCCAGCCACTCCCGCTCCGCGCGCCGATCGGCGACGGTCTGCTCGCCGGCCTTCGCTTCCGAGAATTCCTCGGCCAGCAAGTAGGCAAGGGGACCGAACTCGGGATGCTGCGTTTGCAGGTCGGTGAGTTTCGCGATGCGGGCGGGGCGTTCCTCCAGCACCGCGAGCGCGGTCGCGTACGAAACGGTCGGCGGCTTGAGCTTGTCGCCGAAGTAACGCAGCGCCTCGATCGCGCCGGCGCGACCTTCCTGCGCCTTGAGCATGGTGGCGTAGTTCAGCCACGGATCGATTACCTCGAGGTTCGACTGGAGATACTCGGAATACTCGCGGCGCGCGGCGCTAAAGTTGCCATTCAACTCCTGGATGCGGGCGTTGTGATAATGCTCCTCCGGCGTCTTCGGTGCCGGCGATAAGCGCGCCGCCGCTCGCGAGCGCGTCAAATCGCTGCGCAATCTTGTCGACACTCGCGACAAGCCGGGCGGTGTCGCCCCGGATCGCGGTCGTATCTTCCTTGATGGCATCGACTTTCTTTTCGGTGCGGAAGATGGCTTCCTGCACGCGATCCATCCCGGGCACAACACTCGCGATCACCCCGCGGTCGTCTTTCCCACCAAGGCATCGACCGCGACGAATCCGGCCATCACCACCGCCGTGACGACGGCGAAAGCGAAGACAATGGCCCAGCCATTTCGTTCGCTCAGCTGCGGCCAATTCCTCCGGCTGGATGACCCCATCGGCCGCCGCCCGCAGGTAACGCCGCCGGTATTGCAGGAACCAGATGAGTCCCGAGCAGAGCGCCACGACGAAGGCGGCGACCAGCAGGTAGACGGAGAACCTGGCGACGGTCGAAGCGAGGTCGGCAATGATGCCACAGAGCGCGGCGACGGGCGCACCGATTTTCGCTCCGCGGCCGACAAAGGTGCGGACATTCCGCGCGGCCAGGGCGCCGAGCGATATCGCGCGTTCAGCCGCGGAAAGGGAGGTCACGCGGACTGGTTTATGAAACCGCGGCGCCGGCCGCAAGTCGGGGCTGCTGAGCCGTAGCCGTGCGACAGGGTGCAACGCAAGAAACGGTCAGGCTTTCGCAACCGCAGCAAAGCGCGCCCTGCGCGGCGGACCGTATCGTTGGACGAAAGGAACTCCCATGAAAACAGAACCTTCTCTGGAATACGCGGAAATGCCGCGGCTCGCCATCTGGACGGCGGTTGCGATTGCGTTCGGCCTGCTCCTGCACCGGGTGTTTTTCCTGGTCGCATTGATGATCGCGCTGCTGACACCGTTCAACTCGCTGATGGAATGGCTGCGCGAGCAGCAACATTCCCCGCTGCCACCTCGCCACTGAGTCCCGGATTCCTGAACGCCAATCCAAAGCCCAACGAACATGAACTCCGACAAGCAAACTGCCGCCGTGCTCCAACCGCCACCGTCGCCGCGCCGAGCCCGCGGCGCCACCATGCGGGCCAACGTCTTTCACGGTCCCAACGAGATCAGAGTGGAGGAAGTGCCGCGTCCCCGCGCAGGGGCGGGCGAAGCGGTCATTCGCATCACGCTCACCACGATTTGCGGAACGGACCTGCACATCCTCCGCGGCGAATACCCGGTGAAATCCGGGCTCGTCATCGGGCACGAGCCCGTTGGGGTGATCGAGGAGCTGGGCGATGGATTGCACGGGTATGAGATTGGCGACCGCGTGCTGCTGGGCGCGATCACCCCCTGCGGGCAATGCCGCGCCTGCCTCTCTGCGCAATGGGCGCAATGCGGCCGCGGCGACGGCTACGAGGCGCTCGGCGGCTGGCGTTTTGGCAATACCATCAACGGCGCCCAGGCGGAGTTCCTGCTCGTGCCAAACGCGCAGGCGAATCTCGCGAAGATTCCGGATGATCTGAGCGACGAGCAGGTGGTGCTGCTGGCCGACATCGCCTCGACCGGTTTTAGCGGCGCGGAATCGGCGAAGATCAAGATCGGCGATAGCGTGGTCGTTTTCGCGCAGGGACCGATCGGACTTTGCGCCACGGCGGGTGCGAAACTGCTGGGCGCGTCGTTCATCATCGGGGTCGACAGCGATCCGGTGCGGATGAAGATGGCGCGGCAGATGGGCGCCGACGTGGTGCTCGATCCGAACGGATGTGACGTCGTCGCGGAAGTCAAGCGCCTGACCGGCGGCGGCGCGGACGTTTCGATCGAAGCGCTCGGGTTGCAGGTGACATTCGAGAATGCGCTCCGTTGCCTGCGCCCCGGCGGCACCCTGAGCAGTCTCGGCGTTTACTCCGGCAAGCTCGCGGTGCCGTATGACGCGTTCGCCGCCGGCATCGGCGACTACAAAATCGTGACAACCCTCTGCCCCGGCGGGAAGGAACGGATGCGGCGCCTCATGAGCATGGTGCAAACCGGCCGTTTTGATCCGACCCCGCTGATCACGCATCGCTTTGCGCTGGACGACATCGTGGAGGCGTATGACCTCTTCGGTTCCCGGGGCGACGGAGTCTTGAAGGTGGCGATTCGGCCGTAAGAAGAAATGGCCGGCACCCGCGCAATAAATGCGCGGTGTTTTCGCCGGGGCGCCGCACAGTTATGGAAATTGGGCGCTCAGGACCAATGTGAGCGGAGCCGCGGAGTCGCAGAAATGGAGAATCAGCCAACAGCGAAGTGGCACCAGTTGCGGACCGAAGAAGTCACGCAGCTACTGGGCGTGGATCTGCAGACGGGCCTCAGCGCGGTGGAAGTGAAGCGGCGCCAGGCGAAATTCGGGCCCAATAAAATATCGCACGGCGGCCGGGCCGAGCGCGTTCTGCGCTTTTCCTTCTCCAGTTCGCCCAGCCGCTCGTCTACATCCTGCTGGTCGGCGGCCGTCGTGACGCGCATTGCTCGGCGAATGGGTGGACTCCTCCGTCATCTTCGGCGTCGTGTTGATCAACGCGGTCATCGGCTTCTCCAGGAAAGCAAGGCGGAGAAGGCGATCGATGCCCTCGCCGCAGATGGTGGCCACGGAGACGACGGTGCTGCGCGACGGGCAGGAAGCAGCGCGTCAACTCGACGAACTGGTGCCGGGCGATGTCGTGCTGCTGCCAGTCCGGCGACAGGGTGCCGGCGGACCTGCGGCTCTTCAGCGTGCGCGAACTGCAGGTGGACGAGTCCGCGCTCACCGGCGAATCGCTCGCCGTCGGCAAAGCATCCGGATCCGCTCGCCCTCGACACCATCCTGGCGGAGCGGCAGGAACCTCGCCTTCGCCGGCACGCTCGTCACCAACGGCCGGGCGAGGGCGTCGTCTGGGCCACCGGCGAACGCGACCGAGACG
Organism: uncultured Verrucomicrobiae bacterium; assembly: GCA_963844275.1. GTDB lineage: Bacteria > Verrucomicrobiota > Verrucomicrobiia > Chthoniobacterales > UBA10450 > JACCTI01. Next base: position 9,049 of record CAWJNS010000007.1, read on the forward strand.
GGCCGCATCGCCCGGCTCGTCGACGAAGCCGTCGAACTCTCCACGCCGCTCACGCGGAAGATCGCGCAGTTCAGCCGCTGCTCCTCTGGGTCATCCTCGGGCTGGCGGCGATACGTTCGCGTCGGCGTCCGGCGCGGGGAACCACCGTCGACATGTTCATGGCGCGCGGTCGCGCTGGCCGTCGGCGCCATCCCCGAAGGGCTGCCCGCGGCGGTCACGATCATGCTCGCGATCGGCGTCGGCGCGCATGGCGAAGCGGCGCGCCATCATCCGCAAACTGCCCGCCGTCGAAGACGCTCGGCAGCACGACGGTCATCTGCTCGGACAAGACCGGCACGCTGACGGAGAATCAGATGACCGTGCAGCGAGATCTACGCGGGCGGGAATCTTCTACGACGTCACTGGCTCCGGCTACGAGCCCCGCGGGCGAGATCAGGCGGAACGGCGCGCCGCGTCGATCCTCGCAGGACATCCTGCCCTGGCGCGAGATGCCTCCGGGCCGGCTTGCTCTGCAACGATTCGCAGCTCGTGCGCGAAGGCGGGCCGGCGCAAGGTCGAGGGCGATCCGACGGAGGCGGCGCTGATCGTGGCGGCGGAGAAGGCCGGGCTGCTGCACGGCGGAGATCGCACTCCGCGCATCCCGCGGCTGGATGTGATTCCGTTCGAATCCGAGCACCAGTTCATGGCCACGCTGCACAGCCGCGGGGCCGGCGCGGCGCAGGTCATCTACAAGAAAGGTGCCGTCGGAGCGGTTGCTGGAGCGCTGCGCGCATTCGCTGGGCGAGGACGGGGACACGGGTCGCCGTTCGACCAGGCGGCGGTCCGTGCGTGCGGTCGGAGGAGATGGCGGCGCGAGGCCTGCGCGTGCTGGCGTTCGCCCGGCGCGAGGTGGCGCGCGACCACGGCGATGCTCGAGCACAGCATGTCGCGGGCGGGCTCACGTTCCTCGGCCTGCAGGGAATGATCGATCCGCCGCGCGCCGAGGCGATCGAGGCGGTGCGAAAGTGCCGGCAGGCCGGCATCGCAGGTGAAGATGATCACCGGCGACCATCGCGCTCACCGCGCGCGCATCGCGCAGCAGCTCGGGCTGCGCGGCGGCGCCGGAGAACGACCTCATCGCCGTCACCGGCCGCGAGCTTGGAACGGTGAGCGACGACGACCTGCCGGAGGTCGCGGAGCGCGCCGCCGTCTTGCGCGGGTCGCGCCGGAGCAAAAGCTGCGGCTCGTCCGCGCGCTTGCAGGCGCGCGGCCACGTCGTGGCGATGACCGGCGACGGCGTGAACGATGCGCCCGCGCTGAAGCAGGCGGACATCGGCGTGGCGATGGGCATCACCGGCACCGATGTCGCCAAGGGCGCGGCCGACATGATCCTGACCGACGACAACTTCGCCTCCATCGAAGCCGCGGTGGAGGAAGGGCGCGGCGTCTTCGACAACCTGACGAAGTTCATCGTCTGGACGCTTCCCGACCAATGCCGGCGAAGGCCTGCTCCTGCTGGTGGCGATCTTCTTCGGCACCGCGCTGCCCGCGCTGCCGGTGCAGATCCTCTGGATCAACATGACGACCGCGGTGCTGCTCGGGCTGATGCTGGTCTTCGAGCCGAAGGAGCATGACCTCATGCACCGTCCGCCGCGCGATCCGCGGCAGCCTATCCTCACGTTTCCCCTCCTCATGCGCACCGGCCTGGTCTGCCTCCTCACGCTGCGTCGGCGGGTTCTGGCTTTTTCTTTGGAGCAGCAGCAACACCCGGAGGCGCTGGCGGAGGCGCGCACCGGCGGTCGTCAACGTGGTCGTGATGGTGCAGCATCTTCTATCTCCTGAATTGCCGTTCGCTCACCCACTCCATGTTCCACGTCGGGCCTCTGGTCAAATCCATGGATCATCTTCGGCATTGCACTTATGCTGGCGGCGCAGATGCTCTTCACCTACGCGCCCTTCATGAACCGGCTCTTCCATTCCGCGCCGCTCGCGCCTGAGCACTGGATTCCGATCGTCGGCACCGGGTTGCTCGTCCACTTGCTGGTGGGTTTCGAGAAATGGGTGCGTTTCGGCCGGATCCCGCGACCGGCGGTTAACAGTCACGCCCGGGAGATCGTCTCAGCCTAACGAATAACGACACGAAACAATATGGATGACCAGCCGGTAATTGTTTGCGGAACCGACTTCTCGGCGGCCGCGGGAGAGGCGGCGCACATCGCCGGGGCGCTCGCGCGGCGCCTGGGCGGGAAGGTGCTGCTCCTGCACGTGGTGGAGCGGTCCGGGATGACGACGGAACCCCCCGAAATTGATCGCGCCTACATCGGCGCGGAAGGCGAGGAGCTGCGCGCGGCGGCGGAGATCCTGCGGCTTTCGGGCGCCGAGGTGGAGGAAGGCATCGCCTTTGGGGCGCCGCACCAGGCGTTGGCCACCGCGGCCGCGGCCCGGCAGGCGCGGCTGGTGGTCGTGGCGGCGATCGGCCGTTCGGTGCGGCTGATGATGGGCAGCGTCGCGCAGCGCACCGCTGAAACCGCGGCCGTCCCGACCCTCGTTGTGCGGCACGGCCGCCGCATCGCCGAGTGGGCGCGGGGTGGAAACCCATTGCGGATTCTCGTCGGCTACGATCTTTCCGCGACGGGGGATGTGGCCTTGCGCTCGGTCAAAGAGCTGATGGACCTTGCGCCCTGCGAAGTCACGGTCCTGCACGTTTACTGGCCGCCGGAAGTGCGCCGCCGGCTCGACATTCACGGACCGGTCTCGCTGGTGGAGGGCGATGAGGCAACGCAGGAGGCGCTTGAGCGGCAGGTGGCGGAGAGAGCGAGTGTGGTTTTCGGAGCGAACAAAGTGACGCTGCGGGTGCAGCCGGGGTGGGGACGCATCGACAGCGACCTTGTGCTGGTGGCGCGTGAAACAGACGCGGACCTGCTCGTGCTCGGCTCACACCAGCGCCATGGGCTGGAGCGCTTTCGGCTCGGGTCCGTCTCGCGGGCGGCGATCAGCGGCGCTTCGGTGAGCGTGTTGATCGTGCCGAAACCGGCTGAGGCTGCTCCCGTCGGCTGAGTTTCGCCGCAATTGCGTGTGCAATGTCGTTGTCGGCGACTTCGGGAAAAACAGCTCGACTCGCGCGTGGCCCCGGAAGCGTAGGTCATGGTGGCAAAAAAGTTTGCCCTCCAGAGCCCGCATTTGCTACACCAACTAACATGGGTTGGCGGGATACCCATGGCACCGGGATCGCGCCGCCGTGGACCGCTGGCGCTTCGGGTCGTCAGGCACAAACAAGGAGGCAATCGTGAAGCAATTACAAAGTGAAATAGTGGCCGAATTCAAAGCGCAGCTCCGGGGGAACGTGCTTCTTCCTGGGGACGCGGACTACGACGAGGTGCGTCAGATCTGGAACGGGATGATCGACCGCAGGCCCGCGCTGATCGCCCGCTGTGCGTCGCCCGAAGATGTCGTCCAATCGGTCAAGTTTGCCCGCCAGCACGACCTGCTCGTCTCGATCCGAGGGGGCGGGCACAACATCGCGGGCAATGCGGTTTGCAACGACGGCCTCATGATCGATCTCTCGCTCATGAAGGGCGTCCAGGTGGACCCGAAAGCCCGCCGGGCGACCGTCGAACCCGGGTGCACTCTGGCCGACTTCGACGCGGCCGCGCAAGCGCACGGCCTCGCCACGCCCCTGGGCATCAACTCGACCACGGGCGTGGCCGGCCTGACGCTGGGCGGCGGCTTCGGCTGGTTGAGCCGGAAGTACGGCATGACCGTTGACAACCTGCTTTCCGCGAACGTCGTCATGGCGGATGGCAAGCAGCTGCGCGCCAGCGAAACGGAGAACGCCGATCTTTTCTGGGGGCTGCGTGGCGGCGGAGGGAATTTCGGGATCGTCACCAGCTTCGAGTTCCGGCTCCATCCCGTCGGGCCGAACGTGCTCAGCGGGCTCATCGCCTTCCCGTTCGACCAGGCGAAATCCGTCATCACGCAGTTCGCCCGTTTCACCCAGACGATGCCGGACGAACTCAACGTCTGGATGGTCACGCGTCAGGCGCCGCCGTTGCCCTTCCTGTCGGCGGAGGTCCACGGGAAAGAGATCGTCGTGCTCGCCCTGTGCTATGCGGGCGACCCCGCGACGGGCGAGAAGTTGATCGAGCCGCTGCGCGGGTTCGGCACGGCCCACGGCGAGCACGTCGGCGTGCAGCCGTTTGTCGCCTGGCAGCAGGCCTTCGATCCGCTCCTGACGCAGGGCGCGCGCAACTACTGGAAGTCGCACAATTTTTCCCAGCTGAGCGAGGGCGCGATCGACGCCATCATCGAATACGCCGGCAAGCTGCCGTCGCCGCATTGCGAGATCTTCATCGGCTCGATTGGCGGGCAGACGACGCGGGTCGCGCCGGAGGCGATGGCCTACTCGAGCCGGGACGCCAACTACGTCATGAATGTGCACGGTCGCTGGGAGACCGCCGCGGAGGACGAACGCTGCATCGCCTGGGCGCGCGAATTCTTCGCCAAATCAAAGCCGTTCGCCAGCGGCGGGGCCTACATCAACTTCCTCACGGAAGAAGAGACCGACCGCATCGAGTCCGCCTACGGGCCGGTCTACCACCGCCTGGTGGAGCTGAAGAAGAAATACGATCCGACGAATTTCTTCAGGATGAACCAGAACATCAAGCCGGTCTGAAAAGTATCATGCGCTAGGGCAGGAGGATGCCTTGGCGCGAGGGGCCCGGCAGATCTGTCAGCGACGCGTCGATCAGCGTGCTGATCGTGCCGAAGCCGGCTGACGCTGATGCCGTAAGCTGACTTCTGTCAAAGATATGTTGATTTGACCGCTATCGCTTCCCCCCGCAAACGGCCTTCGGATTTCCGGAGCCTGCAACCAGCGGAGCTTCGCGCTTCGAATTACTGGAAACGACACCGCATGAAAATTCTACTTCTGTCGCTCCTCACTCTCACCTTTATGACGTCCGGCCAGGTGTTTGCCCAGGACGCCTCCACTGATCCCCGGCCCACACTCCTGCACGCTGCGATCACCTCCCGCGAGAGGAAGGAAGCCACCGGCAACATCTCGGAACTCACGCCGGGCCACTCCCTCGTCCTGCACACTGGTATAAAAGAGGGCGAACCAACGGTCTTCCGCTTCGCTCCCCAGGTCACGTATGTCGACGCCGCCGGCAAAATCGTGGAAGCAGCCGGCTTACGGAAGAACCTCCGCGTTCGTGTCTCCTACGTGAAGTCGGAGGGCGCGAACATCGTCGATCGAGTCACAATCCTGGAGTAAGCCGCCATCTGCCGTTGCCGCAGTGCGAGATCTTAATCGGCTCGATTGGTGTGCAGACGACGTGGTCGCGCCGGAGGCGGGCGACGGCCTACTCGAGCCGGGACGCCAACTACATTATGAATGTGCAGGGGTCGCTGGGAGACCGCCGCGGAGGGTGAGCGCTGCATCGCCTGGGCGCGCGAATTCTTCGCCAAATCAAAGCCGTTCGCTAGCGGCGGGGCCTACATTGACTTCCTCACGGAAGAAGAAGCCGACCAACCATCGTTACTTCTGCACCGCGCCCGTGTGGCAGTCCGTGCAGGAAAAATCCGAGTATTCGGAATCGATATGGAAGAACTCGTGCCCGGCCCCGTTCAATTGCTGGAGCTGTTCGCCGTTGCCTTGGGCGAGAATCAGGTGGCAGGACCGACAGTCGCTCGCCTTGATCGAGCGCTGCCCGTCCGCCGTCGTGTGTTTGCCGTCGTGGCACCGGAAACAGCCGTCCCAATTCTTGTGGCCGACGTGGTCGGGATGGGTGCGCCAATCCATTTTGACTTCCGGGAAGAAATTGTTGCGGTAAATGGCCTGCGCCTCGGTGATGAGGGGGCCGGCTTGCGCGGGGTCCGGAAAAGCTTCGCGTAACGACGCGGCGATGCCCTCGAGGGCGGCCGGCTTGGTTTCGTAGGGCTTCACGAGGGCTTCCACGACTTTGGCCTTCGCGAATGGAATCGCGGGATTGATGCGGCCGGTGGCGATGGCCAGGTCGACGGCGTCATTCGGGGTCCGCACCTTGTGCGCGGGGCGGCTGTGGCAGTCCATGCAGTCCATGCGCCGAATGCGGGATTTGTCCGGTTCCTCCTTGAAGTCGGCCGTCCGATATTCCGTGACCTCGCCCTTCGGATTGGTCATTCGCACCCATGGGATCGAGGTCAGGCGTTCGTCGGTCGCGATGTACTCGATCTTGTTGTTGATATTCATATGCCAGTGAATACCGCCCTCCGGCCCGTTGGTGGGATCGCCGCCGCCGACATTTAACAGGAGCCGCACGGTGAACGGAGTGTTGGTCTCATCGGATAGGTAATGCTGGTAGGTGCGATCAACCCAGCCGGCGTATTTGTTCGGCCAATGGCATTCCTCGCAGAGCCGCTGCGGCGGGCGGGGGTTCGCTTCGCGACACGAAAATCGGGCGTTCGAAGTCATTCCTGATGGTGTGATAAAGCTGTTTGACGCCGTTTATCTTGGTCTTGAAATAGGCCGCGGCGCCGGGACCGACGTGACAGGCGACGCACGCCACCTGCGCGTGGGCGGTGTGCTGGGAGGCGACAAACTGCGGCTCCATCGGCAGGTGGCAGGTCTTCCCGCAGAACTCGACCGATTCGGTCATATGATATGTCTGGTAGCTCCCGAGCGCAGTGATGAAGAGGAACACCACGCTGCAGGCCACGAAGACGGCGAGAATCCGGCGATCGCGTTTCCGCGACAAATCCACGCGCAGCACGAGCGGTTCGGAAACATGTTTGGCGCGACGCTCCGCGATCCGCCGCACGATGACGCCGACCGCGATCAGCCCCAATCCCGCGAGGAAAAACGCGGGCGCCACCACGTAGGCGAGAATGCCCACGTAAGGATTTTCGCGCCTCGCGAAGAGGTCGATGAAGAGGAGAAAGAGAAAAGCAAAGACCGCGCTGGTGCTGAGCACCATGCCGGCCCAGCTGACCCAGTTCCGCGACAGCCGTTTAAGTGAGCGCTTCTTCGCGGGAATATCGTCCATGGCTTAATTATTAGGCGGCAGCTTCAGGGCGACCCTCGTGTAACAGGTTGCAAGTCACCTGTGCAAGGGAAGTTGCGCCGGGCCCGCTCGATTTGGCGGCACGGCAAACTCCGCCGCGAAGCTCGGCGGCAAACTATTGGGAGCAGCAGCGGCGTCCGCGCCGCCGAATTCCGCTATTTCTTGAGCCCGCGCACGTAGGCGACCAGCGCCTTCACGTCCCCATCGGAGAGCTTGTCTTTATAAGGCTTCATCGTTTCCTTGCCGCCGTCCTTGACGCCTTCCTTGATCGCCTTCTCCGCGTCGGCGTCGCTGAACGATTGACCCTGGGCAGTGGTGTAATCTTTTACGCCCAGCTTTTTCCCCATCGTTGTTTTTCCACTGCCGTCTTTTCCGTGGCAGGAGGCGCAATGCTGATTCCAAAGCGCGGCGGCATCCGCGGCAAGAGCGGTGCTCCCGAAGAGGACGAACGGTGCGATAAACAATGCTGCGGTGAGTCTGATTTTCATGGCGGTTTCTCCTTTGGTTTGAACAGTGCTGCGTCGCAAATTGAAGTCGGTCAATGACAGCTGCAACTCCTTTCTCCGCAACCATTGTCCGGGCCGCCGCCAATCTCATCCGCCATCCCGCAGAGAGCCTGATAATACTCTTCCCGCGGCAGACCGAGCGCACTGGAGGCGAAAGTCTCCGCGTCTGCCGGCGAAGCAAACTCGCCGTAGTTCACCGCCACGAGCTGGTAGAGGACGAGATAGGCGACGCGATCGACTTCCCCAGGAAGTGGGGGTGAACGTGCAACCTAAACCCGTCCTCCGGCCACTCGCCCTTGGGCGCCGGGTAGGCGAATTCGCCCGGCTCGAGCGGCGCCGCATCGAAAACGATTTCGCATGGGTAGCGGCAGCAGGTCCGGTCCTCGAGGATTTGCTCCAGCTGCGGCCATCCTATCTGCGGGCCGTACTTCTCGTAGATCTCGATGCCCTTGACCGCGGCGTGATCGGTCATCGACTGCTTCGCGTCTTCGGCGGTGAGCTTCGTCCCCATGACACTAGGCGGCCGGGTACGACGCGAATTACCGGTGCGACGGCCCGATTGGTCCGACGTTGTTCGTCCATTTGGGTCAGTTTGCCCTGCAGAATCGGCACCGCCATACGAAGAAAGACCGTGTAGAGGAGGAGGCCGAACGCCCAGATGCCGAGGCAAACGAGCGTTTCGTTGAACGAGGGCATGTATTCCGCCATCTCGCCGAGCGGCGTGGGAATGAATCCCGGTATCACCAGCCCCATGCCTTTCTCGATCCAGATGCCGATGATGCAGAGCACGCATGCGACGTTGAGCCACTTCAAGCCGCGGCTCACAGGCAGCAGCAGCAGGACCATGGCGGTGAGATTGAAAGCGATGGCCGTCCAGATCCACGGAACGAGGCCGTGATAGCCGTGCAGGCCGAGAAAGAGATAACGCGAGGAGGTGACGTGCAGCCCGCCGGAGTAGAATTCAGTGAACATCTCGCACGCCAGCAGGAAGACATTGATGATCATCGCCACCTGCACAATGCCGCGCAGCGTCATCAGGGCGCGGTCGGTAATCATCAGGCGCTCGGTCATGCGTGCGTGCACAATGCGCTCCATCTGCGGCGTTTTCATCAGTTCGCGGAGCGATTCGGAGGGCAGGCGCAAGACCTGGGTCGCCTCCTCCGAAATCGCGGTGGCGACGCGCGGGGTCCCGGCGAGGGCCGAGATTTCGCCAAACTGCTCGCCCGCCCCGACGCTCCGAGTCATGCGGTAGCGGCCACTTTCCTTGCGCTCCACCGCGACCCGACCTTCCAGGACGAAGAACGCATCCCGATCGGTTTCGCCTTGATAGAGGATGGGGGTGTGGGCGGACACATCGAGGACCGTGGCGCCGGCGAGAATTGTCTCCAGGCCCTCCTTCGGAACGTGGGTGAGTTCGGGGAGGTTGCGCGCGAGTTGCAGGACGTCTTCCGCGGTCGCGGGACGTTGCGGAATGCTCCCGGCGGGTCGCGTCTCAATGCCGTGGGCCAATGCTTGGGGCAGAGGCCCGGATGTGACGCGGCGGATCACCTGCAGCGCGAGGATGATCAGCGCCGGGCCGGCGGAAAACGCCGACGCGAGGAAGCGCGGACCGACAATCGCCGAGTTCCAGAACGGCCGCCCGCCGAGACCCACGTAGAGAAACGCGGTCACGGTGTGAATGGAAACGGCCCAGAAGATCGCGACGAACACAAACGGAATGTAGAACCACTTCGACGGCTTCCGATCGCGGTAGCGACAGTAGAGGAGATAGCCGCAGATGTGGACGTTGAGCAGAAGGTAGCCGTTCAACACGACACATCCCAGCTCAGCATCGACGCCGGAAAGTTGAATTCGCCGATGCCCGGGATGAGATGCCAGAAGCGATCCGGCCGGCCGAGGTCCACGGTGACAAACGCAAGGCACATGATGATCGCCGCGACGGCGAGCAGTTCGCCGAAAATCACGAGGTCGTGCAGCTCCTCGTTGTTGTAGATATAGACGGGAATCACCATCATCACGGCCGCGGCCGCCACGCCCACCAGGAAGGTGAAGTTCGCGATGTAGACGCCCCACGAAACTTCGTCGCTCATGCCCGTGACCACGAGCCCATGCACGAGCTGCTTGCAGTAGGCGTTGAGTCCGATCAGCGTGAGCGCCGTCAGCAATCCCATCCAGACATAATAGCGCCAGTCGCCGACGAACGCGATGCGCGCGCAGCGCCAGAGGAAAACGAGGTAGTTGCGAGTCGCGCGTCGATCATTTGTCGAAGTAGTAGAAGAATCGTGGAGACGTCCCCATTTCCTCCTTGAGCTGGATGAACACGCGCTTCTCGCGCAGGATGTGAGAGACCTCGCTGTTCGGATCGAGGATGTTGCCGAACTTGCGCGCCCCGACGGGACAGGCTTCGAGGCAGGCCGGATATTTTCCGGCGCGCGTCCGCTGGATGCAGAAGTGGCATTTCTCCATCACGCCTTGTTTGCGCGGACGGTTGCCCAGATAGGCCATTTCCGGATTCAGCCGCTCCTTCGGGATCGAAGGCTTGGTGAAATTGAAACGCCGCGCCCAATACGGACACGCCGCCTCGCAGTAGCGGCAGCCGATGCACCAGTCGTAATCGATCACCGTGATGCCATCGCTCTCCTGCCAGGTGGCGTGCACCGGACAGACCTTAACGCAGGGCGGATTCTTGCACTGCTGGCACTGCACCGGCATGTAGAAGAAGCCCTTTTCCGGTACCTCCTTCGTGCTCGTAATTGTGATCCGCCTTCTCCAGGTCGAGCGAGCCGTGCGGCAGCTTCAGGACGCGGATGTATTGAATCTCCGGATTCCGTGACAGGTTGTTCTCCGCGACGCAGGCGTGAACGCATTTCCGACAGCCGATGCAGCGCGTGAGGTTGAGGCAGTAAACAAACTCCACGCCGTCCATCGGCTTGAGATCGCGCACGTGCGGGCGGATTCCATATTGGCGCTCCACCTCGCCCTCAATTCGCTGCAACACTTTCGCCATCTCGTCCGGCGTCAGCTCCTTGTAGTACTTCTGCAGGAACTCCTCGAGGGACGGAAAGTCCTCCATCTTGAGGAGCGGTGCGAGACCGGCGGCAATCGCGGCCAGACCGGCGCCAAAGACGGCCGAAGTGCGCAGGAAACTCCGCCGGCTGACGCCATCGTATTCCACCGGAGACCGGGTCGGCTCGGAAAGGTCGTTGGGCATCTCAGTGTTCTCCTTTTGTGTTTCCGGTCGGCGGCGGCAGAGGCCGAGCGCATGGGGCGGGGGGCCCGGTTTACGGCCCGGAAACTTCGGTGTGTGCGGATCGTGACAGGAGACGCAGTCCTCCTTGATGAAGGGGCCCATCTCGCGATTCCAATGCCCGCTTGTCCGGCCGTGGGCGCCGGCATCCCAGTCCCGAATCGTCGGACCATGGCAACTGCCGCAAAGCTGGGTGCTTTCCTCAAACTTCAGCTCCCGGCCGTCCCTCGTCTGGAACGCCTCGAGATTTTTCTCGTCATGGCAATTGAAGCAAAGGTTGTTGCGGTTGTTCTGGCCGTGCCCCATCACGATGTTCGAGTGTTCCTCGGGAACGATGAGGTTGTGGTTCTCGTCGAACTTCAGGGTCGGCGGGTTCTCCTGGTCGTGGCAGATGTAACACTCGAAGGTCGAGGCATCGCCGCCGGTGCGAATGAGTTCCGCGTAGGATTTTCGGACCGTCTCGGTGCTGAAAATCTGAGGATCGGCGAGCGGGATCGGCCGCAACGCCTCGGACCTGCCCCAGAGGTCGAGGGCGAAGGCGGCGCCCAGCGCGAGGAAGGCAACGAACAGTCCCGTGAGGACGAGCGCGCTTTTGCGATCGTCTTTCATCGGAGGGGCAGCGCCTGTGCCGCGGAATCAGGGGCCGCAGCGGCGCGGCGATCGCGGCGGAGGTAAAATGGCGGGTCGTCGTGCATGGTGCTGGTTTGCCTGCTGATACCAGAGCAAACCGCCCGACCCGGGGCTCAACCTTTATTGCACAATACTGTGCATTTCTTGGGAACGGACGATTGCGGAGGCGTCCAGCCTGGCCCCGAAACGAAAGCGGCCGCCGAGCGACGTGCTCCGCGGCCGATGCTTTGAAAGGTGGAACGTGACTACTTCTTCAGCCCGCGAGTGTAAGCGACGAGCGCTTTGACTTCGTCGTCACTCAGCTTGCTGCCGAATGCTTTCATTTTGACTTTGCTACCTTCTTTGATGCCGTTCTTGATGGCTTCAGTCGCCTGTGCGTCGGTGAATTCCGACTGCTTTTTGGGGTCGGTCAGGTCTTTCGCGCCCAGTTGCTTTCCGATCTTGGTCTCGGCTTTGCCATCAGCGCCGTGGCACTGGCTGCAATGCGTATCCCAGTTGGCCTTCGCATCCGCGCCGAGCACGGAAAGCGAGGAGGCAATGATGAGGCTGCCTGCGATGAGGAGGGGGTGTTTCATAGATGTCCTTGTTTTTTAGCTAATTGGCGGTCGGTTGTCATTCTTCAAACGGAAGTCGCATATGGCTTGGCGTTGTCGTCGGGTGCCAGGCGCGGGCCCGGCCGCGCCGGAGGCGCCGAGGTGGCGAAACTGCGCCAGCGTTCCAAGGGCATGCCGGCGATCGCCATCAGCAGCAGCTGGCTCACCATGAATCCGGCCAGCCACCAAAATGCTTTGTCCATGAAGCCGTAGGAATGCAGCCCGACGCCGAGCATGTTCACGCCGAACCAGCGACAAGGCAGTGACGACGTTGCCGAAGATCGCGATGGTCATCAGCCCGCGCTCCCTGATAAGGCCGCCCCAGCGCGCGTGCAGGATCATCGCGCACCAGAGCACGATGAGCAGCGCGCCGTTTTCCTTCGGATCCCAACCCCAGAACCGGCCCCACGATTGATCCGCCCAGATGCCGCCGAGGACGGTGCCGACGAAGCTGAAGAGCGTCGCGAAACAGATGACGCCGTAGACCATGCGCGCGAGCGATCCGCCGTGGCCTGAGTCGCAGCAGAGCGGCGTGAAGACGCCCGCGGACGATGTAAGATAATCGCGAGGAACCCGGCCACGAACATCGCGGAGTAGCCGAGCGTGATCACCACGCACGTGCGTCGCCAGCCAGAAGTTGGTGTCGAGCACAGCGCGCATCATTTCCATCGTGTCGCCGCTGCCGGGACGAGATGGTGCGCGATGATCAGCGTGATGAACGCCGATCGACGCCGGCGCAGCGGCGCCGATGCCGTTGCGGAAGATCCGCTCCAGGATCAGCGCCGAGCAAGCACCGCGCCCCAGCCGATGAAAATCGCGGAGGAATAGAGATTCGTCACCGGCGGCCGCTCCTGCAGGTACATGCGCGAGATCAGCCCGAAGGTGTGAATCGCGAGCGCGAGCAGGAGGACGTAAAACGCCGCGCGACTCAGCGGGCGCTGCCAGCCGAGCCAGGAACCGCAGGCGAGCAGAAACGCCAGAACGTAGAGCGTCATGCTTTGCGAAAACGGCTGGAGGCGGTTGAAGAGGAACTCGTAGGCGGATCGGCCGGTGGCGTTCGGTTGCTCCCCGGCGATCAGGTCGCGCAGGGTTGCGACCTGCTGGTTGAACTGCGGCCACGCCTTCGCGCGATGCGCGTCGCCGATCTGGGCGTAGAGCGTCGCAACCGGATGGATCGCGCCCGCGCCCACGGCCTGCAGGAGAGTGTCGCCGATCGAATGCCAGTGCTCATCTCCGCCGACCGGCGGAACGGCGAGAATGTAGGCCATGCTCGACATCGCGTCGTACCGCCGCATTGCTTCCGCCACCAAATCGAGCTTTTCCTTGTCGAAAGGCGCGCCCGCCTCGTGGGCGGTCGCCGCCTTTCCGCCCGCCGGCAGTGCGGCGGCAAAGGTCTCGAGTTCCCGCGCGAAGTTTTCCGGACCTTCCGGTCCGACGCTGTTCTTGAGCCGCTGATAAAGGATGAGGGCGTTGCGCAGGTTGATGATGGAACTTTGATAGGCCGACCGCTCCGCCGACTGCAGCTTTTCCGATTGCTCACCCTGTTCATCGATCTGCTTCAGGAACGGAGACAATTCGGTGTAGCTGAAATACTTCCGCTCGCCCTGTTCCCAGCCAAACAAGCCAAGCACATCCGGATTTTGGATGACAAAGGCCAGCTGCTGATCCGCTGCCGGCGCATCAAATAGCACCTCCGTGAGCCATTGCATAGCGCTGGCGCGGCGGCCATCGGCGAGGCGCAATTCCTGTTTGCCGTGAATGATGAGGAGCGAGTTGCGCGCGACCGTATCGAGCGGTTTGACGCGGCCGCCGACGAGCACCGGCACCTTGCCCAGGGTCGGCAGGTCAGGCGCGCCGGACGCCGGGTTCTTCGGGATCCACGCGACGGCAACGAAGAGCGCCGCCAGCGTCACCACGATGTAAGGGAACCAGCGTTTCATGCGAGAGCCGTGCGGCGGCGGGAGAATCCAACCAGATGATAACCGAATTGCACCAAAGGCCCACGCCGACGATGATGCACGCGATATAGGGCGTGACGAAACTCGGATTGCGCACCACCTGCAGAATCGACACGGTGTCGCCCTTTTGAAATCCCGCCTGGTAATAGGTTTCGCCGCGATAGCGGAGCGGATGGTTCATGTAAATGAGCACGTCGCGATTCACCTAGCGTTCCGGATCGATTAAGGTGACGCTGCTGGCGAAATTTTTCGGGATTTCGGTCCCGGGATAACGTTCGTGTGTGAACTTCTGCAGCGTGACGCTGTAGGGCTTGTAGAAACGCGCCTGGCGTAGCTCGATTCGCCAGGTGCGGCCCCCGGCCGAAAACGTCTGCGGCGCGCCGAGCGCATCGGAAACGAGCCAGGTGCCGAGTGATTGCGCGCCTGCTTCGGTCGGCACGATCTCGATCGCCGCGCTGATGACATCGCGCTGGTCCACTCCGGTCGCGCGCGGGACCGCTTCCACGCCGATCTGAGCCCCGGGGCCTTGGTTGGCAACGGGAGTCAGCTTCGCGCCGGGCTCATTCAGCATCCGCAGGCGGGAGTTTTGGAAGTAATGCCGCACGAGGATCCGGAACGGCAGACTCGCGTGCTCGATCGGTCGACCGCGCCGGAGCATTTTGTCAGGAATGGCGGTCACCTGATCAAAATCCGGATCGGTGATGTCGACGACCGCGAGCTCCATGAAGCGGAGGTGCTCGGAGTAATTCTTCGTTTCGCCCTGCGCCAGCTGCATATGGCTTTCGACCGCGAAGAGATCGGTCAGCAATCCGCCCGCAAGCATCACGATCAACCCGGCGTGAGTGAGATGGATGCCGAACTTGCGCCAGGTCCATCGGAAGCGGCGGGCATGGGCGGCGATCAGGTTGATCAGGAGCACGCCACCGATGAGATGACCGCCAGGGAAAACGGGAATCTTCCAGCCGTGCGAATCGGGCGGCCACCAGACAAACAGACTCTGGAAATAGCGTTCCTGCACAATCTCGATGCCGAGATGGACCTGCGCGAGCGTGCCCGCGAGCACGAGCACCATCGCGGCCGCCAGACAGGTGATGGTCAGCTTCAGCGAAGTGATCAGGTCGTAGGCTCTCTGCATCATGATTTAGAACTGAACCGACTGAACAAACTTCACGAAATTCGTCCGCTGGTCCTCCACCGCCGCCGGCGGCCCCGTCAGCTTGAAAAACCAGCTCCTACCATCGCGTCGCAGCCACGCCGCGACAACCCGGGCCTGCGCGCCAGTCATGTCGACTGTCGCAAAAGTGCCCGCGCCAGTGTTCATCTGCTGGACCAGTGCACTGATCGCTTTCCCGTCCTCCGGCGGCAGGCCGATCTGGTTTCGCCACCGGTTGATGTTGTCTGCATCGCTGCCGCCGTCGCCCGGGAAGTTGACGACCGACACATCCGCCTTCCCACCATTCGAGGCGGGCGCGTTGAAGCCTGCGTAGCGCATCGGGGCGGGTGGGGTAGGTGTCCAATTCGGCGGCAATTCCCAACGGATCTGCCGCGTGTCACCGGAGGCAGGCGGTGCGCTCGCCGCGATCGGGTCCGGCCCCGGCGCGCCGACGCGGACTGAGCTGACCCACTTGAAGAAATTCTCCTTCTCGGCACCAACGAGCTCCGGGTTGCCCCGCATCTTGAAGAATGAAGTCCCGCTCGCAGTAGGTGCGATCGCCGCGATAATGCGGCCATCCTTCGCTGGATCGCCCTGCTCCGGCTTTCCATTCAGATCGACGACGGCGACATTCCCAGGCGCGCCGGGCAGGCGTTCGACCATTTTCGCCAGCTGCTCCTCATTGATCGGGGGCTGCCCGATCTGGCCGAGCCACCGATTCACGTTGTCGAGCACATTGCCGGCGGCAGTGCCGAGCGTCACAAGCGAGATGTCGGCGACATTTCCGATTTCACTCCGCACCTGATAGCTGGCCTGTCGCATTTGCGACGGCGGCTGCGCTTCCCAGTTCGCAGGCACCGTGCCGGACGCTGCCAAAGGCGCACCCTCGGGATTCGCCATGGGCAATCCGGCAGGCGCGCCGCTCGACGACGGCATTCCGCCCGTCGACGGCACGGCTGGCGACGCTGATTGCAACGGCGCCTTCTCCGTACGGTAAACGGTGATCTTCTCGTCCCGCCGATCGCAACCACCGGTAGCCGCACCAACCAAAGTGAGCAGGATCAGGGTGTGCCAGTGAAAAGGCATGGCGATGGCTATATCCCCTTTAATCCCTCTGCCACCCCGGTTCCGAATCAGAACCGGTATTGCAGCGACGTGGCAAACATATGCGCGTCGTAATTATGAAGGCCACCGTAAGCGTCGGTGCGATTACTGAAGAAGCCGTATTTGAGCGTGCCACGAATGTTCTTCGTAAACTGGTGATTGAGTGTGGCCGTGAAGGCGTTTTCTGTCGCATCCGCACCATAGGGCTGGCCGGCAGCTGAGTTGTTCTCGAAATCATCGGCGCAGTAGTAGAAGTAGTTCAACTGGATATCGGTATGGTCGCTGAGCGCGTAGCCGACCGTGATGGTTCCGTTCCAGTAGTTGTTCTTCCCGTCCTGCACCGCGGCCAGGCGCGTGTCCGCGGGCGTGTCAGTCTCATTCATGGCAAAATGCACACTGCCCTGGAGATAGAGGCGAGGCAGGGGCGACCAGGTAATACTCTCGCTCAGAATGTGCGCGGTGATCTTCGCGCTTTGGACGGTGCCCAGGAAATCGCCGCGCGTGTCGATGGTTCCCAGCTGGAAATCATAACGCGAGACTGCCGTAAAATTGCTGATTGGCCGCCAGGTCACGCGAATATTGAAGTCATCCACATCGAAATCCTGGGCGCGCAGAAAAGCGGGATACCGATCACCGGATGGGGGAGCATTCGGAGTCGTATCGAATGGATGATCGTAATTGTTCTCGAAGATTTTCTTATAATACTGCGCCGCGACGTTGAATCTTGATTGAGGATACCAGTTCGCGCCAATCACGTACTTTTGCGACGCGATGTTGCCGGAGGTGTCGCGTCCGATGAGCAGAGAGGGCTCGTCTTCTGTCAATTCGAAGTCCCGTTCGTTCTGTTCGAGATCCTCCTGCATCCATTCGCCCTTGGCATAGAAGGTCCACTGCTTAAGTCCGGTGTAGCGGAGCTCCAGACTTTCAGTTGCGGTATCAAAAGAGCGCTCGCTTAAGGCCTGGAGCGGCTCAAAAAGCATCCTGATCGGGCCATTCGGCGCGATGACGGTTTCGATCGCGTTGCTGACTGAATTGAGTTCGTTGTGCTCATAACGGAAGGCGGGAATGATGACCCAGTCCTTCGTTGGTCTCCACGCGAGGTTCAGGTTGACGACATGCTGGTTGAGTTGCGATCCGCCAAATTGATCAAGGAACCCTTCATCGCGCCGTTGCCGGTTTGCGTAGTTTGGATCGAAAATCGGATCATACGTCTGGCCGTAGAAACGAGTCCCGCCGAGGTCGCTGTTCAGCGTGGTAAACATGTAGGCGAAGGAAAACTGGATCTGATCGTTCAGGCGCGTGGTCTGGTAGACGTGCGTGCTGAATAGGT
Organism: uncultured Verrucomicrobiae bacterium; assembly: GCA_963844275.1. GTDB lineage: Bacteria > Verrucomicrobiota > Verrucomicrobiia > Chthoniobacterales > UBA10450 > JACCTI01. The sequence goes on from CAWJNS010000007.1 coordinate 26,589, forward strand.
CGTAGTCGAGCGTATCGCGCTGCGTAAAGATGCGATCCAGCCCCACTTCGCCCGGCCGGCGACGGACATTGCGCGTATTATCCATCTCCTGCGTCTCGTAGCGGAATCCCAGGCCGACATCGGTCTTCCCAAACGTGTGCTTCGCGTCGAGCGTGAAGATGTGGCGCATCTCGTCCAGCTGGAGAAAAGTCGGGACGATGCCTCGGAGATTGTTGGATCCGGGAACCCCTGTCAGCGCGGTGTCGCCCCAGATCGTGGAATCCTTGTCTCCGTTGCGTGATTGAAACTCATACCGGAAGGTAATCTCCGGCCATTTCGGCAGGCGCAGGCCCAGCTCAACCCAAAAGTTTTGTCGATAGACGGAGAGATCGTTGTCGTACAAATCGAAGGAAAGGTCGTTCCCCGGGAAGAAGCCGCCGTGCCCGTCGTACCAGGTGCGGAACCCGCGATAGCCCGCCTTGATGTAGCCGACGTTGTTGTAGGTCAGCTCGATGCTGCCAAGGTAATCGTCCAGCCCGGGCATCACCCGCCCGTCGATCTTCAAGATCACGTTCTTGCCCAGATCCGGCTCCCAATGCAGGTCCTCGATCCCGCCGAAGACGCCGTCGTTGATCCCGTAACGCTCCTGGAAGGCGCCCTCATCGCCACTGAGCGAAACACCGCCGATTCCCAGCGTCACCCAGTTGTTGAACTCGGGTGCGACCTCCTCCTGCACCGTCTTCTCACTGCTGGTCTCTACCCCCGCCAGCCCGACCAGCGGAAGCAATGCGGCGTTGAGGCACACGATCAGGAACTTGGCCGCCGGCTGTTGGAAAAACCTCGTCATAGTGACAACCTCCAGTTTGTTAAAACCGCAGCGATGAACTGATCTGCGAGCCGTGGACGGCTTCGTGACATCCGGCTGACCAGCACGTGCCCCGCGACAGGAAAGAGCTGTGGTCGCGTCCGCCGATCAGGAGAGTGCCCGACGGGCCGGATTGCTGCTGGAAGTGACACTTCAGGCAGAGCGTCTGGTTGCGCTCGGTCAGCATCCGCTGATTAACCGATCCATGCGGCTGGTGGCAGGTGTTGCAACCCTGGCGCAGCGCTTCGTGCTCGAAGACAAACGGACCCCGCTGCACCGAATGGCATTGGAAACAGGTGTCGTTGGTCGCGGCCAACTCGGTCCCGCCGCTCTTGATCGCAGAACCTTTATGCGGGTCATGACAAGCACTGCAGCTCATTTTCCCCTCCAGGACGGGGTGATGATGCGGGAGCGTGAACTGCGCACGCACGTCC
>CAWJNS010000008.1:0-135961 GCA_963844275.1 uncultured Verrucomicrobiae bacterium
TGCGGTACTTCTGCAAGATGACATGAGGTTGTCGAGTCGCGCGAAAAATCCGCGATCCTCAAAGCGAGGACAACCCAAACCACCCCCAATTTCAGTTGGCTGCCTTGTTGCCTGCGTCAGTATTACGATCGTCGACGCCTCGGTGATCGTGCCGGATGGGCATTGCTCGTGACCGCGAATTCCGCTTCGCCGTTTTCTAAGCGGATTCAGCGAGACTTCCGACCGATCACGATGTTGAGGCCCGGCCTGAGCAAGCCCGTCGCGCACAGCCTTAAGAAAGACTGCGTCCTCGAACGGTTTGACCAGGAACGCGACGGGACCGATCTGCGTTACAGTGGTGCGGGTCGCAAGGTCATCGTGACCCGTAACAACGATGACGCGCGGGCGCGGTGATATCGCACACATTCGTGCCAGGATCTCCAGACCCGTTACACCTTTCATCTGGATGTCGGTCACGACCACCGGCACGGGATGGGCAGCTGCGTGGATGAGGAATTCTTCCGGTCTGTCAAAGGCGTGCGCCTCGATCCCTTCCGAGGCCAGCAATCGGCGCATCGACTTGAGGAAGGACTGATCATCATCGACCAGGCACACTGTATTTTCCGTTGCTCCTTCGCTAGGCGTCATACGCGGGCGCGACTGCCCCGTTGGGATTGCGGGGCGTGTCGAGCACGCCCAGCCTACGACCTGCGACTTTGCCTGAATAGTGGACCTTGGTCTCATACGGCAGATAGTCCGTTCTCGCGCACTGCCGCTAGAGGCGCAGATGACAAATGCGCATGGTAGGATCTTCGGGATCCGGTGAAACGCTGAATCCGACTCGGGCGGCAAGCCGCAGCATCGCTATATTCTCCGTCAGGACGAAGCCCTCCATCTCGCGGAGTCCGCGTCGCCTGGCCGCATCGATGAGTGCCGTCAGGAGCGTGCGCCCGAGCCGCACCCCGCTGTAGTCGGCGGCGATCGTCATTGCGAATTCGCAAGTCGCCGGGTCGCTCCCGATCACAAAGATGGAGCTCCCTACGATGTCGAACCCGTCCGCTGCCGGAACAGTGGCTACGATCGCGAGACCGCTCTCGGGGAACGACGCGATCGCCTTTCGCAATCGTTCCAGGTTCGGCTCGCGGACCGCGCGCATGAACCGCATATAGCGGGCATCCGGGCTCAGCCGCTCAAAAGCCTGGAGGAGTTCCGCCTCGTCCGCCATCTGCATCGCGCGGATATGCAGGGCGCGCCCGTCGCGTAGCGTGATGTCGAAGGGAGTGAATCCGGAGTCCATCGTCTTCATGATCGTATCGTCGCCTAACGACTTGTTGAGGGACGAGTGACCATGGCCTTTGGGCTGCGTTTAGCTGAGGCAACGTTCGTTACCGCGAGAGCCTCGTCGGCCTGATTCTGGACACGCTCTTTGCCTTCCATGAACGCGCGCAGTTCCTCTCCTTGTCCTTCGTCAGCGAAGTTTGCGGCACGCGGCCTTTGCCCGCGAAAGGCTTGAGCGCTTCGAGCACCTTGTCCGGCGTGGATTTGCGCACGAGCACGAACAGCGCGGAACTGCCCGAGGTGAACGTCGCGCCGAGGTCTTTCATAAACTGATCGTTGATCCCGATATCAGCGAGCTTGCCCGAGAGCGCGCCGCTGCCCGCGCCGATGGCGGCACCAAGCAGCGGATTGAGGAAGAGCATCCCGATTAACATCCCCCAAAACCCACCGCTTGCCGCGCCGGCGGCCGTGAGATTCACCGCCTGGTGCAATTGCACCTTCCTTCGCGTCGCGCGTCACGACGACAGCGTCCTCCATTTTCGATCAAATACTGAGACTGCAATTTCGCGAGCGCCGCGCGCATCTCGAACGCGTCGGCTACGTTGTTAAATCCAATGACGATAAGGTTGCTCATGCCTGAATCCTTCAACATCCGGCATCGCTTCGGCTACCGGACGTTGGCCCTATGTGCGTCCAAGTCCGGCATTCGCCAGCGCTCTGGCTCAGACCTACGGCTGGCCCTCGATAATCGCGCGTTGGCGGGCGGCGAGGTAACTGTCCATCTCGGCGACACTCTCGAAGACGGCGACGCCGGGCAGTGACTTCATGATCTCGAAGACTTCCTGGATTTGCGGCTGCATGTTCATGAAGGACGCCTGGCCGCCGCGCTCCTTGAGCGTCTTGCGGGCGATGGAAAACACGCGCAGGCCGGCGCTGCTGATGAATTTCAACTGTGCGAGGTCGAAAACGATATCTTTGACCGGACCGGCGAGCACCGGCGCGAGCTGTTTTTCCAGGTCGGGCGCGGTGGCGGTGTCGAGACTGCCGTTGAGTTTGACGGTGACTGCGCCCGTCGTCTTGCGCGGCTGCTTTTTTGGATTTGGATTTCGAGTGGCATGGGTTTTGCGTTTTTTGGTTTTCTATGGTTGAGTGTCTGAGCTGAGCGAAGGTTATTTCCCGCGGCGGCGATATCAGCCGTTTGGTCAGGCGCAGGACGTTTTCGCCGGCTCCGCGTTGGTAGATGGATTTCATCCATGTAACGGCGGACGAGTTGAATGCCCCAGCCGCCGGGCAGGTCGTCGTCGTCGGCCTGCCGGTTTGCGTTCCGCGGCGGCGGTCGGATCGAACTCCGGGCCGCGGTCGCGCAGTTCGATGACGAAGCGTCGCCGGAATATTCGAATGATGACCTGGAAAGTTCTGCTGCGCGTCGCGCTGCAAGGCGTGATTGACGATGTTGCTGCCGCATTCTTCCAGCGCCAGCGCGAGACCGAAGATCGATTTTCTCCGGCACGCCGTGTCGCCTGCGCGAATGCCTGCAGCGCTTCCACCGCGCGCATGACTTCCTCGGGTGTGGCGTGCAGTTCCAGCGTTCATGCGCGCGCCTTCAGTTCCCATTCGTGTCGTTCACTTTGAAAGTGAGGATCGCGATGTCGTCGGACTGCGGCGCGGTGCCGGCAAAAGCGCGCACCTTCGCGAGCAGGCCGGCACTGATCGCATTCGCGCTCTGACCGGCTGAAGCCCGCTCGCGTCGGCCAGCAGGCGGTCGTTGCCGTAGAGCTCACTCTTCGGGATTGAACGCCTCGCTCACGCCATCCGTATAAAAGATCAACGCATCGCCGTCGCGCAGCGTCAGTTCGATGCGCTCTGATACTCCAGTCCGCTGTCGAAGCCGAGTGCGGTGCCCAGTCGTCTTCGTGATCCAGCGCGGCGGCCCGCGGCGGGCAGGAGCAGCGGATGGCAATGTCCTCCATTGGCCAGCGTGAGGCGGCGCGTCGCCGGCTCGAAGACCGCGCAGAGAAACGTCACGAACATGCCGGACGCGATTGTCGGCGGAAAGCTCGTCATTCAGCCGCGCGAGGATGCGTTTCGGCTCGGCGATCTCCCGCGCCAGCAAGCGCGCGAGGCTGACCGCGCGCACCATGAACATCGAAGCTGGGATGCCTTTGCCCGAGACATCGCCGAGAAAAATCATCAGCCGCTCCGGCCCGGCGGCGCAGACGCCGTAAAGATCGCCGCCGACTTCGCGCGCCGGCTCGAGCACCGCGCCGAAGCTGACGCCATACGCCTTTTCCACGGCGGAAAAATCGTGCGGCATCATGCCCATCTGAATCTCGCGCGCGACGCGCAGATCGGCGGCGAGCTGCTCCTTCACCGCATCGCTGTAAGCCTTGGCCTTGAGCAGCGAACGCACGCGCGCCTTCACTTCGAGCATCTCGAAAGGCTTGGTCAGATAATCGTTCGCGCCCGCCTCGAAGCCGCGCGTCTTGTTCTGCACTTCCTCGAGCGAGGAGAGGAACATGATCGGCACGTCGGCCGTCTCCGGCATCTGCGCGCAAGCGGCGGCAGACTTCGTAGCCATCGAGTCCGGGCATCACGATGTCGAGCAGCACGAGGTCGGGCGGCGTGCGCGCCGCGATTTGCAGCGCCATTTCGCCGTTGAGCGCGAGGCTGAGCTTGTGGTCGGCCTTCAAGCCCTCGACGAGGATGTCGATGTTCGCCTTCGCGTCGTCCACGAGCAGGACGCGGCAATCGGAGAGTTTTTTCATGCGGACGGAAGTGTTCGTGCGAGGCTGCTGGCGCGCTTCCAGGAGCGCTTGCGCGTCGCCGAAGGCGTAATCCTGCACGTGCTTTTCGAAACTGCGGCCAAATCCTCGTCCGCGAAGAGCGAGGCGCAGCGCCGCGCGGTTGCGCTTCGATGAAATCCGCCGCGGCGGTGATCGAATTCCGCGAGCTGTTTGAGCAATTCCGCGGCGCTTCGCTGCGCCTGCGCGGGATCGAGCGGAGCCGCGGCGACGGCGGATACTGCCGCGGGCTCCGGCGCGGCGAGTGCAGCGCGTCGCAGTCGCGCGAGCAACGGATCGAGCACATCGGCAACCTGCTGTGCGCAGATTCTTCGACGTCGCGCGGTTCGGCGCGGTCGCGAATGGCTTTCTCCAAGGCACCCGCGGCGGACTGCACTTGCTTGGCGCCGATGTTTCCGGCGACGCCTTTGAGCGGTGTGCGCGATCCGTTCGGCGAGCGCAATGTCGCCGCTTGCGAGCTGCGCCGGCGATTTGCTCGAGCGCCGGACCTTGCTGCTCGACGAACTGGCGCAGGAGTTTCAGATACAGCTTCCGATTTCCCGCGACCCGGCGCAGGCCGTCCTCCGTGTCGAGCCCGGCGATCGCCGGCAAGTCATCCGTCGGCGGCGCGCGGATTGCGGCGTTCGCTGGCGATCGCGGACTCGGCGGCGACGTGCGCCGGTTTGTAGAAAGCGGCCGACCGTCTCGAACAAGATTGTCCGGATCGATCGGCTTGGAGATGTGATCGTTCATGCCGGTGGCGAGGCAGCGCTGCGTTCTTCGATCGTGGCGTGCGCCGTCATGGCGATGATCGGCAGCGCCGCGAAACGCGCGTCGGAACGGATCTTCGCGGTCGCCTGATGGCCGTCCATCTCGGGCATCTGCAGGTCCATCAGCACCACGTCGAAGGGCGGCGGCTGCGGCCCGTCGAACAGCCTCTCGACCGCCTCCCGTCCGTTGTTGGCGACCTCCACCTTCGCCCCGCGCCTTCGAGCAGTTCGACGGCGATCTGCTGGTTGATGTCGTTGTCCTCGACGAGGAGGATGCGCGCGCCGCGCAGGCGCACCCCGCTCGGCCGTCGCGCTCGCCACGGCGGCCGCCTTCGCCGCTTCGCGCGAAGACGTTCACGAGCGTATCCACGAGCATCGACTTGGTCACGGGCTTGACCAGGAAGCCGTCGAGTGCGAGCCGTTCGGCTTCCTCGCGCACTTCTTCGCGTCCGAACGCGGTGACCAGCACGATCGCCGGCTGATGCGTCGAGCGTCTCGTCGCTCTTGATGTGGCGGCTCGCCTGCAGGCCGTCCATGCCGGGCATGCGCCAGTCCATGAAGACGATGTCGTACGGGTCGGTCGGCGTCGTGCTGCTTGATGGCCGCGATGCGCCTCCTGGCCCGAGGCGACGGCGTCCACGTGCTCGACGACCGCGCTCGAGCAGCTCGTGCGAGGATCTCGCGCGCGGCGGCATTGTCGTCCACGACCAGCACGCGAAGCTGCGCCAGCTTGCTCGGGAACGATCTTGCCCGAGCCCTTCTCCGGGCCGACGCCGAGCCAGACCGTGAAGTGAAGGTGCTGCCGACGCCCGGCTCGCTGTCGAGCCAGATGCGCCCGCCCATGAGCTCGACCAGCCGGCGGCAGATCGTGAGCCCCAGGCCGGTGCCGCCGTGCTTGCGCGTGGTGGACATGTCGGCCTGCGTGAACGGCTGGAACAGTTTCGCCGACTGCTCCGCGCGTCATGCCGATGCCGGTGTCGCGCACGGAGAACTTGAGCTGCACCTTTTCGCCGGTGCGTTCGAGCAGTTCGATGCTCGAGCCGGATTTCGCCGCTGCTCGGTGAACTTGACGGCGTTGTTGACGAGGTTGGTCAGGATCTGGCCCAGCCGAAGCGGGTCGCCGAGCAGATGCTCGGGAATCGCCCGGCGCGACGTGGGCCAGGAACTCGAGCCCCTTGTCGTGCGCCTTCTGCGCGGTGACCGTCGTGACCGAGCTGATGACGTCGTCGAGCCGGAAGTCGGTGGTTTCGATGTCGAGCTTGCCGGCCTCGATCTTGGAGAAATCGAGGATGTCGTTGATGATGCCAGCAGCGACGTGCCGGCGTTGTGGACCTTGCTGACGTAGTCGCGCTGCTTGGGGTTGAGCGGCGTCTTGAGCGCGAGGTGCGACAGGCCGATGATGGCGTTCATGGGCGTGCGGATCTCGTGGCTCATGTTCGCCAGGAAGTGCGCTCTTCGTCTTGGTCGCGTCCTCCGCCTTTTCCATGGCGTCGCGGAGCGCCGCCTCGTCCTTGATGCGCTCGGTGACATCCTGATACACGCCGTACATGAAACGGGCTTGCCCGCTCTCGTCGCGCACCACCTTGCCGAGCGGCGTGGATCCACACCACGTTGCCGTCCGCCGGTCGCTTGTACGCGTAGGTCGCTTGATAGTTCTCGTATCTCCCTTCGATCGCCCCCTGGTAGTTCTCGGCGGTTTGCCTGGCAAGCTCCGGATCGGCCTCGAGAAGGCGTGCGAACCACTCGTTCTGCAGGTGATAACGTCCGTCGGGCTTGATGTGCTCTCCCAGGATCTTCGCCGCTCGCTCCGACTGGTAGTAGTGGTCCGGATCGCTGTAGTCGACGTGCCAGTAGCCGCACCCGGTCAACTCCAGCGCAATGTCGGACAGGAAGTTGATGCGGTTGAGCGCTTCGGCCTGACGCTGCGTCTGCTCGAGCTGGCGGCTGAGCAGCTTGTCGTTGCGGTCGACCATCAGCTCAAACGTTGCGCGGCTGGCCTCCAGCCGCTCCACCTGCTTCTTAAGCGAGCGGATTTCCTTCTGGAGCTTGCCGACTTCGTCGGTCTCCATCACGCACTCCCGACTCGGCCGCCCAACAGCAGCGTCGTGAACGTCTCGTTGTGGTAGTGCGAGATGCCATCCTTCGCCAGTCGAGCGATTTCACCATATCCGTAGAACCCGACCGCGGGCACATCGCCGAGCAGTTCGTTGACGATGCGCGCCTCCTCTTGCGTCCGCGAACCCAGGATCTGCTTCCGCCCGGCGCAGGAGATGCACAGCGCGAGCGCCGGCTTGCCGTCGCCGCCCCGGAGTCCTTGGGAAAGTCATCCAGGGCGTGCTGAAAGGAGCTGCGGGTCGCGTCCAGAATCTGGTCGCGATTGGTTGTGGTGATGTGGACGCGGGCGCCGTCCGGCACATCGCCGAGGAAGTGGATACAGCCGGCGGCCTCATCGGTGCGGCCCGGGAGCACGCAGGTAATAACCTCGACCATCATCGGCCGATACCGCCAGTGGATACTCCGTCAGGTGCGTGATGTCGGCGTTGCCCAGGAACTCCCGGTAGAACGCGGTCGCGGGCTGGCCATCGATGGCCCGCACCACGTGGCCAGTCGACATCAGTGACTCGCCCCTCGCGCCCGATGGGACGCCAGCCGGTATCCACGCCAAAGGAGAAGACGACACCCTCACCGAAGAGGAGAAACGGCACGGAATCCTGGAGCACTTCCGTGCCGTGGAACTGCCTGGTGCCCTTGAATCGCCACTGGTCGCCGGCGGTGCCGCCGAAGATCGGGACCGCATCGCCCAACTCCGCCCGCAACGCGTCAAGGGCAGCGGACCCGCTCACGGTCAGGCCGTCGGGCATGGTGATGCAAAGGCGCGGCGCTCCGCCATCTCCGTCTCCGCTTCCGCCAGACGCTGGACCGCATCGTTGGCACTGGCGCGAATAGACCCCGCCACATCGGTCGAGACCGACTTGGCCACACCCGATACCGCGTGAAAGTCCTCGCCCGAAAGCAAGACCAGCGCGAGCGAATCTTCCGCAAAGAGGATTTTCGATGACATCTCACCGTCGGTCGTGCAACCGATGAGCGCGATCCCCGGCCACTGGGCGTTGATCTGCTCCAGCACAATCGCAAAGTCATGATCGATCCCGGCAAACAGCATCGCCACGCGGGGCGAGGACGCGCCCAGCGCGACCTTCGCGCCAGCAATCAGTTCCGCCACCGCGTCGACCGAATCGATGTCTAGGCTGTGGACGACACATGCTCGCATAGGTGATTCCATTTCAGTATTTTTCGTTGATTTCCCGCCTGCCAGATTTTGCATTGCGATTGTTTTTCATATTGGTGTCGTTTGCATCCCCCATTCGAATGATCAGAACACGATCTTGAGGAGCTGTTCGATCAATTTCTCCAGCGGAATCGTGGCCGGTGAAGTCGTCCACCCGGCGCGCTGCGGCGCAAATTTCGGAAGGTTCATGTTGCGGACGCGCCGACGCGCATGAGTTAGAGGCGGTGACTGGCGTTGGGATTTCGCAGGGAGGGGCCGACTACGACCACTTCCGCGTGTTTGGAAAATCGCCGTGCGAAAAATTTAGCCGCGCGACATTCAGCCCCGCGCGGATGAGCCGCTGGAGCATCTCCGGCGATTCCGACGCTGGCCCGATGGTTGCGACGATCTTGGTTTTGTGGGTTGGAAATGGCGAATTCATGGGTGTGGTTGGTTAGGCAGAAATGGATGCCGTCCCGCGTCGCACCCAGCCCGCGGCGGCAAAGGAGACGAGGAGGCAGACGATGGCGCCGACGATGATCATCACGGTGACCTTGGGATCGTCGAAGCAGTTCTCGGCAGGGGCGAGCGCGGCGCCGAAGTTGCGCGCGGTGGTGGCGAGACTGAGGACGCTGCGGTGCGGAGCCGCCGAGCAGCCAGCCGAGCGCAAAGAGCGCCGGCGAAAAACAGCAGCGCGGCGAGGATCGCGCCGCTGCCGATGACGCCGAGGAGCGCGCGGAAATTCAGCGCGATCATCAGCACGAAGAGCAGCAGCAGCGCGGCGTTGCCGATCTTTGCCAGCACCGGCGCGGCGCGCGCGGCGAAGCGATGCGGCGCAGCTTTTCACCACCATGCCGGCGGCGAGCGGCAGCGATGATGAGCATCAGCAGCGGACGCGCGATGCTCCACGGGTCGGCGGTGAGGCCGGCGATCATCAGCGGCAGCGCGAACGGCATGAAGAGGATCGTGCCGGCGGTGAGCAGCGCCATGAGCGCGGCGGCCGACGCGAGATCGCCGCGCGCGGTCTCGACGAGCTTGGGCAAAAAGGGCGCGCCCGCGGCGCCGCCGAGCAGCATCAGGCCGGCGGCGTGGCCGCGGTCGAGCGGGATGACGAGCGTGAGCAGCCACGCGCACGCCGGCGCGAGGACGAAGTTCAGCGCGAGCGCGAGCAGCACGAAGCGCACGTCGCGCAGCGGCGCGGCGATGGCGCGCGGCGTGAGCGTGAGGCCCATCGCGGCCATGCTGCTCACGAGGAAGACGAGCACCGCGACCGTCTCGAGGTGGTTCAGGAGCTCGGTCATGCGCGGGCGTTGGACTGTTACTTCGCGGGCCGCAGCGCGAGTTGTCCCTTGCGGGCGAAGTTGATCGATTCGCCGAGGATGCGCAGCGCTTCCTGCGGCGCGTGGAAGCCGGACGAGTTTTCCGCTTCGACGAAATCGAGATAGAACTGCGCCTTGCGCTGGAAGTCCTGCGCCGCGGTGACCTGCTCCGCGGGCGCGTTGGCGGCGCGCGCGGTTTTCAATTCGCCGATGAGTTCGACGAGCGCGTCCATCGCGAGGTTGCGCATGTTTTGCGTGCGCTCCTGGATGGTTTCCACGCGCGCCTTCAGTTCCGCCTCGGGCCACTTGTGACACGTCTGGCAGGCGTGATTGATGTTCAGCAGCGGACTGCGCACATGATGGTCGCTGATCTTGAGCGCGCCTTCGCGTTTGTAGGGCATGTGGCAATCGGCGCAGGCCACGCCGGAGCGCGCGTGGATGCCCTGGTTCCACATCTCGAATTCCGGATGCTGCGCCTTGAGCACCGGCGCGCCGGTGTCCGCGTGCACCCAGTCCTTGAATTGCTCCTTGTCGTAGTAGGCGAGGATGTTCTCGACCTTCAGCCCGTTCGCCCACGGATAGACGAGCCGCTTCTCCGGCCCTTTGAAGTAATACTCCACGTGGCACTGGCCGCAGACGAAGCTGCGCATCTCCTGTCGCGTGGCGTCGCGATTCACGTCGTAATCCTTCACGCCCTGCGCCGGCTTTGTGCGCGCGCATTCCTTCGATGAAACCGGGCCGCGTGACGCGAAGCTGCATCGTCGTCGGCTCGTGGCAATCGATGCACGCGACCGGATGCGTGACCAGCTTCCGCGCTTCGGCGAACGGCATCTGATTCATCTTCTCGAAGCCTTTCGATCAGATCGCCGTCGCCCAGCTTTTTGTAAGGCACCGGCGATCGACGCGTGGCAATGCAGGCACGTGCCGGGCTGCTTCGCCGCCTGCTGGCGCTCGGTGTAAGTCTGGTCGTCGAGCATGAAGGCGTGCCCGCGTTCTTCGCGGAAATCTTTCGCGAACGCGTAGCCCGCCCACATCGTCTTCAGGCGCGGATCTTCCTCGATGCGCGACTGCGCGACGACCGAGCGCGGGTCGGCCTTCGTCGGCGTGCGCGGCTCGGCTTCGCTCCCGCCGTAGCGCGTGCGCTGCTGATCCACCGTGCGGCGGTAGTCATCGTATTGCAGGGGAAAATTCTTGCCCCAGATGGCCGGGTCCTCGGTCTCCTCGGTGAGTTCCACGACGCTGAAAGAACGGATTCCGCGCCTCCTGTTTGTGCTGAAAGATCGAGACGAGAACGATCATGCCGATGACCGCGCCGACCGCGGCGAGACAGACAAGGACGCCGAAAACAATCAGCGGACGCGTGCGGTAAAAATTCAGCAGGCGGTCTTTGAGGGTGAGGTTGCTCATAGGTTCTATTTGGGATGGCCGACGCTCGCGTGGCAGCGGATGCACGACATGGAGCCGCCGTGCGCCGGGGTGGTGTCGATGTCGTGGACGATGTCCGATGACATTTGCGGCAGGAGTTTTCCGTCACGCGCCGGCTGCGTTCCTTGATCTGGATCGGGTCGTGAAAGTCGCCGGTGGTGAACGCGAGCGAATGAAAAAAGCCGTGCTCGGCTTTCGTGAAATACTTCGGAACGAGCCCCGGCTGGCGTATGGCAATCGTTGCAGGTTGCGACCGAGCGATGGCTCGACTTATACCAACGCATCGAGGTGGTCCGTGCATGACGTGGCAGTTGGCGCAGGCATTAGGATCGTTCCCGAGATAGGAGCCCCCTTGGCGTAGACGAAGGTGAAGCTCCCGAGTCCCCCCGCCGCTCCGAGGACGAGGGCGATCACGGCGGCGAGCAGGACCGTCACCCTGGTCTGCGGCCTGAGCGAACCCTCCGTCAGTGCCGTCTTCATGCAATCGTTGCCGCGATCATGGTTACACGACGTCGCACGTCATCGTGCCGCTCCGGGTTCTCCGTCCCAATAGGACCTTGGTCCAATACACCCGGTGCTGCGGTTGGTTCACCCTGCGGAGTCGACAACTACGCACTCCCGAACCCATGAACGCACAAACATTTCTCAAGGAACAGGTCGCTCTCTTCCAGGACTTCTCCGCCGAACGCCTGCAAGAGTTGGTCGATGGCTCGCGCGTCGTTTCGTTCGAAGCCAACGAAGCGATCGCCCACCGGGGCGAGGAAGCCACGCATTTCGGGGTCGTTGTTGAGCGGAACGGTGGCGGCCTCGGTCGCTCGGCGACGGCGGCACGCGCCAGGTGCTGGGACAACTGAAAGCCGGCGACACGTTCAACGAGATGGCGCTGATGACCGGGGATGCAGTGCTCGCGGACTTCATCGCCGAGTCGCGCTGCGAGGTGCTGTTGATTCCGGTGTCGCTGTTCCAGTCGGTCATCGTGGCCGAGCCGGGCGCAGTCCAGCAGATCTCGCGGACCATCACGGAGCGGATGAAGACGGTCCTGGCCGATCCGGCGAAGGCGGCCGCCGCACTCCGCCAGGGCGAGGATCCTTACGGCCTCAAGCTCAAAGGGCGAGCGGCCGGAGAAGATTCTCGTCATCAACTGCGGCTCGTCGTCGCTCAAGTACAGTTTCTACGACACGGCGGACGAATCCCGCCAGGCGCGCGGTCAGGTCGAGCGCATCGGCATCGACGGCACGCGGCTCGCCCATCGCGGGCCGAAGGGCGAGGTGAAACGCGAGCTGCCGAAGGGCGGCTTCGCGGAGGCGTTCAAGGCCATGGTGGCCGAACTCACTGCCAAGGAGACGGGCGTCATCGGCGGCGCAGGCGAGGTGAGCGTGGTCGCTCATCGCGTGGTGCACGGCGGCGAGAAGTTCACGGAAGGCACGCTCATCACCGACGAGGTGCTCGCGCAGATCGAAGCGCTCAATCCGCTCGCGCCGCTGCACAATCCGGTGAACGTCGCCGGCATTCGCGAGATGCGGCGGCTGTTTCCCGCCGTGCCGCACGTCGCGGTGTTCGACACGGCGTTTCATCACACGCTGCCGGCCTACGCCTATCTCTACGGCCTGCCCTACGAGCTTTACGAAAAGAAGGGCGTGCGCCGCTACGGCTTCCACGGCACGTCGCACCATTACGTCAGCCTGCGCGCCGCGCAGTTTCTGAAGCGCCGTCCGAACGAGCTGCGGCTGGTGAGCTGCCATCTCGGCAACGGCTCGTCGCTCTGCGCCGTGGACCACGGGCGCTCGGTGGACACGACGATGGGCTTCACGCCGGCCGAGGGCCTCATCATGGGCACGCGCTGCGGCGACGTGGACGCCGGCGTGCTCGCCTTCCTCGAACGCACCGAAGGCATGACCGCCTCGCAGAGCGAGGAGATGCTGAACAAGAAGAGCGGCCTGCTCGGGCTCTCGGGCATTTCGAGCGACATGCGCGAGATCCTCAAGGCCGCCGACGAGGGCCATCACCGCGCGTTGCTCGCGCTCAAGGCGTATTGCTACCGCGTGCGCAAATACATCGGCGCCTACGTCGCCTCGATGGGCGGACTGGACGCGGTGATCTTCACCGGCGGCATCGGCCAGGGCAGCGCGGAGGTCCGCGCGCTGGCGCTGCAGGGACTGGAGTGCATGGGCATCACGCTCGACGAGCAGCGCAATCGCGACGCGCGCGGCTTCGACGAAGTGTGCCGCATTTCCACCGACGACTCGAAGGTGACGGTGCTCGTCGTGCCGACGGACGAGGAACGCATGATGGCCCGCGAGGCGTTGCGCACGCTCAGCCGCTCCTACATCACGCGCGCGCTGGAGGCGCAGAAGCAGCAGCCGTTTCTCGTCGAGGTCTCGGCGCATCACATTCACCTCACGCAGGAGCACGTCGAGGCGCTGTTCGGCCCGGGGCATCAGCTCACCAAACACGCCGACCTCTCGCAGCCCGGCCAGTATGCCTGCAAGGAACAGCTCGCCATCGTCGGGCCGAAGGGCCGCATCGAGCGCGTCCGCGTGCTCGGGCCGACGCGAAAATACACGCAGGTCGAGATCGCGATGACCGAGCAGTTCAAGCTCGGCGTGCATCCGCCGATCCGCGAGAGCGGCGACATCGCGGACACGCCCGGCTGCACGCTCGAAGGCACGGCCGGCAGCGTGCAGTTCGACCGCGGCGTCATCTGCGCGTTTCGCCATATTCACATGACGCCCGAGGACGCCCTCCGCTACGGCGTGCGCGACAAGTCGATCGTGCGCGTGCGCATCGCCGGCGACCGCGAGCTGGTCTTTGGCGACGTGCTCGTGCGCGTGGATCCGAGCTTCGCGCTGGCCATGCACATCGACACCGACGAAGCCAACGCCGCCCACGTGAAGACCGGCGCGCAAGGCTACATCGAAGGAATCCAGAGCGAGGCGTGAGCAATACACAATCGAGCGCCTGCGCCCGCACCAATCGTGGGACAGCGTCAACCTTGTGGCGCTGGTCGCAGCGAACGCGAGTTTACGCGACCCGGATCAGGTCGCCAACGGTCGTCGATTAACTAACGAGGCGAAAGCGTTCGTTAGCCGCGAACTCGATGCCATGCGTTACCAACAGACTCCCTCGCAAGCCAATTTCATCATGTTCGATCTCAAGCACCCAGTGGTTCCGCTGATTCAGGGATTTGAACAACGACATGTGCAGGTCGGTCGACTAGGCGATGCCCAACCATATCCGACTCACCATTGACAAAAAAACCGAGATGGACGCCTTCCTTTTGGCGTTTCGCGAAGTGACGAAGAATTTCTCGCTGCCGTGCATAACGCGCTGGCCCAGGCGCCGGACTGAAAGAGCCCAACCCATATGTCAAAAATGAAGAAACTAGTCCGAGAACCGTTTTTTCATTTTCTCCTGCTTGGCGCGCTCCTCTTTGTCGTGCATTCGTGGCGCGCGACGCAGCGTTCGCCGGAAGCCCGGGCCGCCCGGATCGAGATCACCGCCGGGACCATCGAGTGGTTAAGCGCAGGTTTTACCCGGCAATGGCACCGCGCGCCCGATGCCGACGAGCTGCGCGGGTTGGTGACCGATCATATTCGCGAGGAGGTGCTCTGCCGCGAAGCGCTCGCGCTGGGGTTGGAGCGCAACGACACGATCGTTCGCCGGCGGCTGGCGCAGAAGATGGAGTTTCTCGGCCACGACATCGCGTCGGCGGCCGAGCCGGATGAGGCGGCGGTGCGGAAATATTTCGCCGCGAATGCGGCGCGCTACGCGAAAGCCGCGCGCTTGAGTTTTCGGCATGTCTATTTCAGCCAGGAACGGCGTGGAGCGCGGCTGGAGGGTGACGCGCGCGATGCGCTGGACGCGCTCCGCCAGGGCGCGAGCGAAGAGGCGATGGGCGATCCATTTTTGCGGGGGCACGAATTTACCGAACGCGACACGCAGGAGATCGCGGCGGCGCTGGGGCGGGAGTTTCGCGGCGGTGGTGGCGACGTTGCCCGCGGAGGGATGGCACGGGCCGGTGGCGTCGAGCTACGGTATGCATCTGGTGCGCGTGATGGAACGCACGGAGCCGCAAGCGGTGGCGTTCGAGACGGTGCGAGAAGCCGTGGTGCGCGATTTCGATGAGGAACGCCGGCGCACGGCGAACCCCGAATTCTTGGCGCGGTTGCAGGAGCGCTACCAGGTCAGCTGGACGAGGCCGCGCTCGCGCAAGCAGCCGCTCCGCCATGCAAACAGCGCAACGATGAAACGCTGGCTCGCCATTTTCGGGTTGTTCGCCGCTGCGGCCTCGGCCCACGAGGTGCGGCCGGCTTTTCTCGAGCTGACCGAGCGCGCGCCGGGCGAGTTCGACGTGCTTTGGAAAGTGCCGGCGCGTGGGCGGCGCGCCGCTGGCGGGCGAGGAAATGCCGCATCCGCAGGCGATCACGAAGGCCGATGCGGATGCGACGACGACGATGCCGTGCGGCTGTCCGGCGCCGACGGCGGCGCAGCTTTCGCGCGGCGTTCTCGCCGATTCATCCCGTCGCTGCCGAAGGATGCGGTGATCGTCGTGCCGCCGCGCGTCGAGCGGATCTTCGGCGCGGAGATCAAGCGTTGGACGATCTCCACGGGCGCGAAGGGACTGGAGGGCTGGGAGGTCGCGGTGCATGGGCTGCAATCGACGATGGTGGATGTGCTCGTGCGCATCGCGCTGGCGGATGGGCGCGTCGTCTCGCATCTGCTGCGGCCGGATGCGCCGTCGTTTGTCTTTCACGCGAACGACGCGGGGCCGGCGGCGGGCGGGTATTTCATCCTCGGCGTCGAGCACATTCTCTTCGGCATCGATCATCTGCTCTTCGTTCTCGCGCTGGTGCTCATCGTGCGCGGCGTGGGGCTGCTGGTGAAGACGATCACCGCGTTCACCGTCGCGCACAGCATCACGCTCGCGCTGGCGACGCTCGGCGTGGTGCACGTGCCCGTCGGCGCCGGTCGAGGCGGTCATTGCGCTGAGCATCGTTTTCGTCGCGTCGGAAATTCTGCGCAGCCGGCGCGGCGAGCGCGGGCTGACCGAGCGCGCGCCATGGCTGGTCGCGGGAACGTTTGGATTGCTGCACGGGTTCGGCTTCGCGGGCGCGCTGAGCGAGGTCGGCTTGCCGGCGAACGACATCCCGCTCGCGCTGCTCTTTTTCAATCTCGGCGTCGAGGCCGGCCAGCTCGCGTTTGTCGCTGTCGACGCTCGGCGTCATCGCGCTGCTGCGGCGCATCCGGCTGCCGGAATGGGCGCCGATCCTTCCGCCCTACGCCATCGGCGGCGTCGCCATGTTTTGGGTCATCGAACGCACCGCCGCCATTTGGTGAAACCACTTTCTCTCACTCCAACTCCGCACTCATCCACACCATGAAAACCAAAGCACTCGTCACCACCATCGCGACGCTGCTCGCGATTTCATTCACCGCGTTCGCCGCGGACGAAACCGCCAGCACCGACCTCGGCACGCTCGACAAGGAGAAGGCCGGCGAGGCGTTCAAGAAGCGCCCCTACTCGCCCTACGCCGACCGCAAATTTCCGACGCGTCCGTTCTTCGGCGACACGCACCTGCACACCGGCGTTCTCGATGGATGCCGGCGCGTTCGGCTGCCGTTTGAGTCCGCGCGACGCCTATCGCTTCGCGCGCGGCGAGCAGGTCATGGCCTCGAGCGGCCAGCCCGCGAAGCTCTCGCGCCCGCTCGATTTCCTCGTCGTCGCCGATCACTCGGACAACATGGGCTTCTTCACCGATTTCATCGCGGGCAAGCCCGAACTGCTCGCCGATCCGACGGGGCGCAAGTGGTATGACATGATCCAGGCGGGCAAGGGCGCTGAGGCGGCGCATCGAAATCATCGGCCAATTTTCGCCAGGGCAAGTTCCCGAAGGCGCTGGTGTATGTCCCCGGCACGCGCGCCTATCGCGGCGCGTGGCAGGAGACCATCGACGCCGCCGAGCACTACAACGAGCCGGGCCGCTTCACCGCCTTCATCGGCTACGAGTGGACCTCGCTCAGCAAGGGCAACAACCTCCATCGCAACGTCATCTTCCGCGACAACGCCGACCGCGCCAGCCAGGTCGAGCCGATGACCTGCATGCCGCCGCTGGGCAGCATCAATCCCGTGGACCTGTGGAAATGGATGGACGCCTACGAAAAGAAAACCGGCGGCAGCGTGCTCGCCATCGCGCACAACGGCAACCTGAGCAACGGCGAGATGTTCCCGATCGTCGAGGCCTTCGGCAAAGCGATCGACCGCGAGTATGCCGAGACAGCGCGCGAAGTGGGAGCGGCTCTACGAGGCCACGCAGATGAAGGGCGACGGCGAGGCGCATCCCTTCCTCTCGCCGAACGACGAGTTCGCCGACTACGAGACTGTGGGACAAAGGCAACCTCGACGGCAGCGCGGCGAAGAAGAAGGAGATGCTCGAATTCGAATACACCCGCTCGGCGCTCAAGAACGGCCTCAAGCTCGAAGCGAAGCTCGGCACGAATCCCTACAAGTTCGGCCTCGTCGGCAGCAGCGACGCGCACACCGGCCTCGCCGTCCTTCGAGGAGGACAACTTCTTCGGCAAGATCACCACCGAGCGAGCCCAGCGCGCATCGCCTGACCGCCACCTTCATGAACATCGCCAAGACCGGCGTGAAGATCATGGACTGGGAAGTCGTCTCGTCCGGTTACGCCGTCGTGTGGGCCGAGGAAAACACGCGCGCACTCGATCTTCGACGCGATGCAGCGCAAGGAAACCTACGCCACCACCGGCTCGCGCCTCGTCGTGCGCTTCTTCGGCGGCTGGGATTTTGAAAAAGCCGACGCCAACTCGCGCGAACCCGCCGTCATTGGCTATCGCAAAGGCGTCCCGATGGGCGGCGACCTGCACGCCGCGACGCCGCGGGCAAAGTCGCCCACGCTTCCTCGTCGCCGCGATGAAAGACCCGCTCAGCGGCAATCTCGATCGCATCCAGATCATCAAAGGCTGGCTCGATGCGAAGGGCGAGGTGCAGGAGAAAGTCTATGACGTCGCGTGGAGCGGCGACCGCAAACCCGACGCGAAAGGCAAGATCCCGAGCGTCGGCAACACCGTCGATGTCGAGAACGCGACGTGGACGAACACCATCGGCGCGCCCGAGCTGATCACCGTCTGGAAAGACCCGGAGTTCGACGCCAAGCAGCGCGCCTTTTACTACGTCCGCGTCATCGAAATTCCCACTCCGCGCTGGACCGCCTACGACGCGAAAAGATTCGGCGTCAAGCCGCTCCCCGGCACGCGCATGACCACCACCGAGCGCGCCTACACCTCGCCCATCTGGTATAACCCGGCGAAATAACAGGGTTGCCGAACGCGCGACATGATTACTGTCATCACCGCAACCATTTTGTTCGTATGCCTCGTCGGCGTCGTGTTGCTTGGAAGGCATGTGCGTCGTTACCTTCCCGAGGACCATCTCAGCGCGGAGTCGAAAGATGCTGTGAAACTGGCCATGGGCCTGGTGGCGACCATGACCGCGCTGCTCCTGGGCTTGCTCATCAGCTCGGCCAAGGACACCTACGACACTGTGCGAAGTGAAGTGAGTCAGATGGCCGGCAAGGTCGTTTTCCTCGACCGAGTGCTGGCCGCGTACGGACCCGAAGCGGCTGGAGCCCGCGTCCAGTGTCGCGACGTCGTTGCCGATGCGGTCCGGCGGATGTGGCCGGAAGAGAGAGGCATGTCTGCCCAGGTGGCCCCTAACGAGCAAGCGGGGGACGCGTTTTACGTCGCCGTTCAGCGTCTCTCACCGCAGGACGATTCGCAACGCGCCCTCAAGGCAGAGGCCGCCACCGTTATGGTAGATCTGGCCCAGCTTCGATCACTTTTGGAAGCGCAGGCGATTCCGTCCATTTCGAGGCCGCTGCTGATCGCACTGGTCTGCTGGCTCGTGATCATATTCTTTGCATTTAGCCTGATCGCGCCGCCTAACGCCACGACCACTTTCGCATTGGTCGCTTCCGCGTTTTCGGTCGCCTGCGCCGTTTTTTTGATTTTGGAACTCGACCATCCTCTTAGCGGCATGATCCGGATCCCCAGCACGCCGATGACTAATGTCTTGAACCGCCTCGCTAAGTAAAGTCTTCGAGCGGTCCCAACGGGAAGTCTCGGATTTCTGACTCGCCTAACGATTACTCGTTCTTTCATGACTGTGACCGGATACGGACTTCCGGCGGGATTCAAATTCTAAAGTAGAAGAGTTACTCCCAGAAAAATGAAGCTGCCGCCTAACGTTCTGTTTCACGACGACCTCCGACTCATGGTCTGGAGACCGCACGGCATCCTTAACGAAGAGTCCCTCAACCAGCTTCTGACTTACATGGGGAAGAAGGAAGCGACCTTCGGCGAACCCTTCAATCGATTCAGCGATACGCTCAAACTCGATGCGATCGACCTCAACTTCCGATATGTCTTTCACTTCTCACTCTTTCGGCGGCTCGCCTGCGTCGGGCGCCCACCGGTCAAATCTGCTATTCTCGTCGCCGGGCAACACAGCGCTCATTACAGCAGGCTGCACGAGCTCTTGACCCAGGGTTCTCCGCTGAGAGTCCGCATTTTTCAGGAACGCGATAAGGCGGCGAAATGGATCGGCGTCTCCGTCGAATCGCTGGAGGAGTGAAATCGGCAGCGTTGGGAAGCTCAATGTCGCCGGCCCGGAGTTTCTGAAACTGCATCCATGAAGGGCGACGCATCCAGTGAAACCGACGACCACGGCGCGGCCGCACGGTCCATTCTAAAGAGAGGATTGCCGCAGTTCGCGGGCTTCGAGTTGCTCTTCCGGTTGCTCGGGCTGGCGGTTTTCATCCCGTCCACGGCATGGCTCACCAGCCGCCTGATCGCGTGGTCGGGCAGCGGGGCGGTCAGCAATTATGATCTGGCCGGCTTTTTTCTCTCTTTCAAAGGGCTCTGCTACCTAATCGTGGCGGTCACGATCGGATTCGCGCTGGCGTTCTTCGAATTTGGCGGACTGACAGCTCTGGCGATTTCGCTACAGCGACGCGAGCGCATCCGGATGAGGCAACTTTTCGGATTTCTCGGCCTGGCGTTGCCGCGTCTTTGGCGGCTTTCGGTGCGACAATTCCTGATCTACCTCGCGATCGCGTTGCCGTTCCTCGCTCTCGCCGGAGGAGCCTATCGGATCTTCCTCATAGAAAACGACATCAACTATTATCTCTATGCGAAGCCGCCGCCGTTCTGGATTGTTGTGTCGGTTTGCATCGTCGCCGGTCTCGGGTTCGCCTTCTTCGCGGTCCGGCGTTTTGTGCGCTGGATTTACTCGGTCCCGCTGCTGCTCTTTACGAACGCATCACCGGCCGCCGCGCTGCGGGAAAGCACCAGGCTCGTCAAATCGCGGAAGCGGGAGACGGTAGTAATGTTGCTCCGCTGGCTGGTGCTGGTGGCGCTGCTTTTTGGTGCTTCATGGCTTCTCACCCGGATGTTGAAGTGGGTGCTCCTTGGGGCCGCGGGGAACGAGCCCGCCGTAGTCCTGACGATGACAGCCCTGTTGGTGGTGGTTCATTTCCTCGCAAGCATCGCGGCGGCGATCCTGTCCATGGTGGCACTGGCCTGCAAGGTTTCGGTGCGGTTCTTGCAGCACCGGCCGGATGTGACCCTGCCGGAATCGCTGATAGGAGAGGAGACGGCGCTCATGCGTCGGGTGGCGGGATTCCTTCGGACGGGCTTGGTCCTGCTGGCAATTTTTGCGGCCCTGACAATTTACGTTGGAGTACGCCTGGTGAACGCAGTCCATCTGCAGGACGCGACCGCCATCACCGCCCACCGCGGCAGTTCCATCGTCGCACCGGAGAACACCATGGCCGCCATTTTGCAGGCGATCGAAGAGGGCGCCAACTTTGTCGAGATTGACGTCCAGGAAACGAAGGACGGCACCGTGGTCCTCGCCCACGACAAGGACCTCAATCGCGTCTTCAGCATCAACCGGCGCATCTGGGAAGTCACCTATGACGAACTGAAAGATCTCGACAGCGGCGGCTGGTTCAGTCCGAAATTCAGCGACCAGCGCATCGCCACCCTCGCGCAGGTCATCGAGACAGTGAAGGGCCGCGCGAAACTCAACATCGAGCTCAAATTCAACGGCCACGAACAGAAGCTTGCCCGCGAAGTGGTGCGTATCATCAACGAGCACGATTTCGCCCGCGACTGTATCGTGACATCGCTCGACTACGACGGCATCCGCCAGGTGCGCGCCACCGGCCCGGGCATCCGCACCGGCGTGATCGTGACTTCCGCGCTGGGGGATATCACCAAACTGGAAACGGACGTTCTCAGCATTAGCTCTGCCGCCGTCACGCGCGACCTCATCGCGCGCGCGCGGCGCCGGAATCTGGAAGTCCACGTCTGGACGGTGAATGACGTCCCCCTCATGAACACGGTGCTCAGCATGGGCGCGGACAACATCATTACCGACGATCCCAAACTGCTCGGGGAAGTGCTCCGAAGGCGAGCCGCCCTTAGCAACGTGGAAAAGATTCTCCTCCAACTCGCCGACTTCGCGAGTCGCCGATTCTGACCCTCCTCGTTCTCGCCGCCGGGATCGAACGCGACGGCACCACCGATGAGCTCGACCTCGCCGAGTTCAGGGCCGTGATGGAGGTAAATTATTCGGGGTCGAAATCCAAATCGGGCTTCCGGGAATGTCGGGGTGCGCGGAACCGAGGAAGGTGGCGATGGTCGGAGGCGACGAAATGTTTCGCCATAAGACCAAGGTCTGATAGGCCTTACGCCACAGAACCCCCACAGTTGGCCGCGTGAGTTGTCACGTTTGGAAAGAACCATGAAAAAGCAAATCGTCCTCTTAATCGTTTTGGTGACCGCCGTATCGTCGGTGCTCAGAGCCGGACCGGTCGAGTCGAGCCAGGAGGTCGTCGCGCCGACTGCGCCGCCCGAGAGCCCGTGGAGTTTCTCCCTCACGCCCTACGGTTGGATGACCTCGGTCAATGGAACCATCAGCGGGGCCGGCGGCAGCGCGGACGTGGATATCAGCGTCAAGGAGGTCCTGAAGAAACTCGACATGATGTTCATGATGGCCGCAGAGCTGCGCTACAAACGCTGGGGCCTGACCGGTGACCTGATTTACGCGCGGTTGCACGATGACATTGCGCCGCCGGCGGGCCTTTTGTATCCAGCACGCACGAGGTGGTGAAGGAAACATTCGGGACCTCGCCCTGAGCTATCGGGCGGTTGATCTGAAACAGAAGGCCTTCCTCGACGTTCTTGCCGGGGCTCGTATTTACAGCGTTTATAGCCAGATCGTTCTCCGGCCCAGGCTGGCGCCAACAGGGCGTGAACGTCAGTGGCACCGAGACATGGGTGGATCCAATCATTGGCTTGCGCGCCCGTTACTATGTTTCACGGCCGGTGTCCTTGAATTTCCACGGCGATATCGGCGGTTTCGGCGTCGGCTCCGAATTCAGCTGGCAGGTCTTCGGCGGGGTTGGAATTCAGACTGCGCGCTGGTGCGATCTGATTCTCGGGTACCGGGCGCTCGGTTTTGATTACGAGCCTGGAAGGTCGAAGCAGGAACTGACCACGCACGGTCCCATCATGGGGGCTACCGTCCATTTCTGAGCCGCCCGGCAGCGGAAAACGCCGACTCTCCCGGAACGCACGGTGGGGTAGGCCTTTAGTCTTATAGACAAGCGTGAAGCGGTCGCCGCACGCTTTTGTCACGGCGCCGCCCCCCTGACGCCACATCGTCCCGCCTCGCCCTCACGCTCACCCAATTGAAACGTTCGCTGCTCGCCGCCGCTTTGCTCGTCCTCGCGCTCGCCTCGCCCCTCGTGGCGACCGCTCCGCCCGCCGCCACCACGCACCCTGCCGCCCCTGTCGCCGAGGCCGACGCGTCAGCTGATTTGGCCAAGCAGCTCAGCAACCCGATCGCCGCGCTGATCAGCGTGCCCTTCCAGGCGAACTGGGACTTTGGCTTCGGCGACGGCAGCGGACAGAAATTCACCCTCAACATTCAGCCCGTCGTTCCCATTTCCATCAGCCGGGACTGGACCCTCATCCTCCGCACGATTCTCCCGATCATCGATCAGAACGTGGTCTTTGGTCCGCAATCCGGGAGCCAGAGCGGCCTCGGCAATACCACCCAGAGCTTCTTCTTTTCGCCCAAGGCTCCCGGCCCCGGCGGCCTCATCTGGGGCCTCGGCCCGGTCGGCTATTATCCCACCGCCACCGATGCTCTCCTCGGGCCGGACAAGTGGGGCCTCGGGCCGACGCTCGTCGCCCTCGTGCAGAAGAAAGGATGGACCGTCGGCATCCTCGCCAATCAAATCTGGAGTGTGGGGGGCGACAGCAATGAGCAGGACATCAGCAGCCTGTTCTTGCAGCCCTTCGTCTCCTACACCACCAAGACCCACACCACGTTTTCCGTGAACACAGAGTCCACGTATGACTGGGAAAACGACCAGTGGACCGTGCCGCTCAATCTAGGGGTCAGCCAGATTCTGAAGATCGGAAAGCAGCCGATCAGCGTTCAGGTCGGCGGCCGCTACTACGCCGCGTCTCCGACCGGAGGGCCGGAGTGGGGCATCCGCGCGGTCTGCACTCTCCTCTTCCCGATGAAACACGAAGCGCCGGCGGACCCCTCCCATGGGAAGTAAACCCCCTTTTCCCCGCACAAACCCAGCAGGCAAACCCCATCACTCATGAAAACAACCAGAACCCTCCTCCTGAGCGGGATGTTCGCAGCGGCCTTGCTGGCGGTTGCGCCTTCCGTCAGCGCACAAATCCAGACCACGGGCGCGCCCGGTGCGCCGAGCGCGACTACGACCATTGACGGGAAGACTATTCCTGCTCCGCCAGCTCCCTTTGCCGGGAAGATCGGCCTGACGACGGCCGACTCCAAACCCGGCTGGCCACCGACCATCGTCCCGCCCAAGGGCGCGCCTAACGTGCTGCTGATCATGACCGACGATCAGGGCTACGGCGTGACCAGCACCTTTGGCGGCGTCATTCCGACGCCGGCGATGGACCGGATTGCGAAGGCGGGCTTGCGCTACACGCAATTCCACTCCACCGCGCTCTGCTCGCCGACGCGAGCCGCGCTCATCACCGGCCGAAACCATCACTCCGTGGGCACTGGCGTGATCGGCGAAATGTCCACAGGTTATCCGGGCTACAACAGCGTCATTCCCAAGGACAAGGCCACCATCGGCACCATTCTCCGGGACAATGGCTACGCGACCTCGTGGTTCGGGAAGAATCACAACACCCCAACCTATCAGTACAGCCAGGCCGGCCCGTTCGATCAATGGCCCAGCGGGATGGGCTTCGAGTATTTCTATGGGTTCATGGGTGGCGAAACCAACCAGTGGGAGCCCTACCTATTTCGCGATCACACCCAGATCTATCCGTGAGTCGGGAAGCCGGGTTACAACCTGACCACCGACATGGCGGACGAGGCGATCAGTTACATGAAGGGGTTGAATGCCGCCGCGCCGGACAAGCCGTTCTTCCTCTATTTCGTCCCCGGCGGCACGCATGCGCCGCATCACCCGACGCCGGAGTGGATCAAGAAGATCAGCGACATGCACCTGTTCGACAAAGGCTGGAATGAACTGCGCGACACGATCTTCGCCAACCAGAAGAAGCTCGGCGTGATCCCGCCGAATACCCAGCTCACTCCCTGGCCGGATCTCCTTCCCAAGTGGGAACGCTCAATGCCCGATGAGAAGAAGGTGTTCATCCGCCAGGCGGAAATATTCGGCGCTTACGTCGCCTATACCGACAATGAGATCGGCCGCGTCATCCAGGCGGTGGAAGACCTCGGCAAACTCGATAACACGCTGATCATCTATATCAGCGGCGACAACGGCACCAGCGCCGAAGGCTCCACCATCGGCACGGCGTTCGACATGGCAGCGATTCAAGCCATCAATGTCCCGGTCGAAACCCAATTGAAGTTCTACGATGTCCTGGGCTCGGCAGTGACCACCCCGCATATGTCGGTGGCGTGGTCGTGGGCCTTCGACACGCCGTTCAAGTGGACCAAGCAGGTGGCCTCCTTCTTCGGCGGCACCCGGCAGGGCATGGTCATGTCGTGGCCCGGCCGGATCAAGGACGCTGGCGGCATCCGCCGCCAGTTCCATCACATGATCGATATCGTGCCCACGATCCTCGAAGCCACCGGCGTCCAGGCGCCGGACATGGTCAACGGCATTGCGCAGAAACCGATCGAAGGCGTCAGCATGGCCTACACGTGGGACAAGGCGAATGCGAAAGCGAAGTCCACGCGCAACACGCAATACTTCGAGATGTTTGGCAATCGCGCCATCTATCACGATGGCTGGATGGCCTGCACGCCGCCTCCGCAAGCCCCATGGCTCATGGGCACGGCCAAAATGCCCGAAGTGCTCAACGGTTATAAGTGGGAGCTCTATAACATTGCCGAGGATTTCTCGCAGAATAACGATCTCGCGGCCAAGAATCCCGGCGAAGTTGAAAGAGCTCCAGGAACTCTTTCTCGTGGAAGCGAGAGAAGTATCAGGTCTTCCCGCTGGATAACTCCATCCTCGATCGCTTGCTGACCGCGCGACCCGAGCTCCGACCGCCGGGCGGAGCGAGTTCACCTACTCGGGAGAAATGACCGGTTTGCCGGAAGGCAGTGTCCCGAACACGCTCTCCCGAAGTCCTACTCCATCATCGGCGAGGTGGACGTTCCCGCGGGTGGCGCGGAAGGCATGATCCACACCAACGGCGGTCGTTTCGGTGGCTACGGCCTTTACTTGCTCAAAGGCAAGCCGGTGTTCGTCTATAACCTCCTGGCGGTGGAGAAATTCCGCTGGGAAGGCAAGGAAGCGCTCACCGCGGGCAAACACACCGTCACGTTTGACTTCAAATACGACGGCCCCGGCATCGCCAAGGGCGGCACCGGCGTCCTGTCGGTCGACGGCAAGGAAGTGGATAACAAGAAGATCCCAGCCACCGTCCCATCCATCCTGACGATCGACGAGTCGTTCGATGTCGGCATCGATACCCGCCTGAGTGTGGAAGACAAAGATTACCAGCCACCCTTCACCTTCACCGGTAAGGTCGAAAAGTTGACCATCAAACTCGGCCCCTCGCAGCTGGTTAAGGCCGATGAGGAGGCTTCTGCGACCATCGTCGCCAACGCCAATAACTAGGCGATCCCTTTGATTGTGAAACCTGGGGCTAGTCTTGCACGAGGTAGCCCGCGAATTCGGCAGCGAAACAACCAACAAAGTACCAAAAAATGAAAGCAAACCTGGAAAAAGTGAAAGGAAGAATATGAAACGAACACACTTGATGAAGTTCGCTCTGACTGTGTTGACTACTGCGACGGCGCTTCTTGGCGCAATTGCTCCGGCCCACGCGGCGGACAAAAAACCAAACATCCTGTTCATCATGGGCGACGACATCGGCTGGATGCAGCCGAGCTGTTACCACCGCGGCCTGATGGTCGGCGAGACGCCCAACATCGACCGCATCGCCGCCGAGGGCGGCATGTTCATGACACTACTACGCGGAGTCGAGTTGCACCGCCGGGCGCTACGGCGTTCATCACCGGAATGCACCCGTACCGCGCGGGCATGGTCCTGCCGCAATTGCCGGGCGCGATTTCGTATCTGCGCCCCGGCACGCCGTGCCTTGCCCAGTTCCTGTTGAACCTCGGCTACACCACCGGCGAGTTCGGCAAGAACCACCTCGGCGATCATCCGGATTCCCTGCCGACGGCGCACGGGTTCCAGGAGTTCTGGGGCTACCTCTATCACCTGGACGCGATGCAGCAGGTGAGCTTCCCGGACATCAACAGCAGCCCGGACAAGCAGGCCGTCGTGCCGCCCATGAAGATGGTCCCGATTCCCGGCATTCCGCCGCGTCCGGGCGAGATCGACCCCAAGGACGGCGTCTGCATGGCGGCTCCGCGGCCGGTCCTGTGGATGAAGTCCCCCGACGGCACGGCGAAGAACCAGATGGGCAAGGACGAAGGCCCGCTCACGCTCGAGCGCTCGAAGACCGTGGACGAGGAAATCTCCGCGCACGTCGTCGACTGGCTCGATCGCAACGACCCCGAGAAGACCAACAAGCCGTTCTTCTGCTGGTACAACCCGGCCCGCATGCACGTCACGACCGTGCTGTCGCAGAAATACCTGGACATGATCGGCACCAAGGGCGGCAAGGACTGGGGCGCCAACGAAGCCGGCATGAAGCAGATGGACGACAACATCGGCGTCGTGCTCAAGAAGCTCGAAGACATGGGCGAGCTCGACAACACGATCGTCGTCTTCACCACCGACAACGGCGCCGAGGTTCAAACCTTCCCCGACGGCGGCGTCACCCCGTTCAAAGCCGGGAAGCTGACGCACCTGGGAAGGCGGCATGCGCGCTCCGTGCGTCATCCGCTGGCCGGGCGTGATCAAGCCGGGAACGGTCTTCAAGGAAATGTTCTCCGTCGCTGGACTGGGTGCCCACGTTCGTGGAAATCGCCGGCGGCCCCAAAGGCGAATGAGCTGAACAAGCAGATCATGGCGGGCAAGTACGAGGGCATCGTGAAGACCAAGCTCGACGGCACTCAACCAGCTCTCCTACCTCCAGGGCAAGTCGGCAAAGCAATCGCGATACCTTCTTCTACTACCAGGGCCGACTCCCCTCGGCCGTGCGCTACAAGAACTGGAAGTTCTACTACACCATGATGGGCTCCACCGGCGTCGATGCTCTCGACGCACCCATGACGTTCCACTGGACTCAGCTCCAGAACATCATGCGCGATCCGTTCGAGAACAACGTCGGGGCAGAACAGAAGGGCGCGTTCTCGGTCGCCGGTGCGCTCGCCTCGCCGAGCACGGCGTATATCTATGACTGGAACCTTCTGCCCATCGGCCAGTTGCTGTGGGAGAAGGAACTCATGTCCTACATCGACTACCCGCCGCTCCAGTTGGCGGCGAGCTACAACCTCGAGCAGGTCCTGCAACAGGTGCGGGAGATGGGTAAGAGCCACCCGAGCCAGTAGGCGCAGAGCCAGGACAATCTCTCGTTCGCAAGACACGCGGGCCGTCTCACGAGGCGGCCCGCGGCTTCACCACGAAAACCGGGGAGGGAGACCTCCGGCGGTAATATGGCCCGCGACGTGACAACGCTTGAATCCACGGAGGTGACGCGCAAACCGCGAATCGGCCACCGTCTCCACTAGTCCGCGATCCAGCTGCTCGGGGCACTGGTGCTGCTGTTCGTGTTTTTCCCGTTTGTGGACGGCGGTGCGGTACGGTGAGTTGGTCGAAATAGTGCTCTTGACGCTGGTGTTTGCGTCGTCGGTCTTTGTCGTCGGCCGGCGCCGCTCGATCGGGTCGGGTGGCGGGAAGCCTGATGGTGCTTGCGCTGCTGGCCAGGTGTTCGGAGCACTTGGTTGGCCCGGCTTTTCCCCCGTGGGTCTATCCGCCTTTCGCGTTTGTTTCGTCGGGTTCGTGATCATTCACCTGGTGCATTCCACCCTCGAGGCGCGCAAGGTGGATGCGAACGTGCTCTGCGCCGCCATCTCCGCGTATCTGATGCTCGGATTACTCTGTACGATGGCTTATAGTTCTCGTGGGCGGTTTTCGCCGGACGCCTTCGCCTTTTCCACCGGGGAGGAGAGCAGCCGCACTATGAGTCGGTTCAACGCGTTCTATTTCAGCTTTGCCACGCTGAGCACGGTCGGATACGGCGACATCGCGCCGGTGTCGAAAGGTGGCGCGCATGCTCGCGGCGTCCGAGGCGATGACCGGCACGCTTTACGTCGCGGTGCTGATTGCCCGGCTCGTGTCGCTCTACTCGGCACCCAATCCGCAACCATCCGGCCGCGAATGAAGCGCCTCCCACCCACCCGACTGCTGGTGTTTTTCGCCGGCGTTTCTTCCGCTGACTTCCGCCCATGAATCCTGAGCCCCCAAAATCCACGGCCCGCGTGGCATCGTCGGATGCATCCGCCGACAAAACGCGGTCTTCCAAGAGCATGTCCCGCTTCGTTCTTGAACTCGTTCGGCCGTACCGCAGATGGCTGATCGTGGTGTTCATCGCCATGCTGATCGAAACGGCCATGAGCATCGCCGCGCCGTGGCCGCTGAAGATCATCCTCGATAACGTCGTCGGGAAGCACAAGCTGCCCGAGTTTCTGGCGTGGCTGCGGGATTTCTCCTTCGGGGAGCATACGCTGGCGCTGGCAGGAGTGGCAGCGCTGGGCGTGATCGTCATCGCGGCCATCGGTGCGGTCGCGGGTTACATCGACAATTATTACACCGAGAGCGTGGCGCAGAATGTCGCCAATGACCTGCGCCAGCGCCTCTATCATCATCTCCAGCGGCTCTCGCTCAAGTACTACGACACCCACCAGATCGGCAACATGGTGAGCACGATCACCTCCGACGTGAGCACGATCCAGAGCTTCGCCTCGACCGCCCTGCTCAGTATTCTCGTCGATGGCCTAACGATCATTGGCATGCTCGCGGTCATGCTCTACCTGAACTTCGACTTCGCCCTCATCGTCGTGGTGGTCACGCCCGTGCTGCTCTTCTTCATCTCGCACTTCAAGAAGGCGATCAAGAAAGCCACGCACGAAGTGCGCAAACACCAGAGCGAAATCGTGGGGGTGGTCGAGCAAGGGCTGCAATCCGTGCGCTCGGTCAAGGCCTTTGGCCGGCAGGATACGGAGGTTGATCGGCTCAAGCAGGTGAGCTTGGGGACGGTGCAGGCGTCGCTCAAAGCGCGGCGCGTGAAGTCGATGCTCTCGCCCATCGTCTCGGTGACGGTGGCGGGCTGTGTGGCCTTCGTCCTCTGGCGTGCCACCGGCCTGATCCTCCGCGATGCCATGACGATCGGCGCCCTGACCGTTTTCCTTTCCTACCTCAACAAGTTCTTCAAGCCCGTGCAGGATCTGGCGAAAATGACCAACGTCATCGCCCAGGCCGCGGTCGGCCTGGAGCGCGTGCAAACCATCCTCGAGGCGGATAGCATCATTCCAGAAAAATCCGACGCGCGGGACCCGGGCGAGGTCAAGGGCGAGATCGTTTTCGAGCACATCGCCTTTGCCTACGACTCGGCCGCGCCCGTCCTCCTTGACGTCAATCTTACCATCAAGCCCGGCATGCGGGTCGGCGTCTGCGGGCCGACCGGCAGCGGTAAATCGACCATCCTTTCGCTCATCCCGCGCTTCTACGATCCTTCACAAGGCCGCGTCCTGCTCGATGGGGTGGATGTGACCGACTACAAGCTCGAAGGTCTGCGCAGCAAGATCGGTTTTGTGCTCCAGGACACCGTGCTCTTCGTCGGCACGATCCGTGATAACATCGCCTACGGCCGCCCCAACGCGACGCTCGACGAAATCATCGAGGCGGCCAAGATGGCCAACGCGCACGAGTTCATCGCGCAAATGCCGCACGGCTACGACTCCCTCGTCGGCGAACGCGGACTCACGCTTTCGGGCGGCCAGCGCCAGCGTATCGGCATCGCCCGCGCCGTCATTCGCAACTCGCCCATCCTCATTCTCGACGAACCGACCGCCGCGCTCGACACCGAGTCAGAAAAGCTCGTCATGGAAGCGCTCGAGCGGCTGATGGAAGGCCGGACCGTCATCACCATCGCGCATCGTCTTAGCACCATCCGCGACGCGCACAAAATCGTCGTCCTCAAAGGTGGCGTCGTCGCCGAGGAAGGACCGCACGATGAACTGATCGCGCGCAACGGCATTTACGCCGAGCTTTACCGAATCCAGGCTGGCTCCACGCCCGCCGCTTAACCCTGCCACCTCATCATGTCCCATCGCTCCATCATTGTTCTCCCCGACGACACCGGAAAGCCGATCCTCGACGCCATCGCAGGCGCAAAGAAATCACTCCGGATCAAGATGTTTGTCTTCTCCGACCCGGATTTGCTGGCCGCGGTCATCGGCGCCAAGGGGCGCGGGTTGCAGGTGCACGTCATGCTCAACCCCGCGCGCCGCAGCGGGAAAGAGGAAAACGCCGAGACGCGCCAGGCCCTCGAGCAGGCGGGCGTGAAGGTGAAAGACAGCAACCCCGACTTCGGCCTCACCCACGAGAAGTCGATGGTCGTGGACGACGAGACGGCGTTTGTGAAGTCGCTGAACTGGGCGACCAAGAACCTAACTGTGACGCGCGATTACGCGATCGTGACCAGTCACAAGCACGAGGTGGACGAGGTCATCGCCGGCTTCGAGGCGGACTGGGACCGGCAGGACTTCGATCCCGGTCCCGATGCGCATCTCATCTGGTGCCGCGGCAATGGTCGGGAGCGCATCGCGCGCTTTATCGACGGCGCCAAGCATACCCTCTTCGTGCAGAACGAACGCTATCAGGATTCGGTCATCATCGAGCGCCTGGTCCGGGCCGCGACCCGCGGCGTCAAAGTCCACGTCATGGCCCTGCCGCCCCATACTTTGAAAAAGGAAAAGCTCGTCGAAGGCGTCGGCGGCCTGCGGATTATGGACGACGTGGGAATCAAGATTCACAAGCTCAAGAATCTGAAACTCCACGGCAAGATGCTCCTCGCCGATGGCAGCCGGGCCATCGTCGGATCGATCAATCTGGCCCCCGGCAGTTTCGATGACCGGCGGGAGCTGGCCATCGAGGTGCATGACGATGAGATCGTCGATCGCCTCCACACCATCGCCAAACACGATTGGGAAAACTCCCGCCCGCTCGACCTGACCGACGAAGGCTTGTTCGCTGATCTGGAAGACCGCACCGAAGGCAGCTCCGAGGTGCTCGCGCTCGAGGTGGACGAAAACGCGGTCAAGCACCACAAGCATCACGACAAGTAGGACTCCTCAGGGTCACAACCATCGCATTCCATGAACGAATTCTTCGCCACGAGCTGGTTGCACGCCCAGTCCTCCTGGCTCGTCGCCCTGGTGCTGGCGGGCGGCATGTTCCTTTCCAGCCGGGTGGGCAACGCCGTGGGGATGCGGCAGGAAAAGCGAATCAGCGACGGTGGGCGCGGCCACTTTGGCGGAGTGCAAGCCGCGCTTTTGGGACTGCTCGCGCTCTTGCTCGGTTTCACCCTCACCATGGCCGACCGGCGTTTTGAAGCACGCACAGAGCTGATCCTCCAGGATTCGGTCGATCTTGGAGCACTCAATTTGCGCGCCGGGTTTCTACCCGAGCCCCGCAGCGTCGAATTCCGCCAGCTCCTGCGCGAATATGTGGAACAGCAGGCGAACGCCATCCAGGTGACGCACGCGCGTGGGTCCGCCGAGTTTCGCCTTGAGCGCGAGCGGGCCGAAAATCTCCACCGCCGAATGACGGCTATCGTTCGGGCGGAATTGCAGAGCGTAAATTCGACCTTGGTGGTCGAACCGATGATTGGGCGGCTCGGAGACGCGCTCGCGGTCCACCGGCGCTGGATCACCGCCATCGAGACGGAGATTCCGCCCGCGATTTTCGTTCTCCTTTTCGGCGCGGCCCTCGCCGCCGCCGCAATTGTCGGTTTTTCGGGCGGTCTCACCGGACACCGGGCCATCGTGCAGAGCATCCTGCTCACGGTCTTCGTCACGGCGATCTTTTTCGTGATCCATGATCTCGACACGCCGAGCCACGGTTTGTCTGTGGCAGAGCGGGGACCTCTCATCCATCTGGCGGAGCTGATGAAGCGCGAGGCCGCTGAGCATCCATGACCACGGCGCTGCAGTTGGAGGCGCTCGTGCGCAAGGTGGCGCGGGAACGAAGGGCGCTCACGACAAGATCTCTCGCCCTCGTCGCCGCGCTCGCGCTCGCCGGTTGCGCGCACGTCGTCGCCGTCAAGGAGGTCACGCCGCGCCGCGCGGGATTTGCCGCGAAAGCCAGCGAGCCGCGGGCGGCGCTCGAACATTATGTCGCGCTGGCGGAAACGGCGTGGCAGAAGCTCGACCGCGACCCCGCCGATGCCAGCGCGCGGGGCGACTATAACTTCGCCGTCGCGCGCCTCTTCGGCACCTTGCGCGAGGCCAGGCTGACGCCCTGGACCGCGCCGATCGAACTTGGCACGCGCACGCTCGCCTGGCAGCCCCATCCGAAGGCGGTTTGGAATCCGGCGCTCTACGACCTGATCCCGACGGATCAGCTCGGCATCAGCGGCACCTACGTGAGCGACCGCGAAGAGAAGGCGGGCCTCGGTGCGCCGCTGGTCGCGAAACGCGTCGCCGACCAGGTGCATGACTATGCGCCCACCCCGCATTTCTACTACGCCGCCACCGGAATCGCGCGTTTCGAGGGTTCGCGCTGCGTCCTCGCCATCGAGGATCCGCTGCGGGCGGAAAGCATCCGAGTGGGGGGCCGCACTTTTCCGCTCGGGGCCGATTACACCGCCCCGCTCGCGCTCATGCTCGTGGAGATGCAGTCCGAGAAACTCGGCCTCCCGCGCCTGCTGCATCCGGCGAAGTTCGCCGCCACCACGCGGATCGCCCGGCTGGAGCCGTTCGACCCGGATAAGATTGTCGTGCTGCTGGTGCACGGCCTGATGTCCTCACCCGCGACCTGGCTTCCCCTCATCAATCACCTGCGGGCCGATGAAGACGTGCGGCGCAATTACCAATTCTGGTTCTTCAGTTACCCGACCGGATACCCGTATCCGTACTCCGCCGCCATCCTCCGGCGTGAACTGGACGAGGCCGAGAAACGCTACCCCTCGCGCAAGAAGATGGTCGTGATCGGCCACAGCATGGGGGGCTGTGTCTCGCGCCTGCTCATTACCGACACCCAGCGGCGCATTTGGGACCAGATGTTCGACGTCCCGCCGGAGCGCATGGATTTGACCCCCGAGCACAAACACATTCTCACCGAGTCGACCATCTTCGCGCATCGCCCCGAGATCGGGCGGGTCATCTTCATCTCCTCGCCGTTGCGCGGCGCCACCATGGCGTCCGGCTTGCTGGGCCGGATCGGCTCCCGCCTCGTGCAGTTGCCGGCCACGATGCGCAGCATTGGGCAGGAGGAGGCGCGCTACGAGCGAGACGCCGCGGGCCAGAAGCATCTCGCCCGTTTCCCCGACAGCGTGGACACGCTGTCGCCCGAGAACGATTTCGTCCGCGCGCTGAACACTGTCGCGATAACGCCTGGGATTCCGTATCACACCATCGCCGGCGACCGCGGGCGGGGCGATTCGCCCAATTCAAGTGACGGGGTCGTGCCCTACTGGAGTTCTCACCTGCCGAATGCTAAATCCGAAAAGATCGTTCCCTCACACCATGACGCCCACCAGAATCCACAAGCCTTCGACGAAGTCCACCGCATCCTCGCCCTCAACGCGGCGTCCCAGCGATAACATGTGGCGGATTGCAGCTATTCATTCTCGTCGCGTTCATTGCGCGCGGCGCTGACGGTCAGACGGTCCCCGCGCCCGAGACCAAAGCCACGCCGGGGCCGGAGGGGATGGTGTGGGTTCCGGGCGGCGAATTCTGGATGGGATCGGACAAGCCGAACTTTGGCGATGCGCGGCCCTGGCATCGTGTTTTCGTGGACGGGTTCTGGATGGATCGAACCGAAGTGACCAATGAACAGTTTGCGGAGTTTGCCCGGGCCACCGGTTACATCACCGTGGCCGAACAAAAACCGACCCGGGAGCAATATCCCACGGCCCCGGAAGAGAATCTCGTCGCCGGCTCCATTGTGTTCACACCACCCAGCCAACCCGTGCCGTTGGACAGTCATTTTCGCTGGTGGAATTACATCAAGGGCGCCGATTGGCGTCATCCCGCCGGTCCGGACACCGAGCTGAAGGGGAAGGAGAAGCACCCGGTCGTGCAGATCGCCTACGACGACGCGCTGGCCTATTGCAAGTGGGCCGGCAAACGGCTGCCGACGGAAGCGGAGTTTGAGTTTGCGGCCCGCGGCGGATTGGAGCGCAAGGCGTACGCGTGGGGCGATGAGTTTCACCCGGACGGCAAATGGATGGCAAATACGTTTCAAGGTCATTTCCCCGAAAAGAATACCGTTGAGGATGGCTTTGCCGGCACCGCCCCGGTCGGCTCCTTTGCGGCGAATGACTACGGACTTTACGACCTCGCCGGAAACGTGTGGGAATGGTGCAGCGATTGGTACCGACCTGATTACTACCAGCGCCTGGCCGATGCCGGCGGCGTGGCGCGTAATCCGCCCGGGCCGGAGGACAGTGTCGATCCGTCGGAACCGGGCACGAAAAAGCGCGTGCACAAAGGGGGCTCGTATCTTTGCACCGATCAATACTGCGACCGCTACATGCCCGGGGGTCGGGGGAAAGGGGAACCCGACACCGGAACTGATCATCTCGGCTTTCGCGCCGTCATGACGCCCGCGATGTGGACCGCGCGGCAAAAAGAAAACCCCGCGCGCTCACCCTGAGGTCAGGAGCGCGCCACGGCGTAGAAGTAGAGGCCGGCCAGCGCGACGAGCAAGAGAAGCGCCGTGACCCACCAGATCGTCGGAATCCCGCGCGGCTTCACGCTCGAGCCGAATTCGTCGCGCACGAATTCGTCGTAGTCGAACTCCTCCGGCAGATCGACCCCGTCGTAGCTCGTCGCATCGTCGCGCCAGCCCGAGTTGTGATCGGCCCCGCATTCGGGGCAGGCGAGGGCGCGGGGCGGCACTTCCTCGCCGCAAACCGGACAGACTTCCGGCGTCGGGGGTTGGTTGGGCTTGGCCATCGCTTCGATTCGTCGGGTGCCGCCTGGTCGCATCGTTGACCCGGCGCGTGCCGGCTGCCAGCGTGCACCGATGCCGCAACGCCAGCGATATCTTTTTGTATGCACGAATCGCCGTCCTCCCGGTCACGAGAAGGGATGTTGCGCGGAGCGGGGCAGTGAGGCGGTGTATGCGGCACTCAAGGAAAAGCTGAAGATGCGCGGGTTGGCCAAGGTCCGGGCGCGTGTCTGCACTGCCAGCTGCCTCGATCAGTGCGGGATCGGCGTCACGGTGCTGGTCGAGCCGGATCATTTTTTCTACGGCCGCGTGACGGTGGCGGACGTGGACGAAATTGTGCATGCGCTCGAGCGGGGCGGACGTGTCGAGCGCCTCGTGGCCTCCGACGCAGACCTCGCGCGGGGCTGACGCAAAACAACCGCCGCTAGCGCGTGCTGGCAGGCCGAGATGCGATTTCCAGGAGATGAAGCGTTTTGTCCTCTGTTGGGTAGCGTTCGGCATTTGTACCGTAAGTGCGGCTTTGGCGGATGATAACGTCCGTGCGGCCCAGGCGCGGCTGAAAGAAGGCGGCTTTTACTACGGTGAGGTCAACGGCGTTTCCAGCAGCGAAACCTCGGCCGCGCTGACGCGGTATCAGATCCGGAATGGACTTCAGATTTCCGGCCGGCTCGACCCCACGACCGCGAAGGCATTGGGCGTCGGCGCCAGCACCACCGAAACGGCCCGTGCCCCGGAAGCGGAGACGTGGCAACGGTTGCGACGCACCGATCAGCAATTCCTGACCGACCTGAGCGCGCGGAAAAACGCGACGCCTCTACAGCCGGGTGCGAGCGACGCCGTTCCGCCTGCGTCGCAGGTGCCGGAATCGGACGCTGACGGGCCCCAGCGATTCACCCTCAGTCGCGAACGCCTGCGTGACTATGTGGCGGCTTTCGTGCTCGCGGGGCTGGATCCAAGTGTTGACGCCGAACTGGGGTTCTTTGGCGACCGGGTCAGCTATTTCGATCAGGGGATCGTCGACCGCGAGAAACTGCGGAGCGATCTCGTGCGCTATAACCAGCGCTGGCCTGAGCGCCGGTTCTGGCTGGCGGGCGAGGTGCGGGTGGAGCCGCGGCCGGATAGCCGCCTCCGGGTCACATATCCCATGCGCTTCGAGTTGCGAAATGGCGCCCGGCATTCCAAGGGCAAGGTGCTGAAGACCCTGATCGTCGAGGTGACCGGCGAAGACCTGCAGATCGTCGGCGTGAACGAACGCCGGGCACATTGAGTCTATCGCTTCTGGAACAGCATGCCGTCCGCGGCTTCCGAGGTGGACCTCGCGGGGGCTGACGCCGGACGTCGTGGCCGGCGCAAAAACGCCGCCCGCCGGGAAGCACCGGCGGACGGCTGGCCTTATCTGAAGTGCGCGCGGCTCGCCCATGACAGCTGACCGCGCGACAACTTGCTTCATGGATGAACCGCCCGCCGGAAACGGCCGACGGGCGGTCATCACCTAACCTACTGGTGCAGGCGCATAACCCCGCGTTATCGCTGCACCAGGACTGATCTCACGCGTTACTACGGGGAACCGGGGCGGAAGTTTTAGAAAAATATCGAAATCCGCATTTTTTTGCGGAAACGCTCCGTTGCAGGCTGGGCGAGGGCCCCCTGGCGGCGAGGGTAGCCTTCCCCGGAGCTGTCATCCTGAACCGCGCAGACGGTGAAGGATCTCTGACCGTTTCTGCGCGTGGGGAGCCGGAAATGATCGGAGATTCTTCGGCTTCGCTCAGAATGACAGGCTGAATGGCGATTCCTGGAGCCGACGCTAAACCTCGAACACCATCAGCGCCGTGATCACGACGGCATGAATCCAGACCAGGATCACGAGCCACATGCGCAAGTTCGCCGAGGCGTAGCTATCTGAGCCATCGCCGCGGTGGCCGAAGAATTTCTCGCGATTCCGCAGCATGTAGAAGCCGGCCGCCAGCAGGAGGAGGAACAGGAGGCCGAAGAAGACACGCAATCCGGCGGCATTGGCATTGGCGGCGGCTAGAGTATTCATGTCGCAGTTGGCGGTCGCTCGCACCGGCGGCCAGGTCGAAGCCGCCGGGCGCGAGCCAGCGAGCAATCATCTTTGCCGCGCGCCGGTTCAGAACGTAGATGTGCCTGCAGGTAGCGCGATGCAAATCGAACCTCTCGGCGATAGTGCGTTAATCCTGCGGTTGCCGGGCATTTCCCTTCCCGGCGAAATGGCGACCGAGGCGGTCCTCGCCGCGACCGGACAACTCAGGGCCGCTGCGATTCCGGGGGTTGTGGAACTGGCGCCCGCCTCCACCACCGTGGGCGTATTCTACGACGCGACGCTGCTGTCGTTCGCCGCGGTGGGACGCGCCGTCCTCGACGTGCTGGAGGCAAAAGCACCGCGCCGCGCCAAACGAACGGCTGCGCGCGCGGTGGAAATACCTGTGTGTTACGAGGGTGAATTTGCGCCCGATCTCGCCGAGGTGGCAGACCACGCCGGCCTCAGCCCGGAAGAGGTGGTGCAACGGCATGCCGCGGCCGCTTATCGTGTGGGCTGCGTTGGGTTCATGCCGGGATTTCCGTATCTCACCGGGCTTCCGCCCGAGCTGGCCGTGCCGCGCCGAGCCGTCCCGCGCCGTGAGGTCGCGGCGGGCTCGGTGGCGATCGGTGGCTCGCAAACAGGAATCTACCCGAGCGCTTCCCCCGGAGGCTGGAACGTGATCGGTCGCACTCCGTTGCGTTTATTTGATGTGGCGCGGCGGCCGCCGGCGCTCCTGGGGGCGGGAGATGCGGTGCGCTTTCGCGCCATCACACGGGCGGAGTTCGAATCGCTGCTCCGATGATCGCAACCGTCACGCGGGCAGGGTTTCTGACTACTGTGCAGGACCTCGGTCGCCCTGGTTTTCGCCAGGATGGCGTGACGATCGGCGGTGCGCTTGATCCGCATGCGCTGGCGATCGCAAATCTCCTGGTCGGCAACACGCCACAGGCCGCCGGCCTCGAAGTGAGCCTCGGCGAGGTGCGCCTTCGCTGTCCCGACGAACGCCTGATCGCGTGGTGCGGCGGCGGATTTAGAGTGAGCGCCGGCGGTTGCGATCTGAGCGGGGGTCGCGCGGCGTTGGTCCTCGCGGACGAGGAGATCACCGTAACTCCGGAAAGTGGCGGCCGGGCCTGGCTGGCGATCTCCGGCGGCATCGAGGTGCCACCTGTTCTCGGAAGCCGCGCGACAGATCTGCGCAACGGCTTCGGAGGACTTCACGGCCGCGCCCTTTCTGACGGTGCGGTGTTGCCGCTCGGCCGGCCATCGCGGCCCGCGATGCGATTGGCCGAAAAGCTGGGCTCGAGTCGTTCGACCAGTTTTGTTGCGCCCGCCGATTGGGCGAGGCCCGCGATGGTGATGCCCCGATTGCGTATTCTCCGCGGCGCGGATTGGCCCCGCTTCGACGGACCGTCGCAGGCAGCGCTGATGAGTTCGACCTTCGAAATCACACCCGATGCCGACCGCATGGGGGTCCGGCTGGCTGGACCGGAGCTGCGACGGATGGACGCCACCGAACTCATCTCGGAAGCGGTTGCGCCCGGCACGCTGCAGGTGCCACCGAACGGCCAGCCGATTCTCTTGCTTGGGGATTGCCAAACGATTGGCGGCTACCCGAAAATCGCGCACGTGATCACGGTCGATCAATCCATCGCGGCGCAGCTTCGTCCCGGCGAGCGTGTGCGCTTCGCCGAGATTTCATTGGAGGAAGCGCAGCGACTGTTGGCCGAACGACAGCGAGACGTGGAGCGGTTCCGCATCGGGCTGGCGCTGCAGAGTTCATGAGCCTGCGCGTGGACTTGAATGCCGATCTCGGGGAAGGCGCCGGCCATGACGAGGAACTCCTCGCGCTCGTCACCTCCGCGAATATCGCGTGCGGTTTGCATGCCGGCAGCGCCAAGATGATGCGCGCCGCGCTGCTGGCGGCGGGCGATCGCAACGTCGCCGTCGGCGCGCATCCGAGCTTCGATGATCGCGAGCATTTCGGGCGGCGTGAAATGCAGGTTGATGCGGATGAACTGCAGGCCGTGGTGGTCTATCAGCTTGGCGCCTTTGCGGCCGTAGCGCGTTCGCTGGGGCTGCAGCCACGGCATGTGAAACCGCACGGCGCGCTCTACAACATGGCCGCGCGCGATGAAGAAATCGCGGATGCGTTTGTGCGCGCCGTCCTGGCCGTCGATCGCAATCTGACGGTCTTCGCTCCGGCCGGGAGCGTGTTGGCGCGCACCGCGACAGCGCATGAATTGCGGGTCGCGCGGGAGGTTTTCGCCGACCGCAATTACATGCCGGATGGATCGCTTGTGCCGCGCGATCGGCCCGATGCGCTGCTCCACGACCCGGAAGAAGCGGCGAACCGCGTCTTCGGAATGTTGCGTGATGGGAAGGTGCGGGCGATCGACGGCACCGAGGTGCCGGTGGAGGTGGATACCATTTGTGTCCACGGCGACACGCCCGATGCGGTCGCATTCGCGCGGGCGCTGCGCACCTGCCTTGCCCAAACGGGCGTCGTCATCGGCCCTCCGGGGGGAGGGACAGCGTGAGCGCGGAGACGGCCGCGCGGGCCGGCGAGCAGCCAGAGAGCGGGCTGCGCCGCGGCCTCGGTCAACTCGACGCCACGATGATTGTCGTCGGCTCGATGATCGGCTCCGGCATCTTCATCACCTCGGCCGAGTCGGCGCGCCTGATCGGTGCACCGGGCTGGCTGCTCGTGGCGTGGGCGCTCGCCGGTTTGCTCACGATCACCGGCGCGCTTTGTTGCGCGGAGCTGGCGGCCATGATGCCGAAAGCCGGCGGCCAATACGTTTTCCTGCGCGAAGCCTACTCGCCGCTCTTCGGGTTTCTCTTCGGCTGGGCGGTCTTTCTTGTCATCCAGACGGGAACGATCGCCGCGGTCGCCGTCGCCTTCGCGCGGTTTACCGGCGTGCTGGTGCCGGGGATTGCCAACACCAATTACCTGGTCGCGCCCATTCACCTCGGCGGTCGCTACGCGATCAGTCTTTCGACCGAGCAATTGCTCGCCGTGCTGATGATTCTGTTCCTCACCTGGAGCAACACGCGCGGGCTCGAACTCGGGAAGCTGGTGCAGAACACCTTCACCTTTGCGAAAACGGCGGCGCTCTTCGGCCTGATCGTGCTCGGGCTGACGCTCGGTTGGTCGCCTGCGAGCGCGGCCCGGAGCGCGGCCTGGTGGGATTCGGCCGCCAACGGCTGGGTGGCGCAGGTCGCGCAAC
This sequence comes from uncultured Verrucomicrobiae bacterium, assembly GCA_963844275.1. Classification (GTDB taxonomy): domain Bacteria; phylum Verrucomicrobiota; class Verrucomicrobiia; order Chthoniobacterales; family UBA10450; genus JACCTI01. The sequence goes on from CAWJNS010000008.1 coordinate 40,741, forward strand.
CGGGGCTCGCGGCCACCGGCGCGTTTGCCCTCGTGATGTTACTGGGCAAAGCCATGGTCGGTCCGCTCTTCGCGCAATCGGCCTGGAACAACGTCACCTTCACCGGCAGCGAAGTGCGCGATCCCGGTCGCACCTTGCCCCGCGCCTTGCTCATCGGCTGCGGCATCGTCGTCACGCTCTACCTGCTCGCGAATGTGGCCTACATCGCGACCCTGCCGCTGGCGGGAATCCAAAACGCGCCGCAGAATCGCGTCGCCGTCGCCGCGATGAACGCGGTCCTTGGCCCCGCCGGCACGATCCTGATGGCGATCGCGATCATGATTTCCACCTTCGGCTGCAACAACGGCCTCATTCTCGCCGGAGCGCGGGTCTATTACGCGATGGCGCGCGACGGACTCTTCTTCCGCAGCGTCGCGCGCCTCAACCGCCAGCAGGCGCCCGCGATGGCGCTGCTCGCGCAAGGTCTCTGGGCGTCGCTTCTCACCCTGCCGCGCACGATCACGACGGATGTCGCGACCGGTGCCGTTACTTACGGCAACGTCTACACGCAGCTCCTCGAGTACATCGTCTCGGCCGATCTCGTCTTCTATGTCCTGATGGTGGGAGCAGTGATTGTGTTGCGCCGCAAAGCGCCGGACGCGCCGCGGCCTTATCGCACCTGGGGTTACCCGTTGGTGCCGGTGATCTATCTCACGATCGCCGGATTGCTGATCATCGATTTGGCCTGGCTCGCGCCCTCGACCTCGGGCATCGGCTACCTGCTCGTGCTCACCGGCGTGCCGGTCTACCTCGCATGGCGAAAGAAGGCGCCGTTAGCCAGTGAGCTGTAACTTCTAATCGTTCTCTTCCTTGAGCATGGACTTCAGCTGTTCGCGCAATTCCGGCGAGTTGCTGTGACCATGGGCCGAAACCGCATGCTGCACCGCGGCGTCCAACACTTCATCTTCGGTCCCCGACATTCTCAAAGTGCACGTTTTTTCACTTGGATGATCTCGACAATCGATCGATTTTCTCATGGCACGAATCTAGACCGACCTGCGTAGTCGGACAGCTCTTCTCACCCTCACGCATGGTTAGATCGTCGGTGGTACATCAGGAAGCGTAACAGGCGTGTGGGGAATGAAACCGGCGCGTCTGTAACAATGGTGGAAGTGAATCCCCAGTTTAGCGCAGAACGCTCGAAATGATTCAATATCGCCGTGTGGCCGGGGACCAATCGGCAACTCCGAAAGAGGAAAATTAGTCTTGAACGTGACTGATGCGTCCTTTGGTAATTTTGCGATAGCTTCTCGTAACCGCGGCAAATCGGTGTAGACAACGCTATCGAGAACAAGCGCATCCTGAGCGCGTCTTGCGTCAGGTGGGACGTAAACCAGCATATGCTTACCGACACAAGGCCCGGCGTACGATCGGGCGGCAAATGAGGTCAGCAGTAAAACGAGCAATACTCTAGCAGCTCCCATAATCTAACGAGACAAAAGATCAGCGACCGCTGGCGAGGGCGCGTGTGGCTGCTGGTTGAATGTGGAAGTCATCAGAAGCTAGAACGCGGCGCGGGCAGCGGTTCCCTGCATCGCCTGGTTAGGGCAGTGCTCAAGCTTAGTCAGACGGAGGCGTTTCGTCGAACGTGGGCAGGGTGGTATCCATCTGATCCCAAGGCTGTGCGTCTGAAGCCCATAGTTCCATTCGAGGGCGAAACCAACTCGGATCATCCAGACTTCCGGCATTAATGCCGACGAAACCCGTTGTCCCCTCGGCATTCTCGCCGCCGGTCAATCGTGAACCGCATTCGGGGCAAAATCCGCGTTTGTGCTGATCAAGCGACGTGCTCATTGTGAAATGGTATCGTGGCTTACCACGCGTGAACTTGAACGATTCCGCGGGGATCAAAATAGCACAGGCGAATGCGCCGCCGGTGGCTTTCTGGCAATCGCGACAGTGGCACTTGAACATCGTGATTGGCTCAGCCGTACATTCGTAGCGAATGGCCCCGCAAGCACATCCGCCGGAGAAGGGTGTCGTCATAGATTATTGTGGTTTGGGTGGATGAGCGTTGCAAGCACGCTCAAGAGCTCTAACGAGACCCAAGATCAGCGACTCCGAAAGTTTTCGGAGTTCGCTGCAGCGAATGGTTAGGCGTTGCGGTCATGGTTGTTTGATTGCGCCGAAGACGACGGCAGCGCCATCCCGCCAGAAACACTCCGGCTCCGAGAAGCCCGCGTCGGCAAGGAGGCGTAACTCGGTTAGAAGCGGCGGATAGAAGTCTTCGCCAGCCCAACTGGCGAAATGCCGATGGGCTTCGTCGTTGCTGATGCCGTGCGGCCGCATTGAGTCCGCCCAAAGCTGGAAAGCACGTTGCTGGAGGCATGGGGAGGTCGGAACCGCCGTATCGGCGCTGACGAAGATGCCGCCTGGAAGCAGCGCTTGGAAAATGTGCCGATAAGTGGCGGCTTTTACGGCGAGGTCCTTAATGTGATGCAGGGACAGACACGCCGCAACTGCGTCACATGGGGGTAACGGATCCGTGAATGAACGCTCAATGTAGTGAATGCGCCCGCCGAACTGAGTGCACCGCTCACGGGCAATTTTGAGCATCGTAGGGTCGATGTCCCAAATCTCGACGGTCGCGCTGGAAAATCGCTGTGCGACGGCTGCGGCGAGGGCACCGGTGCCGCCGCCGAGATCGAGGACAAGGCCATCCGCAGGAGGAATGCTCAAATCGAGCAGGTCGAGTTGGACAGCACGCATCGTGGGATAAGCCGGAGCGAGTCTGCAGATAAGGTCGTCGTATTCGGAAGCGCATAGCCGCAAATGCCCTTCGACGGAGTGTGACATGGAAGAAACTGAGTGTGGTTACGAGATAGATGGCTTTCCGTTACACAGTGCGCGTAGCGACGGCTAACGATCCAAGCTTAGCGACCCGGCTCGCGGGAGGCAACAATTGCAACAGTGATACGATGGCCGGGTTCGCTGCAGCGCATGGTTAGCCGTTGCGGTCATTGGTCTTCCGTGTGCCTCACACTTGGACGAGGCTCTTGAATCCGCCGTAGGCCATTCGTTTGTAATCGAAGATTCCGCTGGTCGGGCCGCAGATCGTCGCCATGCGTGGGTCGTTCATGATTTTCTTGTTTACAGCATCGCGTTGCTTGCGCGACTCGAACACCGTGTAGCCGAAGATAACCGCCTCTCCCGGCTTCGATTTGGCGAGCTTCGGAAAAGCGACCATGCCCTTCGCCTCCAAGTCGTCGCCGACGCACTCTCGGTAATCGAGTGCGCCGTGCTCGCGCCAGATTTTCCCTACCTTGGTGGCTAGCTTCTTGTAGGCGGTGAGTTTGTCCTGCGGAATGGAGAGAACGAATCCATCAATGTATTGGCTCATCGTGTTTCTATTTGTTGGTTGCTGATATGTTGTGGAACGAAAAATCAAAGTAAAGCACAGCGCGTAGCAACGCCTAACAGACCCAAGCTCAGCGACCCGGCGCACGAGGACGCAATGATTGCAACCGCGACGCTCATGCCGGGTTCGCTGCAGCGCATGGTTAGGCGTTGCGGGCAGTCGTGTTCCATGCGCTTCAGCCTTCGACGAGTGTTTTGAAGCCACCCCAGGTCATTCTCTTGCAGTCGAAGGGCATGTCGTTGGGATCGCACATGGTGGCAAGGCGCGGGTCGGCGAAGATTTTCTTGTTGGTCGCGTCGCGATGTTTGCGCGATTTGAAGACGACGTAGGCGAAGATGACGACTTCATCGGGTTTGGACTTCGCCAGTTTCGGAAAAGCGACCATGCCCGGCGCGGTCATGTCGTCGCCCACGCACTCGCGGTATTCGAGCGCGCCGTGCTCCATCCAGACCTTGCTCGCCTTGGTGGACATTTTCTTGTAGGCGGCGAGTTTAGTTTTGGGAACTGAGAGGACGAATCCATCGATGTATTGGCTCATAGTATGTGTCGAGTTTGGTGTTTATGTGATGCGGAATGGTAAACATCAGATCGCACTGACGCAAGCGACGCCTAACGAGACGCAAGATGAGCGACCGCGAGCCCGAAGCACTCGCCACGGCAGGGTGTGGATGGCAAACACTCATGACGTTAGTCGCAGGCTTGCTGCCGTTGGCTGCATCGATTGGTTAGTCGGGTTCCGTGGCAGAGAGACAAAGTAGTAGAAACCAAACGCCGCCATCGTGGAAAGATGTGTGATCCACAGAAATATCGTGTGGTAGTAGCTGTAGGTCCAGAACGCACGTGCCACTTCTGTGATGCGTCCATGCTCCGAAACGAAGTATCTGCCGTCTTTCCTGTAGCCGTTCCATGCGTCGCCTCCGTGTGTGCCGGCGATGATGACGTAGAGGACGAAGTTCACTAACGCGACCAGAGCGAGTATCCGAACCCATCTGGGTGTGTCCCGCCATCCGAAGCGCCGAACCTCGCGACCCGCGTTCATTTACCGTCTAACGAGAATAAGAGGAGCGACGGCTGGCGAGAGAGCGCGTCGCTTCGAGTTGAGGGTGGAATTTCATCGAAAGTGAGGAACGAAGGCTGCCAGCCGTTCGCTCCATCGCATGGTTAGATGTCATTGGTGTGCGGCAAAATGGGAGCGGAGATACGATGCCGAAAGAACCATGAATCCCAAACTCGCCGCGACGAGCAGCCAAGCGGCCGAGAGGAGACAAATCTGTCGGCGACGGTCAAATGTCCTAAAAGCCCGCTCGTAGGTGATGCCGTAGCGCAGGCGAATGAACACGTAGCAGTGGCCTGCGTAAAGTGAGAGCCCGACAGTATAAAAAGTCAGCCGAGGAATGCTAGGAAACCGCATCCCAGTGAAATACGCCACCCAGAAGCTCACACCAAGAACGAGGCAGAGGTGCAACAAAAACACGCCGGCGACGCCCTTGTACATGTTGCTCTCTGAAGACCAGTTACCTTGAGCGAGTCGAAAGAACGCTACGAAAACGCTGAAGTAGCTGTCTCTAAGGAAACGCATCGTGCTGGCGAGTGGCGAGAAAACATTTAACGAGATGTACACGAAGCTCCGTACACAGAACTATATATTAGATCGTGCACGGGCGTTTTTGGTTTCTCTCTGGTCATGAATGGGGTGTGTGACTATGAGGGAGAAAATGCCGCCTTTCTGCCCTTTATTCGATCACCATACTGAACCATGAATCCGGGGGCCGACTCAAGATCGAACTGGTGGACCCGCCGTTCGAGGGCTTCCGGCGCTACCAGGAAAGTTGTCAGGGATCAGCTTCTCGCTCGGCCACCAGGCGCGCCGAGCTGCCTCGCCTGGATTACGGGCGTTGTTGCAGGGTTTGCGGCGCGAGCGGGAGGCGAGGGGACGGTGCCCCGCGCGGATGGGCGCGCAGACACGGGAAGCGTAAATCGCAGGCCTGTTCGCGGTCAGTGGCCTCGCCGGTTAGATGTTGTGGGAGTGCCACTCCTCGAAGGTAGAGGTCCACATTTCTGTCCGCGGGTTCGCGTAGCCGAGCCGCAACTGCTCGCGGCCGAGTTCGGCCAGCAACAGCTCAAGCGGACGCCTCGTCTCGCGACTGCCAATGCACGCCTCATCCGCAATAGACCCTGCGCCACCCCAGAGTTCGTTGGACGTGAGAAAGGCAACGAGGGCTGCATCATCGCCGGACAGCGCTGCACCGATGTCGTCCATCCAGGCGTCCTCTCCGGCAGATGTAAGCATCTTTCTGAGGCGCTCAATCAATTGGCGGATACGCTCGAACATCTAACGAGACGCAAGATTAGCTGCCGCGAGCCCGCTGTGCATGGATTGCAGCATAGACGCACGATGGCCGACACTGGAAGCGCAAATCGCAGGCTCGCTCGCGGTCAGCTTCATCGCCTAGATGACATGGAACGAGTTGCCGGGTGCAGGGATTGGAACCTACACCCGGCAATATGCATAACTGTAAACAGTCAGAGTTGTCCTCACCCGAGGGAACCCGCGGGCAGTTTAATTCGATGCGATTTTTACGGACTGGATTACGACCATGGTTAAGAGCGCGCTCGTATTAGGAAAGAACGGGGACCGCACGATTCGCGGGGCGACCATCCGGTTCTCGGGGGCGAGCTTAATTAAACTGGAGGACATCTTGCGGATGAGAGCACTAAGGGTCGTGTCTAAAGTTATCCTGCTCATCGGGCCGCTGTTTCCCGCGGTAACCGAGGCGGCGCCGCCAGCATCAACCTGGCTGCGTGGTCTGCCGTCGACGTTGAGCCTCGAAGCGCGTCTCTTCCACCAGCAGGCGATCGAAGAAGTGTTGTGGCAGCACCGCATTTGGCCAGCCGAGAATCCCAAGCCGAAGCCCGCGCTGGAAGCAGTCATGCTCTCGAGCGCGATCCGGGCGAATCTCGAAGACACCCTGCGCCTGAGCAATGCGCTCGAACAGTTTTGGGGGCAGCCCATTACTGGAGCGCAATTGCAGGCCGAAATGGAAAGGCAGTCCCGGGAGACGAAGCAGCCCGAAGTGCTGCGCAAACTGTGGGCGGCGCTGGGCAATGATCCTCATTTGATCGCCGAGATGCTGGCCCGCCCGGCGCTCGCCCAACGGCTGGCCAGCAATTGGTACGAGGGAAGCCGGCCGGCCGGCAGTCGTTCCTTCGACACTTGGTGGCAATCCGTGAAGGGCGGATTGCTCGCCAGCATCAGTGAACCCTCATACGCCTACCAAATGCCCAGGATCGAATATATCCTCCAGGCGCCCGGCACATGGACACCCACTTTCGCCCTGCCAGAGGCCGATCTCCAAAGCACCGCGGTCTGGACCGGGGTGGAGATGATCGTGTGGGGCGGGACCGGCCATGGCGGCGGGAAGTTCAACTCCGGCTCGCGCTATAATCCTGCGACCGACACTTGGCGGCCCACGACTGGAATCGGTGCGCCAGTTGTGCGCAAGCAGCACTCGGCGGTGTGGACCGGAACAGAGATGATTGTCTGGGGCGGATGCGGCCCGCTCCCTGAACATAGCTGCCAGATTGGCAGTGGGGGACGTTATAACCCGCAGACGGATACCTGGTTGCCAACAAGCCATCCGGGTACAGCGCGAATCAATCATACCGCGATCTGGACTGGCTCAGAAATGATCATCTGGGGTGGCTGCGCTTTTTCGAATAACGCTCTGCCGGCCTACCGCGGTGGGCAGTAGCGGCCGGCGCTACGATCCGGTAACCGATACCTGGCAGACCACGAGCACAGCTAATGCGCCCGACCCCCGTCACTTCCATTCGGCGATCTGGAGCGGGACCGAGATGGTAGTGTGGGGGGGCAGAGGCAACAGCCTGTCCCCGGCTTTCAACACTGGCGGACGCTACAAGCCGGCGACAGACACTTGGACGGCCACGAATCTGGCCGGGGCTCCCCCGCCTCGCTATGACCACTCAGCAGTCTGGAGCGGCCAGCGGATGATCGTGTGGGGCGGCAATAATGGCTCCCAGGGCTTGAACGACGGAAGCCGTTACGATCTGGCCACCGACACCTGGCAGACCCTCAGCCTCAACGGGGCTCCCAGCGCGCGCGCCATGCATACGGCTGTCTGGAGCGACAATGAAAGTGAAATGATCGTCTGGGGTGGTTGCTCGATTAATGAGATTGGTTTCTGCGCCAATTTTCTTAATACCGGCGGCCGCTACAATCCGTCGGTCGATACCTGGGCGGCAACCACCCAGGCCAATGCCCCCGAGGCACGAACCGATCACCTGGCGGTCTGGACCGGGTCGTTCATGATTATCTGGGGAGGAGATCGAAATGCCTCATTCGGCTCGCCGGTCACCGGGGGCCGGTATAATCCCTCCAGCGACACTTGGCTGCCCACTAACGCCAATGATGCGCCCACCGCTCGCGCCCACCACACGGCCATCTGGACTGGCGTGGAAATGATTGTGTGGGGAGGAAGCGACCGGTTTTTCGGTGAGGTCTCTACCGGCGGGCGCTATATTCCGGCGACGGACAGTTGGCAGCCCACGGCGCAGGGCGGCGCCCCAGACGGCCGGGGCCGGCACACCGCGATCTGGACCGGCAATGAGATGATCATCTGGGGGGGCGCCGTCGGTTCCTTTATCTTTGACGATGGCGGCCGCTATCAACCGGCCAGCAATACCTGGTCGCCCACCGCGACCATTGGCGCGCCGGACGCGCGGGGGGGACACAGTGCGGTCTGGACTGGGTCGGAGATGATCGTGTGGGGCGGCAGTGGCAACCCGCTCTGGATGAATACGGGTGGCCGCTACGACCCGGGCGCAAATACCTGGATTCCAACCAGTGCCTTTGACGCTCCTCAGGGACGCGATGGACACACAGCGGTCTGGACTGATCAGGAAATGATCGTCTGGGGCGGCTATTCCAACGGGAGTATCAACTCGGGCGGACGTTACCGGCCAGCGACGAACACGTGGACGCCGGTCACCCTTTCTGGTGCGCCCCTGGCCCGCTCCTCCCACGCGGCGGTCTGGACCGGTTCGAGAATGTTGATCTGGGGTGGGAAACAATACACTGGAGGGCTCAACTTCGATTTCTTTCGGGACGGCGCCCAATACGATCCGAACACCAACACCTGGACGCCGATCAGCCTCGTGGATGCGCCGAGCGAACGAGCAGCTTTTGCCTACGTGTGGACCGGAGCGGAGTTGATCGTCTGGGGAGGTTGCAATGGGCCAGCCGATTGCTCTGAGAGCATCTTTACCGGAGGCCAGTACAATCCGGCGACGAACTCCTGGATCGCAACGACCGTGTTGGGAAGTCCAAGCGCCCGTTTTGCACCCACGGGCGTGTGGACCGGCGGCGAGATGATCGTCTGGGGCGGGGTCGCCGATGAGAGTAACACCTACACCAGTCACGGCGGCGCGCTCTACACCCCGGCCGAGGGGGCAGATAACACACCGCCGGTGATCACCGGCGTGAGCGCGACGGATTTGACTTCGAACTCAGTCAGGATTGTCTGGACGACCAACGAAGGCGCGACTTCACAAGTGGAATACAGGCCAATCCCGGCCTTCGGCTTACCCCCTCCGCTCGCGTCGGACCTGGTGCTCAACCACAGCGTGCTGCTCACCGGATTGACGGGAAAAACTCTCCACCATTTTCGCGTTCGTTCCAGGGATCAGGCCGGCAACGAGAGCGCTTCCGAGGAATTTACTTTTCAGACGACACCATAGGCCGCAGGACATCAGGCGGGCTGAGATGGGGGTCGCGTCATCGAAGAAAACACAAATTATTGCCAACGCTGCGCACGGATGAGGTGGGGTCAGCTTCAGAATTTTGATAGCTGCGGGGCGTCAGCGGCAGGTGCCGGCGGCAGGAAATAGGTTTCAGTCAGAGCATTCGTGCAGAATTACTAGCTGAGGTTGGCAACGCCATCGTCTCAGGCGGCGATTACGCCGGTGCGAAAAGCGATTTAAATGCGTCGCGGCGACGAAAGCTTGATTGAACGCCGCCGCGGCCCTGAAAATGGGCGCAAGAGCGACGACTTGGGTTCACGGCGACGACCGTGCGTTCGCTCGAGAAAGGCGATGCGCGCAAGCAGGCGGTAGCCTGGCTCATGAAGGGCCGCACCGTGGTCAAAGGCGAATGGCGCGTGCCCCATCTGGGCATGGGCCATCGGAGTAACATCAGTCGCGCGGTTTCGGCCTTCCGCACGGCAGCCGACCGCGAGCGCCGTCAGCCGAAAAAGAGTTTGCACATATGCACGGACTGACACCTTTTCGCCTCGCCCTGCAATTACTCGCTGCCAGGAAGGCGGCAGCTGTCGGTTTTCAAATGTTGAATGCAGAGACGTGACCCCGACCCTAGACCCCAAATTGACTTCTCCAACTGACGGTTCAGGCCACGTGGATGCCGCGGGAACCAACCGAACAAGGTCGCTCGCGTTGCTTTGGGCGGGCTGCTGGCTCGCGCTCTTTCTCGTAACTGCGAAGGCGCTCTCGGGCGACATCCCGTGGTGGCCGAATTTGCCGGCCCGTCTCCTCACCCTGGTTGCTTCTTCGTGGCGCGATGTCTTCTTCGCTCTGATTTGCGGCGCGCTCGGCGAACTCGTCGCGCGGGTGTTTCGTTCCCATCGCAGCGCCCGGATCGTGCGCACAGGTTTCCTTTTTTTCTACACCGCCTGCGCGTTCTACGCGGTCGGCGCAATCGGCGTCTTTCGGTATTTTAATCGACCGCTCACTTACGATTTGTTTGGCCTGATCGGAAACGCCGCCGCGGTGCGCTCCTCGATCATGGAGCGTTTGACCTGGCCGATGGCGATCGCACTGGTCGTGGGGCCGGCGCTTTATCTTTTTCCGGCGACGCGGCGCACGCGCAGCCGGCAAAGCGTCGGAGTGGCGTGCGCCGTGGCTATTGCCTGGATCGGGGGCGGCTGGCTTTTGCAACGCAGCGGCTGGGAAAACGAGAAGCTGGAGTTTCTCGCGCTTAGTCCGCACCTCGAATTGCTCCGGACGACGGCGCGCGGATTAACCGGCGGTGCGCGGCCGAGTTTCCCCAAAGATTTTCCGCCGGAGTACGTCAATGAATTTCGCACCTTCGGCGCGCGGCCATCGGCGGCCGGGCCGTTTTTCCTAATTCCCCCCGGGGTGACGCGCCCGAGGAACGCGATCGTGCTCGTGCTTGAATCGGTTGGAACAAAATACCTCGCGCTTTACGGCGCACCGGGGGAAGTGACGCCGACGCTGACGGCGGAGGCGAAGCATGCGCTGGTTTTCGAGAACATCTACGCGCACGCCGGTTTCACCTACGCCTCGTTTCGCCCGATCAATTTCTCGGTCTATCCCGGCTTGCCCTGGCATTACGCCCTGCTCGAAGATGGGCGGCCTCTGCCGGAAACCCTGGCCGCGAAACTGAAGCGGCGCGGGACGCGCACCGCCTACATCACGAACGGCGATCTCGATTGGGGCGATCAACGCTGGCTCCTCGAGAAACCGGACAAATTCGATCTTTTGCAAGGCGCATCCGATCTTGGCTGCACCCTCCTCAGCTCATGGGGAAGCGAGGATCGTTGCGCGATCGATCGCCTGATCGAGTGGATCAACCAGGCGCCGGACCAGCCCTTCTTTGCGATCTGCTGGACGGACCAGACGCACGATCCCTATTTGTCAGGCAAGGGTGACCAGGTGAGGGCCATGTCCGATTTCGAACGCTATCTCGCCGTCCTCGAGGAAACGGATGCGCAACTGGGCCGCCTTTTTGCGGAGCTGCGCGCGCGCGGGTTGGCCGACGACACAATCGTGATCGTGACCGGCGACCACGGCGAAGCCTTCGGTGAATGGCACGGACAACGCGGGCACGCCTGGTCGGTCTATGAAGAGGAAACGCACGTGCCGTTCATGATCTGGAATCCGCGGTTGTTTCCGGAGGGCGGCCGCGTCGAAACCATCGGCGGGCACGTTGATCTGAATCCGACCCTGGCCGACCTGCTCGGGGTGATTCCGCCCCGCGAATGGCAGGGCCACAGTCTCTTCGATCCGGCGCGGCCGCCGCGCGCCTACTTCATGGCGATCGCTGGTGGGAGTGTCTTCGGCGTGCGGGAGGGCGCCTGGAAATACATTTTCGATGTGACGCGCGGCCGGGAATCGCTTTTCCATCTCGCGAGCGATCCGCAGGAACAACGCGACCTGAGCGCGACGGAACCGGCTCGCGCAAATGAGTTGCGCCAGCGGGTGGCGGCGTGGGTGACTTTTGAAGAGGCGTTCTTGTGGGGACGCGAGAATTGAGTTGCGACAAGCGCGCCCTGCGTAGCCAGGGCCCCAGATGCGAACGTCTGCCAGTGCGCTCGTCTTTTATGGAATGGGCGCCTCCTTCGTGGAGAGCTCTTCGTCAACTACCCGACCTGGCGCCTGATCGGCACGGACTGATGCTCGGAGCGTGCGTCTGCAATATCCCGGCGCAACGTCAGCCGAGCGATATCGCCTTCTTCGCGTCGCAGCGACGAAAGCTTGCTTGAATGCCGTCGCGGCCCTGAAAATGGCGCATGGACGAAAATGGTCGCAAGATCGAAGTCTTCGCTCCGTTCGGGGCCGCCTTCGATTTGACGAAGCTGATCCTGTTTCAGCCCTTCGAACTTCCGAAGTGGCTGGCGATCGGTTTCGCCGCGTTTCTCGCCATGCTCGGTGGCAGCGGTGGTGGGAACGGATTCAACTTCAACCCCGGGAACGGTGACTGGAAATACCGGTCATCGACGCGCGACGGCATGGGACTCGGCGATGGAATGCCGGCATGGCTGATTCCGCTGATCGTCGTGGTGGTTCTGCTGGTGATTGCGTTGGGCATCCTTTGCGCCTGGGTCGGCTCTCGCGGGCGCTTCATGTTTACCGACTGCATCGTGCGCAACCGCGGCGCGATCGTGGAACCGTGGAATGAGTTCAAGCGCGAGGGGAACAGCTTCTGTTTGTTTTGGCTGGCAGGGGGAGTGACCCTGCTCGTGATCGGGGCCGGGGCCTCCGCGCCGATCTGGCTGCCACTGCTGCTCGGCCGGGAGATGCCCGAGGGCGTGGTCCTGGTGTTGGAACTGGTGGGTATCGGTCTGCTGATAGTCGCGCTCCTGGTGGTGTGGTCGTTGGTTACGGGCTTCATGGTGCCGGTGATGTACCGGCAACGCTGCCGCGCCTGGGAGGCGATGCAGACGGTGCTGCGTACGATCGCCGCGAATCCGGTGCCGGTGATCCTCTATGCGTTGTTCAGGTTGGTGCTCGGCGTGGCGATCGCGATGATCGCGTGTGTGGCGACGTGTGCGACCTGTTGCCTCGCGGCGATTCCTTATGTCGGGACGGTCATTCTTTTGCCGCTGTACGTTCTGATGATGAGTTATCTGCTGTTGTTTGTGCGGCAGTTCGGACCTGAGTTCGACGCCTGGGGTAATCTGATCGCCACGCCCGCCGCTCCGCCGGCCCAGGAACCGCCGCCCCCGGAGCCGCCACCAGCCGGACCGCCGCCACTGCCGGCCTAGCAGGCTGTTGGACTTGCCGGGCGACCTGACGCAGCTCAGATGGTCGCATGCCGAAGGCGTTGTAGCGTGCGCTGTCTCAGCGCATCGGCCAGTGCGTGGCCACATCATCGGTCCGCTGAGGACAGCGGACGCTGCAACCGCTACTGGTCTGGCGCGGGAGGTTCCCGCTGTTCAACGCCGCCAATCCACTTAAAGTCGGCCACGATGGACGACGAGAATGAGCTGGTGGCGTTACGCCGGCAGAAATTAAGCGCTCTGGAAGAGCGCGGCGTGGCGCCGTTCGGCGGCGCATTCGAGACCGACGGCGACGTCGCGGAAGTGCGGGCGAAATTTGCCGAAGGCGTGACGCTGCGCGTGGCCGGCCGGATCACTGCGCATCGCGACATGGGCAAGAGCCATTTCGTGGATGTGCGCGACGCGAGCGGGCGCATCCAGGTTTACATCCAGGCCAAGGAAGTCGGCCCGGAGCTGATGGAAATCTTCGCGCTGCTTGATCTCGGCGATTTCATCGGGGTGGAAGGCGCTTGTTTCGTCACCAAGACCGGCGAACCGACGCTGAAGGTCTCCACCTTGCGCGTGCTCGGCAAAGCGTTGCGGCCGTTGCCGGAGAAGTGGCATGGCCTGCAGGATGTGGAGGCGCGTTATCGGCAGCGTTATCTCGACCTGCTGACGAACGAACAGATCGCGCGCCATTTTCGAAAAGCGGATCGCGATCGTGCGCGAGATGCGCGCCTTTCTGCACGAGCGCGGCTTCCTGGAAGTGGAAACGCCGATGCTGCAAAGCGTGCCCGGCGGCGCGGCGGCGGAGCCCTTCCGCACCCATCACAAGGCGCTCGGGCTCGATCTCTTCCTTCGCATTGCGCCTGAGCTTTACCTGAAGCGGCTGCTGGTCGGCGGCTTCACGAAAGTATTCGAGCTGAACCGGAATTTCCGGAACGAAGGCATCTCGCGCCGGCACAATCCCGAGTTCACGATGCTGGAGGCCTACTGGGCTTACGCCGATTTCGAGAAGATGGCGGAGCTGGTGGAGGAAATGATCTGCCACCTCGCGCAAACGATCGCCGGCGGGTTGCGGATCGAGCACAAGGACGCGGAGGGGAATGTGATCCGCACGCTCAACCTGGACGCGGCCCTGGCGCCGCGCGCGCTACCGCGATCTGATTCGCGAGATCGATCCGCGCTGGTTCGATTACACGAGCGAGGAACGCCGGGCGCGCTGCGTTGAGCTGGGCGTGGAGAGTGCACTCGCGGATGGCCGATTACGAAGTGACGCAGCAAGTCTTCGAGAAGCTCGTGGAAGAGAGAACTTTCGATCCGCTCTTCGTCACGCATTGCCCGAAAGAGCTGGTGCCGCTCGCGCGCCAGAATGTCGAAGACGATTCGCTGGTCGACGTCTACGAGTTGATCATCAACGGCCAGGAAATTTCGCCCGGTTATTCGGAGCTGAACGATCCGATCACCCAGCGCCGCCGCCTCCTCGAGCAAGCCGGCGAGGAAACGCAGAAGGTCGACGAGGAATTCCTGCTCGCCCTCGAGCACGGCATGCCGCCGGCGGGCGGGTTTGGCCTGGGCATCGATCGGCTGGCGATGTTGCTGACCGGCGCGGAGTCGATCCGCGATGTGATCCTGTTTCCGCTCCTGAAGCCGAAGCGCGAATAGCCTGCGGACGTGACTTCGCACGGTGTTCCTTTAGCGTCGCCGTTGTGTCACTTTCTCCGCCTGACCCAGGCCACGGGATAGGCTGGCTCCCGCCAGACCTGTCCACGGCGCTCGCGGCCGAGGCGGAACGGCTCGAGTTCCCCGCCGGGGCGCGTTTGTTTCGCGAAGGCGATGCGGCCGACGCCTTCTTCGTGATCGAAGCCGGCGTGGTGCGGATTCAGCGCGAGCACGAGGAACTCGATACCGATCCCGTGCTCAGTCTGCTCGAGGCGGGCCGCACCTTTGGCGAGCTCGGGTTGCTCGATGACGAACCGCGCGCTGCTTCCGCGTATGCTGATGAAGCCCTCCGCGTCTGGAAATTCCCGCGCGCCGCGCTGGCGCGGCTCGAGCGGGAGAATCCTGCGATCGCGGCGGCGTTCTATCATCATCTCGGCCGGGAGGCGGCCCGGAAACTACGGGCCGCCAATGAACGCCGGGCCGGCAGCGCGGCGCAACCGGAAGAAGAAGATGGCGAGGTGGATGAACTCGTCGCGGCAGCGGCTTCTGCGCAGAAGGAAATCGCGTGCTGGCCGGAAGAGCGGATCGACATCTTGTTGGAAAAACTGGCGAACGCCATCGCGGCGCGCGCGGCGGAACTCGCAGAGCTGACCGTCGCCGTGACCCATCTCGGCAATGCCGCCGATAAGACACGCAAGAACGAGATGGCGAGTTTGGGGGTTTTCCGCGACTTGCAAGGCCGGACCGGGCTGGGCCTGCTCGGATCGAACGCGGAGACGGGTGTGGCGGAATACGCGGCGCCGGCCGGGGTGGTGTTCGCGCTGGTGCCGGTCACGAATCCGGTCGCGACCGCGATTTTTAAATCGCTGATCTGCCTCAAGAGCCGGAACGCGGTGATCCTGAGTTTCCATCGCGCTGCCCGCGAACTGGCGCGCGCCGTTGGCGAGATATTACAGGGCACCCTGGCGGAGGCAGGCGCACCGGTGGCGCTGATTCAATGGGTGCGGGTGCGGAATTCGCGACGCAAGACCGAGCGGTTCTTCGCACATCCGGGCGTGGCGTTGATCCTCGCGACGGGCGGGCGCTCGATGGTGCAGGCAGCTTACAGCTCGGGCAAACCTGCCATCGGAGTGGGACCGGGCAATGCGCCGGTCCTGATCGGCTCCGATTGCGATCTGCGGAATGCGGCCGCGTGCATCGTGGAGAGCAAATCGTTCGATCACGGCGTGATCTGCGGCTCCGAAAATAACCTCGTTGTTCCGCAGGCGGTCTTCGCAGAGTTCGCCCTCGCGCTCGAGGCGACCGGGGCGGCGGTCCTGAATCCCAAGGAGACCGCGGCATTTCGCGCCATGTTTGTGCTTGAGGAAAAAGCGACGCTGCGGCGCAGCGCAGTCGGCCAGGCAGCGGCGGAGATTGCGCAGAGCTGTGGCATCACGCGGCCCTTTCCGATTCGCCTGCTCGTCGTGCCGGCCGGTCCGCTCGACCCAGCGGACGCGATGGCACGCGAGAAGACGGCGCCGATCGTCGGGCTTTTCACGGTTCCGGACGAAACGGCCGGCGTCGAGCTTTGCGGTCAGCTGCTCGAGCTCGAAGGCTGCGGTCACACCGCGGTCATTCACAGTCGGAACGAGCAACTGGTGGAGCAATTCGCGCTCCGCCTGCCGGCGAGCCGGATCCTCGTCGGCTCGCCCGCGTCGCAGGGCGTGGTAGGCGCCACGACCGGCTTGATCCCGTCGTTCATGCTTGGCTGCGGCTTTCCCGGTGGCAATTCCACCAGCGACAACATCACCTTCACCCACGTCCGCCACCTCAAGCGACTGGCCCGTATCCAACCCTAGCTGGAGTCGCCAACGAACGGACTCTGGAGATTTGGGCCTGTTCCGGCCGAGGGAAAACAGCTAACCAGAAAAGCGTGTCCCACGCGCTCACCAATCCCCAGCTCGATGCGTTGCGGAAAGCGTTGCCCCGCCTGCTGGGCAACCTGGATGAAGCGACCTTCACGGCGATTCGGCCCCAGCTGCAGTGGGAATGGGTCGAGCTGCCCGGGGGCGGCATTCTTTGCCGCGAGGGTGAGCCGAGCGACGCGCTCTTTGTCCTCATCAGTGGCCGGCTCCAGGTGAGCGTGGCCTGTCCGGATGGCTCCCAGAGCGTAGTCGGGGAGATTGGCCGCGGGGAAACCGTGGGGGAAATGGGCGTCCTCAGCGGCGCGCCGCGCCGGGCGACGGTGACCGCCCTCCGGGACAGCATCCTCGGCCGGATCGAACTGCCGGCGGTGCAGGAAATCCTCCGGCTCTTTCCCGCGCTCGCCCTCAATCTCAACCGCGTGATCATGGAACGTCTGCAACGGCGGAACACCACCCTGAAGCCGGAGCGGAACGTGACCAATATTGCCGTCCTCAGCATCAGCCCCGGGATCGCGCCCGGCACGTTGCTCGAACCGCTCGTGGCGGCACTGACCGCCCAGAACCAAACGCCGTTTGTCCTGACCAGCGCGATGATCGATGCCGCCGCCAATCGCGCCGGCGCCGCGCAGGTTACGGAGCAGGATCCGGAGGGACATCGCTGGCTCATCGGCTACCTCGACGAACTGGAGGCGTGTCA
Source organism: uncultured Verrucomicrobiae bacterium (assembly GCA_963844275.1). GTDB lineage: Bacteria > Verrucomicrobiota > Verrucomicrobiia > Chthoniobacterales > UBA10450 > JACCTI01. Next base: position 57,934 of record CAWJNS010000008.1, read on the forward strand.
TTCGCTCGTCTTTTACGAGGCCGATCCGGAGTTGACCGCCTGGACCCGCCGCTGTTTGCGCCAGGCCGACGAGGTCTTGCTCCTGGGCGATGCCGCCAGCCCGCCCCAACTCTCCGAGGCGGAACGTGAATGCCTGGCGGTGGATCCGCCGCTCACCCGCGTGCGCCAGACGTTCGTGCTTCTTCATCAGCCCGATGCGGTCTGGGCCAGCGGCATTCTGGATTTCATCGCCCTCCGGCCCTACGTCCAGCGCCATTACCATGTCCGGCGCGGCCATCGTCGAGACGTGGCCCGGCTCGGGCGTTTTCTCAGCGGCAATGCCATCGGGTTGGTCCTGGCCGGAGGCGGCGCCCGCGGCCTGGTGCATGTGGGCGTGCTGCGCGCGCTGGATGAAGCGGGCGTGCCGATTGATGTGATCGGCGGCACGAGCATCGGTTCGGTCCTGGGGGCCTGCTACGCGTGCGATTGGGGCTGGCGCAAAGTCTACGAGGAGAACAAGCGCGAGTTCCTCGGCAACCCGACGCGCGATTTCAATCTGCTCCCGCTGGTGTCGATTCTCACCGGACGCAAGCTCGACCGTATCCTCGATCGTTCCTTCCACGATCACGCCATCGAGGAACTCTGGCTCCCATTCTTCTGTATCAGCAGCAACTACACTCGCGCTTGTGAGGTGGTGCACACCCGCGGACACCTGCGCCAGGCGCTCATGGCCAGCATGGCGATTCCCGGGATCTTTCCGCCCATCATCAGCGGTAACGATCTGCTCGTGGATGGCGGCATTTTCAACAACATGCCGGTCGACGTCATGGCGCGCGCCGGAGTGCGCGTGATCATGGCGGTTGATCTCCGCCCGGAACCGACCGAACCGCCGCCGCTGGGATTCGACCGGGTGCCGGGCCCCTGGACTCTATTGCTCGACCGTCTCAAGCCCGCCGCGCGTCGCCGCTATCCGCTGCCGTCGATCCTCAGCGCGCTGATGGCTTCGAGCACGCTCAACAGTTCGCAAAAGATGGCGCAGGTGAGCGCGGACGTGGATTTGTTTTTCAATCCGCAGGTGCGCGAGTTTGGCTTGCTCGACTGGAAATCGTATGACGTGCTGGTCGAAGCCGGCTACCAGAATGCTCGTCAGATTATCGCGAATAATGCGGCGTTGTTCGGCGCAACTGGAGTGACGCTGAAGGACAGCGCCGCCGCGCCGTAGCGCCTAGGTGCGCTTTGCCGCCGTCTTCAACAACAGCCACTCGACCAATCCCGGCATCAGCCGGTGCATGCTCAGGGTGAGGCTGAGCAACAACGGAATCACCACCTGCCGCTTCTCGCGCTCGACCGCGCTCACGATGGTCGCCGCCACTTCCTCTGGTGTAAGGGTGCGGTAAAGCTTGGCGATGCCGGGGGCGCGTTCTTCGCCGCCGGGATTGTTTGCGAAATAGGTGGAGGCAACCATTCCCGGCACGACCAGCGTGACGCCGAGGCGCGTCTCGTGCAGATCAGCGCGCAGCGCTTCGTGGAAGCCACGCATGGCCCAGCGCGCAATGGCGTAAGCGGCGGAGTTTGGCCAGACGACGAACCCGGCCGGCGAAGTGATATTCACGATGTGTCCCGTGCCGCGTCGCCGCATCGCCGGCAGCAGGAAGCGCGTGAGGTAAAACGCGCCGAAGTACGGCGAAGCCATCATCTGCACCGCCTCTTCCGGGCTGGTCTCTTCCACCGGCAGCCAGCGCCCGGCACCGGCATTATTCACCAGAACGTCCGGCACACCGATCTCCGCCTGGACCGCGGCGGCCGTCCGCTCGACGGCGGCGGCATCCGATAGATCGACCGCATAGGCCCACGCCTCCCCGCCGGCGCCCTTAATTTCCGTCGCGACTTTGTCGAGCTCGACCTGGCGCCGCGCCAGCAACACGACCCGCCCGCCGGCCCGCGCCATCGCCCGCGCGGTCGCCGCGCCGATGCCACTGGACGCACCGGTGATCAGCACCAGCCGGCCCGCGATTTTCATGCGCGCGGGGCGGAGCGCAGCGCGAGCCACGTCGCGACGGCGCCGATCCATTCACCGACCGCAAACAACACCAGCACCAGGCCCACTCCCGTGACCCCGAGGTAAACGAGGTAGAGACCGATCGTGATGCGGCCATGCACCGTCGCATGGAAGAAGCCCGTCGCCTCGCTTTGTGCCGCGCGATAGTAATAGTAGCTCACGATCATCATGAACACGCCGAGGATCCTTACCCACGGCTCGCTCGTCGGCGGCAGCCCTAACAAACCAAAGAGGGTATTGGGCGCGACGGCCAGCGTCAGCCCGGTGAGTCCCATGTAGATGCCGAACCCGATGATCGTCTTGGCTGCTATGCTCATAACTTGAGGTGGGGGAAGGAGCCGCGTCTGCCTTGGGCCGCGGTTGGGCTGAGAATGGCGGGCGCGCAAAGGCGCGGCAAGTCCCGAATGCTGGCTGCCGCTTCCGCCTTGCCGTTCCCGCACCGGCCGGTTACCACGGACAGAGTCCTTTGAAGCACTCCACGGCCACGCTGCTGTTTCTGCTTTTTGATCTCGCCCTCATCATTGCGGCGGCGCGGCTTCTCGGTGCGCTCGCGCGCAAGGTCGGCCAGCCCGCCGTGATCGGCGAGATCGTCGCCGGCATGATCCTGGGGCCGACCGTGCTCGGCCGGCTTTATCCCGGCCTGCCGGAAGCGATTTTTCCGAAAGAAGTGCCGCTGCGCCAGTTGGCCGACCTCGGCCTCGTCTTCTTCATGTTCCTCGTTGGGCTCGAACTCGACCCGCGGCTCATTCGGAAGGAAGGGCGGCGCGCATTCTCGATTTCATTGAGCGGCGTCATTCTCCCGTTCGCCCTCGGCGCTCTCATCGGGATTCCGCTTCTCCAGCTCAACAACGGGGGTGTATTTGCGGACGGGATCACCGCTCCGCCCAGCGCGCTGGCATTCTCGCTCTTCATTGGCGCCGCGATGTGTATCACGGCGTTTCCGGTGCTGGCGCGCATTCTGGTGGAGCGCGGGCTTTACAAAGCGCCGCTTGGCACCGCCGCGCTTTGTGCCGCGGCGGTCGATGACGTGACGGCGTGGATTCTCCTCGCCGGAGTGGTGGGCCTTTCGCGGTCGGGCTCGATGATGGAAGCCGGCTACGCGTTTCTGCTCACGGCGCTATTCGCCGCTTTCATGCTCACGGTCGGCCGCAAGCTTCTTGCGTTGCTCGCCAGGCGCTATGACGCCACTGGCCATCTCACAGTCGATCAGGTCGCGATCGTCGTCGTCGGTCTGCTGCTCGCCGCCTACGCGACCGAATGGATCGGCATTCACTCGATCTTCGGCGCCTTCATTTTCGGCACGATCATGCCGCATCAGTCGCGCATGACCCGCGAGCTGACCGACAAGATCGAGGACTTCACGGTGGTCGTCCTGCTGCCGGTGTTTTTCACGGTGGCGGGGTTGCGCACAAACCTCTTCGCGATCAACAGCCCGCAGCTCCTCCTCGCGATGCTGCTGATCATCGCAGCGGCGATCTTCGGCAAGCTTTTCGGCTGTGGCCTGGCGGCGAAATGGAACGGCTATTCGCTGCGCGATTCCTTTGCGCTCGGCACACTCATGAACACGCGCGGACTGACCGAATTGGTGATTCTGAGCGTCGGACTTTCGCTCGGCGTGCTCAGTGATCGCACCTTCGCGATGATGGTGGTGATGGCCCTGGTGACGACCTTCATGGCGGCGCCGATCCTCAACCGCATGATGCCGCGCAAGGAAATGGTGCGCGTTCTCTCCGGCGGTGATGCGGGGCCGGCGAGCGTCCGGCGAATCCTCGTGGCGCTCGGAAATCCCGAGAATGCTCGCCGTCTCGTGGACGCGGGCATTCGCCTCGCGGGTCTCGAACGCCCGGCGGAGCTGCTGCTCGTGCGGCTCATTCCCACGCCGCGCGCGCCAGAATTCCGCTCCGGTCTGCGCGAGGAGGAGAGCGAGATCGATGCCTCAGTCGAAGCGATGGACCGGCTGGCCGCCCAGGCGCTCCGGGGCGGCGTCACGGCGCGTTCCGTTTCCTTTCTCTCGGAGGACGTGGGTCAGGATCTCGCTTACGTGGCGGCGAGCCAGGACTGCGATGTGGTCTTGTTAGGCTGGCATCGCGCCTCGCTTGAGCACCGGGTGGTGCGGGCGTTGGTCCACCGCGTCTTCCAGCTGGCGCCCTGCGATGTCGTGGTCTTTGTCGACCGCCGCGGGCTCGGCATTCCGGCGGAAGGCGGACGCGTTGTCGCGCTGCTGGATTCCACCAGCGCGGCCGTCACGAACATCGGCCAGCGCGTGGCGGAGAGCATGCAGGGGCAATTGCTCTCGCTCTCCCCGGACGCGCCGCCGCCGGACGCGGCCGTGGCGGTGATCGGAGTGGAACCGCCGTGGAACGAAAAGGATGAGTTCGGCGTGGTGGCGACGGCCTTCGCCGCCCGGGCGGAGCATCCGCTTCTGGTCGTTAGGCCGGCGTCCCCGCGGGCCGCAGCGGCGGCTTGAAATCCGTGCCCGCCGGCACTCCGTCGCATTGGTAGGACATGACGGATTCGATCATGCGATCGTAGGCGGCCGCGCCGTGCTCGGCATAGCGCAGCTCCTCGAAGCAGCCGATCGGCAGCTCGAGCACGTTCACGAGGCACTTGTTGCAGTAGGTGCATTCCTTGCCCGGCGGCGGCCCATCGGCGCCGGCACGGAACATTTGTGGCAGGTCGGGATTGGCCAGTAACGGACGGGCGATCGTGACCGCATCGCAGTCGCCGCGAATTTCACCGGCCCACTTACCCCAGATGCCTCTGCGATGCGTTCGCAATCACGGACGGCGCGGGACCCAGCCGATTTTCTTGTATTCCCAATCCACGCGGTCGGGCCGCAGGGTCAACACGCCGAACCCGGCGTCGGTGCCGTGCCAGGGACCGCGCCACCACTGGCCGCAGACCGCGCCGCCGGTGATGAACGTCGTGCCGCGCCAGCGCAGCATTTCGTTGACGTGCAGGTGGCCCTGCAGGACCAGGTGCAGCCGGTGCTTGGCGAAGCAGTCGAGCACCTCGCGGTTGTTGACCACGACCCGGTTGCGCGGCGCGGCCTGTTCGTGGCCCGCCGTCGCCTGGAAGAAACTGGTCAGCAGCGGCACGTGGCTGACGAGGACGATCGGCGTTTCGGGGCGGACGCGCGCGAGCTCGCCGCGCAGCCACGCAAGTTGCACCTCGTCGATATAGCCGCGGTATTTCATCGCGTCGCCCGTGACCTGCACGCTGTCGAGCAGGATGATGTGATAGCCCGCGGCCTCGGAGGAGAAGAACGTACGCGGAATGTCGAGTTCCTCGCGAAATGCGACGCGCGGGTCGGGCTCGGGTTCGCTGCCGTCCTCCGGCACCGCGCCGACGAGATCGTGGTTGCCGATGGCCGTGAGCAGGCGCGGCGAAAGCTCATCGCGCAAGTGCTCGCGGTAGGCTTGCCAGCGGTGCGCGACCGCGGCGCGCGAGGCTTGGAAGCCGTCCGTAATGCAGTCGCCGCCGCACAGGGCCAGGTCGGCACGCTGCTCATTCATCTGGCGCGCGGCGCTGGACATCGCCTCGGGCGTATCCCATTCGACGCGCGCGTGGATGTCGGTGAAGAACAGGACGCGCAGCGATTCCCGGGATCCGCCCGGCGCCGCCCAGGAGGCTTGTTTCGGCCAGCCCAGCGAAATGGCGGCGGCCCCGGATGCGGCAAGGAAGCGTCTTCGATCCATCATGGCGGGGGCATGTTTCTGCGGCGCTGGCGAGGATCATACGCGGCGGCGAGCACGACGCCAAGGAGCAGCGCTCCCAAAACCGTTTGTGCCTGCCGCTGGGTGAAGCCGGTGAGGAGCTCCCAGCTCACCGGACTCACGTAGGGCTCGCGGCTGGAGACGGCTTCGGCGCGCGCGCGCAGATCGGTCGGCCAGTCCATTCCGGCGGCGCGCAACGTGTGCGAATGCCAGTCTTCGAGCAGGCGCTGTTCGTTGAACGAAATGCTGATCAATTCCTTGTGCTTCGCGGGGTCGCCCCAGTTCTCGCGCGCCAGATCCCAATAGCGATCGCGACGGTACAGGCGTACGCGCAGCTCGTGCAGGAACGGGTCCCGCACGGCGGAATATCGGGACAGGAAAACACCGTAATCGTCATCGTGCCCCATACGCCTAAGGATTTCCCCCGCTTCCCCCGCCCGCGCCCTATCCATGTCCCGCAACTGCTCCGCCGTCAGGCGCGACTTGAACCAGCCGACCTCCGGGTCGTCGATGCGGTGACCGTATTGGACCATCGCCTCGTCGAAGATGAACAGGTTCGGCCGGTATGAATACAGCGGGTGCCACACAGCGGGCGTGTTAGAGAAGCAGCCGAGCAGGAGCAGCAGGACGAGAGCGGCGAGGCGCCAGGCCACGCGCGCGGAACGGAACCCCGCGGGAACCGTCCGGCAGCGCGTCGCGAGACCTGCCGCAAGACCGGCCTGGATGAGCAGGACCGACAGGACATTGATGATGATGTCCCTGAATTGAAAATATCGGCGCGGCACGGCCCACTGGATGACCTCGTCGAAGATGCCGAGAAACGCGCCCAACAGCGCGGCGCATGCGTACACAGCCGCGGTCGCCATAGCGGCGGCTGTAGGCGCGGTAGAGCAGCAGCGAGAGCACGCCGTATTGCGGCAGATGCATCGCCTCCTCGGCATTTCCGCGCAGATGCCACGTGCCCCAGGCGAAGATTGCGGCCAGCACGCCGAGCACAATCCATTGGCGGCCCGCAACCGGCACCGCGCGCCGGCGGAACTGATGGATCGCAGCCAGCACGCCGATCGCGACGGATGCATACACCGCCCAGGAAAACACGGCCCGCGTCCAATTCTCCATCACCCACCCCTGCACCGCGCGCGCCAGCGGGATCGTGGCGTAAATGAAAAGCGTCCACGTTACGACCGGCAACCAATCGCGCACGACGGAATCTCGGGAGGTCGGAGCGTGCATGACCGCCAAACGATAGCGGGCTGCTCCCGCAGAGCACGCACAAGCCGCGGCCCAAGATACCGCTTCTCGGAGCTGGTCTCGTTCTCCCCGCGGCAGCGGGACAACGTCTGGAGCAGAGTCAGCGCGGTCACATCTAGCTAAACGTGACCCCGCCGCGTCAGGGCAAGCGCCTTTGCTCGAGGGTTTGCCTCATCGTGGCCTCATCCACAAATATGATCGGGAGAACCTGTGCGGGATCAGTCACTGCCTTCGAGGTGCAGTCTGCTTCTCGCATACGTTCCAGGCGAGAGCGAGATTTCACCGTGGCGCCGCCGGGACTTCGTCGCGGTAATACGACATCACGGCCTCGATCATCCGTTCGTAGGCGGCCTCGCCGTGTTCGGCGTAACGCAGTTCCTCGAAACAGCCGATCGGCAGCTCGAGCACGTTCACGAGGCACTTGTTGCAATAGGTGCATTCTTTGCCCGGCGGCGGCCCATCGGCACCGGCACGGAACATTTGTGGCAGGTCGGGATTGGCCAGTAACGGACGGGCGATCGTGACCGCATCGCAGTCGCCGCGCTGCAGCGCGGCCGCAATGCGCGAGGCGCGCTGCCATCCACCGGTGCAAAACACCGGGATCTTCACCGCCTGCTTGATGCGACCGGCATCGGTCGCGACAAGCCCTTCGAGGAGGTCGCGATTGACGCGCCCGTTCTGCATGAAGTGCTGCCGGCGCGACCACATCCACTGGAGAATCCAGCGCAGCGCTGGCGAGCGCATGAGGAGGTAATTGCGATGTGTGTGTTTGCCGCTCGGGAGCATGGTGGGATAGACGAGCGAGCCGTACGCCCAATCGAGCGGTCCGGGCGGATTGAGCGGATGCGGAAAGGTGCTGCCGCTCGAAACATGAATCGCGTCCACGCCGGCCTCTTCCAGCCAGCGCGCGATCTGGATCGCATCCTCGACGGTGTTTCCGCGCTTCCAATCGAGTGGGAAGGTCCCGGCGTTGTGGTTGTCTTGCGAATTCAGTTTGATCCCGAGGAAGAAATCGCGACCGATCCGGGCGCGAATCGCGGCCACCATCTCGAGGACAAAGCGGGCGCGGTTCGCCAGCGAGCCGCCATAGTCGTCCGTGCGGTCATTGATCGCCGAGCTGAGAAATTGCGTGATGATGTAGCCGTTGGCGCCCTGCAGTTCCACTCCGTCCGCACCCGCCTCGCGCACGCGCGCGGCCGCCGCCGCGAAGAGCTCGATCACATCCTCGATGTCGCGCTTTGTCATCGCGCGGACCGGAATGCCGGTGAAACTGTCGCGTTTGCCGGTGGGGCTGATCGCGGGATAGGGCCGGTTCTCCACTCCGCGCACATCTGCCTGAATGCCGCCGTAGATCAGCTGGATGAAGTATTTGCAATCGTGCTCGTGCACCTGCCGAATCAGCTCACGCCAGAAGGGAATGCGCGCATCGCGATCGATCATCGCGTAATTCGGCAGAATGCGGCCACGCACGGCGATCGGTGCGTGGGCGGAGATGATGGCAGCGACGCCGCCTTCTGCAAAACGGCGGTCGAAATTGATTCGCGCGAGCGTGCCGCTGCCGTTGTAATTGTCGATCCGCCCCGAGATGCTCGAGCGGATGATCCGGTTCTTGAGCGAGAGATTCCGGGCTTCGAGCGGCTGGAAGATGCTTTCGGCGTCAGGCGTCGGCATGGGAATCATCTCGCCTCAAGCGACCGACCGGTTGGTGGTGAAGGAAATCGCCACCTCCATTGGCGCAACTTTTACGCGGCCGCCTTGCTGGCCGAATCGACCGGGCTGCCGAGCCCGAGCAATTCGGCAAAGTAGCGGTTCAGAAAGCGATTCTCGGGATCATACTTTCGCCGCAGCTCGCGGAACGTGTCGATCCGGTCCCCGAATGCCTTTCGCACCCATTCTGGCTTGAGACCCGCGGTTTGATTGAAGAGCGGCGACGCGCCGTTGTCGCTGCAGAATTGATTGTAGGCGTCGAGAAATTCCACCCAGCCGGGTCCCGCGGTCGAGACCGGGTCGAGCGTCATGACCGTCCCGTTCCAGGTGTAGGAGAAAAGCGGGTTGTGGTCCTGGTTGATGCGATAGCCGACGTTCAACATGTCGCAGCGATACCCGCGGGTGCGGTAGTGTTCCCGGCAAAGGGCGAAATAGCCGCGCACGGCCTGCGGGAAGTTCGTTTCCGGAAAACCCCAGATGCTGAAGGTGTAGCGGCTGAACCCCGACGTCTCCGGATAACGGATGATCTGGTCGGCGGGAAAACTATTCTTGCTTTCGATGAGCGAGAGCAGCAGGCGGGAGGCGCCGCCGAACCCTTCATAGAGGGCATTCTGGACCCGCGCGCTGGGGATTCCCTGCCGGATGGCCGCGCACATGCCTGGCACTAGCGTGCCCCAGGAGAAATTGCGAACCTTCCACGCGAAGCTCGTCGCGGCCGCCCCTTCCACATACCGGCGGAACTCAACCGTCAGCTTGTCCTTGAACGGAAACAGGTAATACATCATCGAATCACCGCGCTGGCGCAGCGCCGGCAGCTGCCGCTCGAATTCGTCCACGGTGAAGGTCTCGTGATGAAACGCCATCGCCCGGAGCGGTTTCACCCGGAACGTTACTTCGTAAATAAGCCCGAGGAGGCCGAAGCTGGTTCGCATCGCCTGGAGCAGATCCGTTTGATCCTCGGTCACGACCAGGATGTCGCCATTCGGTTGCACGGCTTTGTAGCCGATGGCGTAGGAACAGACCTGGCCGCCTTCTTCCGGGAAAGAAGCATCCTTGGTGTGCGTACAGGACGCGGCGCCGATCGTTAGGTTGCCCAGCTCGATGTTGACGTAGAACTGGAGGTTGTGCTTCTGCAACTCCTTCGCGACATCGATGCAAAGCGCCCCGGCCTGGGCGGTCACGCGATCGCTCCCGATCTGCACGATCCGGCTCAGCCCTTTCATGTCCACGGCCGTGCCCGGCTCCGAGACCACGCACCGGGTGGTCGAATGATTCGAGCCGGCTGCGCGCACCGGCGACGGATACCTCGCCCGGTCACGCACAATCTCGATCAACTCCTGCTCGCTCGTCGGTCGCACGATCACGTGCGGGTGGAATCGAATGTCGCCAAACCAATTGTGCGCTTCCACGCCCGTTTGCGTTTCCATGGCTCACCTATTGTGAAAACAGAAGCTGCCACGGCGGGCAAGCCATTTCCCGCCCGCAGGGCGAAAGCGTTTCCGCTCTTTTCTTCGGTAGCGTAGGTTCGGCGGCATGCGGGGCCAGCGGAGAACGACGGGTGGCGGCAGAATTGCGCCGCCCGGAAGCGCGACGTACGCGATCGTGATCATTGATCAGGGACCGTTGCGGAGCGCGGCGGGCGCGAAGTGCAGCGCGGTGCTCGCGCGGCTGGAGGAGGCGCGGGCCGCCTGGCACCGTTTCGAGCGCGAGGACAAGCGCGGCTTTGTGCGCTGGCGGGCGCGGGAGTTCGGTCCGTTGCTCAGTGAGCTGCGTGATCTCGAAGCGCAGATTCGGGAGCTCGAGGCGCTCGTGCACGAGGTGGAGATGGAAATGCGGCGCGGGTTTTTCGATCCAGCGAGTGCGTATCAACGGGTGATGTTCCGCCGCGAAAATCCCTCAACCCATGAGGACGAGCCAGCGCCGCGCTCCCGCGGCCAGAGCGGGGCGGGGGAAGATCGGAAGCTGAGCGAGTTTGAACAGGAAGCGCTCTTTCAAGAGTGGGTCCATAAGTTCATCGGCACCAACCCCGACAAGCTCGATGACGCCGCCTACGAAACCACTTTCGAAGCTTTCAAGACCCACATGTTCCGCAGCGCCCCGGCGGGGCCGCGCCCGACCGATAATTTCCGCCGCCACGAGCAGGCCCGACGCGTCAGGGACGAGGAAGAAGAACCGCCGGCGACGCCGGCCGATGTGCGGGTGAAGGAACTCTACCGATTGCTCGTGCGCCGTTTGCATCCGGACCTGCGCGCGGATGGCAACGCGGCCGCCTCCGCGCTTTGGCACGAAGTGCAGGAGGCTTATGCGGCCACGGATATCGCGCAACTCGAAATCCTGCTCGCCCTCAGCGACATCAGCGCGGAGCGGTTCAGCGATCAAACCAGCGTGGCGCAAATGCAGGCCGTCCTGGCGGAGCTGGAGCGGGCGCTCTTCGCGCTCGAGGATAGCCTGCGCCAGGCGCGGAATGACGATGCGTGGGACTTCGCGCGCGCCGGTGCGCTGCCGGGGCTGAACGAGCGCGTCCGCCGCGACCTGGAGGCAAGTCTCCGCATACGGGGCGAACGGCTGGTGCTGCTCAAACGCACCATCACGGAATGGGCGCGTCCGACCCAGGCGGCACGCGGCCAGCATTTCGGTGCGCGAACTGCTTCCTTCGGCTAACGAATGCCGATGCCGGCCTACGGACGTTACACTTTATTCCTGCTCGCCGCGGTGCTGGCGGTGCTGGTCTGGTCCGGGATCGCACCGAAGGACCGGCTGACCTGGTGGATGGAGGTCGCGCCGGCGTTGCTCGGTCTCGTGGTGCTCGTTGGGACGCGCCGGCGTTTCCGCTTCACGCCGCTTCTGCAAACGTTCATCGCGCTCCATATGATCCTGCTCGCGGTTGGCGGGCACTACACCTATGCGGAGGTGCCGCTGGGCAACTGGCTCTCTGATCTCTTCCACCTCGGCCGGAACCACTATGATCGGCTTGGCCACCTCATGCAGGGCTTCGTCCCGGCGCTCATCGCGCGCGAGATTATCCTCCGGGGAAATATCATCCGCGGCCGCGGCTGGATCGTGTTCTTCGTCATCTGCACTGCGCTGGCTATCAGCTCGGTTTACGAGCTCACGGAATGGACCGCTGCCGTGATTTACGGCCAGAACGCCGACGCCTTCCTCGGCGGCCAAGGTGACATTTGGGACACCCAAAAAGACATGGCCTGTGCGCTCCTCGGCGCCAGTCTCGCCCTCATCTTCGCCAGCCGCTGGCAGGATCGCCAACTGGCTCGCGGCGGTGGCGAACCAATCTAGGTCGCGGTCTTTCGACCCGGCGGCGTGAAGCCTAAAGAGCCACGAGCAGAATGATCGTTACGAGCACTGCTCCAAGCGCGACCAGGCTGCCGTAAACAATCCGGTCCTGTCGCTGCGCGCGCCGGGCGGCGACCGCGTAAGGAATGCGCGTGAAACTGATCATCATATAGAGGGGCAGGTAAACGCCGGGCAGCACGCCTTCGAGGAAATGATCGAGCTTCTTTTTCGCGCGAAACGTGCGCGATGCAGTCTTGTCGCGCATCTCGATGAAGTTCCGCACCGCCAGATCCGCGAGCGCGTCGACGTTCTCCTTGCGCCGGACGAAATACTCGGTGAAGGCGCGCTCGCGGTTGTCCGGGAATTCGGCGAGACATTCGTCGAGCACGACGCAGTCTTCGAAAGCAGCGTTCATTCCCTGGCCATAGAACGGCACGACCGCGTGGGCCGCATCGCCCACGAGCACCACCTTGTCGCGGTGATACCAGGGAGCGCAGCGGACCGTGACGAGGGAGCCGGTCGGGTTCTCGCGAAAATCCTCCAGCAGCGACGGCATCAGCGGGACGGCGTCCGGGAATTCGTCGTCAAAAAAGCGGCGCACATCGTCGTCGGTCTTGGTCGTCGCGAAGCTGCGCGCGCCTTCCCATTCCCAGAAGAGCGTGCAGGTGAACGAGCCGTCCGGGTTCGGCAACGCGATCATCATGAAGCTGCGTCGCGGCCAGATATGGAGCGCGTATTTTTCCATCCGCCAGCTGCCGTCGGCTGCCGGCGGGATGGTGAGTTCCTTGTAGCCGTGCGCGAGGTATGTCTGGCTGTAATCAAAGCGGTCGAGACGCTGCATCGCTCCCCGGACGGCGGAGAAGGCGCCATCGACGCCGATAACCGCTTCCGCGGAGACGGTGAGGGACTGGTCGGTGACGGTGTCGACAAGCTGAGCGGCGGCGGAGGCGACATCAACGCCGGTGCAGGTGTGATTGAAGGAGACGCGCACATTCGGGTAACGCTGCGCGGCTTCGATCGTGGCGTTGTTGAGCGCGCCGCGCCCGATCGAGTTGATGCACTTCTTCGGGTCCCGGTCGTAGGCGGAGAAATGGAGCTCGCCGGATTTGTCATGGATCATGCGGCCGCGCATCGGGATGGCGTGACGCATCACTTCGTCGGCGATCCCGAGTTGCTGGAGGGCGTGGATGCCGCGGGTCGAGAGAGCGAGATTGATCGAGCGCCCGCCCACCAGATTGCCGGCGTGCGGATCACCGCGCCGTTCGTAGAGCGCGACCTCGTGTCCGCGCCGGCCGAGGAAGGCCGCCATCATGCCGCCCGCGAGCCCGCTGCCGATCAGGGTTAATTTTCCCACCGCCCGACCATCTCCGAATCAGGAAAGCAGGAAAGCAGGAAAAGCGGCGCTTGGTCGCGGGTTCCGCCCGCCGGAGCCTCGGCGAAGGCGGGTCACTTCCAGCGCCGAAAAAAGGCGAACAAGTCGCGAATATCCCCGAAGGACAATCCCAGATTCAGCAGGTACCACTTCAGCTCCCCCTTCAACCGCGTCACCTGCGTCGCTTGAGCGCGCGATAGCCGGGCGGGGAGCAGCGCCAGCGTTTCCATCCCATAGAGGACATGCATGACTTCCCGCTCGAGCAGAGGCGATCGCCCTGCGGGGTTCCGGCGCACGATGATCTTCCGCCCCTCGGTATAACGCGGAATAACGCGCAGAAAATCCTTTCCCCGAATGATGGAGACCAGTCTTTCGATGCCCAGACCGTAAGCGCCGATAGGGTGAATCGGGTCAAGCTGCCCGCGTCGGAGACGGAAGCAGTTGAACATGATGGTGGCCAGCTCCACCCCGTCATAAAACACTTCCAGGCGAGGCCCGACGAGAGAACCGTCGGTCGGTTGAATGAAGAAGCTGGCAATGGAGGGGACCGCCAGGCTTCTCACGCCGCGTTGTTTGAGAAAATCGCGGGAGACCTCATCGGCCGGGAAACGATGTCGTTTCTTGAGAAGCGCGTCCCTTCCATCGGGATGCCCGCCGAGAAGCGCGCCTCCAAAATAGGATACTTCCAGCCGGCTTTGCGGAATCGCCAAAACCTCGAGCAGCGAGAAAAACTGCGCGAGAATCTCCTGCTGAAATTTGCGGAACCGGGAATCCGCTCCCGGAGTTCCGGGATCACTCTCGCATTGCAGCGACCGGGCGAAAACGCCCATGTGAAAAACTCGCGAATGCCATTGATCGATGTTCTCCGCGATGCGCAGACAGCGGTCGACTCCCCAGAACGACGAGGGACAATCCGCCAGCCGGAGCAGCGCGGGATAAAACGCCGCCAGATTGAACTGATTTCGAAATTGCCGGCCGGCGATGGGGGAATATCCCTGAAGGACGCGATCGACCTTCGACCGATGAAAGCGAGCGAGCTTCCCCTCCAGGGAGGAAGGGGTGTAGCGCCTCATACGACAAGACCGAAGCCTGCTGGGCTTGCCATCGGCGGTCGTGTTTGCTGAGGGTGCCCGTCCGCCGCCTGACAGGCCCAATCCTGGCGCAGTCTAAAACAGATCCGGCAAAATTGAGGTCGTCTTCTTTGCCGCACCGCCCTTGACGGATTTTTTCGGATGCAGATCCTTGACCGTCTTGCCGCCTTTTTTTCCAGCCTTCGATTTAGTGCTCGTTTTTTTCATCGTGACTTCTCTGCGATTACCTCCCCCGCCCGCATTGGTCAAGTACGAGCCCTCCCTGGAATCCATTCCGTCTCATCGGTGAATCTGCATCCTGCTTCGCGCCGCGCCGGGATGAGTGTCCGTTCAAGTAAGAGCTGCGCTCCGCGTTGACGCAGCGGACGAGGGGATTACATCTGGCGATGTGAAGTGGTGCGGGTGGCGTGGAGGCGGAGGTTGGAAGCTGCAGATGCTGGCATTCCTGGTTGCGACGTCCGTGCTGGCGCAAAACGCCGCCACGCCGAATGCGACGGCGCGTTTCCTCGCCGGACTGCCCATTGATGGTCCACTCGCTTCGCGGGCGGCCGAGCCGTCGTGGCAACAGCATGCGCGCGAGATCGATGAGGCGTGGCTGAAGAAGGAAGCGGAGCAAATCCTGCCGATCCGCGACTGGATGGCGGCTCACGCCGAGACGTATTTCCGCAGCACGGGCGCGATGTATTACATGTTCGGGGGCCCGGATTTTCTCTACGCGAACGCCTTTTTCCCGTGGGCGGGTACCTATATTCTGGCCGGGCTGGAGCCCGTCGGCCAGGTGCCGGATCTAGGTACGATGCCACCGGAACAGCTCGCCGCTGATCTCGCGGCGCTGCGCGGGTCGATGAACTCGATCCTGCGCTTCCAATACTTCATCACCAAGGACATGCGGGAAGAGCTGGGCCGCGGCAGCATCGGCGGCACGCTGCCGATTCTCTACGTTTTTCTGGCGCGACTCGGCTGCACGGTGATCGAGACCACACGGGTCAGCAGTCCGGCCGATGGGGTGAAGATCATATTCACCTCCGCGGCCTCCGGGCGGCAGCAGACGCTCTATTATTTCAAGACGGATCTCTCCGGCGGCGGGAACAGCGCGTTTCTGAAATGGTGCGCCGCGCGCGGGCCGGGCGTGAGTCTGCTAAAGGCGTCGTCGTACCTGATGCACACGGAAGGGTTCAACGGGGTCCGGAAGTTCCTGCTCGAGCACAGCCGCGTGATCGTGCAGGACGACTCCGGCATTCCGTTGCGCGCCTATCCGAAAGGGTGGCGGGTGGACGTGTTTGGCCGTTACGTGCCGCACGGGGAGATGTTCGGGAAATATTACCAGCAGGATCTCGTGGCGGTGTTTGCCGAAAATCCGGGGCCGGAGCTGGGCTTTGCGTTCGGTTATCACTGGCAGAAGGACCGCGGGATCCTGATGCTCGCCACCCCGGGCGCCCCGGTTGAGCCGGACGCGCCGTTGCGCGCGCTGCCGGTGACTCCGCCGAAGGCATTACCTGTCGCGCCCGGGGAGTCTGCCGAAACCGCGGCCGAACGCGAGCCCGGCCGGTCGTCGATAGCGGTATCGCGCGCGCTGACCTGCGATACCTTCACGCCACGAATGAAGCTCTGGGTCATTCTCGGTTTGTGTTTCCTCTGCTCACGTCTTCTGGCGGCTGATCCGCTGGCGGACGCGACGGCGAAGTATCTCGCCGGGCTGCCGCTGGCGGGCACCGCGCTGGAGAGTCGCGCGCGCGACGGGGCGTGGACGCAGCATGCCGTGGAATTCGACAAGGCCTGGGCGCAGCTGGAACAGCGGCAACTGGCGAAGATCCGCGACTGGGCGCCGCAATTTCTCGGCGAATCGTCCGAAGACGACGCGCCGATGTTTTACATGTTCAGCGGGCCCGATTTTCTCTACGCGCATACGTTCTTTCCCTCCGCGCGCACTTACATCCTCTGCGGCATCGAGCCGGTTGGCGCGCTCCCCGAGATCGAGAAGATCCCGCCGCTGGCGCTCCCCTTCGCGCTCGGCAATCTGCGCAAGAGCCTCGATTCAGTCCTGAGCTGGAGCTTCTTCATCACGAAGAACATGAAGACCGATCTCAACCAGACGCAGCTCGACGGGACGTTGCCGGTTCTCTATGTGTTTCTGGCGCGCGGCGGCTGTACGATTGATTCCGTGGAGTTCGTAGCGCTCGATCGCAACGGCGACTTCACCGCGCCGGGCAAAGGAACGACGCCCGGCGTGAAGATCGCGTTCCACTCCGATCCGGCGCGGCCGCAGACGCTCTATTATTTCGCGAGTGATCTTTCCGATTCCGGGATCGAGGCGCGGCCGGGATTCATGAAATTCTGCCAGGCGCAGGGTCGTGGGTTCTCGCTGGTGAAGGCGGCCTCCTACCTGATGCACACCGGCAACTTCAACCGGGTGCGCGATTTTCTTCTCGAAAACAGCAAGGTGATCGTGCAGGACGATTCCGGCATTCCCTACCACTTTTTCCGGCCTAACGAATGGACGATTCGTTACTGCGGGCGCTACTCCGGTCCGATCGCCGTCTTCCAGCAATATCCGCAGCCGGACCTCGCGGCCGTCTACGCGGGCATCGTGTCGGCGCCGCTCGGATTCGCCTTCGGCTACCAGTGGCAGCCGGCGACTTCCTCCCTCATCATCGCCCGGCCGCGGGTCGCCTTAGCGCTCCCGCCCGAGGAGGAGCCGGAGGAACCGGACATCTGAAAACGTGCCGAAGCCGCCGTGGCGCACGACCACCAGCTGCAGCGAAGGGATGACGTAAAGCCGCTGATAGCCGGAGCCAATGCAGGCCACAAGATCTGGCGGAGCGTCGCGGCACAGAGTGGCGTCGTCCCAGATTCTGCGTCTGCCATTTTGGCGTGAGGGCCTCTTCGAAATCAAACTCTCGACCGCCGGGCGCGGCGCGGTTGTTCCACCAGCCGAGCGAGTAGGCGCGATTCGGGGGCGAGCCTCGCCACGATTGCGCGAGGAACCCCGGTGAGACGACCGGCGCGCCCTCGTTCAAGACCAGCTCGCCGAGCTTCGCCCACTGCCGGGCGCTCAGCATCCAGCCGGCCGCGAGGAGGGAATTGCCAGCTCGATCCTTCAGGTAGCGTTGCGAGCCGAGCCCGAGCCGGCGGAGGACACGTCGTTCGAGATAACGCTCCGGCGATTCGCCGCGCAGCTTCGCTTTCAAGACACCGTGGAAGACCTGCAGGGCGGCCGGCCCGTAGATGAAGCGGCTTCCCGGCTCCGCCACGATCGGGCGCGCGATGGCGATCGCGTCGCGATCACCGGGATCGTCGTTGTGAAGATGAAACGCTGGGTCAAGGCCGGCGGAGAAGTCGAGGAGCTGCCGAATCGTGATCCGCGACTTGCGCGGATCATAACGCCACGACGGGATCGTATCGGCGACGTGGTCGTCGAGATTGATGCAGTCCATCCTGCGCCGCGGCGAGCGCGGCCAGATTCCAGAAGGCCTTCGTCCCGCTGTAGATTTTTCGCGGGGTGCCTGCGTTGTGTTCGAACAAGATTCGCCCCTGCTGAATAACGAGGAACGAAGTGCCGCGATGTGCGGCGGAATAGGAGGCCGCGGCGCGAACGGCTTCGGGATCCAGCGCGCTCTCCGCCGAAGCGGAGCAGAGCAATAACAACGCAGCGGCGAGGCAAATCCGAGATGCCATCAACGCAGATCCTGCAGCGCCTCGCGGACGGCGTGCGGCAAAGCGCTGGCGCCGTCGCCGCCGAGCTGCGTGATCGATTTGCTCCAACCGCTGGATGAGATCGGCCACTTCGCGCCGCGCGTACGGCCCGCCTGCTGCCGCGCAAAAATGCGTGCGGCAACCGAACGGTCGGTCGGCGTAGATCAGGCAATTGCCGCTCGTGGGATTAAGCAACGGGCAATTGCCGTCGCGAGCCTGCGGCAGCTCACGCCGGCCGCTGGCGCGCAGTGCCCGGGCGGCGAGGAGGGCTTCACCTCGCGTCAGGTATGGGGTCTTGCCGGTGAGCTTGAACTGGCAGCATTCTGTCAGACGCGTGCAGTTGCGCTCGATCGGTCGCGCCGCCAGTTCGGCGTAGATCGCCCGCACATTCGCGATGGTAGTTTCGGTGTTCTGCTGCGCGCGGCGTTTCATTTCGGCAAAGGCGAATCTGCCATCGCGTGCCCGGCAATCCAGCCGGTCGTCCAGGCTGACTGAAAATTGAAGCCGCCGGTGATGCCGTCGATATCGAGCAACTCGCCCGCGAAATATAGATGCGGGACGAGGCGGCTTTCCATGGTTTTGAAATCCACTTCGCGCAGGCTCACGCCGCCGCACGTAACGAATTCGTCTTTGTGCAACGACTTGCCGTCCACCGGCAGTTCGCCGCGGGTGAGCAATGCGGCGAGCGCTTGCGCGTGAGGGCGCGTCAGCGTAGTCCAGCGCGTCTCGTCTGAAATCCCGGCGGCGGTAGACGAGTTGCTCCCAGAGGCGGGCGGGGAGGGGCGGAATGGGCGAGTTGACGTACGAGCCGGTTCGGTTCCGTGGCGCGCCGTTGCTGCAACTGCGCGAGCACGTCAGCTTCATGTGCACCGGGCAGCCAGTTGATGCGGAGCGGGAAGCGGTAATCCATCGCCGCGAGCACGCGCGCGCCCCAGGCCGAGAGCCGCAGCACCGCCGGTCCGCTCACGCCGTTGTGCGTGATGAGAAGAGGGCCGCTTTCGCGCAACTTCGTGCCCGGAACGAAGAGCTCCACGTGCGCCACCGCAACGCCCGGCAGCGCGCGCAGCCATGGCGTCGCGATGTGCAGCGAAAAAAGCGAGGGCACGGCCGGCTCGATGGTGTGACCAAGCGAGGCGGCGATCTCCGCGCCCCCCGCCGTGCGGCTGCCGCCGGTCGCCAGGAGAAGGCGAGCGCAGGTGAGCATTTCGCCGTTCGTCAGGCGTAGCGCAAAGCCGCTGGCGGTGCGCTCGGCGCCTTCGATCCCGTTGTGCGAGCAGAGCTGCACGCCCGCAGACTTCGCTTCGAACATCAGGCAGTCGATCACCGTGGCGGAGGAATCGGTGACGGGGAACATGCGGCCATCTGCTTCCGTCTTGAGCCGCACGCCATGGCGTTGGAACCAGGCGACGGTGTCCTCCGCGGAAAAGCGGTGCAGCGCCGCGATCAACGCCCGCTCGCCGCGAGGGTAACGGCTGCTGAACGTTCGCGGCTCGAGTGCCGTGTGGGTGACGTTGCAGCGGCCGCCGCCGGAGATGCGCACTTTCGTGAGGAAATGCGAACCGCGCTCGTAGATGCGGACGTCGTTCCCCGGCCGTGCCTGGGCGCATGTGATCGCGGCGAAGAATCCCGCCGCGCCCCCGCCGGCGATGACGATGCGTTCCACACCGGGAACTGTAGGGGAAGCGGCCAGCTTCCCCAGTCTCAATTTGGCGTTAGGGATTTAGAAATCGGGAAGCCAACAGCTTCTTCTGCCATCGCGACACGGGCGATCAATTGGCGGCATCCGGTAACGCGAGCGGCGCCTGTGGGGGTTTCACTCGCGGCAGAATGGTGGCCCGCGAGACATGCTCGCGACCAAGGTATTTTTTGGCCAGCGCGCTGAGTTCCTCCTCGCTGATCGACTCGGTATCGGCGATCCGGTTTCGTGCCCAATCGAGCATCTCCGGTTTTTCCTGCGCTCGCGAGAGAACTGAGCCGAGCCAGTAGCCGTTGCTACGGAGTGACTCCTTCAGCACGGTCAGGACCGGCTGCCGGGCGCGATTCAGTTCGTCGGCGGTGACGCCATTTTGGGCGAGATCGTCGGCCAGCGTGGTCACCAATTCCGACATCTTCGGGGAAGCCGCGGGATCAACATCCACGCTGGTATAGAAGTAACCGTAACCGGGGAAAGTATCGCTCGTGTTGCTGCCGGCTCGCGGGCTGTAACTGCCGCCGAGTTCCTCGCGAATTTTCAAACGGAGCCGATCGTTCAGGATCGCAGAGAGCAGGCTGAGGCGGCGATTGAGGGGGATGTCGAGCGCGTCGGTGCTCGGCCAGTAAAGCATGAGCGCGCCTTTTGGAATCTCAGAATCGATCGTATAATCTTTTGCAAACGGTTCCGCGGGAAAGCTTACCTTCTTTAATTCCGGCAGGGCCGGCTTCGGCTCGCGGGCGGGCAGGGCACCGATCGTCTTCGCCGCGGCCGCAATCGCCGCCTCCACGTCGAGGTCGCCGACGAGGGCTACTTCGAGCGCCCCGCGTTCGAGCTGCGGCGTGAGCCATGCCTTCACCTCGTCGAGGTTGCGTGACATCATTACCTCGCGCGGCGGCATGCCAAAACGCCGATCGCCGCTCGCGAGCAGGTTAGCAACTTCGGTCGCGAGCGGTCCGTTGACGGTGTGTTCGAACGAAACGTAGAGCTGGTCCAGTCCTTTGGTCGCGACGCGTTGTGCTTCCGGCCGGTAGCCGGGGTCGGTCAGGTAGGCGGCGAGCAACTGGAGGTCGAGCAGGAGATCCTCCTGGGTCGTGCCGCCGGAGAAGCGAAACGTGTCGGACTCCGGCGAGAACCCCCAGCCGACATTTTTGCCGGCCAGCACGTTACGCAGATCGTCCGCGCTATGTTTCCCCAAGCCTCCGGCCGTAAACGTCCCGCCCGCGAGCGCCGCGAGACCGCGCTTATCGGCCGGTTCAGTCACGGCGCCGCTGCCGACGCGCGCGCTCAGGGAAATGCGACCGGCTTCAAAATCCGTCTTCTTCAGATTCAGGCGCGTGCCGTTTTTGAAGGTGACAAGCTCGATGCCGAGATCCTCGACCTGCTCCCGCTTCTCGACTTCGCCAGGCTGGCCGAAATCAGTGTAACCCCACGCGTTCGCCGTGTCGGCCGCGTTGGGTTCCACCGCGACGGCGTGCGCGGCGGTATACGCGGCCGCAATCGCAACGGAGGCATTCCCGGGGATTGTTGCGTTGCCGGTGACCATGACAAAGCGGCCGCCAGCACTGAAATCCTTCTGGAGCGCGGTGGCACAATCCGCGGGTGTTATCTTGTCGAGCGCCGGCTTGAGCAGGGCGAGTTCATCCGCGGGAGTAGTGAACACTTCGCCTTCCATCACGCCGCGCACGATCTCGTCGGCCAGTTGACCCGAGCGCCGGGTGCTGGCTGTTTTCACGGCCTGCTCGAGGTGGTTGGTGAGGTTCGCAGCCGCTTCTTTCAGCTCCGCTTGGGTGAACCCGTGCTCGAGCGCGCGGCGCAGTTCCTGTTCGCCGACCGCGAGCGCGGCAGTCCACTGCCCGGGCTGACAGGTGATGTTCACGCTGGCGTCGCGCAGAAAATCAAAATTTTCCGCCACCGAAGCCCCGGCGGAAATGAAGGGCGCGTTCTCCTTTTGCGACAGAATCGAAAAGCGGCGGTTGAGCATCGCGAGAGCGAGAAGGCGGGGGAGGCGTTTGATCTGGCGCGCGGCCGTGTCGCGCTCGCGGGCATAGGGGGTGATTTGTGTGAGCGAGATGCTGGTGTTGGGGGCTTCCGGTTCCGGATGGAAGATCGCGCGCACCCCGTCGAACCGGGCGAGCTTGCCTAACGAAGGCTCGGGCCGCCCCGGTCCGCGAGCGGTCTGCTTCGCGAACGCGGCCGTGATCAATTTCTCGACCGCGCCGGTATCCTCAAAATCACCGACCGCCACCACGACCATCTTCTCCGGCCGATACCAGGTGTTCCAAAAATCCAGGAAACGTTGCCGCGGCGCGGCCTCGATCACTTCCTTGGTGCCGATCGGAATGCGGCGCGCGAGCAGGGTGGTCCCGAGCATGGCTTCGAAGCGTGCGACAAAGGTGCGGTAGCCGACCGAATCGCTCGCGCGTTTCTCCGAAAGAATCACGCCGCGTTCCCGATCGATCTCGCTCCCGGTCAGGAGCAACCCGCCGGCATAATCGCTGAAGACCCGCAGCCCTTCGGTGAGCGTAGGCTCATCCGCGCGCGGAAGTTCGAGCAGGTAGACCGTACGCTCGAAGCCCGTGTTCGCGTTCGTGTCGCCGCCGAAACTCATTCCCATGCGCTGAAAGAATTCGACCAGCGTGCCCGGCGCGTAATGCTTGCTGCCGTTGAACGCCATGTGCTCGAGGAAATGGGCCAGCCCACGCTGGTCGTCCGACTCGTGGAGCGATCCGGCGAGCACCAGCAAGCGCAGGGAGGCGCGTTCCTTCGGTTCGTGGTTGGGCAGCACGACGTAGCGGAGGCCGTTGGGGAGCTGGCCGAACTTCGCGGCCGGATCGGGCTTGAGGTCGCTGCCTTCTTGCGGGAAGGGGAGCGCCCGCGGGCCAGCGTTCCCCTTCGCGCAGAGGGAGTTCGCGGAGAATGCGAGGACGAAAGAGAGGGAGAGAAGGAGGCGGTTCATGCGGCGGCGCGGAAATGGCTCGGGGGTTCGACAATCGCGCCCTCCCCGCGTTCACACAACGCACCGCCCAGCGGAGCCTTGACCTCTCGGCGCGATTTGCGCAGCCTGCGACCGTGAACTCTCTCGGAAAATACTCAGATTACTTTTATGCGGTCATGCGGATCGTGGTCGGGCTGCTCTTTGCCTGTCATGGGGCGCAAAAATTGTTCGGCATGTTCGGCGGCAAGGGTGGCGCGGAAGGGATGATGCTTGTTGCCGGGATCATCGAATTCGGCGGCGGCTTGCTCATCGCACTCGGGCTGCTCACGCGGCCGGCGGCGTTTCTGGCCAGCGGCATGATGGCGGTCGCATACTTCATGGCCCATGCGAGTGGAGGGTTGTTGCCGATCGTGAACAAGGGCGAGCTCGCGGTCATCTACTGCTTTGTATTCTTCTACATCTTCTTCCGCGGCGGCGGGCCGTTGAGCGTTGACAGTCTGATCTTCGATCGCGAAGTGGCGACAGAAAGGGTCGGAGGGCCGCGGCGCATCTGATGCGTGCGACCAGTTTCCTTCTCGCGCTGGGATTGGCCCTCGGCGTCTGTGGCTCCAACGTCGAGGCGCAGGAATGGGCGAAACCGCGGCTGAACAATTCGCCGCGGCACGGCGAATGGGTGGAGTACAAGTCCGGCGAGCGAACGCTGAAGGCCTTCGTGGTTTATCCCGAGAAGAAGGAGAAGGCGCCGGTCGTGATGGTGATCCACGAGATCTTCGGCATGACCGATTGGGTGCGCGGCGTGTGTGATCAGCTGGCGGAGAACGGTGTGATCGCCATCGCACCCGACCTCTTAAGCGGTCAGGCGATTGCCGATGTGGATGGCGCGCGCAAGGCGATCGCGGCGCTGCCGAAGGAGCAGGTGATCGCGGATCTGAACGCGACCGCAGATTACGCGAGCAAGATCGCGGCGAGCAACGGCAAGCTGGCGGTCGGCGGATTCTGCTGGGGCGGCGGCTGGACGTTTGCCTACGCGGTGGAGAACCAGAAGCTGGCTGCCGCGTATTCGTTCTATGGGCCGGCGCTGGGCGATCCGGCGCAGGTCGCGAAAGTGGCGTGCCCGGTTTACGGCTTCTACGCCGAGAACGACGAACGCGTGAACGCGACGATCCCGAAGGCGGAGGAGTTGATGAAGGCCGCGAGCAAGAAATATGAGCCGGTGATTTACAAGGGTGCCGGCCACGGCTTCATGCGCGCCGGGGAATCGCCCGAAGGGACCGAAGCGAACAAGCAAGCGCGCACAGATTCCTGGGCGCGCTGGAAGACGCTGCTGCAGGAACTGTAGCGGAGCACGGCCGTCCCGACTGTGCGGAAACCACCGCGTCTCGCGTGGTGGGTCGTCGAATGGAATGACTTGGTCCTAAGTCACGAGAACTGAGCAAGCTAACCCCGAGCTGCGGGAACTACTTTTTGCCTTCGAGTTCGTCCGCGAGCGCGGCGGCGTCGTAAACCTTGCGCAGCGCTTCGCTGATCGCCGCCGAATCGACGCTCACGGCACGCGCTTCTTTTTCGCTGAAAATGCAGTCGAGCACGAGCGATTGGATGTTGCCGTCGAAGATGATGCCGACGAACTCATTCGCCTTGTTCACGACCGGGCTGCCACTGTTGCCGCCAATGATGTCGGCGGTGGAGACGAAATTGAACGGCGTGTCTAGGTTGAGCTTGGCTTTGCGGTCGATCCAGCGTTTCGGCAGATCGAACGGCGGCTGGTTGTCATGCTCGGCCGCGCGCTGGTAAAGGCCGGCGAAGTTTGTCAGCGCGGCGATCGGTTTGCCGTTCTCTTCGTAGCCGCGCACCGGCCCGTAGGACAATCGCAGCGTAAAGGTCGCGTCGGGATAACTGCTCGTGCCTTGCAGGGCAAACCGCGCCTTTGCGATCTCGGCGTAAGCCTGCTGCTTTGTTTCATCCTGCGCTTCGAAAACTTTCCGCGCCGCCCGGGCCGGGGCATCGACCAGGCGTGCCAGCTCGATCATCGGATCCTTCGCTGCAGTCACCGCCGTGGCGCCGCCTTCGAAGAGCTGCTTGCGAAACGCCGGGTCGCCCAGCTTCGTTCCCTGCACCAGCTCGGCCGCGCGCGCGACGGGCGATTTTCCGCCGAGCACCTGGCGGACGAGCGGATCCTCGTAGCCGAAGCGTGTGGCCATGTCGGTTAAGGAATCGGCGAGCGTGAGCTGCTCGACATCGGCGTGCACCGGCTCGCTGGAGAAGAGATCGAGCTCGAGCGATTCGCGGTTGCTGTCGCGGAATTCGGGAAAGCGTTCCCCGTTTGGCTTCGGCCGCTCATCCGCCGCGCGGACGAGGCGCCGCGCGTACTTGAAGAGCGTGCTGTAAAACGCGCGCGGCGCGCGGTAGGAGGCGCTGGCCCGGCCGCGGTTGGTCTCGAAGTAGTGGTAAACCGGCAGCACCTTCGCCGTCTCCAGCTGCGCTTGCTTGATTCGATCGTAAGCGGCGAGCGAGCCTTTGAACTCCGGGCTGCCCTTCATGCCGTCGCGGAGCTTTTGCTCCCGTTGCTCGATCGCCTTCCAGATTTCAGGGTCGAGCAAAGCAGTGAGATAGCCGTCGTATCGCTTGCGATTGTTTTCGACGCCGCGGACGTCGTTCTGCACCCGGCGGGCATTCTCAAAACCGCGGTTCGCAAAAGCGTTCAGCATCACTTCCCGGCGGTTGTACATGCCGAGCAGGTACGGTATTTCGATGTCGCGCGTTTCCGCCAGTTCGCTCACCGCCAGTTGACGATCCGTGCGACCCGGATGGCCGCTGACAAACGTCAGTTCGCCATCGGCGGGGCCGTTCGGGTTCCACTTCAGGAAATGCTCGATTTTGGCCGGCTGGCCGTTTTCGTAGGCGCGGAAGATGCAGATATCAAGATCGAAGCGCGGGTATTCGAAGTTGTCCGGATCGCCGCCATAAAACGCAATCTGCTCCTCCGGCGCGAAGACCAGCCGCACGTCATCGTAACGCTTGTAGCGATACAAATTGTAAACGCCGCCCTGGTAGAGGGTGACGACATCCGAGCGCAGGCCGGTCGCGTCTTTGCTCTCTTTTTCGATTAAGGCAATCGCGTTGCCGCGGGCCTTGGCCGCATCGTCCGGCGACATTTCCGCCTTCACAGCGCTCTGCACCCGCGCGGTTACGTCTTCGATCGACATCAACACGTTCAGTTCGAGATCGGTCGCTTTGACTTCGTCCTTCTGCGTTTTCGCATAGAAGCCGTCGCGCACGTAGTTGTTCTTCTCGCTGCTCACCTTCTGCAACGTGTCGAAGCCGACGTGATGATTTGTGATCGCGAGCCCGCTGGCCGAGACAAATGAGCCGCTCCCGCCGGAGTTGAAGCGGACGCTCGCTTTTTGCAGATGCTCGAGCCACTGCGGTGTGGGCTCGAACTGGTATTTCTCCTTGAACTGCGGCAGCGGTGGCTTGTTAAGGAGCCACATCCCTTCGTCGGCCTGAGCCGTCGAGATTAGCCCGATCACGGCGGGAAGGAAAATTGCGAAGCGGGTAATTTTCATGCGGGTGGAGAGTAGAACGCGTCCACGTTCCTCACCACGGGATTTTTGCGGAGAAGACCTACAGATTCCATCAATGCCCGCGGGCCTTAGTGACTCAACCAGGGTGGAGGCGGTGCGCACCGGACGCGCCATCACCGCCGCGCCAGACTGCTGAACTCCATACAGGCTGCGCCCTTTATTGTGGCGGCGGGACGTTGATCGTCAGGGTCACGAAATCGCTCTCCCAATCCGCGTCGTCGCGGCTCGATTTCCGCAGGTCGGTTCCGCGAAGCAACCACGCGCCGGTTTTGAGCAGGTGGAATGCAACCCGCCCGGATTTGTCGGTTCGACGCGTTTCGCCTTTCGTTTCCCCCGCGGCGACGGCATTGAGCGCGAAATCCGCGTGCGGGGTGCCGTCCTTCAATACCCGGACCGCGAATTCGTCACCAACGCGAAGGGCGGTGGGATCGCTTTCGGGCACGATCTCAAGCGCGCTCCCCACCGGTTCCGCCCAGGAACGGTCTGCTTCCGGGCTACCCACGCGGACAAACGTCTTTTGGTGCTTGGTATAAAGCTCGCGCCAGCGCTTCGGTTCCATCTCTGCCCATAGCTTGCGCAACGCGGGCGGCGCACCGATCTCGTCAAGGTAGTGGTCCACTTCTTCCGGCTTCAGGTCGATCGACCTTGACGGCAGCTTCACCCAGAACGTCGCCACGCCCGGGCTGGGAAGATCCGTTTTGAAGAGGAGCGCCTTCGGATCCGCCGTGATGTCCGTGATCTCGCGGGTCGCGCCGGCGAGGCGGTAGTTCGCGCTCTGGACACGTTCTCGTTTCGGTCCCGTTTCCAGCTTCGGGAAGGCCATGCCGCTCGTTAGATGGAGCCTTAAGCTCGCTTGGGGAGCGACGTTGAACTGATCCGGAAGCAACCAGGTGTCGTGCGCGGTCGCGGTTGTTGCCAGGGCGACGGCAAACACGGTGACGAGGAAGCTGCTCCGGGACGGAGAGGGTATTTCCCGGCGCGCCGGCAGCGTGCCCCTTGCCGAGGTGTCAATGTTCATGCTTCTCCGGCGCTCCTTTCGCCGGCACCAGCGCCATGCCGCACTGGGGACATTTTCCGGGCGCCTTCTGTCTGACTTCCGGATGCATCGAGCAGGTGTACTCGCCCGCTGCTGATGTCGCGGTTTCGGCAGGGGCGGGTTGCACCATCTGCCCAAACGCGGCGTACACTTCCTGGCCGCCAATTTGGGTTTGCAGGAATAGCTTCGCGAAACCCGCCTTCGCCGGTTCCACATGGAAGCTCAACTGCGGCCCCCCGCGCTCCGTTGCTGTTTCCGGCTCCTTGCCCATCGGATGGACGTGGGTCACCGACGCGAGGTCCTCCGGGAATGCCACCATGTGCGCGAATGCCCCCATCACCGGTTCGAGCGCGGTGAAATCCTTCCCCTCCAGCGTCGTTACCTTGATTTTCACGATCGTTGCCTTGCCCGCCTGCAGAGGTTCATCGTTTTCCGTCGTCAAGGTGAACCGATAACCGCCCGCCACGGCGGTGGTGTTCAGCGTTTGGTCTTTCCGGGCCGGCGGACCAT
The DNA here is from genome assembly GCA_963844275.1 of uncultured Verrucomicrobiae bacterium. GTDB lineage: Bacteria > Verrucomicrobiota > Verrucomicrobiia > Chthoniobacterales > UBA10450 > JACCTI01. Next base: position 85,848 of record CAWJNS010000008.1, read on the forward strand.
CCACCTTCACGTGCGTCCGGGCGTATTCCTGTCGGCCAGTCGCCGTCGGGACGACATCGGCCCAGATCGAATAAGTCCCTCCGACCCGTGGACTGAAATCGAAGGTGTATTCGCCCGGCTTCTTCGCCGCGACCGGGTGCTCGTGATGATAGTCGGTCAACGTTTCATCGACCACGAGCAGGTGCAGCTTTTCGGTATGCGCAACCTGAAGCTGCTCCGGCGTGATCGGCCTGCCATCGTTGCTCATGAGGCGCAGGACCGTTGCTGCCGTTTTGCCCGCCGCGTGCGTTGCCGGCGAAACGATCTCCGCCTTGATCGAGGCGGTGGGAACGGAATGATCGTGTTGGGCGGCCGCAACGCCGCCCCAGAGCAGAGTGGTAAGGGCGACCCAGCACGCGATTTTCAGCGGTCGGAGTTTCATCATGATATGCGAGCAAACGGCGTTACTTCGCTGCGCCCGCGAGCTGCTTCTCGACCATTCCCATCGCGGCTTCGAGCGTCTTTAAGCTGGAATCAACTTTTGCGAAATCCTTCGCGTCCGCGGCGGTGTGAACCTTTTCCGAGGCGGCGATTGCGTTCTTGATCGCACCATCGAGGCGCGCCTTGTCGGGGCCGCCACCTTGTTCCTGAATCTGCTTCAAGGCCGCGGCCAGTTTCTCCTGCTCGTCGTGAATCGGCTCGTGTTGCTTCGCCGCCGCGGCGGTTTTGATGGCGGCGAGTGATGCTTGCGCGGTTTTCCAGGCGTCGGCGGCGGAAGCGGCGACTGGCGCAGGAGTACCATGCTGGTGGTCTTCGCCTTCATGGGCGCGGGCGACCGGGAGCGCGACGAGTGCGATGGCGGTAACGGTGATCAGGATGGTCTTCAGTTGGATGGATGGTGTGTTTTGCATGTCTTTGTGACGCATTTGGTTGTTTGGCTGGCAGGATTTTGTTGAAGGGTTGCAGTCAGTTCTAGGCGAGCGCGGGTGCGGCGGTCGGTGCGGAGATGGCGGCGGGGTGCGTCCCCGCCGTCAGGCGCTCGGCACTCTTTCTGCCGAAACGCCAGAAGACGAGCGGCGTGACAATGAAATCGAGCAGCGTGCTCGTAAAGATGCCGCTAAAAATTACCACCGCGACCGGATGGAGGATTTCACGTCCCGGTTCGTCCGCGGCGATGATCAATGGGATGAGCGCGAGGCTGGCGGTCAGCGCCGTCATCAACACGGGCACGAGGCGTTCCTGGGTGCCCCGCACGATCATCTCCTTTGTGAATTGCTCGCCCTCCTCCCGCATGAGGTGCAGGTAATGCGAGATCATCATGATGCCGTTGCGCGACGCGATCCCGGCGAGGGTGATGAAGCCAACCATGGTGGCGATCGACATCGTCCCGCCGATGATCCAAACACCGGCCACGGAACCGATCACCGCCATCGGAATGTTGAGCATGATCTGGAGGGCAAACATCGCGCTCCGGAAGTGGGCATAGAGCACGGCGAAAATCCCGAGCAGGGAGATGACGCTCAGCACCGAGATCAGCTTTGAGGCCGAGGCCTGGCTCTCGAATTGCCCGCCGTAGGTAACGTAATAGCCGCTCGGCAGCGCGAGCTTTTCGCCGACTTTGCGCTGTAATTCCTGCACCGCGCCGACGAGATCGCGGCCGGAGACATTCGCCGCGATGTAGATGCGGCGCTGCACCCCTTCGCGGTTGATCTGGTTCGGCCCTTTCGCCTCCTGCACCGTCGCGAGCTGCCCCAGCGGAAGCACGACATTGCCGGGCGTATCGACGGGGATCGCGCGAATCGCGTCCGCATCGCTCCGCGCTTCGTCGGTCAGGCGCAGCACCAGATCGAATGTCCGGCTTCCCTCGAGAATCTGCGAGACGGTCCTGCCCCTGCATGGCGAGTTCGGCATAGTTGGCGACTTCACCCACCATGACGCCGTGACGGCGCGCCTGGTCGCGATCGATCGTGACATGCAGCTGCGGGATCATGACCAGCCGCTCGGCAAAGATGTCAACCATGCCGGGAATCGTCTTCATCAGCTCTTCCACTTCGGCCGCCTTCTGCCGCAGGATGTTGAGATCCTGGCCGAAAATCTTGACCGCAATCTGCGCGCGCACCCCGGAGAGGAGGTGATCGATGCGATGTGAAATCGGCTGCCCGATGCTGATCGTAATGCCGGGGATTTGCTCGAGGCGTCCGCGGATATCGTTCAGGATTTCCTCGCGTCCGCGGCCGGACTCGCGCAGCTCAGCGTCGATCTCCGAGTAGTGCACGCCCTCCGCATGTTCATCGAGTTCCGCGCGGCCGGTGCGGCGGCCGACCATGATCACTTCCGGGACCTGCATCACGATTTTTTCCGCCAGGGCGGCGATGCGGTTCGATTCGGTCAGCGAGGTGCTGGGCGGCACGAAAACGTTGATCGTGAGGCTGCCTTCATTGAAGGGCGGGAGGAACTCGCGGCCGAAGAATGGCACCGTGGCCATGGCCGCGAGCACCACGAGGACAAACGTGCCGAGCACCAGATTGGAGCGGGGAAATCCAAACGCCAGGACGCGGCCGACGAGCGCCTTCACCCCGCGGACGAGCGCCGAATCCCGCGCGTGCTTCATCCGTTTCATCTTCGGCAGGAGATAGGAACAAAGCGCCGGCGTGACCGTCAGCGAGACAAAGAGCGAGGCGATGATGCTGGTGATGTAGGCGATGCCGAGCGGCGCGAAGATGCGCCCTTCAATCCCGCCGAGGGCAAACAACGGCACGAAGACCAGCACCACCACTGCGGTCGCGATTACGATGGAATTGCGGACCTCGCTCGAGGCGCGGTAGATCACCTCCAGGGCGGGCCGCGGATTCGCCAGCTGCCGATTCTCGCGCAAGCGCCGAAAGACGTTCTCCACATCGACGATCGCGTCGTCGACCAGCTCGCCGATCGCCACCGCGAGCCCGCCGAGCGTCATCGTGTTGATCGAGATCTTGAAGTACTGGAACACAAGCATCGTGACCAGGAGCGAAAGCGGAATCGCGGTCAGAGTGATGAAGGTCGTGCGGATGTTGAGGAGAAAGAGGAAGAGCACGATGACGACGAAGATGGCGCCGTCGCGCAGCGCGACTTCGATGTTGCCGATCGCGTTCTCGATGAACGTGCTCTGCCGGAAAATGCGGCCGTGGATCTTCACCCCCGCGGGCAACCCCGCCTGCAGGTTCTGCAGCTCCTCCTCGATCTGCCTGGTCAACTTGGGTGTATCGGCGCCCGGTTGTTTTTGAATCGAGAGGATGACAGCCGGCGCCCCGTTGACGCCGGCATCGCCGCGTTTTGCGAGCGGACCCCCGAGGCGGACATCCGCCACTTGTCCGAGCGTCAAGGCGGCGCCGGACTCGCGCTTCACCGGGATGACGGAATTGCGCAGGTCGTCGAGGCTGTTCACGCGCGCGAGGTTCCGGATCAAACCTTCGGTGTAGGTGACCGAGGAGAAATCCGCCGGTCGAGTTGACGTTCGCGTTCTGCGCCGCTTCTTCGACGTCGTGCAGCGAGACGTTGAAGTTCCGCAGCTTGAAAGGATCGACCAGCACCTGGTACTGCTTCAACTCGCCGCCGATGACGGTGATTTGCGACAGCCCCGGCACTGAGAGCAGGCGCGGCCGAATTTCCCAATCGGCGATCGTGCGCAAATCCATCGGCGTTACCGCCGGATTCTCACTCGTTAGGCCGACGAGCATGATTTCGCCCATGAGTGAACTGATCGGTGCCAGGACGGGTTTGGCCGCGGGCGGCAGTTGCTCGGCGACCTGCTGCAGCCGCTCGGTCACGATCTGGCGCGCGATGTAGGTGCTCTGCTCGAACCCGAACTCGACAAAAACGATGCTCAAACCGACGGACGAGACGGAGCGCACCCGCTGCACGCCGGAGGCGCCGTTCATCGACGACTCGATCGGAAAGGTGACGAGCGACTCGACTTCTTCCGGCGCCAGTCCGCCCGACTCGGTGAAGATGGTGACGGTGGGACGATTGAGATCAGGAAAAACATCAACCGGCAGCTTCGTCACGGCGTAGCCGCCGTAGGCCGCGAGCAGCGCCGCGATTGCCACCACGAAGAGGCGGTTCCGCAGCGAAAACTGGATTATCCGGTCGAACATAAGCCTACCCGGCGGGTAGAATTGGATCGTTGGAAGACGTCATGTGGGTCAGACTGTGCGTCGCACCAGGAATCCGAAAACGAAGCCGCCCAGCGCAAATCCTCCAATCGCCCAGGCCCAGCCCGGAAAGCGGAGCGCAGAAGTCGTATCGCTGGCATCGCCGTGATCATGGCCTTGATGGCCCAGCGCGTCGGGCTTGGCCGTCGTCTCCCCGGGTGCCTTGGTGGTCGCCGCAAATTGCAGTTGGTAATTCCCCTGCGTCACGACCTTCTCCCCGGGCAGCACGCCCTCCATGATCTCCACCTGGTCGCCGGCTTTCATCCCGACAACCACGTTCCGCCTTTCGAAGGTTCGCTCGTCCGTTTGCACAAAAACGAACAGGTTTCCGAGGTCGCCCAAGACGGCGCGGGACGGGACGGCGATCACTTCCTGCGATTCACCGACGCCGATGGTGGCGGTCGCCTGCATGTTCGGACGCAGCTTCAGCTCCGGGTTATCGAGCAGGACGTAAACCTGGAACGCGCCGCTTTCCCGCTCCAGGCCAACGTCGAGTCGCTGGACTTTGCCTTCGAATGCTTTGCCGGAAATTACCTGGACCTGCACGCGGGCCGGATCACCGACTTTGATCGCGGAGAGATCCGGGCCTTCAAAGGTCATCGCACGCGCCAGCACCTGGGAGTAATCCGCCACCTCCATCAGGACTGTGTCAGGGCGCAGCGCCTGCCCGATGCTGGCATCCTGCCGGACGACAAAACCGTCGATCGGTGATTTCAGGATCACCGGCGGATTTCCCACCGCCAGTGGCTCGAAGCGCAGGAGCGACTGCCCGGTGGTCACGCGGTCGCCGAGCTTCACCATGATCTCCGCGACGCGGCCTTCGGTGCGCGGCGAGATTTTTGCCTGCCGCTCGGGCAGGCCTTCGATCCTCGCCGCCATCTGCAGGCTGCGCTGCACCGGGCCGGGATTCGCTTCCACCATCTGGATGTCGAGATTTCGAATCGCCTCGCTCGTCAGCTCAATCGGTCCGAAGACCGGCGCGTCGGCGCTTTCGGGTCCATGGACGTGGCCTTCGTGGGCGCGGACGACGCCCGTGATCAAGGCGAGGAACAAACCAGCGGCGACGGTTGATTGCTTCAGGTTCATCATTTGTTGCTCCGGGTTGAAACCGTGGTGCGCACTTCCTCGATCCGGCCACCAATGAGCTGCTCGAGGTGGGTGCGGGCGGAGAGCGCTTCGACGGCGTATTCGAACGACTTCTCCTCGGCATCGACGAGGCTCTTCTGTACCTCGAAGAGCTGCAGCGTGCTGGCCTGCCCGGCGCGGAACTGCGAGAGCGTCGCGTCGTAGGCCGCGCGATAGGCGGGAATCACCCGATCGCCAAAGGCGGCCGCGCGGGCTTCCAGATTCAGCAACTGTTGCCGGCGCGCGCCGATCGAACGGTCGAGGCTGATGCGATCGAACGAAGCAAGCTCGCGCTCCGCTGCCGCGAGCGCACCGCGCTCGCGTGTCACGGCTCCCTGGTTTCTGTCCCAGATGGGAATGCGGCCGGCAATCGTGATCCCAAAATTGGCTTCGTCGTTGCGGCTGCCATATCTCGTGATGAGACCGGGCGCGAACTCCGGAAAGACCGCATCCGCGCGCGCCACCCGCAGGCCCTGCGCGGCCGCTGCCCGCTGCGCGAGCGCGATTCGCCGAAGCCCGGAGCGACTTTCCGCAAACGCAGCCATGGTCCGCGGTGCTGGGGAGCGGCGGAAACGTCGGTCTGCAACAGTTGCAAGCCGGCGGAACGCGCACCGATCGCGCGTTCCAGCTCGGCTTGCGCGGCGGCCTGTTCGCCGCGCACGGCGAGCAACTCCGCCGAAAACCGCGCGACTTCCGCTTCGAAAATGCTGCGCTGCGAGATGTTGCTCTGGCCGGCTTCGAGCTGCTGCTGGATGGTGTCGAGTGCGTCGTCCGCCTGGCCGCGCGCCCGTGTCAGCAAGGCGCCGTGCTCCTGCAACGCCCACGCGCGATAGTAAACGTTGGCGGTTGCATTCAGGACCCGGAGCACGTCGGCTTGCTGCTCCAGGTTCGCGGCGGCTCGCAACGCGGTGGCATAGGTCTTCCGCAATCCGAAATCGGACGGACGGAGCGGCTGCTCGGTTTCGAGTTCGAGTTCGGTCCCGACGGCCCCGCGCTCCGACGTGCGCCCGGCCGTCACCTTGAAAGTCGGGTTTAACTTCACCTCCGCCTCGCTCGCGCGGCCGAGCTTGTCCGCGAGGGTGGCGTCGAGTTTCGCGATCTCGGGATTGAACCGGAGCGAGCGTTGCAACACTTCGTTGAGTGTGAGCTGGCCCGCGCGAGCAGGCGATGTCGGCGGGGGAACCTGCGCCCGGGCACGATGGGAAGGAGCAAACAGCAGCAGTACTCCGGCGGAGGCGATGGTGACGGCGCGCGGCCAGGCGGGGGCGCGAACGCGCCCGCGCGCGTCGCGTTCCCCGAATTGTCCGAAGCCGGGCATCGCGTCCCTATTTCTTGATCACGCCGCAAGTCAGCATCGACTTGCCGGCGTACGGATTGGAGATCTCTTTCGAGGTCTGCACCCAATCCTTCTTCAGCATCGGGCAGTTCGCGACGTAATAGCCGTCGTGTCCCTTGGAGAGCTGGATCGCCTGGTCGCTCAGTTTCTCGAAATCCTTCCGGGCATCCGCAATCTTGTCGCTCTTGGCGATCGCCGTGCCTTGATCGCCGAGCTCGCCGGCGGCTTGCTTCGCGGCGTCGAGGTTATCCGCGGCGAGCGCCGCGCGAACCTTCTCGTAGTTGCCGAGGAACTGTTTGTCGTTGGCGGTTAATTCCGCCGCCGCGAGCGAGGCTGCCAGGCTGATCGCACAGAGTGCGCTGATGGTAGCGGAAACGAATCTTGATGTTTTCATATGGATTTTGGTTGGTGTTTCTATCTGTGGTTGGTGGTTGAAAGAAATGCGCTGCGCCGGAAGAGCAATAACAAGGAATCCGCGCGCTCCCGGCACGGGCACGCGTCGGGTGGGCGAGGTGTAACACGAACGGAACGAGCCCGCGGCGCGCGGGAGCGCGTTCGTCAGGCGAGACGCGGCGGAGCGTGTGCGAGCACGCTGCGCTGCAGGACAGACTCAGCGAAAGAGATCGCGCCGGGTGGCCCGGTATCCAGGGCAAAGCCATCGATCGGCCGCGCCGTCGGCGCCAGGCAGAGGCGGGATTTCGCGAAACGGAACGGAATGAAATGGCCCGGCTGGTAACCGATCTGCGTTCGATCGAACGAGGCGGAGGCGGTGGACAACGTTTTGCAACATTCGACCGTGCGCGGCTGCTGGTCGTCCGTCGGATTTGCCGGAGCCGGATGCCCGGGGCAGTGGGCGTGAGCAGTCGCGCCGGTCTCCGGGTTCGCGGCCGTGCGCGCAGCGATGACGCAGTGATTCGAGACGGCCAGCCAGGCGGTCGCCGCCAGAGCCGTGATCCCGAGCCGCGCCGCGTATACAAGCCGTCCGTTCACAAGAAGCTTAGTAGCCATTCTTTGCGAAATGTTCAAGCGAGATGCTGCGAGCGCAGCCGCAACGCGTTCGCAATCACCGAGACCGAGCTGAGGCTCATGGCGGCGCCGGCGATGATCGGGCTCAGGAGAATGCCGAAAAACGGGTAGAGCAGCTCCGGCGGCGATCGGGATGCCGAGGGCGTTGTAGATGAAGGCGAAGAAGAGATTTTGGCGGATGTTTCTCATCATCGCGCGGCTCAAACGGATCGCCCTCGCGATCCCGCGCAGATCGCCTTGCAAGAGCGTGATGCCGGCGCTTTCCATGGCCACATCGGTTCCGGTGCCCATCGCGATTCCGACATCAGCGGCCGCGAGGGCGGGGGCGTCGTTGATCCCGTCGCCGGCCATCGCCACGATCCGGCCCTGCGCGCGCAGCTCGCGGACACGGTCGTTCTTGTGCTGCGGCTCGACGCCGGCCTCGACTTCATCAATCCCCAGCCGCTCCGCCACGGCGCGCGCGGTGCGTTCATTGTCGCCCGTCAGCATGATGATCTTGAGGCCGAGCTGGTGGAGTTGCTCGATTGCTGCGGGGGTCGATTCCTTGATCGGGTCCGAGACCGAAACAATTCCCGCGGCCCGGCCGTCGATCGCAACGAAGATGGCGGTTTGCCCCTGCTGCTGTAACTCCACGGCCTGCGCCTCCAGCGATTCCAGATCACCGACGCCTTGCGCGCGGAGGAATTGCGGTTTGCCGACGAGCACCCGCCGGCCATCCACCTGACCGCTGACACCGCCCCCCGTGGTCGATTGAAAATCAGTGACGGCCGGCAGCAGCACGCCGCGCCCCTTCGCGCCGTGTACAATCGCGGCGGCGAGGGGATGTTCGCTCTGCTGTTCGACGGCCGCCGCGGCAGCGAGGAGATCGTCCCCGGTAAACGAGCTGGCTGGAGCCACCGTCGTTAAACGCGGCCTGCCTTCGGTCAGCGTGCCGGTCTTGTCGATGACAAGCGTGTTCACTTTTTCCATCAACTCCATCGCTTCCGCTTTCTTGATCAGCACGCCGGCTTGCGCGCCGCGGCCGACTCCGACCATGACCGACATCGGCGTCGCCAGACCGAGCGCGCAGGGGCAGGCGATGATCAGGACCGCAACCGCATTCACGATCGCGTAGGCGAGTCGCGGTTCGGGTCCGACAAACCACCAGACGAAGAAGGTGAGAAGCGCGACCGCGATGACGGCCGGCACAAACCACCTGGCGACTTTGTCGGCCAGGCCCTGGATCGGGGCGCGGCTGCGCTGGGCTTGCGCGACCATTTCCACGATTTGTGCGAGCACCGTTTCGCGGCCGACGCGGTCGGCTTCGAAGACGATGCTGCCAGTTTGATTCACGGTCCCGCCGGTCACGCGATCGCCGGCGTTCTTTTCCACCGGCATCGGCTCGCCGGTGATCATAGCCTCGTCGATGCTCGTGCGACCCTCCAGCACGTGACCATCGACCGGGATTTTCTCGCCCGGGCGGACGCGGAGACGATCGCCTTTCTGCACCTGATCGAGCGGCAGATCCTGCTCGGTGCCATCCCGGATGATCCGCGCGGTCGCCGGCGCGAGGTCGAGCAGCGCGCGAATGGCGCTCCCGGTCTTACTCCGCGCGCGCAGTTCCAGCACCTGCCCGAGCAGGACGAGCACCGTAATGACGGCCGCCGCTTCGAAATACACCCCGATCTTCCCGTGCGCCGCGAACGAGGGCGGAAAGAGTCCCCGGCAGGAGCATCACAACCGCGCTGTAGAAATAGGCCGCGCTCGACGCCCATGGCGATGAGCGTAAACATGTTGAGCGAGCGGTGGGCGATGGACTGCCAGGCGCGGACGAAAAACGGCCAGCCACACCAGAGGACGACCGGTGTGCTCAGGATGAACTGCGTCCAGCGCGAAACATCGCCCTGCATCCACGCCGGCGCGGTCGGCACCAGGTGCGACATCGCCAGCACGAACACCGGCAGACTCAAAGCGGCGCCGATCCAGAAGCGCCGCGCCATGTCGTCCAGTTCGGTCGTGTCTTCCGGTGTGCTCGCGGAGATCGTCTTCGGCTCCAAGGCCATGCCGCAGATCGGGCAGGAGCCCGGCCCGATTTGCTCCACCTCCGGGTGCATGGGGCAGGTGTAAATCGCGCCGGGTTCGGCGGGCGGCGCGTGGGCGGCCGGTTCATGATGGCAACAGGAGTGCTCTTCCGAACTCATCGGCTCCAACATAACGCAGGATTGGTCAGCGTCCTCGATGCAGGCCTTTCCCGGCGCGCCGGTTTTACACTCCGGCGGGCGATGTTAGGTTTGTGGACGCCTCGCACTCGCGAGCGCTTGCCGCATCATGGAACAAAACCCGCCCTTTCCTTCACCCGAAGAACTTCGCTCCAAACTCTCCGAGTTCATGAAAACGAATTTCGGCGACAAGGTCTCGTTTGCCACCTTCGCGCAGCCCAACCCGGCAGAGGCCGAGGGCGACGAGAAGCCGCCCACCGAGCCGCGCGATGGCTTCGCGTTCGATTTTCTGCCGCGCGATATCAAGGCGCATCTCGACCGCTTCGTGATCAAACAAGACGAAGCCAAGAAGGTGCTCTCGATCGCGGTTTGCGATCACTACAACCACGTCAATTACCTCCGCCGCCTGGAGCAGGAAGACGCGGCGCGCGCGGAGCAGACCGAATACGCCAAACAGAACGTCATTCTCGTCGGCCCGACCGGGGTGGGAAAAACGTACCTGATCAAGCACATCGCCGACCTGCTCGATGTGCCGTTCGTAAAAGCGGACGCGACGAAGTTCAGCGAGACCGGCTACGTCGGCGGCGACGTGGAGGATCTGGTGCGCGAGTTGGTGCAGAAGGCCGATGGCGACGTGGCGCGGGCCCAGTTCGGGATCATCTACATCGACGAGATCGATAAAATCGCGGCGGCGGGCAATATGGTCGGTCGCGACGTGAGCGGGCGCGGCGTGCAGACGACGCTCTTGAAATTGATGGAAGATACGGAGGTGCCGCTGCGGAGCGCCAACGATCTGCAAGCGCAGCTGCAGGCCGCCTTCGAATTCCAGAAGCGCGGCGGGAAGGGGAAAAAGGAAACGATCAGCACCCGCCACATCTTGTTCGTGGTGAGCGGCGCGTTCGAACGGCTCAAGCAGCAGGTTTCGCGACGGATCGCGCAGGGGCGGATTGGGTTTAGCGCCGAGCCGCGGGTGGTGATGGACAACGAGCTGTTTCCAGTTCGTCCGCACCCAGGACTTCATCGAGTACGGATTTGAGCCGGAGTTTATCGGTCGGCTCCCGGTGCGGGTGGTGTGCGAGGAACTGACGGCCGACGATCTTTTCCAGATCATGAAGTTCTCGGAGGGCAGCATCCTCCGGCAGTATGAGCGGGCCTTCCGCGCCTACGGGATCGAGATCAGTTTTGAGGAGGAGGCGTTGCGTTTGATCGCGGAAGAGGCGGCGACGGAGAAAACCGGCGCCCGCGGGCTCCTCACGGTCGCGGAAAAGCTCTTCCGGGATTTCAAATATCACCTCGCCGGTTCAGGCCTGACGCAGCTGCGCGTCTCGTCGGAACTGGTGCGCGAACCGAAGCGGGTGCTGGAGCGTTTGATGGCCGAGGGTCACAAACAGGAGGAAGCAGCGCTGCTGGCGAGCGCGCGCGGTTTTGCGGAGCAGTTCGAGCAGGAGCACGGCCTCGCGCTCAGCTTCGATGACGCCGCCCTGCAGCGTCTGGTGGAGCGCGCCGGGGCCGAGCGCATGACGATGTCGGAACTCTGCGCTCATCTTTTCAAGGACTACCAGTTCGGCCTCAACCTCATCCAGAAAAACACCGGCCAAAGCAGGTTCGTCCTGAACCGGGAAGCGATCGACGCGCCCGATAAGTTCCTGAGCGATCTGGTCGTGCGCTCGCACTATCCGCTTGCGCCCGCGGATAAAGATTGAGAAGCAGTCTGCGGATGAAACGCCCGTTCGTTGCCGCGCTTGTCATTGGCGCACTCGTGAGCGTCGTTGTCATCGCGCTGCACGCCTTCCGCCTGACGTGGCCGCTGGACGAGGCGCTGATCGGCGCGCTGGCGGGTCATGGGCTGCCGACGCGCATCGTGACGGCGAAGCTGCAATACCTGCTGGTGGTGCTGCTTGCATTCGGCGTCGCCTGGCTGGTGGCGGAGAGCATCAACCGCCGGCGTTTGATCTGGCCGCTTGTGATTCTTGCCGTGGAGCTTTTTGCGGTCGCGTGGATCTGCGTGCTCTACGATCTGTTTTTCCAGCCGTTGCCGTCGCTTCTCGCCGCGGGTCTGGCTTTCGGTCTCGCCCACTTCTATTTCAATTACGTCCGCCGCAGTCGCTCCCACCTCGGCGACCAGCTTTTCAGCGGCCGACTCTCGGCGGCGGGTGTCGATGCGATTGTTTCCGGCGATCTTCCTTTCCAACCGGAGGCCAGAAGCTACGAAGTCACGGCGGTGGTGTGCGACATCGCCAACAAGCACGATCTGGCGGAGGAATGTGAGCCGGAAATGTTCGGCCGGATCACGCAGAAATTCATCCAGCACGCGACAAAGTCCTTCCTCGACGCCGGTGCCTTTATCGAGACGGTGACAGGCGAGGGGATCGTCGCCGTCTTCGGCTTTCCGGCGGAGGATGCGGAGCAGGCGGAGAAAGCCACCCGGCACGCGCTCAATCTGCAGGAGTCGTTCGACAAACGGCGGGCCGAAGGCAAGGACGAGATCTTCAACCGGTTCGATATTCATCTCGGCATCAGCTCCGGCACGATGGTGGTGACGCCGCTCGCAGAAGGGGATCAGATGCGCATTGCTGACCACGAGCGAACCGGTGGAACTGGCCCGCCGTTTTTGCATGGCGAATCGCTTCTACGGCTCGCGAATCCTGATCGGCCCGCGCACGTTTGAACTCTCCAGCCGGTCAGTCGTGGCCCGCCCGATCGATTTCCTGACCGGCGTGGATGTGCGGGAGCGGCACGAGATTTACGAACCCCTCGGACTGGCGGCGGAGGCGACGCCGGAGCAGATCGCGCGGCGCGATTCCTTCTGGAACGGCGTGGTGCTCTATCGCGAGAAGCGGTGGGCCGAAGCCTACTCGCAATTCCAGAAGGCGCGCGGCCCGAACGACTTGGACGATGGCCCGCTCCAGCTCTATGTGCGCCGGCTCGAGCCGCTCGCGCTCCACCTCGTGGATGGGATCGACGAATAGCGCGCCTTGAGGAAAATCGAGTATCCCGCCGCGATCCGGGAATTGATCGCGCAACTGCGGCAGATGCCGGGAGTCGGGCCGCGTTCGGCGGAACGGATCGCGCTCTGGATGGTGCAAGCGCGCGCGCGACAGCCGGAGGAGATTGCGCAGGCGATTACGTCCACCCGCGCGAGCGTGCGCCCGTGCACGCAGTTGCGGGTTCTTTGCGACCGCAGGAGCTCTGCGAGATCTGCGCCGACCCGACCCGCGCGCGCCGACCTGCTCTGTGTGGTGGAGCAGCCGACCGACATTCTGCCGCTGGAGAAGACGAGCGCTTTTCGCGGCCGTTATCATTCGCTGGGCGGACGGATTTCACCGCTCGATCACGTCGGGCCGGAGGATCTGCGGATTGCGGAGCTGGTGGAGCGGGTCGAAAACGGAAGGATTCACGGAAGTGATCCTCGCGCTCGCGGCGGACGTGGAAGGGGAGGCGACGACGAATTACCTCGTCGAGCTGTTGAAGCCATTCGGCGTGCCTTGACGCGGATCGCGCATGGCTTGCCGGCCGGCGGCGGGCTGGAGTCCGCCGATGAATTGACGCTTTACCAGGCACTCTCGGGGCGGCGGCAGATTTGAGCTTTAAGTGTTCAGCTTTAAGCGGAAGTTGCGGGCGCCTCACATTAAAACTTAAAACTTAACCTCCTAAAGCACCGAGATGTCCTGCGCGAAGATTGACCCGTCACTGCACCAGGCGCAGAAGCCGCCCTGGATTAAGGTCCGACTGCCGTCGAACCCGGTCTTTTTCTCGACCAAGGCGCTCATTTCCGACCTGCGTCTGCACACCGTTTGCGAGAGCGCGCAATGCCCAAATCGCTGGGAATGCTGGAGCCAGGGCACCGCGACGATGATGATCGCGGGCGAACGCTGCACGCGCGCCTGCGGTTTTTGCGCGGTGAGCACGGCGAAGCCGTTTCGCGCTCGAGGAAGATGAGCCGGCAGCGCGTGGCCGAAGCGGTCCGGCGGATGGGCTTGAAGCATGTCGTGATTACCGCCGTCGCGCGCGATGACTTGAAAGACGGCGGCGCGGATCATTTTGCGCGCACGATCAACGCCGTCCGCGAGATGGATCCGTCGATCATCATCGAAGTGCTGGTGCCGGATTTTCACGCGCAGGATTGGTGCATCGAGCTCGTGCTCGAGGCCGCGCCCGACATCTTCAATCACAACATGGAGACGGTGGAACGCCTCACGCCCGTGGTGCGTTCGCGCGCGAAATATCGCACCTCGCTCGAAGTGCTGCGCAAGGCGAAGGAGCGTCTCGCCGAAGGTGGTGACGAAGAGCGGCGTGATGCTCGGGCTGGGCGAGCAGGAACCGGAGTTGTTCCAAACGATGGACGACCTGCGCGAGATCGGCTGCCAGGTGCTGACGCTCGGCCAATATCTCCGGCCGACGCCGAATCATCTGCCCGTGATCGAGTTCGTCACGCCCGGAGCAGTTCGATGCTTACGGGGAGATCGCGCGCGGCCAAAGGGTTCGATCACGTCGCTTCGGGTCCGCTGGTGCGCAGCTCCTATCACGCGGCGGATTTTCATCCGGTCGTTCGCTAACGATGGACGGTTCACCTGCCGCCGGCTGCGGTCGAATCGCACGACCGTCGCGGCGATCATTCCCGCCTATCTGCGAGGAGAAGCACATCGGCGACGTGGTCGACGCGGACGCTGCAGCAACTCGATCACGTCCTCGTGGTCGATGACGGCTCGACCGATGCGACCGCGGCCAACGCGCGCGGCGGCGGGCGCAGAAGTCATCGTGCACGAGCGGAATCGTCGGGCAAAGGCGAATCGATCAAGACCGGGCTGCGCCACTGGCTCGAGCGCGGATTTCGAGCACATCATCATTCTCGATGCCGACGGGCAGCATTTGCCGGAGGAGATCGGCCGTTTCGTCGCCGCGGCCGGCGTCCGGGCGCGCAACTCTTTGTCGGCACGCGGATGAACGATGTCCGCGACATGCCGCTCGTGCGGCGGATGGTGAATCGCTACATGAGCCGCCGGATCAGCCGGGTCTGCGGGCAGGAGATTCCCGACACGCAATGCGGTTTTCGCATGGTGCGACGCGCACTGTGATTCCCCATCTGCTCGATGGCGCGGGACGCTTCGACTACGAAACCGAAATGCTGATCGTTGCGAGCCGGAAAGGTTTCCGGATCGACGCCGTGCCGATCAGCACCGTCTATTCCGACGAAGTCAGCAGCATCCATCCGGTGCGCGATACCATTCGCTTTCTCAAACTGATGCGGCGCTACGAGAAGCGGTTGTAGCCAAGTCTCGGTGGATGTGCGGCGCGCTGCCACCGAGAAGTGGCTACAACAAGCCGCGCCGGCGAAAGTCGCCGACATTCCCGCCGCTGGAGCGTTCGATCATGTCGACGGTGAACTTCAGGAGGCAGACTTCCCACGCGTCATCCACGCCCTGGATGACGACGCTCAGTGGCTCGCCCGAATCCTCCACCGCGGTCTTCGTCCGCGCGACGACTGACTCGAGCGAGTCGCGCACGGTGTTCTCATTCACCGCCGTCTTGCGAAACTGGAATCCGTAGCGCAGGAGCGCGACGTTGCGCAGGCGTTCGTGGAGCTGGTCGGCATACTTCCGGGCCTGCTCCCCGAAGCCTTCGAGCAACAGGCGAGAGTAGTGCTCCGGCGTCACGATCTGGGGACGCTCGGCGTGGATCTGGCCGTCGCGGACGCGGACTTCGTTGACGGAATCCATCATCTCGGAGACGAGATAGAAACGGAAGCTGGTGGAGCCAAACGTCGCGATCTGACGTTCCGGGGCATGGATCACGTGCGTGTTTTCGACCGCGTATTGAAAATTATCTTCGCTCCACATGGGCCGCCTATCGTAGAACACTCGTCCGCTGTGGGCTACAGGATTACTCGGCGATCGGCGGAGCGGCTCCCGGGCTGGGACGGGCGACGCGCCACAAATTACCCGGCCTGACGAGGAGTTGAGCATTATGAATACTAAATATCTGTTGGTTACGCTGGCTGCGCTGGCGGTGGCGGGCGGAGCGATTCTTTTCCTGACGCGCCCGCCGACGCTGGTGGTGAACGAATCGGAGCCAGCCAAGTCGTCTGCCACGGTGCTTTCCCCTGCAGCCGTGGCGCCCACGGGAGCGCAGGCTCCCGCGGTAAAGCCGACCGCTCCGGCAACGAAGCCGATCCCGTCTGCCCTGCCCATGGTCAACGGCGTGCAGATCACCGGGAAGGACCTGGTGCCCGGCGGAGGCGAAGAAGCGCCGCCTGGCGCCACCCAGGAAATGCTGGATCGTGCGATCGAGCGGCAACTGATCCTGCAAGCGGCGACGGAGGCCGGCATCAGCCTCTCGGACGACCAAAAGCACGTCCTGGAAGACGTCGCCACCAACATCGCCAACCGTCCCGAGTATCGTGGCAGGAACGACCCTCGGATGCAGGCGGAAATCGATTTCCAGGTGCGCGAGACGACCGCGCAATTGTATCTCTCCGCGCTCGCGGCGCAGCCGGCCGCGGCCGACGCACTCCCTTCTCAGGGTCAGGCGACGCACTCGTATCTCGACGGACTGCGCGCCGGGGCGAAAATTGAGCCGGGCAAGTAGCGGCCGACGAGGCTGGGTCTGACGGCGGGAGGGTCGAAACGCTTTCTAGTCCGCGATCGGCGGAGCGGCTCCCGGGCTGGGCCGGGCGGCGCGCCAGAGGCGGAGGGTCTCGGCGGTGAAAAGCGCGAGCGCGAGCCAGATTAGGATGAACGTGATGAGATGCGCACGGGTGAAGGGCTCGTGGTAGAGGAATACACCCAGAAAGAAAGTGCCGCTGGGGGCGAGATATTGGAGGAAGCCAATCGTGGTGAGGCGCAGGTGCCTGGCCGCGTGGCCGAACCAGACCAGCGGCAGACCGGTCACAACCCCGGTGCTGACGAGAAGCAGCGAGATTGTGGTGTGCTCGAGGCCCATCACTCCGGCGCCGCTTTGCCGCAGAAAAAACAGATACGCGACCGCCAGCGGCGTGAGCAGGATTGTTTCCAGGAAGAGCCCCGGAATTGCCGCGGTGCCCGAAAGCTTGCGCAGTAACCCGTAGAGTCCCCACGAGAGGCAAAGCACGATCGCGATCCACGGGAAACGTCCGTAGCCAAACGTCAGATTCAGGACAGCGACCGTAATCATCAGGACGGAGACGAATTGCAGCCGGGTGAGACGTTCCCGCAGAAAAATGGCGCCGAAGAGGACGTTCACCAGCGGGGCCATGAAGTAGCCGAGGCTGGTTTCAAGCACGCGTCCGGCGTTCACCGCCCAGATGAACGTCAGCCAGTTCAGCGAGACCGCGAGGCCGCTTGCGATGCAGTAGCCAACCGCGCGCCGGGAGGAGACATTCGCGCGCACCTCGGGCCAGCGCCGTTGCCAACTGAGCAGGAGGACGAGAAATGCGGTCGTCCAGACAAAGCGGTGCGCGAGGATTTGGGATGCCGGGATGGCACTCAGGAATTTCCAATAGATCGGGGATGATCCCCCAGAAGCCGAAGGCGGCGACGCCGGCGATGAAGGCGGTGCGTTTGGTGCGCGCGTCTTCGCTGTGGCTCGATTCAGCGTGCATGGATCCGCTGCTATTTTTCACAGGGGAGGGGCGGGGGCAAACGTGTAGCCACGCCCCTGTGGGGCGTGCGAGCCTACCCGTGGAGCCTCGCCATCCGCGAACGGCCCACAGGGCCGTGGCTACAAGGCTTGGATCTCCGGCACGCGAATGCAGGCGGCGGGATGATCCGCCCCCCAATCGGCAAGCGGCGGCACCTCCGCCTTGCATGCTTCGATCACATACGAGCAGCGCGGGTGGAACGGACAACCGCGCGGCGGGTTCATGGGGGAGGGCGGATCACCAGCCAGGACGATGCGTTGGCGGCGGTTCTCGCGGCGGGGGTCGGGAATGGGCACTGCGCTCACAAGTGCTTTCGTGTAGGGATGGAGCGGATGCTCCAGCACCTGCTCGGGCGTGCCGAGTTCCACGATCTTGCCGAGATACATCACGGCGATGCGATCGGAGAGATGCTTCACGACCGATAAATCGTGCGAGATGAAAACGAGCGTCAGGTCCATCTCGCGCCGGAGCCGGGCGATCAGGTTGATGATCTGCGCCTGGATGGAAACATCGAGTGCCGAGACCGGCTCGTCGGCGATGATCAGCTTTGGCTCGACGGCGAGGGCGCGCGCGATTGCGATGCGTTGCCGCTGTCCGCCCGAAAACTCATGCGGGTATTTTTTCATCGCGCGCGGAAGCAAACCAACTTTGCCCATCAGGTCGGCGACGCGCGCCGGGAGCTCGCGGCCTGAGACTTTTTTGTGCGTCCGAATCGCTTCCGCGAGCGTGTCGTAGACGGTCATGCGCGGGCTGAGTGACGCATACGGATCCTGGAAGATCATCTGGAAATCTGCGCGGGCCCGGCGCAGTTCGCGCCCGGCGAGGTGATTCAGATTGCGGCCTTCGAGAATGACCGCGCCCGAGGTGGCGCGGATCAATTGCAGGATGGTGCGGCCGAGCGTCGACTTGCCGCAGCCGGATTCTCCCACCAGGCCGAGCACCTCGCCTTTCCGCAGCGAGAGCGTGACCCCGTCGACGGCCTTGACCGTTCCGAGGTGCCGCTTGAAAACGAAGCCGCTCTCGACCGGGAAGTGCGTCTTTACATCTTGTAGCTCAAGGAACGCAGCGGCCATCTCGGCGCATTGTAACACATGTCGGCCGGGCCTCCTGACAGGCCTATTTCTTGCCTTCGAAGAGCGGGAGGAACTCGCCGTAGCCCTCTTCCTTCAGCTTCTCGACTGGCACGAAACGCAGCGCGGCCGAGTTCATGCAATAGCGCAGGCCACCGCGGTCGCGTGGCCCATCGTCGAAGACGTGGCCAAGGTGCGCGTCCCCCTTTTTCGAACGCACTTCGTCGCGGACCATGCCGTGGGAGGCATCGGTGTTGGCCACGACGTTCTCTTTCACGAGCGGTTTCGTGAAGCTGGGCCAGCCGGTGCCGCTATCAAACTTATCGAGCGAGCTGAAGAGCGGTTCACCGCTAATCACATCGACGTAAATGCCGGCGCGATGGTTATCCCAATATTCATTCCGGAACGCCGCCTCCGTGCCGTTCTGCTTGGTGACGTAGTACTGCTCTTTGGTGAGGCGCTGGCGGAGCTCCGCGTCCTTCGGGTCATTGCTGTCCTGTTTTTGTGCCATAGCTCGGTGAAGGGAGATAAACACGCCCACGCTCGCAACGAGAATCAGCAGAACAACAGCGATGCCGGTGCGCGAGGTGGTGAGGTTGGGGTTGTTCATGAAAGCGATACGCCGGCCGCAGGTGACAAGTTACGCCCGGATATTTTCTTCGACAGCTGTCCCGGCCGGGCGTTCAGCCGGGGTGAGGTCAATCTCGCCGAGTTGCACGCGCAGACATGCGGAATGGTGGTTCGGCGCCACTTCCGTCAGCGTGACGGGAGTCGTGACGCACTTTTCCAGCGCGTAATCGCAACGGGGCGCAAAAGGACAACCGGCCATTGGCCGCGAGACATCGGGCGGCGCGCCGGGAATGGTGTGGAGCTCGGCGCCCTTCGCATTCAAGGCGGGAATCGAGCGCTGCAAGGCCTGGTTGTAGGGATGTTTCGGGTGGTAGAAAATCTCCGCGGTCGCGGCCGCTTCGACGATCCGCCCGGCGTACATCACGAGCACGCGATTGCAGAAACCGGACACGATCCCGATGTCGTGCGTGATGAGAATCACGGCGGTCCCGAGCTCGTGCTGCAGCTGGCGGATCAGATCGAGGATTTGCGCCTGCACGGTGACGTCGAGCGCGGTGGTCGGTTCATCGGCGATCAAGAGTTCCGGGCGGTTGATGAGCGCCATCGCGATCATGACCCGCTGGCGCATTCCACCGGAGAACTCGTGGGGAAAGGAGCGCATCCGTCGTTCCGCATCCTGAATTCCCACCTCGCGCAGCGCGGCCACACCCCGCGCGAACGCCGCGGTCCGCGACCCGTCGCGGTGGAGCAGCAGCGGCTCGATCACCTGGTCGCCGATGCGCATGTACGGATTCAGCGATGTCATGGGATCCTGGAAAATCATCGAGAGGCGGTTGCCGCGGATGCGCTGCAGTTCGGCGTCGGGGCAATGCAGCAGATCGGTGCCATCGAAGAGGGCGCGGCCGCTCTCGAACCGGCCGGGCGGCTGCGGAATCAGCCGCAGCAGTGAATAGCAGGCGACCGATTTGCCGGAGCCGGACTCGCCGACGATGCCGAGCGTTTCGCCGCGATGGATCGAGAACGACACGCCATCGACCGCGCGGACCACGCCTCCGCGGGTGTGAAAGTAAGTGCGGAGATCCTCGACCTGCAGGAGCGGTGCCACGTCCATTGGTCAGTCCTTCGAGGCGCGCGGGTCGAGCGCATCACGCAAGCCGTCGCCGAGGAAATTGAGCGAGAACAGGGTGAGCGCGAGGGCGGCACCGGGGAAGAGCAGCATCCACGTAAACTCCTCCATGTTCTCCGCGCCTTCCTTGATCATCACGCCCCACGAACTCATCGGCGGCTGCACGCCGAGACCGAGAAAGCTAAGAAACGCTTCGAGCAACATCACGCTCGGGACGGTCAGGGTCGCGTAAACGATGATGGGCCCGAGCGCGTTCGGGATCATGTGGCGGAAGATGATGCGCGGGGTCGACAACCCCAGCGCCTCCGCGGCTTCGATGAATTCCATCTCGCGCAGCGATCGCACCTGCCCGCGCACAATGCGCGCCATGGTGAGCCATTGCACCGCGCCGATCGCGGCGAACAGGAGCACGAATTGCCGGCCGAAGAACACCATCAGGAGGATGACAAAAACGGTAAACGGCAGCGCAAAAATAATGTCGACGATGCGCATCATGACGGCGTCCACTTTGCCTCCGACGAAGCCGGCGACCGTGCCGTAGAGGACACCGATCGTCAGCGCGACCGCCGTCGCGCAGAGACCCACCGCAATCGAAACTCGTCCTCCATACAGCAGTCGAACAAGCAGGTCGCGTCCCAGGGTGTCCGTCCCCAGCCAATGTTGCGCGCTCGGCGGAATTGCGCCGAGCTGGAGGTCCTGGGTCTCATAGGACTGCGTCAGAAGCAGCGGTCCGAGAAGCGAAGCCAGCGTGAGCAACAGCAGAATAAGGGCACCCGCGATCGCGAGCTTGTTCTGCGCGAGACGATGCCATGCGTCGCGCCAGAGCGAGGTGCCCTGCTCCAGCGGTTCATCCGTTATCGCGGCCGCCAGGCTCATGCGAATTTCTGTTTCGGGTCCATCCAGACGAGCACCACGTCGACAATCAGATTGAAGAGCACGATCAGGCCCGCATAGAACAGGACCGCCCCGAGCACCATCGTGTAATCGCGGTTGAAGGCCGCGTTGACGAAGTAGCGGCCGAGGCCCGGGATTTGAAAAATACTCTCGACCACGAACGAACCGGTCACGAGTCCGGCGACCGCGGGTCCAAGGTAGCTGACCACCGGCACGAGTCCGCCGCGCAACGCGTGTTTCAGGATTACGCGCAAATTGGACGCGCCTTTGGCGCGCGCAGTCCGGATGAAATCTTGCGACAGGATCTCCAGCATGCCGCCGCGGGTAAGCCGCGCGATGTAGGCAGCGTAGAGCAAGCCGAGGGTGATCGCGGGCAGAATCCGATCCCGCCAATCATCCCAGCCGGAAACGCGCACCCACTCGAGCTTAAGGGCGAAGACCAGCACGAGGACGGGACCGATGACAAAGTTCGGCACCGAAATGCCCGCCATCGCAAATGAGCTCGCGACGTAATCGCCCACTGTATTTGGTTTCAACGACGCCAGCACGCCGGCGGGTAAACCGAGCGCAAGGGCAATCAGGAGCGACCAGAGCGCCAGCTCGGCCGAGACGGGAAACGACTCGGCGATCAGTTCATTGACGGTGCGGCTGGCGTACTTCGAGGAGGGACCGAGATCGCCGCGCGCGAGATTGCCGAGGTAATCGCCGAGCTGCCGCCACAGACTGCGCGGCGAGCCGTCGGCGTTCACCATGTGGTAGTACTTCTCGAGGTTCTGGCGAATCTCCGGGCTGACGTTTTTTTCCGCATCAAATGGTCCGCCGGGGGCGAGGCGGATCATGAAAAACGTCAGCGTCGCGATCACCAGCAGCACCGGAATCATCTGCAGCAGGCGGCCGAAGACGAAGCGAAGCATGAGCGGGTAGTTTGCGGTAGCGTGGCGGCGATTACCACCGCCTTCGCGCTGGCAGCGGGATGCCGGCTACTCTCCCGCCGGCAGGTGCGCGGCTTTCCATTCCATCGCCATGCGGATGCGGGCGCGGCCGCTGGGGTGATCGAAGAAGACCCACTCCTCGAGCGGGCCGGGATCGAGTTTTCGGTAGGTGCCGAGCTTCAGCGCGACCGCGGCCATCCCATCCGGGGCGCGCGAGGTGTTGATGCCAAATGCGTCCGCCTCCACCTCGGCCACGCGCGTGATCGTGTTGTCGATCGGGGTGAAGACAAAAGCGAGGGTGGCCAAAATCAGCACGAGCAAGGGCAGGCCAGCCGGATCGGCAATTCCGCGAATGCCCCAGCGCATGCCCCAACGCCGCACGGCCGCGTCGAACGCAACGCGGGCAATCGCAAACATCCCGAGCGCGACAAGCGTGAAATCGACGAGGAACTTCGTGACGTGGTTTAGCACGAAATGCCCCATCTCGTGGGCCATGACGTGGCGGATTTCCGGCAGGGTGCATTGTTTGAGCAGGTTGTCGTTCAGCGCGATCCGCGTCGTGCCGAGGAAGCCGGCCACGTTGGCGCTGACGCGATTCGATTGCCGGGAGGCGTCCACTTCGAAGACTTGGGTGACCGGAATTTGGTTGGCGCGCGCCATTGTGAGAATCGCCTCACTGATCGCCGGATCCGTGAGGGGTTTGTACTTGTTAAAGAGCGGCATAATGAAGACGGGTCCGATCAAGGCGGAGAACATGACAAAGGCGAGAGCGACGGCCGTGCCCCAAATCCACCATGTGCGCGGGGCGCGACGAAACACGGCGTAAAGTGCGATCAGCAGAACGACGATCGCGATCACGCCAACCGCCAATCCCTTTAGCTGTTCACCAAACCAAGCGCCGAAAGTCTGCGTCGATAGTCCATACGCGTGTTCGCGGAAGAATTTCTCATAGAGGTTCAGCGGGAAGGCGAGAAGCGACGTGAGGAGCAGATAACCGACCGCGTAGAGCGCGACCTGGCCGGCCTTGAAGCGGGTGGTGCGCTCCGCGAAATCGCGCATCCGCGCGGAGATGCGCGCGTTCAGGAGGAAGAGCGAGATCGCCACGGTCAGGAGGAAATTCCACAGCAGCAACCAATACCCGCCTTCAAAGTAGGCGTCGGAGCTGGCGCGCTTATCGGCGGGCATCGTCTCGAGCCAGGCCCGCGTCGCCGCCGCTGGATCCGTCACATTTTGCGCGGCGGCGGGTACGACCACCGCGGGCGCGGGAGATGGCGAACTCTCTTCGGCCAGCGCCAGCGGGATCGATGCCAAGGCGAACGCGGCCGCGGCAATCAAAGGCATGATGCGTTTCATGCGCGGGAGCGTAGAAGATCAGGGCAAAAAGGGAAGCTTCGCCGCACCGGCTAAACCAGCGCGCCGCCGCAGCTCGAGCCCGCGCCGGCGGTGCAACCGAAGCAGTGGTCGCCGGTGAGAATCTCCCGCTCGCTGACCGCGGTAGGATCGATGTCCCACAGGTGCAGGGCGCGCCCGCCAGCCCGCCACGGCATCTTCAGCATCTGGTTGAAGTCGCAATCGAAGACTTCGCCGGTCCAGCTGACGTTGATCGTGTTCCGGCACATCAGGCCGCGGACCGTCTCCGGGTTAAAGCTCTCGATGAGCAGCTCCATGTACTCAGCGAGGCCGCCGTTGTTCTTCAACCAGGATGCGAAGCGCGCAATTGGCAGGTTGGTGATGGTGTAGAGACGGTTGAATACGATCCCGAAGTGCTTCCCCAGTTCGCGCTTGTAGTCCGCCTCGAGTTCCGCTTGCGGGCCGGGGAGGAAGGCACCGTTCGGATTGTAGACGAGGTGCAACGGCAACGCCGGGTCGCGGCCGTAGCCTAGCGAATTCAGCAGCCGGAGCGCCCTAATACTGCCGTCAAAAACGCCCTCACCGCGCTGTGCGTTGACGTTCAACGGCGAGTAACACGGCATCGAGGCGATGATCTCCACCTCATGGCGGGCGAGGAATTCAGGGAATTCTTCGAAGCCGTGCTCAAGCAGGATCGTGAGGTTGCAGCGATCGATAATGTGCCGCGGCGGGGTCAGCGCTTTCAGCCGTTCCACCAGGTAGCGAAAATCCGGGATCATTTCCGGGGCGCCTCCCGTGAGATCGACTATCGGAATATCGGTCTCCGCCACCCAATCGAGGACGCGGTCGATCGTGGCCCGGGTCATGACTTCCTTCCGCTTCGGGCCCGCGTTCACATGGCAGTGCACGCACGTCAGGTTGCAGAGTTTGCCGAGGTTGAGCTGCAGGATTTCCGTCCGGTCATGTCGGAGCGCGAGCGAATGCGCAGCCAGTCTGGAGGCAAAGCGATTCATGCCCTTGGGCGGGTGGCGTCCATCCGTGTGATTCTCGCCGTCCCCTTGGGCGCGGGCGAGGCGATATTTTCTGGAGCTGTTGGGAAGTGTTTGACTATATACGCACAGGGGTATATAGATGCGCGGTATGAAACTACGCGAGCTCAAGACAACCCTGGAACGCCACCCAGACACGCTGCCGCGCTTCGTCCTCCCGGACGGTGATCACGTCCCGGCACATTTCCATCTCACCGAAGTCGGCCACGTCGCCAGGAAATTCATCGACTGTGGGGGTGTGATCGACGCGAGCGAGTCGTGTTTGCTGCAGCTCTGGCTGGGCGCTGATACCGAGCACCGCCTGCACGCTGGCCGCATGGCGCAGATTCTGGATCTTGGCGCGCGGGTGTTGCCGCACGATGATCTCAACGTGGAGGTCGAGTACGATTGCTGCGTGGTCGCGCACTATGCGATCGAGCGCGCGGAAGTGCACGGGGAGCACCTTGATTTCGTGCTCGGGAATACTCGCACGCAGTGCCTGGCGCGGGAGCGACGCGAAAAAGCGACGGCGGAGTCCGCCTGCTGCGACGCGGCTGTCGGCTGCTGCTGAGAACGGCGATGGACCTGATCGCGATCTACCAATGCCTCTGCGATCCGACGCGGCTGCGGATTTTGCATTTGCTGACACAAGGCCCGCTTTGCGTCTGTCACTTCCAGGAAGTGCTCGGTGAGCCGCAGGTGAAGATCTCGAAGCATCTCGCCTATCTGCGCAGTCGCGGGGTGGTCGAGGCGCAGCGGGAGTTGAACTGGGTGATTTATTCGCTCCCGGAAAAACGTCCGCCCGAGCTGGAAGCAAATCTAAAGTGTCTGCAGGACTGCGTGCAGACGATGCCGGCGTTCAAAGCCGATTTGCGGCGCCTGGCCGTTCTGAAGGCGGAATGCTGCGCGCCGGTGGCGGTCTTTGGCGCGTCGGCGGGGAAGAGCACGAGATGAAAGAGAAAGTCTTGTTTATCTGCGTGCATAACAGTGCGCGCAGCCAGATGGCGGAAGCATTCCTGAACGATACCTGCGGAGACGAATTCGAGGCGTCGAGTGCGGGGTTGGAGCCCGGCACGCTGAACCCGGTCGTGGCCGAGGCGATGGCGGAAGTCGGAATCGATATCTCAGGGCACGGCACCCAGGCGGTCTTTGATGTCTGGCAATCCGGCCAAATCTTCGCCTATGTGATTACCGTCTGCAGCGAAGCGGACGCGGCGGGCTGTCCGGTCTTCCCCGGGCCGGCGAAACGGCTGCACTGGCCGTTTGATGATCCAGCTCGCTTTGCCGGCGATCACCCGCAGAAACTCGCGCAGACGCGAATAGTGCGGGATGCAATCCGCGCGAAAATCACGGATTGGTGCGCGGAGGTTTGCGCCGCGAAAACACCCTAACAACAGCTCCCGCCATCGCAGCAGCTGCTGGCGGCGGTCGTCACCTTGTAATCGACACCTTTGGTTTCGCGCGGATCACGCAGGGCTGGGCGCGAGCAGTCGAACGGTTGCGCGTCCGCCAGCGGAATTTCGTTCCGCGGCTCGATGAATTCGAAATACGCGGCGTAGGGCGCTTTGCGGTAGAGATTGTAAGTCTTGTCGCAAACCGCGTAGCGCAGGCCGCGCTCCAGCCGGTGCTGATCGTCATCGAGCACTTCCTTGAACGGCCCGCGATAAATCACCGCCTGGTTGCGTTCGAAACAGGACCCTTGTTTGCCTTTGAACGCCTCGACCGTGATGGAGCGAAACTCGATTCCCTCCACCGTTTGCCACGGGGCAGCATCGCGGCTCAGAATCTGAATCCCATAGAACCCGGCATCGCTGAAGGCCTTCAGGAACGCCTGCTCCGTTAGTGCGCCCGAGATGCAGCCGCTCCATAACTCCGGGTCATTCTGCAAAGGCGCCGGCACTTCTTCATCAGAGACGATGTCGGAAATCACGGCGCGTCCGCCGGTGCGGAGGACTCGGAAGATCTCCTCAAAGAGCGGCCGCTTCGCATGGGATTCCACCAAATTCAGGACGCAACTCGAAACCACCACGTCGATCGAATCGCTTGCGACCAGTGGATGTTTCACGCGCAGTTCCTGCGCCAACTCGTCGGCGCGGAGAAATGAAGCCGCGTCCGTGATTGGTCGCGCCTGGAGTTCTTCGTCGAGCTTTTCAAGATCGAGCGCGAGATCCTGGATGCGGCCTTTGCGGAACTCGACGTTCGCGTAGCCGATGCGTTCTGCCACGACCGGCGCGTTTGTGCGGGCCACCTGCAGCATCTCGTCGGTCATATCCACGCCGATGACGCGCCCGGTTGGGCCGACGACTTGGGCGGCGATAAAACAGATCTTGCCGGTGCCGCTGCCGAGATCGAGCACGGTTTCGCCCGCGCGCAGGTATTGGCTCGGATCGCCGCAGCCATAGTCGCGCTCGATCACCTCCTGCGGAATTGCGGCGAGATACTCGGGATTGTAGTCGACGGGGCAGCAAAGCTTCGCCTCGCGCGCTTTCGCGCCCGCGGCGTAACGTTCGCGGACGGCCAGTTCGGCCTTCAGGGTGCTCATGGGTTTCTAGTGAGGCTCGCCGCCGCGCGATACAAGTAGATTTGCCGAGCGGTGGCGCTAATAGGCTGCGATTGCGCACCTGCAATGCGGACGCTACGGTCGGGTCGCCCACCATGAATCCGCCCACCGAACCGCCCCGTCCGAGTCCATCACGCATGTCCGCGGAAGCCATTGTTGGCACCGGCGTCACGATCGCTGCTCTCGGCGTGCTGTGCCTCCTGCTCGGCTGGGCGCAGTGGATGCGCCAGGTGCATTCGGTAGGGATGACCTTGTTGACTATCGGCGCGGTCCTGTTCGTGATCGGTGTGGTGGCGACGACGTTCGCGCGCTCCCGGCGGAAAGGCTGATCGCTACGAATGGGCGGGCGCGAGGATCGCGTCGCGCATTCCGTGCAGCAGTTTTTTGTCCGCCGGCACGATCGTTGCCAGCGCGCCGCGCAATTGCACGCGCTCCTGCTCGACGAAGTAGTAGGGGCAGAGGCGAACGCGACCGCGCATCGTGCGGAGCTCGGCGGAGTCGTGGTCCCAATACCGTTGCTCCACCAGGCGGGCACGGTGGAAGCGCTGCATGATCGTCGGCGTCGCTTCAAAATTCTGCAGAGCCTCCTCGATCAGGCGCTGCCATTCGGTTTGCGGCAAATCCTGCCCGACGGAAACCCCGCGGCTACCCCAGCCGAGCGGTGAAAAGCCGCTAACTTTCAGCAGAAGCTCGCGTTCCTTCTGGCTCAGCTTGCCCGCTTCGAGCCAATCATGAATCTCCAGGCGCGGGATGACGGCATGCTGCGGCAACGGCGTGGGATCGAGCAGCCAGGTATAGGGGATGACCTCCTGCAGTTGACGAAAGTACTTGTCGCCCAGCTCGCGCCGCCAGAACTCGCGGAGCGGTTGCAGCCAGAAAAGCGCGAACCACATCTTCTCCTCGAGGTAGGGCTTGAACGGCGGCGTGACGCGCACCTTCCCATCGGTCGCGGCCTGCATCAGTTCGCCGGCGCGCGGGAGATTCGGCAGATCGAAGAGCTCGAAGAAGCGGTAGACGTTGCGGCCCGCCGCGGGTTCGTAGCTCTCGGCCTCGACCACCCGCCACTCGTGTCCAGGGAAGCGCGCGTTCAGTTGCGCCGGCCATCCATTTCATCTCCGGCCGGTAGGTTTCTGATTCCTGCGAGACGACAATGTCGCCGCCCTCCGGGAGCAAGCCGCGAAAGCCTTCGATCATCCCGTCGCGTCCGCCGATCACTTCCGCGCCGAGCGCAGCGTAGGTCTGGTTGAGCCACGCGGTCAGGCCGATGCCGCCGGGCACCGAGTCGATTTCGGCGATGGTGTAGCCCGTCTCGGTCAGGATGAGATCGGGACGAATGACCGCCGGCAGGTCGTCGCGAAATTGCTTCTGACGCGAGAACTCGACCAGCTCCGCAGGGTTTGCCGGCATCGAGATAATGCGCCACCCAGGCTGGCTGTTTGCCTTTGACGCTCTGCTGGTAGAGCTGATTGCAGGCGCGCTGGAAGACAAAGAGCTGGTGACCGAGTCGCTCCAGGTTTTTCGCCAGATCGGCGTCGACCGGGAAGGGCTCCGGCGAGAGGAGCCAGTCTTTCTCCGCGAAGAGACCTTCGGCGGGGAAGGCGGCTCGGATGGCGGTGAGTTTTTCGGATTCGGCGGACATGGGAGCGGCGGCGCAGGGAACGTCGAACGTCCAACGCTCCAACGTCGAACAGAAAGGAAACTCCGGCCTAACGACCCGCGGCCATGCGCTTCAGGGCCTGCTTGACGAGTTCTTCCGCGCTCGCGATCTCCGGGTGCTTTTCCTGCAGGTCACGCACGCTTTTATGCGCATCGACTTGTTTGTAGCCGAGCGCGATCAACGCCAGGACGGCTTCATTGGCCTGGCTTTGCTCGGCGCTGGGCGCGTGGGTGGCGCTGGCCGCTTCCCAAGCCGCCGCCACCCCGAGCTTGTCCTTTAATTCCAGCACGATCCGCTCCGCCGTTTTTTTGCCGAGGCCGCTGATCTTGGACAGGGAAGCAACGTCGCCATTCACGACTGCGCTCTTGAAATTCGTCACGCTCATCCCGCTGAGGACGGCGAGCGCGAGCTTCGGACCGATGCCGCTGACGTGATTCACGAGCAGCCGGAAAAGGTCGCGCTCGGCCGCGCTCATGAATCCAAAGAGGATGTGCGCATCCTCCCGCACATGCAGATGCGTCAGGATGTGAATTGGCTGTCCCACGGCCGGGAGACGATCGTAACTGGAGAGCGGAATGAGCAGTTCGTAGCCGACCCCGTTGACGTCGACCGTGGCCTGGGTCGGGAGCGCGGTGGCCAGCTTCCCGGCGAGAAACGTGATCATCGCTGCAATGCGTATCAGAGCGCTCCGAAACCGCAACCGCCGCGCGTCACTCGCGCTTCAACAGCATCGTGAGATCGATCCATTTCAGGCTCGCGGTGTTGATCCCCCGCACCGAGTAGGTTTTCCAACCCGGTGGCGTGGTGGGGTAGGTCTCCGCCGCCAGCTTCGAGGGCAGGATGACGAAGCGCGGCCCCGGCGTTTCCATGAACTGCGTCAGACTTTCGCGATCCAGGTCGGTGAGAAACCCGCGCACGTGCCGGCGAAAATACCAGACCAGGCTCGGCTCCTTGTAGCGCGCGGCGCCCCATTGCATGTCGGGCGTGAGGTCGGCCTGCGCCTGTCGCAAGAGCTGCAGCGCGGGTAGATGACGCCCGGCGATCGGGGGTGCCGGCCGCGATCAACAACGCGACCGCGCCCGCCGCGATCGCGGTCCGCCGCACGAACCGGGATGCCTGCGGTTTGCTCGCGAATGACTTCGCCAGCAAGAGCGCGAGGAGGGGAAACGCCGGCAATGTGTAATGCGGCAACTTGGTGCGGACGAAGGTAAAGATGAGAAAGACGACCGCGGTCCCCGCGATCAGGTAATTGTCGAGCGGATCGCGCTGACGCCAAAGGCGTCTGGCCAGTCCTGGCAGGCTGAACGACCAGGGGAAAAACGTGACAAACACCGTCACGAAATAAAGCGGGAGGAGCGCGAGATAAGTCCAGACGGAGCGCGACCCGTGTCCCTCCATCGCGACCATCGAGCGATCGATCACGTGCTTGCCGATGCCGATGTCGAAGAATTCGCCATTCGTCCGCGCGAGCGCGGGAATGCCCCACACCGCCACGACCGCGAGCGTCAGCATGCTCCCGGTGACAAAGAGGAAGCGCCGCGCGAGTTGCGCATCCGGGATGAAGAACTTCGTGGCCGCCACCGCGAGCAACGGCGTCCAGCCGATTGGGCCCTTTGCGAGAAAGGCAAACGCGAGCGCCAGGTAGAAAATCCACCACCAGCGCGCGCCCGGCCGCGCCACTTCTTCGTTGAGACGTTGAACGTTCCTGTCTGCCGAACCGATCCCGCAGTAGCTCATACCCGGCCCAGTGCGCCAGTGTCACGAACAGCACCAGCCACATATCCGCCACTGCTGCCTTGCCATGCACAACCGTCTGCCAGCAGATCGTGAACATGATCGCCGCCCACCAGCCGACCTGCGCGCCGGCGACGCGGTTTCCCCAGGCCAGCAGCACCAGCGCCGTCAGCGCGGCCGCAATCGCCGAGGGCAATCGCGCCGCAAATTCGCTTTCACCGAAGAGGCGATAACTCGCCGCCTGAAACCAGTAGGTTAGCGGCGGCTTGTCGAAGCGGTACTGATTGTTGAAGTACGGAATTACAAAGTCGCGGCGCTCCAGCATTTCCCGCGAGGCCTCCGCGAAGCGCGGCTCGTCGCGATCGACCAACGGGAGAGACCACGATCCGGCCACGTGAAACAGCAGGGTGGCGATGAAGAGCAGGCCGAAATTGCGAACACCGAGATTCGTCGCGGGCGCGCGATTTATCGGAGTTGCAGAATCCAAGCCCGGACTCAAAGATAGGCGCCGTTGAAACACAAACGGGATTTTTCCGCGTGAACACGTTTGCGCGTCGGGGCGCTCCATTCCTCTGGGCCTTTCTCGGCGTGGTTCTGCTGCTCGGCGCATTCTATTTCGACGCCCCGGTGCATTCCTGGATGCGGGACCATCAGTCGCCCGCCGTCACTCCGGTGATGGAAGCAGCGAGCCGCTGGGGCGACTGGCCGCCCCACGTCGCGGTGGCGCTGATCGCGGCCGTGCTCGCCTACTTTGCCGGCAGTCGGCAGTGGCTCGCGATTTTTCTGGCCCTGGTGCTCGCGTGCGCGGTCGCGGGAACGGTGAATCGCGCGATCAAGATCGCAGCCGGTCGGGCACGCCCGTCGGTCACGATGGATCCCGGGTGGCATGGATTGAAGTTCAGTTCGAAGTACACCGCGTTTCCGTCCGGCCACACCGCGGCCACGACGGCCTTTTTCGGTGCGCTGCTCTTCGCGCGCTGGCGCGTCGGGCTTGCACTCCTGCCGATTCCTTTCCTCATCGCCACATCGCGCGTTTACCTCGGCGCCCATCATCTATCCGATGTCGTGGCCGGGGCGATTGTCGGGACAATTTCGGGATTTTTCGTCTGGCGCTTCGTGCACCGCCGATTGCAACGGGGTGTTGCCGGGGAGACGGCGGCGGCATGAGCGACATCGGTGTCTTCCCACCCGGGGCCTATGTCTTCTTCGCGGCGCTGGCGGTGGCCTCGGTTGGCATCGCGGGGGCGTCCCTCTGCCTGCTCGTCGCCGGCTGGCGCTCGCGGCTTAACGCCCGGGCATTCTGGCGGCAGCGGTACTTTGGCTACGGGTTCGGCGCGCTTGTCTCGGCCGCGGCGTCCGGTCTCACGGCGTGGTTGATTGAGTCCTCAGTGGCCTTCGGGCGCTGGGTTGAGCCGACCGTGCCCGCCGCGCTTTGGGTGGCTGCACTCGTCGTGCTCTGGCCAGTCGCCGGCCATCTCTGGAATCGGGCGCAGCGGCGCGCCTAAAGCGCGAGTGCCTGCGCTTTGCGCGCGAGCTCGATGAACTCAGCGCGCTGGTTCGAAGGATCACGCGCTTGCGATTCCTGCGCCCACTGGATGAGGGAGTCGAACATGCCGCTGGCGTCCTCTGCGGGATCGCGCAGCAGGAACGCAAATCCGCGACGGCGGCTGCAAATTTCAAGTCGGTCGAAGCGTTGCGGAATTCAGTCCCGGTATCGATGAGCGGCTGCCGGATCAGTTGAATTGCACCACTCGCCGGCTCGATATAGCGCGAGCTTCCACCGTGAGCAGCTGCGGCAGTTTCGGATCTTGCATGCGACCGTCGCGATCGGCCTCACTCTGTGGATCGACCGGCGGCACGCTCGCAGCGGATGCGCGACCGCGGCACCACTTCATACAGCGCCGTGAAGCGTGGCCGGATGGGATCTCGCCTGCGTCGGTCTTCGTCGTTGTTGACCTCCGCGCGGCATCCGATTTTCATAGCCGATCAAACGATACGAAGCGACGCGAGCGAGATTGAACTCCACCTGCACTTCACGCCTTCGCGGGCGTAATCAGCGTGCCGTTCATCTGCTGGACAAGCACCTTGCGCGCTTCCTCCAGCGAATCGAGATACGCGTAGTGGCCGTTCCTTTGTCGGCCAGTTTTCGCATCGTCGAGTCCTGGAGATTGTCGGTGCCGACCCCGAGGACAGTGAGGAAGACACCGTCTTTCGCTTTCTCTTCGGCCAGCCGGACCAGTTCTCCCTGGCCGGTGACACCGACGTTAAAGTCGCCGTCGGTGGCGAGGATGACGCGGTTGACGCCGCCTTGACGAAGTGCTCGCGCGCGGTCTGGTAGGCGAGTTCGATGCCGGCGGCGCCGTTGGTCGAGCCGCCGGCGTTCAATTCCTCGAGCGCGCGATGATTTTTTCCTTCTCGTTCCCGGGCGTGGAAGGAAGCACGAGACCGGATGCACCGGCGTAAACCACGATCGCGACGCGGTCGTTTTCCGTCAGCCGGTCGACCAGCAGGCGCATCGCCTGTTTGATCAACGGCAGCCGTTCGCGCGGTCCCATCGAACCCGAGACATCGAGCAGGAAGACGAGATTGCTCGGGCCGCGCTGCGTCAGACGCGACCTCGCGACGCCGATGCGGACGAGCCGGTGCTCGTGCCCACGGGCAATTCGGCGACCTCCAGTGCCATGGAGAACGCGGTCGCCTTCCGGCGGCGGGTAATTGTAGGTGAAGTAATTGATCAGCTCTTCCGCACGGACGGCGTCACGTGCCGGTCGTTTCCCGGCCTCCAGCGCCCGCCGCACCTCCGCATAAGATGTCATGCCGACCATGAACGGAAAAGTCGTTCGCGGATAATCAGCGGCCGGTACGAATCCCCGATCTGAATTCGCGGTTACGGCCGGCAACGAGGCTGGCGCTGCCGCCGGCTCCACTTCCATCTGGAGGAACGTCTCGGGCGTTCTCTGGTCCGCCAGCCGTCGGCTACGCGTGCCGGAGAGCACCACCGCGCCAACGACCAGTGCAATCGCCAATAGCGCCGCGACGGCGATCGACATCCCGCGCGCATCCGACCAGAAACTGCGTTCCTGCGGCAGCGGCATGATGTTCCGCGGCTTGACCGATTGTTCCTGTTCGGCGGCAAAATCGTGCCGGAGCAAACGCGCGAGCTGTTGCGTCTCGCGCACAAACGCCTGCGCTTCGTCAGAGTCGGCGATGGCCTGTTCGAGGGCGCGACGTTCTTCCGGCGGGAGTTCTTCGCCCAGCGCGTAGGCGGTGAGTTTCGGGTCGTCGAGATTCATTTTCATGTGCTGGTGCGGAGGGTGAACGGCACGAAGTCGCAGGCCGCTTGCGCGTAGCGTTGCCGGAGTGTTTTGAGGGCGTTGTGCAGCAGGACGCCCACGTGGCTGACCGAGAGCTGCGTGATCTCGCTGATCTCCTGGTAGCTAAGGTCGTTTTGAAACTTGAGCTGAATCACTTCCTGCTGCCGCTGCGGCAGCGTCGCCACGATCCGGAGCAGGAAACCACTCGCCTCCTTCTGCTCGAGCTGGGCGTAAGGGAGCGGCGCGGCATCGGCTTTGGTTTCCAGAAGTTCCTGGTCGAGATAGGTCATGCGCTTCTCCTTTCGGCAGACATTGAGGGCGCGATTCCGGCAGACGGTGAAGAGCCATTTGGCCGGCGCGCCGTCGAGCTGCCGGCGATCGCCGCGTTCGAGTTCCACAAACGTCTCCTGCACCACATCGCGGGCCCGTTCGCGATCGCCGATAATGCGGGTTGCATATTGCTGGAGCGGGAGCTCGAAACGCCGAAGCAGCTCCTCGAAATCCAGTTCTGCGGGCGCGTTCAGCATCAGCTCCTCGAGAGCTTAGACACGCCGAGGGCGAAAAACTTAGAAGTTTGTCCGGGAAACGGAGACGGTAGCCTTCTCAGCCAACCGTCGGGTTGCGTGGCGCGGAAACCCTCTTCCATAGATGTTTCCCCAGCCGGATGAACGGCAACTCAACCGCGCGGTACATCAACCAAGCCAGCGGTAGAATCGCAACCGTGGTCCCGAGCCAGAGCGCAAGCATGATCAGAAAAGTGGGAACGCCTCGCTCAATCCAGCCGCCCAGGAGCGCCGGTTGCTTCCAAATGACCGCGAGGGTGAGCGGATGCAGGAGATAGAAGCTGTAGGAAATCCGGCCCAGGAAACGCAGGGGCCCGGTTCGCAGGAGAGCCGACGCCGTAATCCTCGGTGCAAAGGCGAGAAGGCCCAGTATCGCCCCTGCGGCGGCTCCTTTGAAGATGATTTCCCAGACCTTGTGGATGGCCGTTCCGACCAGGAAAAAGACTACCACAGAAGCAAGGAAGAGAATGGTGGCGCTCCGTTTCCGCATCCCCTGGAATGCCTGTCGCCCGAGGTGATAACTGAGAACCCCGAAGAGAAAGGCAAAGAGCCACTGGGTGCGCGAGGGCCAATCCCCGACGAGTCGTGCCCAAGGTCCGCCGAAGCCGAGGAGGGTAAGGGCGAGCGCGAATGCGGCCACGGCTCCGATTCCCACTCGGGCGTGGAGGACAAAGGCGGCGAAAATCAGCGGCAGCGCCAGGATCTCCACCTGCAGCGTCCACATCACGCCGTCGATGTTGGTCTGGAGGAGGGCGATGTTCCGGACGATGGAACTCGCCGAATAGCCGTTGGGGTCGAGGGCAAGCCCGAGAAACGCGTGCGCCGCCAGGAAAACGAGGATCGTGCCCGCGATCGCGGGATAGATGCGAAAGAAGCGCGCGATGAAGAAGCGGCCGGCGGCGCGGCCTGTCCCGGCCGGCCCCTGGAGAAGGGAATCGGTCAGAACGAATCCGCTCAGGACAAAGAAAAAGAGGACCCCGTGATGCGGGAAACCGGTGCCAGAGACGAGAAGGCCGTAGAGGTTTTTGGGAAGCTCCCAGAAACCCTCCTCGCGCGGATCGCTCAGACGTCCGGTCGCCCCGGCGATCAGAGTGGGAGCCTGCCCGCAATGAAAGCCCGCGACCAAAAGCGCCGCGATTCCGCGAGCTGATTCCAGCTCAGGGAAGAATCGGCTCTTGGGGGTGGGAGCTGGGGTGGACAGATCGATAGGGTGCTTAATCACAAGCGCTCCTCGCCGTCACGCCAAACTCGTTGGCAACTACACCTTGACCGCCTCGCGAGCGCGCCGGAGAACGAAAAAGCCGGAGCGAAGGACTCAGGCGTCCGACATGTTTGGAATTTTTAAACAACGGCGGCGGCAACGCTTGCGCGCCCAGCCTTTCCCGCCGGCCTGGCGGTCGATCGTCGAGCGGAATCTGGCGATCTTTCGGCGGTTGCCGCCCGAGGATCAGGCCGAGCTGTTCGGCGCGATCCAGGTTTTCATTGCCGAGAAACACTTCGAAGGCTGCGGCGGGCTCAAGGTGACAGACGAGATCCGAGTCACGATCGCAGCCCAGGCTTGCCTGCTCCTGCTGCACCGCGAGACAGATTATTACCCGCAGCTGACGACCATCCTGGTTTATCCCAGTTCCTACATTGCTCGCGAGGATCGATACGTCGGCGGCAACATCTGGGAAGCGGGCGGGGAGGGACGACTCGGGCACACCGGCAGCGATCTCGGATCACTCGTGCTCGCCTGGGATGCGGCGAAAGGCGGCGCGGCCGATCCGGCGGATGGCCGGAATCTGGTTCTGCATGAGTTCGCGCATCAGCTCGATTTCGAGGACTCCGCGACCGATGGCACTCCGCCGTTGCCGGGCCGGCCGGAGTACCAGGCGTGGGCGAAAGTCATGCGACGCGAATTCGAAGCGTTGCAGGCGGCGGAGGAGACGGGCGCCCCCACCGTGCTCGACCATTATGGCGCGGAAAATCCGGCTGAGTTCTTCGCCGTCGCCACGGAAGCATTCTTCGAAACACCGCGGGCCCTGCGGGCGGAGAAACCGGAACTGTACGCGCAGCTGACGCAGTTTTATCGGCAGGATCCGGCGGCGTTTTCTGCCGAAGGAACCAGCTGAGAATGGCGTTCGAATCTCCCCGATCGCACGGCAAGAGCTGATCGGCCCGGTGGTCCTCCTTGGTTCTGGCGGAGGGGGTGGGATTATCGATGCTGTCGCATCGCTCCGCGAGGTCAGAGCTGCCGCTGCCAGAAAGTGGTGCGCTTCCGCGCGTAATGCGCGGTCGAACGGCGTTCGAATCACGCGCCGAGTGCAGGGTGCTTGATTATCGATGCTTCGCATCGCTCCGCAGTCGAGTGCGCTGCGAGCAGGTTCGCTTGCGTTTGAACGCGTTCGAATCTCCGCCGCTCGCACACGAAGGGGTCACGTTCGCTGCGGGTGGTTCTGCTCTAAAATTCTGGCGGAGGGGGTGGGATTCGAACCCACGAGGACTTTCGCCCTGCCGGTTTTCAAGACCGGAGCCATCAACCGCTCGACCACCCCTCCGGATGTGATGCGCGGATCATTTTGCCATCCGGCTCCCGATGAGCAAGTGCGGCGCGGCCGGCGAGCGGCTGGACAAGGGCGAGTGTTCAGTTGAACATAAACCATGCCGCAGCCGCGCGATCTGCCGAACCAGCATCGCTCGGAGGCAAAGCGCCGGTCCACGGCGCAGTCCTATCAGGCATATACGACACAGCCGGTCACGGAAGGGCCGCATGGGCGCGGCGCTTCCGGGAATCCGGCGAATCGCTTCGAATCGCTCTACGTGCAGCTCGACCCGGTGGAGCCCGGCGGCGAGGAAGAGGATGAGCGGCCGGCATTGCGCACCCAGTTCTTCCGCGACGGCACGAAGACGATCATCGCGCGCAACAACAGCCCGGACGTCGGCTTCGAGACGAGCGTCAATCCCTACCGCGGCTGCGAGCACGGCTGCGCCTACTGCTTCGCGCGGCCGACGCACGAGTATCTCGGCTTTTCCGCCGGGCTCGATTTCGAGAGCCGGATCATGGTGAAGGAAAACGCGGCGGCGCTGCTCGAGGCGGAACTTTCTTCGCCGAAATGGAAGCCGCAGACGGTGGTGATGAGCGGCGTCACCGACCCCTATCAGCCAGTCGAAAAGCGGCTGCGGATCACGCGGAGTTGTCTCGAGGTGCTGGCGAAGTTTCGCAACCCCGTGGGCATCATCACGAAGAACCGCCTCGTCACGCGCGACATCGATGTGCTGCGCGAGCTGGCGGCGCACAAGGCGGTGGCCGTGAACATTTCCGTCACGTCGCTCGACCGCAAGCTGCAGCAGATCCTGGAGCCGCGCACGTCGGCCCCGCAGGCGCGGCTGGATGCGATCGCGCAACTCCGCGAGGCCGGGGTGCCGGTCGGCGTCATGGTCGCGCCGATCATTCCCGGCCTCACCGATCATGAAGTGCCGGCCATTGTGGAAGCGTGCGGGAAAGCAGGCGCGCAATTTGCCGGCTACGTCATGCTGCGATTGCCGTGGGCGGTGGCGCCGCTCTTCGAGCGCTGGCTGGACGAACATTTCCCCGACCGGAAAGAGAAGGTGCTCGGTCGCGTGCGGGACATGCGCGGCGGCGGTCTCTACGATCACCGCTGGTCGAAGCGGCAGGAAGGCGAGGGGATCTTCGCCGAGCAGATCGGCGCGATGTTTGAGGTCGCGTGCCGCCGCGCGGGCCTTGGTGAACGCCCGAAGCTCTCGACCGCCTCGTTCCGGCGCCCGATCGAGCAGCTGGAGTTGCTTTAAAGACCGCGGCGCGGCCGCGCTCCGCGGCGCAGGGCGATGCGGCGTTGCTTCCGCATCACCAGCAACATGCAAATGCCCCCGCTGACGGCGAAGATCACCATGAGCGGATACCAGGCGCTCCAGCCGTAGACGCCGAAAAGCCGCCCGAACAGAAACAAGCTAAACGCCGAGCCGTAGTATTGGAACGAATCGATCACGCCGGCAGCGAACCCGGCCATCTTCTTGCCGCCGATATCCATGGGAGCAGCGGCGCCGACGATCGAGTGTGTGGAATTCACGGTCAGAGAAACCAGGACAAGAAACATCCCGCCGATGAAAACGCCTGTGGGGCCAGGCTTGATCCAGCCGGAGAACATGGCGATCGCCGCGCAAGTGATGACGATCGCCTCGAGGAAATAAAGACCCATCGCAACGGGCGAGCGGGCGCCTTTGAACACCCGGTCAGAAATGATGCCGGCGCCGATCGAGCCGACGACCGCCATCGCCGTCATTAGATTCAGGGTGATCAACACCGAGAGCGGCTTCGAGTTCATATCCACCAGTAGGTGCTGCGTGAAGAACATCACCGACATCTGATCGGAACTGTGGCGCACAGCTCCGGTGCTCGCGTAGGCCGCGGCGTAAAACCAAACGAGCGGATGACGAAAGATCGTTTGGAACGATTCGCGCAGAGTGACTCGCGTGCCGAGCGTGTTGTCGATCTCGTCCTTGACCACGTGCGGGTATCCAGCTTCCGCCGGCTCTTCTTTCACGCTTAACGCCATGAGGACCGCGATGATGGCGGTGACAAACGGCGGAACGATGAACAGCAACCGCCAGGTCCCGGGCTCGACGACCCACGTCCCGATTCCCCAGAGCGTGAGCGTGAAACCGGCGAGGAGAAATGGGCCAAGCCAGTTCGCAGCGAATTGCCCGAGCTGAATCATCACGCCGAAGATGCCGGCGAACGTTCCGCGCTCGGTCCGCCGGAACCAGGCGGCGTTGATTTTGACCATGCCCGGCGCGCCGCAGGATTGAAACCAGCCGTTGATCAGCGCGATCAAGCCGAACGTCGCGAACGGTGCCGACGAACGAGGAGAATCCGAAGATGAAGTTGCAAGCGATCGTGCCTGCTGCGCCGACCAACATGATCGCCTTGCCGCCGATGCGATCGCAGATCAGGCCGTTGAACAGCTGGCCGGTGCCGTAGGCGAGCGACCAGATCACCCAAAGATTCGCGAGATCGGCGGTGTTAAACCCGAACTCCTGGTTCATGCCCGGGGCCGGCGAACCGGAAATTGTAGCGGCACAAGTAGTACGAGGCGTACATCAATCCCAGCGCGCCCCAGTTCAATCCGCGCCGCGGCCGGAAACCCGGCGGATAGCTCGCGGTCAACGTCGGGATTCACGGGCGCGAGAATGCCTTCGCGAGCCGCAGATGCGAGATAAAACGCCGGCGGCGCGCAGGCCCGCGTCTCCGCAGATGAATCGTCGCTTCCAGGCGCGATTGCATCCAAAGTAGCGTCGAGGGCGTTGCTTACCGAACGCTGAGCCCATGAAGCCGATCCGGACGATCAAGTTTGCAGCCCGCCAGACCGGCCTCTCCGTGCAGCTGATCCGCATGTGGGAGAAGCGCTACGGCGCGGTCACACCCGGCGCGCGCCCCGAACAATCGCCGGCTCTACACAGAAGAGGATGTCGAGCGGTTGCGTCTGCTGCGCGAGGCCACGCAGGCCGGCCACGGCATCAGCCAGATCGCGCAGGCGCGGTTGCCGCAACTGCGGAGCCTCGTGCAGGAGGCGGCCGGGAGCCCGCCGCGCCTGGCCAGGAAAGGTGCGCCGGATGCCGAGGCGCTCGCTGCATGCATCACGCAGGCGCTGGCCGCGATCCGCGACCTCGACCGCCCGCGGTTGCAGGGCGTGCTCGATCGCTGCGCCGACGGAACTCGGCTCACCCGCCGCCCTGCAGAAATTCATCTCGCCGCTCGCGCGGCAGATCGGCGAGTGTTGGCGCGCGGGCGAGTTGAACATCGCGCACGAGCATTTCGCCACGAACGAGATCACGAGTTTCCTGGAGGCCTTCGCGCGGCCCTATGCGGAGAACCTGGCCGCGCCGCACCTCGTAATGGCGACGCCGAGCGGGCAATTGCACGAGCTGGGGGCGATCATTGTCTTGGCTGCGGCCCGCAGCCACGGCTGGCGCACCACCTATCTGGGCCCGGCCTTGCCGGTCGAAGAATTGTGCGGGGCGCTCGGCCGATTGCAACCCCGCGCGGTCGGCTTGAGCATCGTTTATCCGCCCGACGATGCCGCCCTGCAGCAGGACCTGCGGAAGCTGCCCACGTTCCTGCCGCCCGACTGCGCACTGCTCGTGGGCGGCGAATCTGCCAGCGGCTACGCGGATTTGCTCCGCGAAATCAAAGCCATCCAGATGCGCGAGCTGGAGGATCTTTTCCTGTGCTCGACAAGCTGCAGCGCGCGCCGCGCAAGTTCTAGCCGAGGCCAGCGACCCCGGCGACAAGTCAGCGCAACGAAATCGCGGTTGCGATTCCGCGGCCGTTCCAGACCTTCAGCTTATGGCACTAACGATGGAGAGTCTGCACATCGGGATGCGCGTCGTGCATCCGCGCTACGGCGTGGGCGTGGTCCGGGCGCTGACCGAACACACCGCCGAGATCACGTTCGACGATGCCCCGCGCACCGTTTCGCCCGAGGGCGCGGGCCTCACCTCGGCGGAAGCCACCGCCACCCTCAGCGAGTTGCAGGTGCCGCTCGAAACCCTGATCCGCCAGACCGCGCAGGCGATGGTCGAGGCGCTCGGACTCGAGAAGGAGGACACCGTGGTCGAAGGCCTGGCGAATCGCTGGCAACGCGGCACCCTGGTCATGCAATCCGCCGACACGTCCTTGCAGCCGAAGGAAGTGCCGCTCGAGACCTTCTTTCACAAGATCGTCATGATCCGCAACAATCTCCGCGTCCTCGAACAGAAGGTGAACGCGAACGAGAAGCTAAGCGACGCCGATAAGTTCGACCTGCAGCAATACATCACCCGCTGCTACGGGTCGCTGACTACCTTCAACGTTCTCTTCAAGAACAAGGACGAGCAGTTCCGCACGGGGTAGGCTAGCCCCAGCGGCGAATCCGGCTGCCGGGGAGTGTTATCGAGACCGTAACACCGGCGCCTCCATCCATGACGA
Source organism: uncultured Verrucomicrobiae bacterium (assembly GCA_963844275.1). Taxonomy (GTDB): domain Bacteria; phylum Verrucomicrobiota; class Verrucomicrobiia; order Chthoniobacterales; family UBA10450; genus JACCTI01. Next base: position 127,082 of record CAWJNS010000008.1, read on the forward strand.
CGATGACAGTCAGGTCTTGGCGGTACGCTGCTTCCTGCGCTCGTAGAGCGCCATTAGTGGCGTCACCGACACGCCGTGGACTACGATCGAGACCGCGACCGTCGAGAACACGAGCGCGCCTAGGTTGGCCGCGAGCTCGCGGCTCAGGCCGTGGTTCATCGCGTACGTCAGGTAGTAGAGCGAGCCGATGCCGCGGATGCCGAACCAGCCGACCAGCCCGCGCTGCGAGGCCGAGGTCTTGGAGCCGAACAGGCCAACGGCGACCGAAATCGGCCTGATCACGAGCAGCAGTGCCGCCACGAACCCCCACGACGCCAGTCGCCACTCGACAGCCCAGAGCAGCATCCCCAGCGTCACCACCGCCGCCATCTCGCCGATCCGCTCGATCTGCTCATTGAACGCGAGCATCGCGTGGGCCATGAAAGCCGGCGCGTGCTTCGGATTTGTCGCCACGCGCTGGGCATGCGATGCGTCCGGGTTGGCATGCGCCTCGGCAGCGACCTCGGCTGAGCGTTTGCGCCGTACCGCGCCCTTGCTCTGCGCGTCGGCCGGCAGGCCACCCACCCCTCGCTCCGCGGCCTGCTGCTCCAGTCGGCGCAAGGCGACACCCGCCGCGAACACGGCAAGAAAGCCGTAGCCGTGCGCCAGGTCGGCACCCCCGTAGGCCAGGCCGATCAGGCCGAGGGAGAGAAAATTGTCGAGGCCCACCGCCTCCTTGTGCGTGCGGCGCAGGTAGAGCACCAGCCGGCCGACCGCCGTGCCGAGAAGGGCGCCGATGCCGACGCCGGCCGTCACTGCCCAGACGACGTCGACTGCGAACCACGTCAAACCGCCCGCGCCGATGTCGTGTAGCCCGAGCAGGCCGAGGCCGAGCAGGACCAGCGGGAAGGCGGTGCCGTCGTTGAGCCCGGCCTCGCCGGTCAGCGAGAAACGGAGGCGGTCGCGGTCGCCCGGCTTGGCTACCTGCACGTCGGAGGCCAGCACCGGGTCGGTCGGCGCGAGGATGCCGCCGAGCAGGATCGCCGCGCCCAGCGGCAGGCCCAGCGCGAGCACGCCGACCCCGGCGAGCAACGCCACGGTCACCAGCATCGAGACGATGGCCAGGCGGAGAGGCAGCAGCCAGCGCCCGTCGCTGAGGCCGGCGCTCATCTTCAGCCCCGAGCCGAACAGCGACAGCAGGACGACGATCTCGGCGAGCTGCTCAAGCGCCTTGGTGTGCGTGCCCGGGGCGAGCGCGGTCCAGCCGAGCCAGAGCGGACTAACAGCGGCGCCTACCACCAGATACAGCATCGATGTGCTGAGCGGTAGCCGTGCGAGCAGCGAGTCGCCCAGCGCCATGACGATCAACAACAGGCCGACGACGGCTGACCAGACGGCAATTTCCATGAGCTCCGAAGCGTGCGTTATTCGAACAACTTCGGCATTGGATTGAGGAATGCGCGTGGATTCACTCGTGAGGTTGTGTGCAGTTCAAAATGGAGGGAGCTTAAACAAAGGAACGAGCAAAACAGCGCGCGCTTAACGAGGCGAGCGTCTTCAGATATGAACATTGAAAAAATCATTCGGGCCGTGCAGAAGGAACTCGGTGTCGGGGTGGATGGCCGCGCGGGACCAAAGACATGGGAGGCCATCTATACCCGCCTCCTGGGAAAGAAGCCGCCTGGAGAAGTGCCGCCCGACCGTCCCCCAGCCGCGTCGGACGCAGTTGATGCGCGGAGCGAGAAGGTGATCGCGACCCTACAGCCGCAGGTGCGACCCTACGGGCGCGCCCTGGTCAAGAAGGCGGCCTCGATTGGCATCACCATCAAAGTGATCAGTGGGCTGCGCACCTATGCGGAACAGAACAAGCTTTACGCGCAGGGCCGCACCCAACCAGGCCGCATCGTCACCAACGCGCGTGGCGGCTTTTCTAATCACAACTTCGGTATCGCCTTCGATATCGGTGTCTTTGACGGCGCCCGTTACGTTCCCGAGTCGTCTCGCTACAAAGCAGTGGGCGCCCTGGGGGTCGAGCTGGGGCTGGAATGGGGCGGCAATTGGAGGACCCTCCAGGACGAGCCGCACTTCCAGTTACGCCCGCCTTGGGCTCGTAACCAGACCGAGCGGGAGATGCTCGCCGAGCTGCGTGCCCGCACCGCCAGCGGCCAGAGCTATTATGTGTAGTTAACAACAGGAGTCCTTCCTCATGCCATTCAAAGGTCAAATTCTGTTCACGCCTGCGGAGAAGCAGGCGCACAACACCCACCTCAGGACGATTACGCGCGTCGCGCGGCAGTATCTTCAAGACATCTGGCAAAAGCACGTGGCCTTTCACCGGAAACACGGCGTCTCGAAATATTACGGCGACCGCAACCTGAGTCTGAGCACGCGCAGCAAACGCATCTTTGCTTTGCAGCAGGCCGGCAAACCAACCTCGCTGGTCGATCAGCTCGAGCCGACCAGTTGCGTGGGGCTAACCCTCAATTCACTCGCGGCCGGCTTCCGCGCCCCCGGAGATGCCGCCTTGGAGAGGGCGTGGAAGAAAGCCTACGATTACACCCGGCTGAACGACGTCGACGGCAGCGCCTTGCTCGACGCTCTGCAGAAGCTGGGCTGGAAAATCTGCTACTGGAATCCCGCGCCGCAGAACAACGAAAAGTGGGACCGCGAGGATGGCGAACGGAAAAGCAAGGGCAGCCATGCGTGGCGCTATTACACGGTCACGAACAGAGGCACCTACTATCACAACAAGGTCGATGACCCGACGTGGCTTGTCGGTTTCGGAACAAGGGTGCCGTCAGATTTCAAAAGCGTGCCCTACTTCGCGGGCGTGGCTCACGCTGGCTATCACGTCTTCCCAGGCTTTCAGGGGCAGGTCATCGAAGCACACTCCACTCGCAAACTGACCTCGATCGACAACCTGGAAGAGAATCCTTTCAACCCGCTCGCCAGCGGCGGCGCCCCGCGCTGGACCTCGACGGAAAAATACCGCTCCGGGCTAATCGGCATCCCGCCCGCTTGAGCTGTGGCGGAAGCGAGCGGACTCGATAGCGCCTCACAACTCGAACAACGTGGGCCATGGCTTCGCGGTCACGGATAAACTGCAGCTCGCCTTGAGATTCCTACGCGCGGCCGGCAATCCGGATTCCCGGCGATGGCCGGCACTTTCCTGAAAGTGCGCCCTTATTCTCCGACCTATTCGCCCTTGTTGTTCTTGCGGCACAGATCGCCATCCTGAACAGGCTTGACAGTGCCGGGCCACACAGAGGTAGGCTCGCACACAGAAGGGCGGACACAGTTTGTCAAGGTGGCAGACGATCGTGGGGGGAGGGCTGATCGCAGGGGGGGCTGCGCTTGGCCTCATCATACTTTCCGGGCGCGCAGAGCAATTCGGCCCTTGGTGGAGTTCTGCGTATTCTGGATCCGCCACCTGGTCGGCAGTTCCCCGGGGAAGAAATAGCTACCGCCGAGATTGAGGAGCAACCGGGCCGGCGGGTTAACTCGCCCGCTGAGCTCGACGATCTGCTGCACGACTGTTCCTTCAGCGGCCGCGTGATCATCCCGAAAGACGTGGTTTGGAAGATGGAGCGCTGCGACCGCGACGAGTCCGGAAATTCCGTCTGTAGTCCTTTGCTCGAAATCCCGATCTATTCCGGGGTGCAGCTCGTCGGCGAGCGGGGCGATCTGGGCAGCCGGCCGCTCCTCTTCACCACCATCGTCGACAACACCCGCCGTCACGCCCTTTTCGAAGTCCGCGGCAACGATGTGCTCGTGGAGGGGCTTCATCTGCGAGGGCCACAAAAGGGTGAGGACCACAAAATCGAGAATGAGTATGTCCACGGCATTTCCGTTTATGAAAAGGCAGAAGAGGGAACGGTCTCCTCGTGCGAGGCCGACCGGGCGAACCTCCCGGGATATAGGGAGAGGGTCGGCCAGCGCGTTCTGATTGCCGACAACGAGTTCGACCAGTGGACCGGCGGCGCCGTAAAAGTGATCGGCTGGCACGGCAACATCTTGCTCAGCGAATGGGGCCCGCACACCTGCCCCGGCAATCGTGCCTGTTGCGACGTCCCGGCCGACGGCGATGTCTGCTGGCAGCCACTCACCCCGGCGGACGCCGGCCTCGTGCGCGTGGAACGCAATTTCATGCACCACAACGCGCGCGATGAAGGAGGCTATGGCCTCGACGTGAATGGCGGCGCCTACGTCACAATCATGGGCAACGTTTTTAACTTCAACCGGCATGCGGTGGCGGCGACCGGCATGGGCCACAGCGGCTACGTCGCGCGGTTCAACTACGTGCTGCAGGGTGGATACCACGAGGGTGGTAATTTGTTGACGGATGGCTCCTACAACCAGCACTTCGACGTGCATGGCGAAGGAGGTGGGGGATACGGAGGCCCGGGCGGGACTTACTTCGAGATCGCATTCAATACGGTTCGCGGCGACCAGGGCTACTACGTCACGCGCACGCGGCCCGCTTTCATGCAACGCGGGATACCCGCGGAAGGCGTCGACTTCCACGACAACGTCCTGGTCCACGGTTCGCTGGGCGCTGCGGTCCGCTTTAAGGGGATCGGCCTCGGCGTCTGGCAAGGGCCGGTCGCCCTGATGGTGGCCAGATTCCGTGAAGGTGCCAACCACTTCAACGCCGACTACGCCAGCGATTTCGCTGCCGGTGACTTTGACGGCGACGGTCGCACCGATGTGTTCCTCGCGAACGGCACCGCCTGGTTCTTTTCGCGCGCCGGAAAAAGGCCCTGGGAGTTTCTCCACGCCTCCACCAAGCGGCTGCATGAGCTTGGCTTCGCCGATATCGATAATGACAAGGTCACAGACGTGCTTTACCGCGATGGGTCCGGAAATGTCGGCTATTTGAAAAGCGGACGAGACGCGCTTGTTCCCCTCACGACGGTTCCGGTCCCAATCAAAGACGTTCGCGTCGGCGACTTCGACGGTGACGAGAAAACGGACCTGTTCTTCACCCGCAATCACCAATGGCAGATCTGGTACGGATCGACCCGCACATGGACGGCCACGGGGTCCTCGAGCAAAGGCATCTCTGAGCTACTTTTCGGCGAGTTCGACGATGTCCCGGGAACCGACATCGCGACGGTTCTTCAGAGCGGCTGGGTCTATTCCAGCGGCTCGACCGGCTCGTGGGCGCCCCTAAACTCGAAACGGGCCGACTCCTTCAAAGACGCGGTCGCCGCGGACTTCGACGGCAACGGCCGGGCGGACATTGTGCTTAAGCAGAACGGTAGGTGGCGCATAAGCGCCGACGGACGAGCCCCGCTCGCCGATCTGCACACTGGCGGTATCACACTCAATCGCTGGATCATCGGTCGCTTCGAACCGGACGCGCCGGCGATGGCGGTCCACTATGGCCGCCCGCTGACCAGCGTTTCCAAGCGATTCGTGATCTGGCGAGGTCTGGGCAGCGGCGACGAGCTGCATCCCTGGTCGGAGCACGATATGCAATAAAGGCAATCTCCGCCTTGCAGCACTAACTCCCGGCATTTCGTGAACCGCATCCGCCACCGGACGGGCTCGTCCTTCGGCGAGGATTACGCAGATTTCACAGAATGGGTGCGGGAGCGATAGCCGTGGCATGGCCGCCGCGGTAAGGCCGTCGGACAAGCGAAGCACTTTCTTCAGCGGGAGCTCGTCCGCAGCGGATTGGCGCGCGCAGTACCAGCCAAATCGGCTGCATCGGCTCGGCCGCTCGCAGGGCAATGATTTCCCTCCGACGTCGATTCAACCATCGCTCTCGGCATCGAACGACTTCCTGATGGGCATTCGGGGCAGGACGGCAAATGCTTCGCCGACCTCGAGGTCGTGCGAGCCGGCATGGAGTCACGGCAAACGTCGCGGTGCAGCACACGATAGAAACGATCGCGCTGACCTCCACGCTCGGGAGCACGCGGTACTTCCCGGCGCGAAGCCGGTATCCGGGGTAAAATTCGTCGGCGTCTTCACTCGCCCACGCAGCCCGGCGCGCAGCGCCTCGGTCTTGATGACGGTCCGCCGGCTCTCGTCTGAGGGCAGTGCCTGAGGTCTTAACGCGCGGTTTGAATCGATCCGTCTCAGGCTTCCGCAGCGCGGACCGGCGATGAGGCGGCGACTCATGCCTTGAGTCGTGCACGGATGCGCGCTTCTACTTGCTCCCAGGAACTGCCGGCGTCAGGATCTTTCTCATAAGCGGCCAGACGCGCGTCGAGTAAGGCCTTTTCCGCGTCGGTCAAAGGGTCGCCAGCGTTGAGCCATTCCTCCCCGTCGAGGCGCGCGAGTTGCAATCGGACTTCCTGACGTATCTGCCGGTGTCAGCGTTGGCAACGCTCGCCAAAATGTCAGATTTGCTCATGGCAGGAAATTAGCCACGCGGCCGGCCCCGGGTGTCAGTCCGAAATTTGTGCGATTCGCACTAACTTCCGGCATTTCGTGAACCGCATCCGCCACCGGACGGACTCGTCCGTTATGCGCGGGAAATGCCTGGAGAAAGCCAATTAATGACCAGCGCAACCTGCCGCGGGTGCGAGTTTGTGGCATGAATACGATCCGGCGAAGTCTCCTCACTCTCACCCTGCTTGCCTCTCTTTGGATGGCCAGCTATTCGGCGCGAGCGGGCGCGTTGATATATTCACAATACTCCGATGGCCAGGACGCCTACGGCCCGAGCCTGATGTGGCCGGCTACCGGAGCAAATAGTGAGGTCGCCGATGACTTTGAGGTGGTGGCGAGCGTCGACGGCGTTTACGCCCGTGGCTTCGCTGGGGTGGGGGGGGTTAATTATCAAGGCGTGTGGATCCGCTTTTACGCATTCGGCGCGGACAACAAGCCGGGCGCGCTCCAACGCGAATACTTTTTGGGGGCCAGCGATCCCAACGTGGTGTTCAACGGCGGCCAAATTACCGCAACCCTGTCGCCCGCTTTCGCTGCGACCGGCCGGCATTTCCTCTCCGTCCAACCGGTCATCAACTATTGGTTCTCGTGGAGTTCCAGCAGCGGCGCCCCGCGCGGTGAAGCCTTTTACTTCCGTAACAACACGGCGGGTGAAGCGTGGCATCACGGCGACGGCCACCCCAACACCAACGTCAATGCGGACGTGGAGTTTTCTCTTTATGGCACGGTGACCAGCGCGGGCACTATTACCAATTTGTCCGCGAACACGCTGCCACGCAGTGGTTTTCTCGAAATCTTCGGAACCAACTTTGGCGGCAACGGCACTGTCCTGATCGGCGGGATTGCCGCGCCCGTGGCGGATTGGAGCAGCACCCGCATTATCGCCTACGTGCCGGAAACTGCGCCCGTATCGTCGCTGTCGGTGCAAGTGGTCAGTGAGGCCGGCGGTAGTAACACCGTTCCGCTAGCCGTCACCGTCCGCCCGCCCTCCGCCGACCACGTGAACTGGCGGTTCCGGATGGATGGCCCTTACTCATCGGTGCGGCCGGCCATCGGTCCCGATCGGACCGTCTATGTCATCGATGTCTTCGACCACCTCTATGCGCTCACGCCGGATGGCGGGCTCAAATGGCTTGTGCGTGGCGCCGGCAGCAAAGGCGTCGCCGTCGGTGCGGATGGCAGCGTTTACGTTGCCTCGGAGAGCTACATCAAGGCGTTTAATCCCGACGGCTCCGCGAAGTGGACGTTTGTGCAGACCCCTCGCGCGTTTATTTGCCTGGGCGTCTCGGTGGGACCGGATGGAAACGTTTATTCCGTCGGCACGGAAGGCATGGGCGTATTTTCACTGACACCCGCGGGCACACTGCGCTGGCAAACCCCGGAAGCTTACGACCGGCGGATTGTCGATTACGCCGAAATCCTTTTCGGTCCGAACGGCAGCACGCAGCAACTCTACTTCGCCGCGAACAACCATCTGCGCGCGCTGCGCCTTGACGGGAGCGACGTCTTCACGATTCCCGGCTGGTATGGCCAGCCAGCCATTGGCCCGGACGGCAGCGTGCACTCTTCCTTCTCAGCTTACTCGCCCAGTGGGAGCCTTCTTTGGACCTTCCAGAGCCCCTACTCGTACAATGTTTTCGCGCCGCCCGACATTGCAAGCAACGGCGTCCATTACTTCGTGCAGAATTCGAGCAAGCTATTTGCGCTCAACCCTGACGGCTCGCAACAGTGGCTCACCAACGTCAACGGCTATGTCGATGGGCCGGTCGTCGATCCGTTTAATACCCAACTTGTCATGGGTAACGCCGACACCCTGGATCACGCCGGCTTTATTCTTTCCGCCAGCACCCAGAACGGGCAGGAAAACTGGCGCACTATCCTGCCAAAGGAAGACCTGACTGTTTGGAATCCCTGGATTGGGGAATTCGGTTTCAACCAATATACCTCGACGCGCGCGCGCTTCACCGCGGACGGTCAGACTGCTTATATCCACACCGCCACCGCCACGGGGGACAACAACACAAGCAAGTCCTTTGTCTACTCCCTTGCCGTGGGCACCGGCGCCCCAGCGATACCGACAAGTGTCGTCTCGCGCAAGACTCACGGACCAGCCGGGGCCTTCGACATTAGCCTGCCACTCACTGGCAGTGCGGGTATCGAGTGCCGCGGCGGAGGGACGAATAGTGATTACCAGGTCGTGTTTGCGTTCCCGAGCGCGGTGACCTTGAGCGGCGCTTCGGTGAGCCCTGAAGCAGGAAAATCGGCCAGCATGGTTGGGGGGCCGATTATCAGTCCCGATGGGAGGACGGTAACCCTGCACCTGACCAACGTCACCGATGCACAGACGGTTGCGATGACCCTGTCGGGGGTAAACAACGGTTCGGGCACAAGCACTGTCACCGTCCAGATGAGCCTACTGGCAGGCGATACCAACGCGGATCGGCTGGTGAATTCGGGTGACGCGCTGCAAACGCGGAACCGCTCCGGCGGGGCGGCCGA
>CAWJNS010000009.1:0-489083 GCA_963844275.1 uncultured Verrucomicrobiae bacterium
CAAGCTCGTGCCGGAGCGCGAGCGAACGACCACAGTGTCGCCGCTGTTGACGAAGCCGTCGGCGTTCACATCGGAGCGGAGGTTGTTGGCGTCGGTGCCCTGGCCGGAACGGCTGCGGGTTTGGATCGCGTCGCCGCCGTTGACGGCGCCGTCGCCGTTGGTATCGCCAGCGAGGGGCGCGACGGTCAGGGAAGCAGGCGGCATGATCTGTCCGAAACCATCCGTGACGTTACTCAAGGTGACGGTGACCGGTTGCGCGTTCGCGACTCCGGTGAGGTTGACGGTCATCGTCTGGCCGGAAAATGTGGGTGACCCACGACGCTGCCGGTGCCACTGGAGACGGCGGCATTGCCGGCGGTAACGTCGTTACTGAAGGTGAGGACGATGGTGTGATCGCCGTTCGCGCCCAGGCTGCGGCATTCGATCCGGGGTTCCCGGTGAGCGGCATCGGGATGTCGAAAACGCCTGCCACGCCATGGGTTTTACGTGAGACCGCGGAGTTGAGCAGCATGGTCGGGATCATGGCGTAGGCGTGGACGGCGCCGTTGAAGACGCCAGTGCCGACGATGACGCGCTGGTCGCTGATGCCGAGCGCAGAGGAGGAGGTGTTGGTGGAAAGATCCCAGCCTGTCCCGGCCGGGATCAGATCGGCGACGCGGTAAGTGGCGGTGCCATCGTAGAGGAAAGGGATGGCAAACGCGGAGGAGGCGGTACCGACGGCCCAGCCGGCGGAGTTCACGCCCCGCGCGGAGCCCTGGCTGGTGCCGATGGGGAGCGGAATCGCCACCGTGCCGCCGGCCTGGGTCCAGATGAAGGGCAGGCCGGAGCCCTGGTTCATCATGCCGGAGCCGACGACGTGGCCGCCATGGCCGACGCCGAAATTGAGGGCGCCGTTGGCTCCCGGCAGCGGATCGACTTCGTAGGCCGCAGGGCTACCCATGTCGTAGACGATGCCAACATTGCGCGCGGCGTTTAACGGATCGATGCCCTGGCCGACGATCCGGCCGGAGTTGTTAATCCCAAACGCCGTCAGGAAAAAGCTGCCGCCCGGCGTCGTCTGGGTGATGACCGTGGCGGTGCCGCCGCTGTAGATGCAGGCGCGCTGGAGACTGCCGCCGTTGACCGAACCGACCGCCACGCCGCTGGCGTTGACTGAGCTGGCATCGCCCAGCGTTTCGCCCACCGGCAGGGGCAATTGCGAGACAACGCCGCTCTGCCACTGCACCGGCAGCCGGCTCGAGCCGAAGAGAGTCGTCGCCCCGGTGCCGACGACGAGCCCGCTGTCGTTCGCGCTGCTCGAAACGCAAAAGGGGCGGCCCGCCAGGTTCGGCAGGCCGACGAGTCCGCCCGCCTTGGTCCAGCTATAGGCCTGCGACGCACCGGTGCGGACGGAGCGCCCGACCGCCACGCCCCCGGGCTGATACTCCGAAGCCCTGCGAAGCGCTGTCGCCTATCTGCACAACGCCGATGTCGTAAATCTGATATTGCGGATCCGCGCTCGCGCTTCCGGCGGCAGTGAGGCAAGCGGCGGCGAGAACGAGAGCGCGGATCGCCCGCCCGAGTCGAAAGTTGTCGCGGTGGAACCGAATTTCAGGCGCCGGCATGATCACGCAGTTTGTGCTTCGCATGCCAAGAGGTGTAGCGGGAGGCGGCCGAAACGACGACCATATTTTCGCCTCCTCGCTGGCGCCGGGCTGGCGTTGATTCATCCAACGTCGAAATCCCAAGCTGTCTCGCGCGTGGCCCGCCTCTGCTCTTGTTCTCCGGTTAGAGACCAGTTCCCGCGCGGGCGCGCACGATGGTCGTGTCGCCGCTGTTAATCACGCCGTCGTTGTTTACATCCGAGCGGAAATTGGTAGTGCCAGTCGCCTGACCGGCCCGCGAGCGCGTCTGGAGCGAATCGCCGGAGTTAACCAGCCTGTCGGCGTTGGTGTCGCCCAGAAGGATGCCGATGGGGAGGTTGAGGTCGGTCGTGTTCGTTCCGTCGCTGACTCCAAGGAGCGTGAGCACGATCGTCTGCGCATTCGCGACGCCGGTCAGATCAACCGTCACCTGCGCACCACTGACCATCAAATTGTTCACGCTGCCAGTGCCCGAGGTCACGCTCGAATTCAGGACCGTGACTGTCCCGGGGAAGAACAGGACCGCTTGATGATTGTTGGAAGCGCCCCCGCTGCGGCATTCGACTCCGGAGTTGCCGGTCAACGGGAGATCGATGTCGAAGGGGGCGGCTCCCTGCAGCTTTCGCGCAGCGCACAGGGGCACGAGCGTGCCTCCAAACTCAGCCGAGCCGATGTCTGTTCCATCGCCCCCGGCCGCATTTGCGATCGGCGGGTAGTCAAGCCGGCGGGGGAAACCTGACCCGCGCTGATCGGTGGTTAACATTCCGGTCAACCCGTTGGCCGTCCCTTTATCGATTGCCGGACTGCCGGGCAGCAAGGCGATAGTCTGCGTGGGACCGCCATGATTCTGCAAGCCGGTCGGATCGAGCTTCGGATCGAGCGGCGCGGCGATGGTTCCGGTTTGATCCGTGGGCGCGGTGAAGCCTGTGCTTCCGTCAACCTTGCCGATGAGGTTGAAGCCGCTTGAAACAAAGATGCCGTTCACGTCACGACCGACTGCCCCCATGCTTAAGGCGACGATTGTATTTTTGATATTCACCGGCCCGCTGGAGTCGCTGGAGATGCCGCCGCCGAAACTATTGAAGCCGGACAGGTTGCGGACGATTGTGCTGTTGGTCACGGTCATGACCCCGCCGGCGACGGTGGAAACACCACCACCTCGAATGGCACTGTTACCGGTGATGGTGCTGTTAGTGACGTTCAGGAAGCCAGCGTTGGATTGGTTGATGTTGCCGTTACAGATGGCGCCGCCGCCCGAGGCATCGGGGTCGCCATTATTGGCGGTGTTACCGCTGAAGGTGCTATTGCTGACGTTGACGGTACCGAAAAAATTATTGGCGATCCCCCCGCCATTGGAGCCCGCGCCATTTCCGGTGAAAGTGCAGTTGGTCACATTCAACGTGCCGCCGTTATTGTTAATCCCGCCGCCATTACCAGCCACATTGCCAACGAACGCGCAGTTGGTGACCGTGGCCACGCCACTGGTCTTGTTAATGCCGCCGCCCTCGCTCCCAGCGCCGTTGCTGATCGTCAGCCCGGAAAAGCTGGTAGGACCAGCGGTCACATTGAAAATTCGATAGTTGCCACCGGTGTTCCGCCGCACCGTTACCACGTTCGGTCCGGCGCCAGTAATGGCTACGCTGTCGGTGATGTCGGGCAGGGCCTGCGTCAGGTTGATGACCGAACTAGCGGGCAGGTTTAGGTCGATCCCGTCGCCGCCAATGTGGCTGTTCGCCGCCTGGATCGCCCCGCGTAGCGAACAACCGGCGAGGCCATTCTGACACGCGCCAACAACCACGGTGTCACTTGTCGTATTGACGAAGTAAAGGATCCCGAATTGGTCTCCGGCGGGTTTTTCCGCAGCGAGACAGTTGCCCGAAGAAAGATAAAACCCAATCAAGAGCGCAAAGAGCCAGCTGCCCCGGCCATTGAGGGTAAATCCCGAAGAAGGAGCTGGCACAATCGTCGATCCTTATGTCGACGAAGATATGCTGTCCGCGCGGCGGCGGGCAAGTTTACTTCGTCGCTGGATTCACGGTCGCGTTCGGCAATTCCGATGTGAGGTCGGCGTGGATGCTGGTCTCGCTCCGGCTCGTTCGTTAATAGAACAAAACACCAATCATGCCCGGGGCTTGAGGAGACCTTGATGATCCGTGCTGAGCCTGGCAGGTCTACGGCAGGCTCGTGCCGGAACGGGAGCGTACGGCGATGGTGTCACCGCTGTTGATGAAACCATCGGCGTTCACGTCGGAACGGAAGTTGGCGGCGGCCGTGCCCTGCCCGGAGCGGCTGCGGGTTTGGAGCGCGTCGCCGGAATTTACGACGCCGTCGCCGTTCGTGTCGCCGAGCAGCACACCCATCGAGGCTGCGACCGTGCTGCTGTTGTTCCCGAGCGAGTCGGTCACATTGGTTAGGCTAACCGTGATCGTCTGCGCGTTGCTGACACCGGTCAGGTTAACGAGGTACTCGCGCGGGTTGATGCCGATGACGCCGCTGGTCACGGTGCCAGTCCCGCTCATGACGCTGGCGCCGTCGACGCTCGTGAGCGGGTTCACAAAGGTAAAGATCAGGGTTTGATCGCCGTTCCCGCCGCTGCTCCGGCATTCGATGCCAGGATTGCCCGTGAGCGGCAGCGGAATGTCGAAAAACGCCGGGGCGCCGTGGAATTTCCGGGAGGCTACACTGGTCAGCGGCACAGCCGAGGGGGGCGACGGGGGCGTGCCGCCGAATTCAAATGCCCCGATGTCGCTCACGCCCGCGCGCACGTAAGCGCGCTGATCCGTATCCGGTGCGTTGGCGTCGTTCCCGGCATTAACGGCCGGGCTATTCGCGTCAATCGAACAGGTTTTGGTCGGGCCGCCGTTGAGTGCCGGTCCGTGCATCTGCGGGAGGATCGGCGCGCCGCTTGTTCCGATTTGATTGTTGTTCGTCCCGTTGGTAATGCCCGTCAGGCCGACGCCCGCCTCGATTAAGTTATTGGAACTGGCTGCGGCCACTGGCCCCGTGGCGTCGTTCGGGGCGGCGTCCACGACGTTTTCGGCGATGAGAGAGTTGCGGAGCGTGGTTACTCCGCCAGAGACAAACAGCCCGCCTCCGGTGTTGCTGGCGTCACTGGCCGCGACATTGAACGCGATGGTGCTGTTGGTCGCGTTCACCGCTTGCTCCGTCCAGATGCCGCCTCCGCTGGCGTTGCCCGCGATGTTGCTATTGTCGTCCGCGCCGCCCGCGGCGGTGTTGAGCGCGACGGTGCTGTTGGTCAGATTGAGCGGGGCGCTACTGGAGCGAACAAAAATTCCGCCGCCCTGCCCGAAACGAGTGGTGCCTCCGGCCGCGCCGCCATCGCCCCCGGTCGCGGTGTTATTGATCACGGTGGTGTTGCTCACGTTGACGGCGCCGAAAGCGTAGAAGAGGCCGCCGCCCTGACCGGGGGCGCCGATGAGCGACGTCCCGGCAATGCCGCTGCCGCCGTTGGCCTCGTTGTCATCGAGAGTGCAGCCGGTGATGACGGCGAAGCCGACGACATGAATTGCTCCCCCCTGGCCCTCGGCGGTGTTGCTACTGGCCGCGTTACTGCCCGCGCCGTGATTGCCGCCAGTTGCGGTGTTATTTTTGAAGGTAGAACCCTGCGCTACAAGCAAAGTATTTTGTTCGACGAAAACCGCGCCGCCCTGTCCACGACCGCCCCGGCCGCGTGCGCCGGTGCCCATGCCGTTGCCACCCGTCCCGCCGATGGCGAGATTGTTCTCGAAGAGGCAATCCTGGATTGTGACCGAATTGACGCTGCTGGGGAAGATGAAGAGGCCGCCGCCCTGGCCGGGAGCGGCGTCCCCGCCGGCCCCGTTCGGGCTTCCGCCGTCATTTCCGGTTCCGCCCAGGGCGGTGTTTCCGCTGAAAAGGCAGTTCCGCAGGAGCAACCGGGCGTTGCCGGCAGCAACATGCCACACTCCACCGCCTTGACCGGTGATCGCAAAGCCGCTGCCGGGGCCGCCCGAATGCGTGTTGTTGACGATCTCGCAGTTCTGCACGGTCAGTCTGGCCTGATTGTTAAAAATTCCGCCGCCGCCCAAATTGGCATTGGGATTGCCGGAGCTGAAGCCATTGGCGATGCGCAGGCCCGAGATGACGATTTCGCCGCCGGAAACGCTGAAGACGCGACTGGCGTTGTTCCCGCTGACCGTCAGATTCGACGCACCCGGCCCGGCAATGGTCAGGCTCTTGCTGAAGAATAGCTCGCCGCTCGTGAGTGTGATCGTGCCAGTGACGCCAGCAGCGAAGACGATCACATCGCCAATCGGGGCGGCACTATTGATTGCCTGACGCAGCGAACCGGCGCCGCTATCGTTGAGATTGGTGACGGTGAGGGTGGTGGCCGACGCCGGGTGGGTGAGCGCACCCAGGCAGAGAATGCCAAGAACGAGCCAGACCGAAGCGGGATCAGTTTCATTTCGTGAATCCTATTTCCCGCTGGTTCTTGTGTATTGTCCGCGACCCGGAGGAGACAAGGACGGAGCCGCGGGAATGCAGCCACTCGATGAAAGGTCCGAGGAGACGAGTGTCTGAATTTGGACGTCTCCAGTCGAGGAAAATCCGAACCGCGATAAGCAGGAGCGAATACGCCATCATCGTTTCGTCCCGACACGTTCGCGTTCAGTCTCGCGCGTGCGGCACCCGGCCTTCGCGCCGAAGGCCGAGACGGTTGAAACTTGTTGGAGCTCTCGGTCCCCAGTTACGGAAGCGCCGAGCCCGCGCGGCTGCGGACCAGGAGGGTGTCGCCGCTGTTGACGAAGCCGTCGGCGTTCACGTCGGAGCGGAAGTTTATGGCTTCCGTCGCTTGGCCGGAACGGCTGCGCGTTTGGAGCGAGTCGCCGGCGTTGACGGAACGATCGCCATTGGTGTCACCAACGAGCACGCCCATTGTGCACGCCAACGTCGCCAGTGCCCGTGCCGTTGTTTACACCGAGCAACGTGACCGTGATATCTTGCGCATTGATTACACCGGTGAGGTTGACGGTAACAGTCGTCGTCCCGCTTCCGCTGCTGCCGCTCACGGTTCCCGCGCCCGCGCTGACGGCTGCGCTGCTGAATGTCACGGAGTTGGGGAAGAGAAAGGCAACCTGATAATCATTGGTTGGTCCGCCGCTGCGGCATTCGACGCCAGAGGTTACCCGTCAATGGCAAATTGATATCGAAGGGTGCGCCGGTGTGCAGTTTTCGCGAGACTGCCTGTGTAGGTATTGGAGCCAGACGAGAGAAACACATTCCGCACCGCTTCCTGGATGCTCTCCGAGCCGTTAAAGTAGCCGCTGCGATAATAACCGCGCGCGCGGACGTAGAGATTCTGTCCGGTTGGAGAGGTTCAAACCGGTCAGGGTCCAGTTACTGCCGGCTGGCCGTGCCGTGGCCGAGAGAAGTGTAGATCACATTGTCGGCTGAATACTCAAAGGTCACGCGGGTGAATTGCGGGCTGGAGCCGCCGCGTGTCCAGGTAATGGCGGTTTGCGAAACAGCCAGGTTTTGCAGCGCGACGGTGTCGTTAGTCAAACGAGCGAAGGAGTTGCGCGTCTGTCCGCCGATGTTGCGAAAACTGCCGCCCGCCAAAATCTTGCCGTCCGCCTGGACCGCAATGGAATAGACAAAACCGTTCGCGTTCGGGTCGAACGAATCAGCCAAGCCGGTCGCAGCATCGAGCCGGGCGATGCGGTTACGCGTCTGTCCGCCAATGCTGTTCGCTCCGGCGAAACTGCCACCCGCCAAAATCTTGCCGTCCGCCTGCACCGCGATTGAATTAACATAGACTGTTCGCGTTCGGGTCGAACGAATCAGCCAAGCCGGTCGTCGGGATCGAGCCGGGCAATGTGGTTGCGCGTCTGTCCGCCGATGCTGCGTGAAACCGCCGCCCACTAAGAACTTTGCCGTCCGCCTGCACTGTAATTGACTCGACAACACTGTTCGCGTTCGGGTCGAACGAATCGGCCAAGCCAGTCGTAGGATCGAGCCGGGCGATGCGGTTGCGCGTCTGTCCCCCAATGGTGTTCGCTCCGAAGAAATAGCCACCCACTAGAATATTGCCGTCCGCCTGCACCGCAATTGAATTCACACGCTCGTTCGCGTTCGGGTTGAACGAATCTGCCAGGCCGGTCGTAGGATCGAGCCGGGCGATGCGGTTCCGGGTCTGTCCGCCGATGCTGTTGCTCCGGCGAAAAAGCCGCCCACTAAAATCTTGCCGTCCGCCTGCACCGCGATTGCATTGACAAAATCGTTTGCGTTCGGGTTGAACGAATCTGCCAGGCCGGTCGTGGCATCGAGCCGGGCGATGTGGTTGCGGGTCTGTCCGCCGATGCCGGTGAAACCGCCGCCCGCTAAAATCTTGCCGTCCGCGCTGCGCCACAATTGAAAGAACGCTACCGTTCGCGTTCGGGTTGAAGGCGGTGTCGAGCGTGCCGTCGGAGTTCAATCGGGCGATGTTGTTGCGCGCCACGCCCAAAACGGTGGTAAAGGTGCCGCCGACGAGAATTTTGCCGTCCGGCTGAATGGCGGTGGCGAGAACAAAGTTGCCGACGGTGCCGAGATTGAGCGTCCGGTCGAGCGTGCCGTCGGTTTCCAGCCGGGCGATGGCGTTGCGCGTCACCGCCGCTCCGCCGTTCGGCGCGAGCGTGGTGAAAGCGCCGCCCGCCAAAATCTTGCCGTCTGCCTGCACCGCGATTGCAAAGACACGTACTGTTTGGGTTTGGATTGAACGAATCAGCCAAGCCGGTGATGGGATCGAGCCGGGCGATAAAATTGCGCAGCTGTCCGCCGATGTTCGCTCCGCTGAAGAATCCGCCCGCTAAGATTTTGCCGTCTGCCTGGACGGCGATCGAACGGACATTATCGTTTGCGTTCGGGTCGAAGGAATCCGCCAGGCCGGTCGTGGCATCGAGCCGGGCGATACGGTTGCGCGTCTGCCCACCGATGCTGTTCGCTCCATTGAAATAGCCACCCGCTAAGATTTTGCCGTCCGCCTGCACCGCGATGGCACGGACAACAAAGGTTTGCATTCGGGTTGAACGAATCTGCCATTCCGGTCGTGGCATCGAGACGGGCGATGAAATTGCGCGTCTGTCCGCCGATGCTCGTGAAATCGCCGCCCGCTAAAATCTGGCCGTCCGCCTGCACCGCGATTGCAGAGACGAAACCGTTCGCGTTCGGATTGAAGCCATGTCGAGCAGTGCCGGTCGCAGGATCAATCGTGCAATGTGGTTGCGCGTCTGCCCGCCAATGGTTGTGAAAATCACCGCCCGCTAAAATGCGGCCGTCCGCTTGCACCGTAATTGCAATAGACAAGGAAATTCGCGTTCGGGTTGAACGAATCAGCCAAGCCGGTGGTGGCATCGAGCCGGGCGATGCGGTTGCGCGCCTGTCCGCCGATGCTCCCGAACTCGCCGCCCGCGAAAATCTTGCCGTCCGCCTGCACCGCGATTGCAGAGACTGTACTGTTCGCGTTCGGGATTGAAGGCGGTGTCGAGCGTGCCGTCCGGATTCAGCCGGGCAATACGGTTACGCGGACGCCACCGCCGTAGAGAACGCTGGTGAAGCTGCCGCCGAGAAGAATCTTGCCGTCCGGTTGGGCGACGACGACGTTAACCGTGCCATTGGCGTTGGGGTCAAACCCGTCGAGCGCGGATTGGCCGCGCACCGATGAGATCGCCGGCAGGACCGCGCCGACGGCGAGGAGCAAACGCAGACCTTGCCAGGTCTTCGCGGTCACCCTCAGGAAATAATGGAACGCGGCCAACTGGGTGCGGGCGAAACCGTCGAGCGCATGGACTTTTTCCTCCGGTGTCGTGACCGTGGTTGGGGATGGGTCAAACCCCGTCAAAAAGTCACTGACCCTGGCGCCCCTCGAAAGTCGATGGCCTTTAACAGGTGGGCTTGCGTCTCATAGGCTAACGAGTTCCGGGCCCTGGTGTCGAGGAACAAATGCGCAGTTGCAGCCAGGGTCACTGGACCCAGCTGGTCGAAGACGTGGCCACGCGAGGACGCGCAGAAGCGTGCCTCCGCCAACGAACGCGTCCGCTACGGTAGGAAATTCCCCGAGCGCGACCTCACCACCAGGGTGTCACCGCTGTTGATGAAGCCGTCGGCGTTCACGTCGGAGCGAAAGTTCGTGGCGGTCGTCGCCTGACCGGAGCGGTTGCGCGTTTGAGTGGTGTCGCCCGCGTTAACAAACCTGTCGCCGTTGGTGTCCCCGATCAGCACACCCATCCTGCCCCACACGCTGGCGCTGAAATTGCCCATGGGAGTCGGTCACGTCTGTCGAAGGTGATGGTGATCTCTTGTGCATTTGCCACGCCGGTCAGATGCGACCACGTATTCGTGTGCATCGGCGCCGATCGTCGCTGCTGCTGATGCTTCCTGTCCCGCTCGTGAGCGCTGGCGTTACCGACGCTCGTTAGGGTATTGGCGAAGACAAAGATCATGGTGTGATCACCACTTGCGCCGCCGTTTCGGCATTCAACGCTCGGGCTTCCGGTCGAAGGGCAAGTTAATGTGGAAAGGCGTACACGCCGTGAATCTTTCTCGAGCTCATACTCACCAGCGCCACCGGGGGCGGTGTACTTCCCAAACTCGAACGCACCGATGTCGCAGTTGTCGCCGCCACTGGCTGGAGGAATGGAGGGATCGTCGATGGATGCGCGCAATAACCGCGTTGTTCGAGCGGGACAGGAAGAAGCTGCGGCCTTCGTCAATTGCCGGGCTGCCGGCGAGGAGCGCATGTGTTTGCGTCGGGCCGCCGTTGCTTCGCCAATGGGCGGAGGAGCGGCGGCGTGTTTGTTTGGTCGCCATTAACCGAGAGCACGCCGGCGGCGTTGTCGCTGCTCAGGTTGTAGCCTAACGAATTCATGGAGCCGCCATTGTTGAAGAGCGTTCCGCCGCTGCTGCTAGCCAGGATGCTGTTGCGCACGGTGGCAGTGGTGGTCCCGCCCCCATTGAAGTTATAGATACTGCTGCCTTGCGAGGCGCTGTTTTCGGCAAACGTGCAGTGGCTGACCGCGAGGTCCGTCCTGCCACTGGAGCGCGCTACCGTTATAGATGCCTGCTCCCAGATTCCCGCTCCCGACATTGCCGCTGAAAGTGCAGTGCGTGACGTTAACATTCGCAACTCTCCCGCTCTCCTGCGCCACGACATAAAGTCCGCTACCATAGTCGGCCGTGTTCGCGGACAACGTACTGTTCGTGATCGTGATGGTGCCGGTGCCGGGGACGGATTAGGCGGACGCTGGCGATGCCACATCTCCCATAGCTGGCGTTGTTCTGCTGCTGAGGGTGGTCCGATCCACGATAAGGCTACCTTCGTAATTGAAGATGCCGCCGCCGTAACTGAATTGACCGGGGTTACTGCTGTTTCCGGTGAAAACGCACTCGTGCACGGTGAGGAAGCTGCGATCGTTGAAGATACCGCCACCGGAAGCGGGGATCGGACCAAAGCCGGGAGGCAGACCATTACTAATCGTCAGGCCAGAGAGCGTGACGCTCGGGCCTGTGAAGGGAGCGTTCGTTACGGTAAAAATGCGATACTCGCCACCGGTGTTCCGACGGCACGGTGAGCACGTTTGCGCCGGGCCCCTGCACCAGAGCGTTTCTGTTCAAGACTCGGCAGCTCGCTGGTCAGCTGAATCGTGCCCGTCAGGCCGGGAGCGAATCTGATGACATCACCCACCCCGGCGTTGGCAGCGTTGATTGCCTCGCGCAGCGTGCAATCGGTCGGACTACAGGTGCCGTCATTATGATCGGAGGTGGTGGTAACGACGAATCCCTCCGCCGACCGCTGCCTTCACGTCCAGGCGGCCATAACCATAGACGTTGTTGGGCGAAACGGGATTCGGCGGATCACACAGCGAGGAAGCAATATCGAAGGCCGCGTAATTCAGGAGGCGCTCCGTCTCGTCAATGTCGCCGCGCAAGCTCGGATCAGCGGACCAAAGCAAAAGCCACGCCGCCGGCCACATGGGCCGCCGCCATGCCACTGCCGGTGAGAAGTCCGTAGCTGGCGATGGCGCTACTTGAACTGGAGGCTGTACATTTCGTGCCTGGAGCGGTGAGATCGGGCTTCAGCAGCGGCTGATTCCCACTCATGGCTGGGCCACGACTGCTGAAAGAGGCGATGCGAATCGGTGCCGTTGGTCAAGGCCCCCACGGTATAGGCCTCATCATACCTGGCGGGGGCCAAGTCGTTTACACTTCCACAAGCGGGGCCATTGTTCCCAGCCACAGTCACAGGCATGATGCCGGCCGCGCGATGCGACGCGATGGCAGGCCGGAAAATATCGTCCGCCGGACCAGTCCAGGCGTATAAGACGACATCGGGAGCTTTCTCCGGATCTCCCTGCTCGGGAGTTCCGCTCACCGGGTAGGGGGCGAGGAGAAATTCAAGGCACTCCAGAATCTGAGCGTCTGAGGCGGAGTTGGTATCGAAGGCGCGACAGGTGATCCACTTTGCCCCCGGGGCCATACCGATTTGGTTCCCAGCACCGTCGTCGCCCACCATTGTTCCCGTGGTGTGAGTGCCCTGACCGTTGTTGTCGCACGGCTGCGGGGAATTCGGACCACACGCATTCGAGCTGGAGTGAACGCTGTCATGCCAATTAAAATTGTGATCGGCTGTTGTGCCGTTCCACCCGCGGTATTTACTCTTGAGCGCGTTATGCTCCCAGCGAACCCCGGTGTCCACGGCGCCAATCACGATTCCCTGACCGGTGTAGCCGAGCGCCCACACTTCCGGCGCGCGCGTGTAACTGATGCCCGGCTCAACAGCCGCCGGAGTTTCGATCTTATCAGCGCTCGGCCCATCGGCTCGCGATTCGAGAGCAGGCTGAAGAAGATTCTGGCGGGTTTCCGGGTTGCCCTCGATGCGCGCAACCTCCGGCCGAACCGCCAATGCCTGTGCGACGTCGAGACCTGCCTTCGCCCAGATCAGGTTAACAAGATAATAGGAGCGGTGCTCGATCTTCTGCTCACGCAACCAATGCAAGGCCGGGCCCTGCGTCGCCCGCGCTTTTTTCCAGAGTGCATCACGCACAAAGCTGGTTTTTTCCGGTTTCGTTCTCAGCGCGGCCGCGCCGTTCAGGTCAGCCTGATCGACCATGACGATTAAGAATTCGGCTTGTCCGCCGTTCGCAGTGTGCTCGAACACCCACGGTGCTATCTTGCTGTCAGCTGCGTTCCTTTCACCCGCGGTTGGCTGGCTTAACGAGCGTGAAGGTGTTCCTGCAAAACTGAAGCCGATGGCGGTGGTGCCGATCTGAGTGGTCACCTTCCCGCCCGCGCCGAACGTCAGATCGATGTCTCCCGGTGCGGCGTGCGCGGGCGGGGCGAGAAAGGCGAGTCCTGTGGCGAAAAGGAGGGCAAGGAGACCCGGGACCTCGGACGCTGCGCTACGGGAGCGCATAAACCTCCACCAGAGCGATGCCCATCGTCTGATTCATCCCGCGCACGACAGCGGTGTAGGGTCCGGGCGCAAACGTGCGCACGATGGCCGATTCCCGTTGGTCGTTAGGCGGAATGCCGGTGGCGACGATTTCCGGCTGCTGCGTGTCAGCCCAGTTGTCGTTGAATCCGATCGAGGCGCCGTTCCGATCGAACAGCTCAAGGGAGTGGGATCTTCGAGCTTGCCCGCGACCGGCAGAGACGGTCCGATCGCGCGCACGATCATGGTCGCCTCGGTGGCTCCCGTCGATGATAAAGCCGCCGATCATCACATCATCGGCGGCCTGGACCATACCGCGCGCGGACATGTTCATCACCTGGGAGGTGGCCACACTCTCCCCGTTGAGGGGCCGCATGAAGTGGCTGAAGCCCCAGTCGGCCACTTGCCTTGCCTGCGTCCGCGCCGCTTCATCGGCGAAGCGGAAATGGATGCCCGAATAGACACGGGCGTCGACCACCTCCTGCGCCGCGGCCGAGAAGCGGTGATACATGCGCGTGTCCTGGACAGTTGGCCCCGTGTTCGTGGTCGTGACTGAGAAAGTAGTGCATGCGGTCAGTCCGGAAGAAGCGCTCGAGTATGCGCGTGGCGGCGGTGGCGAAACTGACGGCGCCTGAGGTGTAGTCAGGATAGGCGGGGGTGGTAATCAGAGACACCCAGGTTGGATCGCCGGCGGTAGATGGGTTGCCGTCGTTCTCTCCTTCTTGAATGGCAGTAATCGGCCGCCAAAAGACGTAGCGGTTCTTGTTATTCCATGAGGTAATTATTGCGTCGGCAATCGCCATCTCAGCCAAGGCAAAGAGGCGGGCACTCTCGGCAATGTTGGTGACCTGCGCGGTGGCGATCTCCCTCAGCGCCTGGTTCCAGATCACCGGGGTATTGCCGGCATAGAAGTAGGCCATGTCGGTTTGATCCGCGGTGCGTGAGCTGTTGTTCAGCGACCCCACGGCTTTCACCTCGTCATAGTCCCGGGAATACGCGCCGCTGGTCAACATGGGCGGTGGCGCGCCGCGGAAGCGCGAAGGTCTTGTGAGGGTAAAGGGAGTGACGTCGCCCAGCCACGGTGCGACCATCGGCAGGTAGTTCGGAGGGGTCGGTCGCCAGACCCCGGGATCGGTCCCACCGGTGAAGGGCGGCGGCGGCGGCGACGGGAAACTCCCGTCAGATGCCCGCAGCGCAATGATCCCGGCCGCGGCGGCTGCGCCCACCGTTACCCCGGGATCGGACTCAGACAGGCCACGTGTTGACAGATACTGTTGATAAGTCGCGTCGAGCGACGCGGCCTGCGCAGGAAAGCGGTTAACGAGCACATCATGCGCAGCTTTGGCCGCGGCCGCTACGGACGAGCCGGACGCTTCTGTGATTTCCACGTAGTAGGGCTCGAACTGCCTCTCGACAGCTTGAACGGCGTCGTGCACGGCGGCGTGGACGGTTGCAATGTCGAGAACGCCGGTCGGGACTGGACGTGCGCCCGTGATTGTCGCCTGCACGGTGATCGCATTCCAATCGCTTACGACATCGGCGCCGAGCCTGATTGGGTTTGCAAGTAACAAGGCCAGCGTGGCGACGCTGGGCCAGTTTTGAAGCTTTGGTTTCATGTGGGTTTCTTTCTCTTCGAGATTTTGCGGACGCGATTGGTTTAGTGGTCGATTGTGTCAGGTTGCCGGAGCGGCTCCTCTGTGAGCGTTCAGTGCTGGCAGATGAAACCGGTCCTATCCGATGAAGCGGAAAAGCGGCATGAAGTGGACAACGACCGCGCGATTTTTTTTTGAGCCGCTGCTGTCAGCGCAGAAACGGGGGCGAGCCCGCCGCACTCCTTGCTGTAGGAGAATCGAGTCTTGAGCGCTCCGGCCTCACCCCAAAATCAGGTGACCCGGTTGCTCTCCGACTGGAGCGGCGGCGACGCGGCCGCGCTCGAAAAGCTCGCCCCGTTGGTGCAACCCGAGCTGCATCGGCTGGCGCATCATTACATGCGCCGCGAGCGGGAAGGCCACACGCTGCAAACGACGGCGCTGATTAACGAGGCTTACCTTCGCCTGCTCGACAAAACGCATCTGAGCTGGCATGACCGCGCACACTTCTTCGCCATGGCCGCGCAGCTGATGCGGCGCGTGATGGTGGATCACGCGCGGGCGCGTCACGCGCTCAAACGCGGCGCGGCGCCGGTGAAGGTAACGCTGGATGAGACCGCGTTTGTGACGGAAACGCGGGCGTCGGAGTTGCTCGCGCTTGACGAGGCGCTGGGGCAGCTCGCGCAATTCGATCCGCGCGATGTCTCAGATCGTGGAGATGCGTTATTTCGGCGGATTGACCAATGCAGAAATCGCGGAGGTGCTGAAGGTTCATCCCAACACGGTGAAGAATGATTGGACCGCCGCGAAGGCATGGCTCTACGCCACGCTAACGGAGAATCACGGCCATGGAAGCTAAGCGCTGGCAGCGCGTCAAAGAGTTGTTCCAGACGACTCTCGCGCGCGCGCCGGCGGAACGTGGGTCCTTCCTCGAGGAAGCCTGCGCGGGCCAGAATGGCCTGCGTGAAGAAGTCGAGTTGCTGATCCGCTCGCACGAAAAATCAGGCGACTTCATCGAAACGCCCGCCTTTGAAGTTTCTCCTCAATTGCTGCTGGACGATCCGGACGCTCTCATCGGGCGACACCTTGGCCACTATCGAATAGAGTCGGTCCTCGGCGTTGGCGGCATGGGCGTGGTTTATCTCGCCTGCGACGAAAAACTCGGGCGCAAGGTCGGGCTGAAGTTGTTACCGCAGACCCTCGTCGCGGACGAGGCGCACCTCGAAAGGTTGAAACGCGAAGCACGCACCGCTTCGGCTTTGAACCATCCCAACATCGTGACCATTCACGAGATCGGACAGGTCGAAGCCACCCACTACATGGCGACCGAGTTCATCGACGGCCAAACGCTCCGTGAACGCCTGGTGCAAGGGCCGGTTCCGCCTAACGAGGCGCTGGAGATCGCGCGGCAGGTCGCGAGCGCGCTGTCCGTCGCCCATGCCGCCGGTATCGTGCATCGCGATATCAAACCGGAAAACATCATGCTTCGTCCCGACGGATACGTGAAGGTGCTGGATTTCGGGATCGCGAAGCTCACGCAGCAGGACTCAGTTGGGTTGGAGGGACGGACGCAACCTGGAATGATTTTGGGCACAACGCGCTACATGTCGCCCGAGCAGGCACGCGGACAGACGGTAGACGCCCGCACGGATCTCTGGAGTCTCGGCGTCGTGCTTTATGAAATGCTTACAGGATGCCCGCCATTTGAGGGTGAGACGCCGGCCGATGTGACGACCGCTGTGCTGATGAAAGAAACTCCTTCGCTGGCCGAGCGGACTCCAAATCTTCCCGCGAAGTTGCAAGGCATCGTGGAGAAGACACTGCAGAAGGAGAAGGATGAGCGCTGCGAAAGTGCTGACGAGCTGCTGAATGATTTGCGGGAGGTGAAGCATGAGGTCGATCTCGAAGAGAAGATAGGGACCTCGAGGACAGGCACAATCACGAGCGCCTCCAATTTCAAAGCGCAGATCGTCGAGGAGAGAAAGAGGCGCAAGAAGAGCGCACTGATTGCTCTGGTGGGGGTGCTGCTTGTTGCTCTCGGTGGCATCGGTTACTTCACCTTCGCCGAGAGCGAGATTGCTGCGATCGCGGTCCTGCCATTCGAGAAATGCGACCGGCGGCGCTGACGCGGAGTACCTGGTTGATGGGATCACCGACAGCCTGATCGACAGCCTCTCGAGAGTACGGAAACTGCGCGTGATGGCCCGCGGCACCGTGTTTGGCTACAAGGGTCGGCCGATGGATGCTCGCGCGGTTGGCCGCGAGTTGAAGGTGGATGCGGTGCTGACAGGTTCGGTGGTGCGCTCTGGCGAGCGCATGCGGATCGCCGTCCAACTGATCCACGCGGCGACGGACCGAAATCTATGGACCAACAGCTACGAGCGGGACCTGCGCGACGTGCTGGCGTTACAAAGAGAGATGACACGAGATATCGTCGGCGAAATCAGGATCAAGCTTACGCCGCAGGAGCAAGGTGCAATTCGGCGGAGCGCCCGTCCGGTCAACCCGGAAGCCTACGATCACTATCTGCGCGGACAGTTTTATCTCCACCGCCAGAACAGAGAAGATAATGAGGCTGCCATCACGGCCCTGGAGCGCGCCGTGGCCACGGACCCGACCTTTGCCGCGGCCCATGCGGAACTGGCCCAGGCCTACGTCTGGAAGCTCTTCTTATTCGCCCCGGATGAGAAGCAGTGGGAAGAGAAGGCTTTTGTGGCGGCGGAGAAAGCGCTCTCGTCTGGACCCGAATTTGGCCGTGGCTCACCTGGCCCGTGGCCGCCTTCTCTGGACGCCCGCCAACCGTTTCCCTCACGAAAAGGCCATTCGGGAATATCGCCGCGCCCTCGATTGAACCCGAGTCTGGATGAGGCGCGAAATCAGCTTGCGCTCGTCTACTGTCACATCGGGGCTTTTGACGAAGCGCTGCAGGAATCTGCAAAAAGCAGTCGCGACCAACCCGAGCAATACCCTCGCGCAATTTCGAATCGGAGAAACACTTCAATTTTCAAGGGAAAGTATGAACAGGCCCTGTCCGTTTTGCGCACGTCCCTCGAGGAAGTCAATCCGGCGCTGGTCGGGCACCAGATTGCTTTGGCCCTCTTCAACCTCGGGAGGAAAGAGGAGGCGTCCGCCACGATTGAGCAATTCTTAAGAGATTACCCGGAGGACAAGCGGCGGACTGTTTACCAGCGTACAGGCGATATTGGCAGCTTCAGCCGGGCAGGAACAGCCTGGCGGAGGAAAAAATTAGGTCGGCGATAGAAAAGGGAAAGGGATTTGGTCACTTCCATCACACGGCCTATCACATCGCCTGTGCTTATGCGCTCATGAATAAACCTGAGCAGGCAATCAAGTGGTTGGAGGCGGCGGCTGAGGACGGGTTCCCGTGCTACCCGTTGTTCGAGAGGGATACCAATTTGGAAAACCTTCGACAAGATGCCCGCTTCGTTACGTTCCTGGCGAAACTGAAGCAGCAGTGGGAGTATTACCGGACCATTTTGTGAGGCAACTGGGCAGAAAGCTTGCGATCGCTTGACGCGCGTTGGAAGGGCTCTTGCAGAAAATTGAAATGGAAAGGGCATCGCTGCGGGCGAACCTTTCCCCAATCATGACCGAGCCGTCCGGAATTAGTAGCTCGGTCTGACCATATCGCTTACCCCGGCCGCCCCCGACGGTGGCGCGCCTGAGACCAGCCGGGTCAACGATCCCGGGCTCCAACGAAATAAGACGCTCGCAAAGCGCGGCGCGTGATTCCAAGTTCAGCGCGATGGCCGACGCGCTGACTCCGATGATGCAGCAGTACCAACGGCTGCGCGCGAGCGTGCCGGCGGGGACGCTGCTGCTCTTCCGCCTCGGCGATTTCTACGAGATGTTCTTTGAGGA
Organism: uncultured Verrucomicrobiae bacterium; assembly: GCA_963844275.1. Classification (GTDB taxonomy): domain Bacteria; phylum Verrucomicrobiota; class Verrucomicrobiia; order Chthoniobacterales; family UBA10450; genus JACCTI01. Next base: position 18,540 of record CAWJNS010000009.1, read on the forward strand.
CGCGAAGGAAGCGTCCGCGCTCCTCAATGTGGCGCTGACGAAGCGCAACGCCGTTCCGATGTGCGGCGTGCCGTATCACGCGGCCCAGGGTTACATCGCGAAGCTGATCAAGGCCGGGCGGCGGGTGGCGGTTTGCGATCAAACGAGCGAGCCGCAGCCCGGGAAGATCGTGAATCGCGAGATCACGCAGATCATCAGCGCGGGCACCGTGAGCGAACTCGATTTGCTGGAGGCGAAACGCGCGAATTACATCGGGGCGGTTTACGCGGCCGGGAGCGCTTTTGGATTCGCCTACGCGGATCTGAGCACGGGCGAGTTTCGCCTCACGGAAGTGGAAAGCCGGGCCGCGCTTGATGATGAGCTGGCGCGGGTCACACCAGCCGAGCTGCTCGTGAGCAACGAGCAGGAGGAGATCTTTGCCGGGCTCACGGGCACGCTGCCGTATGATGGCTATGCGTTTCTGCCCGAGCAGGCGGTGTTTGTTTTGTGCGAGCATTTCGGCGTCAAATCGCTCGACGGTTTCGGTTGCGGCGAGATGCGGGCGGCGGTCGCGGCGGCGGGCGCGATGGTGCATTACCTGAAGCATCAGCTGCGGCGGAAGATCGATCATTTGACCGGCCTGCGCTGCGATCTGCCGGACGACCACGTGGTGCTCGATCAGGCAACGCAAACGAATCTGGAGCTGGTGACCTCCCGCGGCGCGCGTGACATGAGCCTGCTCGCGGCGCTGGACCGCACGGTCACGCCGATGGGCGGGCGGAAGTTGCGCAGCTGGCTCTTGCGTCCGTTGCGCGACCTGGCGGAGCTGGAGTGTCGACAGGAAATGATCGCGGAGCTGCTCGCCGAGCCGGAACTGCTCGACTCGTTGCGCGGAGAGTTGAAGGCGGTGCGCGATCTCGAGCGCGCGATTGGGCGGCTGAGCCAGGTCTCGGGCAATGCGCGCGACCTGGTGGCGTTGCGCAGTTCGCTCGAGCAGATCCCGGCGTTGCAACGCGCGCTGCGCAAGCTGATCGAGCGGAGCGGCTTCGGCAAGGAAGCGCAGCAAACCTTCGCGACGCGGATCAGTCGCGAGCTGCACGAGATGCCGGAGCTCGTCGCAAATCTGGCGCGAGCCGTGGCGGAGGAACCGCCGTTCACACTCAAGGATGGCGGGATTTTCCGCGACGGCTATGACGCGGGCCTCGATGAGCTGCGCCGCGCCTCGCGGGAAGGGAAAAACTGGATCGGCGAGCTGCAGGAACGCGAGATCGCGGGCACCGGGATCAAGTCGCTCAAGGTGCGGTTCAATTCGGTCTTCGGTTATTTCATCGAGATCACGAAATCGAACCTCGCCGGCGTGCCGCCGCATTACACGCGCAAGCAAACGACGGTGGGCGGCGAGCGTTTCATCACGCCCGAGCTGAAGGAGATCGAGGCGCAAATCCTCGGGGCGGACGAGCGCGCGCGGCAACTGGAATTCCAGCTCTTCCAGACCTTGCGCGACGAGACCCTGCAGGATCGCACCGCCATTCAGCAAACCGCGGCGGCCATCGCCACGCTGGATGTGATCTGCGGTCTGGCGGAGACGGCCCGGCTTTACGCCTACGCGCGGCCGAAGCTGGAGGTGTCGCGCCGACTGGAGATCAAAGATGGGCGCCACCCGGTGCTCGACCAGAATCTGGCGGAGGAGAAGTTCGTGCCCAACGACACCTCGCTCGACGGCGAAGGCGCGCGGCTCGCGATCATTACCGGGCCAAACATGGCGGGCAAATCAACCTACATTCGGCAGGTAGCGCTGATTGTGTTGCTGGCGCAGATCGGGAGTTTCGTGCCGGCCGCGAGCGCGGTGATCGGGCTGGTGGACCGCATCTTCACGCGGGTCGGGGCGAATGACGATCTCTCGCGCGGGCAATCGACTTTCATGGTGGAGATGAACGAAACCGCCAACATCGTGAACAACGCGACCGAGCGCAGCCTCGTGATTCTGGACGAAATCGGGCGCGGAACGTCAACCTTCGACGGGCTCTCGATCGCATGGAGCGTGGCCGAGTTTCTGCACGACCAGATCAAGGCCCGGACGCTTTTCGCCACCCATTACCACGAGCTGACGAAGCTGGCGGAGGAGCGCAGCGGGGTGCGCAATTACAATGTGGCGGTGCGGGAATGGAACGAGCAGATCATTTTCCTGCGCAAGATCGTGCCCGGCGGCGCCGACCGGAGCTATGGGATTCAGGTGGCCCGCCTGGCCGGGTTGCCGAAGTCGATTCTGGATCGGGCGAAGGACATCCTCGCGCATCTCGAAAAACCGAACGGCGCGACCGCGGCGGCGCCGTTGAAGCGTGGCCGGGCGAAGACGGGTGCGCGGCCGGTCGACAAGCCGCAGATGGAGCTGCTATGAAATCCGCGTATGTCGGTTAAGACCGAGAAAGAGCTGAGCGAAACGCAGCGCAGCCACTGGTTGAAAGCGGTCGCGGCGATCGAGATGCGCAATTTTGGGTACGCCATTTCGCTGCTGCAGGGAATTCTGAAACAGGAACCGCGATTCCTGGGAGGCCGCCAGGTCTTGCGCCGGGCGGAGACGACCAAGGCAAAAGCCGAGAAGAAAAGCTTCTTCAACGTCTCGACCGCCTCGATCGGAGTGATGAAAGCGCAGCGCGAGCTGAAGAAGGATCCGAAACGCGCCATCGAGCTCGTCGAAAAGGTCCTCGAGGATGAGCCCTACAATCGCCAGGCCAACCTGCTCTTGAAGGAGGCGGCGGTCGCGGCCGGCTGGCCGGAGATCGCCGTGCTGGCGTTGCAGACCGTGCTCGAGGAGAAACCGCGCGACACGAAAATCCTGCACGAGCTCGGTCGGCTTTATCACCAGATGGGCGAGAGCGACCTTGAGGTGGAAATTTATAATCGCATCACGGAAGCCGATCCGACTGATTCGGACGCGCTGCGGTTGGGCAAGGATGCCTCGGCGCGGGCGTCGATGAAGACCGGCGGTTGGACCCAGGCAGAGAGCTATCGCGATTTGATCAAAGACAAGGAGGTGGCCGTCTCGCTCGAGCAGCAAAGCCGGATGGCGCTGACCGGGGAGTCGTTGGACCAACAGATCGCGGAGACGTACGAGCGGCACCAGGCGGAGCCGCAAAGCGTGGATCATGCCCGGCGTCTGGGGGCGCTCTGCGAGCAGAAGGAGGATTACGAAAACGCGATCGCCTGGTACCAATACGCCGCCGAGCTGACGAACCGGACGGACGCGGCGCTGCTGCGCAAGGTGTCGGATCTGGGGATGAAACGCTCCGAGCAGGAGGTCGTGGAGCACGAGCGCTTCCTGGCGACGCAGGGGCCGGAGCATCCGGACTACGCCTCGCACACGGCCGCGCTGGCCGAAGCAAAGCGCCAGCGCGCGGAGATTCTGGTGGGGGATGCGCAGAAGCGTGCCGATCGCAACCCGACCGATCTGCAGCTGCGCTTCGAGCTCGGTGAGCACCTGCTCAATGCCGGCCGTTTTCGGGAAGCGCTGCCGGAGTTACAGCGCGCCCGCCAAAACCCGAACGCACGCCTCAAAGCCATGAACTTGCTCGGGCAGTGCTATCGGGAGCTGGGAATGCTCGATCTCGCCGCCAAGCAGCTGGAGGAAGCGGCCCGCGAAATCCTCTCGATGGATCCGATGAAGAAGGAGATCACCTACAACCTCGGGGTGGTTTACGAGCAGATGGGCGACGCCGGGAAATCGATCGCCTGCATGAAGCAAATCTACGAGGTCGACTACGGCTACCGCGACGTGGCGGCAAGGGTGGAGAGTTCGTACCAGACGAAGCGCCCCGCTGCGGAGGAGCCGCCCGGGGCGGAATCGGCTGAAATTTGAGGACTTGACGCCTGTTCGGGAAGAATCTTCAAATCAGCCGTCGCGTTCCAGGAACTTACGTCCAGTGAGAACCGAGGGTGCGATCATGACTTTGCCGGGGGTTCCCGGCGAAGTTCCAACCCTACCTGACAAACGTTTATGAAAATCAAACTGAATTCACCCTCACGTCTTGCGTTGGTCGCGGCCACCGCAGCCGGGCTCGTGCTCGGCGGCAATGCCTTCGGCCAGCCCACCAAAGTGGAGGAAGGGCCACCGAAAGGGACGAGCTCGATGGCCGGTGTGGGGCAAAAGCCGCGCAAGGCGGATCAAACTTCACCGACGCCTGCGCCCGCCGGCACAGCGGGTGCCGCGACGGCGCCGCTCAGCGCCCAGGACAAGAACTTCATGATGAGCGCAGCCAAGGGCGGCGCGATGGAAGTGCACATGGGCGAGATGGCGGCGCAGCAGGGCCAAAGCGCCGAGGTCAAGAAGCTCGGCACGGAGATGGCCTCCGCGCACACGAAGGCGAATAATCAGCTCATGGCGCTGGCGAACGCCCGCGGCGTAAAGCTCGATACCCGCCACAAGATGGACAAAATGAGCGGCGGTAACTTCGACCAGCAGTGGCTCGCCCAGATGGAGAAGGATCACATGCAAATGATTAGCGAGTTCCAGGCGGAGGCGAAAAACGGCTCCGATCCCGAACTAAAGAGCTGGGCCGGCAAGATGGTTCCGACGCTCCAGGCTCACCTGAAGCAGGTGAAAGCGGCGCAGGGCAAGATGACCGCGAAGAAGAGCTGACGCGTCTCGAAGTCCAAAATCCAGGCAAACGCGGCAGGTCGACAGGTCTGCCGCGTTTTTGCTTCGGTCCCGCTCAGTCGAGCGGCGCTTCCCGCGAAACCCGGAGCTGCAGAGTTACCCGCAATGCCTCCTCCGCGGCCGCCACCCCGAGCGGCGGAAGGTAGAGCTGCGGGTCGAGGCCGGTGATCCGCAGACGCAGGTAGGCGGGATGCGACTGCACCTCCGCATCGCCCGCGACCTTCACGGCCGGCCACGCCGTGGCGTCGGAGGCGCGGAAGAGGAGGGACGATCCGGCCGCCACTTCGACGCAGGCGATGTCGATCGTCGTGTAAGCGCTGACGAAATCGATCCGCAGCGGCGCCGCCCCTGCTCCGGCCGGCAAAGGAATTGTGACCTTCTTCCAGGCTTCGTGACCAATCCGGGCCCCGGCGGAATCCTCTTCCCGATGGCTTCCGTCGTGCGTGTGAAACACCTGGATGACCGTCTGGTGGGCCGCCGCGGTGTGCCGGATGGTCAAGTCCCGCCATTCCCGCGCGATCTTCTCCTGCAGCTCGCGGGCCCGGGCGCGGTAGTAATCCCCCAGGTTCGCTGCCGTGTCGTTAGGCGAATTGAGGAGTGGCTCCACGGGCGCTGGCAAATGCATGGTGGGCGGCTTCTCCCACACCCCGAGTCCCGGTCCGTCCGGAAACACATAGGCACGGCCGCGCTGGTTGAGCTCGTCCCACACCTTCCACACGCCAAAGTTTCCCGTCCGTACCCTGATATCGTGCAGGAGCACAATGCCGCCGGGCCGCACTTTTGGCAGCCAGGCCTCCACGTCGTGGCGCACGGCTTCTTCGGTGTGCAGACCGTCGATGTGCAGGAGGTCGATGCTTTCCGCCCCGAAACGGTCGAGCGCCTCATCGAAACGGCATCGCAGCAGAGTGGAGAACGCGGCGTAATGCTCGCGATTGTGGAGCGACACTTCCGTGAAGGTGGTCTCGTCGTAGCCGCCGGTCTGTTCGTCGCCGCGCCAGGTGTCGATCGCGAAACAGCGCGTCCCGGTTCCGTTCTCGGCCACGGCCTGGCAGAACCCGAAGTAGCTCTCGCCACGATCCGTCCCCAGTTCCACGAGAAGCTGCGGCCGCAGGGTCGCGACGACGTCGCAGGCGAACGGCAGGTTATCCGTCCAGGCCCCGAGCCCGTAGACGCGTGGTTGGAAGGTGCGCGAGGGAAGATTCCATTCGTCGGCTGGGCTTGGCATCGCGGCGGAAACTAACGCGCCCCCGCCGGAAAGTCAGCGCGGGAACTTGCTTCGGGTGCCGGTGGCGGTGACTAATGGTTGCCCGGTGACGATCCGGGCGGTTTGCCATGCTTCCAGAGCTTCCCAGCCGTCGACTTGAGCCGAACTATTACACCGGTGAACCGGAGCGCTTCCACCTCCCGGTCTGCTACGATCTGGCCCTCCTCTCTTGTCCAGATACGATCGTGGCCATCGGTTTGGGCGATGCGCAGGCCTATTTCGTCTTCTGCCAGGCCGTTCGCGAGCATGCGCTCGGGGCTCGCTGCTTTGCGATTCACCGGAATGGGGATGCTGCGGAGCTGGCGGCGGACGAAAAGTGGCAGCGCGCGCTCAAGGATGGCGCGGAATGCTACGGTGAGGCCGCCCAGTTCATTCCTCGCGCCCCACTCGAAGCCGCCCGGGATTTCGCCGCCGGCAGTGTCAATCTCCTGTTTTTTAACGACTGCGATTCGGCGGCGGACATTCGTGCTCTCTGGCAGGCGTGGGCGACGAAGCTCAGCACCGATGCGATCGTGGTGCTTCACGGGACAAGGCTGGAGCGGACGCCGGGCCTCGAGGAGTTATGGCGCGAGCTGAGCGCCGGCCGTCCGTCGTTGCAGTTCCCGGCCGGGCTGGGGCTGGGGGCGATGCTGGTGAACGCGAGTGTGCCGACGGCCCAGCCGCTCATGGCGTCGCTCTTCGTCGCCGCCGAGCGTGGAGAGGAATTGGCTCGAACCTACGAGCTGATCGGCGAAGCCATGGATGCCCGAGTCGCGGCGGCGCGGGCGGAACGCGAGACGGCGGCGTTCCGCACGCGGCAGGTCTGGCTCCAATATTTGCTCGACGACCGTTGGGCGGCCCAAGAGGTGATCGATCACCAAGGGCGTGAAATCGAGCGGCAGGGGCAGTTGCTGGACCAACGCGAGCGCGAGTTGCGCGAGGAGCGGAGCGATTTTGAAGCGCTCCGCCGCGATCGCGCGAAAGCGCAGCTGATCATGGACGCGCAGGCGGTACAGGTGCGGCATTGGATTGACGTCGGCGAGAGGCTGACCGGCGAAGTCACGACCCTGAAGGGGCAGCTGAAGGCGGCGAAGGAGCTGATCAAGTTCGCGAAGAACGCCTGCCGCAAAGGCGGGAAATGTTTTCAAGTGCCGAGCGGGCCGAAGGAGCACAGGCCGCTGCACGTGAAGATCGCGCGCGAGTTGCAGCGCATCCCGCGGCGGCTCGGATTGACGTCGCCGCCGGCCGCACCGCCGAAAAAAACGAAGGCCGCGCCCGCGCCCGCGACGTCGGTCGACCGCTACCAGGCCTGGATGGCCCGGCACGAGCCGGACGCCGCCGCGCTCGAGTTGCAGCGGCGGGCCTTCATGGAGGCGGGCCCGCGCCCGAAGTTCAGCCTGCTCGTGTCGGAGCACGATCAGCCGCCGCCGTTTCCCGACGCGAAGGTGCGGCCGAAATTCAGCCTGCTTCTGCCGGTGCACGACACGCCCCCGCATTTTCTCGATGAAATGCTGGAGTCGATCGTCGCACAGACGTACGACAACTGGGAAGTTTGCCTGGTCGATGGCGGATCTACCAAACGCGAGACGATCGAACGGCTGAAGGCTTGGGAAACGCGCGAGCCGAAGCTGCACATCGTGCGCCTGGCCACGAATCTCGGCATCGCGGAGAACACCAACCGCGCGCTGGCCGTGGCGAAGGGCGAATTTATCGCCTGCGTCGATCACGATGATGTGCTGGCGCCGTTTGCCCTCTACGAACTCGCCGCCGCCACCGCGCGTGCGCCGCACGCGGACATTCTCTACAGCGACGAAGACCGCCTCGACGTGAACGGCCGGCGGCACTCACCCTTCTTTAAACCGGAGTGGGATCCGGAGCTTCTCTGTTCCTTCATGTACATCGGCCACCTGACCGCCTACCGGCGTGCGCTCGTGGTGGAACTTGGCGGGTTCCGGCAGGAGTTCGATCTCTCGCAGGATTACGATCTCGCGCTGCGCGCCACGGAGCGGGCACGGGAGATTTGCCATGTCCCGCACGTGCTCTATCACTGGCGGGAACACCCCGCCTCCGGGAACATGGGCGGCAAGCCGGACGCGCGGAAGTCGAACCTGGCGGCGCTCGGCGACGCGATGCGCCGGCGCCAGCTGCCGGCGGAGATCATCGAATACCCGACTGCGAACCGGGCTCGCCTGAAGCTCGCCCGTTGGCCGTGCGTGTCGATCATCGTGCCGACAGATTCCCCGGGCCGCGCTCGCGCCTGCCTGATCGATCTGCCCGCCAAGACCCGCTATCCCAATCTCGAGATCGTGGTCGTGACAAACAGCCGGCTGCTGGAGACATTGCGCGCGCTCCAACCCGCGTCCGCCAGGGTGCAACTCGTGGCGTACGACAAGCCGTTCAATTTTTCGGACAAGTGCAACAGCGGCGCCCACGCCGCGACGGGCGAGCGGTTCATCTTTTTCAACGACGACGTCGAGCCGACGCAGCCAGACTGGATTGAGAATGTGATCGAGCAACTGGAGAATCCCGCCGTCGGCGCGGTTGCGCCGAAGTTGCTCTACGAGAACGGCAATATTCAACACGCGGGCATCGTGACCGGCGTGCGGGGCTTTGTCGGGACCGCCTTCCACCAGCTTGACGGCAACATCACCGATTACTTTAATCTGGCGCAGTCGCTGCGCGATGTCTCGGTGCTCTCCGGCGCGTGTCTCGCGATGCGGCGCGATGATTTTTTCCGCGTCGGCGAATGGGATGCCATCAATACGCCGGTCGCGCATTCCGACCTCGATCTTTGTTTCAAGATTCGCGCCGCCGGGCTGCGCTGCGTTTACACGCCGTTCGTCACGATGACGCACCGCGGACACGAATCGATCGGGGCGGAGAAGGCGCAGGCCAAGGTTCCCGCCCGCGAGAAGCATTCGGTCTTCCTCCTGAAACGGTGGACTGCCTACACCTGCCACGATCCCTACTATCCGGATAACATGCGCGACTGGCTTTATGCCGATTCGCCCACGCCGATCCGGATGTGGGGCCGCGACGAACCGATCGCGAGCAAGAGCGAAGCGGATCTGCTTTTTGTTTCGCATGACCTGAGCCTGAGTGGCGCGCCGCTGATCCTCTGGGAGATGGCGAAATGGTGCAAAGCGCGCGGTTTTTTCGTGGTGGTCATGTCCCCGGAAGACGGTCCGATGCGGTCGAGATACTGCGACGCCGGGATCCCGGTCGTGGTCGACCCGCTCGTCATGAAAGAGCATCCGTCTTTCACCGAATTCGCGCGCGAATTCGACGCCGTGGTGGCGAGCACAATCTTCGGCGCCCCGGTCATCCGGGCGGCGAAGCGCGCGGGCATTCCGCACCTTTGGTGGGTCCACGAAGGACGGGTGGCGGAGGATTATCTCGGCGCGGACCCGGGGATGCGGACGGCGCTGGCCGACGCGGAAATGATCATCGCGCCCGACAGGCGGAGCGCACAGGTTTACCAGCCGTTGACCGATCGGCCGGTCCGGGTGCTGACCTACGGGATTCCGGATCCGCGCGGCGAGATCAAGCCACGGGCGGCGCGGACTGAAGGCATCGAATTTCTTCTGCTCGGGACGATCGAGAATCGCAAAGGCCAGCGTGTTTTCATCGAAGCGGTGCGGCACCTTCCGGACGAAGTGCGGGCGCGGGCGCGGTTTCGCATCGTCGGACGTGCGCATGATCAAGGTCTGACTGCGGAGGTGAAAACGGCCGCGGCGCAGATTGAGAATCTGACCTACGAAGAGAGTGTGCCGCACGCGGAAGCGCTCGCGCTCATTGCCGCGACCGATGTGATGGTCTCCGCCTCGCTGGACGAGACGGGGCCGTTGATCCTGATCGAGGCGCTTGCGCTCGGCACCCCAATCCTGAGCACGCGAGTCGGTGCCGTAGCGGAACATCTGACGGAGGGCGAGGCGGGGATTTTTGTGGAGCCCGGCGACGCGGCCGGGCTGGCCGCCGCGATGGAGCGGCTGGTGCGTGAGCCGGCGCTGATCGACCAGCTGGCGGGCAACGCGCGTCGCGCCTACGAAGGGCATTTCGCCTTCGATCGGTTCGGCCGGGAGTTCGTGGATCTGCTGAGAGAAGTGCTTCCACAAAGGCGCGCGGACGGATGATTTCAGAACCCTTTGGCGGGCGCCTCCGCGTTCTCCTTTTCTCGCACGAGACAACGCTGAGCGGCGCGCCGATGCAGTTGCTGCACCTGGCCAGATACCTGCATGAGCAGGAGTGCGACGTGCTCTTCGCCGCGCCGGAGCCGGGCCCGATCTCGGAGGAGCTGGCGAAGAATGGAATCGCACTCGAGTTCGATGATGCGTTCTTGGTCGATCCGCGGCAGAGCGCGCTCGAGACGCTCGCGCGCCGGTTCGATGTCGTGGTGGCGAACACCATCGCCGGCTGGCCGATGGTACGGGCCGCGCGCCGCGCCGGCGTCCCCGTCGTTTGGTACCTGCACGAGACGCTGGTCGGGGTGCGACTCATCGGGCAGATCGCCGAGATTCGTCCCTCGCTCGAGCAGGCGGATCTAATCATCACGCCGACCCGTGAAACGGCGCGGGTCTATGAAGGCATCACGCGGACGCCGATCCAGGTGGTGCCCTACGGGATTCCCGATCTTGGCTTTGATGCGAAGGAAGAGGATGGAGCGGCGGTACGCTTTCTGATCCTCGGCAGCTACGAGCCGCGGAAGGGTCAGGACATCTGCCTCGATGCGATCAGGCTGCTCGATCCCGAGCTACGCAACCGCGCGCAATTCCGCTTTGCCGGGCGGCCATTGGACGCGGCGTTTTTCGAGCGCTTGCAACAAAGCGCGGCCGCGTTGCCTAACGTGGAGTTGCTCACCGGCGTCGATCACACGGTGGCGGAGCGAGCTTCTGCGCGAAACTGATGTGCTCGCGGTCCCGTCGCGCGACGAGACAATGCCGATCGCGATCATCGAAGCGATGAGCCGCGGGCGCGCGGTGGTCAGCGCCGACGTGGGCGGCATTCGCGAGTGGCTGCGCGATGGGATGAACGGCATGCTCGTGGCGCCGGAAAATCCCGGGCAACTGGCGGCAGCCTTGACGCGCTGCCTCGCGGCGCCGCGGATACTGCGAGAGCTCGCCGCCACGGCCCGCCGTACCTACGAGCGGCATTTCACGCTGGAGAAATTCGGGCGCACTTTCGAAGAGTCGCTGCGGCGCGTGGGGGCGCGAGAAATTGCGGCGCAGGGAGACCATGGCGCGACCTACGCGGAATGGGTGAAGCAATTCGACACGCCGGACGAGGCGGGCCGCGTCACGCTCCGGCGACGTCTGCGTTCGCTCCGTCGGCAACCGCTCATCTCCGTGCTGCTGCCGGTGTTCAATCCGGAAATCGCGTATCTCGAGGCGGCGATCGACTCCGTGCGGCGCCAGCAGTATCACAACTGGGAGCTTTGCATTGCGGACGATGCCTCCACGAATCCTGAAGTGCGTCCGTTGCTCGAGGAAGCGACGCGGCAGGAGGCGCGCATCCGCGTCACCTTCCGCGAGACGAATGGCAACATCTCGGCCTGCTCGAACTCGGCCCTGGCACTTGCCACCGGGGAATGGTGCGCGCTGCTCGATCACGATGACGCGTTCGCCGACGACGCGCTGAGCTGGATCGCGCTCGAGATCGACGGGTATCCGGAGAGCGGCCTCGTCTATTCGGACGAAGACAAGATCGACGGCCACGGCGTGCGCTCGGAGCCGTTCTTCAAGACCGACTTCGATCCCGAACTTTTTCTGGCGCAGAATTACATCAATCACCTCGGCGTTTATCGGACGTCGTTGCTGCGGGAGATCGGCGGATTCCGCGAAGGCTACGAAGGTTCGCAGGATTATGATCTCGCCTTGCGCTGCATCGAGCGGCTGAAGGTCGAGCAGGTCCGGCACATCCCGCGCATTCTTTATCATTGGCGAATGGCGGCCGGGAGTCTCGCCGCGGTGGCGGACGCGAAACCCTATGCGCGCGAAGCCGCCCGCCGCGCGATCGCCTCACATCTCGAACGCTGCGAAATTGCCGGGCGGGTGGAGGCCTGCCCGGAAAATGCCGAATCGCATCGCGTGATCTACAAAACGCCCGACCCGCTTCCGCTGGTCTCGGTCATCATACCGATGCGCGACAAGATGCAGTTGCTCGAGACCTGCCTCCGCAGCCTGCGCGAGAAGACCGATTACGGCGCGCTCGAGATCGTGATTGTCGATAACGGTTCAGTGGAACCGGAAACGCAGACGGCGTTGCGGAAATTGGCCGCCGAATCGGACGTGCGCGTATTGCGCGATGAAGGCGAGTTCAACTTCAGCCGCCTCAATAACCTCGCCGCGCGAGAGGCACGAGGAGAATTGCTGGCCTTCGTGAATAACGACATCGAAGCCACTGATCCCGGCTGGTTGCGCGAGATGGTGAGCCACGCCGTGCGGCCGGCGGTCGGAGCCGTGGGCGCGCGGCTCTGGTATCCGGATGACACGCTCCAGCATGGTGGCGTGGTGCTGGGGCTCGGTGGAGTCGGTGGGCACGCGCATCTCCGCATCCCGCGCGGGCATCCGGGGTATTTTAATCGTGCGTGGCTGCAGCACAGCTGCTCCGCGGTGACGGCGGCCTGCCTCGTGATGCGGCGACAGATTTTTGAAGAGCTGCGCGGTTTCGATGAAGTGAACCTCGCGATCAGTTTTAACGACATCGATTTTTGCCTCCGGTTGCGCGCGCGGGGGCTGCAGATCATCTGGACGCCATATGCGAACCTCGTGCACCACGAATCCGCCTCGCGCGGTCACGATGCGACCCGGGCGCAGCAGGCGCAGTTCATCCGCGAAGCCGCCTGGATGCAGGAACGCTGGGGCCGCGAGCTCTGGCGCGATCCGTTCTACAACCCGAACCTCACGCTCAACCCGCCCGGCTATTCGCTCGCCTTCCCGCCGCGTCTGCCGGAGTTCGACCCGTTCGAACAGCGCGTCCACCAATCTGCGGCCTGAGCCCTTGCTTTTGCGCGCCGAGCCGGAACCCTGATCGCGATGCGCAGGACGAAAATCATCTGCACGCTGGGGCCGGCCACGGAAGACCCGGTAGTGCTGCGGCAAATGATGGAACAGGGCGCGGATGTTTTCCGGCTCAACATGAGTCACGCCACCCATGAGTGGGTCCGCGCGATCGTGCCGGAGATAAGGGCCATCGCAGCGGAACTCGAACGGCCGGTCGCGATCCTGATGGATACGCAGGGGCCAGCGATTCGGACCGGGGATCTCGCGGCGAAGCTCGATCTAAATCCGGGCGACATTTTGGAGTTCACGGTCCGCGGCGCTCGCAGCGAGGAGATCTATTCGGTTGATGTAAACTACGATGGCCTGATCGACGACATCTCGGCCGGCGACACCGTGCTGGTCGACAATGGCGTGATTCAGTTGCTCGTGCTCGAGAAGCGCCACCATCGCATCCGCTGCAAAGTGCTGACGACCGGCACGCTCGGCTCGCGCCGTCACATCAATCTGCCCGGGGTGCGGGTGAACCTCCCGCCGCTGACGCAAAAAGACATGGACGACGTCCGCGTTGGCGCGGAAGTAAGCGTGGATTTCGTCGCGCTCAGTTTTGCCCGGCAACGCAGCGATGTGGAGGAGTTGCGGCGCGTGATGCAAATGCTCGAGAGCAAGGCGCAGATCGTTGCCAAGATCGAGGATCAGTCCGCAGTCCGCGACATCGACGAGATGATCCATGCCGCCGACGGGATCATGGTCGCGCGCGGCGATCTCGGGATCGAATGCCCGATGGAAGAGCTACCGATCATTCAGCGCAAGATCGTGAAGCAGTGTCTGCGGTACGGAAAGCCGGTCATCGTGGCGACGCATATGCTGGAGTCGATGATCGAGAACCCGGTCCCGACCCGGGCGGAGATTACTGATGTCGCAAACGCGGTTTATGAACAAGCGGACGCGATCATGCTAAGTGGGGAGACGACGGTGGGCCGTTATCCGGTGAAGTGCATCGAAGTCTTTGATCGCGTCGCGCGGCGGATCGAACAAAGCGGCGGCGCCGGCTACGCCCGCGGGAGCGAAATGCACGATTCGCGCCAGAAAACGGTTTCGGCGGCGGTGCGGCTCGCGAATTCACTTCCGAAAGCGAAGCTCATTGTCTTCACGCGTCACGGCACGATGGCGCGCTACGTCTCAAACATGCGGCCGGAGCGCGCGCCGATCTTCGCCTTCACGCCGCACCCGCACATCTACCGTCAACTGGCGCTCTGCTGGGGAGTGGCGCCGGTGCAGTTGCCGTTTACCGACGACCCGAACAGCACGATCGAGGCGGCGGAAACCTATCTGCGCGAGCACGGTCTGGCCAAAGCGAACGACAGCCTCATCGTCCTGAGCGACCTGCGCGCGGACGATCGCCAGATTGACGCCATCCAGGTGCGGCAGGCGAGGGGTACCGTCGCGGCGACGGAGATCGCCATCACCGATGAAGAGTCGATGATGGATTAGGCCGGCGAATTTTGCGACCTGCGAGAGCCGAAGGCGGCGCCGATGACCAGCACGAGCAGCGCGCTCCATAACGGCAGCACCGGAAACAGGAAGCGGTCGCCGGTTGAATCAAAGGCCGTCGCGTCCAGCCACGCGAACAAAGCGAGTCGGGGCAAAACCGTGGCTGCGAGCAGCAGAACGGCCACTCCGTAAGGGGCGACGGGGCGCCGCGATTTCCCCAGGATGAGCCACACGGCGGCGATCAGAGCAGCGCCGTGCAGAAGATATTGGAGCGCGAAATGCCAGCGCCCGATGGCATCCTCCAGTGTCGCCGCCATTCCGGTGTGCTGAAGGCTGCCGCGGGCGCGCCGCAAAGTGACCTGGTCGTAGAGCACGACTTCCTCGGGGGTCAGGATCTCGTCGTCGCCGATAGCCTCCATCGGCCAGAGCGCAAACACCCGTCCTCCAATACGCATCGCAGAGTGCGGAAGCCTGGTCAGGCCACCCGTTTGTGCCAGCGGATCGAGGAAGCCATCGATGACGAAACGTGTCTGCAACCGGCCATCATCGCAGGCGGCGCTGATCTCCCGTGCCGCCTTCCGGAAGAAACCCCGGGCCTGGCGCGGGTTCTCGAATATCCCCGCATCGCTGGCCGCCCGTCGAGTCGCCCAGACGATCCAGCCCGCGCCGATCTCGCCTTGCACTCCCGTGCGGCGAAATGTTTCCACCCGCCATGCCTCTCCGAACGGGCTGTCCAGGTGGGGCTGCAGTTTGGCGAAGGTGCGGCTGACGCCAAACGCTCGGCGCAGGGTATCGTCGGTGATCGGCGCGTACGGCTTCGGTGCGGCGGGTTTGATTCGGAGCAGGCTGTGAAACAGACCCTGGAAGTTGTTCGCGGTCATTTCCGAGCGGGCAAAGGAAAGGAACCTGAGGTAGTTCGCTGTGTAGAAGCAGAGAATGACGACGCTGGCGACGGCGACCAAAGCGGCGCCGGACCTGATCGCCAATCGCGGTCCGCGGCGGCGGCTCTCGCGGACGAGCAAGAGAAGAGTCCAAATTCCGAGCAGGAGGATGAGGAGCAGGCCTTCCTCGCGCGTATTCCAGAGGACTCCAACCAAGACCCCGGTGGCGGCAGCGATCCAGCCGTTTCGCGTCGCCAGCGTCAGCAGTAATCCGCCCAGAACCCACCAGAGCAACGCCGCGTAGAACGTATCCGACATCGTGTAGTCGTTCAGTTGAAACCCCGCCGGATGGAGCGCGATCGCAGCGAAGCAGAGCAGGGTGACGAGGCGCGCCGCGCCGAGCGCGCGAAACGCGAGACAGAGCGTCAGTGCGCCGCCGAGTTGCAGAAGCTCGATCGCGAGGCGCTGCGGCAGGTGAAGCAGGTGCACCACGGCCAGCCAGAGCGGATAAGGGCCGGGCCGGATGAATGCCGTCCAATCGTACGGGCTGCCCCAATACCAGTGGGTCGAGGAGCGCACATACCAGAGCGCGTCGTATTGCGTCGCGCTGCCGATGATGTCTTCGCCGCTGACCAGCCAAAGCTTGAATACGATCAGCCCCAAAAACGCGGCGCCCCATGCGACGCATTCGCGGCCAGCGAGTTGAGGATCGCTTTCGGTGGAAATGGCCGTCGCTCCGTTGAACTGAAGTGCGCTACTGCAGGCAGGCGTCGAGGCAGGCGAGGAGGTGCGCGACGGTTTCTTCCGTTTCGTCGCCCATGTTCGAGAGGCGGAAGGTCTGGCCTTTGATCTTGCCGTAGCCGCCGTCGATCACGAGGTGGTGTTTCGTGCGCAAGTCGCGGACGAGCTGCGCCACGTCGATGCCGCGGTTGTTCCGCACGCAGGTGAGGCTGACGGAGCGGTAGCCGTCCTCGGCGAAAAACTCGAAGCCGCGGCGTCGCACCCAATCGTGCACCAGTGCGTTCGTGCGCGCGTGGCGGGCGTAGCGGTTTGCGAAGCCTTCGGCGAAGATGTCGTCGAGCTTCGATTGCAACGCATGGATGTGCGCGATGCTCGGTGTGGTGGGCGTCATGTCGGATTCCTGGTTCTTTTTGAACTCGAGGAAATCGAAGTAGTAACCGCGATCGCTCTGCTCCGCGGCGCGCGCGAAGGCTTTCGGAGAGACGCTAAAGAGCGAGAAGCCCGGCGGAAGCGCGAGCGCTTTCTGGCTGCCGGTCAGGAGGACATCGATTCCGAGTTCGTCCATCGCGATCGGGACGGCGGAGAAGGACGAGACGCTGTCGACGACGAGCGCCACGTTCGGGTATTTGCGCGCCACCGCGCAGATTTCGGCGAGGGGGTTCATCACGCCGGTGGAGGTCTCGTTGTGAATGAGGGTCACGGCGTCGAAACGGCCGGTGGCGAGCGCGGCGTCGAGCGCGACAGGATCGATATGCCGCCCCCATTCGACCTGGAGTGGCTCGGCCTCCTTGCCGCAGCGCCGCGCGACGTCGAGCCACTTGTCGGAGAAAGCGCCGCACATGCAGCAAAGGACGCGGGTGCCGACCAGGTTGCGGATCGCGGCTTCCATCACACCCCAGGCGGAGGAGGTGGAAAGGAAGACCGGCTGGCGCGTGCCAAATAGCTCCTGGAGGCGCGGATGGATGGCGCGGTAAAGCTCGCGGAAGGCTTCGCTGCGGTGGCCGATCATCGGACGCGCGAAGGCGGCCCAGGTTTTGGCAGAAACTTCGACCGGGCCGGGGATGAAGAGCTTGTCGTGAGGCATCTGAGCGAACGTCCAACGTCCAACACCGAACGTCCAACGTCGAACTTATGGCGTTTAGTCGTCGCGCTTGATGAAGCTGATATCGCCGCTGCGCTCGATCCGGGCGACTTTGATCTGCGCCAGGTCTTCGGTTTGCGTGCTCAGGCGCAGATCTTCTTCGAGATCGTGCTGCGTTACGTTCGACTGGGCCATCTTGTGGCGATCGAGAACGCCGTCGCGCACGATGGTGTGCTGGGCGCCCTTGATCCATTTGCCGAATCGATGCGAGCGGAACGCGACCGCGGCGAGGAGCCGGTGGAGCGCGACGAGCACGGCCCCGCCGCCGATGCTGCCGAGGAGGGTGGCCGTGCCGTTGATCGCGCGTGACAGGACGGAAGCGAGGATGACAATGAGGATGGTGTCGAACGCTGTTTTTTCCGCGAGGGAGCGCCGGCTGCCGAGCCGCACCATGATGAGCGCGGCGAGAAACACAATGACCCCGCGGAGCGAGATCTGCAGGAGGGTCAGATCCCTGGGCTCGGCGCCAGCGCCGAGCATGGTATTCCAGCTATCGAGCCATGCCTGCATCCAAGTGGTTGTCGCCGCAGCCTAACATGCATGGGCGAAACTGGCATGCGCATAAGGCCGCGACGGGTGGGCGAGACGTTTTGGTCTTGATTCGCTGATGCCGACGAAAAACCAGGACCTGCATGGAAGCGCGCCGGACAAATCGGAGACGGCGCTGTTGTTGATCGACGTGATCAACGACCTCGAGTTTCCCGAGGCGGAGCAAATGCTGCCGGCGGCGCACCAGATGGCGGACCGCGTCGCGCGGTTGCGGGAGCGGGCCCGGGCGGCGGATGTGCCGGTGCTGTATGTGAACGATAACTTCGGGAAGTGGCGGTCCGATTGGCACCACACGGTGGAGCATTGCCTGAGCCGTCCGCGCGGACGCGGGATCGTGACCAAGCTGCGGCCCGCGGAGGACGATTACTTTGTCCTTAAGCCGAAGCATTCAGGATTCTTTTCGACCACGCTCGAGACGCTCTTGCGCTACCTCGGGGCGAAGCGGCTCATCCTGACCGGAATCGCGGGAAACTTCTGTGTCCTCTTCACCGCGAACGACGCTTACATGCGCGATTACGAGCTGCTGATTCCGGAGGATTGCTGCGTCTCGAATACCCCTGAGGAGAACGAACAGGCCCTCGCCTTGATGCGGAAGTTCCTGAAGGCGGATACGCGGCCATCGGATCAGATCGAGCTGCAGTCTGGGGCAAGCGTTAGGGGTTGAAGCGTGAATCACAAATGCCGACCGGCCCGCCAAGCCGCTTGCGTGCAAATCCCGCGCGTGGCATAAGACCAACTCGCCTCGCACCGGCAGACCCCAAATCATGCAGCCCGCCACGAAATCTTCGACCGACCCCCTTCTCGAAACTCAGTTTTTTTGGACCCAGTACAAGACGCAGGTTCTTCTCGGACTGCTGGGGGTGATTCTCGCGGTCGCGGGGCTGGCGGCTTATCGGTTTTACACGCAGCAGCGCAACGCGGCGGCAGCGGCGTTGCTGGCTTCCGCCAAGACGCAGGCCGAATACGAGAAGGTGATTTCGGAGTATCCGAGCACCGCGGCCGCTCCCTCCGCTCGGCTCTTGCTCGCGGGAGCGCAGCGTGAGCAGGGGCAGTTTGCGGAAGCCAACGCGATGCTGCAGGCGTTCATCGACAAGAATCGCAAACACGAATTCATTCCCACCGCGAAGGTGGCGATGGCAGCCAACCTCGAGTCGATGGGAAAACCCGACGAGGCGCTGGAACTGTACCGCGGAGTCGCAGCGGAGTATCCGCGCAGCTACACAGCGCCGCTGGCACTGCTTGCGCAGGTCCCGATCTTTAAGAGCAAAGGGCAGATGGACGAGGCCCGGCGCGTTTGTGAAACCGTGCTGACGCAATATCGCGAGAGCTTCGCCGCGAGTGAAGCGACCGCATATCTGCGAACGCTCAAACCAGCAACGACTCCGGCGCCGGTCGCGGTCCCGGGCGCACGTGTGGTCCCCGCGGAGTCCGTCGCGGCGCCGCTGGAAGCAGCGCCATCGGTCGCCCCGGGCGCGGGGGCAAGTGTACCGCCGGTTGCCGCGAGTCCGGCGGCCTCAGCCGCGCCGTCGCCGTAGAACGGTATTCGCTGCGATGTAGGCCGCGTCTTCCGACGCGGCGGGCGGTTAGTCCCAATCCGGCGCGAGCGCGAAGATAAGATGCGCCGCTCCTCTCCGCTTCGTAGAGCGAAGCGCCTGCAAGCGGCGACGCCCTGTGAATTACCGCTTCGAGAACTGGAAGCGCTTGCGCGCACCGGGTTGGCCCGGCTTCTTCCGTTCTTTCATCCGCGGATCGCGGCGCAGGAGGCCTTCCGCCTTGAGCGTCCCGCGCAGATTCGCGTCCACCTGGAGCAGGGCCCGCGCGATCGCCAGCCGGGCGGCGCCCGCCTGCCCCGTCGCACCGCCGCCGGTGGTGTTGATGGAGAGATCGTAGGAGTTCGTCAGCTTCACCGCCTGCAATGGCTGCAGGACCGTGTTCTGGAGCGGGATCGTGGGAAAGTATTCCTCAAACGTCTTGCCGTTGACGTCGATTTTGCCGTTGCCGGCGGCCATGCGAATGCGGGCGACCGACGTTTTGCGGCGGCCGGTGGCGATGAATTCCTCGGTAGTTGCCATGGAGAATCTGGTACGGGTTAGGCGATCGTGACCGGCGCCGGCTGTTGCGCCCCGTGCGGGTGCAGGTCGCCTTTGTAAACCTTGAGCTTCCGGTAAACGGCGCGGCCGAGCTTGTTGTGCGGAATCATCCCGCGAATGGCGTGTTCCACCATCAACTCAGGGTGCCGCGCGCGGCGGGACTTGACGTTTTCGGTTTTGTGACCGCCGACGAAGCCGGAGAAACTCATGAACGTCTTCTGCTCTTCCTTTTTGCCGGTGAGGCGAACTTTCTCCGCGTTGATCACGACGACGAAGTCGCCGGTGTCGACGTGGGTGGTGTAGATCGCTTTCTCTTTGCCGCGGAGGAGGTTGGCGGCTTTGACCGCGACGCGGCCGAGGACCTGATTATTGGCGTCAATGATCCACCACTTGCGCGGGACCTCGTTGGCTTTAGCGGAAAACGTCTTCATACGGAGCTGAAAGGGCACGGAAGCTACGAGCCGGGCCGGGGAGTGTCAACTGCTTGTTGGACGCGGCGAGGCCGTCTGGCCCCAAGTGGATTCAGGGGCGGGGACAGAGGGGAATCAGACGCCGGTCCGCAATCTTCAAGGAAGCGCCGGAGCCTTAGAAGCCCGGCTGATTTCCGACCGCAATCTTGTCGAGAATCGGTGCGATCGACGGATCGGCCTTGAGGGCTGCGGCCCGCAGAGCGGCGCGGAATTCCGTGATCGCCTGGTTGCGTTTCTCGAGCGCCGCCAGCACCGCGGGATCTTCCGCCGCTTTCACCTGGGCGGCCCGTAGTTTCAGCTGTTCCTCGAGTGAGAGCTGGCCAACCTTTTCCTCCCGCTCAACCAGCTGGCGGTCGATGTCCGTGCCATCAATCGCACGGGTCTTCGACTCCGTGGAACTGTCGGAGGCGGCCGGAGAAGGTTGGGCGCGCCCCACCGGAACCAGCAGGGCGAGACTTAGAATCGCGGGGAGAACGACGAGCGTTTTCAATTTCATGCCTGCAGAATATCACACTCACGCCCGCCGCAAAGTCGTCCCTTTACTGGCAATGCCTGCTGGCGTTCTGAACGCCCGCAGTTTAAGTATCGCGCTCATCATGGCCGACTCTGAGCAGACCAGGACCGCGATCACGCCACGCCGGGAGGAAGATTTCCCGGAGTGGTATCAGCAGGTGATCCGCGCCGCCGAACTGGCCGAGCCTTCGGATGTGCGCGGCTGCATGGTGATCCGTCCGTGGGGCTACGGCATCTGGGAGAACATGCAGCGGCAGCTCGACGCGATGTTCAAGGCGACCGGCCACCGGAACGCCTACTTCCCGCTCTTCATTCCGCTCAGCTACCTGCAGAAGGAAGCGGAGCACGTGGAGGGCTTCGCCAAGGAATGCGCGGTCGTCACGCATCACCGGCTCGACATCGGACCCGACGGCAAGATGCGGCCGGCGCCGGCCGCGGAACTGACGGAGCCGCTCGTGGTGCGGCCGACGTCGGAGACGATCATCGGCGCCACCTACGCCAAGTGGGTGCAGTAGCTACCGCGACCTGCCGATCCTGATCAACCAGTGGTGCAACGTCGTCCGCTGGGAGATGCGGCCGCGCCTCTTTCTGCGCACGACCGAGTTCCTCTGGCAGGAGGGCCACACCGTGCACGAGACCGAAGCGGAAGCGCGCGAAGAAACGAAGCGGATGCTCGGCGTTTACGAAACGTTCGTGCGCGATCATCTCGCGATTCCGGTTTTCAGCGGCGAGAAATCGCGAGAGCGAACGTTTTCCCGGCGCCGTGCAGACGCTTTGCATCGAGGCCATGGTGCAGGACCGGAAAGCGATCCAGGCCGGCACGTCGCATTTCCTCGGGCAGAATTTTTCGCGCGGCCAGCGGGATCAAATTTCAGACGCGCGACGGCAAACAGGAGTTTGGCTGGACGACGAGCTGGGGCATGAGCACGCGGCTGGTCGGCACGCTCATCATGGCGCATGCCGATGACGACGGCCTGATTCTGCCGCCGCGCATCGCGCCGACGCAGATCGTGATCGTGCCGGTCACGCCGAAGGAAGAGACCCGCGCCGCGGTCCTCGAAGCGGCCGACAAGCTCGCCGCGCAGTTGCGCGCGGCAGAGCTATGCCGGCGCGCCGATCGAAGTGGAAGTGGACCGCCGCGATCTCGGCGGCGGCGTCAAGAATTGGGAATGGATCAAGAAAGGCGTGCCGTTGCGCGTCGAGCTCGGTCCGCGAGATCTGGAGTCGGGCAACGTCGCCGTCACCCGCCGCGATCAGCCGGTAAAGTCGAAGGAGTTCCTGCCCATGGCGGAATTCGTCAGCGCTGCCGCCGGGATGCTCGAGTCCATCCAGCAGAACCTCCTCGAACGCGCCACGCGAGTTCCGCGATGCCAACACGCGCGTGATCGATTCGAAAGAGGAGTTCTACGCTTTCTTCACCGCGAAAAACTCCGCCAAGCCGGAAATCCACGGCGGTTTCGCCCTCGCGCATTGGAATGGTTCCCGCGAAGTCGAAGAGCAGATCAAGAACGACCTCAAGGTCACGATCCGCTGCATCCCGTTCGACGACTCTCCGGAGCCCGGCACCTGCGTATTCACCGGCGAACCGAGTCGCCAGCGCGTGGTCTGGGCGAAGTCGTCTAATACACGGGCTGCCCGTGGCTTGCGCCGACGCATTCACAGCCCTCGAAAGCACATTGAGGCAGGCGCCCCTCTCTGCTAGCATAGGGCCCGAATCTGCATTCGAACTGACTGCCCCAATTGTACCTCCGACTTTCGCCCTTTTCCTCGCCTTCCTTCCCGTCCTTGCCCGGACGGCGACGACGAACGTGAACGTCGGACAAGGAGGGAACTCCTTTAGTCCGAGCGCGGTGAGCATCCGGGCCGGCGATACGGTGAAATGGACGTGGGTCGCCACAATCACAGCGTCACGACCCGCGGCCGCTCCGGGCAGACGCCGGATGGCACCACGTTCCGCTCCGACGTTAATGCGGATGGCGCCATCAACGGCGACGACGCGCTGCTGGTGCGCGCACGCTCGGGGAATTCGCTTCCCTAATACAGGGTGTGTCCGGACCCCGGCGGGTTGACGCCTTTCCCTGCGCCTTGTTTATTTCAATGGTGCCGACGGAAATTAAGCTCTACAGCCGCGAATGGTGCTCGTGGTGCATCGACGCGAAGGAATATCTGACCGAGCGCGGCTATCAATTCACCGAAGTGGACGTGGGCCAGGACCGCACGGCCTATCAGGAGATGAAAGAGCTCTCCGACCAGACCTATGTGCCGACGCTCGTGGCCGGCGATGAAGTGCTCGCAAATTTCGATACCGATCAGTTGGAAGCGTTCCTGACCGAGCACGGACTCAAGCCTTAATGCTGTTTGGGCTTTTTCTGACGCTCGGGGTGGCGGTGCTGAGCGTCGCTTTACGCAGCTACCAGACATCGCTGGCCCAGAAGGCGGGCGCGTTTGGCATCCTGGTTTCGACCTTTCTGGGGGTCTATTTTCTCAGCGACAGCTGGCTTTGGGGAGCCGTCGCGGCCGTTTCCTGGTTGTTCCTGCCCTGGCTGGAGATCCTGACCCGGATCCGCGCCCTGCGGCTCCCGACTGAGAAAACGCTTCGACCGAAGACCCCTCCTTCCGCCGACGTGTTTCCGAGTCTGACGGAGATCACGCGCGAGATCGAAAACGAAGGCTTCGCGCACTTGAACGATGCCGGCTGGGATTGGGAGGATTACAACCAGTTCTTCCGGATCTTCTACAAGGAAGAGGACCGGGCGCAGGCGACCATCTGCCTGAACGAGCAGAATGATCTGTCGTTTTTTTACCTGCGAATCTCGTCCCGGGCGAAGGACGGCATCATTTGGACGACGTGGAATTACCCGCTTTCCTATGGCCTCAAGCTGACGCCGCAATTTCGCATCAATCGGCAGCGCCCGGACCAATCATTCTGGCAGCTTTACCAGAGCCACAAGGAATACCTCCGGCGTCACAAGGTGGAGACGAGCGTGATCGATCCGATGGACGAGGAGCGCGTGCAGACGGAGATCGAGAATGATTTGCGCGAGCAGATCAAACACAACGTCGCGGCCGGCGTGCTCAAACCGGCCAACGATCGGGAAGTGAAATATTCCTGGCGCGGAATGGTGTATCTCTGGTGCCAGTTCCTGCTCGATCTGGTGCGGATGTAGTCCTCCAGCTCCCGCGCCCGATCCGCAAGCGTCAGACCTTCATCACTTCGGCTTCTTTACGGTCGAAGTGATCGTCGATGCTCTTGACGAAGCGATCCGTCAGCTTTTGCACGTCGCTCTCCAGATCGCGGAGGCCGTCTTCGGTCAGCTCGCCGGATTTCTGCAGCTTCTTCGCCTCGTCGAGCGCGTGGCGGCGGTTGGCGCGCACCCGCACCCGCGCCTCTTCCGCCATCTGCTTAAGCGATTTCACCAGGTCGCGCCGGCGTTCTTCAGACAGCTCTGGAATCGGGAGGCGGATCAGTTTCCCATCCACCAGAGGCTGAATGCCGATCTTTGATTCTTTGAGCGCCTTCTCAATGTCCTTCACGGTCGAGGCATCGAACGGTTGCACCACGAGCAGACGCGGCTCGGGCGTGGTGATCAAGGCCAGCTGCTTGAGTTTCATGGCCGAGCCGTAGGCGTGCACATCCACGTTTTCGACCAGCGCCGGCGACGCTTTGCCCGTCCGGACCGCGGCGAATTCGTGGATCATGTAATCCACGCTTTTCTCCATCGTCTCTTCGGCCTCGAACAGGATTTCTTCAGCGCTCATCTGGCGGGATTCTCAATCACCAACTGCGGGTGGGCAACGGCCAATCACGGGTTCACTCCGAGACGCGCGTGCCGATCGGCTTGCCGAGGACCACGTCGGTGAAGTTGCTTGGCGTGCCCATGTCGAAGACGATGATCGGAATCTTGTTGTCCATGCAAAGGCTGAAGGCGGTGGAATCCATTACCTGCAGACGCTGGGTGAGTGCCTCGTTAAAGGTGAGGCGGTCGAAGCGTTTCGCGCCCGGATTCTTCTTCGGATCGGAATCGTAGATGCCATCCACCTTGGTGGCTTTCAGGATGACGTCGGCGCGAATCTCGCTCGCCCGCAAGGCCGCGGTCGTGTCGGTGGAGAAATACGGGTTGCCCGTGCCGGCGACGAAGATGACGACGCGGCCCACCTCGAGATGCCGGATGGCACGGCCGAGGATGAAGGGCTCGGCCACGTTCTGCATTTCGATCGCGGTCTGGACGCGCGTTTGCACGCCGAGTTCGTCGAGGCCGGATTTGAGCGCGAGGCCATTGATGACGGTCGCCAGCATTCCCATGTAATCGGCGGTCGTGCGATCCATCCCGCGATGGCTCGCGGAAAGGCCGCGCCAGATGTTGCCGCCGCCGATGACCACGGAGGTTTGCACGCCTAGATCGCGCACGCTTTTGATGCAGCCGGCGATGTCGCGCACGATTTGCGGGGAAATGTTTTCGCGCGCGCCCGGCTCGCGCAGAGCTTCGCCGCTGAGCTTGATGACGACACGCTTGTAGACCGGGGCGGCTGGGCTTTCCATGGCCGGACAGATCAACCAGAACCCCGGCGGCTTGGGAAGGAAAATGCTCTCGCGGGCGGCGTTGTAGGCCGGCGTGTCCTCAACGCGGTGGCGCGAGCCCGCGCCCTAAATCGGTGCGAGCCACGGGTGGCCGCGGAGCAAGTCAGCGCCGCTCATACGCTTTTTCCCTTCGAGCTGTGCGTCGCGAATCCTCACCGCGACGTCGCCCGCGCCGATCAGAAGGTCGCCGACGTCGGACCTGACGAATTCTCCCGGCGCGATCCTCGCCTCCGGCGCAAGCGCTGCGCCGAAGAGCTTCAGCTTCCGCGTTTGTCCACTGGGTTCGCGCACCATGGTGGAGGTGCCGGGCCACGGATCAAACGCGCGAATCCTACGCACGATTGTTTCCGCCGGCGCGGTCCATTCGATGCGGCCGTGCTCGCGTTCCAGCTTTGGCGCATAGGTCGCCAGGCTCGCGTCTTGCGGCACACGGGGCGCCTGGCCGGACCCCAGCAAACGCAGCGCTTCCGCCAGCGCGCCCGGCGCGATCTCGGCGAGCCGATCGTGCAACTGTCCCCCTGTTTCCTCAGCGCCGATCGGGATCATCCGCTGCAGCATGACGTCGCCCGTATCGAGCCCTTCATCCATGTACATCACGGTGATGCCAGTCTCGTTGTCGCCCGACAGAATCGCCGCCTGGATCGGCGCCGCGCCGCGATGTCGCGGGAGCAGCGAGGCGTGCAGGTTCAAACAAGCGCGGCGCGGAATCTCGAGCACCGAACGCGGTAGAATTTGTCCTGTACGCCATCACGACAATGACGTCCGGCTCGAGCGTGCGGATTTGCGCGACGGCGTCCTCGCGCTTGATCCGCTCTGGCTGGAGGACCGGAATGGCTGCCGGCCCGAGCGCGGCCTTGATGGGCGGCGGTGCGATTCGCTGATCGCGGCCGACCGGCCTGTCCGGCTGCGTCGCGACCGCGACCAGCTGGTGCTCAGGCGATTCCAGCAGCCACCGTAGCGTCGGCACGCCGATCTCGCCCGTGCCGATAAATACCACGCGCATGCGCGGCGTCAGAGCTGGATCCGGCGCACCGGCGCAGCGCGGCGGCGGGGGCGCCGGGCGGCCGCCTGCCGGGCCAGCATCTTATCGCCCGCGGTCACTTCGCGCTGCCCCACGGAGGAGCCGCAGCCGGTGCAGAGGTAATCGAAGACTTCTTTGTCCGGCAGGACGAGCAGGAGCCGCTCGCGAACCGGCATCGCCGCCTTGCACTTGTCGCAATAAAGACTCGAGGCGGTGAAATTCTCAAACTGCTGCTCGCTCATAGTGCCCGTTGCACGCGTTCACGCTTTCCAGGATGTGCAGCAGTACCTTCGCGGGCGGTTCGGTCGCGTCAATGGAGGTGATCCGGTCCTTGCCATAGTAACCGAGCACCGGCTTGGATTCCTCCTCGTAGGTGGCGAGGCGGCGCTTGATGACTTCCTCGTTGGCGTCATCGAGCCGGTTGTCCTTCAAGGCGCGCTTCTTCAGGCGGGCGTAAAGCGCATCGCGGTTCGGGCAGGAAAGATGGAAGACGCGCTGCACGTCGATCAGGTCGTCCATGATCGCGGCTTGCGCGACATTTCGTGGAATGCCGTCGAGCACGAGCGTGTCGATATCCGGCTTGAAGCTGTGCGCGTCGACCGCGGCATCGATCCGCGCTTTCCACAGCTTTACCGTGATGTCATCCGGGACGAGCTGGCCTTTGCTGGAATGATCGAGAAAGGCCCGGCCGAGTTCCGTGCGGGTGTCGATGGAACGAAAGACATCGCCGCAGGCGCAGTGAAAATAACGCGGAATCGTGCCGAGGGTCTTCCCTTGCGTGCCCTTACCGCTGCCCGGTGGGCCGAAGAGGAGGAAGGTTTTGTATTTCATGCGCCAGTCCGTTATAGCTTAACGACGTGCCGTCGCACAACGGGCAAAACTGCGCAAAAAACGGGTAAACCCGTCGGCGCGCGCCCCTGTGACGCGGTGAACGCCGGGAAATCCGGCACGTTACTCAGCGGTTGTGGCCGCGAGCGGCTCAACGTTCACCCGCCGGCCGGCGCGATCGAATTTCACCCGGCCGTCCACGAGCGCAAAGATTGTGTAATCCCGACCAAGACCGACGTTCTTGCCCGGCTGAAACTTGGTGCCGCGCTGGCGGATAATGATATTACCCGCGATGACACTCTCGCTTCCAAATTTCTTCACCCCGAGACGTTTGCTGACGCTGTCCCGGCCGTTCTTGACGCTGCCCTGTCCTTTTTTATGAGCCATGAGAGTGGGACCTTACTTTTTCGAAGAACCGAGGCTGATCTCGGTGATCTTGATGCGGGTGAGCTTGCGGCGGTGGCCGACGGTGCGGTGGTAACCTTTGCGGCGGCGATACTTGAACGCGATGACTTTCTTGTCCTTGCGCTGCTCGAGCACCTCGCCGGTGACCGTCGCGCCCTCGATGAGCGGGCTGCCGTGGGTGATGTTATCGCCATCGCCGGCGAAGAGGACATCGGCGAAGACGCCTTCGGCGCCGACCTTCGCGTCGAGGAAATCGACATCGATGATGTCACCCGGCGCGACCCGGTGCTGTCTGCCGCCTGTTTTGATGATTGCGAAAGCCATGTGCGTATCCCTGGAAAAAGAGGCGAAAGCTTCCACGGCCCGGGCCGTTTGACAAGAGCGAAATCCGCTTTGCCGCCTAAGGGATGGTGTTGCGCAATTGTCAGCTGGTGATCGCCGACGCCCTTACCGCTATCCTCTCCCCGGGGAGAGGAGGACGCGCAGCGCCAGAGGAGAGGCCGCTTGGTCGCCAAACCTGACAACGAACGAACACTACCGCCTATGGCAAACTTGTCCCGGAACGGGAGCGCACCGCGAGCGCGTCACCGGCGTTGATGTTCCCATCGGTGTTTACGTCTGAGCGGAAGTTGCTGGAATCGGCTGCTTGCCCGGCGCGGGTGCGGGTTTGCAGCACGTCGCCGGAGTTCACCACGCCATTGCCATTCGTGTCGCCGATCAGCACGCTCATCGGGATGACCAGGTCGCGACTGATGGTGCCAGAGGTGACGCCCGAGAGAGTCACGTTGATCGTCTGTGCGTTGTCCACATTCGTGAGCGGCACGGTCACGGTGGATCCGCTCACGGTGACCAGACCGCCGTTGCTGACTCCGCCGCTGCCGATGGTCGCCATGCCGTCCGTCACGCTCGCTTGCGGACTGCCGGCCACGCTCACGGTGCTGCCGAAGGTGACGACGAGGGTGTAATCGTTCGTCGCGCCCCCGGTGCGGCATTCTATCCCGGGCGTGCCGGTAAATGGCAGGTCGATATCGAAGTCACCGGCAGCGCCATGGGTCTTGCGGGAGACCGCGCTCAGCGGCACCGGGGTGGAGGGCCGCTGCATGAGCACGGCTGCCTGGGTCGTGCCGTTCAAGACGCACCGCATCAGGATGAAGCGCCCGTTCTGACTGCTGGTAAAGCCGCGCGTGATCCCGCCCGTCGGCGTCGTGCCGCCGATGGTGGTGATGAGATCGGCGCCGGCCATCGTCACGCCTTTGCGCACCAGCAGTGCCTGATTACCGAACAGGGCCTGGTCCATGGCCGCGTCGCCCGAGAGACCAGCATACCAGATGATCTCGCCCGCATCATTGATTCGCGCGGAAGGGCCGGTGCCAAAGCTCGTGACCGTCTCGGTCAGGCCCGGCGCCGGGCTGCCGAGGCGGAAGAAAATCTTGTCCGCCTCGCTGCCGGTCACGCGATTGTGCATGATGGCGACGTTCTCGCCCGCGGGCAGGCCGGCGAGATTGGCGCGGAAGATGTAATCGCCCAGATTACTCATGTCGGCGCGGGTGCTCGATCCGATGTCGGAGTAAGAAGCACCCGCGAGCGGCGCCGGGTCGCCCTTCCGCGCGAGCAGCTCGTGGTTGTAATAGAGCGCACCATCGGTGGTGGTAGGAGCCCCCGCGATGTCGACGACGTAAAGCCCGTTGCGATGGTTATCAATCTTGAAGGAGTAATAATTCGTGCCGAATTCCTCAACAGATTCGCCGCTCACCATTCCGGGGAGGACATCGGCCTCCTTTGCGAGCACGTCTTCGGTCCAACCGCCCATCCCATTCGGCTCGAACCACACCAGTGCCCGGTCCACCGAGCTGGCAATCGCCGGATCATCCACCGAGGCGACTAGCAAGAGCCGCTCGCTGTCATCCAGCCGCCCGCGGAAGAAACCGATATACGGGGTGTTGGGGCTGAACTGCGGTGCGCTCGCGATCTGCCCGTTGATGGCAAACTGCACGAGAAGCGTGGTGCTCGTAACCTCTGGCGTGGTGGCGTAATACATCCCATTCGGCGAGGGCCCGCCAGTCAGAGCGAGCCGGAAGGCCGCGTTGCCATGGTTATTGAGCGCCTTGAAGATGTTCGAGGTGCTGCTGACTACGCTTGGCGCCGGCGGCACCGGATCGCCCGGCCCCACCAGCACGGCGCCGTTCTTCAGGATCAGGAATTGTGTGCTCCCGCCGCCCGTCGGCGTGTAACGGACTTCCACCAGCCAGTCCCCCTGATTGTTGACCGTGATGTCGTCGATGCCGGTGACGGTGCCGTAGCCGGTGATCACATCCCCGGCGCGCACCAGGACGGAGAGCGTCGGCCCCTGGGGCAGGGTGCTGAAGCCAATGACGGAGAAATTTCCCTGGGAGCCTGAGTTCCCGGTGTAACTACTTGTCCAGCACGCGCTGAACTGCGTGCCATACCCAGTCACCGCCGTGCCGATCGCGTCCACACTGCGCGAAGTACCCGTGAAGCCCTGGTGGCGAATCTCCACCAGCAGATGCCCGCCCGTATAGAGCCAGGGAGTGTTAAGAGTGATCTTGGGGCCGAAATCGTTTGGACTGCTGCCGGATGGGTAGGCATTCACCGGGATCGTCAGGCTTCCCGAGCGCACCTGCGTTTGTGGCCCGACAACGTTGGCCGAGAAGTCCGTTAAACTGCGCGCCGACGGGGTCACGCTGCCGCTGAGGTAAACGTCGTAGGCGCTGTAGGTAACATCGGCGGTGGGCCACGGAGCGGTAGCGGAGGCGGGGAGCCGCCAGCTAATCGCGCTGATTTCCTGTCCGACCAGATCGGTCAATTGATCCTCATGGATGAGGAGCTGGTAGGTGCGGGCGGCGTTCGCCAGCGGGCCGAGGAAGGTCACGGTGCCCGGCGCGTGAGCGTAGGCGGTCGGCACCACGTAAGGCTGCGCAAAGGTCGGCAGGCAGATCAGGGTCGAGAGCAAGAACACGACAAAGAACTTTTTCATGGCATTGACCTCCGAGATTAACAGTTCGGGCCGGGGTTGAGTGGCGCTCTCCACAGCTCTTGTATCGGAGAACCGGCACGAGCGTCAATGCTTCCCTCGCGGCGGCGCCCCGATTGAATCAAACGTCGCTCCGCGATCCGGTTCCCCGCGAAAGGACGGACTACGTTCATGAAGCCGTCACGCTTTAACCCTTCAACCTTCCGCCGCCGATCACCAACGTGATTTCGCCTTGGCCCGATGCTTCGTAGTGTGCCCTACTTTCCCTCGGCGGTGGGGCTCGTGGGGAGCGAACTGCCGGAGCGCGACCGCACCACTAGCGCGTCGCCGCTGTTGATGACGCCATCGGCGTTAACATCGGAGCGGTAGGTGGTGGCGTCGACGGCAGCGCCGGAACGGCTCCGGGTTTGCAGGACGTCGCCGGCGTTGACAATCCGGTCACCGTTGCTGTCGCCGACGAGCATTCCCATGGACACCACGACATCGCTCGAGCTCATGCCGTTGCTCACGCCGAAGAGGATGACTCCGACGGTTTGTGCGTTCGTCACACCCGTCAGGTTAACCGTGATGATTGTTGTGCCGCTGCCGCTCGTGCCGCTGGTCGATCCCGTTCCATTGAAGGAGGTGGCACTGAAAGTGACAGGATCGGGAAAGGTGAAAACAACACTGTAATCGTTGGTCGCTCCGCCGCTGCGGCATTCGATGCCATTGCCCGAGAACGGTAAATTAATGTCAAAGGGCGAGCCCCCGTGCAGTTTTCGCGAGACCACGCTGAGAGGGACGGGCGGACTCACTTCCACCGCGCCAATGTCCCCGCCGTCGCCATCTGCGGCATTGGGGATGCCTGGGTTATCGATCGGGCGGAACCGTCCACGCTGATCGGTCGCGGCACCGCTCGAGTGGCCCTTGTCGATGGCCGGGCTGCCAGCGAGGAGAAGCGCGGGTGAAAGTAGGCCCACCATTGGCTTGCAACGGGCCGAGCAGCGGGTTGATGGGCGCGGCAGCAGTGCCGATCTGATCGGAGAATTGTGCTGGCGTGATCGTCGCGCCCGAGTTGTTGCCGATGAGGTTGAAGTTCTCCGAGATCAGCGCGCCATTCACATCAGGGCCATTCGCGGAGGTGTTCAGGGCGATAATTGTATTCCTCGATCTCACCGTGCCGCCGTTGACGTTGCGCAGCCCGCCACCGATGTCCCCGGTATTGCCGGCAATGGTGCTGTTGATCAGCGTGACCATGCCGACGTTCGTGATGAATCCGCCCCCGCTGTCCCCGTTAGCTGGAGTGTGCGCGGTGTTCCCGGAAATGGTGCTGTTGGTCACGAGTCACCGTTCCACCGAAATTGAAAAAGCCGCCGCCGCTGCCCGCAATAACCGTGTTGAGCGAGTTCCCGGAAATCGTGCTCCCGTCAACGATGAGCGTGCCGAAGTTGTTATAAATGCCGCCGCCGTTGAGCGCGACATTGCCGCTGATGGTCGTGTTGGCGAGAGTCAGGGTCCCGAACGTTTGGATGCCGCCGCCGCTGGCGGTGCTAAACCCGTTGGCAATCGTCAGGCCGGAGATGTTGGCGATAACGCTGGCAGGCGAGATATTGAAGACGCGGAAAATAGGCGCGCTTGCGTCGCGCTGGATGCTCAACAGGTTCGCGCCTGGACCAACGATCGTCAGGCTCTTGTTCAGCACCAGCTCGCCGCTCGTCAGGTTGATCGCGCCCGTGACATTCGGAGCAAAGGTAATCGTGCTACCGGCACAGACATCGGCGATCACGAAGCGCAGTGAGCCCGTGCCGGCGTCATTGTTATTGTTCACGATCCGATTGAGATTGCTGCACCCGGGCAGTTGGTCGGCCTGCACTTCGTAGGCTCCGATGTCGCTGCCATCGCCGACATTGGTAATGACTGGACTATCAACCGGACGAGCGAAGCCGCGCTGATCGGTATTGGAGCCTCCGGCGTTGCCTCCTTCGATCGCTGTGCTGCCGGAACCCAGCGCATGGGTTTTCGTCGGCCCGCCATTGTCCAGCAACGGGCCGAGGACTGGATTAACATTGAGTTGATTGCCGGTAGTGGTTCCTGAAACGGTCATGCCGCTTGTATTGCCGATCAGGTTGTAGCCCTGTGACGCGAGATCGCCAAAAAAATCCGGGCCAGCACCGCCACGTTAACTGTGTTCAGGGCGATGATCGTGTTCATTGCATTGACGACCGCGGCCCGATAGATACCGCCGCCTTGGATCGCATTATTGGCGGAGATCGTACTATTGGTGATGGTTATTTGATTGCCGACAGCGTTGTAGATGCCTCCGCCCTGACCTCCCGTGTTGCCGGAGACGGTGCTGCTATTGATGATCAACGGACCGAAGCCCGCCGCTGCGGCTCGGTAAATGCCGCCCCCGTTGCCACCGACGGCCATATTGCCAGAAATCGTGCTATTGGAGATCGTCATCGTGCTGGCAGTGTTTGCGATGGTGATCCCACCGCCATTGGTGGCCGTATTCGCCGAGATGGTGGCATTGCTGATAGCCACTGTGCCGGCGGTGTGGAAAATGGCGCCGCCGCTGCCACTGTTTCCATTGGCGATCGTCAGACCGGAGAGAGTGACGCTGGAGGCGATATTGAAGATGCGAAAATTCGGTGTGCCGCCGGCAGTGCTGCGCTGGACGGTCAATAGGTTTGCGCCGGGGCCGCTGATAGTCAGATTCTTGTTAATGAACAGCTCGGCGCTTGTCAGGGTGACGGTCGTGATGCCGGCGGCGAAGTTGAGTGTATCTC
The DNA here is from genome assembly GCA_963844275.1 of uncultured Verrucomicrobiae bacterium. Taxonomy (GTDB): domain Bacteria; phylum Verrucomicrobiota; class Verrucomicrobiia; order Chthoniobacterales; family UBA10450; genus JACCTI01. The sequence continues at coordinate 51,883 of CAWJNS010000009.1, forward strand.
CCGCCGCCGCCGCGGTGATCGCTTGACGAAGGGTGCAATTTGCACCCGGACAGGTCCCGCCCGCATCGGCGGTGCTGGTCACGGTGATGGTGGCGGCATTGGTCGAGGCCGCCATGAGCAGGGCAAGACCGATTGCCGGGATGGAAGCCCGGGATCGGGCGCCTGGTGTTTTCATAAGGAATCCTCTTTCTTGCCCCGGACGAAGGGTTGTTCGACCGCAAACCCGTGCGGGAAGAGGCAAGGCGCTGGTGGGGAGACGCCTTACGGACTTGACGCGGTCGCGAGCGTGTCAGCATCACCGCGGGATGTAAATGCGATTTCTGCGCGGCCCGCCCGGTAGGTGGCCGACGGCGTCGCCAAGCTGAAGCTGCCTCTTGCGTAGGTTGCTTCGGGCGCAGCCACTCGCGCTCAAGCTGGGGTCAGACGCGCGCTATTTTTGGTCCGGGGTTTCGGCGCCCGTCAGCGAACTCCCGGAGCGCGACCGCACCGCGATCGCATCGCCGGAATTGATAATGCCGTCGATATTGACATCCGATCGGTAATTGGTCGCGTCCGCCGACTGGCCCGAGCGGCCGCGCGTCTGGATGGCGTCGCCCGAGTTGACCGTTCCATCGCCGTTTGTGTCACCCTGGAGCAGCCCCATCGAAACCGCCACGTCGGCGGTGCTCGCCCCGTTGCTGACGCCGGCGAGCGTGACGGTGATGGTTTGCGCATTGGTGACGCCGGTGAGATTTACGCTCACGGTCGTCGTCCCGTTGCCGCTGGTGCCACCGACGGTTCCGGTTCCCGTCGTGACGGAGGCGCTGTTGAAGGTCACGGCGCTGGCGAAGGTAAAGACAATCTGGTGATCGTTGCCGGCGCCGCCGCTGCGGCCCTCGATGCCGGGGTTGCCCGTGCGTGGCAGATTAAGGTCGAAAGTGCCCGCGCCACCGTGCGCTTTGCGGGAGACGACGCTCGTCACCTCGATCGGCACCGAAGACGCAGCTAAGATATCGACCCGGCCCCAACCATAGACGTTGTTTGGCGGCCCCGCGGCGCCGCATTGCGTGGATGCGATATGGACAGCTGAGTTATTTAAGGCATCACGACTCGCATCGATTTGGTTCTGCAGCTCGGGATGGGCCGACCATAGGAGGGCCATTGCGCCGGAAATGTGCGGAGTCGCCATGGACGTGCCGCTGGCAGAGGTATAGCACTATCGGAAGAGTTGCTAGCCGAGCGCGTGTTTGTGCCCGGGGCAGTGATATCCGGTTTTGATCCGGTCGCTTCCATCGATAGTGACCGGACCACGGCTGCTAAAGGCAGCGATGGTATCAGTGCCCGTGTTCAGTGCCCCGACCGTATAGGAGGCCGCATAAAACGACGGAGGATCGCCAACTGTGGAACACCCGGGACCGGCACCGCCTGCCCCTACCACCATCATGATGCCAGCGGCGGCTTGCGCTTCGACGGCGGCTTTAAGACTGGTCACCGAACAGCCCTGCGAAGGCGGACAGCCCCAGGAGTTAATCGTAATGTCGGGTGCTTTGGTCGGGTCGCCTTGCCCGCCGCCTGTCGGGTAAGGCGCCAGGAAAAACTCCATGCACTCGATGTATCTGGCCGGTGTGCCATTGCCCTGGTCCATGTTCCGGCAACCGATCCACTTTGCGCCCGGCGCCATCCCGATCTGGTTACCCATGCCATCATCACCGATCGCGGTGCCAAGGGTGTGGGTCCCGTGGAAAGAGTCATCGCAAGGCTGGGGCGAGTCGTTGCCGCAGGGGTTGCCCACGCTGTTGTGGATGGAGTCGTGCCAATTGTAATCGTGAGCGGCGGTTACTCCGTCCCAGCCGCGGTAGTGAGGCTTAAGCGCGTTATGCGTCCACCGAATGCCGGTATCAGCGCCTGCAATAACAATTCCCTGCCCGATGAATCCCTGCGCCCAGACTTGAGGCGCATGGGTATAATTGATTCCCGGTTCGATCGTCAACGGAACGACAGGTTGCGAAGGCGCCTCAGCCGCCGGCTCCGCTTGAGGAAGGAGATTTTTAATCTGCGGATTGCCTTCTACGCGCGCTACGTCCGGCCGGGCTGCCAATGCCTCGGCGACCTTGCGACTGCCCTTCACTAAAATCGCGTTAATGATGTAGAAGGAACGATGCTCGAGCCCGCGTTCGCGCAGCCATTGCAGGATTGGCCGTTGCGTGTTCTGGCTTTTGTTCGTTAGCGCATCATACACGTAGCGGCCCTTCTCAGCCTTTGTCTGCAAGGTTTCCGCTCGGCTCAGATCGGCCTGGTCAGCCAGCACGACGAAAAATTCAGCCTGCTGGCCGTTGGCCGTATGCTCGACCACCCATGGCGCGATCTTTTTCGCGATGGCAGCCTGCTCCGGCGGGCCACCCTGGCCGATAGCTCGCGCGGCGATCCCAACTGCCGCAGCCACCGCCATAAGCAGGGCAAGACCGATTGCCGGGTTGGAAGCCCAGGAACGGGCTCGTGAAGTCTTCATAATCCCTTTCTTGCCCCGGACGAAGGGTTGTTCGACCGCGACCCGTGCGGGAAGAGGCAAGGTGCTGAGCGGAAGCCGCCTTACGGACTTGACGCGACCGCGAGCGTGGCAACATCGCCGCGGGATGTAAATGCGATTTCTCCGCGGCCCGCCCGGTGGGTGGCCGACGGCGTCGAGGGCCAATTGGAATCATTGGCGTGGCACCGTGAGTGAAGCTTGAAGGCGAACGCACCTTCACGCACACGCCGCGCCTCGCAAACGGCCGCGCGCAGCGAAGGCGTAAAGCACGACACCGAGGGCGAGCAGCGCCAGCAGCATCGCCCACGAGCGCCATTCCGACTGGAGCGCCGCCCAAAGGCAAACCAGCGAACCGCCAACCATCAGCAGGATACTGCTGGGGGCAGTTGAGTTTCCGGCGCGACGTTCCGCTGCGGGCAAGGCCGCGATGCTGGCCACATAGACAATCAAACGCGCCAGCGTGCTCACCACCGCCAGCCAGACAAAGCTGCCGCTCACCGCCAGCACGACCCCGAGCAGCCCCAGGAATGCGATCGAGAACGCCGGCGTCCGGTAGCGCGTGCTGACTTCCGCGAAGCGCGCGGGCAGCAGGCCGTCTCGGGCGAGGGCGTAGGTGATCCGCGAGGTCGAGGTCATCGAGCCGGTGAGATTCCCCGCGACCGAGAAGAGCGCCGTTGCCATCAGGATGATGCCGCCCGGCGGTCCGGCCAGCTTGATTCCGAACGCCACCAGCGGCGCCCCCGGCTCCTCGCCCACCGGCATCACGGCGACGTAGGCGAGCTGCACCAGGAAATAGAGAATTGTGGTGCCGATCACCGTCGTCAGCAGCGCCCGCGGGATCGTCCGCCGTGGGGAAACCGTTTCGCCGGCGGGCACGACCGAGTTTTCAAACCCGATGAAGGCGTAGAACACAATCAGCGCGGCGGTTTCGATTCCGTCCAGCGTCGGCAGCGGCCCCGGCCTCGGAATCGCGCCGGCGGCCACCAGTCCCCAAAGTGCGAGCCCGAGCAGTGGCAGCGCCTTCAGCAACGTCAGCGCGTCGAGGATGCGGACGGCGCGGCGCACGCCGACCACATTCACCACGGTGATCGCACCGATCATCACGATGATCATCCCAGCGCGCCCGGCGGTGCTCCCGAGTGGCGCCCAGAACGCCGCGGCATAAGTCGCAAAGACATTTGCGTTCGCGGCCAGCGCGGTCGTGCGCGCGACGTAGTAAAGCCAGCCGACCTGGAACGCGACGATGGGGCCAAAGGGCGCCACGTAGACCACCGGTCCGCCGGAGCCGGGAAAATGCGCCGCCAGTCGCGCGAATGGCAGCGCCACCAGCAACATCAGCAGCCCGAACATCGGGAAAAGCCAGGGACTGAATGCGCCAAACTGGACGTGCAGGACCGCGGGCAGCGCGAAGATGCCGGCCCCAACAATTCCGTTAAAGGAAAGGAACGCGGAACCGAAGAACCCGATGTCGCGACGAAGCGCCGGATCCGGTTCGGTGGCCTGGTTCATGCCTGCGCCGGCCACGAGCGTGCCGCCAATCCTGCAATCACGAGTGTGATCTCACCCTTGGCTGGATGCGCTTCGTAGTGGGCAAGCAACTCCGCCGCCGTGCCGCGACGGAATTCCTCGAATTTCTTGGTCAACTCCCGCGCCACACAAAGCCGCCGCTGGGGCATGATCTCCGCACAGGCTGCCAGCGTCTTGGCGATTTTGTGGGGCGATTCGAAAAAGATCGTCGTCTCGTCCCGCTCCGCCGCGGCGCGCAACTCTCGCTCCCGCCCTCCGCTTTTCGGCGGCAGAAAGCCGCGGTAACAGAAACGATCGAGCGCGAACCCGGAGCCAATCAGCGCAGTCAGAATCGCCGACGCCCCGGGGATGATCGTGTACGCCAGTCCGCGTTCGATGCATGCCCGGATCAATCGCGCGCCCGGATCGGACAAGCCGGGCATGCCGGCATCGGTAATGAGCGCCACATTTTCGCCGGAGGCGAGCCGCTCCGAAAGCTCCGCCGTGCGCATGGCCTCGTTATGTTCATGATAGCTGACCAAGGGCTTCCGAATTTCGAAATGCCGGAGCAGATTACCCGAATGCCGGGTGTCCTCCGCGGCGATCACATCCGCAGACTTCAAAGCCTCCAGCGCGCGCAAGGTAATGTCGCCCAGATTCCCAATGGGGGTGCCGACGACGTAGAGCATGGCGCACAGCTTTGTTGGTTGGCCGGAAAGTTACAACCTCACTTTGAGTCGATGTCGGGGTTTCACGCGGCCCGTTGCCATCGAGCGAGACCTCCGTGATAAGAACCACGTCACTTTCGAGTTCTCTCACGCAATGCGGTTCCGGCGTCGCTGCGCGCGTGTCACCTCCCATACTGGAGACGGGCGGCCGCCTTTTGGTTATGTTTTCAGCGGCGCTTCGACCCCGGAAAACTGGAGGACTGCTTCCGGCAAACGGGCACCCTGAATCTTGATCGCGGAAACCGAAGTGTTCAGTTCGGCGATTTCCTCCGGCGTAAACTTGATCGAATCGGCTCCAATGTTTTCGAGCAGGTGCGGCATCTGGGTTGTGCCCGGGATCGGCACGATCCACGGCTTCTGCGCTAGCAGCCATGCGAGCGCGATCTGGGCGGGAGTCGCTTCCTTGCGTGCACCCCATTCTTTTACGAGCTGAATGAGCTTCAGATTGTTAGGCAGGTTCTCCGGCGAGAAGCGCGACTCGCCCCCGCGAATGTCGCCTTGGGCAAAGCGTGTATTTTCGTCGATGGCGCCAGTGAGGAAAGCCACGCCAAGCGGGCTCCAGGGGACGAAGCCGATGCCCAGCTCCTCGCAAAGCGGAATGACCTCCTGCTCAGGCCCGCGCCACAGCATCGAATATTCGTTCTGGACGGCGGTCGACCGGCAGCGCGGCATGCGCGCGACGCAGAGTCTTCAGCCCCATTTCGGAGAGCCCCCAGTGCCGGACCTTGCCTTGCTTCATCAGGTCCTGAACAGCGCCGGCGACGTCCTCGATCGGCACGGCCGGGTCGACGCGGTGTTGGTAAAGGAGGTCGATGCGGTCGGTCTTGAGCCGCTTCAACATTCCCTCGACGACGAGCTGGATGTGTTCGGGCCGGCTGTTCAGTCCCGGAAGTCGCTTCCCGGTCTCCTGGTCGATGTTCCAGCCGAACTTCGACGTGATCACGACCTTGTCGCGGAACGGCGCGACGGCTTCACCGAGGATGCGCTCGTTCTCGTGCGGGCCGTAAGCCTCGGCGCAGTCGAAAAAGGTGACGCCACGATCAAAGGCGGTCCGGATGATGTTGATCATCTCGGGACGGTGCGGGATCGTCGTCTGATAAGTGCGGTGCATGTTCTGCACGCCGAGCCCGACGCTGGAGACTTCGAGCGCGCCGAGCTTGCGCCGGCCCTTCACCGTCGCAGCGCTGCCCGGAGTGGTAACTGCGGCACCGCTCGCCGAGTAGAGGCCGCTCGTTAGGAAAGGCGCGGCGGCAATTGCGGCGGCGGCGCCGACCAGCAATTTCCGACGCGTAATAGTATCAGCTGCGGGCTTTGTCGTTTGGGATTTCATGGGTGGTGGATCATTTGCGCTCAATGCGAATGGAGATCTCGATCTTTCGGAGCCGGCCGCGGTCGTTCGGTCAGGCGTGTTCACAAGATAAATTGAGGAAGAAAAAGGAACAAAGGAAAGAGCCAGCTTCAGAATGTTTCGATGCTCCTGCACCACTCGGCTGTTTCGCGGTAGATTCGCGCATGAGCCGCGCCGAATTTCGCCTCCAACTCCTCGCCCTCGAACTCGTTGAGCGCATCGAGGAGGAGCCTATCCGCGCCCGCATGCTGGAACTCCTCGAGCACACGCCGGATTGCTTTTTGCGCACCGCTTTCCCCGCGCATTTCACTGGCAGCGCCTTGGTGGTGAACGCCGACGGTTCCCGTGCCTTGCTGCATCATCACCGCAAGCTCGATCGCTGGCTACAATTCGGCGGCCATTGCGACGGCGACGAAGATGTCCTGCGCGTGGCCTGTCGCGAAGCGGAGGAAGAATCCGGCATCGCGGGCCTCATCGTCGCTTCGGCTCGTCCGTTCGACCTCGATATTCACGAAATTCCCGCTCATGGCGGCGAGCCAGCGCACTGGCATTACGATGTGCGTTACGTGCTCATCGCTCCGTCGGACGCGGTCTCTGTCACGAGCGATGAAAGCCACGAGCTGCGCTGGTTCACCGCGGACGAGATGGAACAGCTCCCGCTCGATGTGGGACTTCAGCGCGTCGTCAGGAAGTGGCGCCGGCTGCAGGCAAAGCGCAGTTGATCGAACGGAATGGTCGCGGGCGCCGCAGCGCGGATTTGCCGTGAGCCCGATCAGCGCGCGACGTCGACAGAGTAGTGGGTTGGCGTCAATGTGAAACTCAGCGGCAGCTCGAGCACGAGCGGACCGCGCCGCAGGCGCCATTTGCCCAACGTCTTCACCGCTTCCTGGTCGAAGACGGCGTCACCGCTGCTCTTCGGAATTCTCACCTGCTGAACGCGACCATCTTTCGCCGCATGCAGCTCGTAAACGCCTTTGCCGCTCCTCTCCGTCCACTTCACCGATCGCGGATATTCCGGGATCGGGCCGTGGAGCACCGTCCCTTTCCCGAGAAATCCCGCGAGCACGTCGTCCATCGATCGCGTCGACTTCACGTAATCGACTCCGCCGCGCCCGTCGGCCATCGAGAAGGTGATTGGTGTTTTGACTCGCGAGACAACTCCGGGTTTGAAACGCCAGTGGCGGAAAGCATCTGTAGCCGCCTTGTCGAGGATGGGCGATCCGGTGCCTATCGCCATGTAGACGCGCTTCACATTGCCTGTGGAAGTATCCACTACCATTACAGCAATGCCGGTCGGTGACCAACTGCCGGCGGGCATCATAAGGATAGTCAGGGGGCGGTGCGGAAATCGCGACCGCTTTGTCGAGCTCAGGGATTTTCGAGAGGTCAGTAGCTTCGGCCTCGGCGACAATGAGACACGCCGCAGGCATGAGCCACCTCCATCCTTGTGCTTTCAACCTAGGACCGCCCATTGTTGCGCAGCGACTCAAACATCGGCGCTTTGCTCCCGCGGCCGAGGAATTCTTCGCGATACGGCGGTGTCGTCTCGGGCGCGAAGCCGTGGCGCATGATGTTCTCGGTCACGACGCGCGGGACGACGAAGTTCAGGAGGTAATCGCCGCCGCCCGCTTTTGTGCCGCCGCCGCTCATCTTGAAGCCACCGAAGGGATGTCGGCCCACGACCGCGCCAGTGCAGGAGCGGTTGATGTAAACGTTGCCGGCTTCGAGCTCGGCTTTGACGCGCTCAATGTTGGCCGGACTGCGCGAGAAGAAGCCCGCCGTAAGCGCGTAATCGGTGCCATTCGCCACCTCGATCGCTTCGTCGAGATCACGCACTTTGATCACGCTCAAGACGGGGCCGAAGATTTCTTCCTGCGCGAGTCGTCCATCGGGCTTCACGTCGGTGAAGATCGTCGGCGGGATGAAATAGCCCTGCGCGGGGATGTCCGTCGCCTGATAAGCGAGCGTGGCCTCCGTCTTGCCCTGCTCGATCCGCTCGAGAATGCGCTTGTAGGATTTCTCATCGATCACCGGCCCGACGGTAATGCCCGGCGCTTCCGGATTGCCGGTGCGGAGGCTCGCGGCCGCGGCGAGAAGGCGCTGCACGACGCGGTCGTAATTTTCCTCGAGCACGATGAGGCGCGAGCAGGCGGAGCATTTCTGACCCTGGTAACCGAAGGCGGAGTAAATCGTGTCGACGATGGTCTCATCGAGATCGGCATCGGAATCGACAATGACCGCATTCTTGCCGCCCATCTCGCAGACGACGCGTTTCAGTTCGCGCTGGCCGGGCTTGGTTTGGCCCGCGGTTTCCCAGATGCGAAGACCGACTTCGCGCGAACCGGTGAAGGCGATCATGACGACTTCCGGATGATCGACCAGATGCTGGCCGATGACGGAGCCGTGGCCGGGCAGGTAATTGAGCACGCCCGGCGGCACCCCGGCTTCCTGGAACATCTCCATCAACGAGCGCACCGGTCACGGAAGATGGCTCCGCCGGTTTCATGATCACGGTATTGCCGGTCACGATCGCGGCCGAGACCATGCCGGTAAGAATCGCGACCGGGAAATTCCACGGCGCCACCACCAGCGCCACGCCGCGCGGCCAGTAATGCTGGTAGCTTTCTTCGCCGAGCACGTGTTGCGTGAGCTTCGGGCGTCCCATGATGCGCATTTGCTGCGCGTAGAAGAGGAGGAAATCGATCGCCTCCCGAATATCGCCGTCCGCTTCCGCCCACGCCTTGCCTTCTTCGTAAACCTCCACCGCCGAGAGCTCGAAACGCCGCCGATCCATGATCGCCGCCACCCGCTCGAGCAGTTGGGCGCGATGCTCGATGCTCACCCGGGACCAATGCTTGAACGCCGCGCCCGCCGCCTTGACCGCCTGTTCCGCTTCCGGAATGCCCGCCTCGGCGACGGAGCCGACGATCTCGGTCGGATTGCTGGGATTGAGGGACGCCATCCATTTTCCGGTCGTGACGTTCTGATTGTCGATCACCAGCGGGAAATCTTTTCCGAACCGCGACCGCACATCGCGGAGCGCCTCCTGCATGCGCTCCTGCGCCGCGCGATGGACGAAGTTGACGAGCGGAGCGTTCTCGTAGCTGTCCCCGGGCGGCGTCTCGCGGGATTGCCCGTTGCGGCCGTGTTCCTCGACGGAGCCATCCGGCTCGATCGCGCGACCGTCGCGTTGCCAATCGGGCCCGACGGTCGAGACGGCTGCCGTTCGCCGGGCGATCAGCGTGTTCGGATCGCGCAGGAGCTGTGCGGCGGAGGCGTTGTCGGAAAATTTCGCCTTCAGGAAGCCTTCGTTGGAGGTGTTCTCGAGCAGTCGCCGGACGAGATACGCCATCCCCGGGAGCAGTTCGCCCACCGGGCAGTACTCGCGCACGCGATAGCCCATCTCCACCAGCGCCCGCTTGATCGGTCCCGCCATCCCGTAGAGCAGCTGAAATTCGAAGCGGCTCTTTTCGATGCCCATGCTCTCGGCCAGGGCCTGGGCGTGGGCGATGCTGCGGACGTTGTGCGAACCGAAAGCCGCGGTGACGATGTCTTCGTTCTCGAGGAGGATGCGCGTGCAGGTCTCGAAATTGGCGTCGCTTTCCGGCTTCTGTTGCCAGACAGGAACGCGCCAGCCGTTCTGCGCGGCTTTGATCCGTTCGTAATCCCAGTAGGCGCCTTTCACCAGCCGCACCGTGAAACGCGTGCCGCGCCGCCGGCCCCAGTCGATCAGGTCGCGCAGGTCGTTCTCCGCATCCCGCAGATACGCCTGGATGACAATACCGGCATGCGGCCAATCGCGGAATTGTTCCTCGGTAAAGAGCGCCTTGAAGAGGTCGAGGGTGGAGTTCTTATGGGCGTAACTCTCCATGTCGAAGTTGACGAAGGCTCCGAGCGTCCGGGCCCGACTGAGGATTGGGCGCAGCTTGGGCGCGAGGTGCGCGATCGCGTCCGCCGGGTCGGCCGGGTTCATCTGCGAGTAAAGCGCGGAGATTTTGATCGAGAGATTCACCACCGGGAAGAGCTCCGCGTTTGTGCCCGAGCGGGTCGGTCCAGCCACGCGTTTGCGCCGCCAGTCCCTCGAGCAATTCCATGCAGCGGGTCGCGTATTCGGCCGCCTCTTCTTCGCTCACAACCGCTTCGCCCAGCAGATCGACCGTGAATCCGATTCGCCGGCTGCGCGCCTTGCGCAACGTTTTGAGCGCGTCCTGCGGGTCTGCGGCCGGCTGATGAACTGCCGCGCCATTCCCGAGACGTTCCAGCGCAGGATCGGCGCGGTCAGCCAGGGGGCGATTTTCGCGAGGCGAATGCCCGGCTTGAGCAGCGGCGTGAAGCCGTTCCGCATGTCCGCAAAATATTCGTCGAGATGCTGGACGATATCCGTCGGGCCGTTTGAGCGAGGCGAGCACATCGACGAAGCGGAACATCTGCACCTTGAAATGTTCGTCCTTCATCGAGAGCGCCATCATGCGCCCGATAGAAGCCTGCTTTGCTGAAGATCGATTCCGGGTGGCGATCGACCAGTTGGAAGATTTCCAGACCGCGCCGCTCAGTTTCCGCCTGCAAAGCACTCATGCGGCGAGCATAGCGAAGAGTTGGCGAGCGGGCAAAGGCGATCGCGGGACCACTCCGAAGGCTGGCGCGGCTTTGGTCATGCGCGAGGCCGCCCGGGTCACCGAACGCGGCACACAGGGGAAGCACATCCGCTCTTCCCTGCCCTAAATTCCGGTGGCCTGCTAAAGAGCAATCAATGGCCGGTCATTCCAAAGTGGGGCAGGAGTGGGGGCGATCTGTTCGGCTCCCGGGCGACGGTGCAGTGGCCGTCACGCGCAAGAAGGTTGCCGGTTTGCGCAAAAAAATTTAAAAACGTTGACCGATCTACGGCAATTTCCTAAAAACTCCATTCGAGAGACCTCCACAGAAAAAGACCACTCATGAAAAAATAATTTTGTTTGCTTTGTTGGCCATGGCCAACGTCTCCTACGGGCAGCTCTTCCTTAACGGCACCCTCGCGCCTGGCGATCCCACTTTCCATCCCACGCAAGGCAGCACCGCGGGTTCCGGGTAAGTTATTACGACCTCATTCAATTCAATGTCACGACGACCGGCGCTGTACGTCTTCGAGCTTGCTTCGGTCAATTCGACGGGAACTCCGTCGAACGCGTTGGACACCCTCCTGGTCATATACGCAGGCACCTTCACTCCCGGAGCCCCGGCGCCGGAATTGGCTTCAATGATGATTTCACCGGTAGCCGCACGGTTCTGCCTGGCGCCCTACGCCGCCAATGGCGTGACGGTAGCTTCGACTGGGTTCACAGGCGCAAATCCCGGTTCACGACAGACGTTCAATCTCACCGCAGGGACGACCTACTTCCTCCCCGTCACGAGCTCTCGCGATACGACCTGCGTGGGAACCTGGACGACTGCCCAGCCTGTCGGCAACTGGTATCTCGGCGCTAACGGCCCTGGAACTATCAATGTCGTTCCAGAGCCACGACCACCGCGCTTTTGGTCGTCGCCGCGGGCGGCTTGGCTCTTCTGGCCCGCCGCAAACGCAACGCTGCCTAGGCTGCGTCCAGCGCAACGTTCTGACAAAGCCGCGCGGATAGGGTCCGCGCGGGCTATCCTTTTCTCGGATCGACCCCGCTCGTGAACACGGAAATGAAGCTCCCTCTCCCACCGCGGCTTGAGCGCCGGCTCGCCGTCTACACCACCCTCGCCGGCGCGGCCCTGGCTGCCCCGGTGATCGCAAAAGCCGACATCATCTTTAGCGGCCCGGTCAACATCAACATTCCGAGCAGCGTCGGCGGCGTTTATCTGAATGTCGTCACGGGGCAGGTTGGCGCCACCTCCGCCGCGGTGCCGGGTTGGGATCTCAATCCCTGGGGCACGTCCAGCCTCAATTTCTTTTCGCCCACCCCGAGTCCCGGCGGTGGTGCCATGATCGGATCCGGCAGCACCTACAGCAATTGCGAATGTGGGGCGCTGATCGGGCCGGGCAGCGCCTATGGCAGCACCGGCACCGTCACGATCAACCCCGGCACGCCGCTTAATTTCAACAGCTCGAACAACTACGTCGGCTTCCGTTTCCTCAACGAAGTCACGGGCCAGATCAATTACGGCTGGGCGCAAATCGCTCTCTCCGGTTCGGCCGCCTCCCAACCGCGCGCGATTATTGCCTATCTGTACGATAATTCCGGGGCCTCGGTCACGGTGGGTCTCCTGACCTGCGTGCCCGAACCATCGCCGCTGATGCTTTTCGGAGTCATCGCCGCGGCGCGCTCGGCCTGCGTCAATGGCGGCGGAGGAAACGGAGCTGAGTGGAATCCCCCGGGGAAAGCCGGGGCGCAACATCCCGGAGAGGGGCTCGCAAATTTTGTTCAAAAGAATTTCAAAATTTCTTTGACACCCCTCCGCCGATTTGCGAAAACGACCCCCCGAACCGAAACCTCAGTCAATCCGATTCCACCTATGAGCCCATTCAATAAACTTACTTCCGCGCCGCGCATCGATGCCCGCCTGGCCGCTTACGCAACCCTCGCCGGCGTCGCCTTGGCGGCTCCCGCCGTGGCGAAAGCCGACATCGTCTGGAGCGGTCCGATGTCCATCACCATCCCGAGCACGACTGCTGGCGTCTACCTGAACGTTGTAACAGGTGTATTTAACGTTTGCTCCGGCCGCCGTCCCAGGATGGGATGTGAACCCATTTAGCAGCACCGCTCTGAGCTTTTTTAATCCTGCGGCCCCTGCCGGCGGCGTTTACGTCGTCAATAACCCAGGCGGGGTCTCCGCGACTGCTCCCGACAATCTGTTTTTCGGAACAGCCATTAATCAGCGCGGCCAGTGGGTTTGGCTCGGGCGCTGGCGAAATTACAGGAGCTCAGGCTTTCCAGCTCAACAGCTCCAACAACTATCGTCGGTTTCCGTTTCCGGAGCCATCGCTAAACGGTGGGCGCAGTTGCGTATGGCTGGATGCGTATTACGCTCGCTGCAACCTGCCGGGCCAGCCGCGCGCTGATTGTTGAGTATGCTTACGAAAACACTGCTGGCGTGGGGATCGCTGGCGGGGGCCGTCCCAGAGCCAACGCACCACCGCGCTTCTCGGCGTGATGGCCGCAGGTGCCCTGGGCGTGCGCGCCTGGCGCAAGCGCAAAGCGGCGTAGTCGCTCCCGATCTGAGGTTTCCAGAAAGCCCGTGCGAAGGTTCTTCGCACGGGCTTTTGCTTTTGGGTGGCTTCGCATCGGTCCTGCGGTCATCGCAACAGTTCGGCGGCGGCTCCGGCACGATTGTCGCTTGCAGGGAGGCGGCGCGCCTGTTTCCTTTTCGTCAATGAATCGCTCGTTACTCCTGCTGCTTTTGTTGAATCTCGCTTTGCTGGTTCCCTGCCAGGCGGAAGAATCAGCCTTCGACCAGACGAAACTCGTCGGCGAGTGGCGCTACGAAAACGAGCCGGAGAAGCAGGTGGCCCAATACGTCTTCCGCGCCGACGGCACCTTTGCCGCCGAGCTGTTTCAAGGCGGTGAATCGGTGCGCAAATTCACGGGCCGCTGGAAAATCGAGGAGGGGATGATCGTTTACACTTACGAAACAGATTCCGTCGGGCAGGTCTTTGCCGGCGCGCGGGAACGCGACCGTTTGATCCGCCTCGATGAAAGTTCCTACACGATCGAAGGCGGTGACCGCGGTCAGCGCAGCTACTGGCGGGTGAAGGAAAGCAAGTAGCGCGGAGTTCGCGACTCCGCATGTCTGCGTCCTCCGCGCCCCCGCGTCCTGCTGATTGGTTGGGACGCGGCCGATTGGCAGGTGATCAATCCGCTGCTCGACGGCGGACTGATGCCGAACCTGCAGCGGCTGGTGGACGGCGGCGTGATCGGCAACATCGCGTCACTCACGCCGATGCTCTCGCCGATCCTCTGGACGAGCATCGCGACCGGAAAACGGGCCTATGATCATGGCGTGCAGGGGTTCATCGAGCCGCTGCCGGATCGCTCCGGGGTGCGGCCGGTTGGGACGCGCACCCGCCGTTGCAAAGCGCTCTGGAATATCGCGTCGCAATCCGGCCTCCGGAGCGTGGTCGGTGCCTGGCAGGCGAGCCATCCCGCCGAGCCGATTGCCGGCGCGACGTTCTCGAACCTCTTCGCGGTCCCGCCCCCGGATGCCACGGCGGAGAACTGGCCGGTTACGGAAGGGAGTGTCGCCCCGGTCACGCTGGCGGAAAGTCTGTCCGATCTGCGACTGCATCCGACCGAGATCGAAGGTTCGCTCCTGCAGCAGCTCATCCCGCGCGCTCTCGAGCTGGACCAGAACGATCCGCTGGTGCAGCACCGGCTTACGTTCCTGGCCCAGCGCCTCGCCGAAGTCATCAGCGTCCACGGGGCGGCGACGGAGCTGCTCCAACAGGAGACCTGGGATTTCGGTGCCGTCTATTACGAATGCATTGATCAGGTCGGGCATGAATTCATGCCGTTTCATCCTCCGCAATTGCCGGAAGTCCCGGCGCGCGAATTTGAACTTTACGGCGAGGTGATGACGGGCATTTACCGATTCCACGACTTGATGCTCGGGACATTGTTGGAGCTTGCAGGGCCGGAGGCGCACGTCCTCATCGTCTCCGATCACGGCTTTCAAAGCGGCGCGCAGCGGCCCCGCACGCCCGTGGAACCCGCGCAATGGCACCGGCCGCAGGGCGTCCTCGTTCTGCAGGGCGCCGGGATTCGCCGCGACGAACGCATCGAGGGCGCGACCCTGCTCGACATCGCGCCCACGGTGCTGACGCTCCTCGGGTTACCGGTCGGCAATGACATGGAGGGCAAGGTTCTGGCGAGCGCGTTTGAGCAGGTGCCGGAGATCCAGCGTATCCCCTCGTGGGAAGGGGTGGCCGGCGACGATGGCCGCTTATCGGCGGAAGGTGAGGAAGAGAATCCCGCCGCAGCCCAGGCCGCCCTGCAGCAACTGGTCGCGCTCGGCTACGTCGCGCCGCCGGGCGACGATGCGGTGCATGCCATGGCGCGGGCGGAAATGGAGGCGCAATTCAATGTCGCGGGTTCGTTGCTGGAGGGCGGCCGGGTTACGGAAGCGAAGGATATTTTGGAGCGACTGACGGAGCGTGCGCCGGACGAACTCCGCTACTGGAGCGCGTTCGTGCAGGCTTGTCTCGCCGCGAACGCGCCGGATGCGGCCGAGCGCGCCGCCGCCGCGCTCGAGCGGCTCGCCCCGGGCACGCCGCAGACGGTGGTCTTGCGCGGAGTGCTCGCCTGGACGCGCGGAGACTTGGAGGCGTGCTCGGCCGCGTTTCGCGCGGCGGAAGAAATTGCGCCTAACGACCCGGTGACGCAGACCTACCTCGGCCGGCTTTATCTGCGGCAACGGCGCTGGCCGGAAGCGGAACGCGCCTTTCGTCGCGTCCTCGAGATCGATCCGGACTCGGCGGAAGCGCACTACGGCCTCAGTGTCGCGTTGCCGCGGCAGAACTTCGTTGACCATGGCATTGACCACGCATTGCTCGCCGTCGGTTTGCGCCACGAATTCCCGGAGGCGCATTTTCAGCTGGGGGCGCTCATGTCGCGCCTCGGCTGGTTCGAGCGCGCTGTGCAGGCGTTCGAGATTTCGCTGCGGTTGCGCCCCGGTTTTTTGCTCGCGCATCGTTATCTGTCGCGGATCTATCCGCGGATCGGACGCTCCGATCTGGCCGAACGTCATCGCGACGAAGCCGCCCGGCTGACGGCCTTGCGCGCTCCGCAGCCGCTCGCGGACTAACGAATTGGCGGCCGCGATCCGGTCGCGTTAGCGAATATGCCGTTCACGGTTCGCAATCTGGATAAAAATGCGGCCGCCACACGCGCAGCTTTTACCCGTGATCCGAAGGATTAAGTGAAAAGGAAAAGCTCAATGAAGTTAACAGATCACAATCAGGAAACGGGAGCGACGGGATACATTTTGATGTGGTTGCTGGGCATCCCCATTCCGATTTTGCTTATCATCTTTCTCTTGCGCGGTTGCACATAGAGTTGGGGAACAGTAGGGGCGATCCGCCTGGCCGGTTCCGTGCGTGGGGCACTGAATTGACCAGGCGATCTGCTGTACGGGAGGGGCTCATCGCAGTCGAATCTCCGATCTCGAAGCATGGCGGAATCGGCACGGTGGCGCGGGACGCCAACGCCTCTACAATGCGTCATGGCAACGCACCGTTACGATTTCGCGAGCGACAACACAGCCGGGATCGCGCCGGAGGCCTGGGCCGCGCTCCAGCAGGCGAACGCCGCGCCCGCGCCTTCCTACGGTGAGGATCAGTGGACGCGCCGCGTCGCCGAGTTGGTGCGCGAAATCTTCGAGACCGACTGCGAAGTTTTTTTCGTCTTCAACGGCACCGCGGCCAACAGTCTCGCGCTCGCACAGCTCTGCCGCTCCTATCACAGCGTTTTCTGCCATGAACACTCCCACATCGAGACGGACGAGTGTGGCGGGCCGGAATTCTTCTCCGGCGGCGCGAAGCTCGTCGCGGTCCCGGGCGCGAATGGCAAGCTCGACCTCGCCGCGGTTGGAGCGGCGATCCTGAAACAGCGCGACCTGCATTCGCCCAAGCCGCGCGTGCTTAGCATCACGCAATCGACCGAGCTGGGGACTGTTTACACGCCGGACGAACTCGGTGCGATCGCGGAGTTCGCGCGGGCGCGGTCCCTCGCTCTCCACATGGACGGTGCGCGGTTCGCCAACGCGGTCGCGGCCCTTGCCTGCGCGCCGAAGGAGATCACGCTGGCAGATCGGCCTCGACGTGCTTTGCCTGGGCGGGACGAAGAACGGCACCGGCGGCGGCGAGCTGGTTGTGTTTTTCAAGGAGGAACTCGCGCGCGAATTCGATTACCGGGCGAAACAGGCGGGACAGCTCGCGTCCAAAATGCGTTTCCTGGCGGCGCCGTGGGCGGGGTTATTGACCGATGGCATTTGGCTGCGCAATGCGGAACGCGCGAACGCGGCGGCCGGGCTCCTGGCCTCGAAACTCGGTGAGGTGGCCGGGCTGGAGTTGGCTTTCCCTCGCCAGGCGAATGCGGTCTTCCTGCACATGCCGGAAGAGCTGGTCGCCGAATTGCACGCGCGCGGCTGGCATTTCTACAAGTTCCTCGAGCCGGACATTTACCGGCTGATGTGCTCTTGGGCGGCGTCCCCGGAGGTGATCGATGCATTTGTCGCCGATGTCCGTGAGTTGTCGGGCAAGCGGCTCGAATGAAAGGCCCATCGGCTCCGTCGGACGCAGATATATGTTACGAATTCGCCTCGCATTTGCGCAAAAAACGTTTAAAAGTGCGCGCATGTTTTCGCGCCCGGGATTGCTCCTGCTCAGCGGTGTTGTCCTGGTGGCCGGTTGTCGCACGGCCCAGAAAGTAGCGGTCACGTCTTTTCGCGTGGTCGACGCGCCCGCGCGCTACGTCCGCGAGCACATCGACTCGGCCGACAGTACGACAACCACCACCACACAGACCGACGTGGTGAACCCCGGTTACCCTGTCACTAGCCCAACGCCGGCCACCCGAAGCACGACGACGTCTCGCACTGCCCCCACCACGACATCTTCGCGTCCGGTAACCCAAAGCACACCGGCCACCACCAGCTCGAGGCCGGCACCCACAGCCACGCCGCGTCCGCAAGTGACCGAGACACGGCAATTCCCGACCGCCCGCCCGGTTCCGAACAAGCCCGGGTATGTTTACAGCCTGGACCCGAGCGGCGGAATCGTGGACGTCACCGGCTACAAGTCCGGCGACAAAGCCAAGGATCCGTACACGCAACAGGTCTTCATCGTCCCCTAGGCGCGGTTGCCTTGCTTCTCCCTCTCGTATTTGCGTCGCAGATGGGACGCGTCGCCTCGCTCGGCCTTGGCCAGGGATGCCCCTTGGACGCGCCGCCCCGGAATATTCCGGTGCGGCCCCGTGATTAATTCGTGAAACTACGGACAAGGCTCCTCTCCAGCACTTTTCTTGCTGTATGGTAATTATGAGTTGCCCTCGCTTTGTCCTGGCCCCTCTCCCCCGATTCCCCGTTCGCCTCGCGCTCGTTTTTGGGGTCGCGTGCCTTGCCATTTTCGTCGCTGGTTCGGTCCGCGCTTTTTCGCTGAACGGCAAGAGCTGGGCGTCGGGCGAGATCGTGCTCCGTCTGGGCCTGCCCAATCCGGTTGCGCCGCTCCTGGACGGCAACACCTCCTACAGCGCTGCGGTCGGACCGGCGCTCGAAGCCTGGAGTTCCAATGTCGGGCGCGTCCATCTCAGTGCGGTCAATGGTGCCTCCGCCGTTTCCACCGGCGATCACGTCAACTCGGTGGTTTTCACCAGCACCATCTTTGGTCAGGCGTTTGGAAGCGGCACCCTGGCCGTCACCTACTATGTGACGCAGGGGACCAACATGATCGAAGCGGACGTCCTCTTTAACAGCGCCCAGACATTCGATTCCTACCGCGGCCCGCTCCGTTTCGGCGGCGCGTTTGGCTTCGCCCTGGCTGACATCCGCCGCATTTTACTCCATGAACTCGGCCACGCCATCGGCCTCAACCACTCCAATGGCGATAACATCATGGCGCCGATCGTGAGCGACCGTGAATCGCTTTCGAACGACGACATCGCCGGCGCGCAATGGATGTATGGCGCGCCCATCGCCCCGCCCCCGCCGCCGGCCGTCAGCCGCCTCGCCAATATCTCGACGCGGATGCGGGTGGGGGTGGATGACAATGTTCTGATCGGCGGGTTCATCGTTCGCGGCTCGGAATCCCAACGGATCCTCCTCCGTGCCACGGGTCCCTCCATGGCGGGCACGATCGGCGAAACGCTCGCTGATCCGACGCTCGAATTGTACGACAGCGCCGGCAGCTTGCTCATGCAGAACGATAACTGGCAGAGCGGCTCGCAGGTGGCGGAAATCAGCGCCTCCAGCCTGGCTCCCACGCACGCGCTCGAGCCGGCGCTTGTTGTCACGCTCAGCGCCGGCAGTTACACCGCGATGGTGCGCGGGGCGAATGGCGCCCAGGGCATCGCCCTCGTCGAAGGGTACGAACTCGGCACCAATTCCACGCGTCTCACCAATCTCTCCACTCGCGGCCGGATTGGCGTCGGCGATGAGGTCCTTATTGGCGGCGTCATCATCGGAGGCACGGTCGAGAAAGCAATCATTGTGCGCGCGATCGGACCCTCGATGGCCGCCGCCGTTGCCGGTACCCTCGGTGATCCGGCCCTGGAGCTTTACAACGCGGACGGCCAGCTCATCGCCTCGAACGACAACTGGGGCAGCAGCCCGCAGCGTGACGAGATCATCGACAGTACCGTGCCGCCCACCCATGGGCTGGAAAGCGCCATCGTCGCCCGCCTCATCCCTGGCAATTACACCGCCATCGTCCGCGGCGTGAACAACACCACCGGCATCGGCCTGGTCGAAGTTTTTGACCTCGAACCGTGATGAACGACGCGATGGAATTTTGGCGCCAATCGTGTGACTGTTTTGCAATCCGACGCCCTATGAAAACACTTCGTTCCCTTTTGGCCGCCGCCGCCGCGGCTTTTCTTCTCCTCCCATCCGTCCCACGCCACCACCGTCATTCCGCCCACCTTCGACGAACTCGTGGGCCAGGCGGAGCTGATCTTTGACGGCACCGTCACAGACGTACGGTCGCAGTGGATCGGCGAGGGCGGCCAGCGGCATATCGTCACGTTTGTGACTTTCAAGGTCAACGAGGGGATCAAGGGCGACGCCGGTGCTGACTACACGATCCGCATGCTCGGCGGCACCGTGGGCGACCAGACGATGGAGGTGACCGACACGCCGAGGTTCAAGGCTGGCGATCGCGACATTCTTTTCGTGGAAAACAACGGCCGGCAGTTCGTGCCGCTGGTCGGCATCATGAACGGCCGTTTCCGGGTGGAGCAGGACCGGGCGACCGGCGCCGAGGTGGTGAAAAACAATCACGGCGGCGCGGTCGGCGATCTGGCAGAGCTGGGCAAAGACAAGAACGCCGCGATCGGCGGCCATGCGACCCCGGATGCGAATGCGCCTTCCTTGGGTGCGGCGGAGTTCAAGGCCGCGATCCGAGCCAAGCTGAACGCCGGCCAGTAAGAGCGCTCGGGGCGCGAATTTTCGCGGTCGCTGGGGCGCGCCTTTCGCACGCGGATTTGCATCGGGCGACGATCTGTTGGTAGCTACTCGTCAGCTGCCGCAGGAACGTATTTCAGAAAAGACGCTTCCCGTTCGGCCGTTGAAATACTATAAACGTCGTAATCCCGAGACGCTTGCCGTTCTTTTATGCGCTTTCCCCCCCGAAAAACTCTCTTCTACGCCCTGTCGGCGCTGACCCTCTTCACCTTTGCTTCCTGCAGCAAGCAACGGGTTGTCCTGCTCGAGCCCAAGGAAAACGACCTCGTGGAAATCAACGGCTGCGTCGTTTCGGCCTGTAACTTCCTCGCCATCACCAAGGCGAAACACCGGCTCGAGCCCGATTTCTGGACGAGAATCCTGCTTGTCCGCTTCGAAGACAACGCCGCCGGCCATGCCTATTGCGTCTGGGAAACCGAAGGCACGATCTACGGCTACGATCGGAATTCCGGCGGATTCCCGATCCCGGTTTACACCCGCGATCCGCGTGCCATCGCCATTGTCCTCGCGCAGGAGCTCTCCAAAGTGCTTAAGCGACCGCTCGCGGTGAAGAGCGCGGATTTTGTCGAGCCGGCCACCGCTGAAAATTTACGCCTACGCGATCAGCCCGACGGCCTCCGCCACCCTGCCGCCCGCTGCCTCCGCCCCGCTTCTGAGCACCGCCCCGTTCTACGCGCGTCCGTTGCAACTGGAGCTGCCGCGCCCCGCGGTGAAACAGCATTAGGCGCTTTCCCAAGCCGGCATTCTGACCTGTTCCCGGCGGTCTCCCGCCACCACTCTGAGCGTGTGGAAAGGTGGTCAAAAAAACCGCAGCTTCCGTGAAGCGGATCGGTGGAGCATCCGGCAGTGCCTCGCCCGCACCACGAGAACATTCCCGCAACACGCGCCGCCTCTTTGCCGCGCTCTCTGAGTTCGGGAGCGGCGGGCCGTGCCAAAGGTCTGGACGCCGTCAGCTATCTTCGGCGGAAATAGCCGCGGCCCCGAAAAACAAAAAAGCCACGCATCGTTTCCGACGCGTGGCTTCCTGAGAGCCGTTGGCGAGGGCTGCTTGACCAGCGGCCGCGATTTTCATCACGCCGCCCGGATTTGGAGCCCAACGCCGAGTAGCCTTTAAATTTTTCCAAGAACCATACGAACCGTAGTTCGCAGGCGGATGGGTATTTTGCAGGAAGTTTGCGATTGGGCAAGAATAATCTGAGCTGCGCCGGAATTGTTTTCGCCCGCAGCCAGGCCGTTTGCGCTTTCGGGCGAACGTCACGCCGCCTTCTCCTCCGCCGCATTCTTCCGCCAGACGATGACCGCCGCAATCACGCCTGTCACCACCAGCCCGAGGCCGAATTCATCGATCACGTAGGCGGTGCGGCCGGTGTCGCGCGATGCCGGCGTGAGCACGAGCTGGATCAGCGTGTTGTGCGCGCCGTGCAGGAACGCCGCCGGCCAGAGACTGTCCGATCGCCGCGTGATCCAGGTGAAGATGAAACTCTCCGCCACCACGCCCACCGTGAAACAGCTCAGTGCGAACCACGCCGGCGTCCCAGCGTTGTAATCCGTCCAGAGGATCGCCGGGAAATGCCACAGGCCCCACATCAAACCGCTGATCACGCTCGTGCCCACGAAGCCCGTCACCTTCGACAGCTCCGGCACGAGGAAGCCGCGCCAGCCGATCTCCTCGCCCAACGCCCGCGCTGTTTTTGGCACGAAGCCGATCGTAAGCGAGATGACCGCGTACACCGCAAACGCCAGCCCCGGCGAGAGCGCCGTCAGGCCATAGTCGGTTGCGACCTTCGCCGCCGCTTCCGGGTTGTAGAACCCTGCCAGCCCCGTGCCCCAAGCCAGCAGATAGACCGGCACCGCGTAGAAAAACGGGATCGCATAGGCGAGCCACTGGTAGCGACCGCTGCCCCAGCCCCAGGCGAAGTCACGCACTCGCCCGCCGTAGAGCCACGTCGTGACAAACGCCGCCAGCGCCGGGCCCCACATCGCGCCCGTGACCAGCGTCAGGTTCGGCGCCGTGTGCAGTTGCAGCTTCGTGAAGCACGCGGTGATCGCGGTGGCGATGACGTAATAGACCAGGATCTTCCCCCAGATGCGGCTCTTGGGTTCCGGCAGACTCATCGCGCGACGGCCAGCATGAGCGACCGCTGCGCGGAGTCGAGATGTTTGTCGGTTCGTCCGCGAGCGCTCGCGGTTCGCAGGGCCCTCGACAAAAGACAGCGAGCGTGCGGGGCTGGATTGCTTTCGCACGGCAGACTGTATAGCAATCGCCAGACGTGAATGTCTGGATCGCCCGGGACGGAGAGACAATCGGGGAATACCCCCGCGAAAAGTTGGACGTCCTTGCGCAGCGGGGGGAGTTGCAGAAGACCGATCATTACTGGCACGACGGGATGGACGAGTGGCGCGAGCTCGGCCTCCTGCTCGGGTCGAGGATCTGGGAGCCGCTTCCACCGTCGCCGCCGGCCCCGCAGCGGTTCCCATTGATCGTCGGCGCGATTGCGGCCGCCCTGCTCGTCGTGGTCATCGCGATCGCGTTCGTTGCCAGCCGCAAGCCTGCGGCCGCGCCCCAGAGCGCGCCTGGTCCTGGATCTTCGGTCCATGATGCCGCCAGGGCGGCGCGGGAGGAGGCGACGGAGCGACTGATTGCGCGCCTCAATGAGCTGCCGAAGACGGCAAGCCCTCCGCGCTACACCTTCTACGACAGCCTGGCGATCCAAGTCCCAACCCCGTCGGAGCCGCTGGTGGTCACGATCCGCGGCACGGAAAACATCGCCGAGCCCGAAACGCTCGCGGCCGTCTCGCGGACGGATTTTGTCCTGACGGCCGAGTTCCAGTTCGGGAAGTGGATTTTGCAGCAATACAGCGAGTCCCATCACGACTTGATCCACGACATCATCACCACGAGCGACAAGGCGTATGACCATCCCGTGCCGCCCGCGATCGCGTCGTTGCTGGGAATTGAGACAGCCTCGCGGTGAAAGCCCTCCGAATTTGCCTCGGCGTGGAGCGCGGCGGATCGGCTGGCCCGGCGTCAGCCCGACACCCAATCGTCCCGAATTCCTTCAAAATAATTCTTGTCGCCCTGCGGGCGCTCTGAAAAGATCGCGACGATTTCCATCAAGGAGTTCCCCGCACTCGTATGAACCGAATCACCAAGCTCACTTTGGCCCTTGCCCTGACAGCATCAATTGCACATGCATCCGATTGGACCGGCGGTAGCGGCAACTGGGATAGCGACGCTAGTCCATGGATGGAACGGCACAGGGGTGCCAAATGCCATCGGCGCGATAGCGAATTTCGGCGACTAATCGACGGCCACCGGGACGACGACCCAGAACATCGCGGGCGGCGTGACAGTCGGCACGATTTCCTATCTCAACACGGCAAACTTTCACAGGACAATCACGAATACCAACGGGATCACGCTTGAATCAAGATGGTGCTGGGGCAGGCGTTGCTACCATCAGCAACACGAATGCGACCGGCAGCACCGGCAATGCGCTTATTTTGGGAGCGGGTACCTACACGCTGGCTGACGACCTTTTGATCAGCAACACAGGCGACCTCGACGGCGTCGAACGGGTCGATTCAGGTATTGGGCACGCATCACCGGCACCGGCAACATTACGATTAGCAACGTCAGCAACACCGTTACGAGCTCTACGGTCTTTGCGGGGGCGATGCGGTTCCAGACGGGCGTGAACACGTTCGTGGGCAGTGTCCTGGTTCAAAGGGGAGCGGTAACATTCAACAACGCTGCCAACTTCGGCGGAGCCGGGAATACCATCACGCTCGGCCAGAGCGGGCAGGGCAGCGCGACGTTAATGTCGACGGCGGGGGTTACCTTCCAAACCCCATCGTTGTCGCCACCGGCACCGGCGGGACGTCTGTCTTGGGCTCGGCGAGCACAGGGTGCGTCGACCTATTCCGGAACCGTCACTCTGAACGGCAACCTGACTTATAACAGCTTCAGCACGAATGTGGCTGGCAGTACCATATTCCGGCGCCGTTTCCGGAGCCTGGTGGAATCACGTTCACCAGATAATGGCGGCGCGAACATCTCGCGGCTTACCAATACAGGAAACTCATACCAAGGCGGGACGACGGTCACATGCAGGAACCTTAATCGCGAACGGTGATGGCACGCTTGGGACCGGCAATATTAGCCTGACCGCTGCGGGAGTGACCCTGACTCTACAAAACGGCGCGACAAACAATTACATTAACGATAACGCCAGCATCAGCATCGTGAGTGGAGCGTTCGCGAATCTGAACTACACCGGGACCGACGTGGTCGGTGGGATTGTACTCAACGGCACTCCGCAAACGACGCCGGGAACGTACGGCAGCACGACCAGCGGTGCGACGTTCCAGTCTACTGATTTCTTGGGTACGGGAACGCTGACTCTCATTCCGGAGCCCGCCACTTACATGCTCTTCGGCATCGGACTTCTCGCCTGTGCACAGCGTTTTCGCCGGGCGAAAAAGCAGCAGCACTAGTCCTCCACCAACGGTTTCCTACCACAAGAACCATGCGCCCCCGCGGTGCGTGGTTTTTTGTTTTTCGGCCTGTTTCTCGCGCGACTTGGTTACCAACGCCCCGCGCCGCAATGTAAGCCCAGTCTCCCGACCGGGCGGGGTGTTGGCGTCGCGGCGGGGAATTGCGCGATTATTGCCACTCCGCCGCGTGAGGACACGACTGCCTGCAGCGCGGTCCTTGTTTGCGTCGCGTGCGGAGGTGCTCAAATGATGGGACAGTGCATGCGCCGTTCGCCAACTATCGCCGGCATGACCGCTTCCGCTCACCTATGAAACTCTCCCTTTCTCCCAACGCTCGCCTGATCATTCTGCTCACGCTCGCACTGGCTCTGCCCCACCCGAACCACGCCGCCGAACCCGCACCCGCCGCGCCCAAGATGATCACGCCGAACGAGGCGCTCGTGGCCGACGGCATCCCGCCCATTCCCGCCGAACTGGCCGAGCAGGTGGGCCGATATACCGAAGCGCGGGCGGCGGCGTTCCAGGATTGGCATCCGGCCCGCCCGGAAATTTTGATCACGACCCGCTTCGGTGACACGAATCAGCTCCATCTCGTGACCCAGCCGGGGGGCGCGCGCACGCAGCTGACGTTTTTCCCCGATCGCGTGGATGCCGGCTCCTTCGAGACGAAGCGGGGCGATTATTTTGTCTTCACGAAAGGGGCCGGCGGAAATGAGTTCAACCAGAACTACCGCTACGATTTCGCGACCGGCGAGGTGACGCTCCTGACGGACGGGAAGTCGCGCAATTTGACGCCGGAATGGAGCCCGGGTGGGAAGTGGATCGCCTACACTTCCACGCGTCGCAACGGAGCTGACATGGACATTTACATCCAGGCGCCGACCGACCCGAAGAGCGACCGGCTGCTGGCCGAAGTGAAAGGGGGAGGGTGGCAGGTGATGGATTGGTCGCCGGATGAGAGGCAGTTGCTGGTGCAGGAATACGTGTCGATCAACGAGAGCTATCTCTGGCTCTTCGACGCGCAGACCGGCGTGCGGAAGGAGCTGACGCCGCGGCCGGCGGAAGGCGCGGAGAAGGTGGCCTACGGGAAGGCGCGATTCGCAAAAAACGGGCAGGGGATCTTCGTCACCACGGACCGGGAGTCGGAGTTTCAGCGTCTGGCATTCATCGAGCTGGTGAACGGGAAGCACAGCTATCTGCTGCCGGATGCGAAGTGGGATGTGGACGACTGGGACTTGAGCCCGGACGGCACGACGATCGCGTTTACGTTGAACGAAAACGGCGCCAGCACGCTGCACATGGTCGAGATCTCGACGCGCGACAATGCGGTGACGGCGCGCCCGCTGCCGGACCCGGTCTTTACACCGGCGCTGCCGGCGGTGGTGATGTCGGGGTTGAAGTGGCACCCGGACGCGAAGCGGGCGCTGCTGGCATTCAACGTGGCCGGGGCCCGCGCGCCGACGGATGTCTACACGTGGTCGGTGGCGGACCGGAAGAGCGTGACGGCGCGCTGGACGGCGAGCGAGACCGGTGGGATCCCGGCGACGCAATTTGTCGAGCCGCAGCTGGTGCGCTGGAAGTCATTCGATGGACGCGAGATCACCGGCTACCTCTACGCGCCGCCGGCGGCGAAGTTCCCCGGCAAGCGGCCGGTGATCGTGAACATCCACGGCGGGCCGGAAGCGCAGTTTCGGCCCGGGTTTGCGGCGCGGAGCAACTATTTCATCAACGAACTCGGGTGCGCGATTGTTTTCCCGAACATCCGCGGTTCGTCGGGTTACGGGAAGACGTTTGTGCAACTGGATAACGGCTTGAAGCGCGAGGATTCCTACAAGGACATCGCGGCGCTGCTCGACTGGATCGGGACGCGGCCGGAGCTGGACGCGGAGCGCATCATGGTGACGGGCGGCTCCTATGGCGGGCACATGACGCTGGCAGTGGCGACGTATTATCCGGAGCGGATTCGGTGCGCACTCGATGTGGTGGGCATTTCCCACCTGGCGACGTTTCTGAAGAACACGGAGAGCTACCGGCGCGATCTGCGTCGCGCGGAATATGGCGATGAGCGCGACCCGGCGCTGCTCGAGTTCATGAACCGCACGGCGCCGCTCAACAACGCGGGGAAGATCACGAAGCCGATGTTCGTGGTGCAGGGCGCAAACGACCCGCGCGTCCCCAAAACCGAGGCGGATCAGATCGTGGAGACACTGAAGAAGCAGGGCACGCCCGTCTGGTATCTGCTCGCGAAGGACGAGGGCCACGGCTTCGCGAAAAAGAAGAACGCGGACTTTCAGTTTTACGCCACGATTCAGTTCGTGCGGGAGTTCTTGCTGAAGTAGCGGCGCGTCCCCTAGGCAACGCGGACGCCTTCGGTCGCGGTGCGTGCGGCGAAGAGTTCGCTCAGCCGATTCGTCATCGGGCCGATTTGGCCGTCGGCGATTGGTCTGCCGTCGAGCGACGTCACCCCGGCCAATTCGCCCATCGTGCCGGTGCAGAATATCTCGTCGGCGCTGTAGAGATCGTTGACGGTCAGATCGGTTTCCGCGAACTCGATCCCCTGCGCGGTGCAGATCTCGAGCACGGTCGCGCGCGTGATTCCTTCGGGACACGCCACGACGTGACTCGTGAGCACGCAGCCGTTTCGGACCGCGAAGACGTGGGTGGCGTTCGTCTCCGCCACGAAGCCGCGCTGGTCGAGCATGAGGGCGTCATCCGCCCCGGCGTGGTTGGCTTCGATCTTGGCGAGGATGGAGTTCAGCAGATTCGCGTGGTGAATCCGCGGGTCAAGAATCTCCGGCGGCGGCCGGCGAATTTTGCTCGTGATGAGCGAGAGGCCGGTTTTCGCGTAAACGGGCGCCTTGTGCTCGGCGAGCACGATCAGCGTCGGGCCGCTCACGTTTAGCCGCGGGTCCATGCCGGATGTGATTTTGACCCCGCGGGTCAGCGTCAGCCGGATGTGGACGCCGTCCTGCATCCTGTTCGCGGCGAGGGTGCGTTTGATTTGGTCAATGATCGCGTCGTCCGACGGAATTTCCGCAAACGCGAGCGCGATCGCGGAGTCGCGCAAGCGGCGCAGATGTTCGTGCAGCTTGAAGATGCGGCCGTCGTAAAGGCGCAGGCCTTCCCAGACCGCATCGCCGCCTTGCACCGCTGAGTCGAACGGGCTGATGCCGGCTTCGTCGCGATGCTTGAGCATCGCCGTTGATGTTGATCAACAGGTCGCGATTCCGTTCGTCGAAGGTTTGGAGCATGGGGGAATGAAAACTAGCGCAGCCGATGCTCGCGTAGGCGGTGGTAGATTTCCAAAGCCGCATCATGGACGCCGCGGAGGCGGTCAGGGATGGTGGCGGGCTCACGCCTGCGTGGCCGGAAGGAGGTCGACTGCGCCACTTCCGCATACCAGTGCTTTGCCCAAATGCCGTCGGTCTCGCGAAGTCCCGGCGGCCACGAAAGCATGGACTCGGTAAACTCTACGCCGACCGCTTCGCACAACCTCGTGAGCGTGGGGCGCGGATTTTCGAGCACATCGCGCGCGTCGATCACCGGCGGGATCGAGCCCGTTTCCGCGCGCACGAAATCGAAGATCTCCGCCTGTTGCACGAAGCCAATCTCCTCCAGCGCGGGCTCGTGATTCTTTTTTGTGTAGGAGACGATCACTTCGGCGGGATCGCGGATGAGGAAGCAATTCGTGACGCGCCGCAGCCACGCGCGGTCGATCTCCGGCAACAGATGATGGGTCATCTGCTTCTGGTAATGGATCGAGCGAGTGTTGCCGTCGGAAGTCGAAAGCGCTCCGGTGGTCAGCTGCTGGACCACGCGGCGCCAATCGGTCTCGCCGTGCGCGATCACTTCCGATGCGGCGGGGTGATCGGCGCCGGTGGCGCGCAGGTAATAGGCGTAGAACGGCTCGTCCACGACCATGGTGTCGGGCCGGTTGCCCCACGCGCGCATCATCGCGGTGGAGATGTTGCGCGGGCCGGACCACATCGCGAGCCGGAGCGGGACGACCTCATTCATGCGGCGCGATTCTGCGCTACTATAGCGCGGCGACAATCACGTTTTCACGAGGGGGATCCATGAGCACTGCACAATTTCCAACCGAGCAGTCCGAGTCCGGCGAATTCACGCGCCAGGAGGACGCGTTTCGCGACTGGGTGCGACGCGACGGCTCGACCGCCTACCCGCCGGAGCGCGGCCGCTATCATCTTTACGTTTCGTTCGCGTGTCCGTGGGCACATCGCACCATCATTCTGCGCAAGCTGAAGGGCCTTGAAGAGGTGATCGGCATGACGGTGGTCGACCCCGTCCGCGACGAACGCGGCTGGGCGTTTCGCGATGGTCCTGGACACTCCACCGATCCGGTGAACGGCTTTCAATTCCTCCGCGAAGCCTACGCCGCGACCGATCCGGCCTTTGACGGACGCGTGACGGTGCCGGTGCTGTGGGACAGGCAAACCAAACGGATCGTGAGCAACTCGGACGACGATCTGTTGCGGATGTTGAACAGCGAGTTCAGCGACTTCGCGACGAACCCCTACGATTTTTATCCGGCGGAGCTGCGCGACGAGATCGATGCGGTGAACCAGTTCGTTTATGCGCGGGTGAACAACGGTGTTTACCGCGCCGGTTTCGCGACGCGGCAGGCGCCCTACGAAAGGGCGGCGCGCAAGCTCTTCGCCGCGCTCGATGAACTCGATGCCCGGCTCGGGCGCGGCCGTTACCTGCTCGGCGAGCGGATGACGGAGGCCGACTGGCGCCTCTTTCCGACGCTCATCCGGTTCGACGCCGTCTACCACGGCCATTTCAAATGCAACCTGCGCCGGATCGTCGATTACCCGCAGCTCTGGCCGTATCTGCGCGATCTCTACCAGCATGACGGCGTGCGCGCGACGGTGAATCTGGATCACATCAAGCGCCACTACTACGTCACGCATGAGCAGATCAACCCGACGCGGATTGTGCCGATCGGGCCCGAGCTTGACCTCGAGGCACCGCACGGCCGCGGCTGAGAAACTTGAGAATTGGAGCTTCCTCGGATGTTGGATGTTGAGGGTTGGAATTTGGACATCCCCCGTCGTAATCTCCTGCGCGGCTAAACGCCCCGCTTCCATCCCTTGCATCAAAAGGAAGACTACGTGCTCAGGGTCCTCGAGGACGTTGGGCTGGTGACGCAAGCGCAGATTGAGAGCGCGCGCTCCCGCCTCAACGGCGCCACCGATGTCGTCGCCGTCCTCATCCGCGACGGCCTCGTGACGGAAACCGACGTCTCGCGCACCCTCGCCACCCAGGCGCACATGGATTGGATCGACCTCTCGGCGCGGGTCATTCCGGAAGAGGTGATCAAGCAGATGCGCGCGGAAGACGCGCGTCGCTTCAAAGTGATCCCGGTGGGTTTCGGTGAAACCGGGCTGATCGTGGCGGTGAGCGACCCGCTCGACATCGATACGATCGACAGCCTTGGCTTCCTCTTGCAGCGGGAAATCGAGCTCGTCTGCAGCAGTCCGGAGCAGATCCGCGCGGCGCTGCTCAAACACTACGGCACCGCGGACGAGGCGTCGGACATGCTCGAGCAGCGGCTTGGCGACATCGACGCTGGCTTGGAAATCACCGAGGGCGGCCGGCCCGAAGGCGATGATGAGGGCGACGCGCCGATCATCCGGATGGTTTCGATGCTGCTCGTGGAAGCCCATCGGCTCGGGGCGAGTGACGTTCACCTCGAACCGCTCGAGAAAAAATTCCGCGTCCGTTTTCGCATCGATGGCGTGCTCCAGGAAATGCAGGCGCCCCCGAAACGTTTGCAATCGGCGATCGTGAGCCGGCTCAAGATCATGACCGGCTCGATGAGCATCGCCGAGAAACGCCTTCCGCAGGACGGCCGCATCCAGGTCAAGATCGCCGGCAAGCCGCTTGACCTTCGCGTTTCCACGATCCCGACGAACCACGGTGAAAGCGTCGTCATGCGTCTGCTCGACAAGTCGAGCCTTCTGCTCGGGCTGCCGGAGCTCGGATTCCTGAGCGACGACCAGGAGACTTTCGAGCGTTTGTTGCGGTTGCCGGATGGGATCCTGCTTGTGACCGGACCGACCGGCTCGGGCAAGACGAGCACGCTTTACGCCTGCCTGAATTACATGAACAAGCCCGACCGGAAAATCATCACGGTCGAGGAGCCGGTCGAATACCAGATGAACGGTATCAACCAGGTACAGGTCAACGCCGACATCGGGATGACGTTTCCGGCTGCGCTCCGTTCCATCCTGCGCCAGGCGCCGAACATCATCATGATCGGTGAAATTCGCGACCTGGAGACGGCGTCGATCGCGGTCAATGCCAGCCTGACGGGGCATCTGGTTTTCAGCACCCTGCACACGAACGACGCGCCCTCCGCCGTGGCCCGCCTCGTTGATATCGGGATGCAGCCATTCCTGGTCGCCTCCGCGGTGCGGGCCATCATGGCGCAGCGCCTCGTCCGGCGGCTCTGCGCGCATTGCAAAAAGCCGGGGCAGCTGAACGAAACGGAGCTCCGCGCCCTGCGCGTGGAAGCGTCGCAGCTGGGCGATGCCCAGGTCATGGCGCCGGTCGGTTGCGACCGCTGCCGCCAGACCGGCTACAAAGGGCGGATGGGCATTTTCGAGATCTTCGAAATCGACGACGACGTGCGGCACATGATCAACAGCCGCAAATCGACCCTCCAGCTGCGGCAGCGCGCGCGCGAACTCGGCATGCGCACACTGCGCGAAGACGGCGTGCGCAAAGTCCTCGGCGGGCTGACCTCGGCGGAGGAAGTCATCTCCATCACGATGGGAGACGCGAACTAGCGTGTCTGGCGATGAATAACAACCAGCTCGCCGAGCTGCTGATCGAGCAGCATATCTTCGAGCCTGCGCAGATGGAGGACGTGCTGCAGGAGGCAAACCTGAACGGCAAAAGCCTCGCCCAGACGCTGGCCGACAACGGTCTGCTCGATGAGCACGGTCTCTATCAGACGATCGCGGATTCGCTGGGGACGGAAGCCGTCACCGTCGACGCGGAGATTCCGCCGGAAACGTTGCGCCTGATCCCGAGCGGTCTGGCGCGGTTGCATCGGGCGCTGCCGCTCGGTCTGAACGAGGGCGGGATTACGGTCGCGCTTCTCGATCCGTTCGATCTCCGCGCGGCGGAGGATCTCCGCTTCGCGCTCGGCAAGGATATTCACGTGGTGGTGGCGCCGACCCACCAGATCGAGGAGCGGATCAAGCGTTACTACGGCAGCGACACCTCCAGCATGGAGGACATCCTCAAGCAGCTCGGCGAAGATGGCGATCTGCTGGAGCTCCGCGGCGACGAGGAGCCGACAAACGTGGAGGCGGAGGCGAACGCCACTCCCATCATCCGGTTCGTCGATCTGATTCTCTTCCAGGCGATCCAGGACCGCGCGAGCGACATTCACTTCGAGCCCTTCGAGCACGAATTCAAAATCCGCTACCGGGTCGACGGCGCGCTCTATGAAATGGCGCCGCCCCCGCGCCATCTCGCGCTCCCGGTGATTTCGCGAGTGAAGGTGATGGCGAACATGAACATCGCCGAGCGTCGCCTGCCGCAGGATGGCCGCATTCAGAAGAACGTGGCCGGGCGCATGATCGACATGCGTGTCTCGACCCTCCCGACGCAGTTCGGCGAAAGCGTGGTCTTGCGGGTCCTCGATCGCTCGACTGTGAACCTCGATCTCGAGGCGCTCGGGATGCCGGATTACATCCACGATTACATCATCGAGGTGATCAACCGGCCGAACGGCATCTTCATTGTCACGGGCCCGACCGGCTCCGGCAAGACCACCACGCTTTACTCCTGTCTGCGCAAGATCAATACGATCGACTCGAAGCTGCTGACGGCGGAGGAGCCGGTCGAATACGACCTCGAAGGGGTCATTCAGGTGCCGGTGAACGAGGCGATCGGTTTGTCCTTCGCGCGCGTCCTGCGGGCCTTTCTGCGGCAGGATCCAGATCGCATCATGGTGGGAGAAACGCGCGACCTCGAGACGGCGCAGATCGCGATCCAGGCGTCGCTCACAGGGCATCTCGTCTTCACGACCTTGCACACCAACGACGCGCCGGGCGCCGTTACGCGCATGATTGACATGGGCGTGGAGCCGTTCCTCATCTCCTCGACCCTCGATGCCGTGTTGGGCCAGCGGTTACTCCGCAGCATCTGCCCGCAGTGCCGCAGCGCCTACGAGCCGAACGAAAGTTTCCTCGATCAACTGCAGCTCTCCCGACGCGACATCGGCGAGAAGCAGTTCTTTTATGGGAAAGGCTGTGACGCCTGCAACAACACCGGCTACAAGGGGCGCAAAGGCATTTACGAGCTGATGAAAATCAGCGATCCGATCCGCGAATTAATCAACGAACGCGCGCCGACGGTGGTCCTGAAGGAGAAAGCGATCGAGCTCGGCATGGTCACGCTTCGGCAGGACGGGGTGCGCAGTATCTTCGAAGGCGCGACCACGATCGAGGAAGTGCTGAAATACACTTGAGGAAAGACGAACCTCGAATGACGAAGCCCGCGGTCATTGGCATTGATTCGTCTTCCGACATTCGTCATTAGTCATTTCAGCAAATGCCCCGTTACACCTACGTCGCCCTCGACGCTCGCGGCCAGGAATCCACCGGCCTGGTCGACGCTGCTTCCACGAACGAGGCCATCGGCCAGCTCCGGCAGGCGGGGTATTTTCCCACCACGGTCGTGGAGGAAGGCCGGGCGGCGGGCCGCGACGGCAAAGCCCCCAAAGCGGCGAAGAAATCCAAGGCGGCCCGCGTCGTCGCGCCCGCGGCGGCCGGGCAGAAGAAAGGCATCGTCCTTTTCCAGCGCAAGACGGTCAAAACGCGCGTCCTCATGATCTTCACCCGCCAGCTGGCGACGTTGATCGATGCCGGCCTGCCGCTCTTGCGCGCGCTGACGGTGCTCGCGAAACAGGAGCGCGACAAGGTTCTCCAGAAAACCATCAGCCACCTTTCAGATTCGGTGCAGGGCGGCAGCACCTTTTCCGAAGGGCTCGCGCAGCACCCGCGCATTTTCAACGATCTGTACGTCAACATGGTGCGCGCCGGCGAGCTTGGCGGCGTGCTCGAGCTGGTCCTGACCCGGCTGGCCGAGTTCCAGGAAAAAGCGCAGAAGATCAAGAACAAGGTCGTCGCTGCGATGGTCTATCCGATCATCGTCATGGTTCTCGCGATTGCGATCCTGGCCTTCCTGCTTGTCTTCATCGTGCCGAGATTCGAGCAGATCTTCAAGGACATGCTCGGCGACAAGCCGCTGCCGGGAATCACGCTTTTCGTCATCAGCGTGAGCAACGCGGTCAAGGACCACTGGCCCATCATTGCCGGCGCGATCGTGCTCCTGGTCGTCGTCACCAAATTTGCCGGACGGACCGCGCAGGGGCGAGTGTTGATCGATCGCATAAAGCTGCACATTCCGCTCTTTGGTGACTTGTTGCGCAAGACCGCCATTTCGCGGTTTTCGCGGACGCTCGGGACGCTGGTCACGAGCGGCGTGCCGATCCTGCAGGCGCTCAACATCACGCGCGAAACCGCGGGCAATAAGATCATTGCGAACGCCATCAGTCTCGTCCACGACGCCGTCAAAGAGGGCGAATCGATCGTGCAACCGCTCGAGGCCAGCGGCGCCTTTCCGCCCATGGTCATCAGCATGATCGACGTCGGGGAAGAGACCGGGCAGTTGCCGGAAATGCTGTTGAAGATCGCGGAGGTTTACGATGACGAGGTCGACAATTCCGTCGCCGCGCTCACTTCGATGCTCGAGCCGATCATGATCGTCTTCCTCGCCCTCGTGGTCGGCACGATCGTGATCGCGCTCTTCATGCCGCTCATCAGCATCATCACCGGCCTGCAGCAGCAAACGTGAGCGTGCCAAGACCGCGGCGATATTTCGTCCACGCTTTCACGGTCATCGAATTGCTGATCGTGATGTCGGTCATCATCGTGCTCGCCGGCCTGGTCCTCGGCACTTCCGGTTACGTGCAGAAGAAAGGGCAACGCTCGCGCGCGGAGGCGGAGATCGCGGCGCTCTCAGCCGCGCTCGAGAGTTACAAGGCGGACAACGGGATTTATCCCGCTTTGCAGGCAACGAACGACCTCACGCCCGCAAACACCGATGCCAACAGCAGTCAATATTCGGAGGCCTCCGCTCATCTCTATCGCGTGCTGGCCGGCACGGATCCGAACGGTGGATCAAATCAGAAAAGCTACTTCAGCTTTAAGCCGCAAATGATCGGAGGCCGCGATAGCAGCGGAAATCCGACCAGTTCCTCATTCGTCAGGGATCCATTTGGGAACAGCTACGGATATTCCACCGCAAAAAATCCGGACGCGAACCCGACCGCCTTTACTGGCGCGACCGGCTACAATCCAACCTTCGATCTTTGGAGCACGGCCGATTCGACCGATCCACGTCAGTGGCTCAAGAACTGGTGAGCTCGCGAGCGATTTCGTCCGCGTGGTGGTAGCGCCGGCGCTCTGTCGCCGTTTGGGGCGCGTGGCTTCCAGGATTAAGCGTATCAAGCGCCGACAGTGCGGCCGGCTCGCCGCGCGCTACTTCGTATCGACCACGACCACGACCCGGCGATTCGGTTGCTGGCGCCGAATTTCCATCTGTTCCATCATGGGATCGGTGACCGGCCGCGGCTGAACCAGGAACTTCGAGGCCCCGAACCCGCGGGCCTGAATTTGCGCGGGGTTAATCCCCATCGCCTGGACCAGATATTCCTTCACCGAGTAGGCGCGGCGCTGGCTCAGGTCGAGGTTGTATTCGAAGCTGCCGAGCGAATCCGTGTAACCCTCGATCGAGAACTTCGCGTTTGGGTTGCGCTTGATGAGCGTGGCCAGCTTCCGCAGCTGCTCGACGGAACTATCCTGCAGATCCGCGCTGTTGTACTCAAAGAGCTGATCATCCGGCATTCGGATGGCGGTGCCGGAGCCAAGCGGTCCTTTCTGGGAGAGGAGCGAATCGAGATCGCTGAAACCCGGCGCGCGGCCGCGATCTGGTCCGGCGCTGTCGCCAGGGATCTTGTTGATCACGTTCGGCTTCTTGATCGTGGTGCTGGTGGCCAACTCGGTCCCGGTCAGCGCCGGCTGCGGGCGCCCCGAGGTCGCGGAATCGTTCAGCATCGACTGCTCCCGAGTGCCGTTCGGACTCTGCGCCAAAACCTGCGCCGTGCTGCGCTCGATCTCCTTCATGATCGACGACGCGTTCGTCGGATCGACGCGCGGTTTGTCCGGCAGGACATCGCTCATGTCATCCGGCACGGCGGTGCTGGCGTGCATCTCCTCGAGGAGACTGTCGAATGATTTCTTCTCATCGGGCAGCTGCACGTCGGTCTTGTCAGGCTCGGGCTTCGCCGCTTCCGTCGATTGATCCATGCTCGGCGTGTCGAGCTGCTGCAGCGTTAGATTCTTAACCTTGAAGGTCGCCGTCTGCTCCGGCCCTTTGAGGGCCTCGTCCACGAGCGTGAACTGCGTCCGGTAAAAATAGACGCAAAGGAGCGCATGGAGCAGCAACGACGCGAGGAGGCCGACCAGCAGCCAGTTGCGTTGCTGGCTGCCGGACCAGATGGAGTCGTCCTCGATTTCGCGTGGTGGCGGCAATCTCCTCATGTTGATGAATGAAACACCAGTCCCCGGCCAGCGGTGTCAAACTTTTGCACTTAGACGGCTCTGCGCCTGAGTTCGTTCGATAAAGGCCGCGGCCGCCTTCCGGATCTCGGCCGCCACGTCAGCCTCCTGCTTCACGAACTTCGGCACAAACCATGGATACAGTCCGATCAGATCGTGCGTGACGAGGATCTGACCGTCGCAATTCTCACTCGAGCCAATCCCGATCGTCGGAATTTCCAGGGCGTCTGTGATCCGCTGGGCGGCCTCCGCGGTGACAATCTCGAGGACGACGGAAAACGCCCCGGCGGCTTCCACGGCGCGTCCATCGCGCAGCAATGCCTCCATCTCGGCTTCCGTGCGCCCCTTGAGCTTGTAGCCGCCCTCCTCGCGCACACTTTGCGGCAGCATGCCGATGTGGCCCATCAGCGGGATGCCGGCCTTGACCACCGCCTCAATCTGGCGCGCGTGGGTGACGCCACCCTCGAGCTTCACCGCCTGCGCCCCGGCCGCGATGAGCGTACGGGCACTGGCCAGCGCCTCCTCGGGCGTGTCGTAGGTGTGAATCGGCAGGTCGGCCACGAGCAGCGCCCGTTTCACCGCGCGTGCGACTGCGCGGGTGTGATGCACCATCGCGTCGAGCGTCACCTCGGTCGTGTCCTCATACCCAAGCACCACCATCCCCAGCGAATCACCGACGAGAATCACATCGACGCCGGATTCATCGAGCAGGCGCGCCGTCGGGTAGTCGTAGGCCGTGAGGGCCGTAATCGGTTCACCACGACCCTTTTTCTCGCGCAAGGCCTCCATACGATCGGGAGGCTACCACTCGGAAGCGAAACGCACCAACGGCACTGTCTCGGGCAGTTGGCGGAGCAATTCCGCGACGGGGGCCGATTGCGCCGGCAAAATGAGATCCGGACGGATCTCCGCGAGTGGTTCGAGCACGAAACGCCGCTCGTGCACTCGCGGATGCGGCAGTTCCAGCTCCGCCCCGCTGACCTGCACCTCGCCGAAGTACAACAGATCCAGGTCCACCGTGCGCGACGCGTTCCGGGCGTGCGCGGCCGGCCTCCCGAGAGAACTCTCGATCGCGCGCAGCTCCCGCAGGAGCTCTTCCGGTTCGCCCGCGTATCCGATCTCCATCACAGCGTTGAGAAATTTCGGCGCGCCCGGTTCACACGCCACGGGCTCGGTTTCGTAGATAGCGGAAGCAAGAATCGGTGGCTGCACATGCGCGAGGGCGCCGATTTGGCGGCGGGCAGCGCTGAGGTTGCCGAGCCGATCGCCGAGGTTTGACCCGAGCGCGACGCCGGCTCTCATGGTGGTCATTAACACACCGAGCCCGCCGCGCCAACTTGCCGCCGGGAGCGGCATTCCACTTTCAGATAGCGCGGCGCAACCGCCCTCCCGCCATTCGAAATGCTCAGGCGCCGCGCCGGCGCCGCCGCCAGCCAGCGACGACTGCCACGGCCGCGCCGCCATTGTTGAGATCAATCCCGGCGAGAAATGTCCCGGAAAGACTCAGACTGCCGGTGCCGAATGTGGCGTAAATCCGCTAACGAAGAGTCAAAACAATCCGTTGGCAACGGACGATAAGCTGCGCAGGACGCCAAACGCTTTGGAAATGGCCCCTCCACCTTGGAGGAAGCGACGCACCGTCGCTTCCTCCGCACGGGGACTATGGTAGAAACGCTCCCGAGCGCGAGCGCACGGCGATGGTATCGCCGCTATTGAGGAAGCCGTCGGCGTTCACGTCAGAACGGAAATTCGTCGGATCGGTCGCCTGACCGGAGCGATTCCGGGTTTGCAAAGCATCGCCCGCATTCACCATCCGGTCACCGTTGGTATCGCCGACGAGAAAACTCGCGCCGAGCGCCACACTGGGCAGGACTTGTGAGAAGACGTCGGTAAGATTGGTCAGACTAACCGTGACCGTCTGTGCATCGGTCACACCGGTTAGATTAATCGTCATCGTATGTCCGCTGAAGGTCGGAGTTCCGGCAACGCTGCCTGCACCGCCGGTAACGCTGGCGTTGCCGCTCACCATCGTGTTGCTAAAGGTAACAACGAGCGTGTAGTTGCCGCCGCCGTTCCGGCATTCGACCCCCGCTGTGCCAGTGAGCGGCATGTCGATATCGAAGTTTCCCGCGCCGCCATGCGTCAGCCGCGAAACCGCTGAGGTGGGTTGGAAGAGAGCATTACGGAGAATAGAGGCGCTCGTTCCGAGGGCCCATGCTGCGCCACTCGGTCCGGCGTAGATCCTCAAGACCGCAATCACATGTGCATTCTGGAATGACCATGTGGCTCCGCCGTCAGTTGTTTTGAAGAGGGCATTTATGACTTTGACCAGCCACATATCCTGTATTCGCATCGCTGAAGTCGAGGCTGACGACATCCGCCGTAGCTGGAAGCGCAATTTGCTGCCAGGTAGCTCCACCATCGATTGACTTGCCTATCCGGTTTGTCCCCGAGTCCATGCCGAGGTAGACGAGATTGGCATTAACTGCGCGGACCGCCCTGATTTGAGCGGTAAACGGCGTCGTCACTGGCGTCCAGTTCATCCCGCCATTTATGGTCTTGTAGATAGGTCGGCCTCGACGAATTGAGAGTAATGTAACCGACATTTGCATCTACCATGTCAAGGGCAGCGAGCTGAGTCCGTGGTTCCAATAGTTTGCTGATCCCAGGTTGCTCCGCCGTTGGTTGTCTTGAAGATATTGCCGCCCGGGACGGTGGCAAAATTGACGATGATCCATCCCGTGTTGGCATCGACAAATTCCATCGCCTGCAGGGTGTAGTTAGTGGTGGAGGGTCGAGTTACAGGTGCCCAGGTCAATCCAGCATCGGTGGTTTTCACCACCTGGCTGTTTGTTCCACATGCATACCCGAGCTGAGAATCGACGAAGGAGACACCTTGCAGATCCGTGTTCACCGCCAAGGTCGATCGCGCTCCAGGTATCACCCCGATTGGTCGAACGAAGCACCTGCCGCGTCCCGATCGTCCGTTGACGGCCGACGGCCACGACTGTGCTCGTGTTCGGCACTTCTTTGATATCGAACATCAGTGCCGTGGTGAGTTGGAAATTGTTTGATGTCCAACTCAACCCGCCGTCGGTTGATTGTGCTATCAGACCGACGTCTCCGGCCATGATCAGCCATGACCCTTGTTTCTCGAGCGAATAGAAAACTAAAGTGTCGAGAGGCCCGAACTTCCTGCAACGGGGATGATGGGCAGAGGGGTCCAGGTGCTACCAAGGTCGGTCGATTTGTAGAGGAAATCCGGTGCGCCGACGGCGTAAATCTCGGTCGGCGAGATAATCTTCATCTGGAAGAAGCCCCAGTCCGTCTGTGGCGGCGGCAGAGCGGGCCACGTGACACCGCCATCTGTGCTTTTTCTAATTGAGCCCTGCGATCCGACAATAAACCCGGTCGTTGCGTCGAGGAATGACATCCCGAGCGTTGACATTCCTGCCGTGCCGGGAACAGGGGTGCTCCAGTTCATTCCTCCGTCGGTGGTGTGAACCACTCCACCATTTTGCAGGACCGCGTGCACCACCATTGGATTAATTGCCACCAACGCCATAACAGGATTCGTCGTTGTGTAGACGGTTGTCCAGGTTGCGCCGCCGTCGATGGTTTTGATGATTGTCCCGGCCGACCCGCTGGCTGCTCCAGCAGCGACGTATCCTGTGCTCGCATCGCCGAACGAGATCGACCGACAGGCTTGGTTAGTAGGCACGCCACTCGCCACCGGAGTTATCGTCACACCTCCATCCGAGGTTCTGCCAACAAATCCCAGATCGCCGACAATGATTCCGTTCGTCGGGCTGACGAATCGCAGATCGGCGTTCGCCCCTATCTGCAACGCGTTGTTTACTGGGAGCCCGGCCTGGTGATGAAAATACCAACTAGCTCCGGCATCTGTCGTTCGCATAAAGGTCCCGTTTGCACCGACGGCGATCCAGTTATTGGCATCAAGCGTCTGGAGCTTTCGCAGGATGATTGGGTTGTGGCTTCGGATGGGTGAACTTCCAATCCTGGTGGTCTTGAGCGAAGGCGGTAGAACCTGAGCCGAGTAAGAACAGAATTCCAGCGAGGAGTGTAGCTAGAACTACGCGCATGCGGGTTGTGGTATGCATGGGATAAGACTTGCCCGAGACGGCAAGCAGGGCCACGGCGCGCAGGGCCAATTGTCGTCGTTATGCTTCGTCCAAAGCGACCGAGGTCGTAGGATTTGTTTTTCATTCTGGGGGTTCCTTTGAGGTTTAGGAGGTCAACTATCGTTCAGGGGTTGGAAAGGGTTGCAGGGTTGTCAAGGCGCGGAGTACCGCCCGAGCTAAGGAGATTGGCAGGAAAAGGCCGCTGCGTCGCGCAATTCGGCGCCGCGGGCGGACTGATTGGAGGGATGAGGTTGTATCACGAGATCGCGTAAAGCGACGTCCCGTCCGGAGGAAGCGACTCAGCGTCGCTTCCTCCGCGCGGGGACTACGGTAAAGACGTTCCCGACCGCGAGCGCACGCTCAGTGTGTCGGCGGCGTTGATGAAGCCGTCGGCGTTCACGTCGGAACGGAAATTGGTCGGATCGGTCGCCTGACCGGAGCGATTCCGGGTTTGCAAGACGTCGCCGGCGTTGACGAATCCGTTGTCGTTCGTGTCACCGACCAGGACGCCCATGTTGATGGTCATGTTGCCGCTGTTGACGCCGTCGCTCACACAGTTGAGCCCGACGGTGATCACCTGCGCGTTGGTCACGCCGGTGAGGTCCACCGTGATCGTGTTCCCGCTGGCAGCAGCCATCGCTACCGAGCCGGTTCCGGTAGTCACTGTCGCGCTACCGAGGGTCACGGGCGAAGCAGAAGGTGACGACGACTTGATAGTCGTTCATCGCTCCGCCGCTGCGGCATTCGATTCCGACCGGGCCGCTCGAAGGTAGGTTAATGTCGAAGTCCCGCTCCGCCATGGGTTTTGCGCGAAACCGCGCTCACGGCCGTGGGCGCCTGTGTTTCATCCGCGCCGAGGTCCGGCGTCGTCGCACTGCGCATATTCCCGTCGATGTCGGTCGTGATCCCAGCGATGGGCACGCCGGCATTGTCGACCGCCGAACCGCAGGTGATGTGCAGATCGTCAGCCGCTATGAAGGGCACCGCCGTGTTAAAGGCAATCGATGCATTATCATTCGTCCCGGCGGCCGAAAGGGTCATGGAATACGCCTGCAACTGAGCCAGGGTGATGAGGAAGGTCCCGACGATGTTCCCGCCCTGGCCAACTCCCTGTGTCGCCACGTCCGTGCCGTAGTAATAGGCATTGTTATTCAGGGTCAGATTCATCACGTGCGCGGTCGCAGGGGATGGCAGGAAGATCGCGACATGCCTTATATTTGGGGGTGTCCCCCCGGTCATGTTGTTGGCGAAGATGTTATCGCGCACGTTGCACCCGGTGCTCGTGTGCGGCGCTCATGGCAAAGGCCGCGCTCAGGACGAGTCGTGCTCGGCGTGCCAAGCGTCGGGCCGTAGAGATTGACCGAGTTATAGTAAACCTGATGCCCCGTGCCCGTCGATGATGAAGATGCCAACAGCTCCGGTGCTGGGGGCGTTGTTGAAACCTCCGCTCATATCGTGGTTGAGATTGCTGACGAAGTTATTCGTCACCACGATGTTATTGCCCCCAGCGAGATCAATGCCGGCAGCTCCGACGGTTTGCGCGGGGTTGAGCTGCATAATGTCCCTGATCTTATTCTGGGTGATCGTGCCTCCATTGATGACGAGATTGGTTTGAATTCCGGCCACCCTGGTTGAGCTGGAGGGGGTGGAAGCAATACCGCTGACGGTGTTGCCACTGATCAGGAAGCCCTGGCAATTGCCGACCCGAATACCTCGTAAGGTATTCTTATCGGCCGGGACGGTCGAACCGCAGATATTGCCGGTAACGACCCAGCCGGTATCAGCTGCCAAGGTCGTGCCCCGCAGGTCGCACGAGTTCTGGACCCGGAAGATATTGTTGTTCTGGACCAGGATGTTGTTATTCGCGAACTCGGCGTCGTTACCAAGGGTAACTCCGCTGCCGGACAAAACACCGGCAAGCGCTGCCACGCCTGGGCTGCCAGAGAGATTGCAGTTTTGCACGGTGCTATTGTTGGCGCCATCGCTGCCACTGAAGCTGGTGATCCAGACGCAGACGCCAGCGGCATTGCTGTTCGTAATCGTGAGATCACGGGTCGGCAGATCCCCTTCGTCCGTGGCCATCATGCCGCCATTGTTCCCTTCGATGGTGACGTAATCCGCGCCATTGATGCGAATGATCCCGGTCGCGCTGGTGCCATTGATGGCCACAGTCTGAGCATTCGCCGGCTTGATCGTGATCGTGTTGGTCGGGCTCGAGTCGCCGTTAGGATTGATGACGATCGGGAAGGTTTCGCCCGTCGAATAATCCGCATCGGTCAGGACAAATGTGGCCGGGCCGGTGAGTCCTTTGGTGTTCAAATCGGCGATCGCCGCGGTCAGGGTGTTGTAGGGAGCCGATTGGGCCGCGCCCACGTTGAATGTCCCCGAGGCAGAGGCCACGATGGTATAACTGCTCGGAGTAGTAGGCGGAGTGCCTGCTGCCGGCGGATTCGTCGTGAAGGCGCCAGCCCCGGCGGAAGGATTGGCCCCGACGTTCGGCGTCGCCGCAGTATCCTGCGCGACCACGTAGTATTGAATCGCGTCGCCAATCATCACGCCTCCGAGCATTCCATAGTCGATGGTGAAGGTGTAGCTGCTGCCGCCGCCGTAAGTTGCCTGCGCCGCCGTGTAAGCGCCGGCCATTCCCTTTCGATAGTAGAGCACCGGCAGACCGGCTCCCGCCGTCGGCACCCCGCTTCCGTCGGTGATCGTGGTGGCCAGCATCCGGTTGGCCGTGCTGGCCGTGTTGGCCAGAGCTGTGTAGGTAATTACCGGTGGCGTGACATCCATTGGGATGCCGGCAAATTCGTCAGCCCCAATGTCCGGTGACGTTCCAGAGCCGACGTAACCTGGGTTGCCCTGTCGGATGTTGCCATCGAAGTCGTCGGTGATCCCGGCGACGTTGGCCCCTGCACTCTCCAACTGCGTCGCAACAGTCGTATCGATGTGGAGGAAGTTTGCGTTGCCGCAAGTTGTGCTGAGGAAAGGCGGGTTTTCCGTCACGGAGGCCGAATCGCGGGTTGCGACCCGGGTCTGATAGGCGGCCAGCGTTTGGTCTGAGTTTGTCCCGTCGAAGAAAATCAGCCTGGCCGCACCGGGCGTGCCCGCATAGAAATCGTTGTTATTGGAAACTGAGCCGTAATTGGCCAATACGGCGCTCGATCGACGATACGCGGCCGT
The DNA here is from genome assembly GCA_963844275.1 of uncultured Verrucomicrobiae bacterium. GTDB lineage: Bacteria > Verrucomicrobiota > Verrucomicrobiia > Chthoniobacterales > UBA10450 > JACCTI01. Next base: position 95,580 of record CAWJNS010000009.1, read on the forward strand.
CACCCCTGTTCCATTTGGAGTGGAAAGGTTAACGATGACGTTGTTCCGCAGATTGAGGGTAGCAGTCGTCGGGGTCGTGCTGGTGAGAACATTAAGGCCGCTGCTGCCGAAGTTTGCCCCAGTGGAGGTGGCATTCAAATAGACGGTATTGTAGGAAATGTTGACACTGGAGATGACGGTGTTTGTGTTGAGGTTGATACCATTCAATGGGTTCACCGCGCTCGTCAGCTGGCGTCCTCAAATCACCGATCAGATTGTTGTAGAGGTTGATCGTGGTTCCGGCGCCTGTCACCAAAACGCCATTCATTGTCCCGGTTGCGCTGCTGTTCTCCAGGTTACAAATCTTGTTGTGATGGACGTTCTTGGTGGAACCGATGCCGCCTCCAATCTGAATGCCCGTCACGGCGCCGGCGCCGGTGCTGGTCAGGCTGTTAATATTATTTTGGTAGATGTTTACCGTTCCAGACCCCGTGGTGGCCGTCGCGAGGGCGGTGATCAGGTTGGCGTTCGTAATCCCGCTCACGGTATTGTTGAATATGTTGGTGGTGCCATTGCTGCCATTCTCGTTCAGCCCGGTGAAAGTGCCGGCGCCATTGGTGATGCCGCTAATCGTGTTGCCGGAAATCGTCTTGTTCGGCCCGGTGAACGGCCCGGAACCGTTGCTATGGTTTATCCCCTGGACCCCGGTAGAACCGGGAGAACCTGTGAGGGTAATGTTGGAAAACGTATTATTGTTAAGGTTACTCGTGACCCCGGCTACGTCGATACCGGCATCGGTGAAGAACGTCAGTGATCCGCCCCCTCCGGTCTTGCTAAATCCAGTAACAATCGAGTTGTTGTTGACATTCTTGGTGCCCGTTGCCGTCGCGATTGAGTTCGTGTTGTTAAGAAGTGTGACTGAACCGGTAGTATTAAGAGTGAGGTTGGTAAACGTGTTGTTGCTGATGCTCTGAGTGAGAGCCGTGCTGGCGTTTTGAATTAGCGTGATCGAGCCGGTTGCCGCCACCGTGTGAGTCGTATTGTTGAAATCGTTATTGTCGATGTTGAGCGTCGAGGAGGTGCTGTTGGTCGTCGCTTCCACCAGAATGCCGTTCATCGCGCCCGCGGCGCACCGCGCTCCGGAGAGAAACGCTATTGTGGTTGATGGTGTTGGCGAAGGTTCCCGTCGGAGCATTGGTGAAGGCCGGAACGTAAATGCCGCGCAGAGTGCCGGCCGTCGTGCCACCGTTGGAGCTCGCCACCGTGTTGTAAGAAACGTTATAGTTTTTCGTGTTCCGAACGAGAATCCCGTTGACCGTCCCGGAAACATTCGCATAGGCGGAAAACGTGCCGGTCGTGCCGTAATCGGTCAGGGTATTGCCGGTCGCCAGGGCCGCGCCGCCAATGTCCGACCGGATCGTTGTTATCCGCCGCCGCCGTCGGACCAACGACGGTGATTCCCAGGTTCACATTGCTGATAGTGTTGCGCGTAGATTTTCAACCCGCTGTTTCCGCCAGCGGCGCCGGTGGCCGTTGCACTGGTGGTTACTGCGGTCGCGCTGTGGGTCGAGTTGCTGTAGATGCCGAAGGTATTCTGGTAGGTTCGGTTAAGAGCGATCGTGTTATTTGAAATCGTGTCGTTCTGCGCAACCGTCCGTTGTCGTGACATAGAGCAAAGCCACGCCCCATTCCGTCATGTTGTTGGTCGCGGCTGCGGTCACGGTATTCGCAGCGTTTTCCTGCATGGTAAAACCGGTGATGGTGACCCAGTCCGCGCCGATCAATTTGAAAATGGCGTCGTTCAGAGTCGCCCACAGTCTGAGCGCCTGACGCGGTAATTATGTTCGCGTTACCCTGAATAATGACCGGGCTGGACGAGGCGGTCGTGGTCAGCACCAGGCTGCCGGTGTCGCCGATGACATAGCCCCCGGCCGGAGCGGTCTCGGGATTTGCCGCCAGCAGATTCAGGGTGACGCCGCCCGCGCCCACGCCCTGCGTGTTCAGATCGGTGATGGCGGCTGCGAGCGTCGCATAGTCGCCGGGAATGTTTTTTGTCCCCATGAGCTGGGCCGAAGCGACAGAGCTCAGAATTATTGAACAAAAGGTTGCGGCCGCAAAGACGCTGCGGCTTAGATTGCGGGGATTAATTTTCGTATTCATGGTTGTTGGATATTGCTCGGGGCCTGCGATCGTCGTCGCAGAAAAACCCGTTGCGGGCTTGAGTCTATTTTTCTTGGGGCGGGTCCTATGCGACGGGCTGTTGGAGAACGCAACTTTGAAGCTGCAGCAGTGCGCAAGGGACGATCATGGACAATTATAGCGAAGCGATCAGCGGGTGAATGTCAGACCTTGGTCCTACATGTTTCACCTGAGCGTGGCCGCGATTCGTCGCGGCACGCGAGGTGCGAGTGGGTTGGCAGGGACTTTCATTTGGCTTGTGCCTCGGAATCGAAAGTTGTCCCTATCGCCTGGGCGCGCACGCCAAATTTGGCATGCAACGCGGCGCGCGAGGATGCGGCGCGCAGCGCCGCGCTGCTCCGCTAACGGCGCAAATCTGCGCCGCGGGTGAAAGCGAGTTCCTCCTCAATTCGATCGCGCAACCAGTCGTCCGGCTTGAGACACTTGACGGCAACCTTTTCCACCTGAGATACGGCGTCGAAATGCACTTGCAGGTTAACGCCCTTCCAACCGTGCTTTCGCAGAGCAACGAGGCTTTCAATGGCGCGCTGTTGTTGCTGCCAGCTCGCGTTCGAGAAAGCTCGGGCGATCGGCCTTTTGGGGAGGTAAAGCAGGTCGGTGAAAGCGAGCGACACGAAGTAACTCGAGAGACTGCGGAAGTCTTCGGTGCGCGCGTTGATAAGTGGCTCCATGAGGCCCGGGACGTTGACCGTGTGGCGGATTGTTTTCACGGATGATTCCTCGTGCCCGGATCGCTGCTTGTAAAGATTGATCCGTGGGGCGCAGCATTTCCCGCCACGAAGTCGCAAGATGATGAGCTTTTTCGAGAGCTTGAACTCCGATTTTCTACGGCGATGAAGGCTACGATCCGGCTCAGGCGCTCCGACGACGCAGCCGGAAAGCGCAGAATGAGAGCGCGCCAAAGGCCAGCAAAGCCCACGATTGCGGCTCGGGTACAATCCGGACCGCGAGATCATTGCCCGTGCCGATTCGGCCTAGCGAGTCAGGGCCGCTGAAGCATGTTCAGCTGCGGCAGCGTGAATGGGGCCGTCTCGGCGGTTACGGCAGGGGCGCTGACACAGCCTGTTCGGCGTTGATGAATCCGAAGCCGTCCAGCTGCGAGAACCCGAAACCAAGTCGGTTTCTTATCCTGCCGTCAAAGGTGGCGCCACCTTCGAGCGTGCCGCTAAAGCGCATCCCGTCGGCAGTGACCGTTCCCTCGGGGATCAAAACTCCGCTGCCGATCAGGTCGGCGTTGTAGTTAGCCAGCGACGCACCCGCTGCGAGCGTTACGTTCGGGCCCCGAATAAGACCGCGACCGATTGTAAACCGCAGGATGTCGCCGCCAACGAAAGTGCCAGCGGCAAAATTCAGGGTTAACGTTTGACCCTGGTTGGGCGTGACCGTGACTGGCGCCGGCGCTGGGTTGCTCAATACCGGGGTAACATCGGCTGCGATCAATCCCGTGCTCGCGCCCACGGTGAAGGCAAAGCGGCCAGTCGCAGTCGCCGTGGTGAAATACATTCCCGGAGTGATATTCGAGAAGTAATTATTATTAATGTCCACGCCGTTCTGGCCGCTGGTTACGCCGCCACCCTCGGAGGCGAGGCCGTTCGGATTGAAGACGAAGCTGCTGATCGCGCCCGGCCCCACATAAGCGATAGAGGTCGAGTTAGGATCGTTACGCCCACGACTTTGAATCGCGGTGTTGTCGCTCCGGATCGTCACCGTAACTTTCCCGCCATTACTGGTCCGCGCCACGCCGGTCGCCATGTAAGGATCGAGGTCGTGCGGGAACGTGCTGTTCTGCAGAATCGTCCTCATTTGCGTGGGAGTAACAGTCCCGGGCCCGCCTTTGGCATCCAGGACGAGCGCCGCAATTCCGGCCGCATGAGGTGCCGCCGCACTCGTGCCATAAAATTGGCCCCCACCTGTGTCGACGTCGTTCCCGGAATCGCCCTGAGCCCCACCCCAGGTGCTATTGGAACCGTTGGCTGCCGCCAGCCGCGGCTGCAGTCGCACCTCTGGCGTCGGATAAAGGTTTTGATTTCGATCGAAGAAGATCAACGCCGGTCCACCGGAGGTGAAGTCCTGCGGAACGTTCGGCTTGAAGACATCATAGGCGGCCACGCCGTTGCAGCCCGCAGCGATCGCATGGCGTCCGGTAACCGCGGAGTTATAATCGAAATATTCCGCAGGCGCATCGACCGCACTGCCGTTTCGAGCCGTGCTGCAGCGGACGCGGGTCGCGGGGCGTGGCGCCGTCGGCGTGCTCGAGCGCGCGATCACAAATTGCACCTGCGTCACTCCAGCGGGGCGGATAGGGCTTCCGAGCTCGACCGGTCGGTTGCTCGCGAGGTTATTGCTCGTAAGCCCGGTAGTGCCGACATAGAAGCCGGTATCCAAGCGGAAGATGAGGAGATTCAAGTCGGTCGTAAGCAAAGGCGAACCGGTCGCCGTGTTTACCACCAAATTGAAATTGCCGCTGGTGGTGCCGAACCGGCGGACCGTAACCGTGTAGGTCCCAGTGGCGGGCGGGAAGAATGTGACCACCTCGTCGGTTCCCGAGTCCTGGTCGACAAGGACAACGCCCATCGAATCGGTGATCGAAACAATGCCATCGAAGTTGCCGCTCGTGGCGGTCTCCGAGATCACGTATTTCTGCCCCGCGGTCAGCGGGGGAATGTCATTGAAGACGACCGGTGTTGGGCCTCCAACACCGGTATTGGAGTAGATCGGAGGCTGATTCAAGATCGGCGGGCTGGAATCGTACGGATCATCCCACTGCATTTCGCAGGCGGTGACGGAGCTGATGTTCCAAAGGCAGGCCACGTCCTGCCCATTCGGATTGAAGTTGTGAAATCCGCCCTGATACAAATTCGTCGGAACGCCGGTGAGATCGATATTCGTCCCGACGAGCGCAGTATTGGTCGCCGCCGTCACACCGACGCCATTCGGTACCATCCGCAGATCAGAATTATAGGCGCTGACGCCGAATGAGTTGCCGGCGGACGCAAAATAGGACACGCCGACCGCTGTCACATCATCGACGCCGTTGGCGACCACACCTCCGTCGGCAAATACGGGCTCGCCGCCGTAGCTCACGTCGTCAGTGATCACATCCGCGACGAAGCCGGGCTGCGTGTTCGGGACGCCCGGGAATCGGCCGGACAAAGCGCGAATGTTGTTCGCGAAACCCACTTCACCGATAAAGGCGGTGGCAAAACCGAGTTTCGCTTTCGGCGCCAGCTTGTAAACGATCTCGCACATCCCGCGGCCTTCATCGGTGCTCCCGGGGAGGTCCTGAAGAACGACAACAGGCTGCGTATTCACCGGGTTCCCGGCGGCACCGGGCAGATCGAAATTGTTCACGTTTATCGTCGCAGCCCCGGCGTTACTCGCGAAACTGTCCGACAGCACGCCGACAGTGATTCCTTCACCATCATAGTTCACCGGCGCGCTCGGATTGTAGAACTGACTGATCTTGTCCACCCGATGCTGCGTGACGCCCTGGAGAAATTTGGTTCCGAGCATCGCGAAGTTCGGAGTAGCCGGATTGGGATCGCCCTTGCTCTCATTACCCGGCCCATTCTTCCGCGCGTCCAGATTCGGTTTCAGGGCGAGAAAGACCGCGCGCACTCCAGGTGCTTTCGCGATGGTCAATGCATCCTCCACCGCCACCCATCCCTCAATAATTCCGACATCGCGATAAGTGGGATCGACGGATGTGACCTCGAAGGAACTGGCGTCCTTCGCGAGCGTTTTCTGCAGCTCGTCGACGCCCACTTTGCCGTCGAGGGTGATATCGACCATGTAGCGACCGTCCCGGGCCTTGATCGCGAGCGCGTCATAATTCGCGGCCGCTTCCGTGGCGAAGCCATTATAAAGCGCGGGCGCAGTGTTCCCAGAGCCCGAGAGCGCGAGGTTGCTTTCGACCAGTTTGTCGAGGCCGTAGCCAAGGTTGTCCGGGACGGGCTTTGCGTGAAGAGCGGGCGCGCCAAACACAATCGCCAGGGCAAGAGCAGCCGCGGAGTTAAACTGCTTGAAAATTGAAAGAGAGAGCGTGGATTTCACGGATTCGTTAGGCAAGATCAATAGGTAAAAATGAAGATGGGAACCGGGTCATCTGCGTAATTTCTGTTGGCGCCGTTTCCAGGCCAGGAAAAGAATCGTCATTGCGACCGCGGACAACGCCGTCGTCGAAGGCTCCGGAATTGCGGACGCGGTCGCCGCGCCCGTCAGGTTGATTTGATATGCGCCCATTTCTGCGAAACCGGCGAGCCCGTTGAAGTTCGAATGCGTGGCCGGATTGATGCCGGCGGCTGGACCCCGCACCGCGGTCGAATCACCCCCGGGGAAGCCGTTGAACAGCAGCTGGCTATTGAGATTGATCGGCTCATTCCCGGAAAGGCTGATGCCGAGGAAATAGACGCCCGGGCTGAGTGAGATCGTGAAACCGGTCCCCGCCGGCAAGGTTGATTGGAGCGTCGTCCCGTTGGCGTCGTCGTTCGTGTAAACTCCGGTCCCGTTGCTTCTAAAAAGGAAAAGCGCTGTGTCTACGAGCGTTAACCCGTTCACGGTCGAGGCTGAGAAGGTCATCGGCGACGTCAGCGTAAAGATGAACATGTCTGCATCGTTGACCCCGGAAATAGTTCCGGTGATCGAGATCAGCATTTGTCCACTGGTTACCCCGGTGGTCTGGGCGGTCGCGAGCGTTTGGCCAGCGTCCCCGATTTCCGTATAGATCTGAGCGCGGAGAGAACCGGCGCTCAGCACGAGGATGGCCGCGAGACCGGAAAGCGGCCGAAAGAATTTGATGCACATGATGAGGGGTAGGGTGTTAGACAAACATCCCTCTGGAGGAATGGGATCGGGACGATGGAGGTCGTTCCCCGCCGCGAGCTGGGAAGGAACGTTTGTCAGCAAACTGCGGTCTTCGCCGCGATCGCGCCAATACTTTTGCGAGAAAGTTTACGCTGCCAGAGGCAAAGGAAATTCTCCGACACCCTGCCGGGGTCGATGCCTTTGCCGGACGCAAACTTCCCGGCGCAGCCGCGTCGCCTCGCAGAGCGGCATTCCTATTTCTTGAGCCGCGAGTGTTTCGCCGTTTTCAAATCGTAGGCGAAGCGCGCGATCTTCCGATCAATGCTCACCCTGTAAATTAATCGCGTCGCCGAGATGCTAATGGGAGTTTCATGAACGCCGGCGAAGCCCGCGTTTGGACGAAAAAAAGCGCTCCGCATTTCCAGCGGAGCGCTTTTGTTACCGAAGAGCCGAATGCGCTAAGCAATTTCTATAAACCGATCTGGCTAGGGAAGCGCATTGCCAGAGCGCGAACGCACGGCGATAGTATCGCCGCTGTTGACGAACCCGTCGGTGTTCAGATCGGATCGGAAGTTGACGGCATCCGTCGCCTGTCCAGAGCGGCTGCGCGTTTGCAGCGCGTCCCCGGAGTTCACGACGCGATCACCGTTGGTGTCGCCGACAAGAACACCCATGGGGATGATGAAGCTGGAGGAGCCGTTCACCCCATTCAGCCTCACCTGGATGTTCTGCTGGCTGGTAACATTAGTAAGCGGGATGGTAACGGTATTTCCACTAACCGTGACCATGCCGCCATTCGGCGTGCCGCCGCTTCCAACTGTGCCGCTACCAGCGATTAGTTCGGCCTGCGGATTACCACTTACGGTCACTGCCTCGCTGAGGCTAACGACAATAGTGTAATCGTTAGTCAGACCACCCAGGCGTGACTCGACCCCGGCGGGACTGGGAAAAAGTGGCAGAGCAAGATCGAAGTCAGTGCCGCCATGGTTCTTTCGTGAAACGGCGGTGCTGACGGTTAGTGGGTTAACGTTTAGAATTCCCGGGCCGGTAAATAGCGGATCGGTATGCATGGCACCGCTGGTCGGAGATCCCCAGGTGCCGTTTGCTTGAGTAACGCCATTGATCACCAGGGCCTTGATCGTGTCGGTGCCGCTGTAGGCGAGATTCACGGTGTCGTTGGTGAACCCGATATTCAGGGTCGCGGTATCGGCGATGTAGTTGTTGGTGGCTCCATTCTGCAAGATAAGCGTGACCGAAGCGGCGCTGAGGCTGATGTTGCCGGTGCCGAGTGCCCCATCCGTATTGGCGACAAACATGCCCGCATTAAGTTGTGGTGCCGGTATAGGTGTTCGTCGCGGATTCAGGACGAGTGTGCCGGTGCCGGATTCTTGAGCAGTCCGCCGGCTCCGCTAATCGGGCCATTCCAGTTCGCGGTGATGCCGCCGGCGACGTTGCTGGAGACGGTGCCCGGGTTGCCGGGGCCACCCAGAGCAATGGCGTTGTTGATGGTCGAAGTCTGCAGCGGATTAAGCGAGGCAACAAACCCAGCGCGCCGGCGGCACCTTCAACCGTGATAGTGCCAGTCGGGAGAGATCCGGAATTGTAGGCGATAAAGCTGTTGTTACCGCCTTGGAAGTTAATCGGCGCTGAGCCGATGGGAGTGCCCAGGAATGACACCTGGGCGGTGAATCCTTGTTCGCCGACGCGGAAGCCACCGAGATTCCCGTAAGTGCCGGTGAGAAGTTCGCGGCCGTTGGTGAGATAGAATTGCGCCGGCCCGGAGATGTTCCCGCTCAAAGTCGTCGCGCCGGTGCCGCCGCCGCCGCCGCCCTGCAACCGGACGGGGCCGTTAAGGGTGATGTTACCGCTGAGCGTCTGCGAGCCGGTGGTGTTGTTGAGCGGCGCGAGCGTCGGCAAAAAGCCAAACGTCGTCAGTAGACCGACGGCATCGTAGGAGCCGTGGTCGACGACGATGTCGCGCCCGATGATCGCGCCCACGCCCGCGCCGGAGAAGTTTACCTGGGCGAAATTGTTCACGAGATGGTCGTCGTTCTCCGGAGCCCCGAGCAGGATCGGGCCCTGACCGGCCAGCGTCTGGCTGGTGTTGAGGTTGAGTTGTCCATTGCGAACCTCGAGGGTGCCGGCAAACGTGTTGGTCGCAAGTGTGGTGGTGGCGAAGCCGCGTCATAGTAGAGATGGTGCCGGTAAGTCCGGAGAGATCGCCGCTGAGGGTGGAAACACTGTTGGCGTTGATCAGCCCGGCCGTACCGGTGATCGCGCTGCTGATGGTGAAGCCCCCGGAGCCGGTTGTTCCGGCGAATAAGACGCCGGGGTTGGAGCCGAAGGCAATCGTGCCGTCGGTAATGGTGCGCGGTGCCGGAGGTATTCAGCATCATTCCCGAGGTAACGCCGAGCGTCTGACCGGCAGCGATTGTGGTGGCAAACGTGCCAGTGCTCTTGATCGCGTTGACCGCAATGGAACTCGGAACACTCGCCGCCGCAGTCACAGCGACGTTTGTCCCCGGCGGTGGTGAAGTCAGGTGCATAACCAGTGTAAGGCGTGAGCCCGGTCGCGCCGTTGTAGGTGAGGAAATCAGTCGAACCGACGACTCGCGACAGGATGCCGGTCGCGTCTGCGGCCGGGAGTGTACCGTTGACAAAGAACTTGCTCGCAGCGCCGAGTGTGGCCGAGGTGACCTGGAGCGTGGACCGTGGCCCGAGGGTGAGGTTTCCGTTCGCGGTCAGGGTTACAGTCCCACCGCCGTTCGGGGTGAGGGTGACGTTGCTGTGGCCACCGGTGACATTCAGGTTGCCGAAGGTCTCGCTCGCTGCGGCGGCGGCCTGGCCGCGGTAAATGAACCCACCCTCGCGAAGCTGGATCTCCGCATCGTCGCGGATGCGGTTGTTGTTCTGTGCCGCCGGGATGGTGGGAGTGTCGCCGCCCGCCGGCAAACGCGAGGTTGTTATCGATGATGAATTGCGCACCGGCGAAAGCCTGGATCAGCGGAGCCGATCCCAGGGAACCGTTCGCGCCATGCAGGTTCAAAAAGCTTCCGGTCGGAGCGCCCAGGCCGCGATCGCCCACGATCGTGACCAGCGAGGTGGCGTTCGTGCCGGACATGAAATTGTTTCCGCCGTTGAGGGTAGTGGAGCCGGTATAGGTGTTGTTGCCATGGAGGGCCATGCCGTCCGGATTTCCCATGACGCCGTTCTCGGTGAGGCCGAAGGTTCGGAGAAGCGATCCATTGGAGAGGGACCTGGTGAATTGGAGCGCACGCCCCTGGCTCATAAAGGCTCCGTTCGAGGCCGTGCGCACAATCTGTGTCCCGCCACCGAGGTCGAGATTGGTCGCGACGGAGTTGCTGCCGAAGTTGTTGCCAAAGACGCCGATGGTGTTGATCGCGCCGGTAACGCGGAGCGTGCCGGTTCCGATCACGCCAGCGCCGGCGGCACCGGTCGCAGGGTTAAATAGAATGAGGCCGTCCGACTGATTGACGAAGTTCAGCGCCCCGATGGTGATGTTGTTGGCTCCGAAATCAAAGAGGCCGTTCGAGACTCCAAGGCGTGCCGTGGTCGGTAGCACGCTGGTGTTCATGATCCTGATGGTGCCGCCGGGAATGCCGCTGGAGCTGCCGCCCGCGGCGAAGATATCGGTCGGGAGCCCATTGCGCGGAGTGATGAACAGGCCGTTGCCGCTAAACGTAATCGGCCCGCCCAGCTCGAAGCGTACCCGCACCGAACTTGAGTAAGCCTAACGAGCTGTTAATCGCAGTGTTAATCGCAGTGTTGATCGTGGCGGTGATGCCAGCCGGCACACTAATGGCGCCGGTGCCGGCCGTGCTGCTGCCGGCCACAAATGTGAGCGAGCCCGCGCCGCCGAGGGTGTAGCCATTGGCGTTGAAGGTCAGGCTGTTGACGTTAATCGCGCTGGCGACATTGATCGCGCCCGCACCGGTCGCGGCGAAGATCGCGCCGTTGCCGGCCATGTTATTCCACGGCATGCCAGTCCAGTTCAAACTGACTGTGTCCCAGAGGAAATTTCCCGTCTCGTTGTTCCAGGTGACGTCGGCAGCGCGAAGCGAACCAGCGACAACAGTAAGCAGGAGGCAGCAGGCCTTTAGAAAACGGGACCGATGAAGGGAAAGGTTAAGGTGTGGCAGGCGAGGTTTGAGTGGGTTGGCAGGGACTTTCATTTGGCTTGTTGTCTCGGAATCGAAAGTTGTCCCTATCGCCTGGGCGCACACGCCAAATTTGGCATGTAACGCGGCGCGTGATGATGCGGCGCGGTGCGCAGCGCTGCTCCGCCAACAGCGCAACTGACGGCCATGATCATTCCCTGGGTGCCGGTGATCGATGCACAGGAGGCGAGAGAGAGCAGGGGTTTGCATGGTACCTATTTTCAGACCATGGGCCTCCGCTGCAATAGGACCTTCGTCGTACGGCGAAGGTCGCCTGTTGCGGGATCCCGAACGGGGCTGGTTCAGGCCGAAGACTTCGACCGGTCGAACAACAGTCAGGCGCGATCGGAACGCCCGAGCACGTCCTCCATCTCATAGAGGCCCGGCGCACGGCCGATAATCCAGCGCGCGGCGCGCAAGGCGCCGACGGCGAAGGTCTCGCGGCTCGACGCCCGGTGCATCAGTTCGAGGCGCTCGCCCGGGCCGGCGAAGATCACGGTATGTTCGCCAACGGCGTCGCCGGCACGGATGGCGTGCATGCCGATTTGCTGCGCCGGTCGCTCCCCGGTCATTCCCTCGCGCCCGTGCACCACATCCGTGTCACGATTCAGGCCGCGGGCGTCGCACAGGATCTCCGCGAGGTGTTTCGCGGTTCCGCTCGGCGCGTCTTTTTTAAAGCGGTGATGCGTTTCGACAATTTCGATATCGAAGCTCTCGCCGAGCAACGCGGCGGCGCGGCGGGCGAGGGAGAAGAGCGTGTTTACGCCGACGGAGAAATTTGCCGCTTGCAGCACCGGGATCGCGGCGGAGGCGGAGCGGATCGCATTCAGTTGCTCTACGGTGTGACCGGTGGTGCCGATGACGATCGGCTTGCGGTGCGCGACACATGCCGCGCAGGCTTCGGCGGTCGCATCCGCATGACTGAAATCAATCGCGACGTCGCAGTCGCCCAGCGGGGGCTCGATCGCATCGCCAAAGTCGACGCGCCCGGAGATTTCGATGTCGCTCTGCGCTTCCGCGACGCGCGAGATTGCCTGTCCCATGCGCCCCGCCGCGCCCACCAGCAACACGCGCACGGGTATGCTCATCAGGCCGGCTGCTCGAATGCTTCCAGGGTTTTTCGCAGCCGCGCCGCGTTCCCGCTGGTCATCTCGCACAGCGGCAACCGCACTTCACTCGACATCTGACCCCGCCAGGAGAGCGCTGTTTTAACCGGCACCGGATTCGGTTCGAGGAAGAGATCCTTGAAGAGTCCGCGCAGGCGCCGATGCATCCCCTGCGCGCCCGCCACATCGCCCGACTCGAAGGCGCGGACGAGCGCGATAATCTCCGCCGGAAGCAAGTTGGACGCGACGCTCACCACGCCGACCGCCCCCGCGGCCATGAACGGCAGGGTCAGCCCGTCGTCGCCGCTCAAAATCGTAAACGCCTCCGGCAAGTTTGCTCGCAATTCGCTCACGCGATCCACGCTGCCGCTCGCTTCCTTGATCGAGACGATGTTGCTGCACTCCGCGGCCAGGCGCTCGACGGTCGGGGAGTTGATGTCCACGCCGCACCGCCCCGGGATGTTGTAGAGCATGATGCGCAGCGAGGTCGCCCGCGCGATGGCGGCGAAATGGCGGAAGAGTCCCTCCTGGCTCGGCTTGTTGTAATACGGCGCCACGATCAGCGCGCCATCCACGCCCATCTTCTCGGCCGCGACGGTCGCGGCGATGGCGTCGCGCGTGGAATACGAGCCGGTGCCGGCGAGCACTTCGCAGCGGCCGTTCGCGATCTCGAGGGTGAGACGGATCACCTGCTCACGTTCATCGTGCGACAGGGTGGGGCTTTCGCCCGTGGTCCCGACCGCGACCAGCCCGGTGATCCCGGCCGCAATCTGGCCCTCGATCAACCGCTCCAAAGCCGCCGGATCGATCGCGCCATCCCGGAAGGGTGTAACGAGCGCTGTGTAGGTGCCGCGGAACATGGTGTGCAGGCTACAGCTCGACCATGCCTTCGAAAACGAAATCCGCGGGGCCACTCAGGGTCACGCCGGTAATCTCCTGAGCGGAGCGGTGGAAGTTCACGCTGAGTTCGTCGCCTCCCCGGACCAGGACCTGGATCGGACCGTCAACGTCCTGCAGCGCGGCGAAGATGATGGCACTCGCGACCACGCCCGTGCCGCAGGCGAGTGTTTCGTTTTCAACGCCGCGTTCGTAGGTGCGGATCGAGATGCTCTTCTGGCTGCGGCGCTCGAGGAAATTCACGTTCGCACCGCGCGGGGCAAACTGCGGGTGACGCCGCAACGCGGCGCCGAGTTCACGGACGTCCACGTCCGCGACGGAAGCCACCGGTACCACGACATGCGGCACGCCGCTGTCCACGTAGTGGCATATGACTTCCTGCCCGGGGATGGAGAGACGCAGGTTCAGCTGCAGATCCTTCGGTTCGCTCATCTGCAGTGTGACCGCTTCATCCTGCAGCGCGGCGGCGATCACCCCCGCTGGCGTTTCAAACGTGAGCTTTGTCAGCGGGCCGGCGAGCCGGTTGGTGTAACGCGCAAAGCAGCGCGCTCCGTTGCCGCACATCTCCGCTTCACCACCATCGGCATTGTAGTAACGCATCCGGAAATCGGCGCCGTTACTCGCCGGCTCCAGCATGAGGACCCCGTCCGCGCCGATGCCGCGGTGGCGGTCGCAAAGCCGGGCGATCTGTTCCCCCGTCAGCCGCAAATCGCCGGCGCGATTATCGAGCATCACGAAATCATTGCCCGCGCCATTCATCTTAATGAAGTGCAGCTTTGGCATGAGCGTTTCTACCATACGTCACGGACGCGGCAACCAGGAGCGGCTGGTGTGCACCAATTGAGATCACTGGTGCCCGCGATCAGTCCCCGCGCTCAGCGCGTCGGTTTCTCTTCCAGCAGGCGGGCACACGCCTCGGCGCAACGCTGGCAGGCCTCGGCGCAGACGCGGCAATGCTCCATTCGTTCGCTGTGGCGGCCACAGGCGGTACCGCAGCTTTCGCACGCCGTGATGCAGGCGCGCAGCTGGGCGCCGGCGAGCTTGAAATCGGTGCGCGTAAAGCGCGAGATCACCCGCGCCGTGGCAAGGCAAATATCCGCGCCGTCATTGCAATCGCGGATGCAAGCGACCATTTGCGCGACCTCCTTTTCGCCGAGGCAGGCGTCGGCGCAGGCATTGCACGCTTCCGCGCAGGCATAGCAGGCGGTGATACACTCGATGACCTTGGCGTGATCGGAGGACGGATTCACCGGATGCGTTTCGAACATTTGTTTGATGTAGCTCATCTGGGATTTCCTCTCGGTCCAAGGGGCATCCAACAAGTCATGTCATTCGGAGTCGAACGAAGAATCTCTGTTTTTTCCGCATCCCGGACCGCCGGAAACAGCCAGAGATGTTTCGCTGCACTCAACATGACAGGCTTTTGAAAAGAATTTCTTTGACGCCAAACCAAGAGGGAATCGCTTCCGCGGTACCCTCCGGATGGAAAAGCCTGTGCGGACGGCGTTCCTTAGTGCTTCGGCGCGCGAATCGTGCCGGTCTCGATCGCTGCGAACCGCTCCGCCACGATGCGCTGGGCCGTTTCCTCGATCATTTGCTCCAGCAGCATGCGCAAATGCGTCCCCTGGCGGTAATCGGCTGGCGCAATGTGGCGGACCCGATCGGCGTGGGTGGAGAGCTGGTAACACTTCTTGAAACCGGCCCGCGCCGGGTCGTCAGGGTTGTAAACCGCGATGGCCTGGCCGCCGTTTTTCTTCATCACGGTGAAGCAGGGCACATCGGTCGGCCCGTCGCCGAGGTAGATCATGTTCGGGAATGGCACCGGCCGGATGGCGGCGTCCATGTGGTCGTTCACGTCCTGCGACATATCGAGCAGGCCTTTGTTGATCCGGAAGAGGTATTGCGTCTTCTGGGTGTGACTGATGACGCGCTTGGGAAACGTGATCCGTCCCTCTCCATCCTCGGCAAATTCGCACCCGAAGATCGCGCTCACGTAGGGCGCGAGCCGGCTGCCTTCGATGAGAATCTTCATCCCGGAAGAGATGATGTAATGCTCGACGTTGATGCCCTGGGCGAGCTGCTCCTCGGTCAGCAACCCGGTGCTGAATTCCTCGAACATCTCCGGCAGCCCCTTGTAGAAATTGAGCTTCGTCGCCGAGCTCCTTGAGCTCGGAGTTTTTCGGGCGATCCATCCCGAGGGTGTCGAGCAATACCTTCATGTAGGCGAGCTCGTTGTCGTAACCATCGTCGCGTACCAGCCCGGAGCAGCGGCTCCAGAAACGCGCCGGATCGATCCCAAACGCAGGGAACACCACTTCATCCTGCATGTAGCTGGGGCTGAGCGTCTGATCGTAGTCGTAAACGATCGCGATGGTGTTTTGCGGGCTGGCCATGGTGAACGAGACAGGATTAACAGGATTTCGCTTCTGACCAGTCCAATTCAATCCAGTCGATTCTGTTGATTCTGTCGGAGGTGCGAGGCGAACTCGGCGAACAGGGGCGCGTAAGTATCTCCGCCGCGCTCCGGATGATACTGCACTGCGAGCGCAAAAGGATAGTTCGTTAGCCGCACCTGCTCAATAATCTCGTCGTCTGCGCACCAACCCTCGACGATGCACCCGTCGGCCAGCCGATCGATCGCCTGATGATGCGAGCTGTTCACCATCTCCAGTCGATGGGTGGCGGAGCGGTCGAACCTCAGCGACTGCAGGTCGTTGTCTTTCATTTCCGGCGCGTTATGGCCCTCAATGTCGAGTCGCAGCGTGCCGCCGAGCGCCACGTTCAAGACCTGCAGGCCTTTGCAGATCGCGAAGACCGGCAGTTCGCGCGCGAGCGCGTCCTGCACCGCCTGGAACTCCCACGCGTCCCGCATCGGGTCGCGCTCCCCCTGAATGACCGCCGGATCGGGGACTTCCTGGCGCAGAAATTCCGGCGCGATATCGGCGCCCCCGGTGAGCAGGAGTCCGTGCATCTCGTCCATCGCGACGGGGCCCGTGGCGCCGTTGCAGATCGTGACGTCCGGATGCGGCGCCAGAGCGCGCGCGAAGAATGGCTCGTCTTTCGCGCGCAGCCACGTGGCGAGATTGGGCATCGGCGAGTTTGCGACCCTTCCTCCGCATTGTAAATAGCAGCCGGGCATGGACTCGACCGCCGACCAGACCGGGAAGCTAAGCCGCGCGATCGAGGAGATTACCGCGAAAGCCGGCCCGCAGGCCTGCGCCGTGGCCGTCCGCGATCACCGAACCGACTGGCGGTTCGAGATGGCCGGCGATCGCCTTTTTCATGCCGCCAGCACGATCAAGGTCGCCATCCTGCTGGCGGTTTTGAGGGCCGTGGACGAGGGCCGCGCGCAATGGACTGATCCGATCCATGTGCGCAATCGCTTCCTGAGCGTGATCGACGGGACTCCTTATCGCCTGAACTCCGACTCCGATGGCTACCCGCAGCTGTATCGTGCAATCGGGCGGACGGCGAAGTTGTGCGATCTCGCGGACACGATGATCACCTCGAGCAGCAATCTTGCAACGAACCTGCTGCTCGACTTCATCGGCACTGACTTTGCCGGGGAGGTTTTGCGGAGCGCGGGAGTGGCAGGAGTGCACTTGCGACGCGGGGTGGAGGACGAGAAGGCCTACGAGCAGGGGGTAAACAACGAAGCCACAGCGAACGGGCTTGTGCAGCTGTTCGGCGTCCTGCGAGGCGAATTCCTGTCGGCGACGAGTCGCGAACGGGCCATTCACATTCTGCTCGAGCAACGATTCAATTCGATGATTCCGGCCGGTTTGCCATCGCACGCCACCGTGGCGCACAAGACGGGCGAGATCTCCACCGCCTGTCATGATGCCGGGATTGTTTACCTTCCGGAACGGGAGCCGTACATCCTCGCGATCCTGACGGAAGTGGAGCGCGACGCGAACGGACGGCGCGAGACAGTGGCAAAAATCTCGGAGGCGATTTACGGGGTGATCACGGCGAAGGCAGCCGGCCAATGAGTAGCCTCAACCTCGAAGCCGTCGACGGGCTCAAGCTCTCGGAGAAGCATCTAGTGTTGTTGCGGCCGGGCGAGGCCGTCGCGGATCAGGATGGCATTGCGCATCATTTGCCGCGTTTCTTTTACGCTGTGCCGAGCTGGAGCTGCGCCCACGAAGTGCGTCTCGCCGAACACTTCAGACTTTCGGAGTTGATGACGGTGGATTGCCGGGAAGCTGAGCTCCTGCTGCGGGAGTTTCCGCATTACGTGCCGTGCGCGGTGGTGCTGATGGCGCGTTACCTGGAGGACCTGCGGCGCAAGGCGGAGGCGACAATTTTTGTGAGTGCCAATGGCGGCTACCGCTCGCCGGCGCATTTGCGGAATGACTTCAAAAGTCCACACAGTTGGGGCACCGCGGCCGATATCTACCGGGTGGGCGATACATATCTGCACGACGAGAGGACGATCACGAGATTCGGCCATCTGGCGGAGTCGCTCGGGCCGCAAATCCATGTCCGGCCCTACGCTCCGGGCGATGATCACCTGCACATCGACCTCGGATTTCTGTCGGTAACGCCACGTCATTGCAGCGAAGAATGAGGGCGCGGAAAGACAAGGTAATCGCCGCGACCGGCCCGACATGAAGGCTACGCCATTGCTCCTTGGTCGAGGCACTGGGGCGCGCGATTTCGATCGCCACCGGACGCCGCCGCGTCCGGTCATCGGGATCGAGGCTGAGTTCACGCTTTTCGTGAACGGTGTGAAACGAAAACCCGAAAAGGTGTTTGGCACACCAGCCAAGCTCATCGGCAAAAGGATGATTCCGAGGACTGGCCGGTCGTTCCAACTGCCGTCCGCGGGTGCGATCTATTTCGACACCGGCGTGATCGAGGTCGCGACCCCGATTGTCGAACTGGCGCCAGGATGTTGTTATCGGGCCACCCGTTTGCTTTGGGAACAGCTGCGGTTTGTGCGGCGGGAACTCGATGCCTGGAGCCGGCGCCACCGATGCGAGTGTCGGCTGGAGGGCTTCAGCACCCATTACAATTTCTCGTTTCCTGAGGCGCGAAAATCGAAGGAGCGCACTTCGACCAAACTCGCGTATTTGCTTGCACACATCCTGCCGGCGCCGGTGGCGTTGCTGGCCGCGAATCGAGGGAGCAGCGCGATCGGGGTGCGCCCGCGCGGCTCGCGCCTGGAGGTAACGGCTGATTTCACCCCGGACGCCGCGCTCATGCTGGCGACGTGCGGCTTCATCGCAGGGGCAGTGGAGACGGCGCTGCATTGGGAGAATTACCGGCTCGACCAAATCACGGCGCATGGCGTTCCGCAGCCGGTCCCGCTCCGGTTGCGCAAACATTCCTCACGCCGCGGCTGGCGGGTGCTGCGCTCCTCTTTGCAGCACAATCCATTTACGTCGGATCCAGGCGCGCCGATTTGGAAGCTGCGCGATGGACGCACGGCCAGTCTGCGGGAGGTCGCCGCGGCAACGTTGCGCCCATTCCGACGGGAGGTGCGGCGCCTGAGCGACGCGGCGACCCTCGCGCACATCGAAGCGGTCTTTGCCGGCGACGCGCGTTCGCTGCTCGATTTCGATCAGCGTCCGAAGGAATACGAAGATGCGGGGCAGGCGATTGATTGGAACCGGCGGCGGGTGCGGCATTGGGCCCGCTCGCAATACGAGAAGGTGATTCATCGCGTGATTGCCGGCGAGCCGATGCGAATCAACGGCAAACGCTACACCGTGCAACGAATGCAGGGTTGGTATGAGATTGTTTTCCGCGAAACGAAAACGGGCACGCGCCGCGTCTTCAACCTCGACGAGCTGGTGCGGCTGACGCGGACGCCGGCCAGGAAAACCAAGCGCCTCCGCTGAGCGGGAGGGCGAGAGCGGAAGACGCCGCTAGTCTGGGGGCGAATCTCGATCGGCATGCCTGGCGGGGGGACACGTACTGCTCGTGATCTAGGCAGGGGACATGGGTTAAGGCAAGATGTCCGACGGCTGCGACGATCAGCGTGTCGGGCTGTTGACGAGCCATCGCGTTAACGTCGCTCCAAAAATCGTCACGTCCGTCTGCTGAGGAGTTGTTCGAGTCACAAGCACTCGTGATTCACGGCCGTCGGTATTCAATCCCGAAAGATTCCCATCGCAGCGACGTTACGTAGGCTGACGCCGTCGTTCCGCCGACTAGCGTAACGACGATGGTCTGACCACTGCTCACGTGAGGCTAAGCATTATCGTGGCCGTGCCGTTGCCAGACGCGCTCGCGACGCTGCCGCTCCGGAAGTGACGGTGGCACTGCTGAAGGTACGGGCGCGTATCCGGTGAGCACAATCTGATACTCAGACGCGCCTCCACCGTTGCGGCTCTCGATCGCTGGCGGCGCGGCGAGCGGCAGGTCGATATCAAAAATTGTGCTGCCGTGCACCTTCCGGGAGACTGCGGTGTAAGGATCGGCGCGTCGATCACGTGGATATTCCGGTCGGCGATGAAGAGCGAGCCGGCCGGGCTCACTGCCACCGCGGAGGGCCGATAAAACACCGCCTCCGCACCCGGCCGTTGCGAAAACCGATTGTTGCCACCGGGCCGGCAAGCGATGTGACGGTGCCATCAGGCTTCACCCGTCGGATGCGGCTGTCCTCTGCGACGAACAGGTTTCCAGCCGCGTCGATGCCAGGCCAGCAGGTCGGTCCAAGCGTGCGCAGTGCCGACCCCGTCCACGCCCCCATTTGCATTGCATTGGCCGACGACCGTGGTCACGACGCCGTCGGGAGTCACTTTCCGCAAGGTGTGACTTCCCTCATCAGCGACCACAGGTTTCCCGCATTATCGAACGCAAGGCCACTCGGCCCGCTAAATCGGGCAGTGTTGACTGCACCGTCGGAGCAGCCGCTGAATGACAGCGTGCCAGCAAAAAGCGACATAGCGCCCGACGGCGCTAGTTTGTAAATCACCGTGTCGCTCGAGGCGTAAAGATTGCCGCTCGTATCAAACGCGAGCCCCACGGCGGAAATCGGCGGCCCGAAGGTCGTGACCTCGCCGGCAGGCGTGATCCTGCGGATCGCGCCATTGCCGTTGTCCGCGACGAATACGTTGTTGCTCGCATCGATCGCGAGCCGCGCGGCCATTGAATCGCGCGGTGCTGCCGGTGCCGTTGACGTTTCCTGACAGGGCAGGCGCGCCGGCGAAAGTGCTGACAACTCCCGCCGCCGTGATCTTACGAATCGTGTGGTTCTCGTTGTCGGCGACAAACAGGTTCCCCGCGCTGTCCATCGCCATTCCGTAAGGGACGAAGAAGCCTGCCGGGCCGGCCGCTGTCGTCACGACGCCATCGGGTGTGACTGCGCGCAGCTCGCTGTTCTCCCAGAATCAGCCACCAGCATTCGAGCCAGCCCAGGCAGCTGCTGGGGATACTGGAAGCGCGCGGCCGCTCCGGTGCCGTCGAGGTCGCCGAGCTGGTTTGGGTCTCCCGCGACCGTCGTAACGATGAAGCCCGGGGCAACTCTCCGGATGGTGTGGTTATAGGAGTCGGCGATGTAGAGATTACCTGAACCGTCAAAAGCTATACCCACCGGTATGTAGAAGCGGGCGGCATTTCCGACGCCATCAGCCGTGCCCGCTACGCCAGGCGTTCCAAGCGGTGTGCTCACCACGTTGCCGGCGCTGATCCTCCGGATCGTG
The DNA here is from genome assembly GCA_963844275.1 of uncultured Verrucomicrobiae bacterium. Taxonomy (GTDB): domain Bacteria; phylum Verrucomicrobiota; class Verrucomicrobiia; order Chthoniobacterales; family UBA10450; genus JACCTI01. The sequence continues at coordinate 116,394 of CAWJNS010000009.1, forward strand.
GAGTTCCACGAGTCGGCAACTACACATCTCCCGCGGCGTCAATCGCCACACCACCAGGAGAACTGAACCGCGCCGCCGCTCCGACGCCGTCCGCACTGCCGTCCGCACCGGGTAAGCCGGCCACCGTGGTGACCACGTTGGGCGGCGTGATTTTGCGGACTGTGTGGTTGTTTCGGTCGGTGACGAAGAGGTCGCCGTTCGGCGCGACCGCGATTCCGGTTGGCTGATCGAAGTGCGCCAAGCGCCCTTGCCCGTCGCTTGCTCCGGCTGTGCCGGCGCGTCCGGCGATGGTGCTCACCGTCCCATTTGGTGTGATCTTCCGGATCGGTGTGATTACCGGAATCCGCCACGTAGACATTGCGCGCGGCGTCCACCGCCAGGTGTGCTGGGCTGCGGAAGCGCGCGACCTTGGCTGTCCCATCAGCCGCGCCGGGTTGATCCACCGCGCCGGCGAAGGTGGTGATTACGCCGGAAGGGCCGACTTTGCGGATTGCGTGCCGGGAAGTGTCGGCCACATAGATCGTGCCGCTGGAATCCACCGCGACGCCAGTGTCGCCGGAGATATAATCTGGTGCGCCCACTCCGTCGATGACTCGCTCTTCCACGGCACGCCGGCGAACGTCGTGACGTTGTAGGGTTCGAAGTTTACCTGCGCCTTTGCGGGCAGCGTCAACGCCGCGACAGCGACGACCAGGAGCCGAAGACTTCCTGAGGAAGTTTTGCACGCGAATTTCATAGAGAACCTCTATGGCAGGAACTGTCCCGAACGTCCGCGCCGATTGTCGTGTCGCCGCTGTTGATCACGCCATCGGTGTTCACGTCGGAGCGGAAAGTCTGGCTGTTCGCCTCACCGCCCGAGCGGCTGCGCGTCTGCGTCGCGTCGCCAGAGTTGGCCCGCGGTTGCGATTAGAGTCGCCCACGAGGAAACCGATCTGCAACGTGGCGTCTGCCACCGCCTGGCCGCTCGTCGTGGTCACGTTGCTCAACGCGAGTGTCACAACCTGCCCGTCGGCGACGTTGCTCAGCGGTATCGCCATGGTGTTTCCCGATATCAGCGGTTGGCCAGCGTTGCCGCTGCCGGCCGTGACGCTTGCCTGGCCGGCGTTGATGGGATCGCTAAACGTCACCACCACCGTGTGCTGGCCACTTGCTCCGCCGTTGCGGTTTCCACGGCGGACGCGCCGGTGAATGAAAGCGGAACGTCGACACCCCTGCAGTGCCATGCGTCTTGCGTGATACCGCCCAGTCATAACAGCAGCCTGCGGAAGCCGGAGCCGCCGAGGGACCTCTCGGTCCCGTCGAAAAGAACGCTGTGGCCCGCTTAGCATGACGGAGCCGTTCGCCTGCGGCAGAAGCTTCGCTGTGGCATTGCGCGTCATGATGCGGCGGACCGGCGGATCGAAGGCAGAATCGATCGAGCCATTGGCATGCAGGCGCGCTATGCCCGGTGCGGGCCTCGATCGTAGGCTTCGAAATTGCCGACGATCAGAAAGCCACCATCTGGAAGAGTAACGACATCTTCGATCGCCGGAAATTCCGTGGCGGTCTGCGGGATCGTGGTCCATTGCGCGCCCGCACCAGGTTGGAAGGTTTCGTTGTGTGCGCCGTTTGGCAGCAGGCGCATGATGCCGGGCGAATCGAATCCTTTGAAGCTCCGGAAGTGGCCGACCACCACGATGCTGCCGTCGGGCAGCGGTTTGCCGCGAAGCTGTGGATCGTTGGCGAGGTAAACACTGATCCCGGTCGTGCCGCCACTGATCGGATCGTAAACGCCGAGGCCCGTGAGGTTGCTGATCCCGTTGGGTGAGAACACGGAATCGGAGAAGCTCGCGTCGAAAGAGCCGTCGGGATTAAGCCGCGCTAGGTGAAACAGCCCATCGTTGCCAGAAATTGCAGCACAATCTGGCCGTTTGGCATGGTCGCCACCACAAATGTGCCTGCATTCACCTGCGAAAGGTTCCCTTCGTAACGCTGGATGATCTTGTTCAGCACCACAGGCGCAACCTGGAAGGTCCGGTCAACCGCTCCGCTCGCCGTCAGCGGTGTGATTGGCGCAAAGGCATTGGCCTGCGCGTCATCGCCTGCAATGACGAGAATCCGCCCATTTGGCAGAACGGTTGCGTCAGTAAACGGAGGTGCCGACCAATCAAAGCCGAAGGTGGGATCGACCGCGCCGTTCGACGAGACGCGGAAGTAATTGCGCGTCTGTCGGTGGCCGCAGTCCCCACACGAAAGCGGTGTCGCCGTGAGTCCGATACTCCGAACGCGATGAAGCGTGGATCGCCAGCGGCGACCTGATGTCGAGGTTGAAGTCAACTTCCTCTGCGTCAGTCGCCATGGTTATGTGGAACGTGTTTAATGTGCCGACGCTCAGGCCAAAAAACGGGTATCCGGTGGTCCAGCTCAGGCCATCCTAAACCGCCACGTAGCCGGGATAATCGTGATAGCCCGCGATCTCCGGGCGAAAGAATAGTGTCCGTCGCCATTCAGGCGGACAACGCCGTAGCGGGGGATGCCGTCGTTATCGACGCTGTTAAAGCTGCCCGCGATGAGGAGCGAGCCACTTGCCTCGATCTCAGGACAGCCGACGCCGTATAGTCCTAAAGCCGGCTCAAACGCGAGCCTCTGGCTTGTGAAAAGTTGGATCGATTGCGCCATTGGCGCGAAGCGGACACCTTCGGTAGGCTGAAGTTCGTGCTCGAGGCCGACTGACCAGCGCACGTATCTGCCCTCGCTCGACCAGCCTTTGCGGCCGCAAAGGTGGCCGAACAGAGTCGAGTCGAAGCCCCGAAGGAACCTCGGCGCGCCGTCAGTTTCAAGCGCAGCAGCGGCCCCTGTGTAGCTCGCGCCGGTCGGGTTCGCCGGGATGAAGCCGGCCAGTGAAGCGCCCTGCGATCACCCCTGCCGTTGGCTTGCACGTCAGGCCCTGCCCGTGTCGTGGTCGTAATCCCGTCGCCGAACGTCGGATCAGCGTGCCTCGGCTTCAGCCGCGCGACCGCGCGCGGGCGACGCCGTTAATTTGCGTGAACGTGCCGGCGAGGAGAATACGCCCTCCGGTTGCCGACCGGCCAGGTCGCCGGAGTGCTGCCGGTGAACGCACCGACGCGACGAAGTGTCGATCGCGCCCGAGGGTAGCGCGCCGAGATACTGGCGCGGCCGCCGGCAACTGCGTAAACGTCCCAGCGGTTCCCTCCGTTGCCCGTATCCTGAGATGGGGCTATCGCTGATGGCTCGGCGAAAGGTGTTTCGACGACCGTTCGCTTCAAACGCGAGCTGCGTTTGCTTCGGTCGCCGCGGGCTGTCCAGTGCGGATACCGCGACAGCCTGCGTTGGCAGCTCGACGCGAAGACTGCTCGAGCGCTTCGCAGCGGCGTGGTCAGCTGCCTCGGCTTTACCTCACGATCGGCCGCCTCCGATTCTGCAGGGTCTCCCGTGCCAACGCGAGGTTTCCCCCGCAGCAGCGCCCCGCCGCGGCGTGGCCGGCAGAACAAACCCGGCGAAGTTGCTGTCGATGCGGTGGGCCGGAGGCCCGGCGTCGGCGTCGGAGCCGGGGTGAGCCCGGGCAGGTGCGCCGTGGGGCGACGGCGCGGGAGTTGGGTACGGCCGCCGGACGGCGCGCCGCAGCGTGCTGCTCCAGTCCTCGGAGAATAAAGAACGCCGGAGCATCGATCGCCAGACCTCTCGGGTAGCCAAGCCTTGCCTGCGTGGCGTGCCATTGACGTGCCGACGTCGCGCGGCAGGCCGACGAGCGTGCGCGTCACGCCCGCAGGCGTGATCTTGCGCAGAGTGTGACCGCAGTTTCACAGACAGACTCCCGAGCTCCACCGCGATGCCCTCCGGACCGGAAGCGCGCGCTGCGCCGGTGCCTCGGTGACCCCGTCCCAGCCGGCCAGCGTGCTCACAGCAGCCCGGCGTGATCTGCGGATCCGTTGCGTCGCTGACGTAGAGACCCGGCTCTCCGTGCGAGCTAGCGGAGAAAACCGGGCGCGCCCTTGCCACCACCAAACCGGCACCGCGGGTGCCGGCGAACGTCGTCACCGTGCCATAGCGGCCACCTGCGGATCACGTGTTGTAGCTTCGGCTACGTAGATGTGCCGTCGGGGCGAGCGCGACCCGACGGACACGAGATCGCCGGCCGCCCCGGCCAGCGTCGTGACGAGCCCCGCGGGAGTGACTACGCACAGCCCTGTCGTCGACGACGTAAACGTGCCCGCCGGTCGAGCGCGACGCCTGAGGAACCAGAAGCGCGCCGCTGCCCCTGCCCTCAGCGGTGCCCCGCTGCCCGGCCGTGCCGGCAGCGTGCTGACGGTGCCGTCCGGCGCGACCCGAAGCGTGTATGGAGCTATCCGCGACGTAAACGTAGCCACTGCCATCGACGCCAGCCGGCGGGGCCATGAACCGCGCGACGTCGGCGGACCGTCTCTGCCAGCCGCCGGCACCCTGAACGAAGAGCGTGTAGGCCGAATGCCTGCGCGCGGCGCTGCCCAGCGCGCGCGAGCAAGCGCACAAGTGAAGTCCGGGGGAGAGGGACATAAGCGCGTCCACGAGCGAGGGAAGGGGGGGCGTTTTACAGGCCCATCAGCTCGCGGACGTATTTCGCCGGCGGGCTGCCGAACGAGAGGACCTCGTCGTTGTATTTCTTGAGGTCGAATTTGTCGCCCAGCTTCTTTTTCGCGCTCTCGCGCAAATCCAGGTGCTCCGCCGCGCCCACGAAGTAGGTCGAGAGCTGCGTCGAAGACAGCCGCGCGCGTTTCCATTTTGCGATCGCTTCGCCTTCCTGCTGAAACCCTTCCTTCATCATCAGATCGAGCGCCTGCTGCTCCGTCATGCCCTGGGCGTGAATGCTCTGGTCGAGAATGGCATTGCAGATCACGCGGAGCCGCATTTTCAACTGCTGCATCTTCACTTCCGGTCCGCCGTAGCCGGCCTCGGCCATGAACTGCTCGGAATAGACGGCCCAGCCTTCGATGAATGTGCCGCTGCGGAAAATCGCCCGCACCAGGGTGGGCGCCCGGAACTTGTTGGCATGCGCCAGCTGCAGGAAATGGCCGGGCATCGCCTCATGGATGGTGAGGTCCTGCACCATGTATTGGTTGTACTCGCGGAAGAACGATTCCTTCCGCTCCGGCGACCAGGTGGCGGGTGTCGGCTCGATCGCGTAGAACGTCTCGCCGTTCTTCTCCAACGGGCCGGGGGAGTCGCAATAGGCAATTCCCTGGCCGCGTTTGAACTCGGGCATGACGATGATTTGGAGCGGCTGATCGAAAACCGTGATGAGGTCTTTCCCCTTCGTGAACGCAGTGGCCTCCGCCAGCGTCTTTTCCGCGAAGGCGACAATCGTGTCGTCGTTGGGATGCTGCTCGGCCAGTTTGTCGAGCACCGCGGTCGTCACCTTCTTCTTGTCGGCGAACGAACTGGGATCCGCGTCCGGGAAATATTTTTTGTAGAGCGGGAGCGCGGTTTCATAGATCGCAGCCTGGGTGGCGGCGAGATCGGCGCGCGCACGTTTCATGATCTCTTCCATGGAAAGATCGGAGGCGAGGGAGAAGCGGAGCTTCTTGCGGAATTTATCGGCGCCAATGCGGAAATCGCCCTTCGAACGTGGGAGCAAATCCTCCTGCAGCCACTTCTTGTAATCTTCCAAAGCGGCGGCCGTTTTCTCCTGCAAGGGCGCGAGCTCCTTTTTCATCTCCGGTGCGCGATCGAGCACCGGGTTGAGGCCTTCGCGGACGAAGGTGACCGCGCCGCCGATCTGCTCGATGGCAGTTTCGGTGTAGATGCTCGGCGGATTCTTCAGGTTCGCCTTTGCCTGCGCGATTACCTGTGGGATGCCTTCCATCCGCTTCCGGATATTCGGGATGCGCTCCCCGGCGGGGGCGAACTCGCGGGCGATCAGGAGGTAGAGCGCGTTGGCGAGGCTCTGGTTGTAAACCAGCGGGTTCCACTCCGCGGACCTCAATTCCTCGAGCGAAAAGATCTCGCCTTCGACGTTTTCTTTCAGGATGCGGAAGTCGACTTTGTTGGGCCCAGTCAGATCCTTCGCGCTGGTGAAGGTGTTCAATTTCGCGAGGAGGGCCTTTTGCGCCGCGAGCTCTTTCGTCCGCGCCTCGGCGGAGTAGTCGGTGAGCTGTCCGTCGAAACGGTGATCGCCGAGCTCGGTAGCGTCCTCCGGATAGGTGCGCAGCCGCGCTTCGATGTAATCGGCTGCCATTTTCTCAAACTGCTCGTCTGCGGGCGTGGCACGGGCGGCGACGGGAAGAGCGAGACTGAGGAGCGCGAGCAAGGTGCGGGCGATTTTCATAGGTGCGGCAACCTAGGGGGAAGTGGACCGGATTTACAGGATTAGTTGGGGCGTGGCGAGATCGGTGGAGCGCCGGTGGGAGTAAAACTTGCCAAAGCGACGGGCGCCGGTTCTCCTGCGAAATCCCGCCCGAGACCATGCGCCTGCGTTCAATCCCATCGACCTTGGCCCGCCAGAGGCGGCGCGGCTCCGTCCGGGCGGCGCTGGGATTGACCGCGATCTACGTCGCGGTGATGGGTGGCCGGCTCTACAGCTTCCTATCCCTTGTTTGCGTTCGGTGTCTCGCTCTGGAGCTCAAGACCCGCAGCGTTGAATCTGGGCGTTGGTTGTGATCGACTTCAGCTGTGAATCACGACATCTCCCGGCGAGAGGCGGCGCGATTGATTGCGGGAGGCGCGGCCGGTTTGCTTCTCACGCGCGGGGCTCTGGTCCGAGGGGCGACACCACCGATGAGCATGTTGCAACGCGTGATTCCGTCTTCGGGCGAAAAGCTGCCGGTAATCGGACTTGGGACGTCGCGGGTCTTCGATGCCGGCGCCTCCGCCGCGGAGCGAGGGCCGCTGGAGGAAGTCTTGCGCAATTTTGTGCAACTGGGCGGCAAATTGGTGGATTCCTCGCCCATGTACGGCCGCGCGGAGAGCGTGGTGGGCGAGATCGCAACGAAGCTCAAGCTGCACGACTCGCTTTTTCTCGCCACGAAAGTGTGGACGACGGGCCGCGAGGCGGGAGTCCAATCAATGGAGCGCTCGCTCGAGCTGCTCGGGACGAAGAAGCTCGATTTGATCCAGGTTCACAACCTGATCGACACGAAAACGCATCTCGCCACTTTGCGCGCCTGGAAAAAGGAAGGGCGGGTGCGTTATCTCGGGATCACGCATTACACCGAGGGGAGTCAGGCGGCAGTGGCGCGCGTGCTGGAAGAGGAGTCGCTCGATTTCGTCCAGATCAATTATTCGCTCATGGAACGCGAAGCTGAGAATCGCGTCTTTCCCGTGGCGAAAAATCGGGGCGTCGCGGTGATCGTGAACCGGCCGTTTGGCGCCGGGGGACTCTTCGGACGAGTGCGCGGGAAACCGCTTCCGGATTGGGCGGCGGAGTTCGATTGCAAGAGTTGGGCGCAGTTTTTCCTGAAATGGATCGTGTCGAATCCGGCGGTGACCTGCGCGATTCCCGCCACGAGTAAGCCGCAGCATTTGGAGGACAACATGCAAGGCGGCGTGGGCCGGCTACCGGATGAAAAAATGCGGCAACGGATGGTGGAGACAGTCGCAGGATTGTAGCAGGGGACGCTGTCCCCGGCTACAACATCACGTCGGCGTGCCGCCGCTCAGCATGGGTTCGGTCGCGCGTTCGTCCTCGGTAAGGCCGCCTTCCTGCGATTGCAGGTAAGTTTTTCCGCGATAGAACCGGGCCACCACGGAGAAGATGGCCGTCGCCACGAACATGAGAATGGCGAAGAACATGTAGTAGTTGAAGTCGCTCATCTTTGCGGAGCCATCTGGATTCATGATGAAACGATTCACCTGGGCGGTAAACTGGTTGCCCAACGAGACCGTGAAGAGCCAGGCCGCCATGACTGCGCTTTTCATCTTGTTCGGCGCCTGGGTGTAAGAGAACTCGAGGCCGGTGATGGAGACCATCGCCTCGCCCATGGTGAGAATCACGTAGGCGAGAAACTGCCACCAGACCGTCGGGCGTCCGCCGGCATCGATCAGGTGCTGGATGTAGGCGATCACGAGGTAGCTGCAGGCCGTGAGGCCAAGGCCGATGCCGATACGGCGCAGCGGCGTCGTTTCGAAGAAACGCCCCATGAACGGGTAGATGACGTAGTTCACCAGCGGAATGAAGAGGAGGATGAGGATCGGGTTCGCGGTCTGGACCTGCTCGGGCAGCAATTGGATGCCGAAGAAGTTCAGATCCAGGTTTCGGCACTGCAGCGTCCAGGCGCCGCCGCTGCTTTGGTCCCAGAGCGACCAGAAGATCGCGACGAAGACGTAGACGATGATCAGTCGGCCGAGAGCGCCAAGTCCTTCCCGACTGAAGAACTGTTTCAGAAACCGACCCCGGCGGGCGGGATGTGGACGAATTTCTTGCGACCGGCCCAGAAGAAAATCGTCGCGATCACCATCGCGATGCCCGGCAGGCCGAACGCGTAACGCGGTCCCCAGTTGGGCGAATTGAGCAAGATCGGGCAGAGGATGGTGGAGAGGAAGGAGCCGGCGTTGATCGAGAAATAAAACCAGCCAAAGACCTTCGAGAGCAGGTGCTTGTTCGAGTCACCGAATTGATCGCCGACGTTCGCGGAGACGCAGGGTTTGATGCCGCCGGAGCCGAGCGCGATCAGCCCGAGACCAATCATCAGGCCCACGCGGGTGTCGTTCAGCGCGAGCATGAAATGGCCCGCGCAATAGACGAGCGAGAGCCAGAAGATGGTGTTGTATTTGCCGAGAAAAACTTCCGCCAGGATGGCGCCGAGAATTGGCAGGAAGTAAACCGCGGAGACAAATTGCGAGAACCAATAGCGTGCCTCCGCGTCGCCCATCCGATCGGGCATCCCCATCTTGTTGACCATGTAGGTGGTCATGAAGACGATCAGGATGGAGCGCATCCCGTAGAACGAGAACCGCTCGGCCGCTTCGTTGCCGATGATGAACGGCACGCCCGGCGGCATCGTGCGAGATGTTCGGCGGCTTGGTCGCGTATTGGTGCTTGGCCATGGGAGGTGCTTTCAGCTACCGCGGGGAAGGGGAGGCGCTGGGGAAAAACTGCGCTGCGGTTGCGGCGGGCGATGGGGTGGCGACAGGCGCCGCGTGGTCATGGCCGGCCGGCGCCACGTGGTCGGCGGCTCCGGCGGGCGCGTGCGCGGCGCCATGTTCCAGTTCGCCCGGTTTGTGTCGCTCGCACGAGCAGAAGAAAACGAGAGCCGCGGCGAGGGTGGAGCAGGCGAGTTTGCGGGAAAGCGAACGCATCGGCGGCACAGTAGTCTTCCGCTTTTAATCGCGGCAAGAGCAAAGAGCGGCTGCCGCCGGGGCTGCAGGTGACGAAGAGAGTGGCGCCTCGCCGGTTCGCTGCTTGGCACCGGCGCTTCTTCAACCTAGAATGGGCGCCGTGGCGCGCTCGGCGAAAAACACTGCCTGGAATGAGGTCTTCGCCCTCATTCTACTCGGCGTCGGCACGCTTCTCTTCCTCGCGCTGATCTCGTACGCGCCGAAGGATCTGCCCTCGTGGGTGCCGTTCAGCCACCTCTCGCCACCGAATTCGCCGGCGCAAAACTTCATCGGCCCGCGTCGGCGCGATCATTGCCGGTTTCTGTTACTTCATGATCGGCGGCGCCTCCTACCTGCTCGCGGTGGTGCTGCTCGGATTTGGCGCGGCGAAGTTGTTTCATTGGCAACTCCGCGTCTCGCGCCGAGCCGGCTGGATCGCGCTTTTCATCGTCTCGGGCGCGTGCCTGCTTCACCTGCAGGATTATTTCCTGCGGGACTGGCATTCCGCTTTCAACATCCAGGGCCCGGGCGGGTCCGTCGGCTACTACGTCGGCGGCCGTTTGCTGGAGCAAATGATGGGTCGCGTCGGTTCCCTCATTCTGCTCACGGGCCTCTACGTCACGAGCATTATCCTGATGACGGGGCTGCGTCCGATTCACATTGTGCGCGAAAGCGTCGCCGGGATGCGGCGTAGCGTGGTGAGTCTCCGCGAATGGCGGCTCCGCCGCAGCTTGCGCAAGGCGGACGTCCGGGGCCAGCTCGAGATCAACCAAAAGGAACTCGCGAAACAGCAGCGCACGATCGAGCGGCAGTTGAAACGCAAGGGCGCAGCCGGCTGAGCCGGTGGCGCCGTTCATCAGTTCGGAGGAGCTGGCCGGGCGTCCGAAACCGAAGGTGGTCGACACCACCGCATTACCCGAGGAGCTCCCCGGCGCCAAAAAGCCCTCACTGGCCGAGCTGCGTGAGAGCGCCAACGCGCGGCAAGACCCCGGCCCGCGGCCTCACCACGACTCCGGCGTGGGATGCGGAAAACTATACGCTCCCCGGTCTCGACCTGCTTGACGAGCACGACGTGGAGGGCCGTGTCGCGGCCGATCCGGCCGAGCTGGAGCGCATCCAGCAGACCTTGATCGAGACCCTGCAGCAGTTTGGGATCGCAGTCGCGGCCGGCGACATCACGAAGGGGCCCACGATCACGCGCTACGAGGTTTATCCCGCGAAGGGCGTCCGCGTGGACAAGATCGTAAGCCTGGAGCGTGATCTGGCGCGGGCCACGCGGGCGGAGCGGATCAACATTCTCGCGCCCATTCCGGGCAAGGACACCGTCGGCATCGAGCTGGCAAACAGCCGCAAGGTGAAGGTGACGTTGCGCGAGCTGATGCAGTCGCAGGATTGGACCGAAACCAAGGCGAAGCTGCCGATCGCCCTCGGCAAAGACGTTTATGGCAAAACGATCATCGCCGACCTCGCGCAGATGCCGCATCTGCTCGTCGCCGGCACCACCGGCAGCGGCAAGAGCGTCTGCATCAACGCGCTGATCGCGAGCATGCTCTATCGCTTCACCCCGGAGGAACTGCGTTTCATCATGATCGATCCGAAAGTGGTCGAGATGCAGGTCTACAACGATCTGCCGCACCTCATCATTCCGGTCGTGACCGATCCGAAGAAGGTCCTGCTCGCGCTTGCGGCACGTGATTCTCGAGATGGAGAATCGCTACAAGATTTTCGCGAAAACCGGCGTCCGGAATATCACCAGCTTCAATGCGCGGCCGGCGAAGAAGACGCAGAAGGAACTGGATCTCGAAGGAAAACCGAAAGGCAACGGCAGCGCCGATGAGGAGAAGCCGGCGCCGGGTTCCGTCGAGGAGTACACGGAGAATTTGAACATCAAAGTCCCGCGCGACGACGAGCCCATCATTCCGGACAAGCTGCCTTACATCGTCGTGATCATCGATGAGCTGGCGGACCTGATGCAGACCGCGCCGGCGGATGTCGAAAGTGCGATTGCACGCATTACCCAAATGGCCCGCGCGGCCGGCATTCACATCATTGTCGCCACGCAGACGCCGCGGGCGGACGTCATCACCGGCGTGATCAAGGCGAACATCCCGAGCCGGATCGCCTTCCAGGTGGCCTCGAAGATCGACAGCCGCGTCATCCTCGATGAGAACGGCGCCGACCGTTTGTTAGGCCAGGGCGACATGCTCTATCTGCCGCCGAGCACTTCCCGCCTGATTCGCGCCCAGGGCGTGCTCGTGACCGACGATGAGATTCGCCGCCTGGTCGAGTTTGTCTCCGCGCAAAGCCCGCCGTCCTACGACGTGGCGATTCACGAGAAAATCTCCGGCGGCGCCGGCGGCGATGAGGAGGAAGTGACCGAGGAAGACGAAGAGCTGGTCGAGAAATGCCTCGAGATTATCCGGCAGGAAAAGCGCGCTTCGACTTCGCTCCTGCAGCGGCGCCTGCGCCTCGGCTACACCCGCGCCGCCCGGATCGTTGATATTCTGGAGCAGCGCGGCATATTGGGACCCGGCGAAGGCGCGAAGCCGCGTGAGATTCTCGTCGATCTCGACGCCGCGGTTTAACTCACGCAAAGCATATCAATGGAAGGCCTGGGCGAAAAATTTCAAAAAGCACGCGCTGCGCGCAATCTCACGCTCGAGGAAGCGGCCCGGATGACGAAAATCCGCGCCGCCAAACTGGCGGAGATCGAGGCGGAAGATTTCTCGCAATTCCCGAGCCTCGCCTACGCGAAGGGCTTCGTGCTGATTTACGGCAAGTTTTTGGGCATCGACGTGACGCCTTACCTGGAGGGGTTTGAGACCTCCGAGCGGATCACGGTCGACGGCTATTCGTATTTGCAGGACAACCCCGCGTCCGCGCCGCGGCGGACCGAGATAATCCCGAAGCGTCCCTCGGGAAACAGGAGTCCGCTCCTGCCCCTCATCATCGGGGTGGTGGTGCTGGTGGCGGGGTTCACAGTGCTGAAGTTCATGATGGATGTGCGTCGCCTCAAACCGAGCGCGCAGCGCGATGCGCAGGCACTCGCGCAGTCGACGCTCCCGGCCGCGACTCCGGCCGGGGTCGTTGCTCCACGGGCTTTGCCGGTCGACAGCACGCCGGCGCCTTCGGCCATCGCGGCCGCCGCGCCCACGCTCGAGCCGACGGCGCCGCCGCCGGTCGCGACACCGCTGCCGACCGTCGCGGCCCTCGCGGCGACTCCGGAGGGTGAGCCCGAAGTGCGCCGAGCCGAGCCGGTGCACCCGGAGGATCTCGCGAAAGCGCAGCCCGTGCTGACGCCAGCCACGCCGCCGGTCGCGATCAACCGCTTCGACATTCGTCCGCTCAAGAAAACCTTTGTGCGCGTGACCGTGGATCAGGCTACCGGGCCATCCCTCGAACGCTGGCTTAATGTCTCGGAAGGCCCGTTGCAATTCCAAGGCAAACGGATTGCGGTCAAGCTGCTTGACCCGACCGCAGTCGAGATTCGGAAAAACGGCAAAGTCATCACGCGCGGCGACAGCGACGTGCGACTGGAATAGAATCGTGGCGGGAGCAGGTATGGCGGCGGCTCACGACCGCTTGAATCGCTCTCCCGACGGGCGCGGCGTTCCGGGCAATTCTGTGCCGAAAGTCGGCATGATCAGCCTCGGCTGCGCCAAGAATCTGGTCGATGCCGAGATCATGCTCGGCAGCGTGCTGCAAGCATGGCATGCAGGTCACGGCCAACGCGGAGGAGGCGGACGTGCTGGTCGTCAACACCTGCGCCTTCATCGATTCGGCCAAGGAAGAATCGATCGACGCGATCCTCGATGCACATCAACAGCGTGGACTCGCGCGACGGCCCGGCCAGAAGTTGATTGTGAGTGGCTGCATGTCGCAACGGTTTTCGCAGGAACTGCGCGAGCAACTGCCGGAAGTCGACGCCTTTATTGGACTGGACCAGGTGAGCGAACTGGGCGCGATCGCCGCGCGCGTGTTGATCGCGCCAGCCGCGCCTAACGAGTCAGATCCGCTCCATTTCGTGACACGCGGCTCGACCTATATCCCCGATTGGGACACGCCGCGTTTTCGTCTCACGCCCTCGCACAGCGCTTATCTGAAGATCGCGGAAGGCTGCAATCATCCGTGCAGTTTTTGCGTCATTCCGCAGATGCGCGGCCGGCATCGCAGCCGTCCGCCCGCCTCCGTCCTCGCGGAGGTGCGATCGTTGGTCGCGGAGGGGGTGAAGGAGATCAACCTCATCAGCCAGGACACCACCTTCTACGGCATGGATCTATGGGCGGAGAAGGCCGGCCCGCGCCAGCCCGTCGATTCCTCCCGCGGTCCGACCCTGTCGAAGCTGCTGCGCGAGATTCAGGAAGTGCCCGGCGAATTTTGGGTGCGCCTGCTGTACACGCACCCGGCGCACTGGAGCGACGAACTCATCGAAACGATCGCCGGGTGCGACAAGGTCGCGCGTTACATCGACATGCCGTTGCAACACATCGATGAATCGATGCTTGGGCGGATGCGGCGTGAGACCAGCCGGCAGCACATTGAGGATCTCGTCGTGCGGCTGCGGGCGGGTATTCCCGGGGTGGCATTGCGGACCACATTCATCGTGGGATTCCCGGGCGAGACGGAGGCGGAATTCGAGACGCTGCTCGATTTTATCCGCCGCGTTCGTTTCGAGCGGCTCGGAATTTTCAGATACTCGCAAGAAGAAGGCTCCCGGGCGGCGAAGATGGCGGACCAGATTCCGACCCGCACGAAAAACGCGCGCTACCGCCGCGCCATGCTTCTGCAGCAGGAAATCGCACGGGCGCAGGCACGGGCGCAGATCGGGCGCGAAATGACATTGCTCGTGGATCAGCCGCTCGCCGCGCGCTCCCAGGCGGATGCGCCCGACGTCGACACGACGGTCGTGCTCGCCGAGCCCGCGCCGGTGGGCGAGTTCATCCGCCGCACCATCATCGGCACGCGCGGTTACGATCTGCTCGCCTAAATCGCGACTTCCTACTCGTGCTCCTCAAGCCGCGCCGCGCGGTTACACCTGCTGGCCAGCGTTTCCTGGCCGGCCGCGGGAAAAAGCGCCCTGAAGCGCAGTTCGCGAGTGACATTTTCGCGTGATTCGGCCAGCCTTCTGGCCGCTTTTCCCGTCACCCGCATTCACCCCGCATGAGCGACCCGAACGAGCCCAAGAAAGAGACGGTCCGCATCACGTTACCGCCCCGCAAACCGCCGGGCGGCAACGATGCGCGCGTCAGTCTGCCGGCGCGCTCCCCGGGGAATGGAATGCCCCCACCGCCGCCGCCGAAGCGCGCCACGCCGCCCATGCCGCCGCCGCCGGCCGCGCGCGTTCCGCCGCCGCCCATGGCGCGCCCGCTCGATCGCCGCAACCTTCCGCCACCGCTGTCCGACCGCCGTCCGGCCGCCGCCTCCCCCGCGGCCCCCGGCGCCGCGGGTTGCCGCGCCGCCATCGCCGCCGGTTGCGCGCGTGATGCCGCCGCCCCCGCCGCCCGCCGCCACACTGGCCCCTGTTCCGAAACCAGCAACGGGCCTCACGCCTGCGCCGCCGGCGGCCGTGCCAAGGCCCCCGGCGCCGATCCCCGCGCCGGTTCTTGCGCCGAAGCCGCCTCCGGCACCTGTCGTTTTAGCGGCGCCATCGCCGGCACCGAAAACTCCAATCCCGGCTATAGCCTCGGCGCCCGCTCCCGCAGCGCCGCTCATGCCACCGCGGCCACGCGTTTTGCCGCCCCCGCCCCGCGTCATACCACCTTCGTCCAGCGCCGTCGCGGCGGCGCCCTCGAACTACCCCGGTTCCGCCGCCCAGGCGGGGCCGAAGAAGGAGACCGCTCGGATCAGCATTCTGCCAGAGCCGGCGGCCGGTCCGGCGCCGACGGTGAAGATGGCGAAGACGCAACCGTTGATCGCGTCGCCACCTCCAGCGGTGCGCAAAGCCCCTCTGGTGGTCGCCGCACCGCGAACTGCGCCGGTGTCCCCCGTCGAAGCGAGTGGCTCAGTGCTGGATATGCTGGATGCGGTCCCGCTCCCCGTCTGCTGGGTTATCTTCGGCGTTTCGACCGCCACTTTGCTTATCCAGATTTGGAATTACTTTGCGTGACGTATGGATAATTCAGCCACTGTTACGATCGATGAAGCAAATTTCGAGGCCGAGGTAACCCAAAGCAGCAAACCGGTGATAGTGGATTTCTGGGCCGAATGGTGTGGCCCGTGCAAGATGATCGCTCCAGTCCTGGATGAAATCGCCCGGGAACAGGGCGACAAGGTCAAAGTCGGCAAAGTCGACATCGACAAGAATCAGAGTCTCTCATTCAAATTCAACGTCCGCGCCATCCCGACGCTGCTCTTTTTCAAAAACGGGCAGGTGGTCGATCAGGTCACCGGCATGACGAGCAAAAAAGACCTGCTCGGTCGGCTGGAAGCTGTCGTGTAGGGAAAAATGCGCCCGGCGCGGCTCGAACGCGCAACCTACAGCTTCGGAGGCTGTCACTCTATCCAGTTGAGCTACGGGCGCAGCTTCCGCGATTATAGCGGAGCGAGTGCGAAGCACAACGGGTCACTCTTGCTCTGGCTCCTGCTCAATCACATGGGCGATTACGAGCATGAGCCGGAGGCGGCAGGGAGCATTGCGGGTTGCAATTGCGGTCGGGCCGATTGAGAGTGCACGCCCCCGAACCAGGAGGACAGGACCATGAGCACGATCATCGACACCATCGAAAAAGAGCAGCAGAAAACCGACGTCACGACCTTCAAGGTGGGCGATGGAATTCGCGTGCACACCCGGGTCCGCGAAGGCGACAAGGAGCGGATCCAGATTTTTGCGGGAATCGTGATCGGCCGGAAGGGCCGCGGCATTAACGAGACCTTCACCGTCCGTCGCATCTCCTATGGCGAAGGGGTGGAGCGCGTGTTCCCGATTCATTCGCCACGCATCGCGAAGGTTGAGGTCGAAAAAGTTGGGAAAGCTCGCCGCGCGAAGCTGAACTACCTCCGCGATCGCAAGGGCAAGGAAGCGACCGCGGTCCGGGAGTAACCGCAGCCGCCCTGCGGAGCGGCCAGGAATCGGACGCCCTGGAAAAATTCTGCGGCGTTCGCGGATTGCTTTCGCTACACTTCGGCGATGCGCCGCTGCGGATTCCGATTTGAGAGGAAGCTTCGCGCCGTCGGAGTCACTCGCATCGGGGGCATCGATGAAGCCGGCCGCGGCGCGCTCGCCGGTCCGGTCGTCGCCGCCGTCGCCATTCTGCCGGAGCGTTTCCGGCACAAGAAACTGCGCGACTCGAAGCAGCTCGCGCCGGAACTGCGCGAAGAGATTTACGGCGAGATCACGCGTACCGGCGATATCGTTTGGGCGATCGGCGTCGTGGATCACGCTGAGATCGATGCGCTCAACATCCTGCGCGCGACGCACAAAGCGATGCGCGCCGCGATCACAGCCCTGGCCGAGCCGCCCGACCATGTGCTGATCGATGGTCTGCCGGTGCATCCGTTCCCGCTGCCGCAGACCGCGATCGTCGAGGGCGATTGCCTCAGCCTCAGCATCGCGGCGGCGAGCGTGATCGCGAAGGTCACGCGCGACATGATGATGCGCGAGTTCTGCACCCGCTTTCCTGAGTATTGCTTCAGCCAGCACAAAGGCTACGGCACCGAGCTGCACCTGATGAAGTTGCATGCGCACGGGCCGTGTCCGATCCATCGCCGCTCGTTCGAGCCAGTGGCGCAGCCGTTATTCGCCTTCGCCCGCGCGAAGGAGTCTGCTGCTCATTTCGTCTAACTCCGCGAAATGAACGCCACCCTCGTGCACGCGCTCGGATCAGTCGCAAAGCGCTGGCACTCTCGATTCGCGACGAAGCCTGAGCATCTCGCGCGCGGCGCGCGTGGGGAAAAACTGGCCTGTCGCCATCTGCGGCGGAACGGCTACAAGGTCCTTTATCGGAACTTCCGCGGCCGCACCGGCGGCGAGATCGACATCGTCTGCCGCGACGACGACACGCTCGTCTTCGTCGAGGTGAAAACGCGGAGCCGGGAGGATTTTGGCCGGCCGTTCGAAGCGATTCGAGTCCGATCAGCAGCGCCGGATTTCGCGCGGGGCCCTCGCCTGGCTGCGCATGCTCGACAATCCCGACATCCTTTTCCGCTTCGATGTGGTGGAGGTGCTCATCCGGGAAGGTGAGGAGCCGCACGTCGAGCTGATCCGCAATGCCTTTCCGCTCGCGCAGCCCTACATCTATTAGGCAGGCGCTCGATTCTCCCCGCCCGATTTGCATCTCGTCCCGGACTGCAGGACGAATCATTTCGATGCGTTCTTCACTTTTGGCTCCCATCCTGTGCCTCGTCGCGTTCCACTCCGGCCGCAGCGAAACGATGCTCAGTGGCCAGGCCGCGCTTGAGGCCGATTTCACGCAGGACGCGCCTGGCGTTCGACACAAGATCACGGTCGCCGATCTGCCGCCGCCGTATCAGACCAAGTCGGTTACGAATGGCCCGAGTGTGATCCGGCCGCCGGCCGGTGCGCAGCTCCGCGTTCCCGCGGGCTTCCAGGTCGAGCAATACGCGACCGGTTTTCGCAATCCGCGTTACCTGCTGACGGCGCCGAACGGCGACATCTTTGTTACCGAGAGCCAGGCTAATCAAATCACCATTCTGCGGGATGGAGGTGACGGAAAACCGAGCCGGAAAGATGTCTTTGCGACCCGTGGATTAAACCGGCCTTTCGGTCTCGCCTTTTACCCTCCGGGCGACAATCCGCAATATCTCTATGCCGCCAATACCGATGGCGTCGTGCGCTTTGCCTATCGAGTGGGCGACATGAATGCGCAGCGGCCCACCGGAGAAATTGGCCGCCGACCTTTCGCCCGGCGGGTTGCTCCAAGGCGGCGGGCATTGGACCCGCGACATCACCTTCTCGCCGGACGGCAGGAAGATGTACGTCTCCATCGGCTCGCGCTCGAACGTCTCGGATGACCGCGAGGAAGCGAATCGCGCCCGCATCTTCGAGTTCAACCCCGACGGGACCGGCCAGAAAGTGTACGCGTGGGGCGTGCGCAACGCTGTCGGGATTAAGTTCCGCCCCGGCTCGAGCGACCTCTGGATGAGCGTGAACGAGCGTGACGAACTGGGCGATGGCCTTGTCCCCGATTACATCAGTCGCGTCCAGCCGGGCGGTTTCTACGGCTGGCCCTGGTATTACCTCGGCCGCCACCAGGACCCGCGTCACAAGGGCAAACACCCGGAATTTGTCGACAAGGTGCTCGTGCCCGATGTGCTCGTGCAAAGCCATTCCGCCTCCCTCAATCTTTGCTTTTACGATGGGTCGCAATTCCCGGCCGAATATCGCGGTGACATCTTCGCCGCCTTCCACGGCTCCTGGAACCGGAAGCGCCGCACCGGCTACAAAATCGTGCGCGTGCCGTTCGAGCAGGCTTCCGGAAAACCGCGCGGCGACTACGAGGATTTCGTGACCGGCTTCGTCACCCCGGACGGGAAAGTCTGGGGGCGCCCGGTCGGGATTGCGGTTGCGAAAGACGGCAGCCTCCTCTTCAGCGAGGACGGCAACAACACCATCTGGCGGGTCAGCCACGGCCGGTAGCGGCAATCGTAACCCCGCCCGACGGCCGAGTTCATTGGGCAACGCCATCGGCACCGGACGTAGCACCCAAGTCTCGCCCCCGCTGTGATTCGTCCGTTTGCCGGACGGTCCCGGCCTCGCGAGGTTGCCCGGTGAGAATCACGATCGGAAGGGGACTGATGATCGCGGCGTTGGCTGCCGCCAGCTCGGGGGAGTGGCGGACCATGATTGCTGCCGAAGAGGCGCCCTCCGAGGTGAGCCCGGCGAATCGGCTTTACCAACAGGCGCTGGTGGAAAGCGCCCGTGCTTCGAAGCTGGAACGCCGCGGCAAGAAGCAGGAGGCAATCGACGCCTACGAGCTCGCGGGCCAGCTATCCGAATCCTCCATTGCCGAGGCGGAACGGACCGGCATGGCTGAGCAGGATCGGCCGCCGGAGGTCTATTTCCGCTGCGCGGCGTCTTATCTGCACGCCGGACGGTTGCTCGATTACCTCAAGGCAGAAGGCAGCCGGAAGGATGAGGATCTTCGGAAGGCCGTGCTTTACCTCGACCTCGTGGAGAAGATTGAGCAGGGGCGAGCGCAACGGGCGAATGCTCCGATCAATCCCGAAATCTGGCGGGTGCGAAATGCCGCCGGCTACGCCTCTTTTCTGCGCGGCGAACTCGCGCAGGCTCGCCTTCACTACGGAGCCGTGCTGGAGCTGAACCCGAGCTACAAACCCGCCGAACAGGCCATCGCCGAGATCAACAAGCTCGAGCAGCAACAGAACGAATTGTTCACGCCGCAGGGCCGCACGCTCCAGAAGGAGAAGAACCGGAAAGTGCTCCGGGGCATCGTCGAGGCGCTACGCCTGGTGAGGGACATCGTTACGCTGGGCCGCTAAGGAAGCAGCCCGGCGCTCGCCGACTCCAGAAAATTGATGATGTAGAAACCGGCAAATTCGTGACTGCGCTTGCGCGAAATCTTCCTCTGCCTGGCGCCGTTCTGAGACCGCTGGCTCTTAATGAAGGCCACGCTGTTTCAGCTCCCACACTCGCAGCGCTGCCATGAGCAGACTTTTCGTGCGGGTGAGAGTGCCGACCGCCGCCGGCTCTTTCTCCGTCGGTGTGTCGCTGACTGCCTTGCGCGGGCGGCCGCGACGCCGTCCCACTCCTCGCAGACGAACGGCGGAATCGCTGACCGGGAGATGGCCGCTGTTGTTCATGAAAGCCTAACAAGCAGCTTACGCGCCAGCCGTGTCCGGGGTGCCGAAAATCACCGAAACGAGACGCCTCGAAAGCGCTTGTGCGGCTGCCGTTCTCCGATCAATTACAAGCCACCATGGCGACGGATCGAAAACTCGGTTGCTTGAGCATATTCCTGTTCGTCGGCCTCTGCGCGAGCCTCTTCCTGAACGTCGTTCTTACGGTGGTCGCGTTCAGTCGCGTGACCGGTGCGTCGATCGATCAGGAAATCCGCCCCCGTTTTCGCGAAACCGTGCTTGATCGCGCCGGCAGGCGGAGCGGCGACAAGATTGCGCTCATCTCACTCCGCGGTGTGATCAGTTCCGCCGTGCCGGGGAATCTGGGCGAATCCATGGTGGACGATCTCCGCTACGCGCTCGAGCAGGCGCGGGAGGATGACAAAGTGCGCGCGGTCGTCCTCGAGATTGATTCGCCCGGTGGAGAGGTGACTGCTTCCGATGTGATCTACGACGCGGTCGTGAAAACAAACGCGAAGAAACCGGTCATCGTCTACATGGGATCGGTCGCCGCGTCCGGCGGCTACTACGTCGCCTGCGGTGGTAAATTTCTGATCGCGAACGAAACGACGATCACGGGAAGTATCGGCGTTATCATCCAGACGCTGAACTATGAGCAGCTCTTCAACAAAGTCGGGCTCGCTTCGGTCGTGTTCAAAAGCGGCAAATTCAAAGACATGCTGAACGGCGCGCGCCCGATGACGCCGGAGGAGCGCGAGTATGTGCAGGGTTTCGTCATGGCGACGTATGAAAAGTTTCTCGGCATCGTCGCGCGGGAGCGGAATCTGCCCGCCGACGGCCTGCGGGCTTCGATCGCGGACGGCCGCATTCTTTCGGGACGCGATGCCCGCGACCACAAGCTGATCGACGGTCTCGGTCAGATGGAGGATGCCTACCGCAAAGGCGCGCGAGCTGGGCGAGGCGCCGCGATGCGACGGTGGTGAAATACGCTCCGCCCTTCGCGCTGGGCCGGTTGCTGCGGGCGTTTGGCTCCACGGAGTCGAAGATCGAAGTGACGCTGCCGAAGCAACTTATCCCCCAGCTCGAAACCGGCCGCGCCTACTTTCTGCCGAGCTACTACGCTCCGTAGTCGCCGCCCATGCCGGACGGCTTTCAGACAGTGTTGGCCGCCGATGACCAACGCGCTTTTTCTGCTCGGCGGCATTTACGTTTACCTTGCGCTCGCGCGGCAAATTAACTCGCGCGTGACGGTCGAGGCCGATCCCGAGGCGAGCGAAAGAACCTTTGGGTGGCCTGACGCCATCCTCGCATTCCTGCTCGGCGGCCTTTTCCTGCTGAACGCCGCGGCTGCTGCCGACTACGCGGGGCGGGGGGGCCTGCGGACGAATGATCTCATCTTCAACGGGCTCCTTTCGCTCGCCCTCTTCGTCTTCGTCGCGGCGTTTGTGAACCTCCGCGGGATTTCGGTCAGCGCACTGGCCGGCTGGGCGAAGCTGGGATTCGTGCGCACCATCGCCACCGGTGCCCTGCTGCTCCTGGCTGCCTATCCGCTGATCTTCGTGGCCGATCTTGTCAGTCAGCGTGTGCTCGATGGACCCTCCACGAAGCAGAGCATAGTCGAGCTTTTCACAGGATCGCAGACGCTGAGCCAGCGCGTCTTCGTCATCATCCTGGCGGTCGCGATCGCGCCGGTGGTGGAGGAATTCGTTTTCCGCTTTTTCATCTACGGCGTGGTGAAACGATACGCCGGGCGCGTGGCCGGGTTGATCGTCAACGGTGCCCTTTTTGCCGCCGTGCACGCCCACCTTCCCTCCGCGGGGCCGCTTTTCGTGCTCGCCGCCTGTTTCACGCTCGCCTACGAGTGGAGCGGCTCCATCCTCGTCTCGATGACGATGCACGCGCTCTTCAACTCGTTGACACTCGTCGCGCTGGCGTTCCCCGAAGCCTTCCCGCAATGAACTTGCGGGCGTCCGCCAACCGGACGGAATTGTCCCTTCGAGAGCTGGGGGAAGAGCGCCTCCTCCAGCAAATTCTGCCGCAGCTGCCCCCGGGCCGGGGCGTGATCGCCGGTGCGGGCGATGACTGCGCCGTGGTGGAGTTTGCCGATGCCACAAAGCTGCTGTTGCTGAAAACGGATTGCGTGGTGGCGGGCGTGCATTTCGAAGCGGCAGTCAGCCCGGCGGCGATTGGCTGGAAAGCGATGGCGCGGCCCTTGAGTGATTTCGCGGCGATGGCGGGCCTGCCACAGTTCGCCCTCGTCACGTTCATCGCACCGGCGTCGACCTCCGTGGCGTGGACGAAGGGAGTTTATCGCGGGCTCGGGAAGGCGGCTCGCGCGTTTGGCGTGGGAATTATCGGAGGCGAAGTCAGCCGGACCGACGGCCCGGTGGCGATTTCGGTGAGCGTCAGCGGCGTGGTGGAGAAGGAGCGCTGGGTCGGGCGGAGCGGTGGGAAGGCGGGCGATGAGTTGTTCGTCAGCGGCACGCTCGGCGGTTCGATTCGCGGGAAGCATTTGCGTTTCACCCCTCGCATTCACGAGGCGCGCTGGCTGGCGCAACATTTCAATCTCCACGCGATGATGGACCTGAGCGACGGTCTCGGGGCCGATTTGCCACGTCTGGCGCGCGCCAGCGGACTCGGTTTTGAGGTCGACGAGGCCGCGCTTCCGCGCACCCGCGGCTGCTCCATTGAGCAGGCGATCTCCGATGGCGAAGACTACGAATTGCTTTTCGCGATCGCGCCTGAGGACGCGCGGCAACTGACCGCGAGGTGGCGGCGGAGATTTCCGCGACTGCGCATTGACGCGAATCGGTCGACTGAATCAAGAATCCAAGATTCGAAAATCAAAAATTCTCCCCCGGCTATGTTCATTTCCGATAGTCCGGAGGCGACCGCGCGCGCCGGTGCCGAATGCGCCCGCCACGCCCGCGTTGGAGATTTTTTCGCGCTGATTGGCGATCTCGGCGCGGGCAAGACGCAGTGGGCGAAGGGTTTCGTGGCAGGGATGGGGAGCAAGGCGGAGGTGACCAGCCCCACCTTCACCTTGCTCCATGAATACACCGGCGGACGCCTGCCGGTTTATCACTTCGATTTCTATCGCCTCGATACCCCGGAAGCCGTGGTCGCACTCGGGTTCGACGACTACGTGCAGGGCGACGGCGTTTGCATCATCGAATGGGCGGATCGCTTTCCGCAGCTGATCCCCGCGGATGCGCAGAGGGTGGTGATTACCGCGCGCGGCGAACAGGAGCGCACGATCGAAGTGCAATGAAAATACTGGCGCTGGAACTCTCGAGCGGGCAGGGCAGCATCGCCTGGCGAGATGGCGAAGCGGGAGCCACGCGAAACGCAATTCGCAAACGATCGCAAGCATTCCGGCTTGTTCTTCAGCAGCTTGCGGGAGCTGCTCGCGGCTAGCGGGAACGCCGACTGCATCGTGGTGGGAATCGGCCCCGGATCCTACGCGGGCACCCGCATTGCGATTGCGGCAGCCATCGGACTGCAGACTGCGACGGGCGCGGAGTTGGTCGGCCTGCCGTCCCTCTGCGCCTTGCCGACGGCCGCCGAGGAATACTGCGTCATCGGCGATGCCCGCCGGCAGTCCTTTTTCTTCGCGCGTGTCCATGACCGACGATGCGTGGAAGGCCCGATCCTCTACCACGCCGCCGAGTTGCACGCATGCCTGGGAGCAGTCAGCTGTCCCGTGTTCACAAGTGAACCACTGCCCGAATTCTCCAGTGCTGTTGTGGCGCATCCGTCGGCTGCCGTGCTGGCGGTTTTAGCGGCGAGCGAACACGCCGACCTGGTCCGGGCGCCGCTGGAGCCGCTCTATTTGCGCGACCCGCATATCACCCAACCGCGATCCGGATGAGCGCCCTGGAGGCAGAGCGCAGCTGGGCGGAAATCGAACTCGCGGCGTTGCGGCATAACGCGGCCGTGGCGCGTGCCCGGGCGGGAGCCGGCGTGGCGTTGCTCGCTGTGGTCAAAGCCAACGCCTACGGCCACGGCCTGACTGCCACCGTCCGAGCGCTGGCGGAGCAGGCGCAACTCTTCGGCGTCGCCAATCTGCAGGAAGCGCTCGCGGTTCGCGCGGTCGTGCCGCACCCGGTTATTATCCTGGGGACGGCCCTGCCGGCGGAGCGCTCGGGCATCGTGCAGGCTGGCTTCATCCCGTCAGTCTCCAGCTACGAAGAAGCGAGCGAGTTCGGCCGCTATGCCGCGGGCTCGCAGAAGGTGGCGATCACCTGCGCGATTGACACCGGCATGGGGCGGATGGGCGTCGCGGAAAATGATGCGGCCGCGGCGGTCCGCCGAATCACGGCGTTGCCGGGCATCGAACTGCATAGCATCTCCACTCACCCTCCCGTGGCGGATGAAGATCCGGAGTTTACGCGCCAGCAGCTCGAGCGCTTCTCCGCTCTTGTGGCGCAGCTCCGGGGGGAATTTCCGATTGCGTTTCAAGTCCACGCGCTGCCGAGCGCAGGCGTGATCTCGTTTCCTGGTGCGGCGCATGAGATCGTGCGCGCCGGGCTCATGCTCTACGGCATTTCGCCGATTGCAGAATTCCAGCAGGCGCTGCGTCCGGCACTCACCTGGAAAACCCGGGTCATTCTGGTACGGGAACTCGGCGCCCGGCAGCTCGGTCAGCTATGGCCGAACTTTTATCGCCGATCGTCGGATGCGCGTGGCGACGCTGAGTGTCGGTTACGCGGACGGGCTGCCGCGTTCGCTTTCCAATCGCGGCGCCACGGTGCTGATCGGCGGCCGGCGTTGTCCGATCCTCGGCCGCGTCACGATGGACCTGACGGTGGTTGACGTGAGCGGCGTGCCGGAGGTTTCGCCAGGTGAGGAAGTCGTGTTGCTAGGCCGCCAGGGCAGGGAGGAAATCCTCGCCCGCGAAATGGCCGCACACGCGTCCACCATCGCCTGGGAGATTTTGACCGGCATTGGCAGCCGGGTGGCGCGCGTGTATGTCTGAGGGCGGATGTTCCAGATCATCTTCAATGAACTGAGCGCCGCCGAGATGTCGGCGCTGCCGAAAACCCTGCAGCTCGATCTGCTGGCGGAGTTTCAGGTCATCCCGGAAGACCTCGACAGCCTCGACCAGACGAAGTTTGGCGTGATCGAGCGCGAGGGGAAAAAGCTGCATCGCTACCGGGCGAAGGAATACCGGATCTACTTCGAGCGCACGGCCGAGGGGATCACCGTGCACCGCGTCCTGCACAAGAACACGTTTCGGGATTTTCTGTTCCGCAGCAAACTCCCGATGATGACGGAAGACGATCAGCTCGGCAAAACGCGCGAGTTCTGGAAGCTGATCGAGCAGGGCGAGCGGACGCGGAAGGCGTAGCGCGCGCAAAAAGCTGCAAGGTCAGCGCGGCGCTGACTACTTCATCAACAGGACCGACCGGCTGCGCTTGATCTCCCGCGTGATCTTGCGGTGCATGTGCGCCGGCATCCCGGTGACACGACGGGGCAGGATTTTGCCGCTTTCGGTCACAAACTTCTTCAGCAGATCAGGATTCTTGTAGTCGATCGCCTCCGTGGCGATGTCGATGCGGCGCCGCGGCATCGTGCGGTTGGCGCGGCGGAAAGCGGAGCGGCGTTTGGCGGTCTTCGGTTGCATGACGGATGATTAGCGGGTTTCGCGATGCAGCGTATGCCGCTTCAGGAAAGGATTATACTTCTTTTTCTCGAGCCGATTGGGCGTGCGCGGGCTTTTCTTGTTGCGCGTGCTCATGTAGCGCGAGACAGGCTTGCCTGCGGCCTTCGCTTCCGTGCATTCGAGGGTGATGATTTCCTGCGGCATAAACTCTTAGTCCTTGCTGTCGTCCGCGCTGCTCTTGGTCTCGCGGTCTTCTTCCTCGCCCTCGCCGCCTTCATCATCGGTCAGGCCGAAGAGGGAAGTGACCGACTGGCGAACGCGCGAAGCCTTGTTCTGCTTCTCGAGCTGCGACTGGCATTCGACGGTGAAGCGCGCGAAAGGAATCGCCTCGAGCCGCGCATGCCCGATTGGCTTTGCCCGACATTTCGCAGACGCCGTAGGTGCCGAGATCGATCCGCTTCAACGCCTGGTCGATTTCGTAAAGCGCGTCCTGTTCCTGGGAAAGGAGGCTGAGCGCGAAATCACGATCGTAGGCATCGCTGCCCGCATCCGCCTGGTGCATGCCGAAAGCTGACGCTTCGCTGCCTTCGGCGCGCGAGCGGAGGGTGTCCTGCGCGACGCCCGCCATCGAATCCACCATCGCATCGCGCAGTTGCAGCAGCTTCTCGCGCTGGCTGTGCGTGAACGGATCCAGCTTCCTCCGCTTGTGGCTGCACCCCGAGGATCGTCTGGGTGGTCGGTCAGACGGCTTCCCTCGGACGATGACCATTCCGGAGGAGCGTGTCTCCTTGACGGCCTTTTTCGCCGGAGCAGCGCTCTTGCCGGAGCCGCCGGCTTTGCCTTCGCGGCCGGCGCCTTCTTGCGGACCGAGCCTTCTTCGGCGCGGCCTTCTTGGAGCCGCTTTCTTCGGCGCGGCTTTCGGTGCCGGCTTTCTTCGCCTTTGCGGGAGCCTTCTTCTGTTCTTGACTGGCCATAAATATAAATGCTCAGCGCATAAGTCCGGCGCCGAGCGGAGGCTTAATTAAGGGCAATTGCCCCGGGGCGCAAGGGGAGATTTCCCAGCAAAATCGAGCCGTTTGGCCGCTCTGTTTTGGCCGCAAATTTCAAGAGCTGGCGCTCGAGTAGCGGCGGAGGGCGAAACGCCAGAAAACGCGCGAGACCCGAGCGCGACCGAGCCCGCCACCACGAGATGAAACATGAGCCAAAGCGGATCGTCCAGCGGCTTGATCAGCAGCCGCGCAGGGATGTTCGCCACAATGATGACCGGCACGATCCAGCCGAAGATGAAGCGGAACATGCGCGGAAAGATCACGTCCGGATAGCGCGCGATCTGGAGGAAATTAAAGTAACCGTAGACCAGCCCCTGCGCGCGAACGATCCAGAAGCTGACGGCCGCGAGCGCGAGCATGATCGAGTAGTGGATCGCGATCCCGAAGGCAAGCGCCACGAGAGTAGAGCAGCACCGCGCCCACGCCCGGCATGACGTGCAGTTGCGCGAGTGACACGATCACCACGATCCCGCCGAGGAGCGCGTTGATGATGCTATCGAGGCCGAATTGCTTCGTCGAGACCGCGAACTGGCTGTCGATCGGCAAGAGCAGGAGCGGATCGAGCTTCCCGGTGCGCACGAGCTCGGGAATGTTGGCGACGTTCATGAAGAAAAACGCCTGGAAAAGTTGCGCGATGATCTGGTGCGTGCCGACGAGCAGGACCACCTCCCATTTCGTCCAATCGCCGATCCGATCGACCTGATCCGAAGATGATGCTGAAGAAGACAATCTGCCCGCAGAACCAGAGCACCTCGACGATCATCCAGAGGAGGAAGTTCGCCTTGAAGCTCATCTCGCGGATGAGCGAGTTGCGCAGCATGATGCCGTAGATTTCGATGTAACGCCGCATGCGTGTGCGCTGTCATTTACTACGATATGCGTCGCATCGTCATCGCCACACCGCCGCATGAGCCGCCGCACCCTCCTCGTCAGCGCGGCGTGTGCTCGTCCTCGCCGGTGGCGCTTGGTTCTGAGTCGCTGCGGCCAGAGCGGACGCGTCGACTACCAGACCGCCTCCGTCACGCGCGGCCCAATCACACAGGCGGTCACCGCGACCGGCACTCTGAACCCGGTGGTCAACGTGCAGGTCGGCAGCCAGGTTTCGGGCAATATCCAGAAGCTATTCGCCGATTTTAATTCGCTGGTGAAAGCAGGGCGACGTGATCGCGCAGATCGATCCCGGTGGTTTTTCAGGCAAGCGTCAACCAGGCCGAAGGCGAACTGGCCAACGCCCGCGCCGCTCTCGAACTGGCGCGGATCAACGCGACCCGCATCGAGTCGCTCGTCGCGAAGCAAAACTCCGCCCAGTCCGAGCTCGACCAGGCCCGCGCCACCCTCGCGCAGGCCGAAGCGAACGTGAAGATCAAGGAAGGCGCGCTGGAGAAGGCGCAGGCCGATCTCGATCATTGCACGATCCGATCGCCGATCGATGGGATCGTGATTTCGCGGAACGTGGATGTGGGGCAAACCGTCGCCGCGAGCCTGCAGGCGCCAGTTATTTTCACGATCGCGAACGACCTCACCAATATGCAGATCAACGCCAGCGTGGCGGAGGCGGACATCGGCGGGGTCGCGGTGGACCAGGAGGTGGAGTTCACCGTCGATGCCTTCCCGCAGCGCACCTTCAAGGGAAAGGTCGTGCAGGTGCGCAACGCGCCGACCACGGTGCAGAACGTGGTCACCTACGACACCGTCATCGGCGTGACGAATCCGGAGCTGAAGCTGAAGCCCGGCATGACGGCGAACGTCTCGATTGTTTCCGCGCACCGGGACAATGTCTTGAAGGTGCCGAATGGCGCGTTGCGTTTTCGACCGCCCGACGCGACTCCGCCGCCGGCCCGCGGCGGCAGTCCTGGCGCGGGCGGCGTGATCGCTCCAGCGGGGGCGGACGGGGCGCGGGTAATCGGGAGCAGCGCCAGATCGAGCGCACCGTTTACGTGTTGCCACAGAACGCCAGCAAACCTACCCCTGCGACGATCAAGACCGGCATCAGCGACGGCATTGCGACGGAAGTGCTCGAAGGCCTGAAGGAGAACGACCGCGTCGTCACCGGGGCGCAGCGAGGCCGGCGCCACGCCGCGGCCGGCGAACAATCCATTTGGCGGCGGCGGCGGCCGGCGCTTCTAGACGGGTCGGCATCATGTCAGATTCCGCGCAACGCTGTGGTTCGGCTCGAGGAAGTCGCAGAAGACCTACCGGACTGGCGAAGTGGAGGTGCACGCGGTGCGCGGCGTTTCGCTGGAAATCCAGCGCGGCGAATTTGTTGCCCTGATGGGTTCGAGCGGCTCGGGCAAATCGACGCTGATGAACATCCTGGGCTGTCTCGATCGGCCGACGGCCGGGCGTTACCTGCTGGACGGGACTGATGTTTCCTCGCTCAGCCGCGATGAACTGGCCGACATCCGCAATCGCAAGCTCGGCTTCGTCTTCCAGAGCTTTAATCTTCTCTCGCGCACCTCGGCGCTGGAGAACGTTGAGCTGCCCCTGCTTTATGGCCTCACGCGGCTGACGAA
Source organism: uncultured Verrucomicrobiae bacterium (assembly GCA_963844275.1). Taxonomy (GTDB): domain Bacteria; phylum Verrucomicrobiota; class Verrucomicrobiia; order Chthoniobacterales; family UBA10450; genus JACCTI01. Next base: position 145,625 of record CAWJNS010000009.1, read on the forward strand.
CGCCGAGCTGCGCGCGCGAGCCGAGCGCGCGCTGGCCGCGGTTGGTCTCGTTGGGCGCGGCGATCATCACCCGAGCCAGCTTTCCGGTGGGCAGCAGCAGCGCGTCGCAATCGCGCGCGCGCTCGTCAACGAACCCGAAGTGCTGCTGGCCGACGAGCCGACCGGCAATCTCGACAGTCGCACGAGCGTCGAGATGATGGATATTTTCCAGAAGCTGAACGAAAGCGGCATCACCATCGTCATGGTGACACACGAGCCTGACATCGCGGCCTACGCGCGGCGCAATGTCGTCATGCGCGACGGCCGCATTCGGAGCGATCGGCCGGTGACACAGCGCTTGAACGCCGAAATCGACTTGCAGAATCTGGAGGCCGCCCCGGAGGAACTCGCCCCCGCGGAGGAGACGGCATGAGACTCGCCTCCACCTTCAAAATCGCGGCGCGCGCGCTGCGACGAAACAAACTGCGCTCCGGCCTGACCGCGCTCGGCATCATCATCGGTGTCGGCGCTGTCATCGCGATGGTGAGCATCGGCAACGGCGCCAAGGCGCAGGTGGAAGCGCAGATCGCAAGCCTCGGCGAAAACGTCATCCTCATCTTCTCCGGCAGCACCACCTCCAGCGGCATCCGGACCGGCTGGGGCGGGGCGGGCACGCTGAAAATTGAAGATGCGGAAGCGATCCGCCGCGAGGTCCGGTCGGTCACGCGGGTGAGCGAGGAAGTCGTCTCGACCGCCCAGGTCGCGGCCGGGAATCAGAACTGGTTTACCCGCATTTATGGCGAATCGGCCGACTATTTCGACCTGCGCGAATGGCCGCTCGCCGACGGCGCGCCCTTCACCCCGCAGGATGTGCGGAGCGCGAACAAGGTCTGCGTCGTCGGCCGCACCACGGCGACGTCAGATCTACGGCAACGAAGATGTCGTCGGGCAGGTTTTGCGCATCAAAGGAGTGCCGTTTGTCATCACCGGCGTGCTTACTTCAAAAGGCCTGAGCCCGCAGGGCACCGACCAGGACGACATCGTGATCATGCCGTTCACGAGCGCGATGAAACGCGTCCTCGGCGGCGGGACCACGCTTGCGCAATATCAACGCGCAGGTCGCCAGTTCCGCCGATCTCGCCGCCGCGCAGCAGCAGATCATTCAGCTCCTGCGCGACCGGCACAACATTCGCGAAGGCCGCGATGACGATTTCACGGTCCGCACCCAGGAAGAAATCGCCGCCACCGCCACCGCCACCTCGCGGGTCATGACGCTGTTGCTCGGCGCGATCGCGAGTGTGTCGCTCATCGTCGGCGGAATCGGCATCATGAACATCATGCTCGTGAGCGTGACGGAGCGGACGCGGGAAATCGGCGTGCGGCTGGCGGTCGGCGCGCACGGCACGTGATATTCTCACCCAGTTCCTCATCGAAGCCGTCTCGCTCAGCTCCCTGGGCGGCATCATCGGCATCCTGCTTGGGCTCGCGGCTTCGCAGATCCTCTCCGCGCTCGCCAATTGGCCGACTCTGATTTCGGTCACCTCCATCGTGGTGGCATTCTTCTTCAGTGCGGCGGTCGGCGTTTTCTTCGGATTCTATCCCGCGCGCCGGGCTTCCAGTCTCGACCCGATCGAAGCGCTCCGTTTCGAGTGAGGATGCAGCTTGCAGTTCGAGTAACGCTGGACTCGTGCACCTGCTCGTGATCGTAATCGCGCTCGAGCGGGATCGATCAGGACCACGCTTACGAGCATGAGCACGAGGGAAACGAAGACGCGCTGGCTCAACCGCACGGTGCTCGGGATCGGACTCGCCTCGCTCTTCAGCGATTGGTCGCACGAGATCGCCACCGCCGCGATGCCGGCGTTCCTCGCCAGCCTCGGCGTCGGCGGCGGCTTGGCTCGGCCTCATCGAAGGCGTTTCGGATGGTGTCTCGAGTTTCGCAAAAATGGCCTCCGGTTACTACACGGACCGGCTGCCGCGGCGGAAACCGATCGCCGTGGCGGGCTACGTGGTGACGGCGCTGGGGACAGCCGCCTTCGGACTCGCAACCAACGCCTGGCATGTCCTGTTCGCGCGGACGAGCGCATGGCTGGGACGCGGCGTGCGCACGCCGGTGCGGAAGGCGTTGCTCGCGGCGGCGGTCCCGCGTTCCGCCTACGGTCGCGCGTTTGGACTCGAACGCGCGATGGACACCGTAGGTGCAATCGTAGGTCCGCTCAGCGCGTTGTTCATTCTGCAGGCGACGGATCATAACTACCGCGCTCTTTTTGCGTGGACGCTGGTGCCGGGATTGATCGCCGCGGTGGTAATCGCCTTTCTCGTGCAGGAAAGGGAGCGGCTTCCGGTCGCGCATATTTCGTTCGGGGAACGTCTGCGCGCCTTGCCGGTCGCCTACCGGAAGTTTCTCGTTGGCGTGTCGCTGTTCGGCGCGGGCGATTTCGCCCACACGATGTTGATTCTGCTCGCAACCCAGAAGCTCTCGCCCTCCTTAGGGGCGGCGCGGGCGGCGAGCGTCGCGGTCGGGCTTTACGTGCTGCACAATGTTTTCTACGCCGGCTTTTCGATGCTGGCCGGCTGGCTCGCCGACCGATTGCCGAAGAACCTGCTCCTCGCCGGCGGCTACGCGCTCGCCGGCTGCATGACGATTGCGATCATCGTGCTGCCGGCGAGCATTGCGACGATGGCGGCGGTCTTTGTCGTCGGCGGCATCTACGTCGCGATCGAGGAAACGCTGGAGGATTCGATGGCCGCGGAGCTCGTCGACGAGGCGCATCACGGGATGGCCTTCGGCGTTCTCGCGACCGTCAACGGCGTCGGCGACTTCATCTCCAGCATCGTCGTCGGCGTGCTCTGGAGTGCGTTCGGCACCGGCATGGCGTTCAGCTACAGTGCGGTGCTCTTTTTCCTCGGCGCGCTGGTCGTTGCGCGCGTCCCGGTTGGCCGCGCAAGCTAGCCACCTACGGCTTGGTAATGTCCAAGTCCGCGCCGCCACATCAGGCGCGCCATCGACCAGGTGGCGAGGAGCCAGCCGGCCTGGATGAAGAGCGCTTCGAGCATCGCGACCCCTTGCAGGCGTTCGAGGAAAATCGCGATCGGGCAGAAGAGTTCGTAGTAGAACGGCAGCCATTTCATGACCGCCTGCACGCCCGCCGGCATGATGTCGACCGGGAACATCGCTCCACCGAGGAAGTACTCGAACGAGTAGACGATGAAGACGATGGTCGAGATCTCCAGGATCCAGAAGGCCATCATCGCGATGCTATAGGTGATGAAGAATTGGATCATCGCCGCCATCAGGAGTGAGATAAACGCCGCCGAAGCCAGGCGATCGGATTCGACGGCAGCGTGATGAAGTCGCGGAAGTAGAGAAAGATGAACGCGATCGGCAGAATGGTGACGAGCGTGTAAACGAGCCGCCCGCTCAGGAAAATGCTAAAGCGGTAGCCGAGATAGCTGAGCGGCTTGGTCAGGAAGGAATTGATCTGGCCTTCGCGAATATCGGACGCGATTTGCCATTCGTCCTCGGTCGGGGTGACGAGATTCGAAACGAGAATCGTCAGCAGGTAATAGTAGATCATCGACCCGTAGTCATAGCCCTGCATGCCGCCGCCCTTTTCGTTGAAGACGGCGCGCCAAAGGAAAACGGTGCCGGCGAGCGGGATGAGGCCGAAGAGGGCGCGGAGGAAGATAATTCCAGCGATACACGAAGGTGTTCTGCAGCCCGAGTTTGAAGACCGAGATGTATTTGCCGCGCGCCATTTGATCAGCCTTTCGCTACGAGCTCGGCCGCGAGATTGATGGCTGCGATCATGCTCTCGGGCCGGGCGATGCCTTGGCCGGCGATCTCAAACGCGGTGCCGTGATCTGGGCTGGTCCGCGGGAAGGGAAGCCCGAGCGTGACGTTCACGCCCTCATCAAACGCGTGCAGCTTCAGCGGGATCAATCCCTGGTCGTGATACATGCAAAGGACGGCGTCCCATTCGCCCGCCACGGCGCGATTGAAAACGGTGTCGGGGGACAAGGGGCCGGCGAAGTGGGCGTGATCGGTGCCCCATGATCCGTCAATGCGCATTCAGCTCCTCGATGGCCGGTGCGATGATCTCGATTTCTTCCGGCCAATCTCGCCGGACTCGCCAGCATGTGGGTTCAGGCCAGCCACGGCGATACGCGGCGTCTGTTTGCCCCGCTGGCGCAGGAATTTGTCGAGCAGTCGACCGACGCGCACGATCTCCGATTGGCGACAAGGAAGCGGCGACGTCGCGCAGCGGAATGTGCGTGGTCACGAGCGCGACCGTCAAGGCGCCGCCGGTCAAAAGCATGGCGTAGTTGGTGGTCTCGGTGCGCTCGGCGAAGAATTCCGTCTGACCCGGGAAGTCCGAAGCCGATCTCGTACATCCGCGCTTTGTGAATCGGTCCGGTGACGACGGCATCAATCACGCCGCGCTTCGCGAGTTCGACCGCTTCTTCAAGCGCGGCGGCGGCGGCTCGTGCAGTTTCCGGCGTTGGCTGGCCCAGCGTGCAGGGCGGATATTGGCCGATGATGCGGTACTCAACCTCCGCCGGGATTCGACCTGATTTCAGCGCGGCTTCCACCACTTCCGGCCCAATGCCCGCTGGATCGCCGAGGGTAATGCCGATATGTGGCCGCATCGCGCATTCTCATCAACTCCACCGGGTGGAGCAAGTCTGCCGAAGCAGTGCGCCCGCGCCTAGAAGCGACGGATCGAGGCCTTCTGCCGCAAACCGGCCAGCCAGTTTTCCTGAAGGCGCTTGCGCTTCTTCCTGCACCAGCTTTTTCTCGATGTCGGCGCGCACTTCCTTCAGCGACTTGGTCACGCCGCCGCGCTTCTCGTCCACCTTCAGAATGTAGTAGTTGCCGCCGAGCTCGATCAGGTTGCTGATTTTCCCGGGCCGGCAGACTGAACGCCACTTTCTCCAACGGCCCGGCGAGCGTTTTGCGCTCGATCCAGCCCCAGTCGCCACCCATATCGCGCGTGCTGTCTTCGGAATACATCTGCGCCATCCGCTCGAAATCCGCGCCAGCCGGCGAGCTTGCCGAGAATCTCTTCCGCCATGGCTTTCTGCGCGGCGGCATTCCCTTCGGCCGCGCGGCTTGGGACCATGATCATCCGCAGCTTGATCTCTTCCTTGCTCGTGAATTCTTCGCGGTGCTTCCGGTAGTATTCCTCCACCTTGATCGGTGAAGCCAGCGTGCTCGGCTTGACGTTTTTTCCGCGCATGGCCGCGACGATGATCTTCTCGTATTCCGCCTTGCGGAATTCGCTCAGCGAAAAATTCTGCGCCTGCAGCGTTTTGATAAACGTGTTCCGATCGCCGCCGAAGTCCTCGCGGATGATTTCGTTCATCCGCTGCTCGACGAAGTAATCCGGCAAGCTGAGCTCTTCTTTCTTGAAGGCCTGCACGATGAGCTCGCGATCGATCAGATCCTGCAGCGCGAGGTCGTGCGCCTGCTTGAGCTGCTTCTCCAGTTCCTCGCCGCGGAACTGCGCGCGCAGCATGCGTTCGCGCGGGCCCACAATCATTCGCACCTGCGAGTAGGTGATAACTTCGCCGTTCACGACCGCGGCGATCCCGTCGATCACCTCAGGCATCAGCGGCTATGGGTCGAGCGTGCCCGGACAGCGGCGACGATCATGCGGCGATGACGCTCGCCACAAGGGCAACAAACAGCGGACGAATCATGGCTTCAAATTTTCCTGGTTAGTTCGAGGACCTCCGCAAGGTTCCGGTCGATTCTCGACCGGTACTAATGCGAGGGAATTTGCCACCGACAAGTATAAAATCCCCGCGGCGGGTGAGCATCAATTTGCCGTCGCGCACTTCCACGCGAGTCACGCCGGCTTTGGCGGCGGCGAGCTTGATTTCGGTCAGAATGAGCAAATTGTCAACCGCCGGCGGGAACTTGCCGAAGCGGTCGCGCCAGTCTTTCCGCAGGCGATCCCACTGCTCGCGGTTGCTGATTTGCGCGAGCGTCCGGTAGGCCTGGATGCGCAGGATCGGGTCCCCAACATAGCTCGTGGGGATGAATGCGGGCACGCGGGTGTCCGGCGGCAGCCGGCACGAACTCGGCTTCGTTCGTAGCGACAAAGTCCAGCCGCACCTCGACCTCGAGGCGGGCCTGGTATTTTTCGCCTTTGAGCTGCGTCGACGGCCTGTTTCGAGCAGCTGGCAGTAAAGATCAAAACCCACCGCCACGATGTGTCCGCTCTGCTGCGTCCCGAGGATGCTGCCGGCGCCGCGAATTTCGAGATCGCGCATCGCAATCCGGAAACCGGCGCCTAACGAGCTGTATTGCTTGATGGCGTTGATGCGCTTGCGGGCGGCGCCGACCGTCATCATCTCGCGCGGGAGCAGCAGGTAGGCGTAGGCCTTGTGTTCCGCCCGGCCCACCCGGCCGCGGAGTTGATACAGATCGGCGAGCCCGAATCGATCCGCGCGATCGATGATGATCGTATTCGCGTTCGGAATATCGAGCCCGCTCTCGATGATCGTCGTGCAGACGAGGACGTCGATTTTTCCGGCGACAAAGCGCGCCATCACCTCCTCGAGGTCGTCCGCGTCCATCTGCCCATGGCCGAAATCGACCCGCGCCTGCGGGCAAAGCTCTGCGATCCGATCCCGCACTTTCTCGATCGACTGGACACGATTGTGGAGGAAGTAAACCTGGCCCTGGCGCTCCAATTCGCGATTGATCGCGTCGCGGATGATCCGCTCGTCGTAGCCGCAGACGACGGTCTCGACGGGGAGGCGATTCAGCGGCGGGGTCTCGATGGTAGACATGTCCTTCACTCCGACGAGCGAAAGGTAGAGCGTGCGCGGAATGGGCGTGGCCGAAAGCGTGAGGACATCGACCAGCTTGAAGAGCTCCTTGAACTTCTCCTTGTGCAGGACGCCAAAGCGCTGCTCCTCATCGATCACCACGAGGCCGAGATCCTTGAAGACGACATCGCCGGAAATGAGGCGATGCGTGCCGACGACAATGTCGATGCCACCGGCCGCGAGGAGTTTCAGCACCTTGCGTTGCTCGGCGGGCGAGCGGAACCGGCTCAGCATTTCCACCCGCACCGGATAGTCGAGCATGCGCTGGCGAAAGGTCTCGTAATGCTGCTGCGCGAGCACGGTCGTCGGCGTAAGCACTGCGACCTGCTTGCCGTCCATCACCGCCTTGAAGGCGGCGCGGATCGCGACCTCCGTCTTGCCGAAGCCGACGTCGCCACAGATCAGACGATCCATCGAGCGCGGGTTTTCCATGTCGCGTTTCGTGGCATCGATCGCCTTCAGCTGATCCGTCGTTTCGCGATAGGGAAACGAATGCTCGAACTCGTGCTGCCATTTTGTGTCGGCGCCGAACGCGTAGCCGAGCTGCGTTTCGCGCTCCGCCTGCACGGCTAGCATCTTGCCCGCGTAGTCGAAGATCGGAAGCGATGGCGTTCCTCTTCGCGCGCGCCCATTTCGCGTCGGCCAAAGAACTGAGGGGCGGCGATTTCTTGCCCACGCCCACGTAGCGCGAAACGAGATAGGCCTGCTCCAGCGGCACGTAGAGTTTCGCTTCATCGGCAAACTCGAGCGCGAGCACTTCCTGCCGGCCGCCGCCGGCCGCGGGTACTTTCATCAGCTCGAGAAAACGGCCCACGCCGTGCTCGAGGTGGACCACGAGCTCGCCTTCCGTGAGCTCGCTGAAGTCGATCTGCGCCCGATTGCCCGTGAGTCGCTCGGCGCGCTGCAACCGCCGGCGGTGCATCGGGTAACGGCCGAAAAGCTCGGCCGCCGGAAAGCACTACGAGATTGCCGGCCGGAAACGAGAAGCCGCGCGCCAGCGTTCCTTCGAGCAACTCCACGCCGTCCAGAGCGTGATCGGCTGCACTCATGATTTCGCGGAAACGCTCGATCTCCCCTTCGGTCGAGAAGTAGATGACGATGCGGGCTCCGCCGGATTTCCATTCCTGCAGCCGGGCGGCGAATTGCGCCCGCTTCGCTTCCAGGAGCATGAAATCGCCGACCGCGAACTCGTGCACATCCGCATCGTGGAAGGCGCCGGCGTAATCTTCCGCGCCTTCCGCCGTCAGGGAACCTTCGCTGATCAGGATCTGCGCCTCGGCGCCGGCCTCCGGTTCCGACAACAATGCGGAGGTGGTCCGTGGCGAGGTAGTCACGAACCTGCGCGCCTTTCTCCTCCGCCGCGCCGAGCAGGAGATCGACTGCCGGCAGATTGCGCACGGAGGTTTGCGTATCGACGTCGAACTCGCGCAGCGACTCGATTTCGTCGCCGAAAAACTCCGCCCGCACCGGAAGCTGCGCCTGCCACGAGAAAACATCGAGAATGCCACCGCGGACCGCGAACTGACCGCGCGTCGTGACTTGCGCGGCGCGGTCGTATCCAGAGGCGGAGAGCGAATCGATCAGGCGCTCCATTGTCTCGCCTCTGCCCCCGCTTCAGGCGGAGGGCGGCGGCTTGCAGCGCCTTCAGTTTGGGCGCGGGCTGATCGAGCGCGGCGCGGGTCGTGACGATGAGGTGGGGGCCGGCTTCGCGGCTGACGCGGCTCAGGATCGCGAGACGCTCCGCCGAGATTTCGGGATCGGGCAGGATATTCTCCACGGCCGCGAATTCCGCTTCCGGCAGAAAGAGCGCCTGTGGCAGCCAGTTGGCGAGTGATTCGTAGAAGAGTTCCTGCGCACGGACGGTCGGGCAGATGATCCAGATCGTGGCGCGGATTTCCCTCGCGAGCGCGGCGGCGAGAAACGGCTGCGCCCCTTCCGCGACGTGCGCAAAGGCGACGGGAAACTGGCGCGCTCGAATGGCGCTGAGCTGCGCAGCGATCGGCGCGGCGCCGGTCACGCGGCCGAGGAGATCAGGCGAATCTGCCACCGCAGATTGTGGGATGGCTTGGGACGGACTGCAATCGCGCGAGCCCTAGACTAGTCGCAGACGTAGTCGCCGCTGGTCTCCTTGCGGCAGGGATCAGGCGGGCCGCTCGCATTCCAGAATTCCGCGAGGCCGGATCGGCGGGCAAAGGCGCCGAACTGCGGGAGGGTGCGCGCGCTGCGACCGGCCCCGGTCCAGAGTGAGGCGAACAGCAGGGTGTCATTGCGGGTCGGTTTGTCCTGCGCCACCGCCAGGGCGCGCGCGGGTTCCCCCAGCCAGACCAGCGCCAGCGGCACCCCGCCGGAAATGAGTGGCGGCTGCGTCGCGAGATAGGCGTCGATCGCGGCGAGGGCCTGCGCGCGTTCCGCGGCGCCGCCCATGATCCCGGCCGCGATGACCTGGATCGTTTCCGCCGGCAGATCCCGCATGAAAGGCTCGAAGCCACGCACCAGCCATTCAGTGACTCCAGCCTTTTCCCCCCGGGCCTGTGCGACATGGGCAAATCCGAGGCCGACTGCGGTCAGGCCCGCGTCCGCCGCGCGCCGGATCGAGCGCTCGGCGTCATCGATCGCGCCGAGCTGCAGATGCACCCAGCCACGCCAAAGCAGTGCGTTGGGCAGCATCGGATCCCGGGCCAGCAGCTTGTCGAAAATGGCGGCGCTGGATTTCGATTGGCCGGTGGAACAGAGGAGCGTCCCGAGCCAGAAACTCGCGATTGAATCGTCAGGGTCGATCGTGAGCGCGCGCTCGTAGGCGGCGCGCGCCTCGCCGTAGCGGCGTTGGGTGAAGAGCAGCTGCCCGACGGCGGCGTGCGGCTCGGCCAGCAGCGGATCAAGTGTCATCGCTGCCTGGGCCTCCCGCTGCACCAGCTCCGCCGGATCCTCGCGCAGCGGAACGTCGTAGCCGGGCGCGATGGAGACAATCGAAGCGAGCCGCGCATGGGCACGGGCAAAGGCGGGGTCGAGCCGCAGCGCTTCCTGCAGTTGCGCGATCGCATCCGGAAAACGCGCGCTGTCGCGGCGATTGAAAATCGCGGTCGCTTGCAGGAAGAGCGCATACGCAGCGGTGCTGCTCGTCGCGGCCTTTACCAGCCGCGCTTTCTGTTCTCCTTGCAGCACGACTTTGAGCTGGTTGGTGATGGCCCACGCGATTCGTTCCTGCAGGCTGAACACATCGCGCAGATCGCCGTCGTAGGTTTGCGACCAAAGGTGGAAACCGTCCGAGACCTGGATGAGCTGCGCCGTGATGCGGACGCGGTTGTCCTGCTTCCGCACCGAACCCTCCAGAATGTGCGCCACGCCCAGCGTCGCCCCGATGCGACGGACGTCTGAATTCTGGCCGCGGAACGAGAATGAGGAGCTGCGTCCGGCCACTTTCAGGTCCTTGACCTGCGCGAGCGCGTTCAGAATCTCCTCCGCCATTCCGTCGGAAAAATATTGCTGATCGTGCTCGGGGCTGAGATCGGCGAATGGAAGCACCGCGATCGATTTAACCGTGCTTTCGTTCGGCGGTGACGTCCTGGCGGCAATCGTGCTGACCATGCCGTTGGGCGCGATCTTACGCACCGCGTAGTTGCCAAAGTCCGCCACGAAGACATCTCCGGCCCGGTCGATCGCCACCGCAGCGGGAATGGCAAACCGCGCCGCCATTTCGCCGGGACCATCCTGATTGCCGACGTTTCCGGCCAGACCGGCCAGTGTGGTCACGACGCCGTCGGGCGTGATCTTGCGGATGGTGTGATTCGAGGTGTCGGCGACGAAAACGTTGCCGTTCTCATCCGCCGCGACGCCGTATGGGGCGCAGAACCGCGCGTTTGTTCCGACGCCATCATTGCTTCCCGGATTGCCGGCCTGACCCGCGATCGTCGTCACGAGGCCGTCGGGCGTGATCTTGCGGATGGTGTGATTGCCAAAATCAGCGGCGTAGACGTTACCCGTGCGATCGACCGTCACGCCATGCACTTGATTGAAGTGTGCGCTCGCGCCCGGGCCGTCGTCGCTGCCGGGCTCGCCGGGCACGCCGGCGAGCGTGCTGACGATTCCATCCGGCGTGATTTTCCTGATCGCGTGATTGCCGATATCGGCCACGTAGATGTTTCCTCCGCGATCGATCGCGATGGCGGTCGGATATCTGAACCTGGCGCTCGCGGCCGGCCCATCCTGATAGCCGATCTGCCGCGGCTGTCCCGCGAGCGTGCTGACCACCCCTGCGGGCGTGACTTTGCGGATCGAGCTGTTGTCGCAGTCTGCGACGTAGATGTTTCCATCGGGACCGATCGCGATATCGGCCGGGTTGGAGAAACGTGCGGCGGTTCCCACGCCATCGCTTGTTCCTGTGGTTCCGCGCAAGCCAACGAAGTCCTTCAAGGTGCCGTCTGGCAGCACCTGGCAAATGGTGTGGTTGGGAAAATCTGCCACGTAGATTGCGCCGCCTGGGTCGACGGCCACGCCGGTCGGCTTGGTTAGAGCGAAGTTTCCGCTGGCGCTGGACTTCGGCTCGTTCGCCTGGCTCGCGCCCTGACGAGACCGAGAAACGCCGATGGCCAGAAGCGCGAGCAACAGGCATGCCAGCGCGACCGCTGCGGCCATTCTCCAGGCTGCGCGGGGACGACGCATGCGCGGAGCAGTCGCGCGCAATCTGGCGAGCAGTTCCTGCGAAGTTTGAATACGCCCGGCTGGATCTTTCTGCAGACACTCGTCGATGATTTCGCTGAGTGCCGGGGGCGCCGGCGCGGCGCTAATTTGCAGCGCCGGTGCCTCGTGGGCCAGAATCGCCGACTGGACCGCCTCCGGTGTTTCGCCGTCGAAGGGAACGCGGCCGCTGAGCATTTCATAGAGCACCACGCCGAGACTCCAGATGTCGCTCCGCGCATCGACGGCTGCGCCGCGCGCCTGTTCCGGCGACATGTAACGCATGGTGCCCAGCACCACGCCGCGCATGGTGCGCGTGTTGCTGGGCCAGGAGCTCGGTGGCATGCGTCACCACCTCGCCCAGGCTCGACTTGGCGATGCCGAAATCGAGCACCTTCACGTAGCCATCCGGCCGGATCATGATGTTCTCCGGCTTAATGTCGCGATGCACAATCCCGGCGTCGATGCGCGACGCAGAGGGCGCTCGCCACCTGCGTCAGCGATCTCGAGCGCTTCGTCCGGCGGAACGGAGCCCTGCGTGATGCGTTCCCGCAACGTCACGCCTTCGATGAACTCGATCGCGATGTAATGCGTGGAATCGACCTGCCCGATCTCGTGCACGGTCACGATGTTGGGATGGTTCAAGGCCGAGGCGGTGCGCGCTTCGAGTTTCAAACGCGCGAGCTGCGCCTCGTCGTTGACGAACGCGCGCGGCAGCAGCTTCAATCCCACCTTGCGCCCGAGCCGTTCGTCATAGGCGAGATAAACAACGCCCATCCCGCCGACGCCGAGCACGCCGTCGATGCGATAGTTGCCAAGCTGCTGGCCGATCAGCGCATCAGGATCGTCGGCCAACAGCTCCGGAGCGGTCGCGACTGCCGGCGACGCGATGAAATCACCGGCCTCGTCGTGATATTTCAGAAGCGTTTCGACTTGGTCGCGCAGGTCCTGGTCGCCCGGCGCAGCGTTCGTCGAGGAAGCGCGCTGCGCTCGTCTGGCGGGCGTTCCAGGGCAGCGTGGAAAATATCGGTGCAACGTGCGCCAGCGTTCAGATTGCATCCATGCTTTTCCCCTCGCAGCGTGGCGAAGAGCCAGGCCCGCGCCGCGCTCCATTCGCGGCGTCACGGTGTTGACGTGCACCTTCAGCACGTCGGCGATTTCCTCCATCGTCAGCCCGCCGAAATAGCGCATCTCGACCACGTCGGCTTTGCGCTTGTCGAACGCGGCCAGTTTCTCCAGCGCCTCATCGAGCGCGAGCAGCTCGACCGCGCGGCTCTCGACGGCGTGCACTGCTTCGTCGAGCGTGATCTTCAGCGCGCCGCCCCCGCGCTTCAGGGCCTGCCGCTGCCGCGCGTGATCGACCATGATGCGCCGCATGAGTTGCGCGGCGACGGCAAAGAAATGGGCGCGGTTCTGCCAGTCGCGGATGGCGTCTGATCGGCGAGCTGGAGATAGGCGTCGTGCACCAGGATGGTCGTCTGCAGGGTATGGCCAGGTCGCTCCTTGCTCATGTAGCGATGGGCGAGTTGCTGCAGCACGGGCTGGACGAGCGGGATGAGCTTGTCGAGCGCGGTCGGATCGCCGCTCGCGCCAATCGCCAAGCAGCTGCGTGATCTGTTGCTGTGGTGCCGCGGCCCGCATAAGCACGAGTTAAACAAGAAATTCTGCCAGAAACGAAGCGCAAAGGCGTTCGATCGGCGCATCGCCTCTTGAGCAGGGGACGCGGGCGCCCCAGGCACCCGGGATTGCGTCCGGGAAATCTTTGTCCGCCGTGGTGGGTTTTCGCCCGGGATTCCGCTTTGAACCAGTAACCAGATCCATTTATGAACCAAAGAACAGACCCACTTCACAACCGCCCGCGGCCTTCGGCGACGAGGGCGGACACTCAGTATGGACTCGTCCGGGGCATCGTCGGCGATGCCGGCGCGGTGGTCAGGCCGGTCCGCGGACCGGGGCGGGCGCGCGTCGTTTCGATTCTGCTGTGGGTCGGCTGGGTGACGCTCGGCTTCATCCTGGTCGCCGCCACCGTGCGCGCGGACGAGACCTGCTCGTCGCCTTATCTCGCGCGCATCGAAGGACAGGAGGAGTTTCTTTACGTCTGGACCCTCGGCGTCGAGGGCCTCGGCGACGGCTCGGACAAGCTCGTGGTGGTCGATGTCAAGCCAGGCTCGCCGAGCTACGGAAAGGTGATCCACAGCGACTCGGTCGGAGGGCCGGCACGAGGCGCATCACGGCGGCTTCACCGATGATCGCCGGCAGCTCTGGCTCGCGGGATTGGAGACGAGCAAGATCTTCATCTACGACGTCTACTCGGATCCGGCGCAGCGCGGTTCATCGTGAAGACGATCGACAACTTTGCCGAGAGCGACCGGCGGCGCGCTTGGTCCGCACGGTGCCTATGCGTTGCCGGGGCGCGTGCTGATTCCATGTCTGTCGAATGCGAAGGACAAAGGCGGCCGCACGGCGCTGGTCGAGTACAGCAACGAGGGCGACTACATCGCGACCCATTGGCTGCCGACAAAGGAGCAGTCGTCAGGCGCCACCGGCGCGGAGTTCGCCGACGGCTACGGCTACGACGCCCGCGTTTTGCCGCGGAAGAACGTGCTCCTGACCACTTCGTTCACCGGCTGGAACAATTACATGCAGCGACTTCGGCGACCTGGCGAAAGATCGCCGAAGCGATGAAGCAGTTCGGCAATTCGATGGTGCTTTGGGATTTCCACACCCGTCAGCCGAAGAAGGTCTTCAACGTGCCGGGCGCGCCGCTGGAGATTCGCTGGGCCTGGGGCGAGAAGCACAACTACGCCTTCACCGCGACCGCGCTCGGTTCGAAGCTCTGGCTCGCCTACGAAGACGAGAAAGGCGAATGGCAGGCGAAGGAGGTCGCGACGATCGGCGGCGTAAAGGCGGCGTGCTGCCGGTCGACATCAGCCTGAGCGCGGACGACAAGACGCTGTTCGTCGATTGTTTTGGCGACGGCAAGGTGCGCGTCTTCGACGTCTCGAATCCGCACCAGCCGCGGCAGATTTACGAGAAGCGAAATCGGACGACAGGTCAACATGGTCTCGCAGAGCTGGGACGGGAAACGGCTCTACTTCACCAGTTCCCTGCTCGCGACGCTGGGACAAGACCGGAGCAGGACAACGAGCAGTTCGTCCGGGCTTACGCGTGGGACGGCAAGGAACTCAAGCCCACGTTCGCGCTCGATTTCACCGCGCTCAAGCTCGGCCGTCCGCACCACATGCTGTTCGGCTCCAGCGCCGTCGCGAAACCAACCGCCGTGGCGACAGCAATGAGGGCGTTGACGTTTGTCCTCATTCTCGCCGGGCTGAATCTGCTCGTGCGGATCGCGCGGGGCGAGGAATATGAAGCACCGAAGCCCGGCAGCTATGCCCTGCCGGTGATCAAGAGCGCGGCTGACGGTGCGTTGCTCGACTCGGATGGCAGGCGAGTCTCGCTAGGTGAACTGACGCGCGGTCGCATTACCGTGCTGAGTTTCATCTACACGCGGTGCGCGGCGGCAAAGGCATGTCCTTTTGCGACCGGCGTGTTGATGGACCTGCATGAGCTCAGCGCGGAAGACGCGGGACTCGCGAGATCACTGCGCCTGGTGAGCATGAGCTTCGATCCGGGGCACGACACGCCCGATCGGATGCGTGCCTACTCGGCCCTCGCGGCGGAGCGCGGCAGCGCGGCCCCCTGGCACTTCCTCACCGCGCAATCTGAAGCAAAACTCCAACCGATTCTCGCGGCCTACGGCCAGGCGGTGGATCAGAAGAAAAACCCGGGCGATCCGACCGGGCCACTCAACCACACCCTGCGTGTCTACCTGATCGATCGCGCCGGCAGGATCCGAAACATCTACAGCTCCGGCACTCTCGATCTTCGTCTCGTCCTCGCGGACGTGCGGACGCTGCTTTTGGAAGAAGCGCCACCGCATTCATGAATACCACTCGTCCACTGCTCGTTGGGCAAAAGCTTCTCCTCTCCGCGCTCATCATTCTTGCCTACCTGGCGGCTCGCGTTTTCGGCGCGACGTAGCGAATGCGGGCCCGCCGCGGACACAATTCTTGTCCCGGCCAGCGTAGCCTAAAGATCCCGCCCGACGGCGTTGGCGACCGCGCGCATGCGCGGCAAGAGCTTCGCCAGGGTCTCGGGGAAGAGCGCCTGCTCGCCATCACTCTTCGCCGACGCGGGGGAGTTGTGCACCTCGATCATCACGGCGTCGGCGCCGGCGGCGATGGCCGCGAGGGACATTTGCGGGACGAAGGCGCGCAGGCCGACGCCATGGGTCGGATCGACCACGACCGGCAGGTGCGTTTTGGCCTTCAGGATCGGCACCGCGCTCAAATCGAGGGTGTAGCGGGTGCCAGGCTCGAACGTGCGGATACCGCGCTCGCAGAGCAGCACGTTCATGTTCCCTTCGCTGAGAATATATTCCGCGCTGAGGATCAATTCGTTGACGGTGGCAGCAAAGCCGCGCTTGAGCAGGACCGGCAGATGGCTGCGGCCGACTTCCTTCAAGAGCGTAAAGTTGTGCATGTTGCGCGCGCCGATCTGGAGGCAATCGGCATATCGCTCCACGAGCGCGAGATCGCGCGCGTCCATGATTTCCGTGATCACCGGCAGGCCGGTCTCGTTGCGCGCGTCGGCGAGAAAGCGCAGGCCGTCTTCGCGCAAACCCTGGAAGCTGTAGGGTGAGGTACGCGGCTTGAAGGCGCCCCCGCGCAGGATCCGGGCGCCGGAATCCTTGACCAGCCGCGCGATCGCGAGCATCTGTTCGCGGCTTTCGACCGAGCAGGGCCCGCAGATCAGGGCGACGGCGGAATCACCCCCGAGGCTGACGCCGCAGATGTCCACCTTGGTCGCCGCCCCGCGGGATTCGAAGGAGGCCAGCTTGTAGGGCTGCGCGGCGGGCACGATGGCCTCCACGCCGGGCATGGAGGCAAAGGGCTTCTCGCGTACCAGGTCGTGCGCGCCGCTGACACTGACAAAGACGCGCGAGTCGCCGCGGCTTACTTCCGCCTCGAGTCCATAGGACTCGACCCGGGCGACGATCTGCTCGATCTCCTCTTCGGTCGCGGTGGGTTGCGTGATGATGATCATTGCTCGCCTCGCGTGATCATGACGCG
This sequence comes from uncultured Verrucomicrobiae bacterium, assembly GCA_963844275.1. Taxonomy (GTDB): domain Bacteria; phylum Verrucomicrobiota; class Verrucomicrobiia; order Chthoniobacterales; family UBA10450; genus JACCTI01. The sequence goes on from CAWJNS010000009.1 coordinate 162,250, forward strand.
CGATTCCCGTGGCGCAAGGGAAGAGAGGGCTGGCCGGCGGCGCGGCGCTAATGAGTGACGGTCACCGGTGTGCCTGAGGAAACGGAGTTAAAGAAATTCTCCGCCATGAATTCCGGCATCCGGATGCAGCCGTGCGAGGCGGGATAACCCGGCAGGTAGCCGGCGTGCATGCCCACCCCGCCGACAATGCGCATGAAGTATGGCATCGGTGCGCCGCGGAAGGTCGTTCCCGGTGGTTTTGGATCTTTCTGCACGGCGACATTTGGCACCACGACGTTCCCGGCTTCGTCCACATAATCGCCGAAGAGGTTCGAAACATGATCCTTGTCCTTCTGGATAATTTTGTAGGTGCCGGTCGGCGTCCCGGTGCCTTCGCGCCCGGTGGAAAGCTGCGATATGCCCACGAGCTTGCCGCCCTTGTAGAAGTACGCCTTCTGTTCTGAGATTCTGATCTTGATCGACGGGCTGCCCGTGGCGCCATCCCCGTCCCAATAGGAGACGGTGTCTTGCGGGGGACTCGAAACCACGCCGGGGCCGTAGACGCCACCGAGGTATTGCGTTCCGGGCCCGGCCCCCTCATCGCAAGCGGCCACCGCAAAGATGGTGGCGCAGCAGAGCAGGCTTCGGACGAGACGGGTGGGCATGCGAGACATATTTCAGGGTCGGGTCACTTAGCGTTCAAGGCGCCGAGAAGTCAACCAGACCGCCAATTCTGTTTTACGCGTAACGCCGCTGGCCTGGACGGCTTGAATTTTGCTTTCATTCGAGGAGAATGGCGCCGCCGATCGCCACCCGCCTATGCCGACCTACGAATATTCATGCGAGAAGTGCGGGAAGAACTTCGATTTTTTCCAATCGATGCGCGATGAGCCATTGAAGGAGTGCGCGCAGGAACGGTGCCAGCTCCCGGAGTGGGGGCACGGCAAGGTAAAACGCCTGCTCGGCACCGGGGCGGGGCTGATTTTCAAGGGCTCCGGTTTTTACATCACCGATTACCGGAGCGACAGCTACAAGGAAGCGGCGAAAAAGGACACCGGTGCGCCCGCCGCGAGCGGGGGCGAGAAATCGACACCGGCCAAGGAAGGCGGCAGCGCGCCGGCCCCTGCCGCGAAGCCGGTGGAAGCGAAACCGGCCAAGCCCGCAGCGGAATCATGAAGCTACTTTGTCCGGAATGTCGGCGTGAGAACGAGGCGGAGCGCATTTATTGCCACGAGTGCGGTGCGCGGCTCGATCGTTCCGCGCTCGCGAAGGAAAAGCCGAGGGTGGAAGACGCGAAGGCGACCCAGCGGCGTCTCCGCGCCATGCTCGATCCGCAACGCGCGAAGATGCGAAGGCGGTTTTTCCAGGCGAGCAAACTGCTGCTCGGAGCCTTTCTGACCGCGGCAATCGTGCAGATGATTCGCCCGCCCGATCTGCCGGCGCGGCCGGAAAAGTCGGAGATGCCGCAGCAGATCAATCTCGATCTGGAGGAGGCGGCCCAGAGTTTGCGCGCAGCGCCGCTCCGTTATACCGGGGAGCAGGTGAACGCCTATCTGGGTTACGTCCTAAAGCGAAAGCCGGCCATGCTTGGCGGCTATTTGCAGCTGGACGGTGCAACCATGCAGTTCGACGAAGGGTATTGCTCGGTCACAGTCCGACGGTCGCTCTTCGGTTATCCGTTTTTTTGCGGTGCTTCCGTCAGCGCCAGTTTGGAGAACGGCACGATTACTGTCCGGCCGCGCGGCGGGAGCGTCGGCCGCATGCCGGTCCATCCCGCGTTGATGGAATACAGCGGGGCAATGTTCGCAGATCTTCGCGCTGCGCTCGCAAGGGAGCGCAAATCAATCGAGAAGCTGGGGGCGATTGAGTTTCACCCGGACTTGATCGTGCTCGCGCCCAAATCGGCGACAGCGCCAGTCACTCCGCCCCCGCCGCCGGATGCGGCGGTGACCCCGGCCGCGACACCGCAGCCGTAAAGGAAAAGGAGCGGGCGCAACCGGCGTCGCAAACCCGCTCCTTGATCGGCCGGCGCCCCGGTTAGCCGACCCCGAGCGCGCTCAGCAGGCCGTCGTCGAGTTCGCCATCCGCGCTGAGGTTGTTATCCCGTTCGTAGGCGCGAATCGCAGACCGCGTGCGCGGACCAATGACGCCATCGATCGATCCGCGATAGTAGCCGGCGTCGCTCAGCGCGCGCTGCACTCGTGCCACGGCCGATCCGCCCCCGCCCGTGCCGTTGCCATAGGCCGCATCATAAACGTGTTCGTTGCCGCTGTAATAGACGGTTGAGGCAGCTCCCCAATAGTACGGATATCCGAAGCCCCAGCCCCAGTAAAACGGATCGTAATAGTAGGAGGCGTAATATGGGTAGTAGCCTCCACGATAGCCCCAGTGCCGATGTCCTCCTCCGTGCCAGCGCCCGCCGTGACGGCCGTTCCAGTTGCCGCTATAGCCGCCGCGAGTTCCGCTGTAGCCGCCGCGAGTTCCGCTGTAGCCGCCGCGAGTTCCGCTGTAGCCACCGCGAGTTCCGCTGTAGCCACCGCGAGTTCCGCTGTAGCCACCGCGAGTTCCGCTGTAGCCACCGCGAGTTCCGCTGTAGCCACCGCGAGTTCCGCTGTAGCCACCGCGAGTTCCGCTAAAGCCACCCGCGAGTTCCGCTAAAGCCGCCGCTGCGGGCACCGCTAAAGCCTCCGCCGCCCGACGACTGGAAACCGCCGCCGCCCCCGCGGCCTCCACCTCCACCTCCGCGACCGCCCCCGCCGCCGCGCTGCGCCATCACTTCCGGGATGGCGAGCGCCATCACCAGAGCTGTTGTTAGAGAGAGTGTCTTCCAGTTCATATGATTGAATTTCCATGGATTATACACCGGAAAGGGAGAGTTGGTTGCGGAACAGCAGCTCTTGGCCGCAGAAATTCTTTCTGCTAGGCTCCGCCGCGTTGTGGACAGCATCCTTCGCGCTGCTTCTCTCCTCACGCTTGGGCTTTGCCTGGCGGTGTTGCCGGTTCGCGGCGCCCTCGAGCCGCTGCCGCGCAGCGTCAGCATTTCGCGGCAGTTTATCGTCCATGGCGCGGACACTCACCTGCGCGCCGCGGTCTGCGATCTGGCTGAGAATACCAAGAAGGTAGCGCTCGCACTGCTCCAGGAATCGGACGGATGGAGGGTTCCCATCCTGATCAACGTGCAATATCCGCAGGCGAACCTCCCCGAGTTGCCGCCGGCCTACCTGGCCTTCAGCCAGACTGGCTTTGGCCTGAAGCTCCAGCTCGAGCTGACGATCGGTGGGGATGTGAGCGCGCCCGCGGTCGAACGCGAGCTGCTGCGCGCTGTGCTGCTCGAAATGATGTATCGCGAGCAGCCGTCTACGCCGGCCGGCACGGCCTATGTCGAGCCGCCGGAGTGGCTGCTCCTCGGTGCCCTCGCCACCGCCCCGGGGCGCGACCCTGCGCCGGTGACGGACGGCTTGGCGGCGTCGGTCGCAACCGGCGGAATTACTCCGCTGGCGGAATTCCTGCGACAGAAACCGGGCTTGCTCGAGTCGCCTTCGCGAGCGCTCTATCGCGCCTACGCGGCGGTGCTCGTGACCGCGTTACGTGACGCGCCGGAAGGACGGGCGCGGCTGGCGCGGTTTGTGGGCAACCTGGCGCAACATTCCAGTAACGACCCGATCGCCGACCTCCGGGTGCACTTTCCGTCGCTCGGCGACTCCGAGGAGAAGGCGCAGGAAACCTGGGTCGCGGCCGTCACGCGCCTCGCAACCGCGGATCGTTTCCGCCTCCTGAGTTGCGCCGAAACCGAACGCCAACTGGCGCTCGCCCTCCAGATCGGGGTGCCGCGCGCGAACCAGCCAGCGACACTTTACGCGCTCGATGAGTTCCAGAGCTTCAGCAAGGAACCGGCGGCCCACGAGGCGCTGGTGCGCCTCGACGAGGAGTTGTTGCTTCTTTCCGGCCGCGCCAATCCGCTCTACCGCTCCATCATCTCCGAGTACCAACAGCTCGTGCGCCAGATCGCGCGCGGGAAAGACAAGCGCCTGCCGCGCCGCCTCGCCGAGTTGCGCGGCTTGCGGGAGCAGCTCAATCGCCGCATGAACGCGATTGGTGATTACCTGAACTGGTTCGAAGCCACCCAATCACGGGCCGCGAGCGGCGCCTTCGAGGACTACATGAAAGCTGCCGAGTGGGCGGTGGAGCGCGCGCCGCGCCGCCACGATCGCATCTCCGTTTACCTCGACGCCTTGGAGTCGCAGTTCTAATCTCGAGCCGCCATGCCCGAGCCACGCGCAAACGCCATTGATTACATTGAGATGCCGTCGCGGGATCTCTCCGCCACGAGGCAATTTTTCACGGCGCTGCTCGGCTGGACGTTTCAGGACTACGGACCGGATTATATTGCCTTCGAGGACGGCCGGATTACGGGCGGCTTTTTTGCCGCGGCAGAGGCGTGGCCGGATGCATCTGCCTGCCCGCTGGTCGTCATTTATTCGGCCGAACTGGAAATGATGCGCGCGGAAGCGGTCCGGCTCGGTGCGGAGTTAACGCGCGACATCTTCGCTTTTCCAGGCGGACGGCGGTTTCACTTCCGGGCGCCCGGGAGCGGAGAGTTTGCCGTCTGGTCGGATCGTTGAGAAACACTTTCCCGTTGGCTGGCCGCGGCGGCAGTTGCCGCAGTCGCTGCGCTTGCGTATCATAGCTGCGCCTCACCGGCCCAACCCCGCAATGCAGAAAATTGGATTTGCTGAAGCTCTCGACTCCATCGTCGCCACCGATGCCCGCTACGGTCGCGATGCCTACGTTTTCTTGCGGGACGCGCTCGACTACACGACCAAACAGCAGAAGAAGCTGAAGGGCGCCGCCGTTCGGCACGTCGCCGGACCGGAGTTGCTCGACGGGGTGCGGCAGTACGCGCTGAAGGAATTCGGGCCGATGGTCGTGACCGTGCTCTCCTATTGGGGGATCCGCACGACGGAGGATTTCGGGCACATGGTTTTCAATCTGATCGGCGCCGGGATCTTCGGGAAAACGGAGGAAGATTCGATCGAGGACTTCAAGAACGTCTACGACTTCAACGAGGCCTTCGTGAAGCCGTTCGTTCCGCCGCCGGCGCTGCTGGCGAAACTGCCGCCCTCTCTTCCGGCTCCGAAACTTTCCTGAGGCGGTGATCGATACCGCTCAATTGCAGGCCACTCCTGCCGCCGGCTCGCCCGCGATCAGCTTTCCGCCCAGCTCGGCGCGGAGCTGGGTTTTGCCGAACGGCCTCACCGTTCTCGTGCAAGAGGACCACAGCGCGCCGGTCGCCAGCGTGCAGGCGTGGGTCGCCACCGGCAGCATCGATGAGGATGCGCAGCTCGGGGCGGGCATGTCGCATTTGCTCGAGCATCTGCTCTTCAAAGGCACGAAGACGCGCCCGGCCAACGCCATCGCGCAGGCGGTCCAGGACGTCGGCGGTTATATCAACGCCTACACCTCCTTTGATCGGACGGTTTACTGGATCGATGTCCCGAAAGCCGGTGCGGCGGCGGCGCTCGATATTTTGGCGGATGCGGTCATGAACTCGACGCTCCCGGTGGAAGAGTTCGCCAAGGAACAGGAAGTGATCCGGCGCGAATTCGCGATGGGGTTCGATGACCCGGATCGGATGGCGGGACAGCTCCTTTTCGCGACCGCCTACCACCGCCATCCCTACCGCCTGCCGGTAATCGGATTGCTGGATGTTTTCAACCAACTGACGCGCGAGCAGGTGCTGGATTACTATCGCGCCCGTTACGTGCCGAACAACATCACGTTCGTGATTGTCGGCGACGTTGACGGGGAACAGGTGCAGGAGCAGCTCGCGACCTGGTTCAAGGACATCCCCGCGAAATGCCTCAAGCCGATCTACATCCCGGCCGAGCCGCCGCAGCTTGGCACGCGGGAGATGCACCAGGAATTTGAGACCGAACTGACGCGCCTCTCGCTTGCGTGGCACATCCCGGAAATCACCCATCCCGATGTGCCGGCGCTCGACCTGCTCTCGACCATTCTGGGCGACGGTCGTAGCTCGCGCTTGTATCGGCGCGTGCGCGAGGAGGCCGGCCTCGCCTTCGGCGTTTCCGCCTTTTCCTACACCCCCGGTGAGCCGGGTATTCTCGGAATCGACGCCACGACCGAGCCGGATAAGCGGGTCGCCACCCAGGAGTTGGTGCTCGAGATCATCGACGAGATCAAGCAGAAAGGCGTCACGTCGGAAGAGCTGGCGAAGGCGAAAAAAATCTCGCTCAGTCATCATCTGACAGCGCTCACCACGATGCGCGGCCAGGCGTCCGATCTGGGATCGAACTGGTTCCTGACTCGGAATCTGAATTTCACGCGGGACTACCTTGCCACCGCGCAGCAGCTCATGGGTGAAGACTTGCAGCGCGTCGCTCGCCAGTATCTCACGCCGCAAAACCTCACCATCATCTCCCTCAATCCGAAGGGCACGCTGAGTTCGAAAAGCAAAGCGGCGAGCGCGGCGATGGCCCGCGAGATCCAGAAGATCGAGCTCTCGAATGGGCTGCGCCTGCTCGTGCGCGAAGATGCGCGCCTTCCATTGATCTCGATCACCGCCGTGTTTCGCGGCGGTTTGTTAGCCGAAACCGCGCCGACCAACGGCATCACGCAGTTGATGGCGAAGACGCTCCTGAAGGGAACGACCACGCGGAGCGCCGAACAGATTGCCGACACGATTGAGGCGGTCGGCGGCAACATTGGGAGTGACTCCGGCAATAACAGCTTCAGTATCTCGATGGAGGTAACGCAGCCGGATCTGAGGCTCGGGGGCGAATTGCTCGCCGACATACTGCTCAACGCTGCGATGCCCGAGGCGGCGGTGGCGCGGGAGAAGGAAGTGCAACTCGCGAGCATCCTCGACGAGGAGGAGCATCTCACCGCGGTCGCGCGCAACATCCTGCGGGAGGCGTTGTTCGGGAACCATCCGTTTGCATTGCGCGGGAAAGGTTCGACGGACGCGGTGGCAAAGCTGACGCGCGAAGATCTGCTCGCGTTCCGTGATCGCTATCTCGTAGCGAAGAACGGCGTCATTTCCGTTTTCGGCAACGTGAAGGCGGCGGAGGTGCAGCAGATGTTCGAGCAAACTCTGGCGACGATGCGGCCCGGTGCGCTCGCGCTAACCGACGTCAAGCCGAGCCAGCCGATCACGAAGAACATCGAGGTCGAGAGTCTGAAAGACAAAGCTCAGGGCGTACTCATGGTCGGCTATCGCAGCGCCGACATGTTCAGCCAGGATCGATACGCGCTTGAGTTAATTGACGAGGCGAGCAGCGATCTCGGGTCGCGCTTTTTCATCCGCATCCGCGAACAGATGGGGCTGGCCTATTTCGTCGGCTCTACCCAGATGCAAGGCCTCGTCCCGGGACTATTCGCATTTTATCTCGGCACCGATCCGCAAAAACTCGGGCCGGTGAAAGCAGCTCTCTTAGATGAAATCCGGCAGCTTGCGACGGAAGGCTTGACCGAGCCGGAGTTGCGGCGTGCCAAGAAGAAACTCATCGGGCAACAGCAGATCGCGAATCAGAGCAACGATTCGTTGGGCTACATCACCGCGCTTGATGAGCTCTATGGCCTCGGCTTCAATCACTACCAGGAACTCGAAGCGGAGGTGGAGGCCGTCACCCTGGCCGACGTAAAACGCGTCGCGGCGCAGTATTTTCAGAATCAGCCCTGCGTCATCGCCACGGTGCGTCCGGGTCCTTCACAAAACGCGAACAGGAATTAAAATATGGCCGAAGTTCAAACCACCACCCAGAGCGGAGAAATGGCGCAACGCTTTGTCGAGTTCGTCATGATGACGGCGCAAAACGCGGCCCTGTTCCTCGGCCAGATTCCGAACCCGCAGACGGGGGAGGGGGAAGTGAATCTCGATCTCGCGCGAATGTTCATCGACCAGCTGGCGATGATCCAGGAAAAGACGCGCGGAAATTTGAGCAACGAAGAAGCCGCGGTGCTGCGGAACACGCTTGCGAATTTGCAGATGGCTTTCGTGGAGGTCTCGGAGAGTGGCGCCGGAGGGCGCGCGCCCCGGACGGAAGCGCCGAGCCCGGGACCGGCGACCGAGACGCCAGCTGCGCCGGTTGCGGAGCAAGCGACCACTGCTGCGCTCGACCAGACTGCGGCTGCGGACGGCGAGTCCCGCAAGAAATTCACGAAGAGCTACGGCGCGTAGCCGCAGGTATTGCCGGGGAAGCTAGCAACTTCCCCTACGACGTAGGCGCAGACGTTTGCAGCCTGCGAGGCGGCCGCGCACGTATCTGATTGCATGCCGGCGGCCGCACCTGAACTCGCTCCCGAAGCAAAGAAGATCCCCGAACCTACCGTCGTTACCGACCCGGAAGAGGCCGCCGAGGAAGCGGGGCTGCGCTATGTGAGCGACGACGAGCCCGGCTACAGCCGCCAGAAAAAGGGGGAGGATTTCGAATACTTCGACACGCAGGGGAAGCCGATCACAGACGAGAGGCGCCTGCTCCGGATTAGGCGGCTCGCGATTCCGCCCGCCTACACAGACGTCTGGATCTGCCCGATGCCGAATGGCCACCTGCAGGCCACCGGTCGCGATGCACGCCGGCGCAAGCAGTACCGTTATCACGAGAAGTGGCGCGAAGCGCGCGACGAAACAAAGTACGACCGCATGCTCACCTTCGCGGCGGCGCTGCCGAGGATGCGGGAGCGCGTCGCTGCGGACCTCGCGCGGCCCGGGCTGCCGCGGGAAAAAGTGCTGGCCACGATCATCTCGATCATGGAGCGGACGTTTATCCGCGTAGGCAATGATGAATACGCGCGGACGAACAACTCGTATGGCCTGACCACGATGCGCAACAAGCATGTCGGCGGTGAAAGGAACGAAGGTGCAGTTCAAGTTTCGAGGCAAGAGCGGGGTGACGCACCAGGTCGAATGGCTGATCGGCGGCTCGCGCGGATCGTTAAAAAGGCTCAGGATCTGCCCGGGCAGGAGCTGTTCGGCTACGTGGACGACGACGGGAACGTGCGCGACGTGAAATCGCAGGACGTGAACGATTATCTGCGCGAAATCGCGGGAGAGGACTTCACGGCGAAAGATTTCCGCACCTGGGCTGGAACGGTGCTCGCCGCTGTGGCGCTAAATGCGCTCGATCCGTGCGAAACAAAGAAGGCCGCCAAAGGGAACATCAAGCACGCGATTCACGCCGTCGCGAAAATTCTCGGAAACACGCCGGCTGTTTGTCGGAAATGCTACGTTCATCCCGTGGTCTTTGAGAGCTATCTCAGCGGTGAGATGATCGAAGGCCTCAAGCGCAAAACCGACCAGGCGCTGGCCAACAACGCACCAGACCTGCGTTCCGTGGAGGCCGCGGTAATGAGATTCATCCAGGCGACGGCTCGAGAACACAAAAGCATAAAGGCGCAGCGTCCCGACGGTTTGGTTCTACTCACCGGTGCCAATCGCACCGCGTCGCGGGGGGCGCGGGGTGGGGGTGGCAGCGGCCGTGCGTCGCGCCGGCGCCGGCTGCGCGCGGGTGGTTTTGCGCACCGTGATTGTCTCGCCCGCTGGACGCTCGTCGGGATATTCCTTCGTGCTCGGCCAGACCAGCCGCCAGGGCTGACGTTTCACAGTGGCGGACAGATCCTTCACGTTGGCCCCGGTGGCGCGCAGATCTGGCGCGACGTCGTTCATGGCGGATTTCAATTTTTCGGAGGAATCGCGGAAATTCTGCAGCGTCATCGAGATGTTGTTGTTGGCCGTGATATCGGTGCTGATCTTGTCGAGATTTTCGCTGATCGACTGGACGTTCTTAAGCGCGAGCTGGAGCGGGCTGTCGGAGGAGGTCATGCTGGTGAGGTTCTCGGCAAAGGTGCGCATCTGCGCCAAAGCCATGTTCAGCTGGGAGCTTTCCTCCGTGATTTTGCTCAGGTTTTGCGCGGTGGTTTGCAGTTCCTTCAAAGTGCCGGTGGCCTCCTTCGCCACCGGTTGAATGATGTCGAGCATCTGCGCGATGGCTTCGCCGAAATCGGGTACCCGCTCGCCGGCGTAAACCTGTCCGTCCTCCGCGCGCCCCGATGATTCGTTGCCCTGCGTGATATCGATCGCGGTCTCGCCGAGGAGGCCGAGCGTGATCAGACGCGCCCGCGCGTCCTTGTAGACCATCGCATCCTTGTCGACCCGGACGTCAATGCGCGCTTCATACTTCGGCTTTGACACCCCTTCGCCCGGGGTGGGCGAGGCTTCGGGATTGCGGATCGCGTTCACCGCGGTCTGCGCTTCGCCCGCTTCTTCCTTCGAGACCGGCGAGAAGAGCCGGTCGACCTGTCCGATCTTGCGCCCCGCCAGCAACACCGGGGCGCCGAGTTTGATGCCGGCCGCGTTGTCCATGTAGATCCGGTAGGTGGCGAGCGGCTTAAAAAGCCCGGGCGCGCCAAGCAGAATCAGGATGCCCGTCAGGATCGCGACGGTGGCGAGGACCAGTAGCCCCGTCAGGATTTCATTTCGTCGCAATTGCATCTGTAGTTCCTTCCAGGATTGGCCCTTCGGTGCTGCCGGTTAAAAACTGCGCCACCACGGGGTGGTTGGATTGCTTCATCTCTTCCGGCGTGCCGACCTCAATGATCCTGCCGCGATATAGCATCGCCATCCTGGTCGCAATTCGAAAAGCGCTGTCCATTTCGTGGGTGACGATAATCGAGGTCACCTTCGAGCGCGCGGTCAGGTCGATAATTAATTCGTCGATGACCGAGCTGATGACCGGGTCAAGGCCGGCGGACGGTTCGTCGAAAAGAATCAGCTCCGGTTCCATGACGAGGGCCCGCGCGAGGCTGATCCGCTTTCTCATGCCGCCGCTGAGCTCCGAGGGCATCTGATCTTTCGTGGCTTGCATGCCCACCATCTCGAGTTTTTCGTCTACGATCTGGTCGATCTCCGCGCGGGTCTTTTTCGTCAGCTCCTCCAGCGGAAGGGCGATGTTGTCCCGCACCGTCCGGGAGCTGAGGAGGGCCGAGTATTGGTAGACCATGCCGATATGCGTCCGCACCTGCTGGAGCTTGCGACGCTGCAGGCGCGTGATATCGAACTGCTTGAAGAACACGGAGCCGTCAGTGGGCGCGAGGAGGCCGAGGATCAGGCGCAGGATCGTGCTCTTCCCGCTGCCGCTCTGCCCCATGACGACGAGGCGATCCTGCGGCTCCACTTCCACCGACACCCCGTCGAGCACTTTCTTATCGTCGAATTGCAGGTGCACATCGCGCAACTCGACCACGGCGGGACGGGGCGCGCTCATGGGAAAAACACCACGTAAACGATGTTGAAAACGGTATCGAACGCGATCACGGCGGTGATGGCCGTCACCACGCTTGAGGTGGTGGAGGTGCCCACTCCGGCCGCGCCGCCGCTGACGTTCAACCCGCGATAGCACGCCACCGCGCCGATCAGGAGCCCGAAGAGGAAGCTCTTCACGATCCCGGTAATGATGTCGCGGATGAGGAGTGAGTTCAGCACGAGATCGGTGAAATAAACCCAGGCGATATTGAAATACGCGCGCGAAATCAGGCTCGTCGCGATGATGGCGGCCACGCTCGAGATCACGGCCAGGCAGGGCATTAATGAGACCAGAGCGAGCATCCGCGGTGCCACCAGGAAACGCAGCGGACTGATGCCCATTGCTTCGATCGCTTCGACTTCCTCGGAGACTTTCATGGTGCCGAGTTCGGCGGTGAAGGACGCCCCGATCCGGGCGGCGAGCATGATCCCGGTGAGGAGCGGCCCCAGCTCCCTGGTGAACGCAATGGCCACCAGACCCGGCACGAGCCGCTCCGTCCCGAAACGCTCCAGTTGGTAGCCGGTCAGCAGGGCCATGGTCAGGCCGAGAAAAAACGAGACCATTGCCACCAGCGGCACCGACCCGACCCCGGCCCGCTCCGAGTGCCGGAAAAAACTCGCCGCCCGGAACGGGACCCGGCCGCGGCGCACGTTGTCCATCGTCTCCGTGAACGTGTTTATGATGAACCAGAACATGCCGCCGATCTCGCCGAGAAAGCTCCGGCCCAGCTGCCCCACGCCTTGCACCACCACGACCGGATTGGTCTCGAACGAGCGGTTGCCTTCGGAGTCGGTGGGATTTCCGTCGGCCATGACTCGTGGAAGTTGCCTCAGTTCAGAAGGCGGGAAAGGGGAAACTCCGGGGATACCGCTCGCTTATCCCTGGTGACGGAAAGTTTATGGAGCAGGAGACGCGGACCTCGACGCCGGTTGCCGGTGAAAGCCTTGCAGAGCGGCCTCCGCTGTCGCATAAGAATGCGTCTCGGCTGCGCCAAGATGTTGAAAACGTGCCGGACCGCCTCAGTTAAAACACGAACTCATGCTCCCTGGCTTTTCCGCGATTATCCCCGCCTACAATGAAGCGGAGCGCATCGGGGAAACGCTCCGACAGGTCATTGATTACCTGCGCGTCTCCAGTCCAGAGAGCGAACTCATAGTGGTCGACGACGGCTCCAGGGATGCCACCTCCGATAGGGTGCGGGATGCTTTTAGCCGGGCGGACAGCATCGAGACGCACCTCATTCACCGCTCGCCGAACCACGGGAAGGGCTACGCTGTCCGGACCGGATTGCTGGCCGCGTCGCGCCCCGTCGGGTTGTTCTTGGATGCAGATCTTTCGACCCCGATCGAGGAAACGCCCAAGCTGCTGGAGCCAATCTTTGCGGGCGAACTCGACGTCGCGTTCGGTTCGCGCGCGTTAAATCGCACGCTGATTGGGAATCGCCAGGCTTGGCATCGCGAGCAAGGTGGCCGTGTCTTTAACCTCCTCGTGGGGGTCGCAACCGGACTGCCCTACTGGGACACGCAATGCGGATTCAAGGCGTTCCGCCTGGATGTGTTCCGGCCGATCCTGGAACAGGCTCGCAACGACGGTTTTAGTTTCGACGTCGAGTTGCTCTATCTCGCCCATCACGCTGGTCTTCGGATGCGTGAAATCCCCGTGCGCTGGAATCATTGCGAAGGCAGCAAAGTAAGCTTCCTGCGGGACAGCCTGCGGATGCTCAGGGAAGTGATCGCGCTCCGGACAGGACGTTAGAGCGCACTCCGCTGTTGGCGGTGCGGGAATGGCTCTTCGCGGCGTGGATCGCTCTCGCGGGCCGCACAGCCGACGCGGCTACGGCACGAGAGCGACTACTTCTGGGTCTCGATCAGCTCCGCGAACTGCGTGAAGAAATAGCCGGCATCGTGCGGGCCGGGCGCAGCTTCCGGGTGGTATTGGACACTGAAGATCGGCAACTCGCGGTGGCGCATGCCTTCGACGGTGCCGTCGTTCAAATTCATATGCGTGACCTCGATCTGCGGCGGCAACGATTCCGCGTCGACTGCAAATCCATGATTCTGCGAAGTGATCGCCACCTTTCCTGTGCGCAGATCCTTGACCGGTTGGTTGCCTCCGCGGTGGCCAAATTTCAGCTTGAAGGTGCGGCCGCCGAACGCGTAGCCGAGCACCTGGTGGCCGAGACAAATGCCAAAGATGGGAGTCTTTCCCATCAGCCCATGCACCGCTTCATGCGCGTAATCGAGCGCCGCCGGATCCCCCGGGCCATTCGACAAAAAAACGCCATCGGGCTTTAACGCCAGCACCTCTGCGGCAGTGGTGCTCGCCGGCACCACCGTGACGCCGAAGCCGGACTGCCGCAGGCGCCGGAGAATGTTCTCCTTCATCCCGTAATCGTAGGCCACAATTCTGTGCTGGATGCGCGGCAACTCCAGCGTGCGCAGTTCATCCGCGTTCCCGTGCGCCACCGACCAGATTGCGCTCGCAGAATTATCCGCGTCCCATTCGTACGGTTTCGGTGTCGTGACTTCTCTCACGTAATCCATTCCGAGAACGCCGGTGCCGCGGACCGCTTCGTCGACCGCTTCGCTCTCCGAGGCCAGCTCCGTCGTCAGGCAAGCCTTCATCGCGCCGCGCTCGCGCAGATGCAGGGTGAGCGCACGCGTGTCGACGCCCTGTACGCCCGGGATGTTCCAGCGGCGAAGATATTCGTCGAGCGATTGCTCCGAGCGCCAGCTGCTTGGCGTGTCGGTCAATTCCTCGACCACAAATCCGCGCACGTGCGGCTGAGCGCTTTCCTCGTCGAGCGCGTTGGTGCCGTAATTTCCAATATGCGGGTAGGTCATGGCGACGATCTGCCCGCGATACGAGGGATCGGTCAGCACTTCCTGGTAGCCCGTCATCGAGGTGTTGAAGCAGATTTCGCCGACCTGGGTGCCGGTGGCGCCAAACGACTCGCCGTCGAATATCCGGCCGTCTTCCAGGGCGAGCAGCGCTTTCATGGGTCGGCCAACGTTCAACGTCCAACGCTCAACGTCCAACGTTTCAACGCAGAAAGCTGGCTCGAGTTGAGGAATTGGGCGTCGGAAGTTGAGCGTTGGATGCTTTTCCTGCCCAAAAAGAAGGCCCGATCTCGCGTAAACGAAATCGGGCCCTGAAGTTTTTTACCCCGCCGATGCCGTTTAGGAGGATCTCCCGTTCCCTTTCGGTAACGGGCGGGTGACCGCCACAGGAGCGTCTGACTTCCAATTAAGGCATGTCATCTTCTCGCTGCGACCAAGCCCCCTTAGCTAACTCAATATCGGTCCGGGAATCACACCTGTAATCTCGAACATCGCAGGGTAAAATTGGCTGCGGCTTGCGACCGCAAATTTGAAAGAACTATTCCCGTAGTTCAGCTCCCAGTTCGCCCTTTAGTCGGTCGCGAATCCGCGTGTGGACTACGGTGACTTCGTCGTTCGTCAGCGTCCTGTTTTTGTCACGATATGTCAATGTATAAGCCAGAGATTTTCGCCCGGTATCGAGAGTCGGCGCCGTCCTGGCCGGTGAAAAGATCGAACACCTGGACGCTCGTGAGCAGCGGCTCGTGGCCGGCGTGGAGCACCCGTTCGATTTCCGCGTGCGTAACGCTGTCCGGCACGATCAGAGCGACGTCGCGCGTGACCGATGGGAACTTGTCGAGTTCGGCAAATCTCACCGGCCGGGCAATTTCGTCAGCGATGGCGTCGAGATGGATTTCTAGCACGAACACCGGGGCGGTCGCGCCCAGCTTCTCCGCGTCGCCGCTCGCGAGCTGGCCGGCATAACCGATGACGCGATCGCGCGCGACGATCTCCGCTGCAAACGGCAGGCCCGCTTTTTCGCCGCGGCGGAATGTCGCCGCCCCGGGCGCGACCGATTCGAGAGCGCCTTTCAAATCAAACAAATCAAGCTGGCGCCGCTCGCCCGCCCGCCAGTGCACCTGGCTGCGGACATCGCCCGAGCAAAGCAAAGCAAGTGAGTGTTTCTCGGCCGCGTCCGGCGGCGCGAAGGTGCGTCCCAATTCAAAGAGCCGCACGCTTTGCGCCCCTGCTCGCGTGTTTCGCTCCAGCACGCCGAGTAGTCCCGGCAACAGGCTTGGGCGCAGCGCGACGTGATCTTCGCTTAACGGGTTCCGCAGCTCGACCGCGCCGCCCGCGATCTGCTCGATCTGCCGGGGGATCAATGCAGATGTGCGCGCCTCCGAAAAGCCCCGGGCACTGAGACGGTGCCGCACCTTCGAGCGAAAATCGTAGGCGCGGTCGGCGGTGCTGATCGGTGTGAAGACGCTCCGATTCTCACCTGGTATTTTGTCGATGCCGTATTGCCGAACGACCTCCTCGATCAGATCGACCTCGCGTTGCAAATCGGCGCGAAATGAGGGGATGATCCACGTTGCACTGTCGGCGGACGCGTCGCGCCGCTGCAATCCGAATCCGGCCAAAATGAGGTCGATTGTCTCGTGCGGAATGGAAACGCCGAGCAGTTCTTCGCAACGGCGATAGCGAAGCCTCACCGGTTCGGGCGGCGGTGGCACCTGTCCTGCGACCACCGTATCCGCCGTCGGTTGGCCGGCGGCAATTTCGTGCAGGAGCTGGGTGGCCCGTTGGGACGCGCGCAAAGTCATAGCCGGATCGACCCCGCGCTCGAAACGATAACTCGCATCGCTCGGCAGATTGAGTGTGCGGGCGGTGCGGCGTACGCTGGAGGGAAGAAACCAGGCGCTCTCCAGCAGGACGTTCCGCGTTGTGGCTGTCACGCCCGTATCTTCGCCGCCCATCACGCCGGCGATCGCGACGGCGCGGGCGCGGTCGGCGATCATCAACATGTCCGGACGAATCGGGTAGGTTCGACCGTCGAGCGCGAGGAATGTTTCGCCTTCCGCCGCCAACCGCACATGGATGCCGCCCTGGAGTTTGTCGGCGTCGAAGGCATGCAGCGGCTGGCCGAGTTCCAGCATCACGAAGTTGGTGATATCCACGACGTTGTTGATCGCGCGCAGGCCGGCAGCTTCCAGTTTGGCGCGCAACCATTCGGGGCTCGGTCCGACCGTCACGTTCTCGATCCGTCGGGCGGAATAGAGCGGGCATTCCCGGAGGGCGCTGATGCTCACCTCCGCGTTATGGATGACCGTCGGCTCGGCAATCTGGGGCAGTTGCGCCGTCTTGCCGGTGAGGGCCGCGATCTCACGCGCCAGTCCGACGTAGCTCAGCAGATCGCTGCGGTTGGGCGTGATCTCGACATCGAGAATCGTGTCCGCGGGGAAGAGCGAACCGATCGGCGCGCCGATTTCCGCCTCGGGCGACAAGATCAGAAGCCCCTCGCTGTCGGCGGAGAGGTGCAGCTCGCTCGGGCTGCAAAGCATTCCCTGCGATTCGACGCCGCGCAGCTTGCTGACTTTGATCGTAAGGCCGTTTGGCAAGGCCGCGCCGGGCAACGCGACCAGCACCTTGTCGCCGACCTTGTAGTTTTTGGCGCCGCAAACGATCTGCCGGTGATGGTTCGTCCCGTCGTCAACGTCGCAAACGCTGAGGCGATCGGCGTTCGGATGCTGCGACGAGGCGTTTACCTGTCCCACCACGACGTTCGGGATGTCGGTGCCGCGGTGCTCGATGCCTTCGATCTCGACGCCGGCAAAGGTCAGCAGCTCCGCCAGTTCATCGACGCTGGTCGGCAACTCCACCAACTCACGCAGCCAATTAACGAGAGAACTTCACGCGAACTGCCTCAGGAAGCGCAGATCGTTCTGCGAAAACAGGCGGATGTCGGGGATATCGAACAGGATCATGGCGAGCCGATCCATGCCGAGGCCGAAGGCAAAGCCGGTGTATTTCTCCGGATCGTAGGCGTCATCGCCGCGCGCGCGGTTAATCTCTTCGAAGACGGCCGGATGCACCATCCCGCAGCCGCAAAGCTCGAGCCATTTTTCGCCGCCTTTGAGCGCCTTCGATTTCACATCGACTTCGAAGCTCGGCTCGGTGAACGGGAAAAAGTGCGGCCGAAAACGCACCTCCGTCATCGGCGCCGAACAACTCGTGGAGGAAGAACTCGAGCGTGCCCTTCAGGTCGGCGACGCTGACCTTCTCATCCACGTAAAGCCCTTCGATCTGGTGGAACTGCGCGCTGTGCGTGGCGTCCACTTCGTCGCGGCGATAGGCCGCGCCCGGCGCGATCACGCGGATCGGCGGCGGCGCGGATTTCCATCGTGCGGATCTGCACCGTGGAGGTGTGCGTGCGAAGGAGCCGGCCATCGGGCAGATAAAAGGTGTCCTGCTCGTTGCGCGCCGGGTGATCGGGCGCGGTGTTGAGCGCATCGAAGCAATACCACTCCGTCTCGACGTCGGGCCCTTCCGCGAGCGCGAAACCCATCCGGCGGAAAATGGAGATCGCGCGGTCGAGCATCTGCGTGAGCGGATGCAAGGCGCCGATCTCGGGCGGTGTCCCGGAAGGGAAATGTCGATGTTGCACAACGCCGCCGCCTCCCGTGTCGCGGCCGCAGGCGTTCGCCGGTTTCAGTGATTGCCGCCGTCGACGGCGGTGCGCGCTTCGTTCAGCAGTTTGCCGACAACTGGACGCTCCTCCTTCGAGAGCGTCTTCATTTGTTCGCCCCAAGCGGCGATGCTGCCGCTGCGGCCGAGATAGCGGACGCGAGCGGCGTCGAGCGCTTGCTCGTCGCCCGCGTCAGCGATCTCGCGCAGGGCGGAGTCGCGCAGTTCTTCCAGTGGGTGAGACATGGGCGAGCGTCCAAGCTGTCGTCAGCGTGCAACGTTCTGCGGCGTTGAGCGGCGGTCTAGACGCCGAATCGTGCGCGTTGAGCGGCTCACAGACCGCACGCTACAGATTACGCCGCCTGTTCTTCGCCTTCGCCTTGTCTTCGAGCGCGGTTTTCACCTGGCCGACAATGGCGGTGAACGATGTCTCGTCCGTGATTGCCAGTCGGAAAGAACCTTGCGGTCGAGGCCGATGTTCGCCGCCTTCAGTCCTTCGGCGAAGCGGCTGTAGGTGAGGCCCTGGGCGCGAACGGCGGCATTGAGGCGCTGAATCCAGAGATAACGGAAAGTGCGCTTGCGCGTTTTGCGATCGCGATAGGCCCAGTACTTGGCCTTCATCGTCGCGTCCTTCGCGTAACGGAAAAGTTTGGAACGGCGGCCGCGGTATCCCCGGGCGGCATCGACGACGCGTTTGCGGCGCTCCCGGCTGGCCGGGGCGTTAGTGGCTCTTGGCATGTTGTTATATCCCGCCGTGGCGGACTCCTCTTTCAGCGAATTGTTCTTATGGTTAAGATCTGCCCGACCTCATTCGCTGATCAGGCTCCGCAATCGCAGAGCCAGGAGGGCAGATCGCGCGTCGCTGACTTCAGCGGCGGGTCGGGAAAATAGCCGGTGTCGGGGAGTTGACAACGCGTTTTTCGTCCGGCGACCGGCAAAAGTTTCCCGTTGGCCGCGCGCAGGCTCGTCCGTAACATCGGCGCCATGCAATGGCTCGGCCGACATCGCCTTCTTGTCGATCGTGGCGATCTGCGCTCTCTGCACCGGCGCCGTGTTCCTGGGCCATTTCTTCCGCGGCATCCCATTCCTCTCCGGGATTTGGCGGAGCGAGCAGCCGTTCGAGGATTTGGTGCAGCGGGAAGGTCGAAAAACCGCGACCCGGCCCGATTTTGTTTTCCTCGGCATCGACCAAAGTACGCTCGCAGCTGCCGCCGTTTCTGCCGGAGGAGCTGGAGGGAAATCGCGCCTTGCAGCTGATGAAGGAGCGGCCCTTTCCGTGGTCGCGCGAGGTTTGGGCGATCCTGCTCGACAAGCTTTTCGCCGCCGGCGCGCGGCTCGTGATTTTTGACATGATGTTCAATCCGCCGAACGATGGCGATGCCGCCTTCCGCGCGGCGCTCGATCGTCATCGCGACCGGGTTGTGGTAGGGGCAAACTTTGACCTCTCCGGCAACGAAAGTGGCGGTGAGTTCGTGCAGGCGGTGCTGCCGAACAGCGATCTCATCCCGGAGCCGGCCCTGGCCGACGGTCGTGTCGGTTACGTGGCGTTTTTCCCCGATGGTCTCGACGGCCGGATCCGCGACGGTTCGTTATACCCTGACTGAGTCTCAGCTGTCGGGAACGCTGACGCGGCCGGATGAAGTGCCATTCGTCTCGCTCTCGGGACGCGCGCTGGAAAAGCTCGGCTCTGCCGACCGCGTGCCGCGGGACCTGCAGGCCCGGCGCATTCGCTTCAGCGACATCAACACAATATGAGCCGCGCCCGGTCTGGCATGTCCTCGATCCGAAATTCTGGCGGCAGAACTATGCCGACGGCGCCTTCTTTAAGGACAAGGTTATCATGATCGGGTCGTCCGCCCAGATTCACCATGACATCTTCACGACCCCGATGACGGTGGCGGCGGAGATGCCCGGACCGGTGATTCACCTCCACGCGGTCGCGGCGGCGATCGATGGCGAATTCCTGCGCGCGACAGGACTCCGAACGGGCTACGGGCTGGTTGGCGCGGGGGGGCTTCTCGCGCTCCTGCTGGCAGGCCTGCTGCGGCGTCCGGCCATCGCGGTGACGTTGTTGCTCGGCCTCAGCATCGCGTATCTCGCGGCAGCGCGTCTGCTCTACGATTACGCCGGCCTGCTTCTGCTGACGGTGCCGGTGCTGGCGGCCTTTCTCCTCAGCGGCGCGGTTGTCGATGGGCTTTGATTACGTGCTCGAGCGGATGGAGAAACTCCGCACCCGCCGCACGCTCGAGCGCTACGTCTCGAAGAATCTGGTGAAGGAGATTCTGGATAATCCGGGCGGTTACTACAACAGCCTGAAAGGCGTGCGCAAGCCGGTGACGGTGGTGTTCTCCGATCTGATCGGCTTCACTACCTTAAGCGAGCGCGCCGATCCGGAAGAACTCGTCCGGCATTTGAACGAATATCTCAGCGCGATGGTCGGGGTGGTTTTCGAGCACGAAGGGACGCTCGATAAGTTCATCGGCGACGCGATCATGGCGGTCTGGGGGAATGTCCGCAGCGAAGGCGTCGCGGACGACGCGAAAGCCGCCGCCCGCGCGGCGCTCGGGATGCGGAAGGCGCTGAAAAAATTAAACGACCGATGGCGCACCGAAGGCCGGATGGGCCTCGGCATGGGCGTCGGTATCAATCAAGGCGAAGCCATCGTCGGCAATATCGGCTCGTATGCGCCGCACGAGCGGCTCGATCCCACCGTGATCGGCGATGCCGTCAATCTCGCCTCCCGCCTCGAAGCGCTGACCCGGAACTACGGCATCGATATTCTGGTGGGCGCGAGCGCCGCCGATTTGATCCGCGACGACTTCCACCTGCGAAGCGTGGCGCGGGTGCAGGTGAAGGGGAAAACGCGTGCCGGTGGAGGTTTCGACCCTGATCGCCGCGAAAGGCGAGACCGTGGAGGGCGACCTGCTGAAATGGTTGGAGGTTTATGAGAAGGCGATCGTGAAATTTCGCGCGCGCGAGTTCACGGAGGCGAAAATCCTGCTCGGGCGTTTTCTCGAGTTTTATCCCACCGATCACCTCGCCAGGATGTACGTCGAACGCGCGCTGGAATACGAACGGCAGCCGCCGGATGAATCATGGAACGCAGCGGAAGTCTTCACCAAGAAGTAGGCCGACCGGCAGCGGCCCGCAGCCGCGCACGGGAAGCGCTCCAGCGTGTCGGTTATCCGCTGGCGCTGGCGCTCAGCACTACCATTCTAACGTTCGCGTTCGGCGTCTGCGCCTTTGTTGCCCGGGAGAAAAGCGCGCCGTTGGAGGGCTGGCTCGCGATCTGGAGGCGCTGGGATGCCCCGCATTTTCTTAGCCTGGCGGAGCACGGATACTCCTACGCGACGCAAGGACACGAACATCTCATCGTGCTTCTCCCGGTCTATCCCGCGGCGATCTGGCTCATGCACTTCCTTATCCGCGATTGGAACGCGGCCGGTGTGTTGGTCTCGAACCTCTGCGCGGCGGGTGCGTTCGTCTATCTCTACCTGCTCGCGCGGCTCGATGGCAGCGCGGCGATGGCACGGCGCGCCGTCTTCTTCTGCGCGATTTTCCCCACCGCCTACTTTCTGCACGCGGCCTACTCCGAGAGCATTTTCCTGCTTCTGAGCATTGGCGCGTTTTATCATGCCCGGCGGGGGCAGTGGCTTCTCGCCTCGGTGCTGGGAATGCTGGCGACCGGCACCCGGATTCCGGGAATGGCGCTCATGCCAGCTCTTGCGCTCGAATATCTGCAGCAGCGGCGATTCCACTGGCGCGAGCTGCGCTGGGAGGTGACGTGGCTCGCGCTCGTGCCGCTCGGAGCGCTGGCGTATCTCTGGATAAATTACACCTACTTTGGCGATCCGCTCCGCTTCCTCGTGGCGCAGAAGCAGGTCTGGGGCGCATTCCTGCGCTGGCCCGGGCAGGGTGTGAGCGCCAACTGGTATGGGATGCTTCACGCCGCCCCAGCCGAGCGGGTGATTCAATATGGCGGACCGTTCGTTGCGTTCGTCGTTGCGACGGCCGCGCTCCTCGCCGCGCCGTTCATCCTTCGTCCCGCCTACGCGCTCTATGTTGCGTTGAGCTGGGTCATGATTTTCTGCAACAATTTCCCGGTTTCCTCTCCACGCTATCTGCTCGGCGTCTTCCCGCTCTTTCTGCTTGGCGCGAATCTCTTCCGTCAGCGGTGGCTGCGCGATTCGCTCGCCTTCCTCTCGATCCTTTTCTACGCCCTCGGCCTGATGTATTTTGTGCGTGGGTGGTGGGCATTTTGAGCGACGGCGAGCGTCGCCGGCCATTGCCTTCGGCCCTCGCTAATCTCCTGACTCTCGAATCATGGTAGCGGAGCGGACAGGCGCGGCTTATTGAATCCGACGTGACACGAGGACAAGAAGCGGCGGTTTCATTTTCTCGGCATCTGCGGGACGGCGATGGGCGCGGTGGCGGCGGCGCTGCGCGAGCGCGGATTTACCGTCACCGGCTCGGACGAGAACATCTATCCGCCGATGTCGACGTTCCTCGAAAGCCGGGGCATCACGTTGAACGCCGGGTTCCGCGCGGAAAATATCCGGCGGACGACAGCGTGATCGTCATCGGCAACGCGATCAAGCGCGGCAATCCCGAAGTGGAGGCGGTCCTAAACCGGAAGCTCTATTACGTCTCGCTGCCGGAGGTTTTGCGAAACGAATTCCTGCGCGGCCGGCACAATCTCGTCGTCACCGGGACGCACGGGAAAACGACCACGACCGCGCTCCTGACCTGGATCATGAGCGTGGCCGGCTTCGAGCCGAACTACATGATCGGCGGCATTCCGAAGAATCTCGGGCAGGGCGCGCGCTTCAACGACTCGAAGTATTTCGTGCTCGAAGGGCGACGAGTACGACACCGCGTTTTTCGACAAGCGCTCGAAGTTCGTCCATTACCTCCCGGAACTGTTGATCGTGAACAACATCGAGTTCGATCACGCCGACATCTTCGACAACCTCGAGCAGATCAAACGCAGCTTCCGTCACCTGCTCCGGATCGTGCCGCAGAACGGGATGGTGCTCCTGAATGGCGACGATCCGAACTGCCTCGAGGTGGCGAAGGAATGCTCCGCGCAGCTGGTGGAGGTCGGTTTCTCGGCGAATTGCGCGCAGCAGATTCGCGAGGTTGCGTATTCCTCGGAGGGGTCGCGCTTCTCGTTAGGCGATGAGACCTACGAGCTGCCGCTTGATCGGCGAATTCAATGTGCGGAACGCGGCCATGGCGATCTCGGCGGCGCGTTTCTACGGCGTCGGCGGTCGAGAAGATCAAAGAGGCGCTCGCGAGTTTCACGGGCATCGCCCGCCGGCAGGAAGTGCGCGGGGAAGCGCGCGGCGTGAAGGTGATCGACGATTTCGGCCATCACCCGACCGCGATCGCGCAAACGCTGACGGCGCTGCGTCATCGCTATCCCGGGCAACGGATCTGGGCGATCTTCGAACCGCGGTCGAACACCACCCGGCGCGCCGTCTTCCAGGAGGAACTGCCGGACGCGCTCAAGCTGGCCGACGGGGTTTTCATCTCGCAAGTGGCGCGGCTGGATCAGATTCCCGAGAGCGATCGGCTCAATCCCGAGGCGGTGATCGCGGCGCTCGCGGAGTCGGGGCCGTCCCGCTTTCTACGAGCCGGACGCGGCGCACATTGTCGACCGGCTGGTGCCCTTAACCCGGCCGAACGACATCGTCGCGGTCTTCAGCAACGGCGGGTTCGATGGCATTCACGAGAAAATTCTGGAGCGCCTGCGCGCGCTCTAGGCGAGTCGCACAACGCGAAGGCAGGGATGCGGCGGAGGATTGGGCAGAGCGCGGGTGCGCAAACTGCTTAGCCTGAGGGAGACCTATAGTGGTTGACCCCATCCCGCGTCTCCGGTAAATACATGCCCGTGCTCCGCTCTCTCTGTCTCGCGGCATCTTTCCTGGCCGCTGCCGGCTCCCTGTTTGCCCAGGTGCCTCCGCCCCCGTCCGCGCGCCCCCCGGTCGCCACGAACGCTCCGAGCAGTCCCGTTCCCGGCGGGCCGGATGTCGTCCAGCTGCAATATCCCAACAGCGACGTGCAGGATATCCTCCGCCTGTATGAGCAGCTGACCGGCAAAAAGCTCATCATGGACAATCTCGTCCAGGGGAAGGTGAACATCTCCATCTCAAAGCCCATCCCGCGCGACGAAGCGATCAGAATCATCGAGATCAACCTCCTAATGAACAAGTTTTCGCTCGTGCCCGCGGGCGGCGACCTGGTGAAAGTCCTGGCCAGCGGGCAAAACCCGCGGACGGCGGGGGTGCCGATCATTTCCGAGGAAGAACTGATTCCCGGCGGCGAGCAGGTCGTCAGTTTCCTATTCAAGCTCCGCTTCGCCGATCCGATGGAGTTGCAACAGGTCCTGCTGCAGTACTTGCAGCCGGCGCAATCCTACACTTCCACGCTGCCGCTCCCCAAAGCCGGCGCCATCCTCGTGACCGAGAATTCCGCGGTCATTCGCAGCCTGGTGAACATCATCAATCAGGTCGATATCCCGCCCGCGGAGGTGGTGAGCGAGTTCATCAAGCTTGAAAGAGCCGACGCCGGCAAGGTCGTCGACATGCTGAAGGAAGTGTTCGACAAGGGAAACGGCCCGCCGGGCACCGGTCCGGTCGGGGCGAATATCCGCGCCGTCCGCCCGGGGAACGTGCCGCCTGTCCCGCAACCCCAGCAGCCGCAGCAATACGAAGGCGGCGACTTTAGCGGCTTGACCGCTCTTTCCGAGGAGTCGGTGGTCGTGGGCAAAATCAAGATGTCGGCGGACGTGCGCACCAACCGCATTCATGTCATCACGCGCCCGGTCAACATGCCCTTCGTGCGGCGGCTGATCGCTGAGTTCGACGCGAACGTCGAGTTTGCGAAACCGGTAACGCGCCCGCTGCGTTACATCTCCGCCGCGGATGTGCTGCCGGTGATTGTACAGGCCCTGACGGAGCCGGGAGCAGAAGGCGGTGGACTGGAGGGGGGCGGGGCAAACCCGAACCAGCCGCCCCAACAACAGCAGCAGCAGCAGCGGCGGCTCAATAATACCACGAGCACCGGCAACGACTTCGGGAGCAACGGCGGTGGCAGCCAGGGCTTCTCCGAAGAACTCTCGACACAATCAGTCGATACGACGCCGAAGGCGGTCACGATCGGGAATGCCAAGATCATCGCCGATCAACGGGCCAACGCCATCATCGTGCTGGGCAATCGCGAGATCGTGGTGAAGGTGCAGAAGCTCCTTAACGAGATGGATGTGTCTGCGCCCCAAGTGATGCTGAACACGGTGATTGGAACCCTGCAACTGAACAATAATGAAGAGTTTGGCGTCGACTACCTGCAGCGCTTCAAGAAGTTCGAAGGCCCTCCTGGCTCATCCTCCGGTGGCGCCGGCGGCATTTCCCGCAATAACGTTGTTGATCCGAATGCGTTCACCAGTTTTTCGAACTTTCTGACCGCCGCCGCGGGCGGGCAGACAACCCTGTTGATCAAGGCTGGCTTCGGCTTGTCGGCGATCGTGAGGGCGCTCGATTCGACGGGACGCTTCAAGACGATCTCGCGGCCGACCGTCTTCACGAGCAACAATAAGAAGGCCATCATTGCCTCCGGTTCGGAGATCCCGGTGCCGGTCAGCACGATCAGCAACGCGACCGGCGGAGGGATCATCAACAACGGCCTCTCCCAGCAGTCGAACATCCAGTTCAAGAAGGTCGCTCTGCAGCTGGAAGTAGTCCCCCTGATCAACTCCGAGAAGGAAGTCACGCTCGATATCCTGCAGAAGCTGGATGAGGTTTCGGGGTCGACGCGCGTCGACAACAACGATATCCCGACGATCGCGACCCGCTACATCAAGACCACCGTCACGGCTCCGAATTGCTCGACGATCGTGCTCGGAGGATTGATGACGAATAAGAACCAGCAAAGCCGGAACGGGATTCCCGTCCTGGGCCGGCTGCCATTGGTGGGGCCCTTGTTCCGCGACACCGTGTCGAGCAAAACTCGTGAAGAATTGCTTGTCCTGATGCGGCCGGAAGTGAGTCTGACCAAGACCGACATCCAGCGCCTGCGGCAGAAATCATCCGACCGGACCCACTTCGGCCCCGAGATCGACCAGGACGATTGTCCGAATTGCCCGCCGCGCGCGGGCCTGGACTCGAAAGACTTGCCCGCGCCTGATCTGCCGGAATTATCTTATCCGAAATGAAGAAGTCCCAAACGGTGCGAATTCTCTGTCTGCTCTTTGCGGTCTCGCTGGGAGCGCTTTGCCCAATCCAGAGCGCCTCCGCTGGTCTTCCTTGGGAACGTCCCTTGACCGGGCCTTTTTATTACGGCGACGCCCTTTCCGCGCGCGATTATTGGGGCCAGTTGCATGAAATGCCGCAAGTGCGTTCGACCGATTTTGCGCCGCGTTATTCCGAGCGTTTTCACTACTATTTCATGGGGGAGAGCACCTTGCTGCGTGATCCAGCCTATGTCGCGGCCGTCCAGCGCGACCTGAAGCGGAGGAGCTACTACTGTGGCCCGATCGACGGCATCTACTCGAGTGACGTCAGCCATGCGATCGCCCGGTTGCAAAAGAACTACGGGCTGCAGGTGAACGGCAGGCTCAACGTCGCCGTACGGCGGGCACTAAGCCTGCCGTAGCACCAAGGGCGACGCACGCACAGTGCGCGCCCCAGTCATGGGAGTGGCTGAATTGCCGAACTGATGCGATGATTGGCGACGCATGAATTCCGCGGTCGGCCAGTCCCTGATTGAATTACTCCTTGCCGGTGGCGTTCCCACTCGCGAGGAAGCCGCCCAGCTCGCCTCGAACTTGAACGGCGGCTCCTGGATGACGGAGGTGCTGGATTCCGGCAAGGTCGACGAGACGCGTTTTCTGCACGCGATCGGCAGCCATTTCCAAGTCCCGGTCACTTCCGTGGACGCCAAGACGATTGACCGCCAGACGCTGACGCTCCTGCCGAGCCGATTTGTTTTCCAGCATCACATCCTGCCGATCGAGGTGAAGGAAAACGCCGTCGTCCTGGCGACCTACGACCTCTTTAATTCGGTCGCGCGCCAGCTCGCCTCGCAGCTCCTGAAGAAGCCGGTGGAATGGGTGCTCGTGCCCCGCGCGCAAATCCTGCGCGCGATGAAAACCCTCTACGGCGTGGGCGCGGAGACGTTCGACGAAATTCTGAAGACGAACCGCTCGTTCGAATCCCTCCAGGATACCGAAAGCGCGATGGATTTGAACGCCGACGACCCGGAAGCCTCGGTCGTCAAGTTCGTGAACCAGATTATCCGCGAAGCGATCGTCGAGCGCGCCACGGATATTCACGTCGAGCCGCTGGAGGACGACCTTCGGATCCGTTATCGCATCGATGGCATCCTGCACGAGGTCGCCGTGCCGCCGCAGCTCCGCTTGCTGCAATCGGCGATCATCTCGCGCCTCAAAGTCATGGCGCACATGGACATCGCGGAGCGCCGCCTCCCGCAGGATGGCCGAATCAATCTGCAATCGGCCGCCACGAACATCGACGTCCGTGTCTCCACCATCCCGACGGTCAACGGCGAATCCATCAGCTTGCGTTTGCTGAGCCGCGATCAGGGGCATCAGCAGTTCGGGTTCGACCGGCTCGATTTGAGCGCCGATCATGCCAAAACGGTGGCGTCGCTCCTGGCGCAGCCCAACGGAATCGTGCTCGTGACGGGCCCGACCGGTTCCGGCAAATCGACCTCGCTCTACTGTTTTCTCAGCAGCATCAACTCGGTCGAGCGGCGCATCATCACGATCGAAGAACCGGTGGAATACCGCCTCCCGGGCGTCTCACAGATCGATGTGAAGCCGGAGATCGACCTGACCTTTGCCAAAGGGTTTGCGCCACATTCTGCGCCAGGATCCGAACGTGATCATGGTCGGCGAAATCCGCGATTTCGAGACGGCGGAAATTGCCATCCGCGCGGCCATGACGGGGCACCTTGTCTTTAGCACCCTGCACACCAATGATGCCGTCGGTGGCATCACGCGTTTGCTCGACATGGGGGTCGAGCAGTTCCTCCTCGCCTCCACCGTGCGCGCCTTTCTCGCCCAGCGCCTCGTGCGGACGATCTGCCCGGATTGCAAGGTCCCAACCGGTTACCCGATCGATTACCTGAAGGAGATCGACGCGATGGTCTCGCCGAATTTCAGGTACTATCGGGGCGAGGGGTGCGAAAGCTGCCGGCAGACGGGGTATCGTGGACGGACGGCGATTTACGAAATCTGTGTGGTGACGGAGGCGCTGCGACACCTGATCATCAACAAGGCGACCGGCTCTGAGCTTAAGCACCGTGCGGTCCAGGACGGCATGATTACGTTGCGCCAGGACGGCTGGCGGCGTGTGGCCCAGGGGATCACGACGGTCGAAGAGGTGGTGCGCGTGACGCAGAACGACGAAGTGATGACGGAGACGTCGCAGGTAATCTCGCCCGCCACGGCCCCGCCGGCTGTGCCGGAAGGTGTGCTGCTGGCGTAGCGTTCGGGTTTGCGTGGATTTGTACGCCGCGTCTCCTGACGCGGACGAAGGTGACTACGCGACGCCGGATCATGCTTGACCGACAGCGGTGCCTACACCCTGGGAGCCCGGCCTACATCTCGCCTTGCCGGAGCTGCCGGATGGCGGAGCAATAATCCGGCGCGCGGAAAATCGATGTGCCCGCGACAAGCACGTTGGCGCCATTCGCGAGGCAGAGCGGAGCAGTTTCCGCCGTGATCCCGCCGTCGACTTCGATGTCGAGTTGGGCAGCGTGGTCTTCTTTCCACGCCTGCGCCTCCCGGACTTTGTCCATCATTTCCGGACGGAACGCCTGACCGCCGAAGCCCGGATGAACGGTCATGACAAGCAGCAGATCGATGTGCGGCAGATATGCTTCGACCTCGGCAAAGGGCGTGGCGGGGTTCAGCGACAATCCGGCGCGGCAGCCCGCCGCACGGATGAAGGATAAGGTGGCGCTGACGTCATGCTTCGCTTCGGGTTCGACGTGAACGGTGATGGAGTTCGCGCCCGCCTCGAGGAAGCGCGGCGCATAGTGGTCGGGGCGCTCGATCATGAGATGGACGTCGAGCGGGAGCATGGTGTGCTTGCGGACGGTCGCCGACCAGCGCCGGGCCGAACGAGATGTTGTCGACGAAATGGCCGTCCATGATGTCGAGGTGCAGCCAGTCGGCGCCGGCGACCTCCACCTGGTGCACCTCGTCGGCAAGGCGGGAGAAGTCGGCGGCGAGGAGGGAGGGCGCGATTAGGGGAGGCATTCGTCAGAAGTGAAGTGAGAACGTCCAACGTCCAACGTCGAACGTCCAATGTTTCAATTCCGAGAGGTCACGCGCGTGAAGCAGCTCCTGCGTTGAAAAGTCGGACGTTGAGCGTTGGACGTTGCGACGTTCCGCCCTGCGGCCGGCAGCTTTCCCTTGACGATGGAACGCTCCGTTTCTAGATACTACGCGTTTTCAGCCGGTCGTGACCGCGCTGGCAGCACGATGGCTGCGACGCACGAGCCCAGGAACGCGTTCGGACGGACTGAGAGCACTCAGCGACCCCAAAGGCTTATTCATGTTTAACGGACTCTTCGGCTGGTTCTCCAGCGACATCGGCATCGACCTCGGGACGGCGAACACGCTCGTCTACGTCAAAGATCAGGGCATCGTTCTGCGCGAACCATCAGTCGTGGCCGTGCAGGCGGGCACGAACAAGGTGCTCGCGGTCGGCGACGAAGCGAAGCGGATGCTGGGCCGCACGCCTTCCAACATCGTCGCGGTCCGGCCGCTGAAGGACGGCGTCATCGCCGACTTCGAGGTGACGGAGGCGATGCTGCGCCACTTCATCACCAAGGTGCACAACCGCCGGGTGCGGGCCCGTCCGCGCGTCGTCATCGCGGTGCCGTCGGGCATCACCGAAGTGGAGAAGCGCGCGGTGCGCGAATCCGCCACGCATGCCGGCGCGCGGGAGGTTTATCTGATCGAAGAGCCGATGGCGGCGGCGATCGGCGTGGGTCTGCCGGTGCAGGATCCGGCCGGCAACATGATCATCGACATCGGCGGCGGCACGACCGAAGTGGCGCTGATTTCGCTTTCGGGCATCGTCTTCAGCCGGAGCGTGCGGGTGGCCGGCGATGAGCTGGACGAAGCGATCGTGCAGTACATGAAGCGCGCCTACAATTTGATGATCGGCGAGCGCACCGCGGAGGAGATCAAGATCAAGATCGGCTCCGCCTATCCGAGCGAGAAAGAGACGAGCGTGGAAGTGAAAGGGCGCGACCTCGTGGCCGGCCTGCCGAAGACGTTGACGATCACTTCGCAGGAAGTGCGCGAGGCGTTGCTCGAGCCGATCTCGACCATTGTCGATTCGGTTCGGATCACGCTCGAACGTTGTCCGCCGGAACTCTCCGCCGATCTGGTGGATCGCGGTTTGGTCCTGGCGGGCGGCGGCGCGTTGCTGCGCGGGTTCGATAAACTTTTGAGCGAAGAGACCGGGTTGCCTGTCCATGTGGCGGAAGATCCGCTCAGCGCGGTGGCGGAAGGAACGGGCAAATGCCTCAACGAACTCAAATTCCTGCGCCAGGTCGCCTCCGCCGATCGGTCGTGGAGGTAGACATTGCAGATTGCGGGTTGACGATTTCAGATACGACGGCGTTGGGCCGGCGCCTCTGAAACTTCCAATCTCGGATCAGGCATCTGCGACTCGCATGAACCGCTCGAGCATCATCGCGCTGCTGATTTTCGCGGCGATTCTCGGCTTATTTCCTGAGCTTCGGGCCGGAAGGCACGCGCAATCTGCAGGCTGGTTTCTATCAATTAATCTCGCCGTTCCTTACGCACTGGCTCGGGATTGGAAAAGCAGATCACCGCGATGCGGACGGGGCTGAAGACGCTCGAGCAGTTGGAGCGCGAAAACGCAGACCTGCGGGTCGAGAATCGGTCGCTCAAGGCCACGAACCAGGCGCTGCGCGACATCGAGTACGAAGTGAACCGGCTGCGCGCCGCCCTCGGGTATCGCGAGCGATCGTTTTTCAAGCTCGTGCCCGCCGAAGTCGATCGCGCGCGACGCCTCGACCTGGTGGCGCACGGTCACGATCAATCGCGGGAAGCAGGATGGCATCACGGGCGACATGCCGGTCGTGACGGAAGCCGGCCTCGTCGGCAAAACGACGACGGTCGAGCGACAGCATCTCGGTGGTGCTGGTGGTATCGGACGAAAACTGCCGCGTGGCCGCGAACGTGGAGGGCACGCCGCGAGCAGGGGATCGTCTCGGGCGAACGGGTGCTCGGCGCCGTCGACTCCGTTGCTCGACCTGAATTTTCTTTCGAAGCAGGCCAACCTGCAGCCCGGGCCAGAAAGTCTACACCTCGGGCGTGGGTGGTGTTTTTCCCTCCGGTCTGCTGATCGGCACCGTGACGGAATACAAGGTGCGCGAACTGGACGGGCAGGCGCGGCTCGCGACCGCGGTCGACCTGACGAAGCTTGAGGACGTGTTCGTGGTGACGGGGCGGAAATGATCTTTTTCGTTCATTCTGCTCGTCCTGGTTTTCTTCGCGCAGATCATCGAGCTCTTCATTCCGCCGCTCGAGTGGATGTACAACGCGCATATCTACGTCGTGCCGATCATCGTTTTCTATGGGGCCATGGCGCTGCCGTTCCCGCTGATGCTGGCGCTGGCGGGGTTCGCCGGGCTGCTTGCTCGATGCGCTCACAATGCAGGTCATTGATCGAGCGAGTTGAAATCGCGCTCGGATGGTCAATACTCGCTCTACGCCGTGCTGGCGTCGATCATGCATGGGTTGCGGCCGTTGTTTATCCGGGGCCGCTGGGAGGTCCACTGCATCATGAGCGGGGTCTGCACGTCGCTGATTTTGCTCGCTCAATACCTGATGATCACTTTTCGCCGCGGCTCGATTGTGTTCACGCCGTGAGGCATGGTGGCAGATCGGCGGGCCGGGCGTGATTGCGATGATCATGGCGCCCCTGATGTTCTGGCTTCTGCACACGATCGGCGACGCCACGGGCAATCCCTTCCTGCCGGAGCGGGAGATCTACCGATGAACCAGCCGGCGGCTCAGTCCCATTCTGCGCATCCAGGTTCTCGCGTTTTTCATGCTGCTCGGCATCGGCTCGATCGTGCTGCGGCTTTGGTGGGTGCAGGTGGCCCGGGGAGCCGATTGGACGGCGAAAGTCCGCGGCAGCTCGGAGGTGACGGTGCGCATTCCCTCGGTGCGCGGTGAGATTCGCGATCGCAACGGCGTCACGCTGGTGCAGAATCGCGCCAGCTATCAGGTGGATTTTTACCTGCCCGAGATGGTGCGGGGCTACCGCCAACAGGTCGGGTCGCCCCCGGTGACGGAGTATCCGCGCCATGATCAACGGCATGCCGAAAGACATGAAGGAGCCGGACATCGTGAAGATCGTGAACGATGGCGTGGTGCCGCGGCTCGACGATCTGGACCTGGCGCGGGATTACAACGCCGAGCAAGCTGCAGAAGCATTTCCGCACCAACACCGAAGTCCCGTTTTCCTACATCAAGGACATCGACTTCCCGACGATGGCGAAGTTCTCCGAGCATGATGTCGGCCTGCCCGGCGTGGATATCGCGATCCGGCCGGTGCGTTCCTATGTCTACGGCGCGCTCGCCGCGCACCTGCTCGGTTACGTCGGCGCGCCGGATGACACGAACAAGGAAGAAGCGCGCAAGTTCACGTTCTACCAGGGTGACGTGGACGGGAAATCGAACGTCGAGAAAACGATGGACGAATACCTCCGCGGCAAACCCGGCGTGCGTTACATGCGCCGGAACGCGAAGGGGGCAGATCGAGGGCGTGCTGCGCGAGGATCCGCCGCAGGCGGGCGCGAATGTGATCCTAACGCTCGATGCGCGCATGCAGATGATCGCGGAGGAGGCGTTGCGCTCGGTCGGGCGCGGCGCGGCCGTGGTGGTGGATCCGAACAACGGCAATATCCTCGCGATGGCATCGGTGCCGTCGTTCGACCCGAACACCTTCATCCCGAGCATCAAGGCGAAGGATTGGGAAGAGCTGCGAAAAAACGAAGCGAACCCGCTGATCAATCGCGCGGTGAGCGCATTCCCGCCGGGCTCCACTTTCAAACTCGTGACGGCGCTGGCCGGCCTGCGCAAAGGCCTGGCTACAAAGCGGTTATGATTGTGGCGGCGGCGTCGCCTACGGCGATCACTTCTTCAATTGCTGGATTTCCGAAAAAGGCGGCACCCACGGTCTCATTGGCTTGACCGATGCGATCAAGGTGTCGTGTAATTCCTATCTTCTATCAGTTCGGCAACGCGGCCGGCATCAATGCGATCGACGAGACCGGCGACACGCTCGGCCTCGGCAAAGCGACGGGTATTGAAATCACCGGCGAACAGGCGTGGCATCCTTGCCCGGGCCGGAATGGATGCGGATCCATTACCCGCGCGAAAGATGGACTTCCGCCTATACGGCCAACGTCTCGATCGGCCAGGGCTTCGACCTCGTCAGCCCGCTGCAACTCGCGATGGTTTACGCCACGGTCGCCAATGGCGGCATTTCCTATTACCCGCGGCTGGTGCAGAGCGTCGTCGACGCCAATGGCCGATCGATTGCTGAACGAGAAAGGCGAGCCGGTGATCCCGCGCACACGCCGAAGGTGCACGGCGATCTGCGCTTTGATTTCAGTCCGGAGCAGATCGAGCTGGCACGGCGCGGACTCTGGAAGGTGGTGAACGAAGACGGTGGCACCGGCGGCCGCGCGCGCATCCCGGGCGTGCAGGTGGCGGGCAAGACCGGCACCGCGCAGGCGATGACGGACGGCAAGAGAGATACGATCGCCTGGTTCGCGTGCTTCGCGCCCTACGACAACCCCAAGTATGCGATCGCGGTGATGGTGCAGGGCGGCGACGGCGGCGGCGCGGTGGCGGCGCCGATCGCCACGCGAATTCTGCGAGCGCGCGCTCGCGATGGAGGAGGGGAAGTTCGATCCGCAGCTGGCGTGGCTCGCGCCGGCGAATAAGCCGAACGCCTTCCAGATGATCGAAGCGATCGATTTCAAAGATTCTGGTCCGAACGTGAATCTGAACGGTGATGAGGAGAATCTTGCCCACGTCCGACAACGCCGATCGTGCAGATGTCCGCCGCTCCGGCCGAGCCCAGCCTCGAGCCCGAAGCCGATGCGGGTGGCAGAGTGGTCCCCCGCGCCCAGCGCGTCGCGCGGGCGCAATCGTTTGCTCCCCCGGGACCTACCCCCAAGCCCAATTTTTTCCAACGAATCTTCGGTAAGCGGCCTGCGCCGCAACCGCCTCCCCCGCCGGCCCGCCGGCCGCCTCCGCAGCAGCAGCCCCGGCGATAACAACCCTGATCACGTCGCAGCGCGCATGACAGCCAGCCAGCCGCTTCCGCTCATGATCTCACAACTTTTTTCCACGTATGATCGAAAAGGTAAAACGAATGTTGGGCCTCGGCCTCCGCAAGACGGGCAACAAGCTCATTATCAGCGTGGAGAAACTCGAGCGCCGGGTGGCGCTGCTCGAGAACGGCCGGCTCGAAGAATATAACGTCGAGCGGAACAGCTCCCGCAACATCGTCGGCAGCGTCTACAAGGGTAAGGTCAAAAACATCGAGCAGGGGCTGAAGGCGATGTTCGTCGACATCGGCTTCGAGAAGAACGCCTTCCTCCATTTCTGGGACGCCATCCCCGCCGCGCTCGACAGCGGCATCGAGGAAATCGATCGCCCGGGAAAGGGAGGCGCGCGGCCGAAGAAAAAGCGCATCACCGCGAACGACATTCCGACCATCTATCCCGTCGGCTCGGAAGTGATCGTGCAGGTGACGAAAGGGCCGATCGGCACGAAGGGGCCGCGGGTCACGACCAATCTCAGTTTCGCCGGCCGCTATCTGGTCTTCATGCCCTACAGCGACCGGAGCGGCATCTCGCGGAAGATCGAAGATCCGAAGGAACGCGACCGGCTCCGCAAGATTCTGCGCGAACTCGACATCCCGGAAGGGATCGGCGTGATCATTCGCACCGTCGGCGAAGGGCAGCGCGCACGGTATTTCGTGCGCGACCTGGCGTTCCTGCTCGAGCAATGGACGCGCGTCGAACAGGCGATCAGGAAGAGAAGGCGCCCTGCCGCGTCTTCGAGGAGCCGGATCTGGTGGAGCGGACGGTGCGCGATTTTCTGACCGATGAAATCGACGAGGTCGTGTGCGACGATCGGGCGGCGATCGACCGCATGAACGCGCTCGTCGGGCAGATTTCCCGCCGCGCCCGCAATCGCATCCAGTTCTACGATGGCACGGCCCCGATCTTCGAGACCTTCGGCGTCCAGAAACAGATCGACGACGCCTTTCATCGCCAGGTTTGGCTGAAATGCGGCGGTTACATCGTGATCGACGAAACCGAGGCGCTGGTCGCGATCGACGTGAACACCGGCCGGAACAAGGGCGGGCGCGACGTCGAAAAGACGATCCTGCAGACCAATCTCGAAGCCGCCGACGAGATCGCGCGCCAGCTCCGGCTGCGAAATATCGGCGGCCTCATCATCGGCGACTTCATCGACATGAAGAGCCGCAAGGATCAGCAGGCGGTCTATACCCTCATGAGGGAGCGGCTGAAGCGCGACAAGGCGAAAACGCACGTCCTGCCGCTCTCCGCCCTCGGCCTGATGGAGATGACGCGCCAGCGGGCGCAGGAAAGCCTGAGCGATTCCATTTACGAGAACTGTCCCTACTGCCAGGGCCGCGGGGTGGTGAAGACGTCGATGACGACGAGCGTCGAGTTGCACCGGATGCTGAACACGGTGATGCGCAAGTATCAGGAAACGCGTCCACGACATCAGGGTGATTTTGAATCCGGACGTGCTGAAACGGCTCAAGGAAGAGGACGAAGAGCTGTTGGTCGAGCTGGAGCGCCGCTACGCGGGCCGCCTGCTCTTCCGCGGCGACCCGACGTATCATCACGAGAAATTTACCCTCACGGATGCGAATAGCGGTGCGGAATTAAAGCCTTAGCGGGGAAATATCCGACCGACCGGGGCTCGGCGCGATTTTGTAGCAAAAAAGATCTGGTAAACCTTGCCTTCTGTGCCAGACTCGTCGCGAAAGGCGGAAAATAGAGATGTCTTCCGCTTGCAATGCGCCCGGTCGCATGGATAGAAAAAAGCCGGACTTAACCAAACAACAGGAGCAAACAACTATGAAAAAACTAACCTTGAGCTTGTGCGCAGTGGTCTCGCTGGCGTCGGCTGCATTTGCCGGTACCGAGACCTATTCGAGCAGCAAGAAGTCGTGCAGCCAGCGCCGGCCCCGTGCCCGACGTGGTATGCAGATCACGAATGGAACATCGGCGTCTGGGGAACCTACGCGCCGACCGCAAACAGCTGGCGCGAAGACACCTTCCTGGGCGTGGATCACGCGTGGGGCGGCGGTATCGACGTGAATTATTTCTTCGGTCGCTACTGGGGTTTCGGCATCTCGGGCTTCGGCCTTGGGGCGAGCCGGGACGATAATTTCGACAATCGTTTCTTCGAGGATGACGATAGCAGTTGGGCCGGTGGCATCCTTGGGAGGTTCACCTTCCGTTACCCGATCCCTTGCAGCCGCTGGGCGCCTTACGCTTCTTCGGCGCAGGCGGCGTCTGGGGCGGCGTGGGCAGTTCGTTCAATCGCGACATTGACTTTGACAACGAGTTCTTCGACGACCGCGACGGCGACAGCGGTCGCTTCATGGTCCAGTATGGCGTCGGGTTCGAAGTTCGATTCTCCCCGCATTGGGGCATGATCAACGACATCAGCTTACAACCAGCTCGAAGGTGGCCAAAACGACTTCTTCATGCTCCGCACCGGTCTGAACTTCGCGTTCTAAACCGAGAGAAAAGCTCAACCTCTAACGCCGGGAACACTGTATGTGTTCCCGGCGTTTTTGTCCGAGACCACGCCTGTCTGCTGCTCCTCTCCGGCAGGCGTGATGGCGCTGATCAAACGAAGGAACGAACTGATCTCCGTCAGCGGCCTTGCGCTGAATGTTTGGCACCATGGCCGCTTCCGCCGGATGACCAACCACCAGGAGCAGGAAAGGCTTTTCGTGGGACGGCCGGTGCAGCATCGCGTTCAGGAAACCCATCGGACTGGGCGTGTGCGTGAGGGTGGCCAGGCCCGCGTGATGCAGGGCCGTGACCAGCAATCCAGTGGCGATGCCGACCGACTCAGAGGCGTAATAGTGCTTCATCCGACGGCCGTCCGAGAGAACGCGATAGGGCTGCGAGAAAACCGCGATCAGCCACGGCGCGGCTTCGAGGAATGGCTTGTGGGAATCGGTGCCCAACGCGGCAAGCGCCTCCAGCCATTCGGCCGGCGCCCGGCGGGCGTAGAATTCCCGCTCCTCTCTTTCCGCCGCGACCCGAATCGCGCGCTTAAGGGCCGCGTCCGCGATTGCGACGAACTGCCACGGCTGCAGGTTCGCGCCGCTCGGGGCTGTTCCCGCCGTCCGGATGCAATTCTCGATCACCTCCCGCGGCACCGGGCGCGACGAGAAACTCCGGACCGTGCGGCGGCGTCGCATTTCATCGTGAAATTCCGCGGCTCGCCGCTGCAGGTCATCATCCGTGACGAAATCCCGCGGGGGCAACCGGATGAACTGTGGATTGCTCATGCCCGCAGCCTAATGCGAATACCTGCCGCAGCAACTGCCGCCTATTTGCGAACGCACCGTGAGACCGCGAAGTTCGGTCGTGTCGTTTGCCGAAATCCTCGATCACCTGCCGCTCGCGAAATCGCCTCTTCTGCAGCGGTTCGAGGGCCTGATCGCGCCCCAAACGGACGCGAACTTTGAGGCGCTGGCGCAAGAGTCCCGCGCCCTGACGCGGCAGAATTTCGGGCGCACGATGCGGCTCTTCGCGCCGCTCTACCTTTCGAACGAGTGCATCAACAATTGCCGTTACTGCGGTTTCTCGCGGGACAATCCCATCCTCCGCGTTACGCTCGACCTTGACCAGGTGGTCGCGGAAGCGCGGCACCTGGCGGCGGCCGGCTTTCGCCAGGTTTTGCTCGTCGCGGGGGAACATCCCAGGTTTGTCAGCGGAGGTTATCTTTCGGATTGTGTGCGGGCGCTGGCGGAGGATTTCTCCTCGATCGCGATCGAGGTCGGGCCGATGGAGACGCCGGACTACGAGCCGGTGGTGGCCGCGGGTGCGGAAGGGCTGGTGGTTTACCAGGAGACGTATGACCGCCGTACCTACGCGGAGATGCACACGTCCGGGCCGAAACGCAATTTCAACTGGCGCCTTGATGCCGCCGAACGCGGCTATGACGCGGGGTTCCGGCGCATCGGGATCGGCGCTCTTTTGGGTTTGGCACCGTGGCGGGATGAAGCCGTCGCCCTCGCTGCGCACGTCCACTATTTGCTGAAACGCTGCTGGCAGGCGCAGATCACGCGTCAGCCTCCCGCGGCTGCGTCCGGCGGCGGGGGGCTTCCAGCCGCACTTCACGATCAGCGACCGCGAGCTCGCGCAGTTGATCTGCGCGTTGCGCGTCACCTTCCCCCAGGTCGGGATTGTCCTGAGTACGCGAGAGCGCCCGGCCCTGCGTGATGCGCTGGTTCCGCTCGGCGTCACGATGATGAGCGCTGGCAGCCACACCGAACCGGGCGGTTATACCGGTCAGGGCGCCGACAATCTTCACCTGACCGTCCGCGGGCGGATTGTGGCGCCGGAGTTTCAGGAGGGGCTTGATCGCCTCGCGACCGGGCAATTCGAAATCAGTGACGAACGTTCGCCGGCGGAGATCGCCGCTTCCCTGCGACGCATCGGGATCGAGCCGGTTTGGAAAGACTGGGACCAGGCGCTGCTCGCCTCATGACGGTCTGGCTGAACGGCGAGGCCGCCGACACGCGCGGCGCCACGACGATCGCGGAGCTGGCCGAGCGCCATGGTCTTAAGCCGCATACCGTACTGGTCGAGCACAACGGCGTCGCCCTGCACCAGCGGGAGTGGCACGGACAACAACTGGCGGAAGCAGATCGCGTGGAGTTCATCCGTGTCGTTGCCGGCGGGTAGAATCTCAGACGCTCCAGCCGCTCCCTTGGTATTCAATGTAATCCGCCGTGCGCTGCGCGATCCTGCGACCGACGTTCCATCAGGCGGAGCGCCAGATCGGTTCCACTCGTGAGGGGTGTGCCTCGGGGCGGGCTTAACCGAGCGTCCGCACGACCGTGCGCATTCCGTCGGTCGAGACGACCTGCACCGCGGTGTCGATGGCGATGAATTCACCGTCGGTCACGACATCGACGACGTGATCGGCGAAGCGGGCCTTGCCGCTGGGGCGCAACGTTGTCACCGCCTTGCCTTCCACACCCGGTGCCAGTTCGATGGACGGATGAAACGCGCGCGGCACCCCGGCAAGCGATGGACCCGAGGGAATATCAGCCGACAAAACGAAGCGCCGGTAGACGCTCGTCCGTGGCAGGTAACGCGCCAGAATCGCGATCGCGATCGCGGCTGCGATCATGGCAATGACAAGATTCAAGAGTGGCACCCGTAGCATCGCGGCGGTCGGGAAGGAGGGCTCGCCGGGATAACGATCCATCATCGCCCAGAGTAGCGATCCGAGCATCAGAATAACACCAAGGGCGCCGAACAGGATGGTCGTGTGGGCGAAGAGAAAAATTTCCGCCAGCACCAGCGCCACGCCGAGCGCGAAAAGCGCCACCGCCTCCCAGCCCGCCAGGCCCGCGAAGTAGTGCCCGAGAAAAAACAGCGCGAAGCAAATTCCGCCGATCACTCCGGGAATGGTCGTGCCCGGAATCTTGAATTCGAGGTACAGCCCCAGCATGCCGCCGAGGAGAAGCAACGGCGCGAGCGCGGTGAGCCAGAGCGCGAGCCGTTCGAATCCGGTGGGGCTGACCGTCACGAGCCGCGCCCTTGAGTCCAGCCTGCTGCGCGACCGCGCTGACAGAATCAGCAATCCCTTCGGCGAGGAGCGGCTTGCCATCGGTCCGCGCCGTCGCCTCCTGCGCGTTCAAGGTCAGCAAGGAGCCTTTCGGGTGGATCACCTTGTCCCCGATCTTCACCTCGATCTTCTTGTTCATGAACGCTTCGCCGATGTCGGGATTGTGTCCGTTGCGCGTGGCGGTTCCACGGACCAGCGCCGACCAATAGGAGATCGTCTTGTCCTTCGCGGTGGCGCCGAGATCCTGCCGGAGGCCAGCACCGGTGCGGCGGCGCCGATCGCACTGACCGGCGCCATGTAGATGTGCTGCGTCGCCAGCGCGATGAGCGCCCCGGCTGAACCGGCGTTCGTGTTGATGAAGGTGTAGGTCGGAATGGTCGCGCGGTTCAGCAGTTTCGTGACCTCCTCGGCAGTGTCGAGACGCCCGCCGTAGGTATTCAGTTCGATGATGAGGGCCGACGCGCCTTTGCTTTCCGCCGTTTTCTGGGCGCGCCGGAGGAAGAAGAAAAGCGACGGCGAGATTTCGCCGTCCATCGGCACGACCACGACGTCGCCCCGGGCGATCTCATCCCGGGCCTGCGCGCTGGGCAAAGCGGTGCCGGACAGGCCGAGGGCAATTAGCAGTAACCAAAGGCGTGATCTCATTGTGAAAGCGAAGAACGTTGCTCTGGCAGCGTATCAATGCCGCATCTATTTTGCCACCGCTCGCCTCAGCAGACGAGCCGAAACTCAACACCTCCATGGGCAGCATTCCTCCACAGACGATCGAGCAGATCGCGGCCGCGAATGACATCGTGGAGGTGATCGGCTCGTATTTTCCGCTCAAACGCGCCGGGGCCAGTTTCAAGGCGCTCTGCCCGTTTCATCAGGAGAAGACGCCGTCGTTTAACGTCAGCCCGCAGCGGCAGTCGTTTCATTGCTTTGGCTGCGGCGCGGGCGGGAGTGTCTTCCGCTTCGTGATGGATTACGAGCATCTCGATTTTCCCTCCGCGGTGAAAAAGCTCGCGGCGCGCGCGGGCATTCCCGTGATCGAGGAGCGCAGCGCGGGCGGAGACGACGATCGCCAGCACGAAATGCGACGCACTTTGCTCCAACTCCACGCGGAAGCGGCGGAGTGGTTTCACGAAAACCTGCTCAAGCGGGAGTGGGCGGCGCCGGCGCGGGAATACCTGAAGAAGCGCGGCATCGACCGCAGCATCGCGGCCAGCTGGCAGATCGGCTTCGCGCCGGAAAGCTGGGATGCGTTTTTGAACTGGGCGAAGGAGCGTGGTTACCGGCGCGCGGAGCTGACGCAAAGCGGGCTGGTAAAGCCGCGCGATGAAGAGCGGCCGGAAGGGGAAGTTTACGATCGCTTCCGCGGTCGCATCATGTTCCCGATCTGCAACGACGTGGGCGAGGTGATCGCCTTCAGCGGCCGCGTCCTGGAGAGCGATGCGCAGACGGCGAAGTATCTGAACTCGCCGGAGACTCCCCTGTTCCGCAAAGGGAACGTGCTTTTCGGGCTGCACAAATCGAAGCGCGCCTTGATCGAAGCGAACTGTGCGATTGTCTGTGAGGGGCAGTTGGATCTGATCACATTGTTCGAGGCCGGGATCACGAATGTGGTGGCACCCCAGGGCACCGCCTTCACCGAGCAGCAAGCGCGGATTCTGAAACGGTTTGTCGAGCAGGTGGTGCTTTGTTTCGACGCCGATGCGGCCGGACAGAAAGCTGCCGAACGTTCGCTCGAGTCGCTTCTGCAGAACGATCTCGTCGTGCGCGTGGCCGAGATGCCGCCGGGCGAAGACCCTGATTCGATTGTCCGGCGCGAGGGCAAGGCGGCGTTCGAGCAGCGCGTCGCCGAGGCGCGCGATTTTTTTGATTACTGGATCGAGCGCGAAGCGGCGGCGACGGATCTCAGTTCGATGGGAGCGAAAATGCAGCTCGCGCGCAAGCTGGCGGAGACGGTCGCCCGCGTGCACGACCCGATCATGCGCAGCGAAGTGGCGAGCAAGGTAAGCGCGCGGATCGGTGTGGCGGGACGGGATTTTGACGCGCTCCTGAGAACGCCGATTCGCGACCGCGGCTCCAGTGCGCCGCAACCGCGTGGCGCCCCGATGATCGCTCCGCGGCACGATATCGCGTTGCTCTGTCTGCTGGCGCTGCGGGACAGCGAGGCGCGGGCCTACTTGCTGGAGCAGAACTGGCGTGAGGTGCTCGCGCAAACGCCCGATGCCGAGCTTCTTGCGCGGATCCTTGACGCTGATCTGCGCCCGGATGACCCGACTTCCGTGAACGTCTTCATGGCTGGCCTCGCACCGGGCGAGGAGGCGCTCATCGCGGCCTGGTTGCTGCAGAGAGTGCCGCCCCAACCGGTCGATGTGGCGCGGGGCTTCTGGGCGGGCCTGCAGCAGGCCGTGGTGCGCCGCCAGCTCCAGATCGCGGAAGGCCGAATGCGTATCCCGCAGCTCACCGCCGGTGAAATGACGACGTTGCAGAAACAAGTTGTTGACCTTAAGAATCAGCTCGATGAACTTTCGTCGATATTCTCTGCTCGCGTGCTCGACAAATGACTGTTGCTGAAGAGCAGAAACCCGCGCGAAACACTGGGTTAAAAACGCAGCTATCTCCGTAAGAGCACTTCCCTTGGCTTCGCACTTGAAACGTACTGCCGCGCCCGCCCCCACCCCGCGGAAAAAGACCGGCCGCAAGACTCCGGCTCGCCCGCCTGCGAAAGCGCATCGCGTCGCGGCCAAGCGCGCCGTCCGGAAAACGCCGGCGGCAACGAAATCCCCACGTGCCGGCAAGGCGCCGGCCCTGGCACGCAAAACGCGCAAGAAGCCTGAGGCGGCGCATGACCTGGATGACGACGTGTTGCTTCTCGTTCCGGTGGTGGCCAGCACGGTCGATACGCAGACGCGCATCCGCGAGTTGATCAAGCTCGCGAAAGAGCAGGGCTATCTCACTTTCGACGATCTCAACGAAGCGTTGCCGAGCGACGTGACGGACCCGGAGGAACTCGACGCCATCCTGACGCGCCTGCGCCGGATGGAAATCGACATCATCGAAGCTTCCGAAGTCGATCGTTACAAGGACGGCAAGAAGGACCACGAAGAAGAAGAGGAAGAGAAGCCGGAAACGAAGCTCGATATTCTGGACGATCCGGTGCGGATGTACCTGAAGCAGATGGGACAGGTGCCGCTGCTGACCCGCGAGCAGGAGGTCGAGATTTCGAAGCGAATCGAGGAAGCGGAGAACATGGTGCAGCGGCTCATCAACCGCTTCGGGTTCATCGCGCAAGCGCACCTTGACCTCGCCCACAAGCTTACGGAAGGGGGCGAGCGCTTCGATCGCGTGATCCTCGACAAGAAGATCGAAAGTCGCGAGCGCTACATGAAATTGCTGCCGGGGCTGTGCCGGCAGGTGGATAAGCTTCGCCGCACGATCGGCGGGCAATACGCAGACCTGCTCGGCGGCTCCGGACGCGTCGACCAGAAAAAGCTGAAATCGTTTCAGAAATCCGTCACCGCCCTGCAGAAGCTCTACCCGAAGTTCTATTTCAAACAGAAGGTGACGGAGGAATTCGTGAATCTGGCCGACGAGAAGTTCCTGCTCCTCACCACGCTGCGCGCCGAGATGTTGAAACACCCACGCAGCCATGCCGCGCGCTCGCCACTCGGGACGAAGACGCGCGAGCTCGAGACCATGCTCTGGCTCTCGCTGGAGGAATACGCCGAGCAGTATCAGGAGTTGAAGGGCTGGCTGCGCAAGGCGCTCCGGGCCAAGACCGAAATGGTGGAAGCGAATCTGCGGCTCGTCATTTCCATCGCGAAGAAATACACGAACCGCGGCCTCTCTTTCCTGGACCTGATCCAGGAGGGGAACATGGGGTTGATGAAGGCGGTGGAGAAATTCGAGTACCGCCGCGGCTACAAGTTTTCGACTTACGCCACCTGGTGGATTCGGCAGGCGATTACGCGGTCGATCGCGGACCAGGCGCGCACAATTCGCATTCCGGTGCACATGATCGAGACGATCAACAAGCTGATGCGGGTGCAGAAGCAGCTGGTGCAGGAATACGGCCGGGAACCCACGCCGGAAGAAGTGGCGGAGGAGATTCTGCTGCCGGTCGATCGCGTGCGGGCGGTCCTGAAGATGGCGCAGCAGCCAATCTCGCTGCAAGCGCCGGTGGGCGAAAGCGAGGAAACAAATTTCGGCGACTTCATCGAGGATAAAGGTGCCGAAAATCCGAGCGACATGACTGCGATCGTGCTGTTGAAGGAGAAGATCAAAGACGTGCTCGAGACCCTGACAGAACGTGAACGCCAGGTGCTGGAGCAGCGTTTCGGCCTGGTCGATGGCTACAGCCGCACGCTCGAGGAAGTCGGCCGGCAGTTCCGCGTGACACGGGAGCGCATCCGGCAGATCGAGGCGAAGGCATTGCGCAAAATGCGGCACCCGACGCGCATTAGGCAACTCGAGGGGTTCCTCGAGGCGGCCGAGATCTAGCTCCGTCTTGCGCCGAGGTGGGCCGCGGCGCAACTTTCGTCGCCGGAGACAGTTCAATTACCCAGGACGATGAAACGCGAAGAGGATGA
Source organism: uncultured Verrucomicrobiae bacterium (assembly GCA_963844275.1). Classification (GTDB taxonomy): domain Bacteria; phylum Verrucomicrobiota; class Verrucomicrobiia; order Chthoniobacterales; family UBA10450; genus JACCTI01. The sequence continues at coordinate 206,582 of CAWJNS010000009.1, forward strand.
GGAACTGTGGGATTTGCTCGGCAAAGCCGGTGAGCCAACGCTATCGCCCTTCTTTGCGCGGGATGTGCTGCGGCAGATCCGGCAGGAACCTCGCTGGCGCGACAAGCTGGCATGGTGGTTCGCTCCCCGGCGCGTCCTCGCGGCGGGCGCCGTCGCGGCGGCGATCGTAGCGGCGACAATTTCCCTCCAGCACCCGGGGGGCACAGCGCCTTCCGCAGCGAACATGAGGCAGCCAACAGTGCAGCTTGAGCCGATCGATTATCAGGTGGTGGTCGACCTGGACATATTGCTCGCGATGGAGGAAGACGATCTGTGGACGGACAGCGAAATCTCCACGCTTTAGCGGCGGCCTGCGCGCTCTTGGCCGGAGTTGGCGGTGGGCTTCAGGCGCAGACACCGGGTGGTTCGCCCGCTGTTCCGGTGGAACGAGGACCTGCCGGCCCAATCTATCAGGGTCGTGATCCGCTCCGTGACATGTCGCCGCAGGAACGGCAAAAATTTCAGCAGAATATCGAACGGTGGCGCAAACTTTCGCCGGAGGAACAGCGGGATTTGCGCATCTTGGAAGCGGTCCGCCAGGTGCGAATCAAGCGCGAAGCCGAGGCGGCCTTGCGCGCCTCAGGCCTGCAACTCGAAGCAGACAAGCGGCAGCAGTACGAGCAGCGATATCTGCAAGAGCGGAGGCGGGTGGAGCAGTCGCTCCGGCAGGAACTACAGGAGAGGCGCCAGCGCGAACTGGCGCCGGTCGTTGAGCAGCTGCGCCGCGAGTTTGCGCCGCCCCCGGCGTCCCAGCCGGCGCCTCCGAAACCGGCAAATAGCCGCGGAGCCGGGCCCCCGCCTCAGCCGAAGTAACGGGCTCGGATCGTTGCCTCCAAGGACGCCCGCGATTGAGACAAAAAGAGCTGGCTGCACGAATCCAGCCAGCTCCTTGATTGTCCGAATTCTACCGTTGCTTACCGCCAATAACGGTGGCGAGCGGTGCAGTAGATGCGGCGACCGTGATTCCAGTGGTAGTGCGGACGTACGACTACTCGGACAGGCGCATAGTAGGGCCGCGCATACCCATAGCGGTAGGGGTAATAGCCGGCCGGATAGTAGCCCGACCCGTAGGCGTAGCCGCCGTAGCCGTAACCGATCGGGGCGCCGAAGCCGATGCCGATCGAGACACCGGCGTCAGCCCGCGGAATCGACATGAAGCCGAATCCCGCCACTGCGACTGCAATCAAGAGACCTTTTTTCCAGCTCATTTGTTTACCTCCTTGTTTCTGAAGATTGAACTCAGAGGTAGACGAAATGTTTCGCGTATTTATTCGGACGTGGCGCTCGGGAATGCGGTATTTCCGGTCATGAAAACATCGTGTCCGATTTGTTCGTATGATACGTCGCGCAGGTGAATACCTTCGCCCGTGGTCGACGCTCCGGCACCGGGGAACGCGAGCACCGGACCGCCGGTCAGGAGCGGGCCGAAGTAAATCTCAACCCGATCAATCAGGCGGGCGTCGAGAGCCTGGCCAAGAATGTCTCCACCGCCTTCGATCAGAACACTCGTGATCTCTCGGGCTCCGAGTTCTCGCAGCACTCCGGCGAGCGGTTGGTCTCGAAAAACGAGCGTCCGATCCGCGAAACTGTCGCTGAAAATACTCGCGCCGAGCGGTAATTTCCCTGACCGCGTCAGGACGACGCGCCAGGGCTGGCGCGCGCCGCGGACGTTGCGCACCGTGAGTCGCGGATCGTCCGCGCGCAGCGTTGCTGCACCGACGAGGATCGCATCGACGAGGGCGCGGCGCCTGTTTGCATGCTCGCGCGCGGCCGGGCTTGTGATCCATGGCGGTTCGGCCGGCGGACGGGTTAGACGCCCATCGAGGGTCATGCCGCACTTGGCAATCACGAGCGGCTGCTGCGCCTGAATCCATTTGTTGAAGGCAGGGTTAAGCGCGGCGCATTCGTCGCGGAGTACCCCGACCTCACTGCAACTCCACTCGCCCGCAGCAGTTCCATGGCACGGCCGCGATGTTTCGGATTCGGATCCGTGGCGCCGATTACGACGGTTTTCACGCCGGCGCAGATGATGGCGTCCGTGCACGGGGGAGTTCGGCCGCTTGTTGAACACGGCTCGAGCGTGACGTAAAGCGTCGCGTCCCGAGGTATCGGATGCTTCATCTTCGGCAGGCACTCCATTTCGGCGTGGGGCTCACCCGCCTCGCGGTGATGGCCTTTCGCCATGATTCTGCCGTTGTGGACCAAGACAGCTCCGACCGCTGGATTCGGACTGGTGCGACCGAGCCCTTTGCGTGCCTCAGCGAGAGCCGCGCGCATGAAGCGGTCGTCGTCGTCGGCGGACATCATGGCTGATAACTAACCGTTATGAAAGCGGGAGGCAATTTGGCCTTTTGGTCTGAGAGTCCGAGTTGTGCAATCCTGACTCATTCGAGCGCAGACCGCGCCTCCGATCGATGTGACATAGCGTCACGATTACGGAGATCGGCGAATCGGGAGAAACTAGTGTAAACTCCTGCAAAAAATGCATTTATGTCTGAATTATTTCCTTCAGAACCCCTTGGCATTTCCCTAGCTCAGGAAGTCTCCGACAACCAACTTTCAACAACAAGGACAACACAAGTATGAGCGTAATTCGATATCAAATACCTGACGCGTCGATCTGGCGGTCGCTCGATCGCTGGGCCAACCTGCGGGACGAGATCAACGGTCTGTTCGAGGGGCCGTTCGGCGCCGGTTCCATGCCGCAGGCGCAGCTGTTTAACGGCTGGAGCCCGGCCTTGGACCTCTATCAAACCACCGACGATATCGTCGCGCTGGTCGAGTTGCCCGGCATGAGCAAAAAAGAGATCGAGATCTCCTTGCACGACGGCGTCCTGACCATCGGCGGCGAGCGCAAGGATGGAACGCCGGAAGGTGACAAGACCGCGCGCACCGAGCGATTCGTGGGCAAATTCCGCCGGAGCGTATCGCTGCCAACGCGCGTCGACGCCAACAAAGTCACCGCGACCTACAAGGACGGCATTCTCACCGTCACGCTGCCGAAGGCCGAGGAAGTGAAGCCGAAGCAGATCCAGGTCAACGTCGGCTAAGAGCACAGTCATCCCAACTCAACAGAAAGGAACACACATATGAACACCTTGGTTCGTGAAGACCGCAACGAGAGCGGTGCCAATGGCCGGCAGGCGATGGAGCAATTCGTTCCGCCGGTTGCGACGGTTCTGGAGAACGGCGACGGCTACACCCTGCATGTCGAAATGCCGGGCGTGAACAAAGAAGGCCTTGAGATGTGGGTCGAGAATAACGAACTCACGATCATCGGCCGCCGTTCGCTCCCGACGGTGCAGGGCTACGTTGCTGCATCGCGAATCGCGCCGCGAAAACTTCCGGCGCGCTTTTGAGCTCGATCCATCGATCGACGCGTCCAAAATCAGCGCCCGGATCGAGAATGGCGTCGTGACGTTGACCCTGCCGAAAGCGGAGCAGGTCAAGCCGCGCAAGATCACCGTCTCGTAAAGGAATTGCAGTTTGGTTTGGAGGCCGCTCGCCCACCGGCGGGCGGCTTTTTTCTCCCCGGCCCGGCTGCCGTGTGCGGCAATTTGCTTGGCGGCGGCGGCCAAAGCGAAGTAGGTATGGCACTCGCTTATGGCCACAAAAACCGAAGAAAAAACGAGCGAAGACAGGCTCATCGCCGCGCGCAATAAGAACCTCGATCTGGCCATCCAGCAGATCGCGAAAGACTACGGAGATGGGGCCATTATCCGGCTCGGCGACGAGAAGATCGTCGACATCGACGTTATTCCGACCGGTAACATCCTGATCGACCGGGCACTGGGCGTCGGCGGTTTTCCCCGCGGCCGGGTGGTGGAAGTTTACGGCCCGGAATCCTCGGGTAAGACGACCCTGACCCTGACCGTGATCGCGCAGGCGCAGAAGCGGGGCGGGCTCGCGGCCTTCATCGACGTCGAGCACGCACTCGATCCGCAGTATGCGCGCCGTCTCGGTGTGAACATGGATGACCTCCTGGTTTCGCAGCCGAGTTCCGGGGAAGAAGCGCTTCGGATCGTGGAGACGCTTGTGCGGTCGAACGCGTTGGATGTGATCGTGCTCGACTCCGTCGCCGCACTCGTGACGAAACAGGAACTCGAGGGCGAGATCGGCGATTCCACGGTCGGAGCGCAGGCGCGTCTGATGAGCGCAGCGTTGCGCAAGCTCACTTCGCTCATCTCGAAAGCCCGGACGTGCTGCATTTTCACCAACCAGATCCGTGAAAAAATCGGCGTCATGTTCGGGAACCCGGAGACGACGCCCGGTGGCAAGGCGCTCAAGTTCTACGCCAGCGTCCGGATTGATATTCGTCGCATCGGCGCGATCAAGCAGACGGACGGCGTCGTCACCGGCAATCGCACCCGCGTCAAAGTCGTGAAAAACAAAGTCGCGCCGCCGTTCACCGAGGCGGAGTTCGACATCATGTATAACGAGGGAATCTCCTCGACAGGGGCGTTGCTGGACCTCGCGCTCGAGAAGCAGATCGTGGAGAAGCGCGGATCGTGGCTCAGCTACAAAGGCACGCAGCTCGCGCAAGGCCGCGACGCGGCGAAAGAGGTGCTGAAGAACGACCCAGCGCTCTACGAAGAGATCGAGACCGCGGTCAAGGCAAAGCTCGACGAAGAGAAGAAATAGCGGAGCAGCTGCCTTCTTCTCGCCGCCTTTTGCCGATTCGCGTCCAGTCTGGTCTTCCGAATATCGGCTTCCAGAGCGGCGCAGAGCCGTTTTGCCGGACATGAAAACTGCGCGTTTCGCGCTAAGGTCGCAATCCGTCCTATGACCGCCGCCGAGATCCGCCAAAGTTTTCTCGAGTTTTTTCGCGCGAAACAGCACACGATCGTGCCGTCTGCCTCGCTGCTGCCGGACTCGCCGAACCTGCTGTTCACCAATGCTGGCATGAACCAGTTCGTTCCCATTTTCCTCGGCCAGCAAAGCGCGCCCTGGACGCCCGCCGCGGACCGTGGATACGCAAAAGTGCATCCGCGCCGGCGGTAAGCACAACGACCTCGACGACGTGGGGCTCGACACCTACCACCACACGTTTTTCGAGATGCTCGGAAACTGGAGTTTCGGCGATTACTTCAAGAAGGAAGCGATCGAGTGGGCGTGGGAGTTGGTGGTGGAGCGCTGGGGTCTGCCGCCGCAACGCCTCTACGCCACCGTTTACAAACCCGGCCCGGGTGACCCGAGCGAGTTCGACCAGGAAGCGCACGACCACTGGGCTGGCCTGTTCACGAAGGCCGGACTCGATCCCGCCGTGCACATCGTCAACGGCAACAAGAAGGACAACTTCTGGATGATGGGCGACACCGGCCCCTGCGGTCCGTGCACTGAGCTGCACGTTGATCTCACGCCGGCCGGCGATACCCAGGGTGCGCTCGTGAACGCTGGCGACGCGCGTTGCATCGAGATCTGGAACCTGGTTTTCATCCAGTTCAACGCGAATCCGGACGGCACCTTCGTCCCGCTGCCGGCGCGTCACGTCGATACCGGAATGGGTTTCGAGCGCGTCACGGCAATGATCCAAGGCACGAAAGATTTCACAGATTTCTCGCGCCTCGATCTCGAACTACGAGACCGATGTCTTCCGTCCGATCTTCGATGAGATCGAGAAACTGAGCGGGAAAAAATACGCGAGCACGCTGCCCAAGGCGGGAAGCGGGGGTGAGAGCGAACAGGAGAAAATCGACGTCGCGTTTCGTGTCATCGCTGACCACATCCGCACGCTCAGCTTCGCCATCGCCGACGGCATCCAGCCCGGCAACACCGACCGCAACTATGTCCTGCGCCGCATCCTGCGCCGCGCCGTCCGTTACGGCCGGTCGCTCAGGCTTCCACGAACCGTTTTTCTTCAAACTCGTGGACGTCCTCGCCCGCACGATGGGCGACGTCTTCCCCGAAATCCGCGCGAAGCAAAAGCACGTGGAGGAAGTGCTGAAGCGGGAGGAGGAGGCGTTTAACAAGACGCTGGATCGGGGCTTGAGATCTTCGAAACCTACATCCGAGGACTAGTCAGTGCTTGAGCGATCTGATCGTAAAGACCAGTTACTTGCGAATGAGAGTGGCGAAGACGGTTTGCCGAATGCTATCCGGCGTACGACCGCCCAATTCGCACAGCCGTCCGGGTGGGATTTCTCAGCAGTTACTCCGTTTCGAAGACCAGTATCCTGAGAGATGCAAAAGCTGATGGAGCAGCTTCGCGAGCAAGATCTTGAGCGAGGCGACTCCTTGGTTGAAGCCATCGCGTCAGATCACCTCGAGTGCCGGCGACTCGCGTTCAAGCTCTACGACACCTACGGCTTTCCGCTCGACCTGACCGAACTGATGGCTCGCGAGCGCGGGCTAACCGTCGATGTCGCCGGTTTTGAAAAACTCATGAACGAACAGCGCGCTCGCGCCCGCGCCGCGCAGAAAAAGGAAGTCATCAGCGTTTCCGACGACAACCTCCAGCTCGAGCCGACGAAATTCCTCGGCTACGATTTTCTCGAGACCGAGGCCGTCGTCGAATCCGTGACGGCGGGAAAGCACGACGGCGAGTTGAACGTCGTGCTCGACCGCACCGCCTGCTACGCGGAAATGGGCGGACAGGTCGGCGATCATGGCTCGCTGCACGTACCTGGCCACGACCGCACGGAGGTCGGCCAGCTCGCCGTGCTCGACACGCAGAAGCGCGGAAATGTGTTCATCCATCGCGCGAAGCTTACCGACGGGCGCGCGCCGGAGCCGGGGGAAGCGGTGCGTATTTCAGTCGACGCCGGCCGGCGGAATGCGATTCAGCGGCACCACACCGTGACGCACCTCTTGCATTGGGCGTTGCACGAAGTCGTCTCACGCGAGGCCGCGCAGAAGGGGAGCTACGTGGGCACGGAGAAACTGACGTTCGATTTTAACGGCGCGGCGCTGACGCCGGAGCAGGTGCGCGACGTGGAGAAGCTGGTCAACGAACGCGTGATCGAGAACGGACCGGTCTCATGGACGGAAATGCCGTACGCGGAGGTGAAAGCGCGGCCCGATATCATGCAGTTTTTCGGCGACAAATATGGCGACATTGTCCGCGTGGTGCAGATCGGCGGACAGCCGCGCGGGCTCAATGGTTACTCGATGGAATTGTGCGGCGGCACGCACGTGCGCGGGACGGGCGAGATCGGGCTCTTCCGCATTGTGAGCGAAGCGGCGATCGCGGCCGGCGTGCGGCGAGTGGAAGCGGTCGCGGGACTGCCGGCATACGAGAGCGCAAAGCGGGATCTGGAGTTGATCAAGTCGATGGCGGGGAAATTGAACTCTCCGGTCGCGGACCTCGAGAAGCGGATCGAGTCGATGCTCGCGCAGCAGAAGGCACTCGAGAAATCGATGAGGGCGCTCGAGCAGAAGCAGGCGGTCGAAACAGCGCGGCAACTCCTGCCGAAAGTGGAGACGGATCGGCGACGTGCCCGCAATCATCGTGAATATCGGCGTCGCGACCGGCGACCAACTGCAGGCGATCAGTGACGCCTTGAAACAGCAACAGTTTGATGGCGTGGTCGTGCTCGCGGGCGCGACCGAGGGAAACGTTGCGCTCATTGCCACCGTGGGGGCTCCGTTCGCCGGCAGGCTGCCAGCGGGCAAGATCATTCAGACGATCGCACCGATTGTCGGCGGGAAGGGGGGCGGCCGACCGGATAACGCGCGTGGCGCCGGCAAGGACGCGACGAAAATCGAAGAAGCGCTGGTGCGCGCGCGGGCATTGCTCGCGTAGCGATTGGCGGGTGATTCTGCGGCCGCACGCCAGCGCATGATCACGCTGCGAAACTTGCAACGACGGGAGCGCATCGACCTCGGCGCGCTGCGCGCGTTTGCCGAGCGAGCCCTGTCGCTTTGCCTGCAACAACGCCGCCGTCATCCGACGGCGCTCTCCACGCTGCGCGAAGTCGGGGTTGTTCTTGTTTCCGACCGACGCATGGCCGCGCTGCACAAGCAGTTCATGAACATCGCCGGTCCGACCGACGTGCTGACGTTTCAGCACGGCGAGATTTTCATTAGCGTCGACACCGCCCGAGCCAATACGAAACGCTTCCACACCTCGCTCCCCCGCGAACTCCAGCTCTACCTTGTGCACGGTCTGCTGCATTTGGACGGTCACGACGACACGACGCCGTCGCAAGCCAAACGAATGCAAGCGGCGCAGGAGCGCCTCCTGACCGCAGCCGCGCGCCACGACGTTAGAGGTGCCGCTCGTTGAAGAGCCGCCACGCTATGGTAGTTTCGACTTCATGTCTTGGGAGCCACGATGCCAGCAGGCGCCAGTGGCGGGGCTCGCAGCGCCGCCGGTTCCGGGCATCACGGCCGCCGCCCAGAGTCCGGTTATTGAACGGGAGACACGGAGCAAACAAGAGGTCGACGTACCGTGGCAGGTGGTAGTGCACAACGACCCGGTGAACCTGATGAGCTACGTGACCATGGTATTTCAGCGGGTCTTCGGTCTGAGCCGGGAAGCGGCTGAGAAACACATGCTGGAGGTCCATCGTCAGGGCCGTTCCATTTTGTGGACCGGCCTGCGCGAGCCGGCGGAACATTACGTGCAACAACTGCATACCTACCTTTTGCTCGCGACGCTCGAGCGCACCAGCTGATGGAAATCCGGCGCCAAGGCCTCTTTCTGGAACTCGCCGAGCTGGATCCGTTTCTGGCCGAGCTTCTCCGGCAGATTCCCGAAAGCACCAGCACAGAGGACTCCGAGGCGGCGCATGACCGGCTCTTCAGTTCGCCCGCGGCCCCGCCCGACACACAGCTCTGCGACGAATGGAAGCTTTACGTGGAGCCGGAACTGCGGTGTCTCTTCCGCAGTGCGACCGAAACGGTGTCCGTGGACTTGAAGATGCTGAACGGCGGCGCCAAGCCGTTCGCCAATTGCACCCTCCGCATCCCGTTGAAAAACGCCGACGCATGGCTGAACGCGCTCAACCAGGCGCGGCTCGCGATCGCGGCGAAGTACAACTTCACCGACAACGAGCTCTGCGACCACTATCGCTCACCGATCGGTTCCCGCCGCGATCTCAGCCTGTTTCAGGTGAACTTCTACGGCTTTCTGCAGGAGTTCATTCTGCAGCATATGCAAAACGGCGCCGGCGAGGGTCCGTAAGGAGGGGCCGGACGCGGATCAGCTTTTTCGCTCGCGGACCATCGCCATGAGGCGATCCTTGATCGCGCTCGAAGCTTTCTCGGGCTTGAGGCTCAGGGCGAAAGCCTCATGCAGCTTGTAACACTCGGCGATGAAATCCTCGGCCTGCTGGCCAAACGTTTTCCGCGCCTGTTCGAACTCGTCGGTCTCCTCGGTCTCCAGCGCGCCGATCACATAAAGTCGGGCGCGATTCTGGAATTCTTCAAAGCTCATCTTTCAGCTCCTTTAGACCGTCGTAGAGTTTTTTTAGGCCTAATTCCAGTCGCGTTTTGACCGTGCCCAATGGTGTATTCGTTTTTGCGGCGATTTCGCGCTGACTCATGCCCCGGAAAAATGCGAGGTTTATGGCCTCCTGCTGGGCCGGCGGGAGAGTATTGATAACCTTCCGAACGAGAATGCGCGTGTCGCTGAAGGTGATTTCCTCCTCGGTGGCGTTGTGCACCCAAGCGTCCGGCTGCTGCTCGGTCTCGGTCTGCAAGCGCTCTCCGGCGCGGGCATAAGCCTGCTTCTTGCGCAGGCCATCGATTGCCCTCCGTCGGGCGAGTGTGACCATCCATCCCAGCGGCTTCCCCTTTTGGGCGGAGAAGTTTTTGGCCTGATTCCAGATCTCCATGAAAATCTCCTGCAATAAATCGTCCGCTTCCGCTTCGTTGTGGACGACACGGAGAATCAGCGCCTTCAAAATGCCGTTGTAGCGGTCGTAGAGCTGCGAGAGCGCTTCGGGATCTTCGCGCTGGATACCTTCCATCAGTTCGAGATCAGTCGGTGCACCCGGTTCCAGCTCGGGTGCGGCGGTCTGCGCCCGTGATGCCGGGACGTCGAGGGATTCTGCTGAGGTTTCGGGGGCAGGCGACGTCATGGTGTGCTGCTCCCGACGGATCCCCCGAGGGAGGATGGGAGCAAAATGTGGCCGACGGGGAAATTCATGGGGTAGTGCTCAGTAGTGCACGTTCTTCCGCCCGTCTATTCGGATTTAGAGGCGCGGGTGCGCGTCACCTAAATTTCGCTTGTGAAGCCCGGCGGATGCACCAGCGAAACGTGTTGACCCGCGAAACACCCCGGCCCTACCATCCGAGCGCCTGCGCTTTTTACGTTGCGACTAATGAAAGGCAGCTCACTTTTTCTCGGCGCTGCGCTCCTGGCGCTGGCAATCTGTTCCGCCTCCGCGCAAGATGCAGCGGCGCCCATGCGTCGGCTTCCCCCGAGTCCGGCGCCGGTGGAAAGTCCAACTCCAGCCGCAAGCGCTGCACCGACGGCTGAGCCGACGGCGACACCGGTATCGCCGCCGCCTCGAGCGGCGCCTCCACCCGCGACACCACCACCTGCTCCGGACGAAGCAACCCCTCCGCCCGAGCCGCGGACATCATCTGCGCGCAGGCCTGTCGCAACGCCGACTGAGAGCCGGGCGCCGGCGCGGCGGAACGTGCTGACTGAGGAGCCGGTGCGAGCCGTTGAGCCGCCCTCGGAGTGGACCCGCCGCCGACCGCCAGATGAGCCGGAGGTGACTTCCACCCCCTTCAGGCGCCCGATCTTCGATCTCTCAGGCGTGGGCGGCGGGGGCGTGACGGCCACGATTCGCAGACTTGAAAACCGCTGGCAGCAGGCCATCCGCGAGCATGATCTGGATGCGCTCGACCAGCTGGTGGCGGATGATTTTGTCGGCACTTCCTCTAGCGGTCGTGCGGGCTCGAAGGCGACATTGCTGCGCGAGATGCGGCGGGACAAGAATGTCTACAGTTCTGCAGAAGCCCGTGAAATGGCGGTTCGGGCCGAGGGAGATAACATGGCGGTCGTGACTGGCACCGCGACGGAGACCGGTACCACGTCCCGGGGAAAGCCTTTCCGGAGCTCGCGACGCTTTACCGATACCTGGGCGAAGCAGGATGGCCGCTGGCGCTGCGTCGCCAGTCATATCACGCAACTGCCGCAGCGCTAGCGGCCCCGGCCGCGCTGTCCTTTTGCGCAGGGCGCCGGCTTCGTTAGAAAGTCGCCCGGGACAAATGGAGTGTGCCTTTCCCCCGGCGGGATAAATTGCGCGGGAGGCATCTCTGACGAATGCCACCGCTCAATCAAGTTCGCTCGGGATCGCACGCGTTTATCGGCGTGTTCATTCGGCATCGGCTAGTTCGCGCAGCCGCCCGTCGAGCCAGTTCAGCCATTCCAGTTGCGCGCGGAGCTCGAACAGCACGCCTTCGCTCGCGAACTGTTGCACCTTGTCGCCAAGGCCCGCCTCGACGCGTCCGGCCCGGGCCCGTTCCGCCTCCGCGATGGCCGCCGTGGTGCTTTCGATCGCGCGCCGGATGATGGTCGAGCGCTTCGCGGGAAGTAGCATGCCAAGGAAGTACATCCGCGTCCGCACTGGGCTCGGGGTTGGCCCTGCAAGGGCGGGCGTGATCTCCTCGAGCCACAAGTCGAGCGCCGCCCGACCAGATTCCGTGGCGCGGAGCGCCCTGCGGGCTCTCGCGCCCTTGGGCGAGGACGAGGCCAGATGCCCCGCCTCCTTCAGCCGCCGAATGGAGGGATAGATCGAGCCGGTGCTGGAACTCCAGGTGAACGTGAGCGAGCGGGCAAAGACCTGGCGGACATCATAGGCGGAGAGTGGGCCGTCCCGGGCGACGATCGCCAAAATGGTAAAATCGAGTTCAGTCACAATTCCTCCGCGCTAAAGCTGTGTCAGCTCCAGATGCGGATCATCCTTTCAACCGCCGGCATCGCGTCGATGGCGCCGTGAACGAGGACTACCAGCAGGAAGCTGCGCGTTCGCCCCCATAATATCCCCATCATTGCAGCGATCGGTGCAATGGCGCCAATGGCCAGCGCAATAATCTGAGGCAATCCCGACGCCTGCCGCGCCACCTCCTCTCCTCCTCTGAAATAGAATCCCGGCACGTGCACGAGAGCGAACAGCACCGCCATCGTCACGATCGCGAGGGGCGGGGAGCAGAACCAGGCGGTGAGTCGGCTTTGCAGCAGGCCGCGGAAGAGAAACTCCTCGCACAATCCGGCTTCGACTGACATCCAAACCCAGGCGATCAAAATCCACCCCACGACCTGCATCTGCGACAGGCCGGTCGCGGCCAACTTCTCGAAGATGGAATTGAGTGCCGCCACGAGGCCAATCATAGCGACGCTGAAGAGGCCGAGAACCGGCACCACACCCCGCCGGCCGAGCCCTGAATCGAAGATTCCGCGCAAATGGCCGCGGACGACGAGGATTAGGATCACGGGCAATACCAGGTGGACGATGAGCTTGTAGCCGACCACCGCCAGTGCCTTGGCCGGGCCTGGCGGAAACGCCTCCTTCACGGCCGTGAAGACCGGTCCGAAGGCAACGAAGACGTAAAAGGCCAGGTAACCGAGAAGGACGATGCTCTCCCGCGCGGGATGAGCCACGGGAACACTGGGCGCGTCCGTTTTCCGGGTGAACAGGATCCCCAAACCCGACATGATTCCGCCGAAAATCACGAGCGAGGAAATTGGAAATAGAAAATTACCGCCGGTCGCGGCGAGGAAAATCACGCAGGCCATCCAGATCGCGAAGAAAAGGGTGATGGCCTGAGACTTTTTGCTTAGGTAAATGTCCGAGATTTTTGAACCAGCCCATAATAGTGCGTTGCGCACTATTACAATACAAACCTGCGCAACCGCGCGCAAGCAACAACTTCCGCCCAATCCAACAGCGCGTGAATGCAGTTCCGGATCGCGTTGCGCCGCTCGGCAATACTGCTGACGCGGTGGCTCGGATGACGACTGACGGCGCGTGCGGTGGGTCGGAAAATCGCTCGCCGCTCGCTGAGGGGCAAGCGTGGCCTCAGCCATTGCGGAGCTCTACGTTGTGCGCCAAGAGTGCTGGATGGCTGAGGGAGGGGCTCAAATCCAGCGCGATCCACTCTGGTTCAAGGACGCCGTTATCTACGAGCTGCACGTCAAGACGTTTCACGACAGCAACGCGGATGGGGTCGGCGACTTCCGCGGACTGATCGAGAAGCTTGATTATCTGCAGGAACTCGGCGTGACCGCGATCTGGATTCTGCCGTTCTATCCCTCGCCGCTGAAGGATGACGGTTACGACATCGCCGATTACTACCAGGTCAACCCAAACTACGGCACGCTCGACGACTTCCGCGGTTTTCTCACCGCGGCGCATCAGCGCGGACTAAAGGTGATCACCGAACTGGTGATCAACCATTCCTCCGATCAAAACCCGTGGTTCCAGCGCGCGCGCCGGTCCGCTCCCGGTTCTCCGGAACGGGAGCTTTATGTCTGGAGCGACTCGCCCGAGCGATACAAGGAAGCGCGCATCATCTTTAAGGATTTCGAGACCTCAAACTGGACCTGGGATCCGGTGGCGAAGGCATATTACTGGCACCGTTTTTATTCATCACCAGCCGGACCTGAATTTCGATAACCCGGCCGTGCACGAAGCTGGTCGAGCAGATCTGCGATTACTGGCTCGACATGGGCGTCGATGGATTGCGCCTCGATGCGGTGCCGTATCTCTACGAGCGCGAAGGGACGAGCTGCGAAAATCTGGGCGAAACGCATGTCTACCTGAAGAAGCTCCGCGCCCACGTCGACGCGAAATACCAGGGCCGCATGCTGCTGGCGGAGGCGAACCAGTGGCCGGAGGACGCGGTCTCCTACTTCGGCACCGGCGACGAGTCGCACATGAATTTCCATTTCCCGCTCATGCCGCGGATGTTCATGTCGCTCCAGATGGAGGATCGCTTCCCGATCATCGACATCATGGATCAGACGCCGGCGATTCCCGAGAACTGCCAGTGGGCGATGTTCCTCCGGAATCACGACGAGTTGACTCTCGAAATGGTGACCGACGAGGAGCGCGATTACATGTGGCGGGTTTATGCGAACGATCCGACCGCGCGGATCAATCTCGGGATTCGCCGCCGGCTCGCGCCGCTCCTCGCCAACAGCCGCCGCAAGATCGAGCTGCTGAACATTCTCCTCTTTTCGATGCCTGGAACGCCGGTCCTCTACTACGGCGACGAGATCGGGATGGGCGACAACGTTTACCTCGGCGATCGCAACGGCGTCCGCACCCCGATGCAATGGAGCCCGGATCGCAACGCCGGTTTCTCGCGCGCGAATCCGCAGCAGCTCTTTCTCCCGATCATCATCGACCCCGAGTACAACTACGAGGCGATCAACGTCGAGAACGCAGCAGAAGAATCTCTCCTCGCTCCTCTGGTGGACGCGGCGGGTGATCGCGATGCGGAAGAACTTCAAGGCGTTCTCGCGCGGCACGCTCGAGTTTCTCTATCCGGAGAACGCCAAGGTTCTGGCGTTCATCCGCCATTACGAAAACGAGACCGTGCTCGTGGTGGTGAATCTCTCGCGGTTCTCGCAGGTCGCGGAGCTGGACCTGGCGCGGTTCTCCGGCTGCGCGCTGATGGAGGTCTTTGGGCAGAATTATTTTCCCGTCATCAAGGAAACGCCCTACGTCCTCACCCTCGGGCCGCACTCTCATTTCTGGTTCGTGCTTGGCCCGCAACCGGAGCCCACCGCCGGCACCGCGGAACGCGACCTCCCCACATTGCGCCTGGCGCCGAATCTCGCCACTCTCCTCGAGGGCGAGCAGCGCAAGCTCATCGAGCGCGAAGTGCTGCCCGGTTACGTCCGCCACCGGCGCTGGTTCGGGTCGAAGGCGCGAAGCATCAGCGGCATGCGGGTGGCGGAGCAGGTCGCCGTTGTCGAGCGACGATACGCGCGCGCATCTGGTTCATCGAAGTGACCTATCGCGACGCCGCGGCCGGAGACGTACACGCTGCCGGTGAAGATCACGAAGCGGCGACGCCGCCCGCGAGGTCATGCACGCGGCGCCGCACGCCGTCATCGCGCGTTTCGAAGGGACGGAAGAAACGATCCTGCAGGACGCCGTCTGGGACGCAGGTTTCCGCGAAACGTTGTTCCGTTTCATGGCCGGGCGGCAGCAGTTCGTCGGAGGGAATGGCGAATTGGCGGGAGTCAAAGGGGAACGCCCTGGTCGGCAGCGAGGCTCCGTTGCCCTCGACCGTGCTCGGCGTCGAGCAGAGCAACTCCTCGATGGTCTTCGACAACAAATATTTCCTGAAGCTCTATCGGAAACTCGAGGACGGCGTGAATCCGGATGTGGAAGTTACCCGCTTCCTCTCCGAACAGGCCGGCTTCGCCGCACGTGCCCGCCTTTGCTGGAGCGATCGAATATCGCCGCGGCCGCAAGCGGAGCCGACCGTGCGTCTGCGCGATGCAAACGCGCGGTCGCAAGCGAAGGGGATGCCTGGGCCATGACGCTCGATTCCGTCAGCCGCTTCTACGAGCGTGTCCTGGCCCGCAAGGCGGAATTGCAGACGCGATCTCGTGGCCGCGGGCCCGCTCTTGGACGAACTGATCGGCGGCGTGTATCCCGAGCGCGCGCAGCTTCTCGGCCGGCGCACGGCGGAGCTGCACCGCGCCCTCGCCTCCGAGCAGGACGACCCGCGTTTCGCGCCCGAGCCATTCAACGCCATGGGCCAGCGTTCCGTTTTCCAGAACATGCGCGCGCTGCTCCGCCGCTCCTGGGAGTTGTTAGGCAAAAAATTGCCGCAGCTGCCCCCCAACTTCCGCGCCGAGGCGGAGGAGGTCTTCGCCGCCGAGAAACAGATTCTGGCGCGACAACAGCGCATCCTCGATCGCATCTCCGGCGCGGCCAAGATTCGCATCCACGGCGATTATCACCTCGGGCAGGTGCTCTACACCGGGAAGGATTTTTTCATTCTGGACTTCGAAGGCGAACCGGCGCGGCCGCTGAGCGAGCGGAAGCTAAAGCGCTCCGCCCTGCGCGACGTCGCCGGCATGATGCGTTCCTTCCAGTATGCCGCCTACAGCGCGCTCTGGCAGCAATCGATGCGGAGCGGAGATATTCCGTTCCTGGAACGCTGGGCTGATCTCTGGTATCGGCAGATGGGTGGCGTGTTCCTGCAGAGCTATCTCCAGACCAGCGGCGGCGCCCCGTTTCTGCCGTCCCGAGAGGACGATCTGCAAGTGATGCTCGAAGCCTATCTGCTCGACAAGGCAGTTTACGAAGTGGGCTATGAATTGAATAACCGCCCTGACTGGGTGGTGATTCCCGTCCGCGGCATTAAGCACATCCTCGGCTTCACGTCGCCCGCTTGAGTGCGACGCGCATCAGGGGTCGGGCGCGGCCGGTGTCCATTTGGCGCCGGAGCCGCCACGATCACTCTCGTTCCCACCGGGTAGCGGTGAGTTCCGCGAGATTTTGTTTGCGCGGCCTCGAAAAAACGAAAAGCTGCCGCACCGCTATGAACTCTCACCTTGACGTCATCGACCAACAGATCGCCGCGAAGCATCTGCTCACCCATCCGTTTTACCTCGCCTGGACCCGAGGCGAGTTGAGCAAAGAAGCGCTGCGGGATTACGCCTGCCAGTATTACCAACACGTGGCGGCATTCCCCACTTACCTTTCCGCGGTGCACGCCCAGTGCGACGATCAGCCCACGCGGAAGCAGATTCTCTCGAACCTGATCGACGAAGAAGCGGGCACTCCGAATCACCCCGAGCTTTGGCTGCAGTTTGCGGAGACGCTCGGCGCGTCGAATGAGGAAGTCCGTGCGACCAAGAAGCAGCCGGAAACGGCGGCGTTGATCGACACCTTCCGCTCCGTCTGTGCCCAAGGTGAAACGGCGGAAGGCCTCGCCGCTCTCTATGCCTACGAAAGCCAGATTCCAGCCGTCTCGGAGTCGAAGATCGACGGCTTGAAGAAGCACTACGGCCTGACCGATCCGAAAGCCTACGAGTATTTCAGCGTGCACGTGGAAGCCGATCGCGAACACGCCGCCGCCGAGCGCGAGATGTTGCAGGAGCACGTCAACGAAGCGAACGCGCCCGCGGTGAAAGCCTCCGTCGATCGTGTCCTCAACGCCCTCTGGGACCTGCTCTCCGGCGTTTGCCAGCGGCACGCGATCGCCTGCTAACGCGCCGCCGTCCCCACCCGGGGCCAGCCGCAGTCGGGATCGA
The DNA here is from genome assembly GCA_963844275.1 of uncultured Verrucomicrobiae bacterium. GTDB lineage: Bacteria > Verrucomicrobiota > Verrucomicrobiia > Chthoniobacterales > UBA10450 > JACCTI01. Next base: position 223,797 of record CAWJNS010000009.1, read on the forward strand.
CAAACAGCCCAACCGCTAGGGCGCGAGCACCCACCGCCCGATGTCGCTCAGTTTTGGGCACCCGCAGAGCAACATCGCCTCATCCAGTTCGCGCCGGAGAATCTCAAGTAATTGCTGCGCGCCGGCTTCGCCATCGACGGCGAGGCCCCAGAGAATCGGCCGCCCCACCAGCACCGCGCGCGCGCCGAGCGCGATCGCCTTCAGCACATCGGCGCCCCGGCGAATTCCTCCGTCCACGTAGACTTCGCACAAATCGCCCGCTGCCTCCGCCACCCGCGGCAGCACTTCAGAAGTCGCGGGCGCGGTATCGAGCTGGCGCCCGCCGTGGTTCGAAACCACGACCGCTTTCGCGCCGTGCTCGGCTGCGGCACGCGCATCTTCGCCGCGACACACCCCTTTCACCACCACCGGCAGACGCGTCATGCCGCATAGCCAATCCAGGTCAGCGAGCCCGAGATCGCTCTTGAAGTTGGCCCGCACATAGGCCGCCAGGCCCGACCCGCTCACTTCCGGGAGTTTGCCTTTGCCGAGCGGCGCCAGGTTCGCCACTGCCAGACCCTCCGGCAGACCAAAGCGATTCCGCGCGTCGCGTTCCCGCGTCCCCAGTCCTGGCGCATCCACCGTCAGCACGATCGCCTCCGCGCCGGCCGCTTCCGCCCGTTGCACGAGTTCGTGCGTGATCTCGCGGTCCTTGTAGACATAAAGCTGAAACCAGCGGGGACTCGCCGCTTCAGCGAAAACGGTTTCCATCGGGGTGTTCGAGAGCGAGCTCAGGATGAACAACGTCCCCGCTGCCTTCGCCGCCCGTGCCGTCGCGATCTCACCCGTCTCGCAGGCCAGGCGGTGAAACGCCGTCGGCGCGACCACAATCGGCATTGCGATCTCCTGCCCGAGCACTGTCGTTCTCAGGTCGCGCGGGCCCACGCCCGCGAGCACGCGGTAGTAAAGCTTCAGCCGCTCCCAGCCCGCGGTGTTCTCCCGCAGCGTAACCTCATCCAGCGCACCGCCTTCATAGTAATCGCGCACGTCCGGCGGGAGCCGCTCACGCGCGGCACGGGCGTAGTCGGAGATGTTGAGAAGCATCGCCGCATCATCGGCGGAGAACCGTCGGGAGCAAGGAGCCTGAAGCGGTCGCGCGCCTTACCGATCAGGTCTTTTCATTTGTAGACGGGCTGTCGCAGCATAGCCGGCTGTGCCCAGCGCGAATGATTGCATGCAAAGATTGGCTGTTCGCGACGTGGTCTTCCAAATAGCTTACTCACTGCGTGCCTAAACCCTCCCTCATTTGCCAACGCTCCCTTCAATGCGTCGGCACGTTGCTGGTGATGCTTTCACTCGGCGCGTGCGGAGGCCTCCCCAAGGGTGGCGAGCGCACGCCTTCCACGGCCATGAAAGGCAACGAGCGTACCTCGCTGGCGGCAGCGGTGCGCCCGCGCGTTGCCGCGCATGTGGGGCAGTCCGGCCTCCACACACTTCTCGACGGGCGCGAGGCCCTGGCCGCGCGGCGTGGTCCTGGCGGATGCGGCGCAGCGCAGTCTCGATGTGCAGTATTACATCTGGAACAAGGACATGGCGGGCAAAGTCCTGCTCGAACATCTGCTCCGCGCGGCAGACCGCGGCGTGCGCGTGCGCTTACTGCTCGACGATCTCGGCACGATGCCCTCCGATGCCACGCTGCTCAGCATCGACAGTCATCCGAACGTCGAGGTGCGCATGTTCAACCCCGTGGCCCTGCGTTCGCCCCGCTTGCTCGGCATGGTCGCCGACTTCGGGCGCATCAATAAGCGGATGCACAACAAATCGTTCACTGCCGACGGGCAGGCCTCCATCGTCGGCGGCCGCAATATCGGCGATGAATATTTCGAGGCGCATGCGGAGATGAATTTTGCCGATCTCGACGTGGTGGTCATCGGCCCCGTGGTGAAGGAGGTGTCCGACGAATTCGATCTTTATTGGAACAACCAGTCTTCGATTCCGATTGCCGCGCTGGCGCGACAAAACACGACGCCCGAGCAGTTCGCCGCGCAGCGGGCGGCGCTCATCGCGCACCAAGAGACCGCGAAGGCTTCCGAATACGCGCAGAGCCTTCGCGACAGTGAATTTGCCCGGCAGCTTCGGAATCGAAACGTTCCCTACTACTGGGGGCGGGCCACGATCGTGGAAGACCATCCGGACAAGGTGGCGACCTCCGCCGACAAGACAGAGACGCATCTCGCCCCGCAGTTGCGCGCGGTCGTCGATAAAACGAAGCGCGAACTGTTCCTGGTCTCGCCATATTTCGTGCCGGGGAAGCAGGGCGTCGCGCTGCTGGCCGGCGTGCGCCAGCGCGGCGCCCGGGTCGTCGTGATCACCAATTCACTGGCTTCCACCGACGGGGTGGCGGTCCACTCAAAATACCAGCTCTACCGCAAGGCGCTGATCGAGGCCGGCGTCGAACTCTACGAGATCAAGCCGACCGCCGGCGCCCAACTTAAGCGGCGCTTTCGCGAACCAGCCGGATCGAGCATTGGTGGCTTGCATGCGAAGACGTTTACCTTCGACCGCCGCATTGGTTTCATCGGATCCTACAATCTCGATCCACGCTCGAGCAAACTGAACACGGAAATGGGTGTCCTCTTCAACTGTCCGGCGCTGGCGAGGCGTCTGCCGGAAACGACCGGACGCGATCTCGGCCGCACCGCGTATCGCGTCGAGCTCGATGGCAGGCGCCTCATCTGGGTGACGCGCGAGGGGGACAAGGAAGTGCGCTACCACTCCGAGCCCGACGCCGGCCTCATGAAACGTATCAAGGCCCAAGTGATAAGCTGGTTGCCCATCGAGTGGCTGCTCTAGGCATCGCGCCGAAACCGACATGTCGGTTTCATGTGTCAGCTTTCGCTTTCATTTTCACGCCGCTGCTCATCGCTGCGATCGCGTAGGGCGCTGGATCCGCAGACGAAGGCGGAAATCGACGGGTTGATTCCTACGTCCAGACATCAGGCGAGCGTTTCATTCGCAACGGCGCCAATTCCCGAATTTCCACGGTCGTTGATTCAAAATCCGCCGCCCCAGCGGTATTGCCAGGCGATGCCGAGGGCCCGGAAATCGTGTTCGCGATGCGCGTTGTAGCCGGTGATACCGTAGAGCTTGACGGAATGATGGCGGTTCACTGGCAGCGCGAGCGTGGCGCCGAAACGGAAGCCTTCCTGCTCGTCGTTGTTTCTCACCTCATCGACGGTGCTGCGCGCCCCGAGAAAGCCGGCCGCGTTTAACGCCAGCCAGCCACCGGGCACGAAGGTGTAGCTGACGCCCGCCTGGGTGGAGAAGAGCGGCGCCACCTGGCGCGTTTTGCCACCGAAGAAATCGCCGTTGTCCGTGTAAAGAGTGACCGCGGGCGCGATTTCGAGCGTCCAGCGTCCGAAGGCTTTCGAGCAACCAATCTCCGGTTTGAAGGACCAGCGATTGGTCCCAATGTTGACGAGCTTCTCGCTATCGTACTGGCCGAGCGGTGCGGTGATGCGCAGGCTGGCGCCGAGGATGAGATTCTGGCGGTAATCCTTGAATTGCGCTGCGGTCAGCGCGGGCGCACCGAAGAAATTCATCGAGAAGCGAAACCCCGGGTCGGTGAAGCCGTTGACGTAACGCGCGCGCGGCATCCCGAAGACGAGGCCCTTGGCTGCGAGCGATGCGTACGGCACGATGACATCGAACTTCGCCGACTGGCCGAGGACGTTCAGGGTGGTGGCGTAGGCCAAGACGCCGACATGCGATTCGTTGCTCACGTTGTCGAGCGGCAGGGCCGGATCCGTCAGCACCTTGCCTTTGGCATGGCCGTAGCCGGCAATGGCAAAATTGAGGCCGATCGGCGAATTGCTGTAAGCGCGCGGCTCGAGGTCCTGTGCGCGGGCGATGGCACCCGGGAGGACGGCGGCGAGACCGACGAGGGCAAGGATGCAACGGCGCACGACCTTCTCCGCTAACATGGAAGCCGCAGGCTTGGCGAACCTGAATGCGATTCGCTGGCAACTCGCGCACCTGGAAGACGGCGCCCGGGATTGGCGCATGGCGCAACCTGCGTATGCTGAGCGCTTATGGCGGACCAACCTTTGGCAGGAAAAATCGGCGTCGTTTTCGGCGTGGCGAACAAGCGCAGCATCGCGTGGGCAATTGCGCAGGCGTGGGCGAAGGCGGGCGCAAAGCTGTTCTTCAATTACCAAGGCGAGCGGCTGAAGGACAATGTCGAGGAACTGGTGGAGGAATTCGGCCGGGAGACGGCGCTCTGGCCCTGCGATGTGTCGAAGGACGAGGAGATTGCCGACTTTTTCGGGAAGGTGCGCGGCGCGACCGATCGCGTGGATCTGCTCCTGCACTCGGTGGCTTTTGCGCCGAAGGAGGCGCTGGAGGGCGATTTCCTGAGCACGACGCGCGAGGCTTACCGGATGGCGCACGATATCAGCGCGTATTCGCTGGTGGCGCTGGCGCGGGAGGCGGCGCCGCTCATGACGAACGGGGGGAGCATTGTGGCGATGAGCTACTACGGGAGCGAGAAGGTGGTGCCGCACTACAATGTGATGGGCGTGGCGAAGGCGTCGCTGGAGGCGAGCACGCGCTATCTGGCATATGATCTGGGGCCGAAGAAGATCCGGGTGAATTGCATCTCCGCCGGGCCAGTGAACACGCTGGCGGCGCGCGGAATCAGCGGGTTTGGGTTGATGTTGAAGCATTACCAGGAGCGGGCGCCGCTGAAGCGGAGTTGCGATCCGGCGGAGCTCGGCGCGACCGGGGTTTTTCTGGCGGGCGATGGCGCGGCTTCGATCACCGGGCAGGTGATATACGTCGACGGCGGGTATCAGATCATGGGGATGTGATCCCATTCCTGCTCCTCATGATTGTGCTCGTAATCGAAAGGGCAGGGGATCGAGCACGATCATGAGCCTGAGCAGCATGAGTGTTGGCGGCGAACTGCGGCGGTTGCTCGGTGACGCCGCTGTGGCGGATGATGCGGAGACACTCGCGGCGCACGCGGGGGACAAGTGGTTCACCGCGCATGCCCCGGAAGTGGTGGTATTCGCTGAGACGACCGAGCAGGTGAGCGCGTTGCTGCGGTTTGCGTCGGAGCACAACATTCCGGTGACGGCGCGCGGGGCCGGCTACGGCTACGTGGGCGGCTGTGTTCCGGTGCGCGGCGGCATCGCGCTCTCGCTCGCGCGGATGAATCGGATCAAGGAGATCAACTTCGCGGATGCGATCGCGGTGGTGGAGCCGGGCGTCATCACGGGTGATCTGCAGGCCAAGGCAAAAGAGCAGAAGCTTTTTTATCCGCCGGATCCGGCGAGCCTGAAGGATTGCAGCATGGGCGGGAACGTGGCGACGAATGCGGGCGGGCCGCGTTGTCTGAAATACGGCGTGACGCGGAATTACGTCGCCGGGCTGGAAGTGGTGCTGGCGAGTGGCGACGTCCTGCGGACCGGCGGGCGCGTGCACAAGAACAAGACCGGCTTCGACTTGATCGGGCTCTTTGTCGGCTCGGAAGGGATGCTCGGAATCGTGACGGAGATTACGGTCAAGCTCCTGCCGTTGCCGCCGGCGCGAGCGACGCTGTCGGCGGCGTTCGACAAGATGTCGACGGCGGCCGCGACGGTGCAGGAGATTTTCGCGCAAGGCTTTCTGCCGTCCTCGCTGGAAATTGCGGATCACTTCACGCTGGAAGCGGCCCGGCGCGATCTCGGCTCCGCGATCGTGGCGCCGGGCAATGCGCATCTGCTGGTGGATGTGGACGGGCAGCCGGAAACGGTGCGGGTGGAGATGGCGAAGTTGCGCGCGCTGGTGGCCGCGCAAAAGCCGAACACCCTCGACGTCGCCACGGTCGAGGCGGATTGCGAGCGGCTCTGGTCGCTGCGGCGCGAGTTCAGCAATTCGCTCCGCGCGACCGGCCTGACGAAATTGAACCAGGACATCGTGGTGCCGCGCGGGCGCCTGGTGGATTTGGTCGAATTCGCGGAGTCATTGCAGAAGAAGCATGGATTCCCGGTGGCGGCGTTCGGCCATGCCGGCGACGGTAACATTCACGTCAACATCATGGCCGATCGCTACAATCGCGAGGCTGCGGTGCGCGAGAAGGTGGAGGGCGCGCTCGATGAATTGTTCGCGCAGGTGCTGGCGTGGGGTGGGGTGATCACGGGCGAGCATGGCATCGGCCTGGCGAAGAAACGCTGGTGGCCGGACGCGACCAGCGACGTTTCGCGCGCGGTGCATCAGAGGCTGAAAACTGCCCTCGACCCGCAAGGCATTCTCAATCCCGGCAAGTTTCTGGATTGAACGGCGGAGCCCGGCCTGGCGTAAGATCGAACATTGCTCCGCCGCCTCTGCCGTTGCCTTTGCCACTGCTTCCGCTGCCTGATGAGCCAGTACCCACAACCCGCCTACCATTTCACCGTGCAGTGGGGCGGCAGCCGAATCGGCGTCGCGGAAGTGTCGGGCCTTACGATCGAGCGGGCGGTGATCGAGCATCAGGAGGGAAGTGATCCGACGCAGACGGCGCGGAAGATGCCGGGCATCGCGAAGTTCAGCAACATCGTGCTTAAGCGTGGCGTGGTGACCGGCGACAACGAGTTCTTTCAGTGGTTTAACACCGCGCAGCTAAACGCCGTCGAGCGCCGCGACATGGTGATCAGCCTGCTCGATGAGCAACATCAACCGCGGGTTTCGTGGCGGGTGCGCAATGCGTTCCCGTGCAAATATTCCGGGCCGACTTTACGGGCGAACAGCAGCGAGGTGGCGTTTGAGACGCTCGAGCTGGCGCACGAAGGTCTCTCGGTCGAGATGGCGTGATCCCGACCAGACAAGGGCGTTTGCGCCTAGGGCAGGGCGAAGTCGGCGCGGATCGCGCGGTGATCGCTGGATTGCGGGGAGGTCGGCAAGGCTTGCGCTTTGCGAAGGGTGGCCCCGCGATAGTAGATGTGGTCGAAGCACGCGGCCGGAAAACGCTTGTCCGGCGGAAGTGTGATGCGTCCCTCGAGCGGGATGCCTTCCCAGATCCAGCGGAAGTTGATTTTCCGTCAATGCTTTTGTGGTCTTTTCCCCTTGGAAGCGCGTGTCGTCGGGGGCGGTGTTGAAGTCGCCGCCCACGATCCAGGTGATAGTACCCGAGGCCGGCATAGGCGGCTTCCATGTCTTTCATGTGCGCGACAAGCTGGCGCATCGATTCTTCACGGATGGCGACGTCCTCGACGAGTTCGCCGCGGTTGCTCTTCAGATGCAGGCCATAGACGAGCAGCAACTTCCCGGGGGCGAGCTGGTAGGCCGCGAAGGCGAAACCGCGTGGCGGCGTGATTGGGCCATCGCCTCTCCACATCTCGGCCCAAGCGCTGATCGGCTGGAGTCGGCTGGCGATCGCCACCTGCTGGGACTCCGTCTGCCCCTCGCGCGGCGGGAAGTTCGAAACGACATCGACTTTAAAACCCGGCAATGGCCGCACAGCGAGCGCGGCGCTGTTCCAATCGCGCACTTCCTCCATTCCGATGACGTCGGCGGAGAGCTTGACGATATCGCCATGGACGGCGCGAACCTGGCGTTCCTCCTCGGACTTGCTCGCGCTGGGGCGCGTGCCGGGGAACCATTGGATGTTCCAGTAGGCGACACTCAATCCATGGGGCGGTCCGGCGGGGGCGGGCTCAGCCCGAGGCGGGAAGGGCCAGGGCGAAGTCTGCGCGGGCAGCAGCCCCCCGGCCGCGATGATCAGAGCACTGGTGAGAAATAACAGGCGGGGGTGCATCCCGCATTCATACCCGCCGCTGCCCGACCGGGAAATGAGATTCTCAGCGGTCACGGGGTGCGTTAGCCGCGATCGACGGCGCGCCATCTGCTCTGATTGGTTCATCTGGAACGCAGCATTTTGAAGGAATTTCTTGATTTTGGCCGAAAATCGGGCCTGTTAGCGCAGGAAAAAGCACTTCTTGAGAGGCAAGTCGCGTGTTGAGCGCGGCGTCGATCCACCGGCCCCGGCCAAAAACGCACAGTTCGGCCGCGGGTTCCGAATCCCAAGTGAGAGCTCCTCGCCTGCAATAACCGGTGGGCGTCCCTTTTTTTGATGAAACCTGGACTATACAATCAAACCGCCGCGCTCCTTTTGCCGGCTCTTTCGTTCCTCATTGCCCAATCGGCCCTGGCCCAACTGCCTGTCTCGCCAGGACTGAAGAAATGGGCCGACGCTGGCAGTTCTTCCGCCGGCCCCACCGTGTTCGCGCCGACTTCGCGCACGTACACGCTCGCGCCGGTCTCGAAGTCAACTCGTCCTTTCCCGTGGCGGACCAACATCGTCACCACCATTTTCTGGATCGGCGAAAGGCCGACGGCGAACAATCCTGTACCCGAACCGGGCCAGCTCCTGGGACAAGAATTGGACGCAAAACTATGGCGGCTATGACAATCCTAATCGGTCCCAGCGGCGCGATCTGATCCCGGTTAATTTTACGCCCCGGCAGAATCCCTTCTATTGTGCCCTGCCCTACAACGACAAGGCGCGCGAAGGCCATCGTCCGGAAGCGCAGCAGGTGGTTCCCTGGTTCCACCAAGCCTATCAGGGCCCGGCGGTGTCCACCTGCAAGGGCCGCTGGATCGCCATCCGCAAGGACAACAAAGTGGCGTATGCCCAATGGGAAGATGCCGGCCCGTTCCGCACGGATCACTGGCAGTACGTCTTCGGGAACGAACGCCCGAAACCGAATCTGAACCAGGGGGCCGGCCTCGATGTTTCGCCGGCGGTGCGTGATTATCTCGGGCTCCAGGATACGGACGTGACCGACTGGAAATTTGTTGAATTCAAGGACGTCCCCGTCGGCCCGTGGGCGCGCTACGGAGACAACAACACATTTGTCCAGAATCAGCGAAAGAGCGGCAGCGCGGTCGTTGAGCGGCAAGTCGGCGGAAGCGGCGCTAAGCGCTGACGGCCGCAACTTTTCCGGCCCGCGCTCGTCCGCGCGCGATTAGTGGGCGAGTAGCTAGGTGCTTCGCGCCGCGTTCATTACAATTCTGTAATGAACGAAAAAAGTCGTGACTCAGCGGAGGGACTGGCTAGTGTGCGGCCCGAGCAAAAACCGACCTGCTCGCTTCACCACAAACCTGCATGAAAAAGAAATCCACCTCACGTTCCGCGTTCTTCAAACTGCGCGTCGTCCTCAGCCTGCTGCTTGTCTCAGGCGGGATTGCCCTGGCCTTGGCGGCCTTCACTAGAGCCACCGCCCAAGACTCGAAAGATAAAGCTCCTCAAAAACCAGTGACGGAGGCGCAATACCGCGGCGTCCTACCGGTCACCCATTTCGACGTTTCGCCTCCCTTGCGCGACATCGCGCCGATTTACCCGGGACCGAAGCCGGACCGTGAGAAGGAAGACCAGGACATCATTCCGCGTTCCGCTGGATTCAAGCACGAGCCTGATCCGGTGGTCCAGTCCCGGATGGGCGAACAACCGGACATCGCGCCGCCGATCGTTAGCTTTGATGCGCAGAGCAACATCAGCGGGGTGGCGCCTCCTGACCCGAACGGGGATGTGGGCCCGAATCACGTCGTCACGATGTCCAATCTGCACACGCAGGTCTTCAGCAAAACGGGCACGTCGCTGCTCGGTCCCATCGCGAGCAATACACTCTGGTCGGGCTTTGGTGGCGGCTGCCAGACGCGCAATGACGGTGACCCCGTTGTGCTCTACGACCAGCTCTCCGACCGCTGGCTGCTCATGCAATTCACATCGGCCGCGCCGTATTTGCTGTGCGTGGCCGTCTCGCAGACACCGGACCCGACCGGCGCCTATTTTCGCTATTCGATTGCCACCGGAGGCGGCAACAACTTCGCCGATTACCCGAAAATGGGCGTGTGGCCGGACGGCTACTATTTTAGCACCCGCGAGTTCGCCGGCGGCACCAGCTTCGCGGGCGTGGGCGCCTATGTGATGAACCGGGCCCAGGCCGTGGCGGGCAATCCCGCCCCGACCGTGATCTCCTTCCTCGCGACACCCTCCCCCGCCTACAATGTGGGCGACGGTCTGCTGCCGTCAGATCTCGATGGTTCCACGCTGCCGCCGGCCGGCCGGTCGAACTACTTCGTCGGCAGCATGGATAACAATGGACCTTACGGCGCGCCGCAGGATGCCCTTACCGTTTGGAAATTCACCGTGGATTTCGTGACCCCGGCGAATTCCTCCTTCGTGCTGACGAATACCGTCCCGGTAGGCTCGTTTAATTCAATCCTCGGCCTCTGCGGTGGCTCGCGCGCCTGTATCCCGCAGCCGGGGACGGCCAACCGGATCGATCATCTTGGTTACCGTCAGCGGCCTCTCCACCGTCTGGCTTACCGGAATTTCGGCACGCACGAATCGCTCGTGACGAACCAGTCGGTTTCTGCCGGCGGCGCTCCGGAAATTTCCGGCATCCGGTGGTGGGAATTGCGCAGTCCAAGCAGCAGCCCCGTCATCTTTCAAGAGGGCACCTATGCGCCTGGTTTGACCGATGGAATTCACCGCTGGATGGGCAGCATCGCGATGGACGGCGCCGGCAACATGGGCCTCGCCTACAGCGCGGGCAACGCCACTGTCTTCCCGAGCATCCGGTACACTGGCCGCAACGCGGGTAGCGCGCCCGGCACGATGCCGTTGGGGGAAAATTCGATTATCGCTGGCACCGGTTCCCAAACCGCCGGCGGCAACCGGTGGGGCGATTACAGCTCCGTTACCGTGGACCCGGTCGACGACTCCACCTTCTGGGTGGTGAACGAATACCTCCCCACGACCAGCGCCAGCGGCTGGCGTCTACGCGTCGGCAGCTTCAAGTTGATTCCGGCGGCGGCCCCGACGCTTGGCAGCAGGACGATCACCGCGGAGAGTTGCACGCCGCTGAACGGGATGCCCGACCCGGGTGAAACCCTCACCATGAGCCTCTGCATCACCAACAATGGCGACCTGCCGACGACCAACGTCGTGGGTACTCTCCAGGCCACGGGTGGCGTCTCGATGCCGAGCGGCCCTCAGAACTACGGGGCGATCGCGCCGGGCGCGACGGTTTGCCGGACGTTCACGTTTGTCGCCTCGGGAGTTTGCGGTGGAACCATCACGCCGAGTCTGCAGATACAGGACGGGGCCACCAATTACGGAACCCCGAGCTACCCGGGCATGATCATGGGGACCAGCTCCAACACTGTGATTGCAAACTTCGATGGCGTCGTGGCGCCGGCGTTGCCCGCGGGCTGGACGTCGTCGGCCACCGGGATTGAGGTGCCTTGGGTGACCTCGACGACGACTCCATTCAGCGCACCAAACGCGGCCTTCGTCCCCGATCCAAGCAACATTGGCGACAGCCAGTTGGTTTCGCCCGTATTGGCGGTGCCGGCCGGAGGGGGGACCCTGACGTTCAAGAACAACTACAATACGGAGGCGACGTTTGACGGGATGGTGCTGGAAATCAGCGTCAACGGTGGTGCCTACGCGGACATTATTACCGCGGGCGGGATCTTCGTGACCGGGGGCTATACCGGGCCGATCTCCACCGCCTTTGCGAGCCCGATTGGGGGGCGCAATGCCTGGAACGGCAACTCCGGCGGCTACATCACGAGTACGGTCACTCTGCCGCCTGCGGCCAACGGCCAGATGGTGCAGTTGAAGTGGCGGATGGCGACGGATAACAGCGTCGCGGCCACGGGTGTGAGGATCGATGACATCGCGTTCTCCAATCCCCCGGTCTGCGCGACAAGCTGTTCGACGGCGCCGACACCGGTGAGCGTGGTTTCGCGCAAGGCGCACGGGGCGCAAGGCAACTTCGACATCAACCTGCCTTTGAGCGGGACGTCCGGGGTGGAGTGCCGGCGTGGCCAAGGCACGGGGCAGAACGATCACACCATCGTAGTGACGTTTGGGTCGGCGCCGAGCGTGAGCGGGAGTCCGCAGGCGACTGTCACCAGTGGGACAGGAACGATCGGGAGCAACGGAGTTCCGAACGGAGGCGCGGTGACGGTGAGCGGCAATACGGTGACGATCCCGTTGACGAGCGTGGCCAACGCGCAAGTGCTGACGGTGACGCTGAACGGAGTGACGGTGGGAGCGGCGTCGGGGAACGTGGTGATCCCGATGGGAGTGTTGCTCGGGGACACGAACGATAGCCGGAACGTGAACGCGGGCGACGCATTGCAGACGCGTGCTCGTTCGGGGCAAATCACGGACGGGACGAACTTCCGCTCGGACGTGAATCCCGATGGTGCGATTGCGGCCGGGGACGTGATCATCGTGCGTGGCCAGGCCGGGAACGCGATCCCGTAAAGTCAGATTGAGGCGGGGAAACTCCGCAAAAATCCATGCGCAGGGCAGCGGCAACGCTGCCCTGCGTTTTTTTTCCGGTGGGACACGACGCCCCGCGGCCACCCGACCGCGGGCCGCTCAGAAGAGTTGAGGGTGATCGTCTTCGCTCTGCGCTTTCCCGATGATCGAGCGGATCTTCTCGACCATGTCGCGAAAGTCGTAGGGTTTTTGCATCGTGTCGATTACGCCGGCCTTCAAGATCTCGGAACGAATCGCCGGCTCCATGTAACCGCTCGCCACGATCGCACGCACCGATGGCTTGATCGCCTTCATCTGCAGGAACGCATCCCGTCCGCCAAGTCGCGGCAGGCCTAGATCGCAGACGACCAGCCCGATGCTGTCTTTGTGAGCGACAAAAATGTCCACCGCCTCGATCCCATCGCGCGCTGCCAGCACGCGATAGCCTTCCCCCTGCAGAATCTGAACGCCCAAATCGCGCAGCGTTTCCTCATCTTCCACGAGCAGGATCGTCTGCGGCTCCCGGGGTTGCGGCGGTGGGCGAAATTCGCCGGCCGCCGACTCTTCGGCCGCCTGTTCGACGGGTAGGTAAATGCTGAACGTCGTGCCGGCATCAGGTGCGCTCTCCACCTGCACAAACCCGTGGTGATTGTGGACCACCCCATAGACGACGCTAAGGCCGAGCCCCGTGCCTTTCGCGCGCTCCTTGGTTGTAAAAAACGGCTCGAAAATGTGAGCCTTCACCTCCGGTGTCATCCCCCATCCGGTGTCTTGCACCCGGATGCAGGCATAGCGCGCCGCATCAGCTCCGGTAAACGATTCGCCCACCTCCGAGCTGGGGACGAGCAAGGTCTGGAGACGAAGCGAGCCGCCTTGGGGCATCGCGTCGCGCGCGTTCAGGCAAAGGTTCAGCAGCACCTGGTGAATCTGGCTTCCGTCGGCGGTGATGGCCGGGAACTGTGGCTGCAGATCGAGTTCGAACTCGATCGTTTTTGGGAAGGTCGCCTGCAGCATTTTCTCGAGCTCGCGGCAGAGTTCATTCAGGTCCACGGAGGACAGCCGCCTTTCCGTCTGGCGCGCGGAGGTCAATAACTGCTGCACCAGCGCCGCCCCGCGCTCCACCGCTTCCGTAATGACCTTGGCCGCGATCGCGAGTTGCTCCGGCCGGGTGGCCCGTTTTTCGAGCTGTGTCGCGTAACCGAGGATGATACTGAGGATGTTGTTGAAATCGTGCGCGATTCCTCCCGCCAGGGTGCCCAAGCCCTCCATCTTTTGCGCCTGGATCAGCTGTTGCTCGAGACGCTTCCGGCGCGTGTCGTTGAACAAATAGCCATGGAGTTCGGTCAGTTCCCCCTCTGGGTCGAAGCTGCCGACGAACCGCGCCGCCACATACACCGCCTCGCCCTTGGGTTGCCGCATTTCGAGCTCGTGCCGCTCCACGGCTCCATCCTTCCGCACCGCGGCGAGAAGCTCCGCGCGCTCGTTCCGGTTGTGCAGCAGAGTCGCAAAATTTGTGGAGAGCGCTTCCTCCACCGAATTGAATCCGAAGCTGCGGATGAAGGCGGGGTTGCAGGTCACAATCGAGCCGTCCGGTCGCATCGTGAGGTTACCGGTCAGATCTTCGTCCACGAACCGCCGGTGCCGCTCCTCGGCGCGCCGCAACGCCTGCTCCGCATTGCGACGCGGCGTGATATCGGTGTGGAGATGCCACTGCCGGGCGTTCCCTCCATCGCCGCGGAGCACCCAGTCGCCCGCCACACAGACGCGGCTCCCGTCCCGCCGCACCTGCTCGAGCTCGCCTTCCCACCAACCCTTGGTGCGCAGTGCAGCGATCGCTTCCGCCAGAGTTTCGGGCGGCGCGGTTCTTAGCAACTCGTGCACCTTGCACCCAATTGCTTCTTCCCAAGTCCATCCGTAAATGCGCTCCGCCCCCCGATTCCAGGAGTTGATCGTCCCGGCGCCATCCGTCACCACAATACTGTCGTGCGTGAGGTCGAGCAGCTCCGCTTGTTCGCGTAACTTCTGTCGCAACGCCTCCAGCTCCCCGCGGATCCGGGATTGCTCCAGGGCGCGCCGCAAGGCCGGGACCAGCTGCGCCAGGTCTTGTTTCGGAATGACATCGCTGGCCCCGTTGTGCAGCGATTCCGCCCCGCCCAGCGACGCTTCCGTCTTCGAAATGAGCACCACCGGTACATCCGGCCGCTGCGCGCGCGCGTGGGCCAGCGCCGCGATGCCGGTGAATTCCGAGCCGTCGGAAGCGGCCAGGATCACGTCCAGTTCCGGACGCTCAATCTCCTCGGCAAACTCCTGCTCGGTGCGGACCCGCACGAGCTGGGTGGCCATTCCCTCAGAGCGCAAGAGTTCGTGCACCTCCTCGGAATCGCGGTCGCTTTGTTCCAGATAGACGATCGTAAGTGCGCGCATGTTTTCGAGACCAGCGGGAACACTTATCGCGCTTGTCCCGGACTATCTCAACGACCAGACCGGTCTGCGCTACTTCCAAATCAGCCAGCCGCGGCCTGAGTGACGCGAAGACAAATCCGCCGCCTACGGTGAGGCGGCCGGCGTGGCGTGCGATTTGAGTTCCTGCATGCGCGCGGGCGAGAAATACATCACGAACGCAAAGAGCGCCAGCGCGACGATCACGACCAGGAAGAGAACGCTGAGCAAACGGAGGTTTCCCCTGCGGGCCTTGGCCTGCTGCCACGCGGCGCGCTTCTGCATCAACTCGATCTCGAGCAGCTTTTCGAGTTTATCGGGATCGATTTCTGCCGGTTCAGGCTTGCGGTTGGGCTCGTCCATGATTCACAAAGGGCGCGCGTCGTTCGGCGCACCAATGAACTCTGTATCGAATACCGACAATCGTCGCAAGCTTCTCGCCTACGCCCTCCCGATGGCGGTGTTTATCGGCACGCTGGCCCTCGTCACGCCCCTTAAGAAGATCGGCGGCGCGCCTTGGCTCGACGCGCCGGAATATTGGCTTTATCCGCTGCAGACCTTTGTCTGTGCGGCGTTGTTGCTGTGGTTTTGGCGCGAGTACGACCTGCGCAGGACCGGGGGCCTCGTCTTCACGTTCGCGGTCGGCCTGGTCGTCTTCGTTCTCTGGATTTCTCCACAGCAGTTCTTCGGCGCGGCACCGCGGACCGAAGGCTTCAATCCGGACCTGTTTGCCACGCAGCCGGGAGCGTATTGGGCGACGGTCGCCCTTCGCTTCCTGCGGCTCGTCATCATTGTGCCGCTGGTAGAGGAAATTTTCTGGCGCGGTTTTCTGCTCCGCTACTTCATCGACGAGAAGTTTAATTCCGTGCCGATCGGAACGTTCAGCTGGCTCTCCTTCACCGTCGTGACTCTAGGATTCACCTTCGCGCATTCCCCGGCGGATTGGATTGCAGCCGCCATCACCGGTGCGCTGTATAACTTCGTCGCCTATCGGACGAAGAGTCTCGCCTCCTGTGTGATCGCCCACGCGCTAACCAACCTGCTGCTCGGCCTCTGGATCATGGCCATGAAGCAGTGGGGCTTTTGGTAGTTGCCGTCAGTGGGTCGCGGTGCGGGCGCCGACCGGGGTTGGGGAGGGCTCCACGAGGCCATTCTGAAACGCATACAGAACCAGACTGGCGACGTTCCGCACGCCCAGCTTGCCCATCAAATTGGTCCGGTGCGTCTCCACCGTTGCCGCGCTGATAAAGAGCTTGCGGGCGATTTCCTTGCTCGTGCTGCCTCTGGCGATCAGGCGAATCACCTCCTTTTCGCGAGGACTTAGTAGGGCCGCGCCGCCCGCTTTCCCTGGTGCAGCCACCGCCTCGACCTTGATTGGGCTAATGCCAGCAGTCTTCGAGGAGAAATATTGCTCGCCTCGGCCCACGCGATCCACCGCTTCGAGGAACTCGTCCCAAGTGTGTGTTTTTTCCACGAATCCTTGCGCGCCCACCCGGATCGAATCGACGATGCGATCCTCGGTCGGATACGCCGTGCAGAGCAAAACATGTGTCAGGGGCGAGACCTGGTGGATCTCCGGTACGGCATCGATTCCGTTCTTGTCGGGCAGGTTAATATCGAGGATCAGGAGGTCCGGCTTGGTTTCAGCGCAAGCGGCCACCGCCCCGGCGACGGTGCCGACGGCGGCGACCACCGCATAGCGGTCATTTTGCCGGCCGAACATCGCGCAGATCAAATCCCGCATGAAGACGTGATCGTCCACCACCACGATCCGGAGCGGCTGCCCCGTTTCGTTCGAGTTCTCCGCGCCCGAACTCCCTTTGGTACTTTCCACTACAGGAAAAGCATGATGTAAGAGGGCTGCGGAAGACAAGGAGAAACCGAGGTATTGGCGGTGCGCACGCGCGACCCCGTTGACCACCTGACCGGTAGCCTTGGTGGCATTGCACATGCTCATAAATACAAGAAATGCACGCTACATTTCTCCAAAAAGTGATCCTTTGCGCGATCGCGGGGTTTTTCGCGGCCTGCCTGGTCCAGTGGGGCAAAGTCTTCGTGACCGGCGCGGATGACGCGCTCAACGCCGGCTACAAGCACACGGCGGCGCCCGTTCACACCAGCGGCAAGTAGGCGCCGGAAAGCGATTGCCTGCCGTCACCTCGCGCCTAATCTGCGTGAGGCATGAGAATCGGCTTCGCCCAGATCAATCCGACGGTCGGAGATCTGAGAGGCAATTTCGAGAAAATCGCGGGCGCGTATCGGCGCCTGTCCGCCGCCGGCGCGGAGCTGGTCCTGACGCCTGAGCTGGCGATCACCGGCTACCCGCCGCAGGATCTCGTCTTCAAGTCTCGGTTCGTTCCGGAAAATCTCGACGTCCTCGAGCAACTGCAAGGGGTCGTGGAGCGCGCGGCGTTACTCGTCGGGTTCGTGGCGCGAAACGCAGGTCGCGGCAAGCCTTTCCACAACGCTGCCGCCCTGCTCCAGCAGGGCCGGCCGATGCAGAAAACCTACAAGGCTCTCTTGCCGACCTACGACGTCTTCGATGAAGATCGCTACTTCGAGCCGGAGTGCACGATGGAACCACTCACCGTTGGTTCCCAGCGAGATTGGCGTCACGATTTGCGAGGATATTTGGACCGAGCCGTATCTGCCGCGGCCCTACTACAATGTGGAACCGGTGCGGGCATTGGTGGAGCAGGGGGCCGAGTTGATTCTGAATCTGAGCGCCTCGCCATTCACCCTCGGGAAAGCGGCCATCCGACGTGAGATGGTTTCGTTGCTGGCGCGGGAATACGGGGTGCCGATCTGCTATTGCAACGCGGTGGGGGGAAACGATCAGCTCGTGTTCGACGGCCACTCGATGGCCGTGAATCGCAGGGGCGAGTTGATTGCGCAGCTCGCAGCGCTTCGAGGAAGCGGAGGCCGTGGTCGACACCGCGCAGACGGCAGCTGGTGGCTCCGCCGTCGCGCGAGAGAATGGCCGACCTGTGCGACGCCCTTTGCCTGGGCGTGAGCGATTACATGCGGAAATGCGAATTCAAATCCGCCGTGCTCGGCTTGAGCGGCGGGATCGATTCGGCGGTGGTGGCGGCCATCGCGGTGCGGGCCCTCGGGGCGGAGAACGTGGTGGGGGTTTCGATGCCGAGCCTGTACTCGTCGCGCGGCAGCATCGAGGATGCCCTCTCGCTCGCGCGGAATCTCGGGATCAGATGCCTGCAGATCCCGATTGCCGACGCTTTCAGCGCCTTCAAGACGCAGTTCAAGGAAGTCTTCGCCGGTCTGCCGGAGGATACCACCGAGGAGAACATGCAATCGCGTTTGCGCGGTATGATCCTGATGTCGCTCTCGAACAAGTTCGGCCACATCCTGCTGACGACCGGAAACAAGAGCGAGCTGGCGGTCGGTTATTGCACGATCTACGGCGACATGGCGGGCGGTCTGGCGGTGATCAGCGATGTCCCGAAGACGATGGTCTATGAGCTGGCGCGCTGGATGAATCATGATCGCGAGATCATCCCGGCGTCGACGATTGAGAAGCCACCGAGCGCGGAATTAAGACCTGGCCAGGTCGATCAGGATACCCTGCCGCCGTACGACCTCCTCGACGAGGTCCTGCGCCTCTACGTCGAAGAGAATCTCAGCGCGCGCGATATTGCCGCCTGCGGCTTCGACGAAAAGACGGTCCGCTGGGTCCAGCGACGGGTGGACCTGAGCGAATACAAGCGCGAGCAGGCGGCCCCCGGCATCAAAGTGACGAGCCGCGCTTTTGGGGTCGGCCGCCGCATGCCGATCGCGCAGGCGTTCGGCGGCTAGGCATTCACCCACGATCCCGTCAGGATCTCCCATCCTCGCCTTCGGAGGGTCGCACGCGCGTTCCACGCCGAGGCGAAGTGCACCGCGTTGGAATCGAACCAACAACCCAGTGATTAAGAGTCACTTGCTCTGCCAATTGAGCTAGCGGTGCGTTGCGCCTGTCACGCGGCCAAGGCGGGGTTTCGACCGGTATTTCGCGCGTGAAGGATGGCAAATTACTCATCGGAGTGCGCTGCACAACGCGGAAGTTCCACCTGCAGAGCCCACCACCGGCTGGAACGCGACTGACATATTCCATTCGCCGCAATGGCAGTGACTGATCGTTAAGAGCGTTCGCATTTTGGCACCCTGGGTCAGCTGCGAGTTTCCGGCCAGCCGGACGAATGCGGATGGAGATCCTCGCACTCAACGACGCGCTGGGCGGCCTGAGCAATGCAGGCAAATCAGAGCGGGAATTCGTAGAGTCCTCGCCCATGGGCGGTGGCCCGCAGCAGCCGCCGCGTCGGATGAATCTGCAGATCGAAGATCGGAGCATCCGGCAGACCGTTGGGTAAGGGCTCCCAGTTCAGTCCACGATTCGAGGAATGCCAGACACCAATGTCAGCGCCGACGTAAACGTTGTTTGGAGCTACCGGATCGACGCAGAGCGCGTTGTGTTCGACGTCGAGCAGGTTCCCACTCGAAGCGCCCGCGGGACCGCTCCGCACTTCCCAACCAATGCCGTTAAAGCGCCAGACACGGCGGGCGTCGCCGAGCCCGCCGAACGCGACATAAATGGAACCGAGCGAAGCATCCGCCCAATCGATCGCGATGTCGGAAATGAGACCCTGCAAACCAAGCGGGTGTGCCGGGACGTTATCGATTCGGGTTACATTCCACGCGGTCCCGGTGCGTTGCACCCGAAACACTTCGCCCGCGCTGGTGCCGACAAAGAAGCGGGTCGCGGAGGCAAAGGCGAGCGAGTAGATCCCGGCGGTGGTTGGGATCGGCACGACGGTTGGCCAGGTGACGCCGAAATCCGGCGAGAGATACACGACTGGTCGAACCGTGTTGCCGATTTGCTTCGCGGAACCGAGCGCAACCAACCTTGCGTCCGCGGGACTGGCCGGGTTGTAGGGCGCGCTGACGATCGGTTCGGTCATCATGGCCCACGGGAATTCTTTCGGCGTCCAGGAATCGTGATCGAGGCCGCCATCAGTCGCGCGATAAACCGTACCGTTGGCAAAGACCAAAACCTGTTGCGGGTTCGCCCAATTGATCAGGCAATAACCGCCGTCACCCCAGTTCACATGTTTCCAAACCGCGCCGCCCGCGGTGCGCGCCGTCCCGTTGTCCTGCAATCCGCAAAAGAGAACGTTTGGATCGGTGGGGTGCTGGCCGAAAAACGTCGGACAGAGACAGGCGAGACCATTATTCCGGCTGCCGAAGTTGGTCGAGTTGCGTGGATCGCGATTGAGAAACGCGCCGCCATCGCCGCCGACCCACAGGGCATTGGAATCGCCCGGCGCGTGCGTGAGCACATGGACATCGGCGTGCGCGCGCACGCCGATGGAAGTGGCGGAGCCGAAACGATATCCGGTGCCGCTGGTTTGCACCCGGCAACGCCAGATGGAGGCTGGCCAGAAGTTCCCATCCGCAAAATAACTGCCGCCGAGGTAGATGAGATTTGCGTCATTTGGGTCGACGGCGATGGCAAGATCGTAATCGCCCTGGCTCGATCCGTTGTCAGACGGCAGGACATCTGGCACGTTCGCGATTTTCGTCCAGAAACCATTCGCGCTCTCACGACGATAAACTCCGAGCGCGAGTCCGTTGACATCCGCGACAAAGGCATAAGCCACGGTGCGATTGTTTGGCTGCACGCCGAGCGCGATGCGGCCCACTTGTGCCGTCGGAAAATTCGCCGCCAAAGCGGACCAGGTTTGTCCGTTGGGCGATTGGAAGACGCCCTTGCCCCACTCCGCGGCAAAGAAGCGGGTGCTGCTGGTCGAGGACGTGACCGCGACACTTGAGTGCACACCCGGTCGTCGGCGAACCCATGACGGTTTCCCGCCGGCGCCGATCGTGCGTTGATACAATCCGTCGGTCGTGGCCGCGATCACGTTCTCGCGATTGGTCGGATCGACCGCGAGGGCGAAGAAGGCCTTGCCGGCCAGACCCGGCGAACCGGGCGCAGTATTTTCAACGACCCACGTCGCACCCCCGTCGTCGCTGCGAATCGGTCCAATACCGCGGTAGGCCGGCAATGAATTCACGATGCGGCTGCTGAAGAGGGCGTGAGTGTCGCCTTCGCCCGTGCCGACGTAGATCCGGTTCGGATCCCTCGGATCAATCGCAATCGCG
The DNA here is from genome assembly GCA_963844275.1 of uncultured Verrucomicrobiae bacterium. Classification (GTDB taxonomy): domain Bacteria; phylum Verrucomicrobiota; class Verrucomicrobiia; order Chthoniobacterales; family UBA10450; genus JACCTI01. The sequence continues at coordinate 244,669 of CAWJNS010000009.1, forward strand.
CCACAGGCAAGACTAGTGCTCGCGAAATTGGTCGGATCGAGATCGAAGGAATCCATCAGCGAGCGCCACGATTGACCGGCGTCATCCGAGCGAAAGACGCCGCCATTCGCGGAAGCCGCGTAAACAATCTGGCCGCCCGGAGCGATTGCGATGCCGCTGATGCGACCGCCCACAGATGGGAAACCCTGCGCCTGTCCATTCAGGACGACGGAGGGTCCGAGCGGCGACCAATTCTTCGCGCCCGGCACAATCGCGCCCGGGATGGCTGGACCGCGCGTTGTTCTCGCGATGAAGCTGGCCGCTTTGCGAAGCTTGTATTCGCGCAATCGATCAACCCAGATATCTGCGCTCGGGCTGGAGAGGACGTTTTCGCCTTCGCCCGGCTGAAGTTGACTGCGGAAAGTTCCGGGCGCGCGCTTGCCTCCAGCACGGACGCGCCCGCGCGGAATTCCGCCGCCGCGCGTCGCGAGGGCACCGCGCGGTGCGAGCACGGTGTAGGCTGACTCGAGAATTGGGAACAACCATTTGCGCGGTCCCGACTCGCGCACCGTGACGGTCGCTTTCGGCGAACGCTTTTTCGCAGGCGCAGATTTTTTTCTGCCGCTTGCTTTGCCCCGGATTGTTTTTTTCGCCGGCATTGTCCTCCTCTCGCGCCGCCTGGCGCAGTCGCATTAGCTCCACCTTATGTTTTCACGTCCTCGATGCGGTCGAACGCGAGATCGCTCGAGCCTTCGCCGCGCGCCGTCTGTTTGCGGACGCCGAGGCAACCCCTTGCGCGTCCATTCCGCCATCGGCTACGCTGGAAACTCTCCGTTATGCGCGTCGCGGCGCGGGAGACCGCTTCTTCGTGCAGGAAAGAGGGAGTCGGGGTGGCCTGATTGAGCCCAGTTCGGGGCAATGATGTGCGGGCCCGGACAACCAGCGGCGAAGTCACGGACGGCACCGCACTCGGCCTCTTCGCTACGACCACCGCTTGCCCCAGATCAGCGGGCGCTGTGCCCGCGGGCAATCGGCTTTCGCTCTTTCGGACGCTCATGGTTTACATAGGTCCCGGTTCCCTTGCGCGTTTGGAACACGAGCCTATGAAACCGCGATGCCGAAGTAAAGATTGATCCGCAGAGCCATTGGCCTTGCTCGGAGCCCGAGCAGGAGTCGACCGGCATTTTCGCCGGTGAGGGAGGGCTAATGACTCATCGGTGCGCTTGCACAATGCGAACGTTCCATCCGCCGCGGCTACTCACGACGAAACACGCCGGGCATGTTGAGGGGACTGGTCCTGAGGGGCGCTTCCCGCCAGCAGCTACTTCCCGTTGGCAGGCTCGATCAGCCCAAACTCGCCGCTGTTGCGCCGGTAAAGGACGTTCATGCGCGAGCTGCGGGCGTTCAGGAAGACGATGAATTGTCGCGTCGACATCTCGAGCTGCAAGACGGCTTCGTCGACAAACATCGGCTTCACCGGGTAACGCTCCGAGCGCACCACCGGATGATGGGTGCCATCCTCTTCATTCTCCAGCTCCACTGGGACCGGCTCGAGCACGTGCTCCTCCAGATGATGCACGATGTCCTTGCGCGGCCGGTGCTTCTTCATCAAGCGCGTTTTGTACTTGCGCATCTGGCGCGCGATTTTATCCACGACCGCATCGATCGCCGCATACATATCGCTCGTTTCTTCGCAGGCCTCGATCGTGATGTGGTTCGAGCAGACGAGAATGGCCTCGGCCGTGTGACGATATTTCTCCACCTCCAGGATCATGTGCGCTTCGATGATCTTCGGATAATCGAGGTGCAGGCTCTCGATTCTCCGCGTCACGTAATCATTGATCGCGGGGGTAATCTGAAGGTGGCGTCCGGTCACTTTCACCGGCGGATGGGCATTGGCTGTGATCATGTCACCGTCATTATTTCCCTATCGGGCCGCATGCGGAAGCGAAAAGCGTCATGGCCTTACATCCGGAAACGCTCGCCGAGATACAGCTGTCGGCTGATCGGGTCGTTGATCAGAAAGTCCTTCGTCCCTTCACTCTCGACGCGCCCCTCGTAGATGAGGTAGGCGCGATCGACGATCGAGAGGGTCTCACGGACGTTGTGGTCGGTAATCAAGATCGCGAGGCCCGACTTGCGCAGGTTCACGACAATCTGCTGCACGTCGTAAACGGCGATAGGGTCGACGCCGCTGAATGGCTCGTCGAGCATGAGCAGGCTCGGTTTAGTCACAAGCGAACGCGCGATCGTGAGCCGTCGTTTCTCGCCGCCGCTCAAGGTGAGCGCGGTGTTCTTGGCGATCTTCTCGATCCCGAATTGGTGGAGCAACTCTTCGCAACGCTGTCGGCGCTCGTGCTTCGACAATGGCAGCGTCTCGAGAATGGCGAGGATGTTCTGCTCGACGGTGAGCTTCCGGAAAATCGATTCCTCCTGCGGCAGGTAACCCATGCCAAGCCGCGCCCGATGGTACATCGGGAAATTGGTTACGTCGCTGCCGGAAAAGAGAACACGGCCGCTGTTGGGTCGCACCAGCCCGACGATCATGTAAAAGCTGGTGGTCTTGCCGGCGCCGTTCGGCCCCAGCAGCCCGACGATCTCGCCTGCGGCGACGTTGATGTTGACGCCATTCACGACCGCGCGGCCGCCGTAGATTTTCACGAGCTCTTCGGTGGCGAGGACGGTGCGCCCACGGATTGCGCCTTTCAAGGTCGAGGCGTCGGGCGCGGCCGCTGGCGTGGACGCGGTTTTGCCGATCATGGCTTCGGCACAACCTCCGGCTTGGGCTCCTGCCGGAGTTCGGTACGGCTCGGGCCCTTGGTCGTCAGTTGCCCGCTTTGGTTGATCAACATCACGGTTTCCGGGCTGGTCGCCATGTGCGAGTTCAATCCGTTTTGCACCCGCGGCATGCCGGTTAATTCGACGTTGCCGTCACTCGCCGTGTAAACGACACGCTCGGCGCGGCCGATCGAACGCACCGGCGGACCGCCGTTTTCCCCCGGCCGTTCCTGCATTACGCCGACGCTACCTTCGGCGATCGCCTTCTCGAGGCCCGGCTTTTCGCCCTTGGCCAGGTAAACCGTCAACTTGTCGGCCTGGAGATTGAAACGCGGATCCTTGACGACCACGCGTCCGCTGAACGTCCCCATATAGTTTTGCGAATCGAAGAATGCCTGATCGGCATAGATTTCCGTGGTGACCGGCTGATCAGAGGGCGTTCCGAGCAGGTTCCCGCCAAATGTCGTCTTGAGCGGATCCTTGGCCGCAGGTTTGGACGCCGCCGGAGCCGGGCCTTTCTCGGTCTTGGCCGTCGCGGTCGCGGGCACGGGTGAGCTGGCGCGCGGGCGCGTCGCCGATTCCTGCGCCGGCAGGTTGGCCGTCGCAAATCGGGAAAGCAAAAGCAGGCATGCGACGAGACGCTTCATTCACCAGGTTTCCCGACCAGCCTGCCGCTATCCTTGATCACCATCTTGACGTTGCCGACGAAAGTCCCCTGGCGCGCGACCGTGTCGAAACTGAGGGTGTCACCCGCGATTTCAAAATCTGTGCGCCGGACGGTGGTGCGCTCATGGGAGGTGATGACACGGGTCTCGAGATTCAGGACGGATGATGGCACCTCGATGGTCATGATCGGTGGCGTTTTCCGGCGTGAAAGTGGTGACCTTGAGGCCGGTCATTTCGATCTCGACGTCGCTGATCCGCTTGGCGGCGGCCGCCTCAAAACGCGCCTGCAGCTGACCCTGCAGATTATAATCGGGCAAGACCAATCCCTTTGCCTCGTGCCCGATCGCCAACGGGACGCCGGCGGGCACCGCGCTGCTTTTCGGCTTCGCCGAAGGCGTGGTCGGGCTGGAATTGGGATCGGCTCCGACGGCGGCAAAACAGGCGACTCCGACAGCGAAAAATGTGACGCCAGCCGTCCGTTTCCAGGAGCGACCGCTACGAAACGGCAGCATGGATAGCCTTTAACATGCGGAGGTGCTTCGGCAAATCCTTTAGCGGCACCTGATTCGGTCCATCGCTGAGCGCCCGCGCGGGATTTTCGTGCACCTCCATGAAGATGCCATCGCAGCCCGCGGCCATCGCGGCCCGCGCCAGCACCGGCGCCAGCACCCCGTCGCCGGAGGTGGCGTTGCCGGCGCCGCCGGGCCGTTGCACCGAATGGGTGGCGTCGAACACCACCCGGTAACCCGCCTCGCGGATCCAGGGGAGGGAACGCATATCGGCCACCAGGTTGTTGTAGCCGAACGTCGTTCCGCGTTCGGTGAAGAAGAACTTGCGGCAGCCGAACGCCTCCAGCTTTTCGGCGATATTGCGCAGGTCCCACGGCGCCAGGAATTGCCCTTTCTTGACGTTGACGACGCGCCCGGTTTCGGCCGCGGCGCGCAGCAAATCCGTTTGCCGGCAGAGGAACGCCGGGATTTGCAGCACGTCGATCCACTCGCCGGCGATCTCCGCCTCTCCCGGCGAATGCACGTCGGTGGTGACCGGCACGTTGTGCTCCCGCCCGATGGCGGCCAGCAACTGACAGCCTTCCCGCGCACCGAGCCCGCGAAACGACCGCACCGAGGTGCGGTTCGCTTTGTCATAGGACGCCTTGAAGATGAACGGCATTCCCTCCGCTGCGCAGATCTTCGCAGTTTTCGCCGCCATTCGCCGCACGAACTTCTCCGACTCGATCACGCACGGTCCGAGAATAAACGCCGGCAGTTTCCCGCCGAGGGTGACATTGCCGATCTTCAGCTTGGTCACAGCGTTACTCCTTTGCGCAACGCGCGGTTCATCGCGTCCGAAGTCGCGAACGGCAAATAAAGAAGCGCGAAGAAAAGCAGTGCCAGCCCATGCATTTGCAACAGATACATCGGCCGCCAGTCCGAGAGGAAGCTCAGGAGCGAGAACGCTTCCGGTTTATGGAGCAAAAAGCCGTAGTTCACCCCGGTGAGGTGGTCCACCGCCATCGTGACCACAAAATACACCTCCGACCACGCAAAGGCGCGCACGATCGACATCGGATAGGGCCGCAGCCGCCGCGTTAGCATCAGGAACACGACGCCGACAATGATCCCGCCGTGCGAAACGAAGAAGCTGATGAAACGCAAATCGGGGAAGCCGGACTGCAGATTCGGCGTCAGCACGGCCTGCAATGTCCCGCCGATCCCCCAGAAATACGCGACCTCAAACCAGCGGCGATTCGCGGTCAGCATCGTCACGATGACCACCGCCATCGCCCAATCGCACATCTGCATCGGCAGGGCCTGCTGCCACGTCAGCTCGCTCCAGCGCCGGAGGAAAAGTAAATAGGCAACGTAGTTGCCGACCAGAATAGCCGTCAGGGCGGCGGCAATCGCGCGTTCGGCGAGCCGCGATTGTGTCCACCAGACGAACTGCGCCAGCGCGAACGGCAACCCAATCGTGAGGAAGATCGCGGCCAGGTGTTCGGCGCCAAACGGCTGGAAAGGTGGTCCGGGTGGCATCGGCGTTCGCAGTCCCGTCGCAGCTCAGCGGATCACCCACAGATTGCACGGAATCACGTCGCTGACCCAGGCGATGTGGGCCGGAATTCCGCCGGGTTCGCTACTCGCCTCCACCGGCACGACGAGCAAATCCGCCTCGACCGATTGCACGAAGTCGGAAGCGGCAAAGCCGGTGTTCCCGCGGATGCAACGCGGTTCCACCGTGAGGTTCGCCGGTCCGGCGGCGGCGATGAATTGGTCGAGGGCCGCTTCCTCCTGCTCCAGCGTGCGCGCGGTAGGCTCGTGCGGGCGCGTTTTTTCGCGTTTGGCGCGGGCGGCGTCGAAGCTCGTGTAAACGCGGATCACGTAGAGTTGTTCCGCCCCCTCGAGGGCCGCCAGGCGCAGGGTCTTCTGCAAGGCCGCGGCCACATGCGGGGTGTAATCCGGCACGAAAAACACGATGCGGCGCAGCGGCTGCGGCTCGCGTTGCGGCTTCGTAAAGAGCATGACGGAACACCGCGCTTCCCGCACCAGGCGCCGCGCCACGTTCCCGAGAAACGATCGGAGCACGACTTCCTTCTCCAGCGCGCCCGCGACGATCAGTTCGATATCGTTCTCTTTCACCGCCGCGAGAATCGCCTCCGCCGGCGTGCCTTGCTGGTAGTGAATTCTCGAATTTGCCGGCAGTTGCATGCGCGGCCAGCGCCTCCTGGAACCGGCGCGTCGTCTCGAGATCTTTCTCGCCGACGTAGATCAGGTCGAGCTTCGCCCCAAGCCGGTCACGCATCCGCTTGGCTTCGGCGAGCACCTGCTCGAAGCGCGGTGAAAATGCGCTCGCCACCGCGATTCGCTTGTAGAGAGGCTGGTTCATCGCAGGAGCAGGCGTATTACTCTCCCGCTTTGCCGTCCGTTAGGCAAATCGCGGCTGCGGCCGCGGCGGCGCCTTTGCTATTTTTCGGGACACGTACCGGCCTGCGACCGCGTGCAAAGTGTTGGACGTTCTCCTGCGGACGTTCAACCTTGCCTCCGCCATGCGCCGCGCCATCTACCCCGGGAGTTTCGATCCGGTGACAAACGGCCACCTCGATGTGATCGAGCGGGCGCGGAAGCTGTTCGATCACGTTATCGTCGCGGTCGCCCACAACGACCAGAAGCAGCCATTCTTCAGCCTCGAGGAGCGCCTCGAGTTCCTGCACACGGCGCTGAACGGATCGGATCGCGTGCGGATCGAGCCCCTCGACGGCTTGCTGGTGGAATTCGCCGTGCAACAGAAAGCGACCGCGGTCATCCGCGGGTTGCGCGCCGTCTCAGATTTCGAGTTCGAATTCCAGATGGCGCTCATGAATCGCAAACTGGAAAGCAGCGTGGAAACGATCTTTCTGATGCCGAAGGAAGATTACACCTACCTCAGCTCACGGATCGTGAAGGAAATTGCGCGGCTCGGCGGCGATATCAGCAGCTTTGTCCCGCCGCACGTGGTCGAGGCGTTCGCGCGAAAGGCACGGCCATGAACTCCGAAAGGTCGCCCGAGTGAAAGTGCATCTGCGCCAGATTCGGGATGAGGGATTGCATCTCGAGGGCGAGGAGGAATGCCTTATCCCCGAGCTCGCGACCGACGAGGTCCGGTGCACCGGGCCGATGCGGTATTCGCTCGATGTGGGGATTTCTGAAGGCGCGCTTTGGGCCAACGGCTCACTGGCGCAACCGGTGGAACTGCGGTGCGTCGCCTGTCTGGAGCGCTTCGCGCACACGATCGAGGTGCCAGCGTTTGCGGTCCATCTGGAACTGGGCGGACCTGAAGAGGTCGATCTCGCGCCCGCTGCCCGGGAAGACATTCTGCTAAATCTCCCGGCCTACCCGCGCTGCGATCGCCACGGCGGCCGCGTTTGTCCTGCGCCGCCGCTCGAACAGAGTCGCGCTACCCATGAGGACGAAGAGCAAAAGCCGGACTGGAGCGCGCTCGACAAGCTCGAGCTGTAGGCGGCCGTCGTTGGACGCCGGAACGGCGCCAGCGTAAACTTGCCAGTGCTTCCGCCAGGCAAACCTTCCATTCACTCGCTCTTGCTCGACGAGTTGACCGAACGTCTGCTGGCGGCCGGCGAAAAGCCGTATCGCGCGAAGCAGGTCGCGGACTGGCTCTACCAGAAGCGCGCCAACTCCTACGAGGAGATGACCGATCTGCCGCAGGCGCTCCGCGCCAAGCTGGCGGAGGAGTTTGAGCTCACCAGGCCCGAGATCGTGCGTGTGCTCGGTTCGAAAGACACGACGCAGAAGTTTCTCTTCCGTCTGCACGACGGCAATCTGATCGAGTCAGTGCTCATCCCGGCCTCGCCGGCGTTGTATGGTGAACGTTCCGATCGGCGTACGATCTGCGTTTCCAGCCAGGTCGGGTGCGCCTACGGCTGCAAGTTTTGCGCGAGCGGACTGGACGGCTGGACGCGCAATCTCGACGCAGGGGAAATCGTGCAGCAGCTGATGGCCGTCGAGGCGGCCAGCGGCGAGAAGATCGACAACGTCGTCTTCATGGGCATGGGCGAGCCGCTCGCGAATCTCAAGAACCTGAGGCACGCGATCAAGATCATCAACGCGCCCTGGGGGCTCGGCATCGGCGCGCGGCACATCACCGTCTCAACCAGCGGACTGGCTCCGCAAATCCGCGAACTCGCCGAAGATCCGACACAGTTCCGCCTCGCGCTGTCGCTGCACGGCGCGACCGACGAAGTGCGCGGACAGAATCATGCCGGTGAATCGCAAGTATCCGCTGACCGTGCTGCTGGCGGCGTGCGACTACTATGTCGCGTAAAAAGCGGCGGATGATGTTCGAATACATCCTGATCGCGGACGTAAACGATAGCGACGAGCAGGCGCACGAGCTCGCCAAGATCGCGCGGCGCCTGTCGGCCAAGATCAATCTGATCCCGTACAACACGGTGGAAGGACTGGAGTGGTCCCGTCCTTCGCGGGCGCGCCAGCAGCGTTTCCATTCCATCCTGCGGCGAGCATGGCGTCGTCTCGACTTTGCGCCTGGAAAAGGGGCACGACATCGCCGCCGCCTGCGGCCAGCTCCGCCTGCAAACGAAGCGCGAAATTGCGGGCACACCCGCGGCTTTGGCCTCCGCGGAAACGCCGTAACGAAGTGCGCTCGCGCGACGGTTCGACGGCGCGGAAAATTTTTGCGCCGCTTCTGAAGCTGCCTTAAAGAAAAACATGCCCGGCTACGATCCAGCGCCAGACCGTGCCTGGGACGAGTACGACTGGGAGCGATTTCTGCAGCAGCAGGATCACAAGACCGAGAAGTACATGGAGCTGCTCGAGAAGTATCTCGATCATCCGCAGCGGGACCAGATCATCGCCCGTGAAATGGGCTGGACGCAGCTTTTGAACGGCGAGGAGTGGAACGACGAGGTCGACGCCATGCTCGACCAGGAATCGAACTCACCCGACGCCGGAGAACGACGTCCCAGCCGATGGCGATCACAGCAGCGGTCCGCTCGAAGGTTTCGAAGATCACAGTCTCTACCGCGCGGCCTTCGCGCTGACGGTCTGGATCGATCAGCTTTTCGATGAACAAAGCCGCGCTGCAAAACGAGCCCGCCGCGGTCAAACTCGCCACCCACTCCGCGCTCGCCAGCGCCAAGCTGGCGGCGGCGTTAAGCGATGACGACGTGGACGAGATCGGCATGACGATCGCCTATCTGAAGCGCGCATTGAAGGCGATCACGATGTCGATGGAGGCCGCCGCGCAGATGTTGAGCGAGCGGCTGATTACGCCACGGCAGCACGGCATTCTCATGCAGCGGCTCTTCCAGGTGCGTGACGGCATCATCACCCTGATGGGCGAGTATCGGGGCGAATGGCTGCGACGCTTCGGCAGCCTTTAACGGCTAGCCGGTGAATAAGTTAGCCGCCCCCCCGTCGAAGTTGATGCAGACGGAAGCGACTCCCGTGCCAGACCGAAGCTTCGGAGCTGGACCTGGTGAAACAATGCCAGGCCGGCGATACCGTGGCATTCGACCAGCTGGTAAGTCGGTACCGGACGCGAGTTTTCGGTATGATTTACAACATGGTCCATAGCGAGCAGGACGCCTGGGATTTGGCCCAGGACAGTTTCCTGAAGGCGTGGAAATCGATCGGCCGGTTCCGCGGGCAATCGAGTTTCTACACCTGGATCTACCGGATCGTGATGAACGTCACGATCGATTGGCTGCGCAAGAAACAGGTCAAAGGCACGGGCGCGGAGTTCGACGATGCGGTGCAATTGAAGGAGATCGATCCAGCCTCGCGGACAGTGCCAAAAGGTGAGTTCCTGCCGCATGAGCGGATGGAGCACCGGGAAATTCGCGGCCGGATTGATGCGGCCATCGCGCAGCTCTCGCCCGAACACCGCGCCGTCATTTTGATGAAGGAGATTGAAGACATGCAATATCACGAGATCGCAGAAGCGCTCGGCTGCTCGATCGGCACGGTCATGTCCCGGCTGTTTTACGCGCGCAAGAAGCTCCAGAACCTTTTGAGGGACGTGTATGAAAACGTTTGAGGAAAATCTGAACGCCTGGCTGGAGGGCGGGCTGCAAGGGAAGGAACTCGAGGAATTCGAAGCTTCCTTGCCGGAGATTTCTGCCGCGGACCTCGAGGCCCAACCGGAAGCCCCTAAGCTCGCGGCTTTGCTGAAGGAGCACGTTGGCGCGGTCCCACTCGCGAATGCGGATTTCTTCAATCACCAGCTGCGGACGCAGATCGAGAGTGACCTGCGCGCTGCTGCGCCACCCGCCCATTTCGCGGAGCCGCGCCAGGGCTGGTGGAGCGATCGGCCGGCTGGCTTTGACCGGCGCCCTGTCGCTGGCCGCATTTGCCCTCGTCACGTTCTTTGTCATGCGGGAAGACGACCAGTCGGCCGGGCAATCGGCCTACCTGACGCAGATCATCAACGCGCGCATCACCGATCCGGACGCGAGCCCGGACGCCACGATCACGATGTTCGAAGCCACCGAAGGGGAGAGGGCGACGGTCATGTGGGTCGATGGGCTGCAGTCGCTGCCGTCGGAGTACGCCGCCAAGTAATCGGCCATGCACCGCTCGCTCCTCAGCACTGCCGCAGCTCTGTTGGTCGCGTTTACGTTGACGACGGCGCAGGGAGCCGAGACAGTCTGGAGCGCGCTCGTGATGGCGAACAATCGCACGGAGCCGACGCCAATCCCGGCCGAACTCGAGAAGCTCCAGGGCACGCTGAAGCGCTTCTTCAATTACAACCAGTACCAGGTGATCGGCCAATCGCGCCAGACCCTCATGACCGGCAACGAAAGCTGGCGGGCGGCCAGCAAGTATTTCTCGCTGCAGGTGAGTGCGAAGCGGGCGCTGGGCTCCGGGTACCAGCTCAACCTGCAGCTCTTCCAGGAGCAGAAAATTCTCCTCGAGACGGAAGCCAATCTTAGCAAGAGCAGCCCGCTCGTGATCCGCGGTCCCCTGGTCGGCGACGGCCAGCTGGTGCTGCTCTTGGTGCTCGAGTAGTCGGAGCGCACGTCTTGTAGCGGCCTTCACAAACCGCCGCTACAGGAAATCCGAGTGCAAAGCATCTGCCCTTTAGTTAAGTGAGCGGATGCGTTCGGCGTCCTTTGTTCTTGCAGTTGCCTTCTCGTTGGTCGAGCTGCCGCCTATGCGCGCGGAGCAGCCATTCGATTTCAAGAGCACGCCCGGCAAGCTGCCCAAGCATGTCGTTCCGCAGGAGTATGCGATCCGGATCGCACCGGATGTCAGCAAACGGACCTTCACGGGCTCCGTGACAATCAAGCTCGAGGTGCGTCAGCCGGTGGGCGAACTCGTGCTCAATGCGGTCGAACTGCAAGTCACCCGCGCCTCGCTTGATCATAAGCCGCTGTCGAAAACCGCGCTCAAGCTCGATCCGAAGCAGGAGACGCTGACGATCAAACTTCTGCACGAGCTCGCGGCCGGCCCTCACACGCTGGTCCTGCAATTTTCCGGCAGGATCAACGCCCAGGGTCAGGGCCTCTACTTTGCGCCCTACGTGGAGGCGGGCACGGGCGCAAAGAAGGTGATGCTCGGCACGCAATTCGAGGCCACCGATGCGCGGCGCATGTTCCCCTGCTGGGATGAGCCGATTTTCCGTGCCCGTTTTCAGCTGACCGCGATCGTACCGGAGAATCTTACGGCGGTGTCGAACATGCCGGTCACCGGCGAGACAAAAACGCGGTCGCACGAAAGAGGTGCAGTTCGGCATGACTCCGCCGATGTCGAGCTACTTGAACGTCCTGTGTGTCGGCGAGCTGGACGCGATCGAGAAGCAGAGCGGCAGCGTTTTGCATCGCGTGGTCACGACGCGCGGGAAGGCCGAGATGGGTCGCTACGCCCTCGAAAGTTCCGAGCAGGTGGTCAATTTCTACAACGACTACTTCGGCACACCCTATCCGCTGCCGAAGCTCGATGAGATCGCGGTGCCGGGCGGTTTCGGCGGCGCGATGGAGAACTGGGGCGGCATCACCTATTTCGAATCGCGCCTTCTGTTCGATCCGGCGCGGACCTCCTCGGGGACGAAGCAGGGGATTTATTCCGTCATCGCCCATGAGATCGCGCATCAGTGGTTTGGTAATCTCGTCACCATGGCGTGGTGGGATAATCTTTGGCTGAATGAAGGCTTTGCCTCCTGGATGGGGACGAAGTGCACGGCGAAGTTCAATCCGGACTGGGAAGTCTGGCTGCAACGCGAGACCCCGCGCAATCCCACCCGCCGCGTCGGCATCTCGAAAGAGGCCGCGATGGAAAGCGACGCGCGCTCGACCACCCATCCGATTCAGCAGCCGGTCGCGACGGAGGCGGACGCGAGCAGCGCCTTCGACGAGATCACCTACAAGAAGGGCCAGGCGTTCCTGCAGATGCTCGAGAGCTTTCTTGGCGAGGAGGTGTTTCGCGAAGGCATTCGGGGATACATGGCGAAGCACAAGTTCTCGAACACCACCACGGCCGATCTCTGGAACGCACTCGGGGAAGCGTCCGGCAGACCGGTGGCGGAGATCGCGGCGGATTGGACGGAGCAACCCGGCTTTCCCATCATGACGGTGGCGCGCGCGGCCGACGGCAAAATAACGCTCACGCAGGAGCGATTCACCGTGAACTTCCCCGACGCGCCGCCGCTGCAGTGGAAGATACCGCTCACCTACAAGGTCGCCGGGTCCGCCGCCCCCGTCAGTCTCCTGATGGAGACCGAGACGACGGAGCTGACCGACATCCCGCCCGATCGCGCGGTGAAGTTGAATGTCAACGGTGCGGGCAACTTCCGCGTCCAATATGACGACGCTTCCTGGACGCTGCTCCTCGCGGAGTTGCCGCGCCTCAGCGTCGCAGATCGCGTCAATCTGCTCGGCGATACCTGGGCGCTGGTGCAGGCGAATCGCGCGCCTTTATCGCTCTACCTGGAATTGGTCGAAAGACTGCCGAGCCACACGGAATTACCCGAGCAAGAGCAAATCATCACCGTGTTCGAGAACATCAACAGCCTTCTCGCAGGCGCGCCGGAGCGGCCGCTCTTTCAGCAGTATGCGCGCGCGGTTTTGCGGCCGGCGTTCGAAGCGGTCGGCTGGGATGTGCGGGCGGGAGAATCACCAAAGTTGGTCACATTGCGCCGTAGCCTGGTGGCCGCGCTCGGCAGATTGGACGACCCGGATGTCATCGCCGGTGCCCGCGAACGGTTCGTCCGGCTGCAGCGCGATCCGGCCTCCGTCTCGCCCGATTTGCGGGGGGCAGTACTGCGCGTCGTGGGTCGCCATCTCGATGAGGCGAGCTGGGAAAAGCTGCACGACCTAGGCCGCAAGGCGGACACCCTCGAGGAAAAGGAGGAGTTCTACGCCGCGCTCGTGGCCGGAACCAACCCGACGCTAGTCGAACGCACACTGCGCCTCGCTCTGACCGATGAATTGCCGACCAGTCGTGCAGTTTTTCTGGTCCCGGCGGTCGCGCGCGCCAGCGAGCACCCCGAGTTGGTCTGGAAGTTTGCGCAGGCGAACATGAAAGCGCTGCTGGCAAAAAACGATGCGCTGAGCGTGAACAGTTATGCGCCGGGGCTGTTCACGTTTTTCTCTGATCCGTCAATGATCGCCGAACTGCAGGGCTACGCGAAGGTGCACCTGCCGGCGGCGGCGACGAAAGCAGTCGAGAAAGCGGCGGATGAGATAACCTTTCGCGCCGGGTTCAAGCAGCGGCTGCTCCAGCAAAAAAGGAGCTGGAATCCAGTGATGCCAGTGCGTGAGTAGAACTCACCGCTAAAAGACGGGTGGACGATTCGCATCCTCGCGAAGGCGTTTTTCTTCGTTGTCTGCCGCCGCCAGCGCCGCCGCATGCCGCCAGCCATTCATCGCCTGGCTGATGAGGAAAAACGCGAGGATGCCGATCCAAATGGAGCTCATGTAAAGCGCCGCCAATCCGATGGCGGCGCCGCCGAGAAAGCCAACCGCTGTCGCGATTTGCAGGCTGCGGATGCGGCCGAGGGGAAACCAGAGGAGTGAGCGCAGGATCTGCCCGCCATCCAGCGGATAAACCGGCAGGAGGTTGAAGATGAGCAAGCCGTAGTTGATGTAGCGGAGCATCTCGAAAAAGTGATTCAGATCGGGCGAACGGAATGCGGCGCCGCTTTGCCACGCCACCAAGTGGATAATCTCGAAGACCGGGACGAGCGCGACGTTGACGAGAGGACCGGCCGCGATGCTCCAGAGGTGCGCGCCCGGTCGGTCGGGCGGCCTGACGAAGGCTACGCCACCGAGGGGCCAGAGCATGATGCTATCCGCCTCGCCGCCGGTCTGCCGGCAGGCAAGCGCGTGGCCAAACTCATGCAGCAGCACGATGCCGAAGAGTGCCAGGTATTCATAGACGGCCCAGATCGGGGAGATATAGCCGTGTCGGCGGGAGGTAAGCTGGTAAACGGCGATTAGAAACCACGAGAAGTGGAGCGACACCTGGATACCTGCGAATTGAAAAAGACGAATGGACCCGCCCATGGAGGCTGACGGTCGGCTGGCATTCGCCAACGCGCCATGTCTTTCGGAAGCGAGCAGCTTCCCGAACGCGGGCGCGAACGTAACAGTCCTGTTACGTTTTTCGGGATTCGCGATCGACATTTCCTCCTCGCTGGTATCTCGGACCGGAAATAACATCCGGCAAATGGCTGTCGCAAGCGGCGCCAGAGGGCCGGTCTGGTTTTTCCTCGGCGCTGTTTACGCCAGACGTCGCCGCTGATAATATACACTCGTCGGGCCACGGTCAGAAGTGGTTCATTCTTGTGAACGCACGTAACCCCCGCACCCATTCGATTTGATGAGAACAACCAATACGTCTCCATTCTTGGCCGCGATTTTCTGCCTGCTGGCCTTACCGCTTTGCGCACTCGCGATCACTCCCGGTCAGGTCGATACCTTCCAGGATGGAACGACGATGGGTTGGGACGAAGGAGCGCCGAGCCCGAATCCACCGACAAATATGCCTAACGGAGGACCAATGGGCGTGGGTGACGCATTTCTCCACAACATCTCTAGCGGTGTGTTCGGCGCTGGGTCCAGAATGGTGATGTTCAACCAGGTGCAGTGGACGGGTAATTACAATGCGGCCGGCGTCACTCGTCTCACCGCGGACATGGCAAACCTCGGCTCCGTCCCCTTGCATATGCGGGTCGCGATCAGCGGTGGTCCTGGTTTTTCGATTTATGGGTCCACCACCGCAGTCAATCTGCCGGCGGATGGCGTCTGGCACGCCGTCGCTTTCGACCTCACGCCCGCGACAATGACTAACATTCAGGGGTCCGACACGCTCGCCGCGGTGCTTGGCAGTGTCACCGAGCTTCGAGTTCTCTCAGCCGAATTGGACCCGGCTTTCGTGGGCGACATAGTCATGGCGACCCTTGGGATGGATAACCTGCGCGCGGTCCCAGCCGGACCTCCGACGCCGACAAGCGTGGTATCGCGAAAACTGCAGGGTGGCATGCCTTTCGACATCAATCTGCCACTCACCGGCAACCCGGGCATCGAATGTCGCAGCGGGGGAGCGACCAGCGACTATCAGGTCATCTTTACCTTCGCCAACTCCGTCACCTTCAGCGGCGCAGTGCTTAGCGGAGGGACCGGCTCAGTGAGCACCACGAGCGGCAGCGGGACGGCGTCCATTACCGTCAATCTCACGGGCGTGGCCAATGCGCAGCGGCTCACCGTGACGTTGCAGGGAGTAAACGCCGCCGGCGATGTCGGCGTGCCGATGGGTGTGCTGATCGGCGACACCAACGGCGACGGCGTCGTCAATGGCGGCGACGCGATCCAGACGCGCAGCCGATCCGGTCAAGGGGCCGATGCGACCAACTTCCGCTCCGATGTCAATAACGACGGCTTCATCAACGGCGGCGACACCATCGCCGTCCGCGCCCGCTCCGGCACGTTTCTGCCTTAGACTAGCCGGGTGCAGGCTGGCGCCCTGTTCTTTCGGTGGAGCTACAGCGCGGCGTGACGCAATGAGATGAGCGCCACGATTGCGTAAAGCACCACCGCACTCCCCGCTAGTGCGAGAAGTCCGAAGTGCACCGCGAGTAAGGTGGCGAGCAGCGCACCGAGGACGGAGCCGAAGCCGTTCAGCGCCAGCGCCCAGGGCAGCGCCGATTTATTCGCGATTCGCGCCAGGGCATTCGGGAAGGGGAAACCCATGAAGAACGAGGGCAACACGAGCCATGCGATGCTCGTGATGATGCGCAGCCACTCTGGCTGCGGAAACGCGAGCCGCAGCAGGATTGGGAACAGTGCGATCGCCAGGACCAGCGCGCCCAGGAGGGATGCGAATGTCCCTCGCGATCGCCCGGCCGTCCCACGTGTCAGGACCGCTGCGCCCGTGCCGGAAGCCACCAGCATCGCGGAGAGCACCAGCGCCGATGCGAGTAATGGGTGACCGAGGAAAAGCGAGAGCTTCAGGATCGCCCAGATTTGTACTAGCATGTAGGCCACGCCTAACGACAGGAACAAAACCGCTCCGGCGAGCCGAGGACGGACGTGACTCACAAAGCATGGCACGATCAAGAGCAGCCCGCCGAGCAGGGCCACCACGAGCAGGGTCGCGACGTGCAGAATGTATCCCCATTCTACAAACGGCAGCCAATCGACGCCCATGGTCGAGATCCATTGTGGCACGGCTGCCCAGCGGAACGATTGATTGAAAAATGGGCGATCATCCCGCGGCGACTCGATCGCAAATGGAAACCTGGCGATGAATGCGTCGCGTCCGGGTCCGAGGAGAGCGGCGAACGCGCTAAAGTACGGATCGCCTTCCGGCAGAACGTTGATGCGGTTCGTCTCGGCCGGATCAATGCCGGGGAACCAAACCAGATCGAACGAGTTCTCATCGCAAAATACTTTCAGCGATTCAATCGCAGGCTGCTCGAATGGTTCGCGGCTCAGAAAAATGGAGACCGACGACCAGCTGCGGATCGCGATTAAATGACGCGCCGGCTGCGGCACGCCGTGCGCGTGCAAGGTGTCCACGCAGAGCGACGCCAGTCGCACGCCGCTGCGCGCGGGATTTTCCACCCAAGTGCTGATGGCCACGTGCCCGGCCGGGCTCAAGCGCCCGAACATTCGCGAAAAACCTTCGACGGTGAGCAGGAAGGAGGCGTCGAGCGAGGCCGCGCCCGCCGTCGAGGTGCCATGCGTACCGAGCAACGAGACGGCGATCACGTCGATCCCCGGCGATGGCTCACGCGCCAGAAGCTGGCGCGGATCAGCGCGGATCATCGAGTTCGTTAGATCGGCCCGCCCGCCCTCCGCGAGGAGCTGACGCACGATCGCCAGCCGGGTCGTGGAATCATCGACCACGCGCGCTGGTCGTGCCCCGAATACCTCCGCACGGAGCAGGTCTGCCGAGCCCCCGTAGAAATTCAGCACGCGCGCATTTGGCATTAGGGAAAACGAAAACGCTTCCGGCGTCATCCGAAGGAAATCGGGGTGCGCGAGCGCCTCCGGCGGGGCGAAGACCAGCGTCATCGCAGTGGCATCGGTAAAGACCAGTTGCGCGCGCGGGAGCGTGCCGGTGAAGTTGAGCGAGAGGCCCGGGACGTAGCGCGTATGCGGCGACGCGACCACCTGCACGACCGCGTCCCAGCCGAAGCGCTCTTCCACCACCTTCGCCTCCGGCAGGAGCAGAGTTTTCGGGAGCTCCTTGTATTCGGAATAGCGAAATGGTGTCGCCAGGACGAGTGCGCTCACTCCAACTCCGAGCGCCCCCCACAGAACGCGCCGGATCCGCTTTCCATCGCTAAGCAGCGGAACGGCGATGGCCAGCGCCGTTACCGGAATCAGCAACCGCATCGGATGGATGAAGTTCATGGCCCAGAGCAGCGGGAACGCCGGCAGGCCGGAGCCGAGCATGTTCCAAAAATAGAGCCGCCCAACCGGCGCCACGCGGGCGACAAACGGTACTCCGATCGAAAATCCGGCCGCTAAAAATGCGCTGAAGAAAAGCAACGAACGGGCCGCGAGCAGCCCATATTCGCCGGCCGACCACGTGAGCAGGAAGGGCGTAAATGGCAGTTGCTGCGAGAGCAGAAACGCCAGCGGCGCCGCCACCGCAAACGCGCCGGCGCCCCCGGCGAAAAATGTGGCCGGTCGCGCTTTGATCCGCGCTCGCGCGAAGAAGAGAAGCAACCCCGCGGCCGCAATGCCGAGCATCGCGATTGAGATCACCATCCCGGCGAAGTGTCCCCAGTAGGCCAGGGCGAGGAGTCGCATCAGCAGCAGCTCGTAGGCGAGCAGCGCCGCCGAGATGCAGAGCAGGCCCGCCGCCCACCGCGGGGCGCTCATGCGAAGGGGCGATGTGCTGTCGCGACGCCGCTCGGTCGGCGTAAGAATGCCATGCCTGAAATCCATCCGCCCTTACGGCGACAGGGCGCCGTCACTACAGCAGGGGGCGTCACTTCTTCTCCGCGCCCGCACGTGGGCCACCGGTCAGCGGCACAAACCTGACCGGATGCACGGCGCGCGAGCGCACCTTTCCAGTTTCGTCCTTCTCCACCGCGACGAGACGTTGGGTGGCGTGGACCGGGCCGATGGGAATCACCATTCGCCCGCCGGGCTTGAGCTGCTGAATGAGCGGTGGCGGAATGTGATCGGCGGCCGCGGTGACGATGATGCGGTTAAAGGGTGCCGCCCTTTCCAGTCCGAAGTAACCGTCGCCGTGGATGACTTTGTCGGTTCCGAGGCCGAACTGTAGCAGCCGCGGCCGCGCCTGTTGAGAGAGCGCCTCGACGATTTCGATCGTGTAAACCTGGGCGCTGAACTTCGTCAGGATCGCCGCCTGATAGCCGCTGCCGGTCCCGACCTCGAGAATCCTGTCGCCCGGCTGCGGGTCGAGCATTTCCGTCATCAGCGCGACGATAAACGGCTGGCTGATCGTCTGGCCGTAGCCAATCGGCAGGGGCCGGTTCGCGTAGGCCTCGCGCTGCATGTTCGCCGGGACAAACCAGTGCCGCGGCACGGCGCGCATCGCGTCCAGCACCTTGGAGTTTTGGATCCGGGTGTGTTCCTCAAGGTCGCGGCGCACGGGCGCCGGGAGCCCGCTCATGGCGCCATCGCCGCCCAGACTCGGCGGCGGCGCGGATGATCTACTGCTGCTGCGGGGGTTGCTGGCAACCAGTTCCTGCACCATGCGGGCGCGTTCTGCGGCGCGGTCGTCCTCCGCCGCGGAGACAAAGCTCGGGAGGAGCATCGCGGCGCAACTGCCGAGCAAGACCAGCCACCAAAAGGCGGCACCTGGATCGGACGTAGTTTTCACACTGACCCCCCAGACTCATACGAGCGCGCTCCTGCGGTCGCTCGCATGGAATCGCGCTGCCACCCGCCCACTTGGGGAGGGGCGAGCTAAAGTGTGACTTCCCGCCGGCCTTCGTCGGGCGGCAGCAGCAGGCGCATCGGGATCATGGCGGATTCAACGAAACCGTAGCGCTTGAAAAAATTCTGCGAACGCAGCTCCGGACGATCCGTCAGAAGGGTGATACGCAGAAAGTGTTTCTGCTTCGCAAACTGGATCGCGTATTCGAGCAGACGCGAGCCGTACCCTTTGCCCTGGAACGCCTTATGCACCACCAGATCCTCGAGGACGATGACGAAGCCGCCCTCCGCCGTGCTGATGGTGAAGAGGAGGTTGATCATCCCCACGATCGTCCGGTCGTAGCGCAGCACGAAGACCCGGCCGCGGTTCGGCTGCTCGAAAATGAGGCGCAAGCCGCGCAGCTGTTTCTCCTTGTTCGGGCGAAAATCGCTTTCCTCGCTAAAGAGCTCGCCGAGCAGTCCCGACAGTTCGTCGAGGTCCTCGAAAGTCGCCGGCTCGATTACGACATCGCTCATTGAGGAGTGGTTATTCCATAAAGGACGGGCGGTAGCAATGTCGCATCGCGGAGGCGGGGCCGCTCCGGCGGATTGACAAGGCGGCCCGCGTCCCTAATGTAGCCGCTCTCGACCGCCTCCGGCGGCGACTTTGTTTATGAAACGCACCTTACAGCGCTCCAAGCGCACCCGGAAGAATCAGCATGGTTTTCGCGCGCGCATGAGCACCAAGGGCGGTCGCGCCACACTCGCGCGGCGTCGGCAGCGGGGCCGGAAGCGTTTGCTGCCGAAGGGCGCCGAAGTTCATTACGCCCGGCATACGCAGGCGTAAGGTCAGGATCACCGGCTTAGCTCCCGCAACGGGCCGGCGTAGCCGGTCAGTTCCAGATACCCGCGGCCGCGGATCGGCTGTCCGTCACGAGTGCCGTTCACTTCGACGGCCCCTTCCCAGTAGGCAAGCGGTCGCAGCGCCAGTTCCTGGTTTGCCAGCACGGCGCGCACCTCGAGCACGAGCCGTGCTGCCGGCACTTCGATGCGCCACGCGATCGGGTAGCGCGCACCGGTCTTTTCGCTCTTCCAAACGCTGCCCGGCGTCATCCGATACTCCGTGCTTTTTAGATGCACGCTGCTTCCGTTCGCCGAAGAAAACGTCCCGCTCGAGCTCGGATCCGCGGCGCCGTCCTCGAGCCGCATCTGATACAGCATCAGTTCCGTCCGGTCGTCGAACTGCACCGAAAGCCAGTCCCAGCCGACCTGGCCGGGCCCGAGCTGATTGGTGGCCCACTCGTGATCGAACCAGCTGTCGCCCCGCACCGCGAATGTCGTCTCGCCCACGCGGAGCTGTCCGGTAGTCGTGAGGCGGGTGAGTGAGTAGTAGTGGGACGCGTGCCCTTCGGCCGCCGCTTTCCGGCTGATTCCATCTTCGCCGTGGATGACTGGCGGTTTCGTAGATTCGAGTCGCAGGTCGATCGCCGCATCTTTCGTTTCCGCCGTGATATGAAACGCGCCGCTCGCGTCCAGCTCCAGCTGCCACGATTCAATCCACGCCAGGCGTGGCGCCGTCATCGAACCCCGCTTCGCCATACGCGCCGCGGCTCGTCTTTTGTTGAAACAGAAACCGCTGCCCGTTCACGTCGGTGACCGTAAAATGCGCGAATTTCAGGTCATCCACCACGAAGCGCGACCGCTCGCCCGTGCGTTCGCCCGGCGGTCGAATGCCCTGGCGGAAGAACGTCAGCTGGTAACCAAAATCCCGACCGGACGCGTCCGCTGACATTGCCGGTGAAATACCACCACTCCGTTTTGAACTCCGGGTGCGGACGATGATCGCGCGGAAATTCGTAATGCCAGCCGGGCTCGGCGATACGCCAGTCGGCGGCGAGACAGGCGCAGGCGAGGAGCACGCCCGCCCAATCGAAGATCGGAAATCGAGAATCTCGGCTCATTCCTCCCGCAAAGCCTCCGCCACCACGAGCCGCCCCGCGCGCCAGGCCGGCAAGATCCCCGCGAGAACCGCCGCCGCGATGATCCACAGCGGCGTCAAGGCGAGTGAGCCCCAGGGAAAGGCCAGCTGGATGGTCCAGCCAAAGAACGCGCGGTTGATCACGCCGGTAAGCACAAACGACAGGCAAATGCCGGACGCGATTCCGACCAGCGCCGCGAGCAGACCAAGCATGGCCGACTCCCAGAGCAACAACTTCCTCAGCTGCGGCGCGCTGGCGCCGATCGCCCGCAGGACGCCGAGTTCGCGCGAGCGCTCGATGATCAAGGTGCTAAGCGTGAGGCAGATTCCCACCACCGCCACGATCACCGCGATGGTGCGCAGCACATAAGTGACGGCGAACGTCTGGTCGAAAATCTCGAAAACACGCACGCGCAGCTCGCGATTCGAGAGCATCATGAACTGGCCCGTGGAGCTGAATTGGGCGCGGAAATCAGCGATCACGTGTTCGGCCGCGCTGTTCGGTTGCAGATAAACGGCCA
Organism: uncultured Verrucomicrobiae bacterium; assembly: GCA_963844275.1. GTDB lineage: Bacteria > Verrucomicrobiota > Verrucomicrobiia > Chthoniobacterales > UBA10450 > JACCTI01. Next base: position 266,435 of record CAWJNS010000009.1, read on the forward strand.
CGCTGCTTACGCGGTCATCATTCCAGATCGGCTGAGAAAGTCGCCGTGCTCATAAACACCACTCCCTGGTCGCGCGTATAGTCGTAGAACGTGCCGGCGATCGGAAAGCGGCGCGGGCCCTCCGGCGTCGTGAGTTTGAGCATCTCGCCGTCACGCACCCGATGGCGGCGGGCGAAGCTCTCCGAGACGAGCACGGCTCCTCCGTGGTGAAAACGATCCATGATCGCGCCAGGGTCCCCCCGCAGAAACCGCAGGTGCCGGCGATCCGATCCGCGCACGACCGCCAGCGCGATGCCCTGGTCGCCGAGCGGCACGCGTGAGCTCGCGAAACGTGTCAATTGCGGCCACCGCCGGATGGGTCTCGAGGTAGCGGATCGCGTCCGGCGGGATGAAGGAAGCGGGCCCCACGATCTCGTTCGAAGCGGGGGCGACGAAGAGATCTGCCACCAGCGTTTGGTCGATCCACGATTCCACCGTGCGGCGAAACGAAAACACCATCACGCTGACGCCGATCGCCATCGCCACCGCGGCCGCCAGGGCTGCGATCGTGACGGAGTTGCGGGCGAGGGAGCGGGAGATGTTCGCCGCCGCGAGACTCGATTCCACGCCGCGCGGACCGGAGCGCCGCAGGAGCCGGTTCGTTGCTTCACTGAAGCGCAGGGCGGTGGCGGGCACGACAAACGAAAAGCCGGTCAGAACGCCCAGCGCCGCGCCAAATCCGACCCAAGCCGGGCCGGTCGTGACCGCCACGACCGAGAACGCGAGAGCGAGCGCGAGACTCGCAACTCCTGCCCACAGCCAGGCAGGCGAAAGATTCACCGACTGCTCGATGATGGAGCCGGCCCGAAGCGCGCGCACCGGGTCCATCTTCGCCGCCGCTGCGGCCGGCAGCCACGCGGCGACAATCACCGACCCGAGCCCGAGCACCGCCCCGGACGCGAACATCCATGGAGTGAGCGCCATCGTCCGGACGCTTAACAGCACGTAGAGCGATGAGATCGTCTCCGCGACCGTGCCGACGAGCATCTGCGCGAGAAGCAAGCCGCCGAGCAGACCGAGCACCACTCCGACCGTGCCGAGCGCAATTGCTTCACTGAGGAAGAGCGCGCGGATCTCGTTTCGCGTCACGCCCAACGAACGCAGCATTCCGATCTCGCTGCGCCGCCGCACCACCGAGGCGGAGACGGTGTTGTAGATCAGGAACATGCCGACGAGAAGCGAGACCAGGCTCATCGCCGTGAGGTTTAACTGAAATCCGGCCAGCATGTTCTCCACCTGCTCGCCGCGCTGCGCCGGGGTTGCGATCATCGCGTCCGGCGGAACCAGGGCGCGCAGGCTTTCGATCAGCGCCGCGCGCTCCCGCGGCTGCGCCAGCTGCATTTGGATCGAGCTCAACTGGCCGCGCCTGCGCAAACAGCTCCTGCGCCCAACCAAGGTCCATGGCCGCGAAGTGCGGATCGAGTGCCGCGACACCACTGGACCGCAGCAGAAAGCCGACGCGCAACTCGTGGTCGCGGCTGTTGACCTGTACGCGCAGCCGATCGCCGGGCTTCAGCTGGTGCGCGCGCGCATATTCCTCCGCCACCGCGATGACGTCCGGGCCGCGGAGCCAGCCCTGCACATCGAATTCCCGCGCGCTCGCGAGGTCCGTCAATTCAAAGGTGCGGAACGATTCGTTCGTGAAGATATCGAGGCCGAGAATTTGCAGGTATTCGCCGGGAAAATCCGGCAATGTCACCACGCCGCGGACGAGCGGGGTGGCCGCGGTGACACCCGCATGCTGCGCGACGGCGGGAAAAATCGCGTCGGGCAATCCGCCCGCGCCGGCAGTGACCTGCAACTCAGCCTTGCCCGCGACGACGTCGATCGTGGCTCGGAACGCGCGGTTGGCGCTTTGATTTGCGATCTGAATCGCGAGGTAAACGGCGACGCCGAGTGCGACACTCAGCACGTTGAGCAACGCCAGCAGCCGGTGCCGCGCGATGTAGCGCAGCACGTGCCACTGGAACAGGCGCAGGTAGTGCCACGTCACGCGGTGAATGGACGCGACTTCCTGCGTTCCCGCAAAAGCGCGTGTTCTACAACTTCGGTGCGACCGCGATTCCCCACGGCCCATCCCCGACCTTGATGCGCTTGAGTTCCCGGCGCGACTTGACGTCGATCACCGAAACGTCATTGCTTGCGCCGTTGGCAGTGTAGAGCTTCGATCCATCCGGGCTGAGCGCGATGCCCCATACTCGTTCGCCGACAGCAACGCTCGCTACGACCGTGTCGGTGGCGGTGTCGATCACGACCACGCTGTTGCCACGCCCGGTCGTCACGTAAAGCTCCTTCCCATCCGGCGACACGACTGCGTCCATCGGCATCACCGTGCCCTCGAGCTTGATCGTCTTGCTGACGCGGTGCTGCACGGCATCGATCACACTGATTGAAGCTTCCGCTTCGGACGGGACGTAAGCCCGCGAGCCATCGGGCAGGAATGCGGTCGAGCGGGGCCGGGCGCCGACCGAAAAATGCGCGAGCGCGGTCCGGCGCGCAGGATCGATGACGTAAACTTCGCCTTCCTCTTCACAGGTGACGTAGACGACGCCGCTGGCGGGATTCGTCGTCACGCCCTCCGGTTCATCCGAGACCTTTACTTCGCCGAGCAGTTTGCCCCCGGCGACATCGAAGACCGAGGCGGTGCCGGTATCTTCGTTGGCGACGACGATGAGCTTCCCGTCTTTCGTGAAGGCAAACTGCTCGGGGTCAGAACCGACCGACAACTTGCTGGTAACCTTCTGCTGCGCGCGATCGATGATCCCGATTCCGTCGGCTGATTTGTCCGCCGGCGGCCGCTCGCGGTCGACGCCTGGCGCCATCCGTGGCGAACCGCTCAGGGCGACCAGGATCGATTTGCCATCCGGGGAACAATGAATGCCGCGGGGGCGCTTGCCGACCGCGAACGTCGCGGTGACCTCGTGCGTGGCGCCGTCGATCACGGTCACGTCGCCGGAGCGTTCGTTGCTAACGTAAAGCGTGTAGTCGTCGGCGGAGGAAGCGGCGACGGCGCTGGCGGCAACAATGCGAGCGTGCAGACAAGCCCCACCACACGAGCCAGGGAGATGTGATTCATGGCGGAGAGTGGCACAAACCCGCGGTGCTGTCGCGCGCCGGCTCTCCTGCGTGCCCGCGGGGCGGCGGGACGGCATCGGTTGTGCTCAGACAAGGAGTCATGAAAGCGTATTGCATAGGGCTAGCCGGCTGGCTGCTGCTCCTTGCGCTGCAGATTCTGTTCGCCCGGCATGCGAGCGCCCGCCGGCGCGCGGTCCTGAAGAAATTGGTTGAGCGTCGACCCACCGCCGGCTCCTGCGCCGTCGCGCGCTAACGCCACATCCCCTGCGCTAGACTTCGGGGCCGCCGATGGTGTAGCCGATGTGCCGCACCGTCTGAATCAGCGAGGGCGTTCCGAGTTTCTTGCGCAGTCGGCCGATGAAAACTTCCACCAGCTTGGTGTCGTACTCGTGTTCCCGTTCCCAGACCCGTTCGCATAATTCCGTGCGCGTGAAGACACGTCCCGGTTCGCGCATCAGCACTTTCAGCAACGCCACTTCCCGCGTGGAAAGTTCGATCGCGGTTGTCCCGCGATGGACCGCGTGGTCATTGAGATTCAGGCTTAGGTCGCCGACCCGCAGGACAAGCGCAGGCTCTTCCGCATAGCGCCGGCTCAGGGCGCGGACGCGCGCGACCAGCTCCTGCATGGCAAAGGGCTTCGCGAGATAATCGTCCGCACCGAGTTGCAGGCCAGTCAGCCGATCGTTCAGCTCCCCGCGGGCGGTCAACATAAGGACGCGGCTGTTGATCGCCTGCGCGCGCATCCGGCGCAGCACTTCGAAGCCATCGAGCCCGGGCAATCCCACGTCGAGCACGATCAGATCAAACGGTGTCTCCATGGCCGCGCCCAAGGCGGTCTCACCGTCATGCACCGTCGTCGGATCGTGGCCGGCCTCGGTCAAGGCGGAGGAGACATGCCGCGCCAGGCGCACTTCGTCGTCCACGATGAGTATCTTCATGCTGCTCCTCCCTAAAACCGGACCGTGAACTGCCCCGCAAACGTGTGGCTGGTGTCCCGCGGCCCGACGTCCTCGCGCGTCACGTAATACTGGAGTTTCAGCTGCGTATGCGTCGTGAAACGGTAGCCCATCGCCACCTCCATTCGGGAAACATCAGGGCTCCATTCGACCTCCTGGCCGGCGCCGGTCGGCAGGTTCCCGAAAAACTGCTGGTTCCAGCGCACCGCGCCATAGAGCTGCGGCGTGAACTTATATTTCGCCTCCACAAAGTAAGTGAAGCTGTCCGCGTCGCCCAGGCGCGGAACCTGGAAACGTCCCTCGTGAAATTCCGCCCAGACCTGGAGATGATGCCAGGCAAAGCTGATGTCCTGGACCAGGACCGTCTGATGATAATCGCCTATCCCCCGACCCGGTGGCAGAGTCGGGGTCGCATCGGGTCGGAAGTAGGCGCCGTCACTGGCGGAGAATCCGAAATTCCACATCTCGTTGGGCCGGAAACCCGACCCGCGCGCTGACCGTCGGATTATCGAAACCAATCTGGGTGAGCGTCCCAACTTTCCGGACGCGAAGCAAGGGCTGAGTTCTTGACTTCGGCCGCATATTCGAACTTCCAGATCTGGCCGGCCACTGAGATGCCGCTGGCGTAACTCGGTCCCCAGACGACCGGAATGTATTCATATTTCTCGTCATGGAATTCACCATCGAACGGGAGCTCCGGCGCAGACATGTCCTCGAGCGTGGTGACCTGTTCATAGGCGAGCGGCGCGTTGATGAAGGGGTTGTCCCAGGAAAGATGCCGGCCCACCCAGACGCCGGTGACGGTGGCGAATTTTCCCACTTGCACGCTGAGCCGGCCGTCCTCCCAAGGGGTGTAGCGGATCGCGTATTCATCCAGCCGGACTTGCGCGCCTTCATCGGTGGGATCGAAATGTCGATCGAATCGCGCCTGTGCGAAGAAGTAAACCTTGGGCCCGAGTTGCGCGTCGGCGAAGAGCGTGAGGCGCGGATTGAAAAGGTCGCAGCCGGCGGCGTCGATCAACCCGGGCGGCGGCTGCTGGAAATGGTAATACTCGAGGTCGAGCGTGCCGCTGAGGCGGGCCCGCACGCTGTCGTTAAACGCGCTCAGCGTCAGGCTCTCATCCAGCCGATCGAAAAAATCCTGCGCCGGCAGCGGGCTCGCACACGCGAGCAGCAGCAGCGCGCAGCGTTTTCTCATGCGACGTGGGCTACTTCCAGGACCGGTACCGATGCGGGACGGAAGCGCACTTCAAATTCCGTCCATTCCGCATCGGACCGCACCAATCGCAAATCTCCTCCGTGCAGCCGCGCCAGCTCCCGCGCGAGATTTAACCCCAGCCCATGACCCGGCACATTTTCACCCACGGTGCCGCGATGAAAGCGCTCGAAAATGTGATCGCGCGCCGCGGACGGAATCGGCTTGCCCGTATTCTCGACACTTAAGATGACGAAATCACTCTCCCCCCGCGCCGAGACACAGATCTGGCCGCCGGGGCGGTTGTACTTGCGCGCGTTTTCCAGCAGATTTTGCATAATTACCGAGATGTAACGTTTTTCACCGCGCACCTGGAGGTCAGGCGGGAAATTGGTTTTCAACTCGATGTGCAGATCGTCGGGCAAAGCGCTCAAGTCGTCGATCCATTCTTCGATCAATTGCGAAAGATTTACCGGCTCGAATTGAATCTGGAGACGGCCGGCGTCCATGCGGGAGAGCAGGAGAAGATCGTTCACCATCCCGGTCATGCGGTAGGTCTGGTGGAGGAGCGCGGAAAGTCCGTGATAGACCTCTGGCTTGAGATCGTTGCGCGCGAGCAATTCCTCGATTCCAACGCGCAAGACGGAAACCGGGGTCTTGAGTTGGTGTGAAGCATCCGAGGAAAATCGCGCGGCGCGTTGCAGCTCCTCGCTGGTCGTTTCGAGGGCCGCTTCGGCGCGTTCGCGCTGCGTGCGATTTTGCTCCGAGGTGACTTCCAGCATTTCCACCGGCTTCGAAAGACGCTGCGCGAGGAGATGGCTGGCCGCGAAGCCAGCCAGAAGGAGTAGCGCACCGCTCAGAATGACCTGCCGGCGAATTTGACGCTGCCGCGCCATCGCCTCGGTCAGGGGATAAAGCGCGACCTCATAGGCCGGCCGGAAGAGCGAGTCGTGATTGAGTTGCTTATGGAAGAGAAGGTGCGGCACGCCACCGATTTCCACTTCGCGACTGCGTTCCGGGGGCTCGGAGGATGCGACCGCCTTTTCCACCAGCCTGCCAACCGCAATTTGCTCCGCTTCATTTAAGGCCGGCAAATTCATCCGGCCGCTCGTCCAGACGCCGCTCTTGATTTCGGTGGCCGTTTTCCCCAGGCCGAGTTTCACCGGGCTGAAACCCAGCGCCAGCATGGCGGTCACCTGGCCGTTTTCAGAGGAAAAAACTGGCATCGCGATGACCTCGTCGATCGGTTCGCTCGCCCCCCCGCGCCGCGCTCGCAGCATGTAGCCGATCTGGAGTTCGGTCGAAAGGCTCGGCAGTTTCAACTGCGCCTCTTCGTCCGGCTCCAGCCCGCCAACCTCCGCGAGATTAGGCGGCGGAATGACGCGGCCCTCCCGATCGAGGAACCGATAAAACTTGGCGTGCAGCGCTTGCAATGGCGACTGGGATGGCCCTTCGCCTTCGCGTTCGACCAATTCGCGCAACTCATCCCGCGCGGTCGGGTAGAGGAGATCGATCGCATTGTCCTCCAAAGCGGCGTGAATGCGCGGTCGCTTCACAAGGTCGCCGACGTGGTGAACCAGCGCGGCGTGGCGCATCTCTCGCACGGCATGCAGGGTGGCGAGTTCATTGCGAAAATCCTGCAACAGGTCCACATGCGCTTCGAACGCGACTTTGCGTTGCGCGAGGAAGAGCCCGAGCGAGGTCAGGGCCAACACCACCAGCATCATCGCGATGAGCAGCTTCGCCCGGTAGCTGGCCATACCGGTTGGTTTCACGCGTCGCGGAGGGCTCACCGGAAGTCGACCTGCGATTGATCGGCCGGCTTTTAGCTCCACCGGCTTTTCGCGAGTGGTGCGGCTGTCGATCCAGATTTTGAGTGTGTAATTGCCCGCGGGCAGCCCGGTCAAACGAAAGCGCCCGTCCGGATCAGTGACTGTAAAATAAGGAGTAGCCGAGCACAAGGATGAGGCCGCGCATGTGATCATGAATATCGCAGCGCAAGGTCACGAGACCGGTTTTGTCGAAGACCACGGAGGGGATGGGGCGCTCTTCGGGCCGGTAACGGCCCGAGATCGAAACGCTTCGCCGGCGAATAGGAAAAGATATTGTGGAAGGTGTCGTCCTCGTTCGGAAATTCCACCTTCGTGCCCGTTTGCACAGGGAGGAGCGTAGGGAGGAATGCCATGTCCTTTTGCATGACCTGCTTCGGCGCCGGCGCGGAGCCGTCCTTCGCCGGTGCGCCTTCGAGATAGACGACCGCGAGCGGTGGACTGGTCGCGAGCACTCCACCTTTCGTCACCACTTCGTAGCGCTTCGTCATGACCGGCACCGTCCTGTTCTTCGGCAGTTCCACGTGGCCTTCGACGGTGGCTTGCGCGAACGCAGCGTGGCACAACCCGCTCGAGAGCATCGCAACGAGGGCGAGAGACCGTGGCAACATGTGGGAGAGGTTAGCAGCATCTTTCTAGGACTGGAAGCGCCGGGGCGAAGGACCCAGGCAGGCGGACTCGCAGCGCGCCCGATCATGCCAGATCGCCAGCCCGGCCGCGACCGGTGAAAGGTAACCGGCTTGTTACCTTTCGGACTTAGTGTCGGTCAGTTGTTCACCAGGTCGTCGACGACGGGCTCGAGCGCGGAGACGAGCCGTGCCATGGAGTCGTAATCGAGCTTGTCCGGCGTGTCGCTCCAGGCGTGGTAAAATGGATACCGGAACGGGGCCGTGTCCGTGATCATGATGCCGGGGTATCCGTGCTGCCAGAACGCCCAGTGATCTGACCAGCCGACCCCCGGCACGCTGGCCGGCAACGCCGCGCCTTCCGATGGCAGGCTGGCGTGGGCGCGGAAAGTTCCCAGCGTCCGCCGCACGAGCGCCCGTGACGAGAAGTTGCCGACAAAGGCGATGAAGTTGCCGGTCGTCGGATAGACCACGCCGAGGCCGGGAACCGGATACGCCTGTGTGCCTGGCACATTGGAGAAATAGCCGATCGTCTCCAGGCTCACCATCGCACTGATCTTCTCCCCGCGATCGCGGCAGCCTTTCGCGTAGACCCAGCTGCCCATCGCCTCCGTTTGGAAATGGCCGGGCTCTTCGTTGGGAAACGTGGCGAAGCGCAGCGTGCGCAGGCCCGGTTTCTGCGCGAAGCGACGCGCCAGGGCCAGGACCGCAGCCACGCCGCTCCCGTTGTCATTCGCGCCCGGCGAGCCGAGGACGGAATCGTAATGCGCGCCGATAATAACCAGCTCGCGCGATCGGCCGTGAATCTCGACCTCAATGTTCTCGCAGAGCCGTCCGCCGACATCGTAGCCGGCGCGGCGCGGCTTTAACCCGGCATCGGAAAACGATCGGGCAATGAAATTCGCCGCCGCCGCCAGTTCCGCGTAGTGCTGCATGTTTCGCTGCCCGATCTCACCCCCGAGTTTCTGCACGGCGGTCGCCAGTTCATTCCGCAGGGCCAGTTGATCGACCGTCAGGGGAGGGGGAGGCCCGCGGAAGCTGTGGCCCGGCATGCGGATCATGCTGAACCATACGCCAATCCCGAGCGCGCCGACCGTGACAGTGCGCTTCAGAATCGCGCGGCGCCAACGCGGTGACATGTCGCTATGTGCCGGCGCAGGAGTCGTCGCGCAACCGGCGTCCACGGCACCTCCCGGCCGCTATTGAATCCGATAGATCTCGACCAGGGCGACGCCGGTGGTGCCGCTCTTCCCCTGCACGACCGCGGTGTATCGCCCCGGGGCGAGTGACGCTGTGATGGCCGCTTCGCGGTCGTCCGTCGGCGCGAGCAAGGTCGCTTTCGCCGCCGTCGGTTGGCCCAGCTTCCAGTCATCGTTCATCGCGATGAGGGACCCGTTCTCGTCGTAGAGTTCGAGCGTCGGATCGAGCAGCGGATTCGCGATCCCGAAACTTGTCAGACTCGGCCCGATCGCGCGCACCACGGTGATGCCTTCGTCGCCCGCTCCGATAATGACGCCGCCGATCATCACGTCTTCACCCACTCCGACTGCGCCCCGCGTGCTGACGTTTCCCAGGGTGGAACCGTTCGTCGGGTCGAGGTCGTAGACTTCGACGACGCCCACCCCGTTGCTGAGGTCGTGGCCGCTCATCACGATCGTATAGGTGCCGGGGTCCAGCGTCCGCACAATCGCGGACTCGAAGTCGTTCTGCGGCGCCAGCATCGTGCTTTGGATTTCCGCCTCTTGTGTTTCTCTCCAGTTGTCGTTTGTCGCCAATGAGGTGCGATCCGCATCGAAAAGCTCGAGGGCCGGATCCGCCAGCGGCCGCGTAATTCCGCTGGCCGGCAGCGTGGGTCCGATCCCGCGCAGGATGACGCGCTTCGGTGCGCTGCCCGTAATGATGAACCCTCCGATCGCCACGTTTTCTCCTTCGGCCACGGCTGCGCGCGTCGAAAGATTGAGCGCTCGCCCCGGCGCCACGACCGCGCCGCTCAAGACCAGGTTCGACTCCTTCGCGATCTGATAATGCGCCGCGGTCGTCGGATGAATGTCATCCCAGAAAAGATAGGTGTCCGGATCGGCGGAAGACTGCCCGCGTGCCGAGTGCAGCATGTTGGTAAAACCGTAGCGCCCCGGCTCCGAAACGAAGCGGACGAAGAGCGACCAGATGTCGACCCGATAAATGGTGGGCGGGTCGACGGGCGGATAGAGTAACGCGTTCGCATCCAACGCGGCATTCAGCCGGGTGCGGTAAAGGGAAGAGGCACGGTCCAGAGACGCCTGCTTGTTGCCATCGTCGCCATAGAAGGGGACGCCACCGAGCGGGGGCGCATTCGGCACCAGGATGTACCTTGCCCCGGCGGTGATCAGCCGGTTTACCTGGGTCACGACGCGGCCGACGGTTGCGTCCACGTTGCCCTCGCTGTCGTCATCGAAGAGATCATTGCCGCCGCCCCAGACGACGTGGAGCGCCATCGGATCGACGGTCTGCTGATTGAGGAACCGGTCGATCTGACGGCCAATGTTATCGATCGTGATGGTGTTGGTTCCGCCGGAGAATGGCGCCGGATTATTGAACACCGTCCGTTCGGCCGTGCCGTCCTGCGTGGTCGCACCGCCAAACGCGTAATCGAGGCCGCCATTCAGGCTCGCGGTTGCGGCGGAGAGCCCGAGAAAAGCGCGCGCCAGCTGCTCGTGCCACACGCCCACGTAAAGTTGGGACGAGGGATTTGTATCGGAGCTGTTTGTGAAACGGCCATCGCTGTAGTTGAAGTCGCCGCCCGGATAGGAAATGAAGAACTTTGAGTGCATCCGGTCGCGCACATTGTCGACATCGGAGAGGCTGTCGCCGAAGACGACGATCCTTGTAAACGCCGGCGCGGTTTGTGCCGCGGTGGATGGCACACGGCAGCAGAGGGCGAGGAGCAGAAGCAGCGGGATGGCTCCCCGGCGAGCAGTGGGGCGGAGGCAGAGTGAGGCAAATGATGGGTTCATGAGGACGGACGGAGCGCAGCCCACGACTGTGGCCTGCGCGTTGGATTCGTGACTCGCGCCAGGAAACGCTTGTTTTTCTTCAGTCTTCCAAAAAAGCCTGAGTCGGCGCCCAAAGGTCAGTTCAAACCCTGTCATGGCGGCGGGATTCGCGTCGCCCGCGATGCGCGTTAAAGTGCGCCGGCAGCAATTCTCGACATGTCATCCCCTTCGAATCCGGCGGAAAAGCGACGCACCGCCCTGCGCGAGGAAGCAGAGAGGGCGCGCCGGATGGCACACGAGCGGGGCGAGACCAGCTTCACGCGCCTGCCGGCGGAGGGGCTCAGCACCCCGAAGATTGTGCAGGCTACAATCGACAAGATCCGCCAGCTGGCGCCGGCAATGCGCGGCGCGTATCTCGATCTCGGGTCAGGGAATGGCGAGTTGATCGATCGGGTGATGCGCGAGTTTCCGGTCACCCCGCACGCCTGCGATTACCGCGACGACCTGTTGACGATCGACGATCTCAAGGTGGACGTCACCGATCTCAACACGCAGCCGCTCCCGTATGCCGATCACTCGTTCGATCTGGTGACGTGCACGGAAGTAATCGAGCACCTGGAGGATTTCCGGTCGGCCATTCGCGAAGTCGCGCGGGTCCTGCGGCCGGGCGGCGTCTTCGTCGTCAGCACGCCGAACGTGCTCAATTTGCGCTCACGGCTGCGCTATCTGTTCTTCGGTTTCCATAACCTGTTCGGCCCGCTCCGGCTCGGCGATGAGCGTCATCACTCGACGCACGGCCACATTAATCCGGTCGGCTACTTCTATCTCGCACACGCGCTCCATGCCGCCGGTTTTACCGACATCAGTGTCTCGGTCGATAAGCTCCAGCGCCGCTCCTGGCTGCCGCTGGCGCTGCTCTGGATTCCGCTCCGGATTTTCGCCGCGATCGCGCTCCGGCGCGAGCAGCGGGAGAAAATCGCGACGGTGGACGCGCAGAACGAACGTTTCGTGCGCGAGATGAATGGCACCGATCTCTTGTTGGGCCGGACCATCATTGTCGGCTGCCGGAGAATATTGTAGCCACTTGTCAGCTTTCGCGGGCGGCAAATCATCATTCCTCGCGCGCGATCGGGTAGAGCTTCCAACGTTCATCGCCGAAGGGCGTCTTCGCGTAGAACCAGCGCAGCCGTTCTTTCGGCGAGCCGCGGAAGGCGGCGTCCTTCGCGAGCTTCTCCCGAAATTTCTGCGCCAGCTTCGGATCGGCCGCGAGCATCCGCTCGGCCATGGGCTCGATCACGTATTCCTCGATGTATTCCGTTTGCTGCAGCACCTCGTTGAAGAAACCCCATTGGAAGAAGGAATCGGGCGAGGTCGGTTCGCAAAGAATGACCGCCAGGTCGCCCAGCGGTTGATCGGTCGATACGCGCACCGAGCCGGCGCCGAAGCGCTCGGTTCGTTTTTCCGCGACCGGTTTCACGTCGACGCGCACGCGACCTTCAAAGGCTTCCGTTTCAAACTTCGCCTCCTCCAGCCGATACATCGTGATGGCCACTTCGCGCGGAGCGTCGATGCGTTCGCACTCGAGGCCGTGCAACTGCAGCCGCTCGATTACCTCGCGCCAGGCTGTCGGGATCCAGTAGGCCTTCGGCCGCGCAACGGAAGCGCTGACCTGATTTCGCCGCTGGAATGGAACCGTCATCGTCTTCGGCTTGCCCGTAAACTCAACCCGCACGCCCCCGGAGATGGCGGACGGTGTGGCGCGCGTCTCGATTCCCTTGTAGGTCAACGTTTCTGCGGGTGCTTTTTCATCCGCCTCCCAGCTCAACGGAATCAGCGGAGCGCGGCGATTCCGATCCGCCTCGATGGCCTGCCGAAGCCCGGCCGCGCCTTTGCCGGCGATGCGCAACGCGCCTTCGACAAACACGTAGGTGCCGAGCACCCGCTGCGAATAGGGCTTCAATGAATGCGTCTCGAGCAGGACGGTCGGCAGGTGCCGCACGTCGCCGTAGCCATTCGAAAAGCGTGGATCGGCCAGCCAGCCCTTGATGCCTTTGGTCCAATCGGTTTCGTCAATCCAGTTTGGCGCCTCGACCGGACCGGGGATGTGATCGGCGGCCGCGAGCGCGTCCGTCAGCGCGGGCGTGAAGGCTTTCTCCAGCCAGCCAGCGATCGCCGGCGAGTGCCCGCCCACGCCGTTGAAGCCAAACGTGATGTCGTATTGGTAATCGGCGCCGTCAGTGACGTGCAGGTCGAGATAGAGATCGGGCTGCCAGTCGTTCAGGATGCGCAGCATCGCCTTCATCTCGGGCGCGTCGGCTTTCGCGTAATCGCGATTGAGGTTCAGGTTGCGCGAGGTCGTGCGCCACCCCTGCACTTCCGGTCCGCGCTGATTGATGCGGCTGAAGCGCGACGTGCGCTCGTGGCCGTCGACGTTGAAAATGGGTACGAAGAGGAAGTTGGCGCGCTCCAGCAGGTCACTTTTCGTCCCGCGCACCGTCATGTCGCGGAGCAACATCAGGCCGGCATCCTTGCCGTCGATCTCGCCCGCGTGGATGCCGGCCTGGGCCAGCACCGTCGGTTTCCCGCTTTTGCGCAATCCTTCGGGCGACCAGGCCTTTTCGCGCGAGGCGACGATCATCCAGATATCGCGACCGTCGGAGGACTCGCCGATCGAGATCATCTGCAGCTCGGGCGCGTTCGCGACCAGCTTGCGCAACCATGCGACGGTTTCGTCGTAGGAGGGCGTGGTGCGGAGGTCATCCTTCTCGGCCGGGGTGATCCACTGGTCGTCTTTCGCCACGAGGAGCGCGCGGCTCTTTCCCTCCCAAGGCACGGCCGGCGGCAGGATCGGCTCACTCGAGGGAGCAGGCTGTGCGAAGGACGGACCGGCCACAACTGCCACGAGGAAAGGGAGAAGAAGGCGTTTCACGGCCACCGTTTTCGTCTCGACGGGCAGCCCGCGTCAACGATCTGTTGCTCCCAACTCCGGCCTGGCGCTAACATCCGCGCGTGCTCCGCTCGTTTCTGCTTTGCGCCGCAGCCCTCGGCAGTATTTGCGGTCCGGGCCTGGCCGCGACGGCAGGCGACAAGGTGATCGTCTATTCCGGGGCGACCCTGATCGACGGCACCGGCGCGCCGCCGCGTCCGCAAATGGCGATCGTCACGCAAGGGGAACGCATCGACGCGGTCGTTCCCGTCGCCGAGCTGAAACCGCCGGCCGGAGCGGAGATCGTCGATGCCTCGGGATGGCATGTGCTGCCGGGACTCATCAATGCCCACACCCATCTCGCCACGCCTCCGCGGCGGCCTTTCGCGGAAGCGATGTTGCGCCGCGATCTTTATGGCGGCGTCACGGCCGTGCGGAGCATGGGCGATGACCTCCGCGCGCTGGCGGAGCTGAAGCGCGCCACCCGCGTCGGCGAAGTTGCGGGGCCTGACATTTATTATGCGGCGCTCTTCGCCGGGCCGGATTTTGTCAACGATCCGCGTCTCGTAGCCTGCTCGCAGGGCGAAACTCCCGGGAAAACACCGTGGATCCAGGCGATCGACGAGAAAACTGATCTGGCGACGGCCGTCACCCTCGCGCGCGGCACCGGCGCGATTGCGATCAAGATTTACGCCGATCTTTCGGCGTCGCTGGTGGCGCGGATTGCGCGCGAAGCGCATCGGCAGGGGATGCTGGTCTGGGCCCACAGCATGGTTTTCCCGGCGACGCCCGAGGAGGTGCTCGACGCCGGGCCGGATGTGGTTTCGCACATCGGCTACGTCGGCTACCAGGCGATGGCGAAGCGGCCGGCGCGCTACGAGGAGCGGGAGAAATTCCCGATCGATCCGACACCCTTTCGCGCCGGGAAAAACGAGGTCATGGCGCAGCTCTTTCGCCGGATGAAAGCGAAAGGCGTCATCCTCGACGCGACGGTTTACGTTTATCACACCATCGAGCGGATGCGGGCGCAGGACCCCGAGCATGCGCCTCCGCCGCCGTTCTGTTCGGCCGAGTTGGCGGAGATCCTGACCGCGCAAGCGCAGCGCGCCGGCGTCGCCATCGCGGTCGGGACTGACAGCTTTGCTGAAACTGACGATCTCTATCCGGCGGTGCAGGGAGAGATGGAGCTTCTCGTGCGGCGGGCGGGCATGACTCCTCTGGAGGCGATTTATGCCGCCACCATGGTCAATGCCCGCACCATGCGGCTGGAGAAGGAGATGGGGAGCATCGAGCCGGGCAAGCTCGCCAATCTTGTCTTTCTGACCGCGAATCCGGTCGAAGATATTGGGGCTTTGCGAAGCGTGACGCTCACGGTCAAACGCGGCGTGCGCTTCCCACGGGGCGATTATCGGCCGATCACGAAAGAGGAGGTCGATTGGGAACCGTGAAGCAGGGCGGCGAAGCGGTGCTATTCTGCCCGATGTTCGTTCGCTCCCTCACCTGTTTACTCGGTCTTCTTCTCGCCAGCCCGGCCGCTTTTTTGCGCGCGCAGGAACCGTCCGCGCCAGCGCAAGAATCGCCAGCCGCCCCGCCCGCGCCGACCGAGGTTCAGCCGCAGCCGCCCGTCGCGCCGCCGCTGACGGAGGTGCTCTTTAAGAACCTGAAAGTGCGGCCGATCGGGCCCGCGATCATGGGCGGACGCGTCACTGACATCGCGATCGATCCGCGCAATCCCGCGTCAGTTTTACGTTGGCTTCGCCACCGGCGGGGTCTTCAAGACCGGCGACAACGGCGTGACGTTCGACCCGATCTTCGACAAGGAATCGAACTTATCCATTGGCGCGATCGGCATCGCGCCCTCGGATTCCGACGTCCTTTGGGTCGGCACGGGCGAAGCGACGGATCGCAATTCCGCCGGTTGGGGCAATGGCGTCTACCGTTCGACCGACGGCGGGACCAATTGGCAGAACGTGGGGCTGAAAGAGAGCCGCGCGATCGGGCGCATCATCGTGCATCCGAAAAATCCGGAGACGGCCTACGTGGCGGCGAGTGGTCACCTCTGGGCCGATGGCGGCGAGCGCGGCCTCTTCAAAACCACCGATGCAGGCAAGACCTGGACGAACGTCCTGCACGCCAACGGGCCCGCCGCCGCGCGCACGGGCTGCGCGGATGTGGTGATGGATCCGTCGAACCCGGAGATTCTCTACGCCGCCCTCTACGCGCGGCAGCGGACGCCGTGGAGTTTCGCCTACGGAGTTTCGGCCACGAGCGAGGACGCCGGCGGCATTTTCAAGAGCACGAACGGCGGCGCCGCCTGGAAGAAGCTGGCCGGCGGACTTCCCGGGCAGACCGGCCGCATCGGTCTCACCATCTCGGCGAGCAATCCGAAGATCGTGATGGCGATCGTGCAGAGCGATGAAGGCGGCGCGAGCGACATTCGCGACATTCACAGCCGGGCTGGGGGAGTGTTCCGCTCCGAGGACGCGGGCGAAACCTGGACGCGCACGAGCGACATCAACCCGCGCCCGTTTTACTTCAGCGAAATCAGAGTCGATCCGGCGAACGACCAGCGCGTTTACGTGCTCGGTTTCGCGCTTCTCGTTTCGGACGATGGCGGCCGCAGTTTTCGCGAGGATTACTCCGAGAAAGTGCATCCCGATTGCCACGCGCTCGCCATTCAAGCGGGCTCGACCGTCGCGCCGAAGCCGCCGAAGCCCGAGGACAAAAACAAACCGCCGAAGCCGATCCTCTCCCAACGGGTCCTGCTCGGCACGGACGGCGGCGTTTACTCCAGCTACTCCGCCGGGAAAACGTGGGAGCACTTGAACCGGATTCCCGCCGGCCAGTTCTACCGCATCTCGCTCGACGATACGCAGCCCTACTACCGCATCGCGGGTGGCCTGCAGGACAACACGAACTGGGTCGGCCCGTCCGGCGTGCAGAGCAAGGACGGCATTATGAATGGGGATTGGACGAATCTCGCTGGCGGCGACGGATTTTACGTCGCGTTTGATCCGACGGATCGCGACACCTTTTACGCCGAAAGCCAGCAAGGCAATATCCACCGCATCAATACCCGCACCGGCGAGATGCGGGAACTTCGTCCCGAACCGGCGGAAGGCCAGCAGGCGTATCGCTTCCATTGGAATTCTCCGCTCATCCCCAGCAAGCACCGCCCGGGCGTCATTTACCTGGCGGGCAATCGCGTTTTTCGCCTGACCGATCGCGGCGAAAAATTCGCGCTCATGAGTCCTGATCTGACGCGCAACGATCCCGAGCGCACCAACGCCACGGGAAGCGGGGCGGAGAACTTCGGCGTCATCTTTTCGCTCGCGGAATCGCCGGTCGCGCGCCGGCTTGCTCTGGGCCGGCACCGACGATGGACGGCTCTGGATGACCGAAAACGACGGCGCGAAATGGACCGAGCTGACGCAGAACCTGCCGGAGCCGTTCCGCGGGCAATGGATCGTCCGGATCGAGCCGAGCGCGCACGATCCGAAGGTCGCTTATGTCGCGTTGAACGCCTACCGGAGCGGCGACGAACGGCCGATGATTGTCCGCACGGCCGACAGCGGCGCGACCTGGCAGAGCATCGTCGGCGAAGGCCTGCCGGCCTACGCGCCGGTCGAAGTGATTCGGGAAGACCCCGCCAATCCGCGTCTGCTTTACGCGGGCACGCATTTCGGTTTGTTTGCCTCGCTCGACCAGGGGGCGCGCTGGATGCGCCTTGCCGATGTGCCGGCAGTCCGAGTGGACGACCTAAAGATTCATCCGCGCACGACCGACCTCGTGATCGCGACCCACGGCCGTAGTCTCGGCATTCTCGACGACACGCGGCCGCTCCGCGAAATGACCCCCGAGATTGCCGCGCAGCCGGCCCATCTCTTTTCCGTCGGGCCAGCCTATGGCGGTTACCTCCTCGGCGGCTGGAATGAGTGGGCCGGCAAGGGAGAATTCCGCGGCAAGAACCCGCCGGAAGGCGCCATCTTCAACGTCTGGGTGAAAGAATTCACCGGCGACGAAATCAAAATCGCGATCACGAACGCCGCCGGCACGCCGGTGGCGAACCTGAAGTCGCCCGCCACGCAAGGCATCACCCGTCTGACCTGGGATCTGCTGCCGACGAAGGACGTGCTGACCCAGTACGGCGGCGTTGATCCGAAACGGCTGCCTCCCAGCGGCGACTACACCGCGGAGCTGACGTTCGGCAAAACCAAGGTGAAACAAACCTTCCGCGTCAACACTGCGGAAGGGATCCGCACACGGTAAAGCGGACGCCGTGACTGCTACAATGCCGTGACGACCGGCAGCGTCGGTTACTTCGGATCGTCGAGTGCGAAGGCTGACGCCGGTTGCCCTCGTTGATATGACTAGTCGCGGATGCTCCCATCCCTGCTTCGTGGCGTGAATCGCACCACGCCACGCAGATGCGAAGCTCGCGCGGGAATCCCCGATCGGACGCGGCCGTGCTGTTCCCGCCGCTGCTCAAGGCTGATCGGTTCCAGGACACCGTGGCGTTGACGGCATAGGACTTGAACGTGGTGATTTCCGGTCGGCGACGGAGGCCCGTTGCTGAACGAAGCCGGCTGTGTCGCGATTCCTTCGGTGTGACGGTCGAGGTGCTCGCCATGCCATCGAAATGAGTTCGCAACGCAGGCCGCATTGAACAACACCAGCCAATGGAGAATTCGGCGCCAGCGCAAAGCCGCCAGTTCCGTCACCCAGCAAAATGGTGAGATGTTGTTTCTCGTGATTTGCGACCGCCAGATCAGTTTGCCGTCACGGTTGGGATCACCACGGCAGGTCGTTAGGCAGATGTCCGGCAGGAAAGGGAGAGTCTTTCGCCGGAACGAAGTTTCCCTGCCGTCGCCCAGCAGGATTGAAACATCGATGCTTTCCTCATTGGCAACGACAGATCGAATTGCCGTCGCCATTGAAATCAGCAATCTCGACGCTCCCCGCGCCTGGCCGGTTAGGAACGTAATCAGCATTCGCTTGCGATGCCCCCGATTCACGGGGCCGCCGCAACAAACACTGAAACGGACTAGTCGCTTCATCGTCACCTTCCCGAGGGGTAATCGGGGTCGCATGCTGCGATCGACAATTGCGTCATGCATCCGCCGTCTTGTGCGCAATGCAATTACTCGCTGCCAAGAAAGCCCGGCAGCTGCCGGTCTTCAAATGTTGAATGCAGAGATGTGGGCTTCTCCGGTTTTCGGAAGGTGAATGATGGATCAATTCCGTTGGTGTATTTTTGATTCAAAGGCGGCAGGACTGAGGCGGGAACTGGAGCGCAGTCTGGTGCGGTTATAGAGGGCTCGATGTATGGAAGATCTAGCCGCTCGCACGGCATTACCCGCGGCATTGCGGGGAGTGCGCGCTGGGATTAAAGAGGAGAAAGCCGACGACCTCGGCTGCGCATTTCCCTCTTTCACGTTGTGCTGCCGCCGTCCACGATATCCGGCGACATGGTTCAACGCGACGACGATATCTCAGACGCTTACGAGCGGGAGCAGACGACCGATCTCGACGACGAGACAGCGGACGCGCCGAAAGGCATGCCGCTGCACACCCGCATCCTGATCGGGCTCGGGGTTGGGGTGGCGGCAGGCGTGCTCGCGAATATCACTCTCGGTGGCGACGATCCGCGGGTCGTTTGGACGGTGGCGAATGTCACCGAGCCGATCGGCACGTTGTTCCTGCGCCTCCTCTTGATGATCGTCGTGCCGCTCGTCTTTTCGTCGCTCGTGGTCGGGGTCGCCGGGATTGGCGATATCCGGAAACTCGGCCGCGTCGGCCTGAAATCGTTCGGCTACACCCTGGTCATCTCCGCCCTTTCCGTCGTGATCGGCCTGACGGTGGCGAATACCATTCGCCCCGGCGAGCGCGTCGATCCCGTGACGCGGGATGGACTGGAGGCGCGCTACGGCAGCGACGCCGCCAAACGGGTGGCGGATGCGACGAAGAAGCCGGCCACGACCGATTCCGCGCTCATGCAGGTGGTGAAAACGCTGGTGCCTTCGAATCCCATCGCCGCCGTGGCCGGGGTGCGCGCGGGGGAGGAAAAGCAAAGCGACACCCCGGACATGCTGCATCTCATGCTCTTCGCCGTCGCGCTGGGCGTGGCGGCGACCCTCGTCCGGCCGGAAACCGCCGCCCCTTTCATCCGCGGCTTGCAGGCGCTGTTCGAGATCTGTTGCAAGGTCATCGACCTGATCATGAAGGTGGCGCCGTTCGCCGTCGCCTGCCTTCTCTTCAACAACACCGCACGCTTTGGGATCGATCTGCTCAGCGCGCTGGCGTGGTTCGTCCTCACCGCCATGCTCGGATTCATCATCCACATGTTCGGTGTTTACTCGCTCTCGGTTTACTTCCTCTCCGGCATCCGGCCGCTCGATTTCTTCCGTCGCATCAAGACCGTGATGCTGACCGCCCTCTCGACTTCGTCGTCGAACGCGACCTTGCCGACGGCACTGCGGATCACGGAGAAGAACCTCGGAGTGCCGCGCGAGATCAACGGTTTCGTCCTCACCGTCGGCGCGACCGCGAACCAGAACGGCACCGCCCTTTACGAAGGGGTGACGGTGCTTTTCCTCGCCCAGCTCGCCGGGATCGACCTCACGATCTGGCAGCAACTCGGCATTGCCTATTTCGCGATTCTCGGCGGCATCGGCACCGCCGGCGTCCCGAGCGGCTCGATTCCATTCATCATCGTGATGCTGGCGACTTACGGCATTAATCCCGCGCTCATCGCCATCATCCTGGGCGTTGATCGCATCCTCGACATGTGCCGCACGGTGCTCAACGTCACCGGCGACATCACCGCCGCCACCTACGTGGCCCGCTCGGAAGGTTTCACCCTGCTCGGTCAAAGGAGCCGCCGCGGGCACCCCTAACTAACCAAGGCAACGAACCCCGGCACGGTGTAGAGTGCGCCGATGAAAACAGCGAATTACGGGTGGCAACAGCGCCTCCGCGAATTGTACGACAAGGCTCTGGTGAAGTACGGGAACGACCACCGCAAGGTCGAAACGATGTTCACGCCGCGGGAGGTGAATGTGCTGCGCGCCTTCGGGGCGAAACCGATGGAGCTGTACGATTATGCCGAAGATTCGTCTGATCTCGACTGGGAGACGGCGCTGCTCATCTCCGCCGCGCGTCGCGATTATTTCATGCACGAGCAGCGGGAGCAATGGACGGACAAGCTGATCGTGGTGGACGAACTGCCCGCCAAAACCGACGAGATGGAAGGTATCGTCTGGTTGCCGCGGATCATCGAGAAGGCCAAGGCGCGCCTGCGGGGTGAGATGCCAAACGAGCTGATGTATTGCTGCGGCGGCGACCGCCGGTTCTTTCGCACCTACGACATTCATCCCGCCGATTTCCTGCGCCTGGTCTGGTCGGCGAAAGGCCGCCCGGAAAAAATTCTGGCCTACGTGAAGGGCGATCGCTGATTGGCCGCGGCAAGCCCATGACTGCGGCGGAGTTTCGCCGGCTCGCTCTCCGCCTGCCGGAAGCCACGGAAAATGCCCACATGGGTCATCCCGATTTTCGGGTCGGTGGAAAAATCTTCGCCACGCTCGGGTATCCCGACGAGCACCACGCGGTTGTCATCCTCCCGCCGGAAGAGCAACAACGTTTGCTGGGTCTTGAGCCGGCCACGTTCGGCCCCGCCAAAGGTGCGTGGGGCAAACAAGGCGCCACGGTCGTGCGGCTCGCGTCGGCCCGGGAAGAGACGGTCGAAGCGGCTCTGGCGCTCGCGTGGCGCAAACGAGCGCCCAAGCGCCTGGCGCGGCCACCCGGGATTCCGCCACGTTGATGCGCTCCCGCCTAACGGACATTTGCATTGCGGCTTCAACTGCCGGTCGATAAAACCATCGCCTGATGGTGGCGACAATCCCGCGACTGGCACTCAGCGCTTTCCTTCTCTGCACGATCGCGTCCTGCGATAACCGGAAGCAGCAGATCATCGGCCGGTGGCAGGTGGAGGGCGGCGCCAATCCCATCGTGTGGGAGTTCTCGCCGAATGGCGCGGTCAACGCCGGAACGACGCAAGGTCGCTACACCTTCGGCGATCGCGGGCGCCTGAAGATTCAGACGCAGTTCGCGACCTTTGTGTATGAGATCGAGCTCGCGAAGAACCGGATGATCTGGAAAGAGCCGAACGGCTCCAGGATCGAGTTGAAGCGTCTGTAGGCCGAGTCTCCCGACCCGGTAGGGGGTTGATCCCGCTGGCAGGCGCGTTGAACGCTCCGCACTTTCGGCGTTCTAATGCAGCCGTATGCACGCGCTCTCCTATCGCTCTCCGAAGACGGAGGTCCGTGAAAGCCCCATCCACGGGCGGGGCTTGTTTGCGGTGGCGCCCATCGCCCGGGATGAGATTGTGGCAATCAAGGGCGGCCACATCATCACGCGGGCGCTGCTGGACCAACTCCAGCCGCAACTCGGTGCCGCCGAGATTCAGATCGCCGATGATCTCTTCATCTGCCCGGTGACGGCGGAGGAACGCGAAGGCTCCATGATTTTCAGCAATCACTCCTGCGACCCGAACCTCGGCCTGCGCGGCGAGATCACATTCGTTGCCAGGCGCGAGATTGCGGCCGGCGAGGAGTTGACCCACGATTGGGCGATGACGGACAGCAGCGGAGAAGCGATCGCCTGTTCTTGCGGCGCCGCCAACTGCCGGGGCCGGGTGACAGGCCGCGATTGGGAGAAACCGGAATTGCAGGAGCGTTACGCCGGTTATTTCTCCGCCTATCTGGCCGCGAAAATTTCCCGTCCGTCAGAAAAATGCCGCGCATGAATCGCTTCGTTAGGCTGGTCCCTGCGTTCCTGCTCGCGACCGGGGCGCACGGCTTCGCCCAGCAGGAGATCACCCTGGAGGAAATCCGGGTGGAAGCGAAGATAGATCTTCGCCTCGAGCCACCCTCCGCGCCGGCGGTGCGATTCCTCGTGGATGAACTGACGGCCCGGGCCGACTTGCGGCGCGCGACTGAACTGCGAGTCGCGAATCAAAGCTCCCTCACCACCGTGCTCGATCTCTCGCGCTTCATCCCGATCCCGCTCGGTGCCAGCGACAACCGCGTCGACACGTTCTTCCTCCAGAACTACACCCGCGCTGATCTAAACCCGCGCGAATCCAATCCGCTTTTCTCGTCCGAGCGGGCGAGAGCCGAACACTAGGCCGAACTCTGCTGGATACTCCCGGTGGGGGCGCTCCTGGCGCAGTCGCCCTGGCTTGCGCTGCGAACCGCGGACCTACAGGTTTGTGCCGGTCTGCGTGCCCCGGCTCCAGGGTTGTTTCGGCCGCGCCGAGGCGACGGCAGGCATGTGTCATCGACGCGTGCGCAATGGTCGTCGAGCGGACGGCCGTGGCGGTGGTGTGTGTCGTTGCGTGGTCGTCTGCGTCTCGCACGCCACGAAGGTTGTCGCGACGGCGAACCCCATCAGGACCCGGAAAATCGGTTTTGACATCGGTCGATTAAGGCGGGAAAAGGCCGCGAGTCAAGCCCCGCCTTCGGGCACCACCAGAATTCCGTGCAAATGCCCGTGCGGCCGCGTTCCCAGGGAAGCGGTCGGAGTTCACTAGGGACTAAAACTCAGCGCTCCCAGGCGTGCGCGCGAACGGAATTACGTCGCGGATGTTTGCGACGCCGGTCACGAACATCAGCATCCGCTCAAAGCCGAGGCCGAAGCCGGCGTGCGGCACGGTGCCGTAGCGCCGGAGGTCGAGATACCATTTGTAGTCGGCGGGATCGAGGTCGTGCCGGCGCATGTTTGCCTCCAGCACCTCGAGGCGCTCCTCACGCTGGCTGCCGCCGACGATTTCACCGATCCCCGGCACGAGCACATCCATCGCGGTCACGGTCTTGCCGTCGTCGTTCAAGCGCATGTAGAAGGGCTTAATCTCCTTCGGGTAATTGAAAACCGTGACCGGACACTTGAAGTGCTTTTCCGTCAGCCAACGCTCGTGCTCGGATTGCAGGTTGGCGCCTTCCTCGACCGGGAACTCAAACTTCTCGCCGCTCTGTAGCAGGAGCGCGACCGCTTCCGTGTAGGTGATGCGCTGGAACGGCCGCTCGAGCACGAAATCGAGCCGGGCGAGCAACTCCTTGTCGACGAACTTGCCGAAAAGCTCCAGTTCGTCGGGGCAGTTGGCGCGCACGTCGCGGATCAGGTATTTCACCATCTCCTCGGCCAAATCCATGTCGCCGTTGAGATCGCAGAACGCCATCTCCGGCTCGATCATCCAGAACTCGTTCGCATGCCGCGAGGTGTTCGAGTTCTCGGCGCGAAACGTCGGACCAAACGTATAGACATTCGTCAGGGCGCAGGCGAAGGCCTCCGCTTCCAGTTGCCCGCTTACGGTCAGATAGGTGGAGCGCGCGAAGAAATCCCGCGCGTAATCGATCTCGCCGCGGTCGGTGCGCGGCGGATTCTTCGCGTCAATCGTCGTGATGCGGAACAGCTCGCCCGCCCCTTCGCAATCGCTCCCGGTGATGATCGGCGTGTGGACGTAAACGAAGCCGCGTTCCTGGAAAAAATGGTGAATGGCGAATGCCAGCCGGCTGCGGACGCGGAAGACGGAGCCAAAGAGATTCGAGCGCGGCCGCAGATGCGCGATCTCGCGCAGAAACTCGGGGGTGTGGCCTTTCTTCTGCAGCGGGTACGTCTCGTCGGACGAGCCGACGATCGTCAGTTCGTCCGCCATCACTTCCCAGCTTTGGCCTTTGCCTTGCGACGCCACCAGCTTGCCGCGCACGGAAATCGACGCGCCGGTGATGAGCCGCTGAATCTCCGGGTAATTGGGCAGCGTATCCTGCGCGATGACCTGGAGGTTCTTCAGCGATGAGCCGTCATTAAGTTCGATAAAAGAGAAGGTCTTCGCATCGCGCCGCGTGCGCACCCACCCCTGCACGAGAATCGTGTCCCGGGGCTCGGAGCTGTGGAGCGCGTTTTTGACGGAAGTGGCCGAAATCATCGGCTGCAATGTGCCGGGTTGTGTGGCGGAGACAAGTTGCAGCGGTGCCCCGTTCCCCAACGAGGTAACTTAGAAACCCGGACGTGCCGGGGGCAGCACTACCGCACCGCGTTATGGGCTGTTGCTGTTGGTGGGGGCGGGAGGGCCCTCGTTGAGCGAAAGGTAGGTGTATTCGGTCAGGCCGCGTTCGTAGTCGGCCAGCAGCTTCATCGCG
This sequence comes from uncultured Verrucomicrobiae bacterium, assembly GCA_963844275.1. Taxonomy (GTDB): domain Bacteria; phylum Verrucomicrobiota; class Verrucomicrobiia; order Chthoniobacterales; family UBA10450; genus JACCTI01. Next base: position 291,248 of record CAWJNS010000009.1, read on the forward strand.
TCGTTCGGCTTAAGGCGATCGCTCTTGATCGCGGCGTCGACCTGCAGCTTCACGAGGCGCATCAGTTCGATCTTGTCCCACTGCGTCAACGCCAGCACCTGGCCGATCGTGCTGCCTTCGATCACTTCTTCGATGTACCAGCCGGATTCTTCGTCCGGATCGAGGAAGACGTGCACTTCGTTGACGCGGCCGAAGAGGTTGTGCAGGTCGCCCATGATGTCCTGGTAGGCGCCGACCATGAAGACGCCGAGGTAATACATTTCGCCCGGCACGATCCGGTGCAGCGGCAGGGTGTCGCGCACGTCCTGCAAGTCGATGAACTTCGAGATCTTGCCGTCGGAATCGCAGGTGATGTCGACCATCGTGCCCTGCCGGTCCGGCACCGTGTCCAGCCGGTGGATCGGCATGATGGGGAAGAGCTGCCCGAGCGCCCAGTGATCGAGGAGTGACTGAAAGACGGAGAAATTGCAGATGTATTGGTCGCCGAGGGACGTCTCCAGTTCCTTGACTTCCTCCGGCACGTAGCGCAGACCGCGGTGGAGCGCGACGATCTGCTCCGCGAGCTGCCAGTAAACGCTCTCGATCTTGGCTTTGCTGACGAGATCGAGCAGGCCGAGCGAAAACATCTGCTGCGCTTCCTCCTTGATCTGCTGCGCGTCGTGCAAGGTTTCGCGGCGGTTGTTGCGCCGGAGTTTTCCCTGCACCTCGAGGATTTCGCGCACCAGTTTGTGATCAGTCGCGGCGTTGGTCGACCTGGGATTCGAGCGGGCGTTTCTCGATCGAGCCAAACGCCTCGACCACGAGGACCGAATGATGGGCCACGATCGCGCGGCCGCTCTCGCTCACGATCGCGGGATGCGGAATGCCTTCCGAATCGCACACGTCCATGATGTTCCAGACGACATCGTTCGCGTACTCCTGGAGCGAGTAATTCATCGAGCTGTCGAAGGTCGTCCGTGAGCCGTCGTAATCGACCGCCAGCCCGCCGCCGACGTCGAGATAGCCGAGCTCGTGGCCGAGCTTGGCCAGCTTCGCGTAATAGCGCGCCGCCTCGCGGACCGCGCGCTTGATGGTCGAGATGTCCGGCACCTGCGAGCCGACGTGGAAATGGACGAGCTTCAGGCAATGCGCCAGGCCTTCCGCCTTCAGCAGGTCGCTCGCCGCGACGAGGTTGGCTGTGTCGAGGCCGAACTTCGCGTTCTCGCCGCCGCTCGTGGTCCATTTGCCCGCGCCTTTGCTATGCAGACGCACGCGGATGCCGATCTGCGGCTCGACGCCGAGCTCTTTTGCGATCCGAATGGTCTGCTGCAGCTCCTCGATCTTCTCCACCACGATGATGACCGACTTGCCGAGCCGGCGGCCGAGCATGGCGGAGCGAATGTAGGCGCGGTCCTTGTAGCCGTTGCAGATGACGAGGCTCTCGGCATCGGTGTGCATGGCGAGGGCGGCGATCAACTCCGGCTTGCTGCCGGCTTCGAGGCCGAAGTGAAATTCCTGGCCGGCGTCGACGATCTCCTCGATCACTTCGCGCAGCTGGTTGACCTTGATCGGGAAGACGCCGCGGTAATGATTGCGGTAGCCGAACTCCGTGATCGCCGCCTGGAAACGCGCGGTTGATCGCGACCACGCGATGCCGGAGCAAATCCTGGAAGCGGATGACGAGCGGGAAGCCAAGCCCGCGCGTTCGCGCTTCCTCCACCACGGCCATGATGTCGATCGGCCCGCCGCCTTCCTGAAGCGGACGGACCTCCGCATTGCCGGCGGCGTTGATCGTAAAATAGCCGGAACCCCAGCCGTCGACGTTGTACGTCGCGATAGCGGTATCAACGTCCCACTCAGGCTTGGATTTTTCGGTCACGGCGGCCAACGCAACGCGCACCATTGTTCAGGCACGCGAACATGCAAGCACTCGTCTCGAAAATCTCCGCCGGGTCGGCGCGCGCGGCGGGCCGCCCCTTGTATTTCGACATTGGACCGGATAACGTCTGCGCGTGAACAAGACGGTCATCGAGGTGCACGTGCGCGCGGTCCTGCCGACGAGCGGCGGGTGCGCGGTTTTCCTCGGAAACGCCGACAAGGTGTTCATCATTTACGTCGACCAGACGGTCGGAAGCGCGATCACGATGTTCATGCGCGATGTCTCGAAGGAGCGGCCGCTGACCCACGATCTGATGGGTCACCTCATGACCGCCTTAGGCGCACACGTCGAGCGCATCATCATCAACGATCTCAAGAACGCCACCTACTACGGGCGGATGATCATCTGCGCGGAGAATGAGCTGCAGCAGAAGAAAATCATCGAGCTCGATGCGCGTCCCAGCGATTGCATCGCCATGGCCACGCAGCAAAAGGCGCCGATTTACGTCAGCCAGGAGGTTTGGGACGAGGTCGATGATATGAGCGATGTCCTCCGGAAGATGGAGGAGGAGGGGTTGAAGCCGGACCCCGAAGGATCGGAAGAGGAGTGAACCCACAGGGGGCTCGGTAATCAAGCGATTCCGATCGGCGGGCTACGAACCCGGCCTCCGTTTACGAGTTACGGCAGGCTTGTTCCCGAGCGCGACCGCACCCCCAGCGCATCACCGCTGTTGACGACGCCGTCGGCGTTCACGTCGGAGCGGAAGTTGGGGGCGTCGGTCGGCTGGCCAGAGCGGCTGCGGGTTTGAAGCGTATCGCCCGCGTTGACAAAACGATCGCCATTGGTGTCGCCGACGAGCACGCCCATGGGAATCGTCACATTGCCTGTGCTCAAACCACTGTTGACGGCGTTGAGACGGATGTTGATGGTCTGGACGTTGACGATGTTGGTCAGTGGTACCAATACCGTGGCCCCGCTCACGCCGACTCCACCGCCGTTGCCGACGCCGCCGCTACCCACCATGCCCGCGCCTAACGTCACTTGCGCCTGCGGGCTTCCCTTCACGGTGACGGGAGCGGCGAAAGTCAGGACAATTGTGTAATCATTCGTGGCGCCGCCCGCCCGGCATTCAACGCCCGGGCTGCCGGTCAGCGGCAGATTGATGTCGAATGGCGTCCCGGCATGGAACTTCCGCGACACTGCGCTACTCGGCACCGGCGCGCTTGAGTCGCAGACGCTACCACCCATGACGGTAATTGTATCGATTCGTGATCCGGGATTGGGTGCCGGGACCACGCTGACGTCAGATCCTTGACGCCATTTCAACTGAATGTTTTGTCCACTCGCCGTCGCCGGAAGGTTGACCAGGGTAGTGATGTAAGCAGGCATCGCTGCTGTGCCACCAGAAAGTCCGCTCCAAGCCATCCGACCGGGGAGCGGGTTGGCGAACCCGGTGAAGAGGGTGGAGTTATATCCTCCGCTCACGAAGCTGCCGCCGGCGGCGAGAATGTCCTGAAATGCTCCGGCACCGATCTTAATCTCTAATACCAAGCCATCATAGCCTGCCTCAGTATTGAAAAGAGTTCTGAAGCTCACTTTCGCTGAGGCACTGGTGATGGGGATGCCCGCCGATGTCACTTCAGAGAGTCCGACATTGGACGCCTCGGATAAGAAGATGTCGTTGGGAGCCGTATCGGGGAATATCGTTGAGGTCGCGACGGCGGTGCCGGTACCTGAAAACGTAGTCGTCCAGCCAGCCGGCAGCGCGGGCACGACCACGCCGTCGAAGTTCTCAGTAAGGCTCGGAGAAGGAATACCGGTGACGAAGATATAGTTGAGCGTCCCGTAGTTCGTCGCTCCGTCCATCATCACCAGCGAAGCTGTTACGGAGTTGCCGCAGGGCAGGGCCGGATCAACCGTGAAGGTGAAATTGCGGAAGACTGCCGGACTACCGGAACAAACCATGCCGTAATTTTGCAGTCCAGACGGAGCGTTTACGCCACCGGTTGCCTGCAGTGTCCCGGTCAGGGCGGCGGTCGTGCAGACAACACCCGGCCCGCCCGTGTTCTGGGCGCCAAGCGAAACCGTTACAACTTCACCGGGATCAAGCACTCCATTCGCACCCGCCGAAACAATCGAGGAACCGCCGTTCGTGATCAGGTTTGTCGGCACGGTTGAGCCAGCGCGAAAGAGATGCTCGTTTAGATAAACATTACCGGTGGTTCTACCGCCCGTGCTCCAGATCTCTCCCCCGATTCGCCCGGTGCTGAAAAAACCGGCTTGGTTGGACTGGCGTGGTGTAGGCAAATTGTCCGGCGAGGACACCCATGTCCCGTCGGGCCAGGCGCTGGTGTCCAGCTCATCCACCTGCACGGATGGATCAAAGAAAGCGCCGCCATTGCTATCGCCGCCCATAGCGATAAGTCTGGTGCCGACCGCGGCGAGGGCGAAGTCGGCTCGCTGGGGCGTCCAAACGGGTCCGAGGATCCAAGTGGCCGTCGCCATGTCGAAGCGCATGCTCACTGTCGTATTAAGACCAGTCGTGCTGGTGTAGCTGCCAATCAGGTAAAGAAGCTGTCCTACTTGAGTGTAGCCTCCGAGCACGAAGGGTGATGGCGCAGCAAAGCTACCGCTCCAGGTGTTACTCGCGATGTTGTAGATGGAGACTGCTGTCGTAGGCGGAAAGTTGCCTCCAGCGACATAGACGTTGCCGTTGAACGCTCCGGCTGCTGCGCCCCACGTAGCGACCGGCAGGTTCGGGCCGGCGCTCCAAGTGTTGGCGGCGATGTCGTAGATCTGGAAGTTGTTCGTCCCGACGCCGTTGATGTTGACGCCGCCAGCGACGTAAATCTTACCGTTAAAGAGAGCAGCAGCCGGGGCTTCCAAGGCGACAGGGATGTTGGCGAGCGATGTCCATACGTTGGTCGTCGCATTGTATCGCCTCACGGCGTTGGTCAGCACCCCGGATGTAACGCCGGAGATGACATACAGATCCTGGCCATTCTGCGCAAAGGCGTAGCGACCAATGGTTGTGGGATACACCGCCGCCGCGGTCCAGGGATTAATGCCCTGCAATGGAGGCTCTGGCATTATTTCCATTTGCGGCGCGGAGCTGGCGGCGTCCTGCATTGACGCCGGCGGATTCGCGCCGGATGCCAGCTTTCCCGAGCCGAGCGCCATCGAGCAAAGAACCGCCGCGATGAGAAGGCCGCGAGCGGAGAAACCGGCTAACATATCGTTCATGAGAGATTTATCGATCTTACGGAACGCTTGTGCCGGAGCGCGAACGCACCGCCAGCGCGTCACCGCTATTGACGAAGCCATCGATATTCACGTCGGAACGGAAGTTGGCGGCGTCAGTGGTCTGGCCGGAGCGGTTGCGAGTGATGGTGGCGTCGCCGGCGTTGACGACGCCGTCGCCATTTGCATCGCCCAGAAGAAAGCGAACCGTCGCGGGGACGCTGCCGATGTTGCCGCCCCATTGATCGGAGACATTGCTCAAGGTGATCGTGAGCTGCCGTGCCTCCGGGACGTTGCTGAGGTTGACCACATACTGGCGCGGATCAAACCCGATCCCGCTACTGCTCGTCACGCCAGGGTCGCCCGTAATGGATATCCCGCCGACGCTGGTGAGTGGGTTCGAGAAGTTGAAGATGATGGTGTGCGTGCCACCCCCGCTGCGGCTTTCCACCGCTGGTATGACAACGTCGAATTCTCCCGCTCCGCTATGCACTTTTCGAGAGACGACGTTGCTCAAGCTCAATGGTGCCAGCTCGAACGCGCCGATGTCGTTGCCGTCGCCTCCATTTGCGTTTGGGATGCCGGGGAGATCAACTGGCCGCGGGATGCCGCGCTGATCGATCGTCAGGCCGAGGGAGTGGCCGGCATCAAGCGCGAGGCTGCCATTGAGCAAAGCGAGCGTGTCGGTCGGTCCGCTGTTGTTTTGTAATTGTCCGAGATTCGGGTTGATCGGCGCGCCCGCGGTTCCGACGAGGTCACCGGGGGCAGTAAATCCGCTCGCGCCGGTTCCGATGCCGATCAGATTGTATCCCTGCGAATTGAACGCACCCGCGGCGTCCGGCGCGGGGGTGCCCGTATTAAAAGCGCTGTTTAGCGCGCTGATCGTGTTGCCGATTGTGGTCGTGCCCCCGCCGTGTGAAATCCCGCCTCGAGCCGCGCCAGGAGCTCCGTTGAGCGAGGGGATTCTCCCCAGTCCACCGGCGCCGCCGATGGCGATATTTCGTGCCAAGGTTGTGGAGCGCAGCGTGAGCGTCCCTTGGTTGGAGAGGCCGCCCTCAGCGGCACCGCCATTTCCGCCGGTTAAATTGAATGCGGTGTTGTTGCCACCCGCGCCTCCGGTCGCGGTGTTGTTGGCGAGTGTGCAATTGGTGACCGTGAGGATGGCGCCAGAAGCATTGAAAATCGCTGCGCCACGCGCGGCGCCGCCTTGCCCCGCCGGGACAAAATCACCAGCGCCATTCCCGCCCCGTCCGCCGGTCGCGCTGTTCCCATTCAATGTGCAGGCGTCGAGTGTCAGCACCCCGCCGGCAGCATTGTAAACCGCGGCGCCGTCCGCGGTGGCGCCATTTTCACTGCTGCCGCCATTGGCAGCCGCGGCCGTGTTATTCACGAACGTACAACGCGTCATCGTCAACGTGCCGGTATTCACCAATCCGGCCCCGCCCACCGGCACGGGGAAAATCAGGGACGCACGTCCATCGCGAATCGTGAGGCCGCTGATGAGAGTGGGTCCGCCGCTGACGTCGATGACCTGGGTGCTGTTGCCGCCGCTGATGCTGAGTGTCCGCGCGCCGGGACCGGTAATGGTGGTGGGTCCGGTGACGCTGAGTGCTCCAAGCGCCTGATTCAGCGTGATGGTGCCGCCGAATGAAATGAAGATGGTATCGGTACCGGCGAGGAAATTGGCGCGGTTAATCGCTTCCCGCAGCGTGCAATCAGAGCGGCCGCAGACGCCATCGTCGTGATCCGCGTTTATGTTTACGAAAAACCCAGCGCTGCCGTCCTGGATCGGGTCGATCGGAGATTCGTAGGCGCCGATGTCGGTTCCGTTGGTCAGGTTCGGGTAACTGGGGATGTCGACCGGACGCGGCATGCCGCGTTGGTCGGTCGTAATGCCGAAATTGGCTCCGCGGTCGAGCGCGGGGCTGGTGGAGAGGAGCGCAATCGTGGGCGTGGGGCCCCCATTGTTTTGCAACCCCGCGGGGTCGAGTCGCGGGTCGGCATTGATTTGATCGCCCGCGCCGCTGAGGAGAGCCAGCCGCATTGTCATCGCAGAGGTTGTAGCCCGACGAATTCACGGTTCCGCCGACGTTCTTCAGGTTCACGCTGCCGAGCGCGGAGGCCTTTTGCAGGATCGTGTTTCCGAGTGTCAGATCGGCGAAGCCACTGTTGATGATATTGTTTTCGATCGTGCTGCTGGTGCCGGCGGAATTGCCGTTGCCGCTCAAGGTGCAGCTCGCGATCTGCATGATCGCGGTCGAAGTGCCGGCGGCCCTGTTGTAAGAGTCGCGCCGCCGTGCCTCCGACGTGTTGCGCACGAGCGTGCAGTTCAGGAGCAACACCGACACGTTCGGGTTGCCGCCGAGACTGTTGTTCGAGGTTTGATAGACTGCGCCGCCGGATTCCTCGCCGCTGTTATCGTTGAAGGTGCTGTTGCGGATGTTGACCGTGGAAGTGGCGCTGTTGCCGCCGGTATGAATGGCCCCGCCACTAGAGTCAGGCCCGATCGCGTTGTTATTGCTGAAGACGCAGCGTTCCACCGTCAGGGCCACGTTGTTGTTGTCGACACCGAAGATCCTAATCGCGCCGCCATCGCCGCCGGACTGCCCACCGGAAGTCGCGGTATTGGAGGAAAAGACGCAGTCAGTAACCGTCAGCGTGACACTACTCCCGATCCCGGGGCTACTCTCGATGCCGCCACCGTTCAGCGCCGAATTGCCACTGACGACGCAGCCGTTGAGGGTGACGTTGCCTCGCCAATTGAAAATGGCACCGCCCTCGCCTATGCCGGATGCGGCGTTGCCGGTCAGCGTGCAACTGTTCAGCGTCAGATTGCCGGACTCGTTGTAGATCCCGCCACCATCGGCGCCGGGCATCGTGTCATTATCATCCAGCAGGCAGTTGTTGAGCGTGAGATTTCCGCTGCTCTTGTAGATGCCGCTTCCAGGGTTATCGTCGCGGCCATTCGTAATCGTGATTCCCGAAATAGTGCTCGTGCCTCCCTCGATGTGGAGGACGCGCCTGAAATTCCCAAAGCCACGTACGATCAGGAGATTCGCGCCCGGTCCGCTGATCGTGAGACTCTTCAAAAACGAAATCTCGGTCTGTAATTGAATCGTGCCCGTGACCGCGAAGTTGATCGTGTCGCCGTTATTCGCCGCCGCGATTGTGTCGCGGAGCGACCCAGCGCCGCTGTCGTTCAAATTTGTGACCGTGCGGGTCACAGCGAAGGAAGCGGCACTGCTAAGCAAGAGCGCGAAGAGAGCCATGGCGGGCAGGAGGCGGCGAGTTGATCGGTGGAGCGCGGTCGCTTTCATCACGGAACAATGGCGAGATTCACCCCGCCGAAGTGCAAGCGAAGTGCCGGAGATGGGAAAAACGCTTACCGATCGGCGCGTGTGATCTCCTGAAACAGCCAGGCCCGGGCGTGGGCCCAGTAGTATTTCGATGTGCGCACCGAAAGGCCGAGCGCCTCGGCAGTCTCATCATGCGAGAGCCCCACGAAGTAACGTAGCTTCACCACTTCGGCCTCGAGGGGATGCAAGTCGACGAGCCGATCGAGGGCATCGTTGACCGCCAGGAGCTGGCCGTCATCCGCGGGGAAAGGCAGCTGCACTTCCTCCAGCTCGATCCGCTGCTGACCGCCACCGTGGCGTGCCGCGCGCTTGCGCCGCGCGCGGTCAATCAGGATTCGCCGCATGGCCTCGGCCGCGGCGGCAAAAAAATGGGCGCGGTTCTGGAATGTTTGAGACTCGTTATCGACGAGCCGGAGCCAAGCCTCGTGCACGAGAGCGGTCGGCTGTAGCGTTTGGCCTGCGGCTTCACGCGCCATCTTGCTCGCCGCGAGCCGGCGCAATTCTTGATAAACCAGCGGCAGAAGTTGGTCGGCGGCTTTAGCATCGCCGTTCTCAATCGCCGATAAAAGAAGCGTCGCGTCGCCAGGCATTGTCCCCCGTTGCCCAAGCGTACTTCATCTCGCACAATCAGCAATGCCCTGCGCGGCCGCGACGGTTTCCGGATGCTCCGAGCCGAGGGCCGGTTCCAAGTGTTCCAACGCAGACGAATAGGTTGCTCGTGCTTCAGCAAGCTTTCCTTGCGCCTCGAGGGCACGAGCGACGTCCAGCGTGGCCAGCCCAAGCCGGCTGGACCACTTCACTTTTCCCACCGCCGCCTGGCTCATCTGCAAGGCGCGCGTCGCGTCCGCCAGCGCTTCGTCGTAGCGTCCCGCCTTAAGCCGGACTTTCGCCCGCCGCCGCAAAAAGAAATAGAGTCGCTCGGGCGATTTTGTCTCCGTCATGGCCACGGCGCGGTCCATTTCCGCCAGCGCCGTCGGGTGGTCGCCGCGGGCCGAAGCCAGCATGGCTTTGTGGGACACAATGATGGCGAAGACGCTGTGTCCGGGGGGCAGCAACTTCTTCGCCTGCGTTTCAAACTCGCGCAGCGCCTCCTCGGCAAGATCGAGCTTCCCCTCCTGCTGACGGTAGATGTTGAAGAGAACGTTGAGCGTCATGTTGACCACGTGCTCGTCGCCGGCGCGCCGTGCCTTCTCCAGCGCCCGCGCCCCGTACGTGGTCGCTTCGTCAAAGCGGTGCAGGTCCGTCAGCGTGCGGGCCAGATTGTTGAGCAACATCGGCGAAACGGCGGCGTCGCTCCCACCGACGCTGCTGATTTCCATCGCGCGTCGATAAAGCCGTTCTGCTTCCAAGGGCAGCCCGAGGGTGTCGACGGCCAGGGCCCAATTGTTCAGGAGCGTTCCGGCTCTTTCCGTCTCGTCGCGACCCAGACCGGCAAGCTGCTTGAAGGCTGCCTCGAAGGCGGCCGCGGCCTCGCGTTCCCTCCCGGCCATGCGGTAGGACTCCGCCAGTTCCATCGCGATGTTCAGATTCGAGAGCGGCGAGGCTTGCTTTGACTCGTGCAGGAGACGCTCCGCCGCTTGCGCACGTTCGACGCCCAATTGCTCCTTGCCGGATTCGCGCGCGACGCGGCTGCCGCGCAAGAGCACAAAGACGCGGTGCAGCACGAATTGCGGCGCGTCACCCAATTCCCGCAACGCCTCTTGAATGAGAACCTCCCCGCGCTCGTGTTCCCCGGCCAGTGCGATCGAAACCGAGAGCGCGGCCGACGCTTCGGCGCGAATGGAGGGTTCGGTCAGTTTGCGGGAAAGCTCATAGGCCTGGCCCAGCAGTTCGCGGGCTTTGCCGTGCTCGTCCAGGTTTTCGTACTGATGGCCGATTGAAATGAGCAATTCGACCCGATTGTCGTCGGCCTCGCCCGTCTGTCGCGCCACCACCTGCTCGGCACGGGCGAGCAGTTCTCGCGCGGTAAACGTTTTGCCGGAAGGCGCGGCGTCCGAAAGCACGAAGGTATTAAGATCGTTGATGGCTTCGGCGCGGGAGAGCTGGCGCAAGGCGAAATCGCGTTGCTCCTTTGCGACGTGCGCTGCTTCGTCCGCCCGCTGACGCTGCGCTTCGGCCAGCGCGGCATGTCGTGTTGCGCGTCGCGCCTGCGTGATCGTCCCGGTGAGTCCAGCCAGCAACGTCAGGAAAACGAGCGCCGCAATTGCCACCGAGGCGCGATGACGGCGTACGAACTTCCTCATCCGATAGGGGAGGCTGTCCGGACGCGCCAGAACCGGGTGATGGTTCAAGTGCCGCTGCAGGTCCATCGCCAGCGCGTTCACCGTCTCGTAACGGCGGGCGCGATCCTTCTGCAGACACTTCATCACGATCCAATCCAGATCGCCGCGCACCAGATGGATCAACTGCGGCGGCTGCGACTGGCGGTTGCGCGCCACGGTGGCGAGATCGCCCGCCACCATCGCGCTCAAGCGTGTGGAGGGACGCAGCGGATCCTTTTCGCGAATCGTCCGCCTCATTTCATCCAAGCCCGAAGCGAGCAGCTCCTTCTGCACGAAAGGCGTCTGGCCGGTAAGCAATTCGTAAAGCAACACGCCAAGGCTATAAATGTCGCTGCGGGTGTCCACTTCCACGCTCGTCAAGACCGCCTGCTCGGGACTCATGTAAGCCGGCGTCCCGATAAATTGCTCGAACGCGGTGAAGAGCGTCTGATCCGTGAGCCGGCCCTGGGTCGCCTTGGCGATGCCGAAATCGATCACTTTCGGCACGGGCACGCCGTCGTTCACCGGCACCAGAATGTTGGACGGCTTGATGTCGCGGTGAATGACGCCCTTTTGATGCGCGTGCTGGATGGCGTGGCAAACCTGGATGAACAATTGCAGCCGCGATTCGGTGGAGAGCCGTTCGGCGTCGCAAAAATCGGTCAGTTTCGGGCCGCGCACCAGTTCCATCACGAAATAGGGCCGGCCGGTCGCGGTCGCGCCGGCATCGAACACTTTGGCGATGTTGGGATGATCCATCATCGCGAGCGCCTGCCGCTCCGCTTCGAACCGGGCGATGACCTGCCGCGTGTCCATGCCGAGCTTGATGACCTTCAGGGCGACGCGGCGGCGCACGGGTTCCTCCTGTTCCGCCATGTAAACGACGCCGCAGCCGCCTTCGCCGATCTGTTGGAGCAGTTTGTAGCGCCCGACGTGATCGCCGCACGTTTCTGTCAGTCCGGCGCGTTCGTTCCCGTTCCCGTCCACCTCTTTTGGCCACGGCCCGCCTGAATCCGCGGATGCACCTTCCGGTGGCTCTTGGAGAAAAGCGCCCGCTTGTTCGTGCGACTCGATCAGAGCGGAAATCCGGCGACGCAATCCGCGATCGTCGCCGCATGATGCGTTCAGGTAGCCGGCGCGCTCGCTGGCGGGCAATTGCAGCGCCTGATTGAACAGAAGCACCTCACGATCTGGAGGGTCTTTCATCGATGCTATCATCCGCTCCTCAATGCGAAATGCGAGGCGCAAAAGGGCAGGAAAAGGACGAGACTCGCTGGATAGAGGCACTGGGCGCGTTCGGAGAGGGGACGCGCTTCCGCGTGTCCGGGTCTTTCGACCGCGGGACAATAACGCGCAGAAGCGCGTCTCTACACTACGGCAGCGAGTTCCCGGAGCGCGCCCGCACGACTGCCGTATCTCCAGTATTGACCACGCCGTCGGCGGTCACATCGGAGCGGAAGGTCGTCGCGTCGGTCACCTGACCGGAACGGTTGCGCGTTTGCAGGGTATCGCCTGAGTTGACAGAGCGGTCGCCGTTGGTGTCGCCGAGAAGGAAATCCACGCTCACTGCCGTGTCCGGCAGAACCTGAGCGAAGCTGTCGGTCACGCCGCTCAAGGTAACTGCAAGTGTCTGCACATCGGTCACGCCAGTCAGATTCACAGTCATGGTATTGCCGAGGAAGGTGGGACTTCCCGAAACGCTCCCAGTTCCACCTGTAACACTCGCGTTGCCGCTCACCAGGGGGTTGCTGAAAGTGATCACAAGGGTGTGATCGCTGCCGGCGCCGCCGCTGCGACATTCCACCCCGGGCAACGCAATATCAAAATTGCCGGCGGGGCCATGGGTTTTTCTGGATACCGCCGAGCCAAGTTGAAGCGCTGGAAGGGGAACTTTGAACGCGTAAACTTTGTTGTCGCCAGCAACATAGATTCGGCCGCGCGCGGCGATGCCGGTATTAAAGGTGCGCGTGCCGCTGATCGTATCGTTGGCGCCGCCGCCGGCGAAAATCACCGCGCCTGTTTCACCGTTGTATCCAAACAAGCGCTGATTCGTGCCGTGTCCATATGCCCACACGATCGGGTTGCTCGTGCCATCGGTGGATGTGACAAAGGGCGAGGTGCGTCCAGTCGAACTCACACTCCACCCGGTCGCAATCGTCGGCGGACTGGTTGGCGTTATCTTGAACGCGGTCAATATCCCACTAGACCGCAGCACGACGAAGGTGCCCTGGCTTGTCCGATAGGTTGCCGCTGAATTGATAACTTGTCCGCGGAGCGACGACTCCTTGCGCGACCGGTGCGCTAATGCCGCCGAGATTGGCGCGATTAAGCAGGTAACCGTTCCGATCTTTGCCCAATCGCGACCACCAGCGCGGAAGGTGTCGCGCCGGGGACATCGAGAATGATTGGATTAGTGCCGCCCAGATCGACGTCGCTGCGTGTCGAGCGCCTGCCAATTTGTCGGCGCCCAATAATCCGTGGTCGATCCACTGAAAACCGGCCCCGGCTGGAGGCGGATGACGGCCTCGCTGCCGCCCCAGGGAGTGGTTCCGCCGGGGGCATTGCCGGTCACGACATACAGGTTCGTCCCGTCACTCGCGATCCCACCGGGGTGTCCAGATTCCAGACTTGAGCGAAGTGGTCGCCCACGAGCCGAGCGGGTGACCGTTCAGCATAACGCCAAGCACACGTCCGCGATAATTGCCGATATCCGCATATCCACCGTAGGGGACATAAACCGTGTTCCCCAGGAGCATGAGCGCGCCGCGCTGCATGTGGAGCGACGAGCTGAAGTCTGGAAAAGTGGCGTTCACGTCGAGAGGAAAACCGGGATTGATCGCACCCGTATCAACGTTGAGGGAGTAAACCATGTTGTTCGGCCCGCTGATCACCGCGACCAGAAAAAGCGCGCGCGAGGCCAGATCGATGACCGGTGTGCCGGTGATGCCGACTGGTGAGATAAGTCCCATGCTTCCCGCAGGCGTGCCCACGTTCCGCTGCCAGATGATCGCGCCCGTAATCGCGTCGAGCGCGTAGACATTATTGGATTCCGTAACCGCGATCACTTTCGCCCGGTTGTCCGGCCCGCCTTCGACGTAGAGCGGCTGGGCGTAGACGTTGCCAACAATCGTGCCGTTAAAGTTCACATCCCTCGCCAGATTCGCCGCCGCCGCAGGCGTAAAGGCCGGGTCAATGAACAATCCATCGCGCGAGGGATTATTGTGATGCTGGGTCACGTTGACCGACGTGGACGGCTGAAGCGCTGGGCGCGATACGGCTCGCTTTTTGGTGTTAAGGTGTTCGCGTGGCGCACTCGACTCGGAGCCGGTCCAGAAACCGGCAATCAAGAGTGAGAGAGTGGCCAAGAGAAGCGTTTTCACGGCGAGAATTGCACAGTATTCGGACGCTGGTTGCAACAAAAAGGCGCCGATAGACCGGTGCATCTGAGGGGGCGCCATCCAGGTTGAGTCGGGCAATGCGGTTGCGCGTGACTGGCGCTCCGCCGTTTGGTGAGACCATTGTGAAATCGCCGCCGACAAGAACCTTGCCGTCCGGTTGTGCGACCACGGCCAGAATTATGCCGTTGGCATTCGGATCGCACAGAAGCGCGTCTCTCCTACGGCAGGCTCGTGCCCGAGCGCGATCGCACAGCCAGCGTGTCGCCGCTGTTGACGAAGCCATCGGTATTTACGTCGGAGCGGAAGTTGGCGGCGTCTGTGGGTTGTCCGGAGCGGTTGCGGGTTTGCAGGGTATCGGCGGCGTTCACAAAGCCGTCTCCATTTGAATCGCCGATGAGCACGCCCATGGGCACCACGACATCGCTCGTGCTCATGCCGTTGTTCACGCCGAAGAGGGTGACTCCGATGGTTTGCGCGTTCGTCACACCTGTGAGGTTAACAGTGATTGTAGTTGTTCCGCTGCCGCTCGTGCTGCTGACTGATCCCGTTCCGCTGACGAAGGCGCTACTGAAAGTGACAGCATCGGGAAAGGTGAAAACAACGCTGTAGTCGTTGGATGCTCCGCCGCTGCGGCACTCGATGGAGTTGCCGGCAAACGGCAGATTAATGTCGAAGGGCACGCCGTTGTGCACCTTTCGGGAGACGACCGCCGTCGGAGCGGGTGGCGGCGCGAGAAAGACGTTACCTACCGATTCCGTTATGCTCTCCGAGCCGTTGAATATGCCGCCGGGATAAAAACCGCGAGCACGGATGTAGATGTTCTGTCCCATGGGAAGGTTCAGGCCCGTCAAAGTCCAGTTGCTGCCCACTCCCGTGCCGTTGCCCAGCGGTGTGTAGTTCACGCTGTCGGTGGAAGATTCAAAGCTCACGCGTTTGAACCGCGGGCTGGAGCCAGCGCGAGTCCAGGTCACGGTCGCTGGCGTGGCGGCGAGATTTTGCAGGGCTGCGGTGTCGTTCGATAGGCGGGCGAAAAAGCTGCGAGTTTGTCCGCCGATGAAGAGCTCGAAGTTGCCGCCTGCCAGGACCTTTCCGTCCGGCTGCAGGGCGATCGCCATGACAACCCGATTTGAGCTTGGATCAAACGAGTCCGGCAGGCCGGTCGCGGGGTCGAGCCGGGCGATGCGACTGCGCAGCTGCCCTCCAATGGCCTGGAACTCGCCACCCACCAGGATCTTCCCGTCCTCTTGTAACGCGATCGACCAAACAGCGCTTTGGACGTCCGGATTGAAAGAATCAGCCAGGCCAGTGGCGGGATCGAGCCGGGCGAGGCGGTTACGCGTTTGTCCCCCGATGCTGGCGAATTCCCCGCCTGCCAGGATCTTGCCGTCCGCCTGGAGCACGATCGAAAAGACAGGATTGTTCGCGTTCGGGTTGAAGGAATCTGCCAGGCCGGTCGCGGGATCGAGCCGAGCGATGTTGTTACGCAACTGTCCGCCAATAAGGCCGAACTCTCCGGCGGCCACGATCTTGCCATCCGTCTGCACCACGATCGACCGGACTGCAGTAACAACGAGACCACCAATGGCGTTCGGGTTGAAGGAATCTGCCAGGCCGGTGGTGCCATCGAGCCGAGCGATCCGGTTGCGCGTCTGTCCGCCGATGCCGGTGAAAAGGCCACCCACCAGGATCTTGCCGTCTCCCTGCACCGCGATGGATTGAACACCGCCACCAGTCGCGTTCGGATTGAAGGAATCTGCCAGGCCGGTCGCGCCATCGAGCCGGGCGATGCGGTTGCGATTCTGTCCGCCAATGCTGAGGAAAGCGCCGCCCGCCAGGATCTTGCCGTCCGTCTGTACCGCGATGGATTGGATAGCATTACTCGCGTTCGGATTGAAAGCGGCGTCGAGTGTACCGTCCGAGTTCAATCGTGCGATGTAGTTGCGCGTTACGCCCAAAACGGTGTTAAAGAGCCCGCCGATGAGAATTTTGCCGTCCGGCTGAACAGCAATGGCCTGAACATACTGGCCGACGACGTTGAGATTGAGAGTCTGGTCGAGCCGGCCGTCGCTTTCCAGCCGGGCGATCCGGTTGCGCGTCACCGTGGCGCCGCCGTTTGGACGTGAAGCTGGTGAAAAAACCGCCGGCCAGAATTTTGCCGTCCGCCTGCACCGCGATGGCATCCACGATCGGCACGTCAACGCCGTCGGCGCTCGGATCAAATGCATCGGCCAAACCAGTCGTGGGATTGAGCCGCGCGATGGCGCTTCGTGTTTGCCCGCCGATACTGAAGAAAACGCCGCCCACCAGGATCTTCCCGTCCGGCTGGACTGCGAGCGCGTAAACGGGATTGCTCGCATTCGGGTCGAACGAATCCGCCAGGCCGGTCGCACGATCCAGTCGAGCAATGTGATTGCGGGTCTGGCCGCCGATGTTGTTGAACTGGCCGCCAGCCAGAATCCGGCCATCCGCCTGCACGACGATCGATTTAATTTCGCCGCTCGCGTTCGGATCGAATGAATCGGCCAAACCGGTCATGCGGTCGAGCCGGGCGATCCGATTGCGCGGCTGACCGCCGATGTTCGTGAACTGGCCGCCGGCCAAGATCTTGCCGTCGGGCTGCACGACAATTGAATTCACCGCAAGATCCGCATTCGGATCAAATAAGTCCGCCTGCCCCGTCACTGGATCGAGGCGGGCAATGCGATTGCGCAGCTGGCCGCCGATGCTATTCGCTCCAAAGAAATTGCCGCCCACCAGAATCCTGCCATCGGGCTGCACCGCGATCGCACGAACATCTAGATTCTGCATTCGGATCGAACGAATCTGCCAATCCGGTGGCGGCGTCGAGTCGGGCGATCCGGTTGCGCGTCTCTCCGCCAATACTGTTGGTTCCGTTGAAATCCCCACCCACCAAGATCTTGCCATCCGCCTGCAACGCGATTGAAGTGACCGGGCCGCCCGCGTTCGGATTGAAAGCGGTATCAAGCGTGCCATCGGGGTTTAACCGGGCAATACGGTTACGCATTACCGGCGTTCCGCCGTTGGGCGAGAGCATGGTAAAATCGCCCCCGATGAGAATCTTGCCGTCCGGCTGGACGACAACGGTGCGGATGTTGCCGTCCGCATTCGGATCGAAGCCGTCGAGCGCAGATTGACCGCGCACAGCCGCCACGCCGCGGCCAGCAACAAGCCCGCAGCGAGGAGCAGAGCGGACCTTGCTGGTGTTCGCGGCGCCTTCAAGAGTTGATGGAAACGCGGCTAGCCAGGAGGCTGGATCCCGCAGCACGGATGTTTTTCCTGCCGCGCTGCTTCGGGCTGAAGGACTGCCGAAGGTCACTGATCTGGCGCCACGGACAATACGATGAACATCCGCAAGCTGCGGATTATTTCCGCGCTGGCCCTCAATTTGTGCAGCGAGACGCAATTTCGGCGCCTGAACGCTGAATGCGCGAGTAACGGTGCGGCTTTGTTTACCCAGGTCTACCCAATCAGATCGCCGTAATGGCGCTGCGCCACTTCCGTGCAGAGAGCCAGGATTTCGGCCGGTGTTTCGAGCTCGAGCACTTTTTTGGCGAGCTGCTCGCAGTCGCCCACCATCAAGGTTTGCACGGCGCGTTTGACGCGCGGGACGAGCGACGCGCTGACGCTCAGCTCGTCCATGCCGAGGCCAAGGAGGAGGGGGATGGTGGCGAGATCGCCGGCCATTTCGCCGCAGACGCCGACCCAGATGTGATGCGCATGCGCGGCGTCGGCGATCATTTTTAAGAGCTTCACGACCGCGGGATGGGTCGGCTCGTAAAGGTGCGCGATCCGTTCGTTGACCCGATCGACCGCGATCGCGTACTGGATCAAATCGTTCGTGCCGACGCTGAAGAAGTCGACCTCCCGCGCGAGCGCGTCGGCGGAGAGGGCCGCCGCCGGGATTTCGATCATGGCGCCGACTTCAGTGGTCTCGCTGAACGGAATCCCCGCCCGCCGCAGCTCGGTTTTGCATTCCTCCAGCACAACCAGGGCGCGGCGCAGCTCAGCGACCCCGGAAATCATCGGGAACATGATCTTGACGTTACCGGCGGCGCCGCTGGCGCGGAGGATGGCGCGCAGCTGCGCCTTGAACATCTCTGGATTTTCGAGGCAGTAGCGGATGGCCCGCAGACCCATGAAGGGGTTCTGCTCGTCCGTGGCCTCCATCCCGCCGCCGATCTTGTCGCCGCCGAGATCGAAGGTGCGGATGATCAACGGATGCGGGGCGACTTGCGCGGCGACGGTGCGATAGGTTTCGTACTGCTCGTCCTCACTCGGCAGAGTGGGCCGGTGCATGTAGAGGAACTCCGTCCGGTAAAGTCCGATGCCCTCCGCGCCATTCTCCGCGACCGTGGCAACGTCGCCCGGCAGTTCGATATTGGCCGAGAGCGTGATGTGGCGGCCATCGCGGGTGGTGGATTTCGTCTCGCGCAGGCCGGTGAGCTGCTCCGTGACCAGCTCTTTGCGATGCTTTAGTTCTCCGTAATGCCAGAGGGTCTCCGGCGTCGGGTTAAGGACGAGGAGCCCGTTATAACCGTCGATCAGCACATCCTGGCCGGTCTCGAGCTTTTCCGTGACGTCGTGCAATCCGACGACGGCCGGGATCCCGAGCGACCGGGCCATGATGGCGGTGTGCGAAGTGCGGCTGCCGAGATCGGTGGCGAGACCGAGCACCTGCTCGCGGTTCATGGTGGCGGTGTCGGAAGGCGTGATGTTGTGCGCGACGAGGATGTGCGGCTCGGTCAGGCCGAGGAACGCCTTTTGCGCCTTGCCCTGCAGGTTGCGGACAACGCGGCGGGTGACGTCCTGAATGTCGAGGGCCCGCTCCCGCAGATAGGGATCGTCGATCTTGCTCAGCGTCGCGGCGTAGTGGGTGGCGACTTCCTGGAAGGCGTAGTCGACGTTGCAAAGGTCGTTCTCCAGTTTGCGCAGCACTTCATCGATGAGGGTGCGGTCTTCCACCACCAGGAGGTGGGCGTCGAAAATGCCCGCGTCCTTCGCGCCGATCGCTTCCGCGATCTTCTGCTGCATCTCGAGGATCTGGGCGCGTGTCTGGATCAACGCCGCCTCGAAACGGCCGATCTCGGCTCCGATTTCCGCAGGCGTGATCGAGTGCCGCGGCACCTCCTCGAGCTCGTCGCTCATGACGTGGATCTTTGCCTGGGCGATGCCAGGCGAGACGCCGACGCCGTAGAAACGGGACTCGGGGGGCGGATTGTCGCTAGTCATGCCGTTGCGAGGGTATCGCGTCTGTCAATCCCAGCATAGTCGGCATTGCTTCCCTAAGCGCGACTCGCATCGGTACCTTTCTTTTGCGCTGGCGGCGCCGGCTTCTGTGCAAGGCGTCAAGAAAGTTGTCATTCTGAGTGAAACGAAGAATCTCTGAATATGTCAGCATCCTCCGCGCCCGAAACAGTCAGAGATGTTTCGCTTCGCTCAACCTGACAGGCTTGGAAAAGACTTGTGGATTAGACACCCTCCGGCAGGTGTAGTTCGACGAAATGCTCGATGCGATCGTCCACCATCGGGATCGTCTCCGCGGCCAGCGGTTGTCCGTCGAGCGATAACGCCATCGGCCCGGTCGTGCCGTCCCCCATCCGGGTGATGGTGATGTGATAAACCGTTTGCCGGATATCGATAGTGAATCTTGTAGGTCGTCCAGGCTTTCGGGAGACGCGGCGTCACGCGCAATTGATCTCCCTCCAGGTTCACACCCAGCAGGGTTTCGACCAGGAGCCGGTACATCCAGCCGGCTGATCCGGTGTACCACGTCCAGCCACCCCGGCCGGTGTGCGGGGCGACGGCATAGACGTCGGCCGCGGCGACGTAGGGCTCTACTTTGTAGGTGGCGATTTGGTCGGGGGTTCCGCCGTGATGGACGGGATTGAGCAGGCCAAAGAGCTCCCAGGCGCGCTCGTTTTCTCCCATGAGGGCGAAGGCCATCGTCGTCCAGATGGCGCCGTGCGTGTATTGGCCGCCGTTCTCGCGCACGCCCGGGAATGTAGCCCTTGATGTAACCCGGGTTGAGCGGCGACTGGTCGAAAGGCGGATCGAAGAGCTGGATCAGTTTGGCGTCCCGCCGAACCAGGCGCTGCATCGACGGCGTCCATCGCCTGGCGGGAGCGTTCCGGGTTGCCGGCTCCGCTGATGACGGACCAACTTTGCGGGAGCGAATCGATCTGGCATTCCGGATTCGATCTGGGAGCCGAGCGGCTCGCCGTTGTCGAAGTAGGCGCGGCGATACCACTGCGCCGTCCCACGCGTGCGCCTCGATGTTCTGCTGCAGTTTTTCCGCTTCGGTCCAGGCAGCGGTCGGCGAAAGCGAATCGTCTTCGCGCGCGCGCGCCAGCGCGGCGAACTGCGTGAGCACATCGTAAAGGAAAAAGGCCAGCCAGACGCTTTCGCCGCGGCCCTCTTTCCCCACCATGTTCATGCCGTCGTTCCAATCGCCGCAGCCGATCAGCGGCAGCCCATGCTCGCCAAACTTGAGGCCGTGCTCGATCGCGCGCACGCAATGCTCGTAGAGCGTAGCCGATTCCTGGGAGCGATTCGGCAAATCATAATAGGCTTCCTCCTCGGGCATGACCGGCCGGCCTTCGAGGAAAGGAATCTGCTCATCGAGCACCCCGGTATCGGCGACGCAGGAGACGTAGCGGCACGTGACGTACGGCAGCCAGAGATAATCGTCGGAGAAATGCGTGCGCACGCCGCGCCCCGCCGGCGGATGCCACCAATGCTGGACGTCGCCTTCGCGGAATTGGTGCGCGGCGGCGCGCAGCAGATGCTCGCGCGTGAGGGCCGGCTCGGCATGCACCAGCGCCATCACATCCTGCAATTGATCGCGGAATCCGTACGCGCCGCCCGATTGATAGAATCCCGTTCGGCCCCAGATCCGGCAGCTCAGCGTCTGATAGAGCAGCCAGCCGTTGGCCATCACGTTCACGGCCGGATCGGGCGTATCGACGTTGATCGCGCCGAGGGTGCGATTCCAGAACTCGATGCACGCCTTCGAGCGCCGCGCGCGCTGGCGTCGGCGCGGCGGAAGCGCTGGATCAGATCCTGCACGTCCGCCGAGGCTGCGTCCGGCTCCGAGACGAAAACTGGTTTCGCGTTCCTGCCCATCGCGCCAAATCGAAGGCGACCTGCATCGCGCCGCACGGATCCAGCCCGGCGCCCACTTTGCCGGAAAGGCGCGCGCGTTTCAGCGCCGCGGGTTGCGCGAGGTTCCGATTGCGGCCGAGGAATTCCTTCCGATTGCCGGTCAGCGTGCGGCTCGGGTCGGTGACATCGAGAAAGGCGATGCGGTCGGGGAACTCGGTGTTGTAGAAATTGCGCGCGAGCAACGCGCCGGTCTTGAGGTCCACTTCGGTCTGCACGTTGAGCAGGGTCTTGGGCCGCAGATCGCCCAGCACCCATTCGCAGTAGCCGGTGACGGACAGGCGGCGCGGGCGGCCGGAGACGTTGCGCAGTTTCAGAATGGTCAGCTTGACCGGCGCATCCATCGCGACATAGACCCACAACTCGGAGACGATGCCGTTTTCGAAGTGCTCGAAAACGGTATAGCCAAAACCGTGGCGGATGACGTAGGGCGTCTGCCCCGCGCGCCGGCGCACGGCGTGGGGGACCAGAACCTGCCCGGTCTGCTCGTCGCGAATGTAGAAGGCCTCGCCGCTCGTGTCCTGAACGGGATCGTTATTCCACGGCGTCAGCCGGAATTCATGCGCGTTCTCCAGCCAGGTGTAGGCGCCGCCGCTTTCGGAAACGACGGTGCCGAAAGACGGATTGGCCAGCACATTGACCCACGGGCGCCGGCGTCACCTGGCCGCGGCTGCAGCGTGATGACGTATTCGTGTCCGTCGCGGGTGAACCCGCCGAAACCGTTTTGAAAGATCAGCTCGCGCGGCGGCGGCGGGCGTGGATGAATCGGCCACTGCAGGACGAGTGGGAGTCAGCGCCGGGACCAACGGCTCCAGCACGCTGCGTTGCTCCAGATGCTCGCGCAGCGATGCCGTTCTCGTCGTCGAGGACGATGCGAGCGGCGGACTGCAAGCAGGACGCGATCATCACTCGGGATTTGCTCGAGCCGCCGGACGAAAATTCCGCCCGGTTTGTCCAGCATCTGCGCGCCGTGCCGGAGGAGATCAGATTGGTGATTTCGTCGTGCAGCGACTGGCGGTAAACCGAGACGTCTTCGTTCACGATCACGAGTTCGACGGCGAGCCCCTTCATGCGCCAATAGGAGTGCGCCTGGATCAGCTGCCGCACGATCTGCAATCTTCTCGCTGTCGGTGATGCGGAGAAGGACGAGCGGCGTATCGCCGGAAATGCCGTAAGCTCCAGAGGCCGCTTTGCCCGCGCCGGTTACGCGAGCAACACGCCGGGAGTGGCGCGGCGGGCCGGGTCGGCATAGATGATCGCGCTGGCCAGCCGGCGCATAAAGCTGGGCTTCCGCTTCCGTGGCGTTGAGCTGGCGCAAGGTCACCTGGCTGTGCGTCCAGGCCAGATCAAGCGCGCGATCGGCCATGCGCGACGTGCTGATATTTTTCCACGAGCGCGAGTGCGCCCTCGCGGTTTTCCGTCACGCCAATGACGAAATCGAGCACGGCGGTTTCATTCGGCGCCAGAGTCACGGTGCGCCGAAGCGAGATGATGGGATCGAGGACCGAGCCGGCCGTGTTGGAGAGCGGCGCCGTTGTTCTGCATCGCGGCCGGGCGCGCCAGGGTTCCGCCCCGGCCGATAAAACTGAAGCGATCCGTCTCGCACGAAATTTCCCCCTGCGTCGCCGCCTTGACCGACCATCAGATGCAGCAGCCACGGCGGCTTTTCCTCGTGCGAGCGGGCGCGGCGGGTGCAGAGAATGGCGGACGACGCGCGTGCGAATTCGGTTTGCACGAACAGATTGCTGAAGGCGGGATGCGCTGCGTCCGCGGCCTGCGTCGCGAGCACCACTTCCGCGTAACTGGTCAGCTCGATGGTGCGCGCGATCGGAGGAATGATTGTCGAGGGTGATGCGCCGCAGTTCCACGTCGTCCTCGGGCGAAACGCAGAGCTCCGTGTGAATTTCGAGATCCGCCGTGACGCTGGCGAAACTCGGCGCGGCGCCTGGGTGAAGATGGCCTCGTAGCCTTTCGTCGCGCGCAGCGTCGGCTGGTAGCGCGGTGGACCAGAATTCTCCCGTCGCCACATCGCGCAGATAAACAAACGTCCCCCAGCAATCGCGCGTCGCATCCTCGCGCCAGCGGGTGAGCGCCAGATCGCGCCAGCGACTGTAGCCGCCGCCCGCGCTGCTGATCGCGACATGATAGCGGCCGTTGGACAGGAGGTGGACGTCGGGCGTGCGCGCGATCGGGTTGGTCAGGACTCGCGCAGTCGACCTCTTCGCCATCGCTGACGCTCCGGTCGCGATTCCTCCAGAGCCAGATCTTCGGGGAGAACGTTGGCCTCGGCTTTCGGCACGCGCTCCTGCAACAACAAGTCCGCCGCCTTAAGCAGCGGACGTGACATGAAACGCCGCTGCATCGGCAGATCGCGCAAGCAGATAGACCAGGGCGAGCAGGCTCATCCCCTGGTGATGCGCCATGAAGGAAGCGGACGGTGACGCTCGTTTCGTCCGGCGGCAGTCGCGACGGCGTGTAATCGATCGCTTCGTAGAAACCATAAATCGCCTTCGCGTCCTTCGCGCGCGAGCCGTTGCAGGTTTTCGCACGCTTCCCGCGGCGCGACCATCAGCGCCATCGCGCGTCGCATAAGGCGCGATCACCAGATCCTCGGCCAGGCCCCGTTTCAAACCCAGCCCGGGGACGCCAAAGGCGCGGTATTGATAATTCAGATGCACATCGGTGCGGTTGATAGCCGGATTCCGAAATGCCCCACGGCATGTCGTGCGCACTCGCCATACTCGATCTGCTGGCGGACCGCCGCCTTGCAGGCGTGATCGAGCAGGGTGTTGTGCGTAGTTGGGCATCACCAGCAGCGGCATCAGGTACTCGAACATCGATCCGCTCCATGAAACCAGGATCGGCTCGCCGCGCGGCGCGACGAGCAGCCGGCCGAGTGAGAACCAGTGATCCTGCGGCACCTGCCCCTGCGCGATCGTGACATAGCTGCAAAGGCGCGCTTCCGACGCCAGCAGGTCGTAGAAACTGGTGTCGCGCCGGCGTTCCGTGACGTTGAATCCGATCGAGAACAGATCCCGCGACTGGATCGAAGAGGAAGGTGAAATCCATTCCCGCCAATTCGTCGCTTTGCCGGGCCAGGGTTTCCAGCGGTGAGCACGCGCTCGCGGGCCCGGGCGCTCGCTTCGCGCAGGCACTGCCGTCCCAGGCGAGCGAGACCGGCGCGCCCGGCGAACTGCGGGCCGATGGTCCGCTTCCAGGGCCGAGATTTCTCGCAGCGAGGAGAGCCCGGCTCGAGCGCGCGAATTCGATCGGCGAGATCTTCCGCGAGCTGCGAGAGCGGCGTCAGGTCGACGCGCGCCAGCCAGGGCGCGAGAAAGAGCAACTCCTGCAGATGCTCCTCGCAGTTGCGCTGCAGGGCTTGCGCCCAGCGCTTTCAGTCGTCGGTCCGGTTCGCCAGCGTCGGCCGAGAATTCGCGGCCTGCTGGACCGCCTGTTCCAGGACTTGCAGACGCTGCGCGCAACGTCGAAGGCGTTGGCGTCAGCGCGGCATCGAGGTCGCGCCAGCGCTGTCGTTTCGCCCCCCAGGCTTCTGCACGACTCCGACCGTGTCGCGCAGTCCGGCGAAAATCTGCGGATCGAAAATCTTTTCATCCGCCAATTCCCGCAGCCCGGCGCCGAGCGTGAGCAGGTGCCCGGCGAGATTGCCGCTGTCGACGCTGGAGACATAAAGCGGCAGGAGCGGCTGCAGCGTGCGGGTGTCGTACCAATTGTAGAAGTGCCCGCGATGCCGCTCGAGGCGCTGCATCGTGGCGAGCGTCGCTCTCCGTGCGTTCGATCAATCGGCCGACCGAGAGATAGCCAAAATCGCGCGCGGCCAGGTTGGCGAGCAGCGCGAGTCCGATGTTCGTGGGCGAAGTGCGCGACGCGACGCCGGCGAACGGGATCTTCCTGGAAATTATCCGGCGGCAGCCAGTTCTCCTGCGCGGTGACAAAGGTCTCGAAAAAATGCCAGGTCTTGCGCGCGATGCGGCGGAGAAAAAGCAGCTGCTCGTCCGTCAGATCCGGGCGCCGGCGGCTCGATGGGCTGGCTGATCCACCACGCAATCCAGGGCGCGGCGAGCCACGAAGCCGAGGAACGGAAGAGCCAGCGGCAGTTGGCCGGCTGCGTCAGGCCCAGGAGAGCACCGCTCGCCAACGCGACCGCCGGCGCAATCCACATCGTGGCGTAAAAGCCGGGAAGATCCGTGCGCGCGCGTGCGCGCCACGTCGCTTGAGGTGCGCCATTCCAGGAGCCGCTTGCCGCGTGACCAGCAAGCGCAACCAGCGTGCGCCCGATCGCGTCCAGGCTGACGAATGCGTCGTAGGGCAGAAAGGCGAGGGTGAGCAAAATCTGGCCGAGGTGGCGCGCCGCGCGATCCGCTCACTCCGCGCAGATGCATCCGCCACGGCAGTTGCTTCGGCTTTTCGCACTAGTTCGACCAGCGCCGACAACAATCCCTGGAAGCATGATGATCGCGAGGACCAGCAGCGCGTCCCAGACCGCCCAGTTCCGAGGCACCAACAGCCAGCGTCGCCGAGCAGGAAGAAGCAGCAGCGCCACCGGGACGAGGCTGCGCCGCAGATTGTCGAAGATTTTCCACCGCGACAAACGCGGAGAGCGGGTTGGCGATGCGCTGCTCTTCCGCTCCCGGCACCCACGGCAGCAGCCAGCGCATGATCTGCCAGTCGCCCCGGATCCAGCGGTGGCGGCGCCCGACATCCACGTTATAGCGCGACGGATAGTCCTCGTAGAATTCCACGTCGCTGACGAGCGCCGCAGCGGGCATGAACCGACTCCAGCAGATCGTGGCTCAGGATGGTGTTCTCCGGGAAACGCCCGGCCAGCGCGCGCTCGAACGCGTCCACCTCGTAGATGCCTTTGCCGATAAACGAGCCTTCTCGAAAAAGATCCTGATACACATCGGAGACTGCTCGCGTGTAAGGGTCGATGCCCGCGTCGCCGGCATGCAGCCGCACAAACCAGGAGCGGCCCGCGCTGGGCAGGCTCACGTCCACCCGCGGCTGCAGGATGCTGTAGCCCTCGGTCACGATACCGCGCGGCCGGATCGAACTCCGGCCGGTTCAATGGGTGCGCCATCGTGCCGATGAGCTGCCGGGCGGAGTCGCGCGGCAGTTGCGTGTCGGTATCGAGCGTGATGACGTATTTGATCGACGGCAGAATCGGCGATCTCGCCCACGATCTCGGAAAAGCATTCCGCGCGGCCGCCGCGGAGGAGCGCGTTGAATTCCGTCAGCTTGCCGCGCTTGCGCTCGTAGCCCATCCAGACGGCCTTCGCCCGCATTCCAGCGGCGCGGTCGATGGAAGAGGAAGAAAAGGTCGTGTCGACTCGGCGGCGTATTTGCGATTCAGCACTTCGATTCCGGCCCGCGCCGCGGTCGAGCAGCAGCTCGTCTTCCGGCAGCGTCTCGGCCGGCGCGTCGCGCAAATCCGTCAGCAGAGCGAAATGCAGATACGGATCCCGATTCGCCAGATGATGAATCTCCAGCGTCTCGAGCAGGTGAGTCGACGCCCTTCCAGACTGCGTCGAGCATCGTCGGGACGACCACCATCGTCCGGCAATCGGGTGGGATGCCGGAGCGAATAATCCAGCCGCGGGAGCAGGCGCGGACGTAACCAGCAGCGTGGAGAGCCAGTTCAGCAGCGCCACGGCCAGCTGGCTCACGCCGAGGAGGAAAGCGAGCGTGCAAAAGATCAGCCGCCATCCCTGCACGTCGAGCGCCTGGGCCTGCCGCATGAACGCGAACGTGGCCAGCAGGGTGAGCAGGAAGATCCCGCCCGCATAAAACAGCGAACGGAAACCGCCGGATGCTGCGCTCGACCACGGCCCGCCACGGCCAGCCGCACGTTCACCGCGCGCTCCAGCGAGCGGCTGGCCCTTGTCGATCAGGTAATATCCGACATGCGCGGTCCGATCCGCGCGCCCCTTTTCCCGCGGCGCTCCATCCTGCGCGAGCTCGATCGGCCTTTTGCGCGACCTCCGTTTCCGAGAGCCGGCTCGTGCCGGGCGAGCGACTCGACCGCGTGGCGATAGCGATCGCGCGTCGCGAAATCCATGTCGCTATACACGTCGGCCGGGTCGCCGCGCAAAGTGTGCTCGACCACGCTGAGAGTCTCGACGAACTCCTTCCAGTCGATCGCGCTCAACGAAGCGCAGGCTGGCGATGCTGTGGCTGACGGAGACTTGGTCGGACGCCTGGCTCTGGCTCTCCTGATGAACGAGCTGCTCGATCGAGAGGCCCTCCTCGACCAGGCGTTGCTCGAGCCAGCTCCGCGCGAGGTGCAGGACTGGATTCAGGCGCGAGAGCCGCTGGCAGAATTCAGCCACAAACGAACTCGACAACGGGCAGATCCGCCTGCGCCATATCGGCCACCACCACGACGAGACGGGACGGATTTTTCTCCGCCATGTCCTGCAGCCGATCCACCCAGACGTTCGCCAGATTGCGATCGTGCCGGGCACGGCTCAGGCCGGTGGTGACGCGCTGGAGATTCTCGATCAACCCCAGGCGCAGCATGATCGGGATGGCCCAGAGTTCGCCCAGTTTCAAGGCCGACGACCGTCTGGTAGGCCGCGACGAAGGCCGTGAGCGAAGCGGCGTCGATCTCCGCGTCCACATGCGAGATCAACTCGAGCACGATGTCATACACGCGCAGCAGTCCGGCGGACGGACCGTTCGTCAGGCGCGGCAGTTCCCGGCTGTAATCCCGCGGCAGATGCCGGCGGGCCAGCTGGATCTGCTCCTCGATCAGGTAAAAATTATCGAGCAGCCATTCGGCCGCGGGCGTGATGCGCCGGCTTTGATCCACCGCCAGGGTGGCGTGATTGAAGGCCCGCAGACACCTCCTCGTTGTGATCGAGCCGCGCGAGCAGTTGGTTGCGGCCGCGGGCGGTCGCGATCTTGTGCTTGGCGCGCGAGCGCCTGAGCGTGGCGCGCCAGTTGTTCGACCCCGAACAACTCCCCTCGCAAAGGGGGCTCGATCGGGCGTAAACGCGGCGGCCGATGCTTCGCCAGCGACGTTCCGAAGCGCATCGACCTGGTTAGCATCCGTTATGATTCGTCGCTCGCGGGCGGGGACACCAAAATTATTTTGCGCATCGCTCATTTTTGGGGACGAGCGGCGCTCGCAGAGCAGTGACCGGAGCGACCCATGCGCCGGCGTCGGGGCGCCCTGCCACCGCGCGGGCGGCGTTTACTCCTCGTTGAATTTCCCCGAGATCAACGCCTCGATCTCTGCCAGCGCCTTTTCGGCATCGGGCCCGTCGCAGCGAATGAGCAGCTTCGAGCCCTGCCCGGCCGCGAGCATCATCAGGCCCATGATGCTTTTGCCGTTGATCTGCTCGCCCTCTTTCTCGACCCACACCTCGCAGCGGTAACGACTCGCGACCCGCACAAACAACGCGGCTGGCCGGGCGTGCATCCCGAGCCGGTTCACAATCGTCACGTCCTTCTCGATCCTGTCGGCGCGTTCGCCCCCGCCTTTGCGATTCAAGAGTCCCATCAGCTTATTTGTTTTCCATCAGGGTGAGCAGCTTGTCGTTAAATTCCACCGCGCTGTTATGGCCCAGCTCCTTCAGCTTCTGGTCCATTGCCGCGACCTCGACCAGACGAGCCGTGTCCCGTCCTGGCCGCACGGGGATCGTCACATGCGGCACTTGCAGTTTCAGGACCTCGTAGAACGCCTGATCGAGGCCGATTCTATCCACCTCCTCGATCTCCTGCCAATCCTGTAACGTGACCACCAGATCGAGGCGCTTCTCGAGGCGGAAACTGCCGATCCCGAAGATGGAGACCACGTTGATAATGCCGATGCCGCGCACCTCCATGTGGTAACGGGTGAGCTCCGGCGCGGTTGCCATCAGCTCGCGGCCCTCGAGCGATTTCACTCGGGTGACGTCATCGGCCACGAGGCTGTAACCACGCTCGATCAAGCCGAGCACGCACTCGCTTTTCCCGATCCCGCTTTCGCCGCGGATCAGCACCCCCACGCCGAGCACGTCCACCATGCTCCCGAACTCCGTCACTGAAGGCGAAAAATCCGTCTCGAGCGCGATCGTGGCGGCGTTAATGAACCGCATCGTCACCATCGGGGTGCGAAAGACCGCAATCTGCTCCTCTTCCGCCACGGCCAGCAGCTCCGGCTCGAGGTGCGCGCCGCGCGACGCGACGAGGCACGGAATTTTTTGCGCACAGAGGGCGCGGAAACGCCGGGCGCGAGCGCCGGGCTTGAGGCTGCTCAGGTATGATTGCTCCGCCGCGCCGAGCACCTGTACGCGTTTCTCGGCGAAATAATTATAGAAACCGGAGAGCGCGAGGCCGGGCCGATTGATGGTGGGCTCGCGGATCTTGCGGTGAAAGCCAACGCGTTTTCCTTCCAGCTTGAGCTGCAACTTCTCGCCGTGCGCGTCGAAGAAGCTTTCGACCGTGACCACCGGCACGCTTTTCCGCAACGGTCCGCCCGAGGTGATTGCTTGCGTGCCGGTTCGTTCGCTCATGCGCTCCCCTTCCATATCGTGAGGGCCACCGAATTGCCATCTTTCCGTCGCGGGGGGGTCGGGTTTCTTCGTCGTACGGTCATTCGGGCATCCCCCATTCAGGGGAGGGAAAAACCGATACCTTGCTGTTTTGCCAGCCAGGCAGCTTCCCGTTTTAAGTTTAGGCATGAAAACCTCATCTCAATCCAACCTCCCGCGGCGCGGCCTCGGCCGCCTCATGGCCCTCGCGATCGCCGCCGTCGCGGTGCCGAACGGAATAGCCGAGACGTCACCCGCCGAGCGCTTCTGGCAGGTCAACGTCGCCGGTCAAGCGAGCGGTTCCTTTACCGAAACGACCGTCTCCTCCGCGGACGGAAAAGTGCGGACGAAGGAAACGATGGCTCTCGAATTGAATCGCCTCGGGAGCAAAATCTCTATGAAAACGGAAAGCGAAACCTTGGAAGCGACCGAGGGCATGGTCGAATCCCTCACCGGCTCGGTCAGCAGTTCCCAAGCGGTCACGAATGTGCGAGCCAGCCGAGTGGAAGGCGCTTTCGAAGTGGAGACCGAAGCGGGCGGCAAGTCCTATCAGAAGAAAATCCCGCTCAGCGGTACCGTTCTGGGACCCAAGGGCGTGGAAAAATTGAGCCGGGAAAATCTGAAAACCGAGGGCGCGACGGTTTCGTTTCAGATGTTCTCGGTGGAAATGGGTGGCATCGTGTCGATGACCAGAAAGGCGGTCGCCCGCCTCGAGGAGGAAGGCCACTCGATCCTGCGCGTGGAGGAGACCATCGAAGGAATGCCCGGCAAACAGGTGGTCACGCTTGACGAGAACGGCCGTTGGTTGACGCGGCGCCAATCGCTGCCGTTTGGCGAACTCACCCTGGAACCGTCCACCCGGAGCGCGCCCGCCGCCCAATCCGGGCCGGCGTTGCCCGCCGAGTCCTACGACCAGACGATGGCGCGCTCGAATATCCTGCTGCCGGATCCGCGCACGCTGACAAAGCTCCGGTTGAAGCTTCGCCACCATAAGCCCGACCTCGGCTGGCCCGATTTGGAATCAGCGACGCAGCGTGTCGTCGAACAATCGGACACTACCAGGGTGGTGGAGGTTCGCGGGTTCACTCCGCCGGGCCGCCCGAAAGCGAAATCGGAGGAAGCTCCGGATGAATCATACTTGCGCCCGAATCCACTGGTGCAAAGTGACGATGCGGAGGTCACGCGGATCGCGCAGGAAACGACCAAGGGCGTGCAAGGCGATTTCGAGAAGGCGCGCCGGCTCCAGGATTGGGTCAGTCAGAACCTCCAATTGGATCTCGGGATTGTGCTCGCGCCAGCCTCCGAGGTGGTGCGGAACCGGCGCGGCACCTGCGTCGCCTACGCCATTCTGCTCGCCTCCCTCGAGCGCGCGATCGGCTTGCCCTCCCGGGTCGCGATGGGCTACGCCTACGCCAATGGCATCTGGGGCGGCCATGCGTGGACGGAGGTTTTCATCGACGGGCAATGGGTGGCTCTCGATGCGGCCCTCTACGCCCCCGGCACGGCGGACGCGGCGCGGCTGTGGTTCGGAGCTTCTTCCGGAGACGATCAGATGATCAAGGCGGTGGGCGGCGGCGCGCAGATGTACGGCCATGTCGATTTTCAGGTTCTCTTCTTCGAGCGCGGCGGCCGCACGGTGGCAGTGCCGGAAACGGCCGTCCGCCACACGATTAACGGGAATCGTTATTCGAATCCCTGGCTCGGCTTCTCCATGGCGGCTCCGCCGAATTTCCGTTTCACCAAACTGGACGCGGTCTTTCCCGATCCGACGATCGTTGCGCTGGAGGATGGAAACGACGGCAGGATCTCCGTCCGCGTGAGCAACGTGGGCGCGGATGAAGCGGCGGCGAAGAGGAAGGCCCTCGCCTTGTTAGGCAACGTCAAGCCAACCGGCCGCCGCCTTGGCAAGCTAAAGGGGGAAGTCGCCTCGACTCCGCAGGGAATGTGCTTTCTCTGGCGGGAAGGCAATTCGCTTTGGTCGATCAGCGCCGAAGGCGAATCCGCGAGTCGTTTGCTGGAAGAAATCGCGACGAGCTGGCAATGGAATTCCTAGGACTCGACGGCGCGCTGCGCCGCCTGGCGCGGCGCTTTCGCAAACCCGATCCGAAGCGGCTGGCGTGGGAACAGCCGCTTCGGGCGCGGCTTCTGCGACGGTTGCTGGTTCTGGCGGCGGCGGCCGAGATTCTTTTCCTCGTGCTGGCCTATGCTGATTTGGTGCAGAGCAGATTCTTCCCTTGGATCGGCATCGAAGCACTTCTTCTTCTGCTCATTTCGATCTGGCTCCTCCAGCAGGAGAAGGTCGCCGTGGCGGCGACCTTGCTTGTCATTTCGCTTTCGCATGCGGCGGCTTTTGTCATGGCGGCTTCCGGAGCAGGCGGCGCCGCGCCCGCCCTGCTCCTGCCGACGATCATTATCGCTGGCCTGGTGATCGGAGGATACTTTCTGGCCGCCTGGACGGCGATCTGCGCGCTCCTCTTTCTGTGGATTTCCGCGACGACTTCAAGCATCGCGTGGCCGGCAAGCCTCTTCTGGTGCGGTCTCTACGCGACGACGGCCTATTTGATCTGGCTGTTTTCCTTTCACCTCGAAAACCTCCTCGCCGCGTCCCGGCGCGCGGAGGAAGATCGGCACGAAGCGGTCGTGGAAGAGCGGACGCGACTCGCCCGCGAGGTGCACGACACGCTCGCACAGGGGTTTACCGGGATCGTGGTGCAAATCAACGCCGCGGAGCAAATCGCGGCGGAGAAGAACGCCGATGTCTGGGGGCATCTGGAGAAAGCGCGCGCCCTGGCGCGGCAAAGTCTGGAGGAAGCGCGGCGTTCGATCCTCGCGCTGCGTTCGGGCGGGCCTGAGCAGATGGACCTGTTGCAGGCGATCGAGCGGACGGCGCGCCAGCTTCTGGTCGATGACGCGGTTCAGTTTGAAGTCGTGCGCGAAGGGCCGGCTTTCCATTTGCCTGACGCGATCGAACGCGAACTGTTGCGCGTGGGCCAGGAAGCAGTCACCAATGCCATCCGCCATTCCGGGGCGCGCAAAATTCGAGTCGCCGTCGCCTATTTGTCGGACCGGGTGCAATTGTGCGTGTCGGATGATGGCCGGGGAGTGTCGCCGGGAGCGCGCGGACTTGGCATGCAAGGAATGGAAGAACGGATGCGACGCATCCATGGGGAATTCAAAATCGTTGCGAGCAACGGTGCGGGCACCACGGTCACTGCCACCGCCATGATCTAGCGCCACCGGCCCGATGAAAAAGATCCGTGTTCTCGTTGCCGAGGATCACAATGTGGTCCGCGAAGGCCTGGTTTCGATTCTGAATCGCGCCGGCGACATGACAGTGGTGGCCGAAGCGAAAGATGGCGTCGAAGCCGTCGCGCAGTTCAAGGAATTCACGCCGGACGTCGCCATGCTCGACCTCGAGATGCCCCGGCTCAGCGGGCTCGAGGCGATTCGCCAGATCCGGGAGCGCGACCACCGCGCGCGGATTGTTGTTCTCACCACCTATGCGGGCGACGAGCGAATCCACCGCGCGCTCGAAGCCGGCGCCAGCGCCTACATCCTGAAGGACGCGGCGACCGAGGTGGTCCTGGAGGCAATCCGCAAAGTCCACGCGGGTGATGTCTTCGTCGATGCCGTCGTGGCCGCGGAATTGGCGAAGCATTCCATGTCGGGCGGGGTGCTTTCAGCGCGCGAGATCGAAGTGCTGCGCCTGATCAGTCGCGGCCAGAGCAACAAGGAGATCGCGGCGGCGCTCTTCATTGCGGAAAGCACCGTCAAGACTCACGTCGCGACGATTTACGCGAAGCTCCACGTGACCGATCGCACTGAGGCCGTTGTGAGGGCGATCCAGCGCGGTTTCATCCGGGTCTGAAGTCCAAGCGTCAGATGGACGCCGGGGGGACCGCAATCGGTTCTGAGCCCGTCCGCAAAAATCGACTTGTAATGATGATACCGAGGCCGCGGTAATTTGACCATCACGGCGCTATTTTGCCGACGGCAGCGGCAGATCGGAGTTGTAGCAGTCGCGGAACAATGCACCGGCGGTGAAAGGGGATTTCATGCGCCGATGGTATGCAGATGATAACAGGCCGTCGATGGTCGATACTATTTCCGGGCTGACGACAGCCGTTCGCCCGGTCAACGAGATCATTATGATGCCGATCCCCTCCCGACTCTCCCTCGCTGCCCTGGCCGTTGCGGCTCTTCCTTGTCTCGTTGGCGCACAGCAGTCGCCGGAACCGACCGTGCCGCCATTGCCCTCGCAAACGACTGTGGTCGAAGACGTGGTGGTGCCGGTACCGCGGGAGATTTTCGGAACGCTCGACCGGTTCCGTCATTCGAATTGGCGTGCGGTGCAGCGGCCGGAACTCGCCAAGATGAGGCCGCGGGCTGACCAGGCGGGAATTGCGTTGCAGCTGGGCGTGGCGATCGCGGAAGGATTTGTCGCGGTCGAAGCGGAGGACGTTGACGAGGTGAAACAGCTCGGCCGGGCAGTGTTGACGCTGGCGCGCGGCCTGGGCGTCGGGCAGTGGGCGCTCCGCCGGAGCAGCAGCATCGTCGAGCACGCGGAGAAGGGTGATTGGGCGGCGGTGCGTGGGGAATGGGACGGCGTCCTGCCCGATGTGCAGGAAGGGATGAAAGAACTGAAGAGCGAGCAACTGGCGCAGCTGGTCAGCCTCGGCGGCTGGGTGCGCGGGACGGAAGTGTTGAGCGCGCTGATCCTGCAGAATTACTCCGACACGGATGCGGTCCTGTTGCGCCAGCCTGCCGTAGTGGAACAACTGGGGAAACAATTGGAGCGGATGTCACCGGAGATCCGCAACCAGCCGCAGGTGAGTCTCATCCGGAAGGGCCTCGAGCGGGTTCGAGCGGTAATTGCCGCCCCGGATGCTCAAATGTCCCGTGAAAAGGCGACTGAAGCGGGAGGAATTGCCACCGAACTTCTGAAGGAAATCAGCAATCCTCGTTAGGGGATTGGGCCGCAAGATACGGGCATAGATTCGCGAGCGCCGATTGGTTGCTGGGGCTGGCTTCGGACCTCAACGACTGACGTCAACCCGGCACGAGCACGGCCGCCCCGCTCAGGCGACCGGCGCGCAGGGCCTCGAGTGCTTCGTTCGCCTGCTCGAGCGGATAGGTGATCGTCTCGGTTCGAATCGGAATGCGCGCGGCCAGCGGGAGGAATTCGATGCCGTCGGCGCGGGTCAGGTTGGCGACCGAACAAATCGAGCGTTCCTCCCAGAGATCGCGATAGGCGAAGGACGGGATGTCGCTCATGTGAATCCCGCCGCAAACGACGATCCCGCCCGGCTCAAGCGCGCGCAAGGCGAGCGGCACCAGCTCGCCCGCCGGCGCGAAGATGATGGCCGCGCCCAGCTTTTCGGGCGGCGGTTGCCCACTGTCGCCGGCCCATGCGGCGCCGAGCCGCCGCGCAAACTCCTGGGCCGCCGTGTCGCCTGGCCGCGTGAACGCGAAAACTTCGCGCTCTTCATGCCGCGCTACCTGCACCACGATGTGCGCCGCGGCGCCGAAGCCATAAATCCCGAGCCGGCGGGCACCGCCCGCCTTCCGCAACGAGCGATAGCCGATGAGACCGGCGCAGAGCAGCGGCGCCGCGCTCACATCGTCAAACGCCTCCGGGATTGGAAAACAGAAACGCGCATCCGCGACCGCAAACTCCGCGTAGCCGCCATCGATCGTGTAGCCCGTGAACTTTGCCTGCGCGCACAAATTCTCGCGTCCGTTCATGCAAAAGGCGCACTTGCCGCAAGTCCAGCCGAGCCACGGGATGCCGACGCGATCGCCGACGCGCAAGTGGCGCACGCCCTCACCGAGCACGTCGATCTCGCCCACGATCTCGTGGCCCGGCACCAGTGGCAGCTTCGGATGATGCAACTCGCCATCGAGGACATGCAGATCCGTCCGGCAAACCGCGCATGCTTTGACCCGGACGCGGACCTGCTCCGCAGCGGGAACCGGTGTCGGTAGTTCCCGAAACGCGAGCGGTTTCCCGGCAGCTTCGAGGACCATCGCCCGCATGCCTTCCCGCTACATCGAAAGTCCGCGCCGTGCCAGACCGATGTCGTTCCGGTGCGACGCCCGGAAGCGATTTCCCGCCTGCGCGAGCGCGGTCGCTTACGGCAACTTTGCACGTATGCACGGGCGCGGCGCCCAGTTCGGGTCCGCGTCGCAACCCCTCATGGCATCTAACGGCGGACCGCTGTGCGATTAAGATTGAGATGATTCCACTCCGAGCGACGTCCGCTCTCATTCTCCGCCGCTCACCTTATGCTCGCCAGGCGTGTCCTGCACCTCTTCTTAACGATACAATTTTGTCCATCATTGGTGACGACGAAAACCAAAAGCAGCAAACAAAGAAACAAACAAAAACATGAAATCATTGATCGTAATACTCTTTCTATTCATCGCGGCACTAACACTGCCCCTGCAGGCGGCGGATCCGAAGAGCGAGAAGAGTCTCTATGAGCGACTTGGCGGCGTCTTCGCCATCGCCGCCGTCGTTGACCACTTTAGCGACGCGGTGGTGCAGAACCCGATCGTGGGAAAGACTTCCCAGAACCCGGCCCTCAGGAGATGGCACACGGAGAACCTCGACCGGTTACCGGGCCTCAAGTTCATGCGGACCTTGTGGGTCTGCGAGGTCGCCGGCGGACCTTTCAAATTCTCGGCAACTAAGCCGGGAAAAACTCATTTGGGCCTTGAGGAGGCGCATCGTGACCTCAAGATCACGCCGGAAGAATTCGACGAGGTGGCGGCCGAGTTGGGGCGCAGCCTTGATTTCGCCAAAGTCCCTGCACAGGAAAAGGGAGAAGTCCTCGCCGCGTTCGCAGCGCATAAGAAGGAGGTAACGACTGGCTCCCTGCAGAAGTGATTACCGGAAACGCCTAACCAGTCGCTCCAGCCGAACGCGTGCCGGCGTACTGCCAAGTTTTCACACAACTGGGACATAACCGCGGTGTCAGCGCTTACTATCGTCAAGCGCGAGTTTGCGAGGGGCGGGCGATTCCGGTACGACGCCGGCCGTTTTTGGAATCGAGCCCGCGCGAGAAATCGAAAACTGGCATCATGAGCAAGGCGAGCAAGAAAAGCGTTGGTCGGAAGCCGATCGCGCGTGCTGCCGGATGGCAGCGCTTCCAAAATCGCTACGGCGTGCGCGATGTCTTCTGCACGGCCGACTTAGTCCCGTCCTTGAATGTGACCTGGACGCTCGCGGACTGCGTTTGCTTCGGGACGGAGACGTAGATGTCGTCGCCGGGCTCGAACATTTTGTCGGTGGGCTTGAACTTGAAGGTCTGGTCGAGCGCGTCGCCATCGAGCGAGTAGCGCACGTCCTGCAGTATCGGGCGGTAGGCCATGAGTCCGGTGAAGTAGAGCAGCAGTCGGCCATCGTGCTCGCGGAATGAGAGCCATGAGCTGACCGCGCCGGTTACCATCGCCTTGCCCTGGGCGAGTTGTTGATCGGCGGTCGAGAACTTGAGCGGGTAGGGGCCGTTGGTTTCGCCTTTAGTGTCGACATACTTCACTTCGATGGTGTGCTCGCCGGGCGCGAGGTTGGGCAGGGGCAAATACAGATTCACCATCGGGGCGCCGGTCTGCGGATTCGCAAATGGCTGGTGTCCGGTGGAGACGAACTCGCCCTGGCCATCGAGCCGATAGAAGAGCTCGCGCGCCTTGTAATCGGTGAGCGTGAAAGTCAGCCCCCAGCCGGCGTTGCTCTCCATCGGGATCACGCGGACCGGATTGTCGAGCACGGTCGCGGAAGTGCTCTGCAGTTTCGTCCAGCGCGCGTCGGAGGTTTCGAGCCATTTCTGCGCATCCTTCTGGTCGATGAAGTAGCGCAGCACCCGGCCTTCGCGGTGTGCGGTGCGGAATTTTTCCAGCCATTCCCGCTCCGCTCGCCGATCGGCGACGGTCTGCTCGCCGGCCTTCGCCTCGGAGAATTCCTCGGCCAGCAAGTAGGCAAGGGGACCGAACTCGGGATTCTGCGTTTGCAGCTCGGTGAGTTTCGCGATGCGGACGGGGCGTTCCTCCAGGACCGCGAGCGCGGTCGCGTACGAAACGGTGGGCGGCTTGATCTTGTCGCCGAAGTAGCGCAACGCCTCGATCGCGCCTGCGCGACCTTCCTGGGCCTTGAGCATGGTGGCGTAGTTCAGCCACGGATCGATCACCTCGAGGTTCGACTGGAGATACTCGGAATACTCGCGGCGCGCGGCGCTGAAGTTGCCGTTCAACTCCTGGATGCGGGCGTTGTGATAATGCTCCTCCGGCGTCTTCGGTGCCGGGATGAGCGCGCCGCTGCTCGCGAGCGCGTCAAAGCGCTGCGCGATCTGGCCGACACTCGCCACCAGCCGGGCGGTGTCACCCCGGATCGCGGTCGTGTCTTCCTTGATGGCGTCGACTTTCTTTTCAGTGCGGAAGATGGATTCCTGCACGCGATCCATCCCGGGAACGACGCTCGCGATCACCCCGCGGTCGTCTTTCCCTACCAAGGCGTCGACGGCGACGAATCCGGCCATCACCACCGCCGTGACGACGGCAAAAGCGAAGACAATGGCCCAGCCATTTCGTTCGCTCAGCTGGGCCAATTCCTCCGGCTGGATGACGCCATCGGCCGCAGCCCGCAGGTACCGTCGCCGGTATTGCAGGAACCAGATGAGTCCCGAGCAGAGCGCCACGACGAAGGCGGCGACCAGCAGGTAGACGGAGAACCTGGCGACGGTCGAAGCGAGGTCGGCGATGATGCCACAGAGCGCGGCGACGGGCGCACCGATTTTAGCTCCGCGGCCGACAAAGGTGCGGACATTTCGCGCGGCCAAGGAGCCGAGCGATATCGCGCGTTCAGCCGCGGAAAGGGAGGTCACGCGGATTGGTTTATGAAACCGCGGCGCCGGCCGCAAGTCTGAGAGCCACGCAAGAAAAGGTCAGGCTTTCGCAACCGCAGCAAAGCGCGCCCTGCGAGGCGGACCGTATCGTTGGACGAAAGGAACTCCCATGAAAACAGAACCTTCTCTGGAATATGCGGAGACGCCGCGGCTCGCCATCTGGAGGGCGGTTGCGATTGCGTTCGGCATTCTCCTGCACCGGGTGTTTTTCCTGGTCGCGGGACACTCAGCAGCGGAGATCAAAGCTACTGGCATTCCGCCAGGTAATGATCAGGAGTTCGCCGTTGTGGCCACGCTCCCACCAGGCGCATACACCGCGATCGTGCGCGGACAGAACAATATTTCCGGGATCGGTCTGTGGAGGTCTACAATCTGCAATAGGGCCTTGCCGTAAAAATGGAGTCTGGCCTTTTTTCATTCAACATTTGAGACTGATTACGCAGGGGGTGGTTTGCTGCCCGGAACCCTGACCCCCGCCGGTTTGATCCAACCCGCTGATTTGGGTTGCGTTTCGGCCGGATCCCGCGGCCGGGGGTCAATAGTCACGGACGGGAGATCGTCTCAGCCTAACGAATAACGACACGAAACCTATGAATGACCAGCCGGTAATTGTTTGCGGAACCGACTTCTCGGCGGCCGCGGGAGAGGCGGCGCACATCGCCGGGGCGCTCGCGCGGCGCCTGGGCGGGAAGGTGCTGCTCCTGCACGTGGTGGAGCGCTCTGGGATGACGACGGAATCTCCCGAAATTGATCGCGCCTACATCGGCGCGGAAGGCGAGGAGCTGCGGGCGGCGGCGGAGACCCTGCGGCTTTCGGGCGCCGAGGTGGAGGAAGGCATCGCCTTTGGGGCGCCCCACCAGGCGTTGGCCACCGCGGCCGCAGCCCGGCAGGCGCGGCTGGTGGTCGTGGCGGCGATCGGTCGTTCGGTCCGGCTGATGATGGGCAGCGTCGCGCAGCGCACCGCTGAAACCGCTGCCGTCCCGACCCTCGTTGTCCGGCACGGCCGCCGCATCGCCGAGTGGGCGCGGAGTGGAACCCCGTTGCGGATCCTCGTCGGCTACGATCTTTCGGCGACGGGGGATGCGGCCTTGCGTTCGGTCAAAGAGCTGATGGACCTTGCGCCCTGCGAAGTCACGGTCCTGCACGTTTACTGGCCGCCGGAAGTGCGCCGCCGGCTCGACATCCACGGGCCGGTCTCGCTGGTGGAGGGCGATGAGGCAACGCAGGAGGCGCTTGAGCGGCAGCTGGCGGAGAAAGCGAGTGTGGTTTTCGGAGCGAACAAAGTGACGCTGCGCGTGCAGCCGGGGTGGGGACGCATCGACAGCGACCTTGTGCTGGTGGCGCGTGAAACGGCCGCGGACCTGCTCGTGCTCGGCTCACACCAGCGCCATGGGCTGGAGCGCTTTCGGCTCGGGTCCGTCTCGCGGGCGGCGATCAGCGGCGCTTCGTTGAGCGTGTTGATTGTGCCGAAACCGGCTGAGGCTGCTCCCGTCGGCTGAGTTTCGCTGCAATTGCGTGTGCAATGTCGTTGTCGGCGACTTCGGGAAAAACAGCTCGACTCGCGCGTGGTCCCGGAAGCGTAGGTCATGGTGGCAAAAAAGTTTGCCCTCCAGAGCCCGCCTTTGCTACACCAACTAACATGGGTTGGCGGGATACCCATGGCACCGGGATCGCGCCGCCGTGGACCGCTGGCGCTTCGGGTCATCAGGCACAAACAAGGAGGCAATCGTGAAGCAATTACAAAGTGAAATAGTGGCCGAATTCAAAGCGCAGCTCCGGGGGAACGTGCTTCTTCCTGGGGACGCGGACTACGACGAGGTGCGTCAGATCTGGAACGGGATGATCGACCGCAGGCCCGCGCTGATTGCCCGCTGTGCGTCGCCCGAAGATGTCGTC
This sequence comes from uncultured Verrucomicrobiae bacterium, assembly GCA_963844275.1. Lineage (GTDB taxonomy): Bacteria > Verrucomicrobiota > Verrucomicrobiia > Chthoniobacterales > UBA10450 > JACCTI01. The sequence goes on from CAWJNS010000009.1 coordinate 331,870, forward strand.
CAATCGGTCAAGTTTGCCCGCCAGCGCGACCTGCTCGTCTCGATCAGAGGGGGCGGGCACAACATCGCGGGCAACGCGGTTTGCAACGACGGCCTCATGATTGATCTCTCGCTCATGAAGGACGTCCAGGTGGACCCGAAAGCCCGCCGGGCGACCGTCGAACCCGGATGCACTCTGGCCGACTTCGATGCGGCCGCGCAAGCGCACGGTCTCGCCACGCCCCTGGGCATCAACTCGACCACGGGTGTGGCCGGCCTGACGCTCGGCGGCGGCTTCGGCTGGTTGAGCCGGAAGTATGGCATGACCGTTGACAACCTGCTTTCCGCGAACGTCGTCATGGCGGATGGCAAGCAGCTGCGCGCCAGCGAAACGGAGAACGCCGATCTTTTCTGGGGGCTGCGTGGCGGCGGGGGAAATTTCGGGATCGTCACCAGCTTCGAGTTCCGGCTCCACCCCGTCGGGCCGAACGTGCTCAGCGGGCTGATCGCCTTCCCGTTCGACCAGGCAAAATCCGTCATCACGCAGTTCGCCCGTTTCACCCAGACGATGCCGGACGACCTCAACGTCTGGATGGTCACGCGTCAGGCCCCGCCGTTGCCCTTCCTGTCGGCGGAGGTTCACGGGAAAGAGATCGTCGTGCTCGCCCTGTGCTATGCGGGCGACCCCGCGACGGGCGAGAAGTTGATCGAGCCGCTGCGCGGTTTCGGCACGGCGCACGGCGAGCACATCGGCGTGCAGCCGTTTGTCGCCTGGCAACAGGCCTTCGATCCGCTCCTGACGAAAGGCGCGCGCAACTACTGGAAGTCACACAATTTTTCCCAGCTAAGCGAGGGCGCGATCGACGCCATCATCGAGTACGCCGGCAAGCTGCCGTCGCCGCATTGCGAGATCTTCATCGGCTCGATTGGCGGGCAAACGACGCGGGTCGCGCCGGAGGCGATGGCCTACTCGAGCCGGGACGCCAACTACGTCATGAATGTGCACGGTCGCTGGGAAACCGCCGCGGAGGACGAACGCTGCATCGCCTGGGCGCGCGAATTTTTCGCCAAATCAAAGCCCTTCGCCAGCGGCGGGGCCTACATCAACTTCCTCACGGAAGAAGAGACCGACCGCATCGAGTCCGCCTACGGGCCGGTCTATCACCGCCTGGTGGAGCTGAAGAAGAAATACGACCCGACGAATTTCTTCAGGATGAATCAGAACATCAAGCCGGTCTGAAAAGTATCCTGCGCCAGGGCAGGAAGATGCCCTGGCGCGAGGGGCCCGGCAGATCTGTCAGCGACGCGTCGATCAGCGTGCTGATCGTGCCGAAGCCGGCTGACGCTGATGCCGTCAGCTGACTTCTGTCAAAAGATATATTGATTTGACCGTTCTCGCTTCCCCCCGCAAACGGCCTTCGGATTTCCGGAGCCTGCAACCACCGGAGCTTCGCGCTTCGAATTACTGGAAACGACACTGCATGAAACTCCTACTTCCATGTCTTCTCACTCTCACCTTTATCATGTGCGGCCAGGTGTTTGCCCAGGACGCCTCCACTGATCCCAGTCCTGCAGCTTCGATCACCTCCGGCGAGAGGAAGGAAGCCAGCGGCAACATTTCGGAACTCACGCCGGGCCAATCCCTCGTCCTGCACACTGGTATAAAAGAGGGCGAATCAACGGTCTTCCGCTTCGCTCCCCAGGTCACGTATGTCGATGCCGACGGCAAGACCGTGGAAGCAGCGGGCTTGCGGAAGAATCTCCGCGTTCGTGTCTCCTACGTGAAGGCGGAGGGCGCCAACATCGTCGATCGAGTCACAATCCTGGAGTAAGCCGCCAGCTGCCGTCGCCGCAGTGCGAGATCTTAATCGGCTCCATTGGCGGGCAGACGGCGTGGTCGCGCCGGAGGCGGGCGACGGCCTACTCGAGCCGGGACGCCAACTACGTTAGGAATGTGCACGGGTCGCTGGGAGACCGCCGCGGAGGGTGAGCGCTTCATTGCCTGGGCGCGCGAATTCTTCGCCAAATCAAAGCCGTTCGCCAGCGGCGGGGCCTACATTGACTTCCTCACGGAAGAAGAGGCCGACCAACCGTCGTTACTTCTGCACCGCGCCCGTGTGGCAGTCCGTGCAGGAAAAATCCGAGTATTCGGAATCGATGTGGAAGAACTCGTGTCCGGCCCCGTTCAATTGCTGCAGCTGTTCGCCGTTGCCTTGCGCGAGAATCAGGTGGCAGGACCGACAGTCGCTCGCCTTGATCGAGCGCTGGCCGTCCGCCGTCGTGTGTTTGCCGTCGTGACACCGGAAACAGCCGTTCCAATCCTTGTGGCCAACATGATCGGGATGGGTGCGCCAATCCATTTTGACTTCCGGGAAGAAATTGTTGCGGTAAATGGCCTGCGCCTCGGTGATGAGGGGGCCGGCTTGCGCGGGGTCCGGAAAAGCTTCGCGTAACGACGCGGCGATGCCCTCGAGGGCGGCCGGCTTGGTTTCGTAGGGCTTCACGAGGGCTTCCACGACTTTGGCCTTCGCGAATGGAATCGCGGGATTGATGCGCCCGTTGGCGATGGCCAGGTCGACGGCGTTGTTCGGGGTCTGCACCTTGTGCGCGGGGCGGCTGTGGCAGTCCATGCAGTCCATGCGCCGGATGAGGGATTTGTCCGGTTCCTCCTTGAAGTCGGCCGTCCGATATTCCGTAACCTCGCCCTTTGGATTGGTCATTCGCACCCATGGGATCGAGGTCAGGCGCTCGTCGGTCGCGATGTACTCGATCTTGTTGTTGATATTCATGTGCCAGTGAATCCCGCCCTCCGGCCCGTTGGCGGGATCGCCGCCGCCGACATTTAACAAGAGCCGCACGGTGAACGGAGTATTAGTCTCGTCGGACAGGTAATGCTGGTAGGTGCGATCCACGTAGCCGGCATATTTGTTAGGCCAATGGCATTCCTCGCAGAGCCTCTGCGGCGGCCGCGGGTTCGCTTCGCTCACGTAAATCGGGCGTTCGAAGTCATTCGCAATCGTGTGATAGAGCTGTTTGACGCCATTTATCTTCGTCTTGAAATAGGCCGCAGCCCCGGGGCCGACGTGGCAGGCGACGCACGCCACCTGCGCGTGGGCGGTGTGCTGGGAGGCGACAAACTGTGGCTCCATCGGCAGGTGGCAGGTCTTCCCGCAGAACTCGACCGACTCGGTCATATGATAGGTCTGGTAGCTCCCGAACGCAGTGATGAAGAGGAACACCACGCTGCAGGCCACAAACACGGCGAGAATCCGGCGGTCGCGTTTTCGCGAAAAATCCACCCGCAGCACGAGCGGTTCGGAAACCTGGTTGGCCCGCCGCTCCGCGCTCCGCCGCAAGATTACGCCGACCGTGGTGAGCGCCAATCCCGCGAGGAAGAACGCGGGCGCCACCACGTAGGCGAGAATACCCACGTAAGGATTCTCGCGCCTCGCGAAGAGGTCGATGGCGAGGAGAAAGAGAAAGGCAAAGACCGCGCTGGTGCTGAGCACCATGCCGGCCCAGCTGACCCAGTTCCGGAGCAGCCGTTGCAAGGAGCGTTTCTTCGCGGGAGTCTCGTCCATTGGCTTAAAAATTAGACGGCAGCCTCAAGGCGACCCTCGTGTAACAGGTTGCAAGTCACCTGTGCAAGCGAAGTTGCTCCGTGCCCGCTCGATTGGCGGCACGCAAACCCCCGCCGCGAAGCGCGGCGGCAAACCTATCGGGAGCAGCAGCGGCGTCAGCGCCGCCGAAAGGGGCTATTTCTTGAGCCCGCGCACGTAGGCGACCAGCGCCTTCACGTCCGCATCGGAGAGCTTGTCTTTATAAGCCTTCATCTTTTCCTTGCCGCCGTCCTTGACGCCTTCCTTGATCGCCTTCTCCGCTTCGGCGTCGCTGAACGATTGACCTTGGGCGGTGCTGTAATCTTTTACGGCCAGCTTTTTCCCCATCGTCGTTTTTCCACTGCCGTCTTTTCCGTGGCAGGAGGCGCAATGCTGATTCCAAAGTGCGGCGGCATCCGCGGCAAAAGCGGTGCTCCCGAAGAGGATGAACGGTGCGATCAACAATGCTGCGGTGCGTCTGATTTTCATGGCGGTTTCTCCTTTGGTTTGAACAGGACTGCGACGCAAATTGAAGTCGGTCAGTGGCAGCTGCAACCGCTTTTCTATGCAATCATTCTTGGGGCCGCCACCAATTTCATTCGCCCGCGGCAGGCCGAGCGCGCTCGAGGCGAAAGGTTCATGGATTTAGCGGTTGGCTATCGTTTTCATTTCTCAAACGGAAGTCGCATAAGGCTTGGCGCTGCCTTCGGGCGTCAGGCGCGGGCCTGGCCGCGCCGTGGGTGATGCGGTGGCGAAGCTGCGCCAGCGTTCCAGCGGCATACCGGCGATCGCCATCAGCAGCAGCTGGCTCACCATGAAACCTGCCAGCCACGGAAATGCCTTCTGCATAAAGCCGTAGGAATGGAGCCCGACGCCGAGCATGTTCACGCCGAACCACGAGAAGGCGGTCACGACATTGCCGAAGATCGCCATGATCATGAGCCCGCGCTGCCGGATAAAGCCGCCCCAGCGCGCGTGCAGAATGATCGCGCACCAGAGGACGATGAGGAGGGCGCCGTTTTCCTTCGGGTCCCAACCCCAGAATCGCCCCCACGATTGGTCCGCCCAGATGCCGCCGAGCACGGTGCCGACGAAGCTGAAGAGTGTCGCAAAGCAGACGACGCCGTAGGTCATGCGCGCGAGCGAGTCGGCCGTCCTGGAGTCCAACGAGCGGGTGAACACCCCGCGCACGATGTAGATAATCGCCAGCATCCCGGCTAGGAACATCGCGGAGTAGCCGGTGGTAATGGCCACCACATGCGTCGCCAGCCAGATGTTGGTGTCGAGCACGGCTTGCAGCATTTCGAGCGTGTCCCCGCTGCCGGCGAGGTGATGCGCAATGATCAAGGTAATGAACCCAACCGCGCCAGCGCAGGCGGCGCCGATCCCGTCGCGGAAAATCCGCTCCAAAATCAGGGCCACGATCACCGCGCCCCAGCCGATAAAGATCGCGGAGGAATAGAGATTCGTCACCGGCGGCCGTTCCTGCAGGTACATGCGCGAGAGCATCCCGAAGGTGTGGATCGCGAGCGCAAGCAGGAGGACGTAAAACGCCGCCCGACTCAGGCGGGCGCTGCCAGCCGAGCCAGGAACCGCAGGCGAGCAGAAACGCCAGGATGTAGAGCGTCATACTTTGCGAGAAGGGCTGGAGGCGGTTGAAGAGGAATTCGTAGGCGGATCGGCCGGTGGCGTCCGGTTGCTCCCGGGCGATCAGGTCGCGCAGGGTTGCAACCTGCTGGTTGAACTGCGGCCACGCCTGCGCGCGATGCGCGTCGCCGATCTGGGCGTAGAGCGTCGCAACCGGATGGATCGCGCCCGCGCCCACGGCTTGCAGGAGGCTGTCGCCGATCGAATGCCAGTGCTCATCCGTTCCGACCGGTGGGACGGCCAGAATGTAAGCCATGCCCGACATCGCGTCGTAACGCCGCACCGCTTCCGCCACCAGATCGAGCTTTTCCTTGTCGAAAGGCGCGCCCGTCTCGCGCGCGTGCGCCGCCTTTCCGCCCGCGGGCAGCGCGGCGGCCAGCGTCTCGAGCTCCTGGGTGAAGTTCTCTCTGCCTTCCGGACCGACGCTGTTCTTGAGCCGCTGGTAAAGGATGAGGGCGTTCCGCAGGTTGATGATGGAGCTTTGATAGGCTGACCGCTCCGCCGACTGCAGCTTCTCCGATTGCTCACCCTGATCGTCGATCTGCTTCAGGAACGGCGACAATTCGGTGTAGCTGAAATACTTCCGCTCGCCCTGTTCCCAGCCAAACAAGCCAAGCACATCCGGGTTTTGGATGACAAAGCCCGGCTGCACATCGGCCGCCGGCGCGTTGAAGAGCACATCGGTGAGCCACTGCATGGCGCTAGCCCGGCTACCATCGGCGAGGCGCAATTCCTGTTTGCCGTGAATGATGAGGAGCGAGTTGCGCGCGACCGTATCGAGCGGTTTGACCCGGCCGCCGACAAGCACCGGCACCTTGCCCAAGGTCGGCAGATCAGCGGCACCGGGGGCCGGCTTCTTCGGGAGCCACGCGACGCCGACGAAGAGCGCGGCGAGCGCGATCACGATGAGAGGGAACCAGCGTTTCATGCGAGAGCGGTGCGGCGGCGGGAGAATCCAACCAGGTGATAACCGAACTGCACCAACAGTCCGACGCCGACGATGATGCACGCGATATAAGGCGTGACGAAACTCGGGTTGCGCACCACCTGCAGAATGGAAGCAGTGTCGCCCTTTTGAAATCCAGCCTGGTAGTAGGTTTCGCCGCGATAGCGGAGCGGATGGTTCATGTAAATGAGCACGTCGCGATTCACTGAGCGTTCCGGATCGATCAGGGTGACGCTGCTGGCGAAATTCTTTGGGATCTCGGTGCCGGGATAACGTTCGTGCGTGAACTTCTGCAGCGTGACGCTGTAGGGCTTGTAGAAACGCGCCTGGCGGAGCTCGATCCGCCAGGTGCGGCCCCCGGCCGAAAACGTCTGCGGCGCGCCGAGCGCATCGGAGACGAGCCAGGTGCCGAGTGATTTCGCGCCCACTTCGGTCGGCACAATCTCGATCGCGGCGCTGATCACATCGCGCTGATCCACTCCCGTGGCGCGCGGCACCGCTTCCACGCCGATCTGGGCACCGGGACCTTGGTTGGCAACGGGAGCCAGCTTCGCGCCGGGCTCATTCAGCATGCGGAGGCGGGAGTTTTGGAAGTAATGCCGCACGACGATACGGAACGGCAGACTCGCGTGCTCGATTGGCCGACCGCGCCGGAGCAGCTTGTCGGGAATCGCGGTCACCTGATCAAAATCCGGATCGGTGGTGTCGACGACCGCGAGCTCCATGAAGCGGAGGTGCTCGGAGTAATTCTTCGTTTCGCCCTGTGCCAGCTGCATATGGCTTTCGACCGCGAAAAGATCGGTCAGCAGTCCGCCCGCCAGCATCACGATCAACCCGGCGTGGGTGAGATGAATGCCGAACTTGCGCCAGGTCCAGCGGAAGCGGCGGGCGTGGGCCGCGATCAAATTGATCAGGAGTACGCCACCGATGAGATGACCCCCGGGGAAGACGGGAATCTTCCAGCCGTGCGAATCGGGCGGCCACCAGACGAAGAGGCTCTGGAAATAGCGTTCCTGCACAATCTCGATGCCGAGATGGACCTGCGCGAGCGTTCCCGCGAGCACAAGCACCATCGCGGCCGCCAGACAGGTAATCGTCAGCTTCAGCGAGGTGATCAGATCGAACGCTCTCTGCATCATGTTTAAAACTGCACCGATTGAACAAACTTCACGAAATTCGCCCGCTGATCTTCCACGGCCGCAGGTGGCCCGGTCAGCTTGAAAAACCAGCTCCTACCATCGCGCCGCAGCCACGCAGCCACAACTCGCGACTGCCCGCCAGTTAGATCAATGGTCGCAAACTCGCCCGCGCTGCTTTGCAGCGGCTGGATGATCGAACCGGTCGCCTTTCCATCCTCCGGCGCGAGCCCGATTTGCTGTCGCCAGCGGTTGACGTTATCGAGATCGCTCCCGCCATCGCCCGGGAAGGTGACGACGGATACGTCCGCCTTTTCGCCATTGGCGGCGGCCGCATTAAAGCCCGCGTAGCGCATCGGCGGCCGGCGGCGGCAGGGGTCCACCCCGGCGGCAATTCCCATTGAAGCTGCGGCACGTCACCAGGTGCAGCCGGGGCGCTCGCCGCAATCGGATCCGGCGGCGGCGTCCCGACGCGAACCGAGCTGACCCACTTCAGGAAATTCTCCTTCTCGGCACCGACCAGCTCCGCGTTGCCGCGCATCTTGAAGAATGACGTCCCGCCCGCGATGGGCGCGATCGCTGCGATGATGCGGCCATCCTTTGCCGGGTCGCCCTGCTCGGGCTTTCCGTTCAGATCGACGACGGCGACGTTCCCGGGCGCACCGGGAAGGCGTTCGACCGTTTTCGCCAGTTGCTCCTCGTTAATGGGTGGCTGGCCGAGTTGCCCCAGCCACCGGTTGACGTTATCGAGCACGTTGCCGCCAGAAGCGCCCAGCGTCACGAGCGAGACATCTGCCACGGTTCCGTTCTCGCCGCGGACCTGGTAGCTGGCCTGCCGCATTTGCGAGGGCGGCTGCGCTTCCCAATTCGGCGGTACCGTCCCTGACACGACCGCGGACGCACTTCCGGGATTGGCCATCGGTAATCCCGGCGGCATGCCACTCGATGGCGGCATTCCACCCATTGGTGGCAGCGCGGGGGAGGACGATTGCAAGGGCGCCTTCTCCGTCCGGTAGACGGTGATCTTCTCGTCGCGCCGATCGCAACCCGCGGAGAGAGCGGCCGCGGTCGCACAAAGCAACAAGAGGACGGTACGGTCCCCGGTGTTCATCGATTTCGGTTGCAGCTGTCCGCTCTTAGAAGCGGAATTGCAACCCCGAGTAGACGGAGTGCGCGCTGTAGTTGTTGTGTCCGCCCGACGTCTGGTCCGTGTAGTCAAAGTAGCTGTACTTTAGCAGCAGCCGGACGTTCTTGGTGATCTCGCGGCTGACGCTCGCCGAGAAGGTGTGCTCACGCGCGCCCATTCCATAGGGCATCGCGACCGTCGCGTTGTTCGTGTAATTGTCGGCTCGGTAATACAGGTAGTCCGCATGCAGGTCGGTCTTGTCGTCGAGCAGGAAGCCGATCGAACCTCCGGCCGTCCAATAGTTGTTGGTGAAATCATCGATGGTGACGGCCGTGTTCCCCGCCACCACGGGGTAATCGGCCGGAGTGTCCGTCTTATTCCTGACGTAAGTGCCGATGGCCTGGAGGTAGAGGCGCGCGGTCGGATTCCAGGTCAGCGTGCCCGTGAAACGGCTGTCCGTCATGATGCCGCTCTGCACGGGTTGGAAAATGGTGCCGGCCAGGCCGTTGCCCGTCTCGGTCAGCGAGACGGCCCATTGCGTATCGTAGGTGGTCCGCATGTAATCGTAGCGCGCCACAAAGGAAATATTGCCGAGCGCGGCTGGGATGCGCGGCCGCAAGGTCAACCGCACGTTAAAGTCATTGGTATCCACGTTGCGCCCGAGCAACCGCTGGTTGCGCTCCGCATCCGGCGACGGCGGCGTGGCGAGCTCGGAGTTGAAGTCGTTACCGTAGTCGAGGCTCCTGTAATAGTACCTGGGTCGCGAAGTTCAGATAGGGCAGCGGATACCAGTTGGCGCCCACGCTGTACTTCTGGCCGAACAGGCTGGCATTCTTGTCGAGGAGCCCCTGGTCGTTCACGTCGGCCACTTCGTTTTCATGGATGCTTCCGTCCTCCTCCTGCCAGTCTGCCCGGGCGTAGAAGAGAACGTTGGTCAAACCGTCGTAACGCACCTCGAAGGTTTCCGCGAACTTATCGAATTCCGCCTGTGAACTCCTCGAGGTAATTGTCGGGGGCGTCACATGGAAGCCGTTCTGCGGGTTCGTGGGCGAGAACGGCGCCGTGTTTGCGGTGGTGTTGTAATCGAGGAACACCGCGTCGGCCTCCGCAAACTCATGCGTGTAGCGGAACGCCCCGATCACCGAAAGGTTCTTCGTCGGCTGCCAGAGCAGATTGACGTTGGCGAGATACTCATCCGCGCTTCCCATTCCGCTCAGGTTCACGATCTGGTGATCGTTGCTTTGCAGGGTCAGGATCGGCGAACCGAAGGGAACGTTGTAATCGGTCCCGATCACGCGGCTGCCGGTGAGGTCGCTGCTGGAGGTGGTGTAGGAAAAACCAGTCGTGAACCACACATTGTCTCCAAGCCGGGTCTCGGTGGTCCCGATGCCGTTGAAGATGTCGGTGTCGATCTTGTCCTTCTGGGTGATAAAGCGGTTGGCGCCCGGCGGATTGACGGCCGGCGGCAGCTGCCCGGCGCCGCGCCAGAGATTGAGCGAATTGTCAACCGAGCTGTGTTCGTAGCGCATCGAGAGCGCAACGTCGGTACTGCCGAAGGTCTTCGCGATCTCCGCCGCGAAGATGTCACGGGTCTCATCGATGTCGCGGAAAGCCGGCGCAATCTTGCGCTGGTTGGTCGGACTGCTGGGCAACCCGGTCAGGTTCGTGTCGCCCCAGACCGTTGAGTCCTTCATGCCGTTCCTGAACTGGTGCGAATAGTGCAGCGTGATCTCGGGCCAGTCCTTGATCCGCAAGCCCAGTTCCACCCACGCTTCTCCTCGATCGAGCTCCATTTCCGGGAACGGCGGGTCGAAGAACTGGCCATTGACCGGGAAGTAGCCGCCATTCCCATCATACCAGCTGCGGAATTCGGTGTAGCCGGCGCGGAGGTATCCGAGATCCGGCTTGGAGACCTCCAGCTTGACCCGGTAATCGTCGTTATCGAAAATTGCGCGCCCATCGAGCGAGAAAAGGCCATCCTTCCCCAGGGCATGCTCGTAGTGCATGTCTTCGATACCGCCGAAGACGTCGCCGGAAATCCGATGTTCCTGCTTGAACTGCGCTTCATCGCCGTAGATCGCGACGCCGCCGATCGCGAGGTTGATCCAGTTCTTGTACTCGGGCGTCTCTTCCTCGACTGTCTTTGTCTCTTTGCTCGAGCTGGTCGTCTCGCCGGCCATGAGCCGATGCTCAGCGAGCACGACACAGGCCAGCAAAGCCAGCCAGCGAACCATCCCGGAGCTGCAAATCGTCACCTTCGTTTTCATGGTTAGTACCTGAGGTGTCCGTTGACTTGGGAACCGTGCACAGCTTCGTGGCAGCCCGCGGACCAGCACGCCCCCTGGATCAGGCGCGTGGTGTGATCGCCTTCGCCGATGAAGATGCGGCCGTCGGTCGTCTGCTGCTGGAAGTGACACTTGAGGCAGAGGGTGGAATTCCGTTCCGTCAGCATGCGTTGATTCACGGAACCGTGCGGCGAGTGACAGGTGACGCAGCCCTGGCGGAGGGCCTCATGTTCATGCACGAAGGGACCGCGCTGGGCGGTGTGGCACTGCAGGCAGGCGCCGTTCTGGCTCAGGAACTCCCGGCCGCCGCCTTTCACCATTTGCGCGATGTTCGCTTCGCCACCTTTGACGGCATTGCCTTTGTGCGGGTTGTGGCAATCGGTGCAGCTCATCTTGCCTTCCATCACCGGGTGGCGATGCGGCAACTGGAAGCTCGCCCGCACTTCCGTGTGGCACTGGAAGCAGGCGTCCGGGGAGCGGTCCGGGTTGATGATCGTGCGCGCCGCGCCGCCGCTCTTCACGTGCAGGCTGCCCGGGCCGTGGCACGATTCGCAGCCGATATTCTTCGCGTTGTCGCCTTGCGCTTTGAGGCGGGCATGGGTGGCGGTGCGGAAGTCGCGCGTGATCGTGTCGTGACAAGTTTCGCAGCTTTCGGAACCTTCGAACTCCGCGCCTGGAATGCTCGGGGGCGCCATGATCGTGCGCGTGCCAGTCGTGCTACAGGAAAGAAGCACGAGCGCGGTCGCGGCGACCGCCGCGCCCATCCAGGGCAATTTGCCCCGGCCCGCGTAGAGCCATTTCGCTAAAGTTTTAAGGAACACGCGCGCGTAGATAACAAATCGCGCGGTGGGCGGCTACGCATTTCTTCGGCTGAAGCAACAACCAGAACGCTTTTTTGCTCCGGCCCGTGGTTGACGCGCCGCTCCCATCCGATTAGCCGCTCGTCCGGAAATCCCGCGGCGATTGCCCGACCAGCTTTTTGAACGCGCGATTGAATTGCGAGAGCGACTGGAAACCCACCGCGAAGGCGATCTCGCTGATCCGCAGATCGGATTCGCGGAGGAGCGCGCACGCCCGCTCGATCCGGACCCGCCCCACATATTTCACGAAGTTGATCCCGGTGACGTTGCGGAATTTCTCGCTCAGGTAGTTTCCGCTCATCCTGGCTTCGCGCGCGACCGCTTGAAGCGAGAGCGGTCCATCGAAGTTTTCGTGGATGAATTTGCGGGCCCGCCAGATTTCCACTGGTTCCGCTCCGTTGCAGTCTCGCACGCTCATTTCTCGCTGCAGCGTGGCGCCGGGCTGTTGCGAGCGCTCGCCGTTCCTTGGGAATTGATCGCCACTTTTTGTGCAGGATGCCGCTGTGGTGCTACTTGCCGGACACTCCCGTCCCCCGCTAGAATGAAGGCGTTTACCGAAGGAAACTCTTGGCACCTCTAAGACATTGCACCGTCGCCGAGCTGGCGGAGGTGTTCGGACGTTGCCAGGAGGAGACGATCAATGAGTGGCGTCTGCAGGCCGGAGAACTCCTGCGCGAACTCCACCTCGATCGACCCACGCTCACGAATCACATGCCGGATTTGGTGGCGGAAATCACGCGCGACCTGGCGTTGAGCCGCGACGGCACAATCGCGGAGGAGCAGACCCGCGGCAGCCCGCCGGTGCATGGCGTGCAGCGATTCCACGACGGACTCGACGTCGGGGAAGTCGTCGCGGAATACAATCTCCTTCGGGTCGCGTTCATCACGGTCGCGGAGCGGCACGGCCTATACCTCGTGGGCGACGCCGCGCGCATCATCAACCACCGAATCGATGAGGGGGAGCGAATGGCGGTCAATAGCTTTGCCGCGCAACAAGCGCTCATGCGCAAAGAGCAGGAGGACGAGCATCTCGCCTTCGTGGCGCACGATCTGCGCACCCCGCTGAACGCCGTTTCGCTCCTGGTCGATCAACTGAAATACAGCCTCGATGAAAAGACCCTGACGGAGACCGGTGACATCTTCGTGATTCTGCGGCGCAATCTCCAGCGGGTGGAAGATCTCATCCGGAAAGTGCTCGAGACCAAGGGGCAGCCTTCCGCGCTGAGTAGTTCGTTTCAACCGGAGCGTCGGACGTTTGAGCTCTGGCCGCTGGTGCAGCGCCTGATCCTTGATCTGCGACGCGGTTTCATCCGAGCACGAGATCGCGGTTGTTAACGAAATCCCGACCACGCTGACGGTCTTCGCCGACGCCGGCCTGATCTCGCAGGTCTTTCAAAACCTGCTCGGCAACGCTTTCAAGTATGCCGCGCGCGGCCGCGTGGTTGTCCGCGCGCAGGAAGCCGACGGCTTCGCGACTTGCACCGTGCAGGACGATGGCGCCGGCATCCCACCGGAGATGCTGGCCAAAGTGTTCGAAAAGGGGGCGAGCGACCCTGGAAAAACCGGGAGCGGGCTCGGGCTCGTGATCGTGAAACAGATCGTCGAAGCACACGGCGGCACGGTCAGCGCCGAAAGCGTCCACGGAGCGGGTGCGACGTTCCGCTTCACGATTCCAACGCATTCCGAAGCCTGAGTTCGGGCGATCGCCCGTCTTGCCAAGGCGCGGGTTCGTGAATCGTGATCGGTGGTTCAGATTTTCCGGCGAGATTTGTGGCAATAGGCTGCGGGTATTCGCCGGAAACGTGAGAGAGTGTGTCGTGCGAACGAACAGGAGATCACTCACGGAAGACTCCGTTGCGATCGATCCTCTCGGGCGCGACCAACGAGAGGCGCGAAACTAATGTCTTTGGAATGCTGTGCCACCTGCGGTTATGCGCTCGCGATCGTCGACGGGCACTGCCGCCACTGCGCGACCACGGGTCAGGAGGCGAATTCGCCTCTCAAGATTCTCCAGTCGCGGCTGCTGCTCCCGATCGCCTCGGCCGCGTTTCTCGTGGCCGTCCTGGTTTACCGGATATTTTTCTCTTAGCAGGACGGCGCGTCCGCGGGGCGGAGGCAACGAAGCACGCTCTTGCGCACTTCCCGCTTGTGAACTGCGGTGATCGACAGGATGAAATTGCGAGATGTACGCCGTCGAATCTGATCAGACCAAGAGATTGCTCCTCATCAGCGCCGTCGGTCGGGTGACGGCCGAGGAAGTATCGGGGGCGGCGGCGCGGGTGCGCGAGTTGGTGGCGGATTTTGAGCCTGGGTTTCAGGCGCTGACGGATTTCCGGTTTCTCGAATCGATGGAGGCGGCCGCCGCGCCGCACGTGGGGCAGATCATGGATGCGCTGGCGGCAAAACAAGTGGCCTGTGTCGTGCGCGTGATGCCCGATCCAAAGAAGGACATCGGGCTGAACATCTTGTCGCCCTTCCACTACGGACCGGAGATCCTGCTCGTGACGGTCGAGAACCTGGCGGATGCGCTCAAGGCGCTGGTCGAGACAATTGGCAGCAACGCTGAATCAGGTCCCGCTCGATAAGCACTGGCAACCAGCGCAAGCATGGCGACATTCCAGCCGTGCACGATATCGCCAGCCGAGCGCCTGACTGGACTGCGGTCCGGGAGGATTTCCCGATTCTGCGTCAGGAGGTCCATGGCCAGCCGTTGATCTATTTCGATAACGCGGCCACGACGCAGAAGCCGCGGCCGGTGCTGGACGCGCTGCGGCGTTACTACGAGCACGACAATGCCAATGTGCATCGCGGCCTGCACGAGTTGAGCACGCGCGCGACCGCGGCCTACGAAGGGGCGCGGCAACGCGTGGCCGATTACATCGGCGCGGCGATCGGCGGACGAGATCGTGTTCACGCGCGGGACAACCGAGAGCATCAACCTGGTGGCGCAGGCGTGGGGCGGGCGCTTTATCGGGGCCGGGGATGTGATCCTACTGACGGAGATGGAGCATCACAGCAACCTCGTGCCGTGGCAGCTTCTGGCGGAGCGGACAGGAGCGCGGCTACGCTTCGTGCCGGTGCGGGAGGATGGCACGCTGGCGCTGGATGAACTGGATGCGCTGCTCACGTCGGAGGTGAAGCTGTTCGCGTTCACCCATGTCTCGAACTCGCTCGGCACGATCAATCCCGTGGCAGAGCTGTGCGCGTAAGGCGCGTGCAGTCGGCGCGATCACGCTGGTCGATGCGGCGCAAAGCGCCGGGCATATGCCGTTGGATGTGCGGGAGCTGGGCTGCGATTTGCTGGCGTTTTCCGGGCACAAGATGTGTGCGCCCGACGGGCATCGGTGTGCTGTTCGGGCGCGCGGAAGTTCTGGAATCGATGCCGCCCTGGCACGGTGGCGGCGAAATGATCGTGAGCGTGACGCTGGAGAAGAGCAGCTACAAGAAAGCGCCCCACCGTTTCGAGGCGGGGACCCCGAACATCGCCGGCGCGATCGGCCTGGCGGCGGCGATCGATTACCTCGACGCCCTCGGGCGCGGAGCGATTTTCGCGCATGATGCGGAGCTGACGGACTACGCGATGGCGCGGCTGCAGGAAATCCCGGGCATGCGCGTGCTCGGCCCGGCGGGAGAACGCGGGGCGCTCGTCGGCTTCGTGATGGAGGGAGTGCATCCGCACGACCTGACCACGTTCGCGGATCAACGCGGGCTCGCGCTCCGCGGCGGGCATCACTGCAACCAGCCGTTGATGCGGAAGTTCCGGCTGCCGGGGACGACGCGGGCGAGCTTCTACTTCTATAATACCAGAGCGGAGATCGACCGAATGATCGGAGATCCTGCGGGACGGCGGTGCGCTTTTTCGCATGACCACGCCACTGGAGGAGCTTTACCAGGAGGTCATCCTCGATCATTCGCGCCGGCCGCGGAATTTCGGTGAGCTGCCGGACGCGTCGGTGGTGGTGCATGGCGATAATCCTTCGTGCGGCGATGAGATTCACCTCGGGGTGCGGTTCGACCGCGAGGGCGCTCTCGAGGAGATCAAGTTCAACGGGCAGGGGTGCGCCATCAGCCAGGCGTCGGCCTCGATGATGACCGGGAAGTTGAAAGGCAAGATCGCGCGCGGAAGCGGCACAGCTGGTGCGACGCTTTTCAACAACTGGTGACGGACGGCCGCGAAGACACGGCGGTAAAGCTGGGCGATCTGCGGTTACTCGAAGGGGTGCGGAAATTTCCGCAGCGGGTGAAGTGCGCGATGCTGGCCTGGCGCGCGGTGGAGCAGGCGCTCGAGCAGAACGCAGGCGCGGCGACGGTTTCGACCGAGCCTTTGTAATCTAACTGCCGAAGCGCAGCAGCGGGCGCCACCACGGAATCCCGGCGAGCACAAGCAGGAGCGAAATCGCAAAGAAAACTGCGGCGGAGCGATACTGGTCAACAGGGGTCCTGCCTTTGCGCGCGAGCGCGCCCCCGGGAATTTTGCCCAAGGATTGCACGGCCTTTCGCAAGAAGAGATGAACTTCCGACAGCGGCCATGTTAGGCTGCGGCCATGAGGACACGGACCGCGAAATCCGCGAAAAAGAGCACATCGGCTGGGCGCTCCTCGAAATCGAGGGCTACGAAATCCGGCCCGGCCGTCAAGGCCCTCCGCTTCCGCACGATCGTCGTGCCGATCGATTTCTCGGCGCCGTCACGCAAGGCGCTCGAATACGCGCGCGCTCTGGCGAAGCAGTTCCGCGCCGCCGTCCATCTGGTTCATGTCTTCGATATCCAATACGAGGCGCCGGTGCTGGCGCCCTTGTACGCGAGCGACGCGGAGGTGCAGGCAAAAATGGGCCGACGGCTGCGCGTCCTGGCCGATGAGTTCGAGCTGCCGGTGGCGAGCCGGCGCTGCCATGTGCGGATCGGCAAGTCCCATACCGCCATCTGCGAGGCGGCGCAGCACCTGAAGGCGGACCTGATCGTGACTGCGACGCACGGCTACACCGGCTTGAAACGCCTGCTTCTCGGGAGCACGGCGGAAGGTATTGTTCGGCACGCGCCTTGTCGGGTGCTGGTCGTGCGCGTGAAGGAACGCGACTTCATGAAGTCGCGTGGCAGCAAGCGCGCGGGCACGGCATTCCAGCTTAAACAGGTGTTGGTGCCCACGGATTTCTCCGGTCGCGCGCAGGAGGCTTTTCGGCATGCGCTGGCATTTGCGAAGCCGTTCGGGGCGAAGGTGACGGTGCTGAACTTCGTTTACGCGCAGTACTTCGCGGCCAATGCGGAGTATCTCGCCTACGACTACCCGGAATTGCTGGAGGAAACGCGCCGCGCCGCGAAAGGCGAGATGGCGCAGTTCATCCGCTCAACGCCGTGGGACGGCGTGCCGGTGACAACCAAGATCGAGGAAGGCTATCCGGCGGAACAGATCGTCGAGCGTGCGATGGAACTGGGCGCGGACCTGATCGTGATCTCCACCCACGGCCGCACCGGTTTGCAGCACGCCCTGATCGGAAGCACGGCCGAGCAGGTGGTTCGCCATGCCGGTTGTCCAGTGCTCGTGGTTCCGCGCGCCAGCGGTCGGAAGTAGCGCGCGAGCGTTCCTTCACGATGACGCCGAGACAAATCGCCTCGTGTTCTCAGCGCTTTTGCGGCGCGAGCGAGGCCACGATCTTGTGGAAGCGCGGGTCCCCGCGCAGGAGATCGAACTCGGTGTCGAGCTGAAGAAGACCGTAGGCAGGACCACCTGGGAGCGCCGCCGTCCGCTGCAAGACCTCGATTGCGCGATCCGCTTCCCCGACCTCGGCGTAGACATGCGCGAGACGAACCAGCATCAAGGCGCCATCGTACGCGTCCATCGATAGCGGCAGCAATTCCACGGCATGTTCCGCCGCCCGCACCGCTTCCTCCTTGCGCCCTAGTTTGGCGTCAATTTTGGCGAGCACGATCAGCGCCTTCGCATCGTCGGGTTGGGCGGCCACCGGGACCGCAGCGCGATCGCGGGCGCGCAGGAACGCGGCCGCCGCGCGGTCTGGTTCGCCCAGTCCTCGCGCGCAGACGCCTTGCAAGTATTCCTGCGGCGTGCTGAAGCCATGAGTCACGTCCCACGCGCCCTGATCCGCGAGGGCCTTTTCGGCCGCGCGATAATCTCGCTGAAAATAGGCGAGCAGGAGGCGATAGGTTGTAATCAGATTCCGGTCGGCGCTTGCGGGCAGATCGCGTGACAGGGCGACCTGCATCGCACCGAGATCCGCCTTTTCCTCGAGATCGATCTCGGTGCTTGAGAAGTTGAAAACCGAGGTCGTCGGCTTGCCAGGCGAGAAAATTGTCCACCACTCGCCTGGCGTCGGCATAGCGTCGTAGTTGCCGGTAGGTCAAGGTGAGGTTGAGGGCGAAATTGCCGTTACGCGGATCCAACTCGAGGACGCGTTGCATCGTCCGGACCGTCTCATCCCAAAGTCCCTGCCGGCGTTGGATAGCGGCAATGTAAAAGAGGATGCTGGCGTCGTTAGGGAGGCTTCTGGCAGCCAGAACAAGCTCGGTGAGCGCCGGAACGTAAGCCCGGTTGCCCCAGTAGTGGAACAGGGCCCGCGCGAGATGCACTTCGCCGTTGTCAGGTTGGAGGCGCTCTGCCGATTCGAGCGCCTTCCTCGCCAACTCCAGGCGCGCCGGTGTGCGATCTTCGTTGTACCAATAAGCTTGTAAATGGACCCGGGCGAGGAGGCAGAGCGCCCGGACAAAAGTGGGATCTCTGGCCACGGCTTCGTCGAGCAGCGGGACTTGCTTGAGCGCATTACGACCCATAACGCCGCCCGCGCCCCCGTTGCGATGAATCTCCTGGGCGCGCAGGTAAAAGTCGTAGGCTTCGGGGTCGCGCGTCGGCCGGGCCTCGAGCGCAGCCTGTTCCTCAGGCGAGAGCAACACTTTGAGGTGTCGCGCGATCTTCTGGGCGATCTCGCTCTGAAAGGCAAAGAGGTCGGCCAGTGTTCCATCGTAGCGTTCCGCCCAAAGCTGTGTCCCTGTGCGCGCGTCGCTCAGCTGAGCAGCCACTCGGACACGATTGTCATCGCGCTGCACGGTGCCTTCGAGGACGTGCGCCACTCCAAGCGCCTGCGCAATCTCGGGCAGGTTTCGTTTCCCCGCATCGCGGAACTGCATCACGCTGGTGCGACTGATCACTTTCAGGTCGGCCACTTTCGCCAGCGTCGTCAGGATTTCGTCCTGCACGCCGTCGGCAAAATAGAGGTTGGCCTTGTCGTCGGAACGATTCTCGAACGGGAGCACCGCGATCGATTTCGGTGGCGAATCTGGAAGCGGTGCCGGTTTCTGGGCGGATTGCCGGAAGGCAAAGAACGCGACCGGGCAGAGCACCAGGAGCGCAGCAAACGCAAGCAGTTTGCGCTTTGACCGACCTTTCCTTGTCTCGTTAGGCATCGCATACCCAAGTTGGGCGCGACACGCCTCGATAGCGCTCATCAACTCGCGCGCGGATGCCGGCCGCTTTGTCGGATCGGTGGCCAGAATTCGACGCAGGAGATCGATGACAGGCTCCGGAAGCTTGCGCGCGACCAACTCCTGGACCGGCAGCGAAAGCTCACTGCGGCCGAGGCGAATTTCCTCGATCGTTTTGCCGCCATACGGCACCTCGCCGGTGAGCGCATACCAGAGCGTCACGCCTAACGAGTAGATATCGGAGCGGGCATCGGCCGGCGCGCCGGCGAATTGTTCCGGACTGGCGAAAGCCGGAGTGCCGAGGAATCCGTCATGGGTTAGCTCCATCTCGTTGCCGCTTTCCGTGATCGCTTTGGCCAGACCGAAATCGATCACCTTCACGACCGGCTCGCCGATGGATCCATCGGGGCGCGTGAGCATGATATTGCCCGGCTTCAGATCGCGATGGACCAGACCGTGCCGCGCCGCTGCGATCAAGGCGTGGGCGACCTGCGTCGCGATCCCAAGCGCAGTTTCCACCGGCAGCGGACCCTCCCGCCGAACAAGCGCTTCAAGAGTTTCGCCCTCCACCAGCTCCATCGCGTAGTAGCAGCGATCCGAGGCGGAAGACGCGCCGAACTGAAATACGCCGGCTACGTTGGGATGCCGCAAGACCGCCGTCGCCCGCGCCTCCCGCAAAAAACGCTCCCGCACCTTCTGCCCGGCGGTCGTCATGGCGGGCGCTTCGACGATTTTCAGCGCCACCGCGCGATTGAGGACTCGATCCTGCGCGCGATACGTCACCCCCATGGCCCCGCGCCCCAATTCCCACAAAGAGCCATCGTCGCGACGCTCGATTTCGTAATCGCCGAAGACCGAAGCTTCATCGCCTGTTTCGTCAAATCCGAGCCGGACGAGACAGGCCACGCACTCACCGGTGGACGAAAGCGAGGTGCCGCAGGTCGAACAAGGCACGACGGCGGGCGGCGATCCACTCACGGTTCTATCCGCTGGCCAGAACGCGAAACAGCTCGCGCAATTCGCCGTCCACTTCGGTGTCCGTTTGCACGGTCTGGCGGACTTCCATGCGCAAGAGTTGCCGGTAGCGTGTCCGTAAGCGCGTCACGTGACTACGGAGGGTGGAAGCGGGCAATTGCATTTGGGCTGCCAGTTGGTCGTAGGAAGGGAGCGGATCAGCGCTGCCGGTAAGGAAGATTTTAAGTTGCTGAAAAAGGGTACGTTTGCCTTCGCTTCCATATTCAGCCGCGAGTCGCGCCAGGGTCGCGTGCACAAGCGCATCTGCCCAGGTCCGCTCGAAAAGACGGTCTTCGAGCAGTTCTCCCTTTGCGCAATGGGTCTGAAAAAGTGATTCGGCCGCTTCGGTCCGCGCTTCATCCAGCGGCAGGAACTCTACTGCGCCGCCGCGCTTGAGCCGGTGCGCGTGAGAATATGCGTCGGCCAGGAAATTCTTCAGGGCGGCGAGAAGGTAGGCGCGGAACCTCCCATTGGTGGGCTCGGTCCGCGCGTAAATTTCCTGTTCGATGAAATGGGCAAAGAAACTCTGGGTGAGATCCTGCGCATCATGGACCGAATAACCGCGCGTCCGCACGAAAGTGTAGAGCGGCGTCCAGTAGGTCTGGCAAAGTTCCGCCAAGGCGCAGCGAGCCATTTCCGGCTCTGCCTCACCGCTCCTGGCTGCGACGATCACGCTCCAGTGAGTCGACGCGAACAGATCGTTTCGTTCGTCCGCCATGACCGGCATTGAACTCACGCGTTGAGTATTACCGAACTCAGCGGAAAAGCCAAGAATGCAAAAAAACACGTTTTTTTGCAGCACGGGGTCTCGAAAGGCCGTGGGAAAGAATAAAGCCCGACGATGATCGAAACGGCGCTCCAACTCTAAAGAACACCATTCCCATGAAACAGACCCGATCTTTTCTGCCCAACGGTTTTGTCAAACTATCACTCGTCTTTTTGCTCACCGCAGCGCTTGGGAACCTTTGTTGGGGGGCGCCCTTTACCGTGACAAACACTGACGATGCTGGGGTGGGTTCGCTCCGGCAGGCGATCACTGATGCGAACGCACTCGCTGGCGCGGATACGATCGGTTTCAACATTCCCGGTGGCGGCGTGCACACGATCACGCCCCAGTCGACGTTGCCCACAATCACCAGCCCGGTGACGATCGACGGTTACACGCAGCCAGGCGCGGCGCCCAATACCCTAGCCGTCGGCAACGATGCGGTTCTGCTCATCGAACTCAATGGGACATCTGCGACAGGAAACGGCCTCACCAGTACGGCCGGGATGTCGACTGTGCGTGGGCTTGTGATCAACCGTTTCTCAGGACACGGCATCTCGCTGAGCGAAGAGATCGGGGGGAATGTCATTCAAGGTAACTTTATCGGGACCAACGCTGCCGGGACCACCGGACTTGGTAACCAGAACGGGATTAATCTCTTCAGAAGTTCGAGCAATCAAATCGGCGGGACGGCTCCAGCGCATCGTAATATCATCTCGGGCAACACCAACGCCGCGATGGATACGTTCGTCACGAGCAACAACATCATCGAAGGAAATTACATTGGCACCGACCGGTCCGGGACGGCGGTGGTCGGCGTGGGAAGCAACCTTAACGCCTCGGGCATCCTGCTCCGGGCGGTCTGTGATAACAACCGCATCGGTGGCACCAACCCCGGCGCCCGCAATGTGATCTCCGGTCACCAGAGTGCGGCTGTTTCCATGCAGGGCACGGTCGGCAACGTCGTGGAAGGCAACTACATCGGCACCGATGTGACCGGCGAGGTTGTTTTGGGGAATGGCTTGAACCAGCAGGCGGGCTGCGCCGTTTGCATCTTTGGGAATCGCAATCCCGTTGGCACCGGCGGCGGTCCTGCTACGGATAATCGGATCGGCGGGACAGCGGCCGGCGCCGCGAATGTCATCTCTGGATTCATGGGTGGCGTTCTGGGTGGTGACGCGGCCGTTTTTCTCGGCGGCAGCAGTGTCGGCGATAGCCGGCGCGCCAATCTGAACATCGTGCAAGGCAACTTCATCGGCACAAACAAGGACGGGACCGTTGCCCTGCCGAACCGCGGAAGGGGCGTCTATGTCCAGGACGGCGATGATAACCTGATCGGCGGCACGGCCCCAGGCGCCGGTAATGTAATAGCCAACAACACCGTCGGGACCTTTAACCGCGCTTCCGGGGTGGCGGTCAGTTCAGGAACGGGTAACCGGATTCTGGGTAACTCCATTTACAACAACGACGAGATCGGGATCGATCTCGGTTTCGGCGCGATTGGGACGGTGACCCCGAATGACGACGGGGATGCCGACACCGGGGCGAATAACCTGCAGAATTTTCCTATCATCAGCAGCGTCAATAACAGCGGAGGGAACGCGAACATCGTGGGGACCCTCAACAGCACCGCCAATACAACTTTCCGCGTTGAGTTTTTCGGCAGCCGGGTCGCCCACACGTCCGGTTATGGGCCGGGACAGATTCTCCTGGGCACGACCGACGTGACGACGGACGGCACAGGCAACGGGTCCTTTAACGTAACCTTCCCGGTCTCGCCCCTCGTCCGGTCGTTCTCGGCCACGGCTACAGATCCCACCGGAAACACCTCAGAATTCAGCCCGGCTTTCCGTCCTCGTTTGCTGAATATTTCCACGCGCATGCGTGTTCTGACTGGTGAGCGCGTCCTGATCGGCGGTTTCATCATCACAGGCGGCGATTCGAAGCGGGTTCTCATTCGCGGCATGGGGCCGTCCCTCGGCGCGGCGGGCATTTCCGATGCGCTGGTGGATCCAGTCCTGGAACTTAACCAACCCGGCGTCGCTGCGGTCACAAACGATAACTGGCGCGATACGCAGGAAGCTGAAATTATTGCGACAGGCATCCCTCCGGGGAACAACGCTGAATCTGCCATCGTGATGACGCTGCAACCCGGCAATTATACCGCGATCCTTCGCGAGAGGAACGGGGTTCCCGGCGTCGGGCTGGTCGAGGTTTATGATCTCGCGCCGTCCGCCGGTTCGCAGCTGGCTAATATCAGCACCCGCGGCTTCGTCGATCTCGGCGACAATGTCATGATCGGCGGGTTCATTGTGGGGCCAACCGGTAGCGGCTCCCAGCGCCTGATCATTCGCGCGATTGGCCCATCGCTCGGCTCGAGCGGAGTTGCAGATGCGCTGCAGGATCCCACCCTCACGCTGCACGATGGGAACGGAACTGTTCTGGCCACTAACGACAACTGGAGAACCGGCGGGCAGGAAGCGGAGATCATCGCCACCACCATCCCGCCGTCGAACGACGCCGAGTCGGCCATTGTCGTGACGCTTGAACCCGGAGCCTATACAGGCATCGTGCGCGGCGCCAACGGCTCGACCGGTGTCGGTCTGGTGGAGGTTTACTCCCTGAATCCCGCGCCCTAGACGTTCACACGCGGAGCCTGTCTCGTAGTCCCGGCGCACTGGCGGAGCGAAGCAACTCGGCGGACGGGAATGTGGGAGCCGCCTTGGTGCGGCGATTTGTTGCAGCGCAAGACGCGGGGAGAAAAACGCAAGAAGCGCACAGCGGATCAGTCGCGAGGACTCGAGGGTGAGGGAGTCCAATGAACACTCCAGCCTCCTCTCTTCTCAGAACGTCGCTCTCCCTGGTGCTTGCAGGCGTGCTCGGTCTCATCTGCCCCCGTTCGGCAAGCGCCGCGAGCGTTAACCTCAATCCCAGCAAAGACAACACTCTCTACGAGTATGTCGCGGCTGATGGCGACCGTAGCAACGGTGCCGGGGATCGCTTTTTCGCCGGCAGGACAGATCAGGGTGATATCCGCCGCGGCGTCATTGCCTTTAACATCGCGGCCAACATTCCGGCGGGAGCCACGGTCACGGGCGTCAGCCTGAGCATGCGGATGTCCAAGACGAACGTCGATACGGCCCGGTCCATCGGTTTACACAACCTCCTCGCGGATTGGGGGGAGGGGACGTCCAACGCCAATGCCAATGAAGGCAAGGGAGCGGCCGCTACCACCAACGACGCGACCTGGCGGCATCGTTTCTACAGCACCACCTTCTGGAGCACGCCCGGTGGGAACTTTTCCGGCACGGCCAGCGCGAGCCAATCCGTGGGTGCCGTAGGGCCGTACGCGTGGAGTTCGGCCCAACTGGTCGCAGATGTGCAGTCGTGGCTGGACACGCCGGCCAGTAACTTCGGGTGGCTGGTTCTGGGGGACGAATCCACCAACACCACGGCGAAGCGTTTCGAAGCGCGTGAAGGCAGCAACCCGCCCGTGCTGACTGTGCAATACACGACCTCTGGCCCCACGCCCACACCTACTCCGACTCCCACGCCGACACCAACTCCCACCCCAACGCCTGTCCCTTTTTCGCGTCCGTTATCTTTCCCGCCCGCAACGACCAACGCGAACGTGTCGGTCAGCATCCTCCCGGCCTGTGTGCAGCTTTTGGATGGGCCTTGCACCAACATGTGGACCTACGGCGGAACCTACCCTGGTCTGACGATTCGGAGACCGACCGGACAGCCCACATTTGTCACCTTCACCAATAACCTCGATCCCGCCGCCGGCGAGATGACTGTCCATAACCACGGCAATCACTCGTCCGCCGACAACGACGGTCAGGCGGACGATCTTCTCATCCCCACCGGCGGGTCGCGGGTCTACACTTACGATGGCCTGGAGGATGGCGGCAACGAGCGGGGCACAATGCAGTTTTACCATGACCACCGCATGGACCTGACGGCGCGCAACGTTTGGATGGGGCTTGCGGGTCTCTACATCATCGATGATCCGGCGGATCCGCCGACGCTCCCGGCCGGTATCTTCGAGGTCCCGCTGGCCATCGCCGATCGCCAATTCGACGCGAACAACCAGCTTGTCTATGTCTTCGATCCCTCGGGGGTGTTGGGCGACAAGATCCTGGTGAACGGCGTTTACCAGCCGTATCTCGACGTGGGCGATCGCAAGTATCGCCTGCGCATCCTCAACGCCTCCAACGCGCGCATCTATAACCTCACTTTGAGCAACGGGGACACATTCACCCAGATCGGCACCGAGAGCGGTTTGCAACCCGTCCCGGTCCTGCGCACCGCCATGCGAATGGGTCCGGCGGAGCGTCTCGACGTGGTGGTCGACTTTGCGGGCCGGCTCGGGCAGGACATCTACCTCACCGACACCATGACGGGCGCCCAGTTAATCAAGTTCCGCGTCAACCAGCACCTCACGGACGACAGCGTGATTCCGGCAACCTTGCGGGCGCTGCCTGACATCGGCGACCCGATCGTGGAACGGCACTTTAGCTTTGATCGGACCGCCGGCCGCTGGACCATCAACAACCTTCGATTTGATCCAGACCGGATCGACGCCCGGCCGGTCCTGGGCACGACCGAGAAGTGGGTTTTTACCAACCCGACCGGCGCGCCCCACATGGTTCACATCCATGACGTCGATCAGCAGTGTCTCACTCGCAATGGCGGGCCGTGTTATCCCTACGAAGCGATGAAGGAGACCTGGTATCTTGCGCCCGGCGAGACGCTCGAATTGAAGCTGAAGTTCGCCGATCACCTCGGGAAATACCTCGTCCACTGTCATATCATCGAACACGAGGACGACGGCATGATGGCGCAATTTGAAGTGGTTGCGCCGGTCGCCGCGACGCAGGCTGTGTCCCGGAAAGTCCATGGCGGTGGCGGCTCTTTCGATCTCGATCTTCCGCTCGCGGGCACACCCGGGGTCGAGTGCCGCACGGGCGGGGCGACCAATGATTACCAGGTGGTCTTCACCTTCGAGAGCGCCGTGACTTTCAGCAGCGCTGCCGTCGCTGCGGGTGTCGGTTCGGTCAGCGGGACGAGCGGGAACGGGACGACGACAGTCGCTGTCAACCTCACGGGCGTGTCCAATGCGCAAATAACCACGATTAGGTTGTTGGGCGTCAACAACGGCGCTGCCACCGGGGACGTGAGTGTGCAGATGGGCGTGCTGGTCGGCGACAGCAATTGGGACGGCACTGTCAACACCGGCGACGCGCTCCAAACGCGTAACCGTTCCGGTCAGGCGGCCAACGCCACCAACTTCCGCTCCGACGTCAACGCCGACGGCGTCGTCAACAGCGGCGATGTCGCCGTTGTCCGCTCACGCGCCGGGACCTCACTGGCAGCCGGTTCGGTGAGCGACCGCTGATTGTGGGCGCGCGACCGCGATTCCGGAGCACGGAGTATGGGCTTGTTAAGGAAGCTTCCCGCTGACTACCCTCGAGATATGACACATCTACGTTCCACGATCTTGCTTGCCCTGATGCTTCCCTGCCTCGCGTTGGCGCAGTCCACAAGTAGTCCCGCCGCTGGGGGCAACGACGCGGACCAGGCGATCCGCACGATCGAAAAAGCACTCATGGCCGCCATTCTGAAGGGAGACGCGGCGACAGCGGAGCAATACCTCGCGAGCGACGCTGTCATGGTCGCTCCGGACGGATCCGTGAGTAAGAAAAGCGGTTTCCTCTCGGACCTGAAATCGGGTGATATCAAGCTGACCTCTTCGGTAGACAGCGACATGAAGCTTGTTGCATCGTCTGCGGACATGGCGGTGGTGATGTACTCGACCGTGGATAAAGGCACCTACAAAGGCGAAGACATCGGTGGCACCTACCGCTGGTTGGACGTGTTCGCGAAGCGTGATGGCAAATGGCTGCTGGTAGCCAGCCAGGGCACCGAAGTGCCCAAGAAGTAGCCGCAATCCTGCTCATTCAGCGGCTAAACGATGGATCGACGCGGACGAGCGAGAGCGTCTCCGCGATCAGCGTCTGCGTCACAATTGTCCCCGCCGGGAATCGAACCCGGATTTAAGGTTTAGGAAACCCTTGTTCTATCCGTTGAACTACGGGGACGGTTGATTACGAGTGTGTTACGCGCCGAATTCGCCCTTCATTTTGGATATAGTTCTACCGGAAGTTCTACTTGATCCAGTAATGTTCATGGATATCCACAGGCGTTCTTAACGCCGTCGAATCATTGCCGCATCAGGCGGTCGGCGCAATGATTGCTTACCTTGGTGCTCCATACAGGCGGTCGCCGCGCTGCAGAGTGGACGCGACCCCCTCGCCGCGCCCATCTTCGCTTCCCGCCGTCGGGAACGCGCAAGAAAGTTTAATTGGATTTGGGTCAAGCCCGAGGGACACCGGGCGTCAATTCAGATTGTAAACCTCGACGAGAGCAACGCCGGTCGCGTTACTCGTGCCGCGCACAATCGCGGTGTAAGGCCCGGGCGCGAGATCCGCGACGATCGCCGACTCCAGATTGTGCGACGGCGGCAGGCCCGTCGCGATGATCTCAGCTTCCTGAGTGTCCCGCCAATCGTAATTGGCGGCGACCAGTCCGCCATTGTCGTTATACAGTGCCAGAATTGGATTATCCAAGGCGTTGGGGAGCCCGAAATTCGTCAGGCTGGGACCAATGGCACGAACGAGCACTCTCGCCGGAACAGCACCTGCGATAATTGTGCCGCCGATCATCACGTTATCGCCCGTTCCGACGAAGCCGCGTGTTGAGATGTTGCCTAGGGTGGAATCCGTCGTTTGATCCAAGTCGTAGACTTCAAACAGGCCTATGCCGGTAGCGTCGTTCTTGCCGCGGACAATGACCGTGTATGCGCCGGGATTGATTACTCCCCAGAGCGCCGGCTCCAGATCGCTGGTCGGCGCCAGGCCGCTGTCGATAATGTCCTGCCTGGTGGTGGCGTCGCGCCAGTTGTCGTTAGTAGCGAGGAGCTCGCCGGAGGGACCGTGAACTTCGATAAACGGGTCCGCGAGCGCCCCAGGCAGCGGCAACGAAGGCCCAATGCCACGAACGATTACCGTCTTCGGCGCTTTTCCAGTAATGATGAATCCGCCGATCATTGCGTTGTCGCCGGTCTGGACACGCAGGCGGGTGGCAATATTGGCGAGACTTGCGAACGCGGATTCGAGGGCACCGATGTCCGCGCCGTCCCCACCCGGCGCATTCGGGAGTGCCGGAATGTCTTTCCGACGTCCAAACCCCCGTTGATCGTCCGTCGAGCCGCTGGACTCCCCTTTGTCGATGGCCGGACTGCCCAGGAGCAGTGCATGGGTCAAAGTCGGCCCGCCGTTGTCCTGCAAAGGGCTCAGGAGCGGGTCGATCGGTGAAGCCGTGGTGCCGATTTGATCCGAACCTTGCGCGGGCGAAATGGTCGCGTCGGCATTGTTACCGATGAGGTTGAATCCTTGGGAGGTGAGCGGGCCTTTCACGTCAGGACCATTCGCGGCCGTATTCGATGCGATGATGGTGTTCCTCGAATTAGACACGCCCCCATTATTCAAGGTGCAAATGCCGCCGCCTTCGAGGGCCGAATTGCCGGTGAGGGTGCAGTTAGTGACAGTCAAAACGCCGTCCACAAAAGCCAGTTCTTTGGTTCTTGATTCCACCACCAAGGTTGCCCGAGTTGGCGGAGATAGTGCTGTTGGTAATCGTCGCACTGCCACCGTTATAAAGGCCACCTCCGTCAACCGCGACGTTGCCGGAAATCGTACTGTTGGCCATCGTCAACCTGCCGGGGCCAAGGATTGTAGAGAGGGATCCAGCAACGTAAACGCCGCCACCGGAGGCCGCGCTATTACCGGAGATGGTGCTGTTGATGATATTCACCGACGAGGAAAGAGGGCCGAAAATGCCCCCACCAACGCTGCCCGGCGCGCTGTTACCGGAGATGACGCAGTCGAGGATCGTCACTGGAGGGAAACGTACCACAATGCCTCCCCCGCCCTCAGGATTGTTTCCATTGGCAATCGTTAGGCCAGCGAGAGTGGCCTCGCTGGCGACTTCGAAAATGCGAAACGCCGGGGTGCCGCCAGAGGCGCTGCGTTGCACGGTTAACTGATTCGCGCCTGGGCCATTAATGGTGAGACGCTTGTTAATCAAGAGCTGACCGCTTGTGAGCGTGATGGCCTGCTCATTGAGTGCGGCATCGAATTGAATCGTGTCGCCATTAGTGGCCGCCACGATTGTATCACGCAGCGAACCGGGTCCGCTATCCTGGGTATTGGTAACGGTAAGGACACCTGATTGCGCAGTAACCGAAGCCAGCGCAAAGATGGCTGTCGAAAAAAGGAGGGTGCTCAGCCTGCGGTTGGCGGGCGACATGCGCCCATAATACCAGCAAAACACCGCAAAAGCAGGAAAATCATCAACCGACGTTCCGCCGACCATCTGGCAATCGCACTGCGACAAATCCGATCAGTGGAAAATACGACCCGAGAGTTCCTTCAATACGGCTACAAAGCGGAAAGCGCCGTGAGGCTACGGCACGGCTCAGCTACGGCCAAGCGTGCGACTTCGGCTTTCGGGGAAGCCTCGATGATTGGGACCGGCTTATGGGCCCAGCCGCTAATCGTTAGCGTCGGCGAGCTCTAACGGCCGTCCTGCACATCGAGCGGCGACCGTACCCCGATGTCCGGTCTGTTGAGCACATGGGTGTAGATCATCGTCGTGCTCACATCCTTGTGTCCGAGCAACTCCTGCACGGTGCGGATATCATAGCCATCCTCCAGCAGATGCGTGGCGAAGATAAGCGGCCGCGGCGACCGACAAGAGACCGACGCCGAAAAGCATGAACGCGCTCGGCTCGGGAACGATGCTGAACGGCGAGAACGCGATGGGGAACGTATCGCCCTCGCTATCCGTGATAACCGAAAAGCGGCCACCGACGCCCGGCGTGGCCTGCGTCGTATTTCCAATCGTGTAAGGTAGCGTGCCGGCGCCCACAGAGAATGTCAGATGGGCCACGAAGTAGGTCCCGCTTGGCTGAGGCGCCAGACTGATGTTGTAGAGAGCACCGAGATCAGTGCCGTTAGTCGTTCCGTTCGGGTTGCGGTTAATCGGGTCCATGATCTGCGGATAGGTCAACCCCGACTGCAGATCCGTGAAAATAGAGGTGAAACCGGCGGGAGGGTTGGTGACGTCCCGGTTTGTAATGGCGAAGGGGAAGCCGGCGCCGGCCGACTGCCACATCCAATAGGAGAAGCCACCGAGGTTGTTAATGGCGCCTCCGCTGGTGAAATTGATGAAAACGTCGACGGTGAAGCTGCCTCCCGGCACTATCGGACCCGCAGGTATGCCGGCGTAGCTAAAGTTAGCAGACTGAGCAGATGCGCGGGGAGCGCCGGTGATGACGGTCGCGACGGCAATCGCCGCGATCATGAGGAGTTTCTTCATAGGTCCTGTTTGTAGTGGGTCCGGCCGCAACTTCCCAGCCAATTTTATACCGTTCGAAAAAGCAAGGGGATGCCACCCACGCAGATCCGGTCTGACAATCAAAGACCCGCAAACGTCCCACGTTTGCTGACGCATCACATCACGCACCCGATCGAGCAATCTTTCGCCTTGCCTTGTGCCTCAGGGGTAGAGAGGATTGCTGCCACGACTTCGGTGTTAACGGGCGGCGTCCGAGGAAGCAAGAGAAGCGCCGCGGACGCGAAGCCACTCGGGCCCGCGCTCGATAACCGCCGCTTATTTTGTTGTCGTTAGCCGTCCGCTCTCACTCCCCCGACCCAAATTCCCGCGTCGATGCATTCCTGTTCCGCGGGCGCACAAGCTACAGTGTTATCAGTTTGTTGATCTCAAGGTTATGAATTGGAAGCCTGGCATAGGAGACCCCACGCTTATTGGCTGGTTTGCCGTGTTCGCGTACTTCTCCACCGCTGCGTTATGTGCCTATGTAGCTAGTCGATTGGACCGGAAAATCAGCGCCTCGCAACGAAAAGCATGGTGGATCTTGGCACTCGTTTTAGTTGTCTTGGGAACCAACAAACAGCTGGATTTGCAGGGGCTGTTAATGGAATTGGGCCGATCGTTCGCGTCCCGACACGGAGTATATGAGAAGCGCCGCGTAATTCAGATGATCTTTCTATTCCTGCTGGCGGCTGTGTCCCTGGCTGCCGTGTTCCTCTGGTTTTGGATGAACCGCCGCAATTGGCGCGAGCAGGGTTACATGCTGGTGGGGAGCGTATTTCTGGTCACCTTCGTCCTCGTGAGAGCCGCTTCATTTCACCATTTCCAGGAGTTTTTCGCCTTTCCTTTGGGAGGAGTGAGGCTCCATCGCGTCATTGAGCTTTTTGCCATTGTCTGGCTCGCAGCATCGGCAAGCAAGCGGCTTAGAGAGCTGCGTTCGGGTTAACTGTTCTGAGCGGGGCCGCGAGCGTGCATCTGGCGCGACGGCGATTTCCCCAGCCTCTGCGTCCGCGAAGGCAAGAATGGCGAAAGGGGAGTTCAGGCTATGAACAGCCAAAGCCGCCTAGTAGGTGACTTTCTTGGGCAGGACCTAGCAGCAGACCCAATATGGACTTCGCCCGCGAGAATCTTGAGTGAGGCTCGGCATGAATCAGAACATCCTTCAACGTCAATGGTGTTCTGAGGTTGTTTGTTTCCCCGATGTTAAATAAATCATGTCCCCGCCGGGAATCGAACCCGGATTTAAGGTTTAGGAAACCCTTGTTCTATCCGTTGAACTACGGGGACGGCTTCGATTGAGAGACTTACGTCGATTTAGCGGTCGCAAAGGGGAGTAGTTCTACCAGAAGTTCTACTTTGTCCCTCGTTGTTCGCTAACATCCGACGATGTTTGGCTCGCGAAGAATTATCGCTGTTTCGCGGTCGCGTGCAATGCAATCAATCGCGTCTCTTCTCCGCTGCTGATTGCAATCGAATGCAGGGTCGACTCAGCACGATTCGGATTGGACGACTAGCGGTCGCATTGCAAGCGGGTCCCGCGCCTGCGTCACGATGTCCGCCGCCTCCATCGTTTCAAGGTGCGGCAGCGCCCGCTCTGTGATGCCCGCCATTCGCGCGACGTGGCGGTGTGCGCGTTCGCGCATCGTGACGGCGGCTTGCTTCCTGCCGGAGCGACAATCGGCGAATCTGCGGGGCATGTGGCGAGCGTCTTCGCCTGCCGAATGTGCCGGGTCCATCTTGGCGCTTTGCCCGCGCCAGCACTGTGCCAGCCGGAATCCCCATGTTCCGCGCCAGTTCGCGCAGGCCGACGCCGCGCGCGTGCGCGGTTTGTGCTCGCAGCGAATCGCGGACATGCTCTGCCTTGCTTACGGTTCGATCCATCAGGCTAGCGTTCACTCTTTGTGTTTTCAAAATGCTGACCTGGAATGCCGCACCCCGCCCGGACCCGGATCGATCCCTCAGTCGTGAGGATGTCAACTCAAGGCACCCTCGGCCACTCAGCGGCTCCTCATCCAGGCCGTAGTTGCGGCGGGCCGTGTAATCGAGCCGCTCCAGATTGCGCGCCTGCGTCAGGATGTTTGCCGGTTCCATCGATTCCAGATGCGCCAGGACACGGTCTGTGATGTCCGCACCTCGATTTTGTCGGGTGAAGTTTTGAAGCTTTTGTGCGGCGCAGAATTCTTCACCGGTTTTGGCGAGGTGGATCGCGTCCGAGTTGCCGGGTGGCTGTAGCAAAGCGGATGCTGAGCGATGCGCTGTTGCAACGTCGCCGAGACGAGAGAGACAGCGGCTTTCTCCGCCGCAGTTTCGCTGGTTTGCAGGGACCGGAAAGTCCCTTACGGAAGAGAAGTCCCGCTGCGGGCCCGCACCACGGTCGTGTCGCCGCTGTTGATGACGCCATCGACGTTGACATCGGACCGGAAATTGCTGGCGGTGTTGATCTGGCCGGAGCGGTTGCGGGTCTGCAAGGTATCGCCCGAGTTTACAATCCCGTCGCCGTTGCTGTCGCCGGTCAGAAGGCTCATCGGGACATCAACATTGCTTGAACCGTTCACCTCATTGAGCCGGACGTTGATGGTTTGTGCGTTTGCCACATTGGTCAGAGGAATGGTAACCGTATTGCCGCTGACAGTGACCGCCCCGCTATTGCTGACGCCGCCATTACCGATGATTCCTGTGCCCGAGGTGATTTCGGCCTGCGGACTGCCGCTTGCGCTGACCGTCCCGGAGAAGCTCACTACAATCGTATAATCGTTAGTCGTCCCGCCGGTGCGGCATTCAATCCCGGGTATGCCACTCAAGGGCAGATCCACATCAAAATCGTCCGCGGCGCCATGAGTCTTTCGGGACGCTGCGCCGGTGGGAACCGGCGTGGGTGGCGACGCCTCCGCGCAGTATCTCCCGCCGGTGCTCAAATAGCCGCTGAGCCCAACTCCGCCCCAGACGATCATCTCGGTGCCGGTCCAGACTGCGGTGTGGAGTTGCCGCGGGGGCGCATTGATGGTGCTGGTGTCAGTCCAGCTGTCAGTGCTGGGATTGTATCTTCCGCCCGTATCCACCAGGCTGCCATTATATCCGCCCCAGACGATCATTTGGCTCCCGGTCCAAACTGCCACCTGTTCACGTCGCCCCATGGGCACATTGGTGACGCTGGTGTCAGTCCAGCTATCAATACTGGGATTGTATTTCCCCCCGGTGTTGAAAAAGTTGCCGCCGCTGTCTCCGCCCCAGACGATCATGTCACTGCCGGTCCAAATGGCCGTGAAGCGGGATCGCCCCACGGGAGCATTGATAGTGCTGGTCGCAGTCCAGGTGTCAGTGCTGGGATTGTATCGGCCGCCAGTGTCCACCAGGCTGCCATTATATCCGCCCCAGACGATCATTTCGCTCCCGGTCCAAACTGCCGTGTGTTCATTTCGCCCAACAGGCGCGTTGATGGGACTGATCGCAGTCCAGCTATCAGTGCTGGGATTGTATTTCCCCCCAGTGTTCACAAAGCTGCTGCCGTCGTAGCCGCCCCAGACAATCATCTCACTGCCGGACCAAACGGCCGTGTGGCGGTATCGCCCCGCGGGGGCATTGATGGTGCTGGCGGCAGTCCAGGTGTCCGTGCTGGGATTGTATCGGCCGCCCGTGTCCATATAGCTATCGTCACGTCCGCCCCAGACGATCATCTCGGTGCCGGTCCAAACGGCCGCGTGGCCTTCTCGCGCCACGGGCGCATTCGCGGCGCTGGTGGCAGTCCAGGTGTCAGTGCTGGGGTTGTATCTGCTCCCACTGTTCAAAGGGTTGATGTGATTTCCGCCCCAGACGATCATCTCAGTGCCGGTCCAAACTGCCGTGTGAAAGTGTCGCCGATCGGGCGCAACCGTCGTGCTCGTGGCCGTCCAGGTATCACCGGTGCATTGCTCGCTAACTGCCGCCACGATCTCCGGCAGCGAATATTCAACCACGGTTGATTCGAGCACGGCGTCGTTGCTGCCCATTTGTTTCATTTCCTCGACGTTGCCGCTACCCAATTGCGTCACCAAACGCTCAGCCAGCGCCGGTCTGGCCAGGCACTCCGCGACGACCAATGCGTCGTTGCCCAGCGCCTGAAAAATCTCGTGCAACACCTCGGGTTGCGTTGAATCCCGGGCCATCCGATCCATCGCCGCCTGCAATTGTCCGGGCGTGATCGGGCGGTGCCAGTATTGATCCAGCAATTCGGAATTGTGCAGATATGCTTCGACCTTTTGTTCGATCTGCGCTTGCGACATGATTTTCTCCAGCGGCGGTTTCGACCCGGACCGCTCTTTCGGCCAGATGCGATGCCGCCAATACACCTCTTCAATGGCGCGCTGATAAGCGACCCGATCCGCAAAGCTGAGGTGTCCCCGCGCCTGCTTCGATGGCATCGCCGATGTCGTTCGGCCATCGAACGTCCACTGCGCCAGTGCAAATGGAACCGCGCAAACGCTCAGAAACAGAAGCAAATAAAAGGAACTTCGAAGAATTTGGGCCTTAATGGCGAGATTGGACTTTTTCATGCGCCATACTCCGGTGAAAGGTTTACTCGCGAGTTCGATCCTCTTATACGGCGTTTGGAGGACAGCTCTCAAGCCCCGAATCGTAACGAAGCTGTTACTTGTTTGTTCGCGCGTGGCCCGCCTTGGGTGAGCAAAGTACGTGCTCCTGGCTCACATGTTGCCAGTCAGTCGCCACATGTTCCGACGAGCGCCAGCTGAAATTGAGCAACAGTACCTCGCTTTTTGCCGTTTATGTCGGTTTCACCTACGATGACCGCCGCGTGCCGGCATACGTCTTGGATTTATCGGTGCCGAAAACCCCAGGACTCGAAGGCAGAGTCCTCGATTGCAGTCTCGAAACCGAAGACCGCGCACGATACGAAGGTCAAATTATCGGCTCACCCTTACCCGCAGGAAACCTTTCCCTGGTGAGTGAGGGAGTGAGTTCCTGAACTCTGGCTTGAGTTCGCTGGGTAAGCCATTTGGCCGCGAACGATGTCACGCCGCCAATGGTTGCTCCGCGGGACGGCCGATCATTTCTCAAAAAAACAGTCGTGCAACACTTGCGCTGCCTGTTTTCCCTGAATCTCGGGCACCACGCACGAAATCTTAATCTCGGAGGTCGAAACCATCTGGATATCGATGCTGTTTCGGGTGAGGGTCTCGAAGACTTGAGTGGCGACGCCCGAGTGGCTGCGCATCCCGAGACCTACTGCCGAAACCTTGGCTAGGTCTCGTTGCGTAGTGATCGCTAGCTCTTCGAAGCCCGGCTGGGTGCGCAATGTTTCGATCGCCTTCGTTGCAAGTTCGACATCGTCTTCCTGAACCGTGAATCCGAACCGATCCGTCGGCTCCTCATCCGGTCTGTTGTGCACAATGATATCCACATTGATCCCCTGGTTCGCGACGCTGGCGAAGACAAGCGAAAGTGTCTTGCCTCCGGCAGGCACCCCTTTCACGGTGATGCGCGCTACGTTTTCGTCGAGCGTGATACCTGAAACGACAGATGCTTCGAGTGTTTGTTGATCGCTAAAGGCCATGATTTTAGTGTGCTTGTGATCGTTAGGGTGAAAACTATTTCGCACCGCGACAGGAATACGATACTTCGCTGCCACTTCGATGCAACGGCCGTGTAACACCTTGCTGCCCAGCGCGGCGAGCTCGATCGCCGTTTCATAGTCAAGTTCTTCGATCAACTTCGCGCCTTTGACATATCTTGGATCTGCCGTAAAGACTCCGTCCACATCGGTATTGATTTCGCAAAAGCTAGCTTTGAGGGCGGCGGCGAGTGCGACGGCGCTCGTGTCGCTCCCGCCGCGTCCAAGGGTGGTCACGTCCATTGTCTCGGTGATTCCCTGAAATCCGGCGATCACGGGAATGGCTCCCGTTGCCCAGCACTTGTGAATTGTGCCGGTTTGGATAAATCGTATCTTTGCTGCACCATGCGACCGATCGGTTACGATGCCAACCTGGTAAGCGAGAAACGGCAAGGCATGGACTCCTTCCGCTTCGATGGCTGCGACCATCAGGCCTACACTCACTTGCTCACCTGCCGAGACCGCCATGTCGTAACTTTTCGTGCGGGCACACGCTTCCGGGTTCACTTCCTTCACTAGCGCGACGAGACGATTCGTTTCGCCAGACATTGCACTAACGACAATGGCCAGTTTGTTCCAGTGATCTCTTTTAAACTGGACCACGCGCCGCGCGACGGCTTTGATGCGCTCGACATTGCCGACGCTCGTGCCTCCGTACTTTTGCACGACTGGACGCGTCTTTTCGATTTCGGAGTACAAAAACTTCTCCTTAGCTAATTTCTTCCGCTGACCAGAGATCAGACAACTCTTCGCGTTTGCGAATAATCGAATAGTTCGAACCTTCCACCAGAACTTCAGGCGCTCGTGCGCGCGTGTTATAATTGGAAGCCATGGTGGATCCATAGGCGCCGCATCCCCGAACAAAAAGCAGGTCACCCGCTTTTAAGTCGGGCAGTTGTCGATCCCGCCCGAGAAAGTCGGATGTCTCACAGATCGGGCCCACTACGTCTGCCGGGCTATCAGTTCCGATGGACCGGCGGACGGGAAGAATCTCATGATAGGCCTGGTAAAGGCTGGGGCGAATCAAATCGTTCATCGCCGCGTCGACAATCACAAAGCGCTTCTTCGCCGTGATCTTAATCCCAATCACCCGCGTCAACAGGACGCCCGCGTGTGCCACGATCGCTCGCCCCGGTTCGATGAGCAGCTTCAAACCGGTTTCCTTAACTTGAGCCAGAAGCGTTGCGGCATAGTCTTCGAACGCGGGCGGCTCTTCCGATAGGTAACGGACACCAAGCCCACCACCGAGATCGATTGTTTGCAAAGCAAAGCCTTCTTCCATTAGCTCGCGCGAGAGCTGCACGAGACGCGTGGCCGCTTCGCGAAAAGGTCCAATCTCGGTGATTTGACTTCCGATATGGCAGGCCAGTCCCAGAATTTTAAGATGAGGATTGCTCTGCACGCTCCGGAGAAGCGCTTTGGCGTCGATCTCAGCGAGACCGAATTTCGTGCTGTAAAGTCCCGTCGCAATGTAAGGATTCGTCTTCGCATCGATGTTCGGATTAATCCGTAAACTAATGCCGACCTGGTGATCGAACTTGGCCGCGAGACGCGCGATTTCCTCTAGCTCTCCCGCATATTCGACATTAAAAGAAAGAATTCCCGCGGTCAATCCGCGCTCGATCTCATTGACTTGCTTGCCAACACCCGAAAATACAATCTCGTTCGGGCGAGCTCCTGCGCGCAGAGAACGTTGGAGCTCGCCAACCGATACCACATCAGCGCCGAAACCCGCGGCGAAGATGCGACGGAGAACAGTAAGATTGTGGTTGGCCTTGACCGCGTAGCAGAGGAGCGTCGGATAATCCTTGAAAGCTTCTTTCAGGACACGACAGTGGCGATCAAGAGTGGCCGCAGAATAAATGTATGCCGGCGTGCCTGTTTCCTCAGCCACCCTTTTCAAAGGGATGTTTTCGCAAAAAACGTCGTTTCCTTGATATTGAAAGTAATCCATGGAGCGCTTTAACAGGTTTCCATTAATCGGACAAGCCGGACGAATCGTCGCCAGAGAGATGTTCGCGCCTTAACCGAAGATGGATTCCATCCGAAGGCGAAGATCGAGGTGCTTTGTCGCGAGCCATTCGCTGTTATAAAGTGTCGACCGGTATTTGTGCCCTGAGTCGCAGAGAACCGTGACGAGTGTCTGACCCCGGCCACTCTCTTCGCGAAACGGACAGCACCGGCGACGTTGACCCCGCTGGAAAGTCCGGGGAAGCGAATGCTCAAGCTGCTCGCGCTGGCGGAAAAGCATCTTTCTGGGACGTGGCGCAAGGCAACACCGGAGCAAAACCTTAAAACACAATTCTAGGGAAATCCCTCAGTAGTGCAGGCCTGACCGGATACGGCTCTACCGCGGTCGGAATTCGTGACCCATGACGCGTAGAGGCGGCGTCTACAGTAGATGCAAACCGCCTGAGCAGTGCTGCTGTCACGCGTAAAGCCATTCATCGGAAAGTGCGCGCTGAGCGGTGCGCACGGGGAATCGGGAGCCCTCTTTGACCCAGAAGAGGCACTGGGGCCAAACTATAGCCAGTGCCGCGCCGACCGCTCCCGCGAGAAGATCACCAGACAGATGACCCTCGGTCGAAGATCTGCCCTCGCTGTAGCGGGTTCGACGACTCCGGCTACAGCCAGGTGATGTGCGACAGTCGGGTTACCGATGAGTCACTACTCGGAGCGCAGGCCTGCTCGTCCCAACCTGGGCGCTGACTTTCTGAAGCTGCGCTGACTGTTCTTTGAATTGCGCTGTCAAAGTCTCCAATCTCTTTCGTGATTTGCCGGGCGCGGCTTACTTCTATTCGGCATTTGATGTCGTTACCGCGATCGTGTGCTTGCTGAGCCTCCACTTTCTTGTGCTCCTTCAGGAATTCGTTCAGCAACATGGCGTTGATCTGTTCGTAACGGACGGTGTTGATTTTGCCCTCCTTGTCGCGCACCACCAGTTGGGGATTCACCTGTGCGACATCCTCCGCGATCAGTCCGAACTGCGAAATCCCTTGCGGATCGATCTCCTTCTTGTAGTGGAACGTGACCGGCTTGAGCGCAAAGAGCGCTTCGCTCGCGTCATTCATCGGTTTGATGTCGTCTTTGAACCGCCGGGATGAAGTAGTGGTGCCGAGTTTGCCGGCACTATTAATGAAGACGGCCGCTCCCCTGACGAGGTTTGGCCCCAGATGCTGCCGATATAACAGGTGTTGCTTTCGCCAGCCAGACCCGCTCATTCCGGCGCCGATGTAAATATTATTGCTGCCGGTCGTCTGATTGTAGCCGGCACTTGCGCCTAACGCGACGTTGCTGTTGCCGGTGAGGTTGTTATTCAGTGCGCGCTCACCGATGGCCGTGTTGTATCCCCGCCGGTGTTGTTATCCAACGCCGAGTAACCGATGGCAGTATTGTCGTGACCAGTGTTGCCTCGGTTCGGCGCGCGCCATTCATCGCAAAGGTGCCAAGCCTGTGTTGCCCTGCGCATTACTGAACCTGAGGGCACCATAACCCACACCGATGTTGCTGCTGCCATAGAGATCTCTATAGCGCGTCGAACCAATGGCGATGTTGCTAGACCCCATGGTATTCTTCAAGAGCGGTAAGAGCCAATGGCCGTGTTGGCGGTCCGTCGGTGTTGCTACGAAGCGCATCCCGGCCGGTCGCAGCGTTTTTTCCTCCACTGGTGTTGCTACCGAGGCGCGAACGTTCCGACAGCCGTATTGTCATTGCCGGTGTTATGACCCCCGAGTGCGCCCTCACCGGTTGCCGTGTTATAGCTCCCAGTGGTATTGCCCCAGAGCGCACCACCGCCAGTCGCGGTGTTGTAGATGCCGGTAGTGTTCTGGGAGCGCCGAGGCGCCAGTGGCCGTGTTGTAGGTGCCGGTGGTGTTGCTGGCGAGCGATTGAAAACCAGTCGCCGTATTCCCCTGTCCGAAGTGTTGGCAGAAGAGGGCCGGCACGTCCAGTGGCCGTATTTCGGTGCCGGTTGTGTTATTGAACAGGGCTTCAAAGCCATTGGCGGTGTTGTCACTGCCCACGGTGTTGGCCGAGAGTGCGTACCAACCGTGAGCGGTGTTGTTCTGCCCAGTTGTGTTGATGTTAAGCGCCTCGATGCCCTCGGCGGCGCTGTTATTTTTGCCACGATCTTCACCGACGACGTGTCGTCGGAGATCCGGCCAGCGCTGCCGGCGAAAGGCCAGCGCAGCAAAGCGCGAGTGCGATGAGAAGGTTCCTGTGGCGGCGCTTAATTGAGGTTCGGATTAGTGTCTTCATAAGTGTGATTGGTTTGTGTTTCTAGTTGTGGGTTTGCTGTTCGCTGATCCTCTCTCGGAAATTAGGGACGAAGTTCCCGAAAAATTTCAATACGACTCAGTTTTAACCGCGGATCGGGAGGGGAGGGCAGGCCGCCGTAGCCGCCTGCGAGCAAAGCGAAGTCATTAAGCGGCTGGGAATTTCTCTGGTTTTTGGGAAAAAAAAGTTGCCAACGGAATTGGTCAAGTGAGACGATTAACGGGATGTGACCACGGAGGCGGCAGAACCGGCCGATCAGAGCCCGGGGCGCTTCGACATGACGCGCTGGAGTGTGGTGCTCTCCTGCGCGGATTCGGGGATGGAAAGTGCGGTCGCGCGCGATGCCTTGAGCGAGTTATGCAAGACGTATTGGCGGCCAATTTTCGCCTATGTCTGCCGCCGCGGTTACTCGACCCACGATGCCGAGGATCTCACGCAGGATTTCTTCGCGAGCCTGATTCAGGGACCTCTTCTTCAGCGCGCCGACCCGGAGCGAGGTCGGTTCCGTTCGCTGCTGCTGAAGGCCCTGCGAGATTTCCTCGGACACGCCAACGAGAAACGGGACGCAGCCAAACGGGGCGGCGGCGTGAAACTCGTTTCGTGGGATGATTGGATGGCCGAAGCGCCGTCGCAATTGTCGATCTCGGCGCAAGCGCTTAATTCGTGGTCGGCGGAGCAACTGTTCGATCTGCGGTGGGCTGCGACAGTAGCGGAACAAGCGCTTCGACGTCTGCGTGAGGAATGCCAAAGCAACAAACGGCTCAGATTGTTTGAGACATTGAGCCTCTACCTAACTACGGAGCGGGCAGATGTTTCGTATCAGAGCCTGGCTATGACTCTGGGGATAACAGAGGCCGCCGTAAAGAAACAACTTCACAATTTGCGGCGTCGTTATCGCGGGCTTATCCACCAGGAAGTCGCGCAGACCGTCGATGATCCGAATGATGTGGAAGGCGAAATCCGGCATCTGTGTGCGACGCTGGCCGCCGGAGCTGAGATGGCCTGACAATGAGCGCCTTTTCGCGCGCGGACGGCGGAGGGGTGAGCACTAGCAATCACGAATTTCTGACATCCAACCTCTGACTTCATCTCCACTGGTGGCTATTGGCGGTTAGCGTATGATCTCACACGGTCTCACCGATTCGATCGCGAGCGTGATCGGAAGGCCGAACAAATGCCGACAATGCGGAGACACTAGCCGGTTGGGCAATGGCCTTTGCCTGAGCTGTACGCTGCGCGAGGGACTCGAGGGCGATCGCGAGGTATCACGCGAATCATTCGAAGCAATCCTGGCTGAAGACGAAGTGCAGGACACGCACTGGCGGGTTGGCAACTACGAGATTCTGGAGGAAATCGGACGCGGCGGAATGGGAGTGATTTATCGCGCGCGTCAGCGGCACTCACGCCGGATCGTCGCGCTCAAGCGCATGGTCTCCTATCAAGCCGATTCGCGCGAAACGCTGGAACGCTTCCGGCGTGAAGCTGAAGCCGCGGCCAGTCTCGATCATCCGAATATCCTTCCCATCTATGAGGTCGGCCAGGGCGAAGACGGGATGCCGTTTTTCACCATGAAGTATGCGGCCGGCGGCAGCTTGCAAAAAGCCGGGCCTGCTCTGCGCGATGAACCGCGCGAATGCGTCCGGCTTATGGCCAAGGGGGCGCGTGCGGTCCAATACGCGCACGAGCACGGCATTTTACATCGCGATCTCAAGCCAGGAAACATCCTGCTCGATGGTCATGGCGAACCCTTCGTGACCGATTTCGGATTGGCCAAGTGGCTCGACACCAGCACGGATCTTACGCGCACACTCACAATCTTCGGCACGCCTGGTTATATTGCACCCGAGCAGGCCAAAGGACCCGCAGCCAAGCTTACTCCAGCGGCCGACGTTTATAGTCTTGGAGCACTCTTGTTCGATCTGTTCACCGGGCGTCCGCCTTTTCTAGGCGAACACGCGCTGGCCGTGATTCAACAGGCCAGCGAAAAGCCGGCACCGAAACTGCGCTCACTTGCGCCGACGCTCGATCGCGACCTGGAGACGATCTGCGCGCGTTGCCTGGAGCGCGAGCCGCAGGCGCGCTATCGCTCGGCAGGCGATTTGGCTGGTGATCTCGAACGCTGGCTGGAAGGGCGCCCGATCATCGCGCGCCGTGTTTCGCCGCCGGTCCGGGCCTGGCGC
Source organism: uncultured Verrucomicrobiae bacterium (assembly GCA_963844275.1). GTDB lineage: Bacteria > Verrucomicrobiota > Verrucomicrobiia > Chthoniobacterales > UBA10450 > JACCTI01. Next base: position 374,175 of record CAWJNS010000009.1, read on the forward strand.
TGGTCGAAGCGTAATCCGATGCTTGCTGCTGCGACCGCCGCGGCGGTTTGCTTTGCCATGGCCGCTGGCCTCTTGTTTTTCTCCCGTAATGGTCTGCCACTCCAGTCGAGCCTTGATTCGAGGCTGCGCACAATAAGCTCAATTCCCGAAAAGAGCGTCGCCATATTGCCGTTCGAAAACCGAAGCCGCGATCCCGATAACGCGTTTTTTACTGACGGCGTGCAGGATGAAATTCTGACCGACCTGGCCAGGATCGCGGACTTGAAAGTCATCAGCCGCACTTCGGTTATGCAGTATAAGACGGGAGCGAAACGTAACCTGCGCCAAATCGGAAATGAACTTGGCGTTGCCCATGTCGTGGAAGGAAGTGTTCAGCGTGCCGGCAATCGCGTGCGAGTAAACGCGCAGTTAATCGACGCGCGCACCGATGCGCATCTCTGGGCGCAAACTTACGATCGCGACCTGGCCGATGTTTTCGCTATTCAAAGCGAGATCGCAAAGGCCATCGCCGGTCAGCTCCAGGCGAAGCTTTCGCCAAGCGAGAAGAGTGCCATTGAACAGCCGCCGACCACGGATATCACGGCGTTTAATCTCTACTCTCACGCCAAGAATCTTTTTCTAACGGCGTTTGCCGGCACTAATGGGCGAGCCGATTTACTGCAAGCGACGGATCTGCTGCAGCAGGCGGTGGCGCGCGATCCATCATTCTTCCAGGCCTATTGCCAACTCGCCTTCACTGAGATCAACCTTTACGGGGTCGTTGACCATAGCCCCGCGCACTTGGCGCAGGCGGAAGCAGCTTTGCAGTCGGCGGCTCGACTCCGTCCAGACGCCGGTGAAACCCATCTCGCGCGCGCCCGCAATCTTTATTGGGGTTACCTCGATTATGACGGCGCTTTACGGGAGTTGGAAATTGCCCGTCAAAGCCTGCCCGGCGAGGATTGGATTTTCTCGTTGCAGGGCTACATCGAGCGGCGTCAGGGGCGCTGGGAAGAGTGCATCCGCGATCTCCAGCGCGCGATCGAACTCGATCCACGCAATGTTCTGACACTTCAGCAGTTGGCTCTAACCTTCGAGCAGCTTCGGCGCTACGCCGACGAAAAATCGACGTTCGAGCGCATATTGGCTTTCGAACCGAACGATCCGGTTACGAAATCGATGCACGCGTTTGTGGAATTCGATTCCAAAGGTGACACGCGACCGTTGCGTGACGTAATCGATTTAATTCGAGAGAAAAACCCTGCCGCGCTGTCCAGTATTGCTGACAATTGGTTTCTCTGTGCGCTCGCTGAACGCGACCCCGTTGCCGCGGCGAAGGCCTTGATAGCCTTAGGCGAGAATCAAGCCTCTTTGGGTCCGATCGCCGACGTAAAATTCAGCCGTCCATTTATCGAAGGGGTTATCGCCCGGACAGCAAAGGACGATACCAAGGCGCAGGCGGCCTTCACCGCTGCACGCGCGGAGCAAGAGATAATCGTCCAAGCTCAACCAAATCACGGTCCAGCAGTGTGCGTGCTTGGTTTGATCGACGCCGCTCTCGGGCGGAAGGAAGAAGCATTGCGGGAAGGCCGTCGTGCGGTGGAGCTCCTTCCGGTCGAGAAAGATGCGCTGCTCGGCGCCGCCATGGTCAAGTATATGGCGATGATTGCTGCCTGGGTTGGCGACAAGGATCTCGCATGCGAACAGCTCGCGATCGCAATCCGGAGACCGGGCGACCTCAGCTACGGTCAATTGAAACTGATGCCGCTTTGGGATCCGCTGCGCGGCGACCCGCGATTTGAAAAGCTGGTCGAAGAAGCGAAGGAGCCCCTCGCACGGGAACTATTGGCAACGACTGTGCCCGCGAAATCGATTGCGGTGCTGCCATTTGAAAATCTCAGCAGCGATCCGGATAACGCTTACTTTGCCGACGGCATCCAGGACGTGATCCTAACGCGCTTGTCCAAGATTTCCGATCTGAAAGTGATCTCGCGCACATCCACACAGCATTACAAAAGTGCGCCGCCAAATCTGGCTGAAATCGCAAAGCAACTTGGCGTGGCTCACATCCTGGAAGGAAGTGTGCAAAAGAGCGGTGATACCGTCCGCGTCAATGTGCAGCTCATCAAAGCAGCCACTGATTCGCATCTTTGGGCCGAAACCTTTGATCGTAGACTGACGGACATTTTTTCGGTTGAGAGTGAAGTGGCTAAAATCATCGCCGATCAATTGAAGGCGAAGCTTACTGGCCGGGAAGAGCAAGTCATTGCTGCCAAACCGACCGACAATCCCGAGGCTTACGATGCCTATCTGCGCGGACTGGCTTACTCACTGAAAGCTGGCAATGCACTGGTTAACGTCCTTGGCGCACAAAAGTATCTCAGACAAGCAGTGCAGTTGGATCCGAAGTTTGCCCTTGGTTGGGCGCTTCTTTCACAGGTTAATGCGAGCGGGTACCGCACGAAGGTTCTCCAACCTACATCCGCCCTCCGTGAAGAGGCGCGGCAGGCGGCCGAGACCGCGCTCGCTCTTCAACCTAACCTCGGCGAGGCTTTCTGGGCTCAGGGGTATTATCACTATGCTTGCCTGAAGGATTACGACGCTGCCGTGCGTTACTTTGAGCAAGCGCGGCAGCTTCTGCCGAATAGCAGCCGAATTCCCGAATCGTTGGCCTATGTAACCCGCCGGCAAGGCCAATGGGACCGGAGCGAGTCGTATTTCAACGAAGCCGAGCGCCTCGATCCGCGCGACGTCGATCTCCTCTACCAGCATGCGCTTTTCTATATCCCTCTCCGTCGCTTCCCCGAAGCTCTGCGAAAGCTGGATGAAGTTCTTAATATTACGCCGGACGACTTGGATACCGTCGCCTACAAGGCGGGTATCGCTCAAGCCGAGGGCGATCTGCCACGTGCCCGTGCCCTCCTCGCTCCACTTCATCCGAACGCCGACAACATCACAGCCTTGGAAACGCAGATTTACCAAACGATCCTGGAGCGGCGGCCTGCACCGGTCATCTCTCGGCTCAAGGAGCTACTGGTTGAGCCTGATCCATCGCTCGGTTTTTACAAAGGCGAACTGAGATTTTGGTTAGGCTGGGCCCAGGCGATCGCTGGTGATCATACGGCTGCCCAGGAAACCTGGCGACAGACACGCAGCGAACTGGAATCTTTCCTGAAGGAGCAACCGGAAAACCATATCCTCCTTGGCGATCTTGCTTTGACCGAGATGAGCCTTGGTAACAAGGCCGCCGCGTTAACTCTGGCAGAGCGTGCAATGACTGTGAACCCGATCGAGAAAGATCTGTTAACTGGTCCTGCTTCGATTGAGTTTTTCGCCCGGGTGGCAGCGCAAGCAGGAGAAACTGATCGAGCCATCGCCGCTTTGCAGAAACTGTTGTCGATACCTTATGCGGGGCCGCTTGGTCCGGGCGTTGCGCTTACTCCGGCATTGCTCCGGCGCGATCCGATGTTCGACCCGCTCCGGAATGATCCGCGGTTTCAAAAACTCGCTGCCGCGTCCGCGTCGGGAGAGAATTAATTACGAATACCGCCTCCCTGACCACCACGACGTAAAACTCCTGGTGGACATCGACTCTTGATGCGCTCGGGCGAGATTCCGCGGATTTTAGTTACCTCCGGCGAAACTATCCGATGATTCGGGAGCACTCCAGAGCACTCTGATTGCCCGCCGTAAGGGTTCAGCTCAGGACTTCGCGGCGGCCGGCGAGGGTGTGTTTCAAGTTGGCCCGCTTCTCGCCCAGTAAGCCGCCCGTGGCCGCGCGGACGGCTTCCAGCAGATCGTCCGCTTCCCGCAAACGCGCCACGGAAACATAGTCGGCGCCGGCTTCCAGGAGGGCTTCGGCGTTCGCCAGCACCTCGGCGGTGGCGATGATTTTGGCGTTCGGATTCAGGCCGCGCAGCAGGCGGACGAGCCGTTCGTTTGTGATTCCTTTCAGGACGGAATCGGGGACGGTGCAGATGAGCACCTGGGCATGCTCCGCGCCGGCGTGGAGCAGGGTGTCGCGCTGGCTGATGTCGCCGTAAATCACGCGCACTTTCCGCTCGAGCAGGCCTTCCCGCGCGACCGGGCTGAAATCGACCACCGCAGTGTCGCCGATCAAATCCGGCGCGTGCCGCTGCATTTCCTCGAGCAGGGAGCTGGCGGTGCGGAAGAAGCCGAGGAAGAGAATCCGCGCCCGGCCGTGGCCGTGGCCGCCTTCCGCGTGAGTGTCGTCGCCCGCGTGGTCGAGATCGCGCAGGCCGCGCCCCTTGAGCCACGGAATCAGGCGGCGCGTCATCTCATCCGACTTGGCCATGCCGAAGGTGGAGACGGCGGCGAGGAGGACAAAGGCGAGGGCGACGAGGCCCTTCGTGGCGGGGCTCGCGAAGTGGTGGGCTTGCCCGCCAAGCGCGAGGATGACGAGCGAGAATTCGCTGACCTGGCCGAGGTTGATGGCCGGGATGAGGCTGGTGCGCAAACCCTGTCGCATGAGGTAGAGCGGGGTGAACGTGGTGAGGAAGCGACTGACGAGCACGAAGGCCGCAAAGACCAACGCCCAGCCCACGAGCAGTGGCGTGGGAGTCGGGATCTGCATCCCGAGACCGACGAAAGAAAAGCGTGATGAAAAAATCGCGAAGGCTGGTGACTTTCGCCGTGACATCGAGGGCGTAGGGAAAGGTGGAGAGCGCCACGCCGGCGATAAGCGCCCCCATTTCGCGGGAGAGATGCAGGCGCTCGCCGAGCTCGCCCACCAGAAAACACCAGGCGAGCGCGCCGACCTGAACCAGCTCGGGTGAGCGCGCCACGCGCCGGAAAATGAAGGGCAACACGTAGCGGCTCAGAGCGAGGGCCGCCGCCACCAGGATTACGACGCGGAGGAGGGACAAAAGGAGGATGCTGGGGGCGAGATTCTCCAGGTTCGGCTGCACGGCGAGGAAGAGGATGGCGGCCAGATCCTGGAGGACGAGTACCCCGAGGGTGATGCGGCCGGTGAGCGTATCGAGTTCCTGCTTGTCGTAGAGCACCTTGACGATGATGACAGTGCTGCTGAGGGCCCCGGCGACGCCGAGATAGAGGGCGTCCCATTGCCCGCTGCCCAGTCCGAAGCCGCAGAGCCGGAAGAGCAAAATCCCGAGGAGGGCGCCACCGACGATCTGCACGAGGGCGGTGAGGGTGATCGATTTTCCCGCCGTGACGATCTTCTTCAGATCGATCTCGAGCCCGATCATGAAGAGAAGAAAGATCAACCCCAGCTCCGCGATCGCAGAGATGCTTTCGCCGGATTCGATGAGGCCCAAGCCGACCGGGCCGAGCGCGAATCCTCCGAGGAGATAAGCGAGCAGGATCGGTTGCCGGAAATGCTGGGCCACGAGCCCGAGCAACCAGGCGGCGGCGATGCTGAAAGTGATGTCGCGGATCAGTTCGTGCATGAAGGGAGCGAAGCGTGGCCGAGCTTTGGGCTTTGGTTTGGAACTGCGGCAACGAGTAACGCCAATTCCCTCGATCCAGACAAGGCAATCGAGCGAATTCGGCGGCGCGTCCGCTGATTTTCCCGGGAACGCCGAAGCACGTGGGACGCAATTTTGTTGCAATTCGGACGCCGCCCACCGCCATATAGCGCCGCGGTTTTTGCATCATGGCGCGATTATTGACAGCGGCGTTTGGGGCCCCCGGCTGCGAGCCGCGCTGGACGCACAGCGCGAAGGAAGGCATCGGCACGGCCTACAATTCGAACTCGCGGGTCTGGTTCACGCTCAGCCACGGCATCCTGAACGAGATCTACTGGCCGACGGTCGATACGCCGAATACGCGTGACTTCCAGTTCCTGATCACGGACGGCGAGAGTTTCTTCCACGAAGAAAAGCGCGATCTCTTGCACCAGACCGAGTATCCGGAGCAGAGTTGCCTGTTTTATCGGCTGATCAATCGCGATCCCGCGGGCCGCTACCGGCTGGTCAAACATGTGCTGAGCGATCCGCATCGCTCGGTCGTGCTGATGCACACGCGGCTGGAAATCTTCGATGATGCGCTGAAGGCGCCGGGCCGGCTGAAGATCTACGCGCTGCTCGCGCCGCACATGGCGGGGCGCGGAGCGGAGAATTCCGGCTACTGCTGCGAAGTCGATGCCTACCAACTAATGCACGCGACCGGCGGTGGGGCGCATCTGCTGATGGGCTGCGACCGCGGATTCTTGCGGCGGTCGGTTGGTTTCGTGGGGGCGAGCGATGGCTGGCAGGATCTCGCGGATAACCTCCGGATGGACTGGGAATTCGACCTGGCGGAGGAGGGGAACATCGCGCTTACCGCGGAAGTGGACCTGAACGACGCGCAGGCGGATGGCGCGGCGGAGTTCACCATCGCGTTCGGCTTTGGCAACAGCGCGCAAAGCGCCGGGACCGCGGCGTTGCAATCGCTCGCCACGCCTTTTGACACGCATCGCGCCGGGTTTGTCCGGCAATGGAAACGGGCGGCGATCAGCGACGACGATCGCGGTTACGAGCCCCACAGCGGGGATGGGGGAAGCATGTACCGGCTGAGCCGCTGCGTTCTTCTGGCGCATGAGGACAAGGCGTTTGAAGGCGCGCTGATTGCGTCGCTCTCGACTCCGTGGGGCGAGACGAAGGGGGACGATGATCTGGGCGGTTATCATCTGGTCTGGACGCGCGACATGGTGCAGAGCGCGACGGGATTGCTCGCGACTGGCCAGACGAACACGCCCCTGCGCGCGTTGATCTGGCTGGCGTGCATCCAGGAGCCGGACGGTGGTTTTCCGCAGAATAGCTGGATCGATGGGCGCGGCTACTGGAGCGGGGTGCAATTGGATGAAGTGGCCGCGCCGATGCTGCTGGCCTGGCGTTTGCGGCGCGCGGGGGCGCTGCAACGGTTCGATCCATGGCCGATGATCGCCGACGCGGCCGCCTATCTGGTGGCGCAGGGGCCGGTCACGGCCCAGGAGCGATGGGAGGAAAATAGCGGCTATTCGCCCTCCACCCTCGCGACGATGATTGCCGGGTTGGTGAGCGCGTCGGAGTTTGCCCGGCCGGAGCCGGCGGGAGCGGCGACCGCTGACTTCCTGCTCGCATATGCGGACTGGCTCGCCTCGCATGTGGAGGATTGGACCGTCGCGCACCACGGCGAATGCGTGCCCGGCAAGCCGCGCCACTACGTGCGCATTACCCCGGCCGATCCCTACGCGCCCGATCCGCACCCGGAGGTCGACGCGCTCGAGGTGCAGATCGCCAACGGCGGCGGCCGCCATCCGGCGCGCAATGTCGTGGGGGGAGATTTTCTGCAGCTCGTGCGGCTCGGGATTCGCGCCGCGGACGATCCGATCGTCCTCGATTCACTCGAGGTGATCGATCGCGCGATCCGCTACGAATTGCCGGAAGGTCCGTGCTGGCGCCGCTACGTGCACGACGGCTACGGGCAGAAGGATGACGGAAGCGCTTTCAACGGGACCGGCGTGGGCCGTTGCTGGCCGATCCTGACCGGTGAACGTGGGCACTACGAACTTGCCGCCGGACGCGATCCGCTGCCGTTGATCAAAGCGCTCGAGCTCTTTGCGAACGACGGCGGCATGATTCCCGAGCAGGTGTGGGACGGGGATGATCTGCCGCAGGCGAAGATGCGGCGGGGACAGCCGACCGGCGCCGCGATGCCGCTTTGCTGGGCGCACGCCGAATATATCTCGCTCGTCCGGAGTCGGTGCGATGGGGTGGTCTTCGACCGGATCGAGTCGGCCTATCAACGCTATGTGGTGGCCCCGGTGCCGAGCACGATCGAGATGTGGAGTTTGCGCCATCGGACCCGACGGATCGCGGCGGGGAGAACGTTGCGGGTCATCCTGCAGGCGGACGCGGTCGTGCGCTGGAGCGCGGACGGGTGGGCAACGGTGAACGACGTCAGCGCCATCGGCAGCGGGCTGCCATTGATCTGGCTTGCCGATCTGGCGACGAGTGAGTTGCCGGTGGGCGCGGTGCTGGAGTTCACCCTGTTCTGGCGCGAAGAGCAGAGCTGGGCGGGCGAAAACTATCGCGTCGAGATCGCCGGCGGGTGACTTCTTGAGGGCCTAAACCGGCTGCCAGGCGGCGGGGCCGCCCTCGTCGGCGCGGCGGCGGGCCAGCACCGGCTGCTCGACATATTCGGGTTCCGGTTCGTCTTCCGCAGCCGCTGCAGATTCGGCTGGCTGAGGTTCCGGCGCCTTTGGCTTGCCCTTCTTATGCTTGTTCACATCGTGCGCGATCAGCACGTAAAGCGACGGGACAATGAAGAGCGTAAACAACGTTCCGATCGTCATCCCGCCGACCAGCACAAGGCCGATCGAGTTACGCGCTTTCGCGCCAGCACCGGTGACGAAGACCAGCGGCATATGGCCGGCGACGGTGGCGATCGTCGTCATCAGGACCGGCCGCAGGCGCACGCTGGCCGCCTGCCTTCACCGCTTCCAATTTTTCCAACCCCAGGTCCTGTTGTTTGTTCGCGAATTCGACAATCAGGATCGCGTTCTTCGCGATCAGACCGACGAGCGTGACGAGCCCGACCTGCGAGTAGATGTTGAACGAGGTCGTCCACGCATCAGTAAAGAACTTCATGTCCGGGTTGGGCGATTTTTCGAACATGAAAATCATGGCGCCAAAAAGCGCGAGCGGGACGGAGCCGAGCAGGATAATGAGCGGATCGCGAAAGCTATTAAACTGCGCGGCGAGGACGAGGAAGATGAGAACGACGGCGAGGCCGAAGGCGGGCAGGAACTTGTCGCCCTCGATGCGGAGCTGGCGCGATTCGCCTTTGTAGTCGATCGAGTAGCCCTTCGGCAAAATTTGCGCGGCTTCGTCTTCGAAAAATTTGAGCGCCTGATCGAGCGGGAGCTGGCCGGCCCCGCTGATGGTGACGGCGTTCAACTGTTTGAAGCGGCTGAGGGAACGCGGGACGGTTTTCTGCTGAATGGAAGCGACGGTGCTCAAAGGAATGAGCTTGTCGTCCGGGCCGGTGACGTAGATGTCCTTGAGTTGGTCGGGGTTCAAACGCGCGGAACGCACGACTTGCGGAATGACCTTGTAGGCGCGGCCGGAGATGTTGAAGCGGTTGACGAAATTGCCGCCAAACATGGCGGAGATGTCGGCGCCGATTTCCTGGAGGTTCAAGCCGAGAGCGGCGACTTTGTCGTGATCGATCACGACTTGCGCCTGCGGCTGGTCGATCTTGGTGTCGATGGTGGTGAAGAAAAACTTGCCGCTCGCCTTGGCTTTGTCCTCCAGCTTTTTCGCGATCTCGACCATCTGCTCCGGCTCGTCGGTGGAGAGAATGACGAATTCGACGCCGAAACTTCCGCCGCCCGGGAGAGCGGGAGGCATGATGGGAAACATTTCGATGCCGGGAATGGTGCTGAGTTTGGCGCGGACCTTGGGAAGCATTTCGAAGGCGGTCACTTCGCGCTGATCCCATGGTTTCAAAACCATGCCGCCAAAACCGCCGCTCGGGTTCGTGATTTGAAAGGTGAATGCCGTCTCTGGGAAATCGAGAAAGACTTTGCCGGCGGCGTCGGCGAAGGCGCCGGTCTGCTCGATGGTGGCGTTGGAGGACGCCTGCACGATCCCGAAGATGACGCCCTGATCTTCGGTCGGCGCGAGTTCCTTCGAGGCGAACATGGGCATGAGCACGAACATGATCGCGGCGATGATGGTGAGACCGACCCAGGCGGTGTAAACCGCCGGCCGCAACTCCAACGTCGCCGCGAGCCGTTTGCTGTACCATTCGCGCAAGCGGTCGAACGCATGGTTGACCTTGGCCGCGAAGCCGCGTTCTTCATCCCCGGCGTGCAGGAACTTGGCCGTCATGACCGGCGAAAGGGTGAGCGCCACGACCCCGGAGATCGCGACTGCGCCGGCGAGGGTGAAGGCAAACTCGCGGAAGAGCGTGCCGGTTAATCCGCCCTGAATGCCGACCGGAATGTAGACGGCCGCGAGCGTAATCGTCATCGCGATGATCGGGCCGACGAGTTCACGAGCACCGAGGAGGGCGGCGTCCATCGGCGTCAAGCCATCGCGCAGATGGCGCTCCACATTTTCCACGACCACGATCGCGTCATCGACCACGAGACCGACTGAGAGGACAACGGCGAGCAGCGTGAGCAGGTTGATCGAAAAGCCAAAGACCTGCATGAGAAAGACCGCGCCGATGAGCGAGATCGGGATCGCGATGACCGGGATGATCGCGGACCGCCACGAGCCGAGGAAAAGGAAGATCACGAGGCAGACGATCGCGAGCGTCTCGACCAGGGTGCGGAAGACATCCTTGATCGCGGTGTTGATGTAGGCGGTGCCGTCATAGGCAAGGCGGCCGTTCATCCCGGTTGGGAGTTCCTTCTGGATTTGTTCCATCTCGGTGCGGACGCGTTTCACGACATCGATCGAGTTCGCGTTCGGAAGCACGAAGATTCCCATGAAGACCGCGCGCTGACCGGAGAAGCGCACCTCGGAGTTGTAGTCCTCCGCGCCGAGGACCACGTCGGCGATGTCCCCGATGCGGACGAGGGCGCCACCCTCCTCGCGCACGACCAGGTTCTTGAAGTCTTCGATGGTGTGCAGGTCGGTATTGGCCGTCAGGTCGACCTGGACGTAGGAACCTTTGGTGCGACCGAGCGCGGCGAGGTAGTTGTTATTGGCGAGCGCCTTTCGGACTTGCGCGGGGCTGACGTTAAGCGCGGCCATGCGGTCTGGTTTCAACCAGACGCGCATGGCAAAGGTTCGCCCGCCCAGGATTTCCGCGCGCTGGACGCCGTTGATCGCGGTCAGGCGTGGCTGAACGATGCGCGTCAGGTAATCGGTGATCTCGTTCGCTTCGAGAATGTCCGAACCGAAGCTGAGATAAGCGGAGGCGAATTGCGAATCCGACGACTCAATATTGATGACCGGGATTTCGGCTTCGGGCGGGAGATCGCCTCGCACCTGATTGACCTTGGAGCTGATTTCGGAAAGCGCCTTGGTCGAATCGTAATTTAGCTTCAGGCGGGCCGTGATGGTCGAGACGCCCTGCGAACTTTCCGAGGAGAGGTAATCGATGCCGTCCGCGGCAGAGATGGCGCGCTCCAGCGGCGTGGTGATGAATCCGCGCACCAGCTCCGCACTCGCGCCGACGTAGGCGGTCGTGACCGTGACGGATGCAATGTCGCTGCGCGGGTACTGCCGCACGTTGAGCGACGAAATCGCCTGCACGCCGGCGATGATGATCACCAGGCTGACGACCAGGGCGAGGACTGGCCGGCGAATAAACAGATCAGTGAATGTCTTCACGGCTACGTATTCGGCGGCTTGGGCGCGAGTTTGTCCTCTGGCGCGAGCGTGTTATCGACTGCCACGCCCATCCCGTTGCGCATCTTAAAGACGCCGGTGCTCACAACCTCGTTGCCTTCCTCCAACCCTGTTGTCACGGCCACAAAATCCCCGCGGGTTTCGCCGGTGCGAATGAATTGCTGGCGTAACACGAGCGATTCCTTCCCGGTCTTCTCGTCCTTCTTCTTCTCGATCAAGAACACAGAGTTACCAAAGGGCGCGTAGGCGACGGCGGTCGAGGGGATGAAGAGCGTTGGATTCTTGGTCGGCAAAATCACGCGCACGCGAGCGAACATGCCGGCACGCAGGACGTGGTCGGAATTATCGAGCGTGGCCTGAAGCGGCACCGTCCGGGTGGCGGCATTAATCGCGGGATTGATCGCCGTGACTTCGCCATCAAACTCGCGGTCGTGAATGGCGTCCGTCATTACCTTCACGGGAAGCCCGACCTTGATGTCGCCCAGCTGCTGTTGGGGAAGCGCGAAATCGACGAATACTCTATCGAGCGCCTGCAGGGTGACGAGATGCTGGCCCACCGGCACCATTTGGCCGGGATTGACTTCGCGAATGCCGGCGATGCCATCGAAGGGCGCGTGGATTTCCTTTTTCTCGATGACCGACTGCATATTATCGACCGCGGCTTTGCGCTGCGAATACCGGGCGGCGACGGCGTCGAATTCGGCTTTCGAAATGACTTTGCGCCCCGCGAGGTCCTGCGCGCGGTCGAAATCGGCCTTGGCCAGCTCGGAGTCCGCCTGGGCGGAACGCAGCTGCGCCTGCTCGGCGGAGGCGTCCAGCTTGATCAGCAGGTCGCCCTGCTTCACCGGTTTCCCGGACTCAAATCCAATTTCGCTCACCCTGCCGGCCAGCTCGGCGCTAATCGTGGCACCCTGCACAGGACTGATTGAACCGACGGCGGTGAGCACAGGCTCCCAGTCGCCTTTTTGCACTGTTGCGCTTGTGACCGTGGTCGGAGGCGGGGCCATCGATTTGCCCGCTTTGATCATCGTAAAAAACTGGAGGCCTTTTATCCCGGCGATGATGAGGAAAAGAACGATCAGGCCGGCCACGACCAGGAAGACAGGGCCGCGCACACGCTTTTTCTTGGGCTGCGGACCGGCGGGGGCGGAGGTGGCTGATGTCTTACGCGAGAGAAGGTTCGTTTGCATGTTCGAAGAGCAGCAGCCAGAGCTGGCGCACCACTTTGAGTTGGCGTTCGCGGCGTTCCGCCGCCGGCACTTGGGAATGTTCGAGCACGTCGCGCATCATCGAGCCGCGCGCGGTCGAGAAAATAAGCTCCGTGACCTCTCGCGGGCTGAGACCGTGGCGCGCGTCCTGCATCTCCGGCGCGCGCGCGATGACCTCCGTCACTCCGGCCATGCCGGTCTCGAGCACATCGAGCACCAGATTTGCGATCGCGGGGTTCCGGCCCGCTTCCGCGAACAGATCGACCACAAAGGCGCAGTGCAATTGCGGCTGTTCCTCGCAGCAGTGTGCGGTTAGGAGGATTTCGAGTGAATCCAGCAGCGTCGGCGCCGAGCGAGCGCGCTCGAGCAGATCTTGCAGCTCCATCTTGTGCTGCTCGGCCAAGGCGGAAATCACCGCTTCCTTGCTGACGAAATAGCGGTAGATCAGGCCCACGCTGATTCCGGCCTCCTCGCTGATGTCATGCATGCTGGTCTGGTGGAACCCGTTCTTCGCGAAGCAGATCATCGCGGCGCGCAGGATCTGCGTGCGGCGCTCGATTGAAGCTTCAAGCAGAGGAGGCATGAGGCGCACAATGAATGAACGTTCATTCATTGTCAAATAACTCCGCAATTCTTCAGCTCGGTGAACGTTGGCAGGCAAGTTGTCCCGAAATTACCAGCGCCGCTAACCGGATGCGCGGGTTTTGTGGCATACACCCGAGAGTTGGAACTCGGAGCTGAAAAACGGGACATCTTCCTGACCAAGCTACAGCGTCGGTCGGTTGCGAACCTCAGTCCATGCAAGCGATCTGCGCTCCGGCTTGACCCTGCGCCCACCTGATGGCCTGCTGGCCGCGTGGCCAAGACAGTCCCCATGGGCGCTACCTGGACGACGGACGTCCTGCGCGATTTCCCGCCGGCGCAGCGCTATCTGATCGGTGTTTCCGGCGGGCGTGACTCGATCGCTCTCCTGCATTGGCTGCTCGGGCTCGGTTATCGGCGGCTGATAGTTTGCCATCTGGATCATCAGCTGCGGGGACGGAGTGCGACGGCGGATGCGCGCTTCGTGGCGCGGCTGGCGGGAGCCCACGCGCTTGCGTTGGAAATGGCGAAGGCGGACGTGCGAAACCTGGTGCGGGAGAACAGGCAATCGACCGAAACCGCCGCGCGGGCGGCGCGCTACGCTTTTTTCGCGCAGGTCGCGCGACGGCGGCGCTGCCACACGCTTTTCCTGGGCCATCACGCCGATGACCTGGTGGAGACATTCCTGATCAATCTCTTCCGCGGCGCCGGTACCCAGGGCCAGCGTGCCATTCGGCCCGTGGCCAGGCGGGAAGTTGGCAAGGTCGAACTCACGATCGTCCGGCCGATGCTTGCGTCTCTCGGACGGAGATCGACGAATACGTGACCGCGCATGGGCTTCGCTTCCGCGAGGATCCGACGAATCAACAACTCGACCGCCTGCGCAATCGAATGCGGCACCGCATCATCCCGACGCTCGAGCAGGAATTCGGGCGGGGCATTCGCAAAACAATTCGCCGCGCCGCGCTCATCGCTGGCGAGGAGGACGCATTGCTGAATGCGGTGCTGCCGGTGATCCTGGAGCAACTGCCGGTCAAGGAATTGCGTGGCTGGCCGGTCGCGTTGCAGCGCCGGGCGATCGCGCAATGGCTCCGCGGTCACGCGATTGCCGATGTCGGTTTTGAGATGGTGGAGAAGGTGCGCTCGTTGCTGGATGTCGCCGGACCGGCCAAGGTGAACCTGACTGGCGGACGGCACGCACGTCGGACGGCCGGTGAATTGTTCATCGAGGCGGAGCGGGTAGGTTGACGCCACCGATGAACCCGAACATCCGCGTCCGCTTCGCTCCGTCGCCCACGGGTTATCTGCACATCGGCGGCGCGCGCACCGCGTTGTTCAACTGGCTCTTCGCGCGGCATCATGGCGGCACCTTCATCCTCCGCGTCGAAGACACCGACAAGGCTCGCAACACCGAGGAAGCCGCGGCCGCGATCTATGACGGGTTGCGCTGGCTCGGGCTCGACTGGGATGAAGGCCCGCACGTCGGCGGCAATGTCGGTCCGTATTTCCAAAGCGAGCGCCACGAGATTTACGAGCGCCACCTGCGGAGGCTGCAGGAGGCAGGCCACACCTTCGACGACAACGGCGCGATTCGTTTCCGCTCCCCGCGCGAGCATGTCATTGTCGATGACATCGTCTGCGGCCGGATCGATTTCGACCTGACCAATCCTGAAACGCATCCCGACATGACGATCCGGCGGCCGGACGGTTCGTGGATTTTCCATTTCGTGAACGTGGTGGACGACATCGAGATGCAGGTCAGCCACGTCATCCGCGGGGAAGATCACCTCTCGAATACGCCGAAGCACATCGAGCTTTACCGTGCCCTCGGAGCCGAGCCACCGCGCTTTGCCCACATCCCGCTCATCATGAACAAGGACGGCTCGAAGATGAGCAAGCGCGACACCGGCGCGAGCCTCAACACCTACATCGAAGAAGGCTTCCTCCCGGAAGGGGTGCGCAATTACGTCGCGCTCCTCGGTTGGTCACCGAAAGACAACCGCGAGAAGCTCGCGCTCGACGAAATGATCCGGCTCTTCGAGCTGGAGAAAATCAATCGCAAGGCGGCGTCGTTCGATCTCGAAAAGTGCACCTGGCTGAACGGCGAATATGCCCACGAATTAAGCGGCGAACGCTACTACGAACTCGCGCGACAGGCGCTGGCGCGCGCCGGCCTCGATCTATCGCAATACCCGGATGCCTATGTCCGCGCCGCGCTTGATACCTGCATCGGCAAGTTTCGCATCTTCGCCGAGCTGCCGCCGTATTGCGGTTTCTATTTTCGCGACGATTTCCCCTGCAACGCAGAGGGTGTCGCGAAACATTTTACTCCCGAGAACAAGCCGCGCCTCGAGGAACTTCGCGCCGCCTTTGCGACGGCCGAACCGTTCGACGCCGCGACCCTGGAGACGACCTTGAAAGCCACCGCCACCCTGCTCGGCGTCAAAGCCGGCGTGCTCGTCCACCCCGCGCGCCTCGCCGTTACCGGCAGTAACGCCGGGCCGAGCCTCTACCATCTGCTGGAGGTTCTCGGAAAAGAAAAAGTGCTGGTGCGGATCGATCGGGCGGTTGCGCAGATCGGATCCGGTTGAGGCGGCTGCGGAAGGTTGCAGTGTCCGAACGGAAGACGACGCGCGCGACGCTCCTACCCTCTCTTCACTTCTTTGGCCCAGGTGTCCTTCAACGTGATGGTGCGATTGAAGATCGGCTTGCCGGGCTGCGAATCGGGATCGAGCGCGAAATAGGCGAGTCGTTCGAACTGATAGCGCTCCTCCGGCGTCGCGTCGGCCAGCGACGGTTCGCACTTCGCCTGCACCACCTCCAGCGAATTTGGGTTCAGGTGCGCCTTGAAATCGCCGTCCGCGTCCGGTTCGGGCACGTCAAAGAGGCGGTCGTAGAGTCGTACTTCCGCATCGACAGCGTGCGCGGCGCTGACCCAGTGGATCGTGCCTTTCACCTTCCGGTTCGAGGTTGCGCCACCTGATTTGCTGTCGAGATCGGCGGTGCAGTGGAGTTCGATCACGCGGCCGGCGTCGTCCTTCACGACTTCCTCGCACTTGATGATGTAGGCGTACTTCAGACGCACCTCGCCGCCCGGCTTGAGCCGGAAATACTTCGGCGGCGGCGTTTCCATGAAGTCCGCGCTCTCGATGTAAAGTTCGCGACTGAACGGAAGTTTGCGCGATCCAGCCGCGGGATCCTCGGGGTTGTTGACGGCGCTGAGTTCCTCCACCTGATCGGGGGGATAGTTGGTGAGCACCACCTTGAGCGGACGCAGGACCGCGAAGCGCCTCTGGGCATGCCGGTTGAATTCATCCCGCACGGCGTGTTCGAGCACGGCAAATTCGGTCAGGCTCGGATATTTCGTGACGCCGAGTTCCGAGACGAAGGCGCGGATCGCGCTCGCGGTCAGTCCGCGCCGCCGCAACCCCGAAAGGGTCGGCATCCGCGGATCGTCCCAGCCGCGGACGGCACCGTCGTTGACCAGCTGAAGCAGCTTCCGTTTGCTGATGACGGTGTAATCGATGTTCAGCCGCGCGAACTCGATCTGACGCGGCAAACCGCGCGGCAGCGCAAGCGACTCGAGGAGCCAATCGTAGAGCGGCCGGTGCACCTCGAATTCGAGCGTGCAAAGTGAATGCGTGATGCCCTCGATGTAATCGCTCAGGCAATGGGCGAAATCGTACATCGGATAAATGCACCACGCCGCCCCGGTGTGATGATGCTCGACGTGCCGGATGCGGTAGAGCACTGGGTCGCGCAGCCACATGTTGGGCGATTGCATGTCGATCTTCGCGCGTAAGGTGCGGGCCCCATCGGGAAACTCCCCGGCTTTCATGCGCGCCAGCAGGTCGAGATTTTCCTCGACCGGTCGATCGCGAAACGGGCTCTCCTTTCCGATCCGCCGGTATTCGTCCGTCTGCTCCGGCGTCATGTCGCAGACGTAAGCCCGGCCGGCTTGCACGAGCTGCACCGCATAGGTGTAGATCGGCTCAAAATAATCCGACGCGTAGAACGGCTCGGTCGCAATGGTCGCGTTGCGGATTGGTGATGGCTGATTGCAGGAAGTCATTGCCGGTCCGCTTCGGGCTTGTGCCCGCCTCTTTGAGGCCAATGCGATCATCGGCCCAACCGGCGATGAGCCACTTCACATCGGCGATGATCGATTCGACGTATTCCGTCTCCTCCTTGGCGGGATTCGTATCGTCCATCCGAATGTTGCAGATGCCGCCGAACTCCCGCGCAATCCCGAAGCCGAGGCAGATCGCCTTGGCGTGTCCGATGTGCAGATGACCGTTGGGCTCCGGCGGGAATCGCGTTTGCACGCTCGTGTGTTTCCCGCTCCGCAGATCCTCCGCCACAATTTCGCGGATAAAATCCGACGGCGCGGAATTGTTCGGGTCGTCCGTCGGCGGCGTCGCACGCGTGCTCATGCTCGTGATCGTGCTCGTAATCGGCCGTTAATCAATGCTTCGTCCGATCGAGCACTATTTACGATCATGAGCGGGAGTTTGAGCGGAAGCGGCGCGTTGCTGTAGAGTCGCTGGCCCACACTCTGCCGTGAAAGACGTTTATTCCTTCGCTGATCTGCAAGACTGGAACGCTGTCGCCGTTGACATCGACCCGCCGATCCGGCTGGCGGTTTTCGGCCAGCCGGTGGCGCATTCGCTTTCTCCACAGATGCAGAATGCGGCGCTGCAACACTGCGGCCTCAAAATGCAATCTGCGCGCTTCGAAATCGCGCCGGAGGAACTCGAACCGGCTTTGCGTCTGCTCCCCAGCCTCGGCTTCGTGGGCGCGAATCTGACCGTGCCGCACAAGACGGCGGGGGCCGGGATGGTCGATCAGCTCGACGATTTCGCCCGACGGATCGGCGCGGTGAATACCGTTCGCGTCACCGGCGACAAGCTGGTCGGCTTCAATACCGATGCAGCCGGCTTCGCCCAGGCCATTCGCGGTGAGTTCTCGGTTGATCTGCGTGACCTCCGGGTGCTGTTACTCGGAGCGGGCGGCGGGGCAGGGCGCGCGATTGCCTGGCAATGCGCCAACGAAGGCTGCGAACGGCTCGTAATTTCGAACCGCACCATCGACAAAGCGCAGAACCTCGCGACCGAACTGAAACGGTTGTTTGCGGACGCGCGGGTCGCCGCGCCGGTGGCACGGCTCGAGGTGGTGCCGTGGGAGGAAAATGCGTGGCGGGCGCAGATTGCGAACACCGATCTGCTCGTGCACGCGACGCAACTGGGCGCGCATTGGTCCGACCCGCCGTTGCTGCGCAGCTCGGCGCTCGCGCCGCACTTGATGATCTATGACATTGTCTATGCGCGCACACGCACGCCGCTTCTCTTGGCTGCGCTGGAAGCCGGCGCGCGCGGCGCGAACGGGCTTTCCATGCTGCTGCACCAAGGGGCGCTCGCATTTGAAATCTGGTTCGGCCGGGAAGCGCCCGTCGAAATAATGCGCGCCGCGCTAAGAACCGCAGCGGCGGCCTAGAACGCCCCCGCCCGCTTACTTCGGCTGGTTTTCAGCCGGCAATTTCGTGGCCTGCCAGGCGACAGCCCGCCACTCGCCGTTGCGTTTCAGGAATGTGCCGGTGTTGAGGTATTGCGCGACTTCCGTTTTCTCGCCTTTCTGCGTCGTGCCGACGAGGCGGAAGGCGACGATCGCCGTCGTGCCGTATTGCTGGACGCGAATGTCTTCGGCGGTGTAGACCACGCTCTCCGGCTTCTCCTCCTTCTTCTCCTTCGGCGCGGATTCTTCGCGCACGTCGCGCATGATGTCGGCTTTGCTGATGCGGCGTCCGGATGAGCCGGTGTAGATGAGCTCGTCCGCCCAGAAGCGCTCGTGAATGGCGGCATCGTCGCGGGAGGCGCCGGCGAGGAAATCGCGCAGGAGCTTCGTTAACTCCGCCGCCTCGGGTGCGTTCGCCGCCGGTTGGCTGGCGGCGGGGGACGTGGTCGCGGATGGGGCGGGTGTCGTTTCGGCGAGGGCAACGAAAGGGAAAGCGGCGGAGAGAAGAAGCGGGAGCAGATGTCGGGGCGTCATGACGTGGTGGGGTGGGGTTGGGGTTGGAATTCTAGGTGCCCGAGGGCTGCGCCATCTCGCGGCCGCGAGCGGCGGCGGCTTCGACGGCGGCGATCAGGCCTTCGCTCGTGCCGTGCTTTTCCATCGCGGCGAGACCGGCCGCGGTTGTGCCGCCGGGCGTAATGACCATCTGGCGGAGTTCGGCGGGCGAGGCGTCGCCCTCAGCGGCGAGTTGCGAAGCACCGAGGACCGTCTGGGTGGCAAGCGTGAGCGCCACGTCAGGCGGCAAACCGGCTTTCACCCCGCCGGCGGCGAGCGCTTCGATCACGGTATAGACGAAGGCCGGGCCGCTGCCCGCGAGCGCGGTGACGGCATCGATCTCATCATCGGTCAGGCGAACCACGACTCCGATCGCGCGGAAGATTCCCGTCACCCGCGCCACGTCCGCCTCCGTCGTGCGCGTGCCGGGCGCCAGCGCGGTGGCGGCCCGGGCGATCGCGGACGGCGTATTTGTCATGACACGAAGAAAGCGGGCGTCGGCGAGCGCTTCCATGCTGGAAAGGCGGATGCCGGCGGCGAGAGAGATGACCAGCTTTCCGCGCAGCGCCTCCGCGTTTTCCTTGATCACCGGCAACACGACCGCCGGTTTCACGCCGAGCAGGATCGTTTGCGCGGCGCCGATTGCCGTCGCGTTGTCGGCCGTCACGCGGACACCGGTCTCGCGCTGCAACGTCTCGCGGAGGGCGGCGTTTGGTTCGCTCGCAATGATCCTTCCTGGCGAGCAGACGTTCCGGAGGAGAAGCCCGCGGATGACGGAGCCGGCGAGTTTGCCGGCGCCGATGAAGCCTAACGGAAGCGCGGTTTGAGAATCGGAGGGAATGCAGCGACTCTAAGCAATGGTAAGCAGCGGTGTAAACTTCGGCCTCGATCTCGCGGAAGAAATCACGGAGCTGAAGCGGGTGCGGAATGCCGTCATCCTGGCGCACAATTACCAGGTGCCGGAGATCCAGGACGTGGCCGACTACGTCGGCGACTCGCTGGGCCTGAGCTACAAGGCGGCCGAGACCGACGCCGAGGTGATTCTCTTCTGCGGCGTTCATTTCATGGCGGAGACGGCGAAGATTGTGAATCCGTCGAAGCGCGTTCTCTTGCCGGACCTGGACGCGGGTTGCTCGCTCTCCGAGTCGTGCCCGCCGGAGAAACTGGCGGCGTTTCTGGAGGAACACGCGGCGAAAAATTATTACGTCATCGCCTACATCAACTGCAGCGCCGGCGTGAAAGCGCTCTCGGATGTGATCTGCACGAGCGGCAACGCGGAAAAAATCGTGCGCGCGGCGCCGCCCGACCGGAACATCCTGTTCGTGCCGGATCAGAACCTGGGCGCGTGGGTGATCGAGAAAACCGGCCGCCCGATGGATTTGTGGCAGGGGAGCTGTTACGTCCACGTCGAGTTCACGGCGCGGAGCATCGCGCGCATCCGGAGCGAATATCCCGGCGCGCCGCTCGTCGCGCACCCGGAGTGCACCTACGCGGTCCGGCTCCTGGCCGATGAGGTTTGTTCGACAGAAAAGATGGTGACGTTTTGCCGGGAATCCCCGGCGCGGGAAATCATCGTGGTGACGGAAGCCGGGATGCTGCACCGCCTGCAGAAGGAGGCGCCGGGCAAGCATTTTATTCCCGGCCCGACCGACAATTGCTTCTGCGGCGAGTGCCGCTTCATGAAAATGAACACGCTGGAGAAAGCCCACGCCGCGCTCCTGCACATGCGCCCGGAGATCACGCTGGACGAGCCGCTGCGCAAACGCGCGGAGGCGCCGATTCTGCGGATGCTGGAGCTAAGCCGATAAGAGGCGCTTTTCTGCGCTTGCTAGCGTGAAGCTGTGAGAGTTACTCTCACAGCCGTGAAATCCATGTTGTTCGCGGTGATGGCCTTGAGCGCCACGCTGGTCGGTTCTCTGAGCGCGCAAACCGCCGGAGGAGGAGCTGCCACTGTCCTGAGCAAGGACAACCGTGTGGACGTCGCGAGCGGCGGCGCGGGATGGGCCGCGGCGGCGGTGGGACAATCGCTTGCCGTGGGCGACCGGATCCGCACGGGCGAAGACAGCCGCGCCAGTGTGCGGGTGAGCGACGGCAGCGTCCTGGAGCTCGACGAGCTCACGACGATCGAGATCAAGCCGCCGAAAGAAGGGGGCTCCTCTTCAACCCTGAGCGTGCCGCAAGGCGCGGCGTTTTTTTATAGCCAGGGCAAATCGCACCAGGTGCGGGTGGAAACACCGAGCGCGAACGGAGCGATTCGCGGGACGGCGTTTCTCCTGACGGTGAACCAAATCAGCGGAACCACCGTCTCGATGCTGGAAGGCGCGTTTGAACTTTCGAATAGCGGCGGCCGCGTCACGGCCAGGGTGGCGGAACAGGCGCGGGTGAGCGGTGGCGGACCTGCGCGCCAGGCCCTCGCGGATCGCGGCGACACCGCGCCGTGGTATCTCGCGATCGAAAGCCAATTGCCGGCGGTGCAGCGCCTCGGCCGGGTGGGGAAACCACAGTTTCTTAGCGCAGTGCCTTCCACCATTACCCGTTACCGCGAGGTGGCGCCGCAGCTGGCGGGCGGAGCCGCGATCGTGCGCCGGGAATGGGCGCCGGATATTCTGCGGGAAAGCTTTAAGGCGGTGGGCGGCGACTGCGCAATGCGTGGCCGCATTTTGCGCAGCATCATTGCCGCGGTGCCGGAACGAGCGGCCGAGCTGACGGACCTGGCGGTCGCGCTCGGGCCGGACTGCGCTTCGGCGTTTGGCGGCGGGGGCGCTCCCCCCAGCCAGCCGGACACTGGCGACGATGGCTTTGGCCCACCTCCGGCGAATGTGCTTCCTCCTCCGGGTTCGATCGGCGGCGGCGGCGGGCAGGGCAACGTGGTTGCCATCTGCCACAATGGCCGCACACTGTTCGTCTCGCCGCGGGGTGCGGAAAACCATCTCAGAGCCCATCCGGGCGACACGCTCGGGCCTTGCGTGGTGACGCCGGTGCAAAACCCCTGAAGCGCTCGACCGGACCATCGTCGCCAAGCTGACACGATCGCTCCGCCTCGTCGCGACGCCGCTCGCAGTCCGCGGCCCGATTCTCGCTCGAGATCCATGGTCGCTCGATGCGCAAGCGTGATCTGAAACTCATCCGGCGCGTGCTGCCAACGCTTGGTGGCAGCCTGCTCGCGCTGGGGGCAGGTCTGCTCGCGTTCACCGAAGCATCGACGTCCCAGCGCGCGTTCGTGCGTTGGACGCGTGACTTTGCCAGGCCGGTGGCGCGGCTCAGTTATGACCTGCCATTCCTCTTGCGCACGAAGCCGGAGCCGCGCGAGATCGCGCTGGTTTACCTGGACGACGATTCGGCGAAAAAACTGAAACAGCCGCTCGGCGATGTCTGGAATCGTGCACTCCACACCCAGTTGCTCGATCGCCTCACTGATGACGGCGCGCGGCTCGTCTTTTACGACATCGTTTTCGACGAGCCGGCCAAAAGCGGGCAGCAGGCGGACGACGACTTCGCGGCCGCGCTCGCCCGCAATGGCCATGTGGTGCTCGGTGCCGCGCTCGATGAAACGGCGATGTCCGGCGCGGTCACGCAGGAGCGGATCCTGCCGCCGACGCGCGTCCTGCGGAAAGCCGCGGCCGGGTGGGGCGTGCTGGCGTTCAAGCCGGTCGATCCCGACTATGCGGTACGGCATTTGTTTACCGGTACCGGTGATGTGCCGACGGCGACCTGGAAAGCGGCCGAGATTCTCGGGGCACCGGTCACGACGCGCCCGGACGAGCGGCCCGGCGACGCGTTATCTCAACTATTACGGACCGCCGAACACTTTTTCGTCGGTTAATTTCGCGCAGGCGCTGGCGCCGGAGGGAGTGCCGGCCGGCTACTTCAAGGATCGGATCGTGCTCGTCGGCGGGCGGGTCACGATCGGTTACCTCGGGCTCGGCAAGGATGAGTTCAAAACCCCGTACGCCCTGCGTGGCTCCGGCTTTTCCACCGGCGTGGAAGTGCACGCCAACATTCTGCTCAATTTGTTGCACGGCGAATGGCTCACCCGTCTGGCGCCGAAGCGCGAACTGCTGCTGGTGGTGGTGGTCGGTTTGCTCGTGGGTCTGCTTGGTCTCATCCGGCCGATTTTCGCGACTCTAGTGGCCGTCAGTTCGGCCCTCGTGCTGGCTGCAGTGGCATTCTGGGTCGTGTGGCACCAGCGCGTCTGGTGCAACTGGCTTATCCCGGTGGGCATCGAGATTCCGCTCGGCCTGATCTGGTCGGTCGGCTCGCAATATTACCTGGAGTCGCGGCGCAAAAACGAACTGCGCCGCGCCTTCGGCTTTTATCTCTCGCCCCAGATGGCGGAGCAGATCTCGAACTCCGATTTCGATCTCACGCCCGGTGGGCGCACGGTCGAGGCCACGATCATGTTCACCGATCTGGAGAATTTCACCACCTTCTCCGAGCAACTGGCGCCCGCCGAAGTGTCGAAGACGTTGATCGACTACTTCGAACGCACGACGCGCTGCATCCTGGAAAGCAAAGGCACGATCGTGCAATACGTGGGCGACGCAGTCATGGCCGGCTGGAACGCGCCGGTTGACCAGCCGAACCACGCCATCCTGGCAGTACAGGCTGCATGCGACCTGCGTTGTCTCGCTGACATCGAGATGAACGGCCGGCGCTTGCGCACCCGGATCGGCGTGAACACGGGGAACGTGCTCGCCGGCAATCTTGGATCCTCCTTCCGGTTCGATTACTCGATGATCGGCGACACGACGAATTTTGCGTCCCGGCTCGAGTCGATGAACAAGTTCTTTGGTACCCAAGTGCTGATTGCCGAATCCACTCGGCTGCAGTTGCGCGACGGGTTCATTACCCGGCCGCTGGGGGAGTTCCGCGCTAAAGGGAAGACCAAGAGCGTCGTGATCCATGAATTGATCTGCCGCTGCGAGGCGGAAGCGGGCGAGCGGCAGTGGATCGAGGTTTTCGCGGAAGGCCTGCGGAGATTTCGGACCGGTGATTTCAGCGGCGGGCGCGAGCTGATGCGCGAGACGCAGAAACTGCGCGGCGGCAGCGACGGCCCGGCGGAGTTCTACCTCAAAACGCTGGGAGCACTCGAAATAGCCGGCCGGTTGGAGGGCTGGAGCGGCATCGTTGATCTGACGGAAAAATAGCGCACTGGCCGGCATTGGTGGCGGCGCAATCGTTTTGATTGTCTTTACGGCGAGACTTCCTAGTTTCAGCCGCGATGCAGCGACCTTCGCCATGGCTCATGCTCGTGGTTCTGCTGCTTGGAATCATCCTCCTGCGCGAACCGCGCATTATCCGGTTGGAAGACCGGTTCCTGGTGTGGCTGCTGGAACATGCCCAGACGAGCGGCCGCCCGGTCCCTCTCACCGTGGTGGAGATCGGGGGCGATGCTCTGACCACTCCGGGAGACGGGAAGGCGAGCCCGCGGCCGACCCCCGCGGCGGCTAGCGCGATTTCACCGCTCGAGTTCGCGCTCTTCCTCCAGTCGGTGCTGGATTTTCAGCCGAGCGTGGTGGCGTTCGAAAACATCCTGAAATGGCGCGGGCGCGACAAGGACCAGGAGCAGGTCTTTCTCGACCAAGCGATGCGGGTGCCGAAGCTTTTGCTCGCGTCCGAGCTCGACGACGCCGCGGACCCGGACGCGTCGTGGGGAGAGATCCGCGGGTTTTCCGACGTGACCGGGCGGCGCGGGGACCTCGCCCCGTTCGCGGGCATCGCGCGGCAGCCGAGCGAGGATCTGCGGCTGATTTCCACGCGCGGTTACACCAATTTGCCGGATGACTACACGTCGCCGGTTCGCGTCCCGTTGTTGTTTCTCTATCGCGGCGAGGTGATCCCGTCGTTCCCTTTGCAGGCAATTCTGCTCTGGCTGCGCGTCACGCCGGCGGAAGTGAAGGTGGTCCTCGGCTCGCATATCGCGCTACCGCACAAGCGCCGGATCCCGATCCAGGCGGACGGCACGCTCCTGATCGATCCGAACGCCGGCAGCCGCGGGCGGCGGATGAAATTGAATGAACTCCTGCTCGCCGCGCAGCAAAAGGAGGCCGGGAAGACGGATGGCCAGCCCGCCACTGACATGACCGACCACGTGGTTCTCGCGCGCACGCCCTCGAATCCGCTTTCGCCGCCAGATCTTTTCGCCGCCACGATCGCAACCATCCAGGGAAACAGGTACCTGCACCGCGTCACCTGGCTCTTCGATTGCGCGGTCTTGTTGCTGGTCGGCGCCCTGGCCACCTCTCTTCGGCGCTTCGCCCGCACCGACCTGGTGCTCTATGGGATTGCGTTCACGGCCGCCTATTGCCTGGTCGCGCTCGCCAGCGTCGCGCGCTTGCAACTCTGGCTCCCCGGTGTGCTTCCGCTTGGCGCGATCTGGCTCGCCATCCTTGCGGCCTTCATCCTTGGTCCGAAACAAAGATCCGCGTCCGCCGGGCCGGGCGTGATCCCGCCGCCCGTAGCCTGACGAATCGCTCCCGTGAAATTCATCAACCTGACCCGCCAGATCGAGATCGGCGCCAACTCTTATTACATCGAAGCCGGCGCCCAACGGCTGGTCCTTGATTGCGGGATGCATCCGAAGCAGGCAGGCGACGACGCCCTTCCGAATTTCAAGGCGCTCGGCGATCGCGAGATCGATGCCATCCTGGTCTCTCATGCGCACCAGGATCACATCGGCACGCTCCCGGTCCTGATGCGGCGTCAGCCGCAGGCGAAAGTCTTCATGACCGAGGCGACGGCCGAGATCGGCAGCGCATTGCTGCATAATTCCGTCAACGTCATGACGCGGCAGCGCGAAGAGCTCGGCACCACTCTCTACCCGCTCTTCACGCATAAGGAAACGAACCTCGCCACCGATACCTGGCGCTCGTGCCGCTTTCGGCAGCGAATCGATCTCTCCGGTCAGCGGGTCGGCAACCGCGACCCAAGCGGCGCCACGTTTGAGTTTGTCGATGCTGGTCACGTCCTTGGCTCGGCCGGCATCCTTCTGCGCGCAGAAGGTCGGACGCTCTTCTACAGCGGCGACGTCAACTTTGCGGATCAGACGATCGCGCAGGGCGCGGTTTTTCCCGAGAGCGGCGTCGATGTGCTGATCATGGAATGCACGCGCGGCGATTCCCCGCAGCCGGAGGGATTCACGCGGGCGGCGGAGGAGCGGCGCTTTGCGGAAGCGATCGGGCGGGCGTTCGAGGCCGGCGGTTGCGTTCTGGTGCCGGTCTTTGCGCTTGGAAAGACGCAGGAAGCGCTCGCGATGATCCACAGGTTTCGGCGCGAGAAACTGCTGGGCGATTTCCCGCTCTACATCGGCGGCCTGAGCACGAAGATGACGGAGATTTACGATCGTTTTGCACTCACGAGCCGGCGCAATTTTCCGCGGCTGCAATTGCTCGAGCAGCTGGAGCCGTTCGTCCTCAATGGCCAGACGATCGCCGATGCGCCGGCCAAGGCCGGCCGCGTTTACGCGCTTTCCAGCGGGATGATGACACCGAAGACGCTGTCGAATGTTTTCGCGCGGCGGGTACTCGAAGAACCGAAGCATTCGATCTTCTTTGTCGGCTACGCGGATCCGGTTTCGCCGGCCGGCGTGCTGCGCGCGGCGAAACCCGGCGACATGGTCGCGCTCGACCCCGACGAACCGGCACAGGAACTGCGCTGCCGGATGGAGACGTTCCAATTCAGTGCCCACGCGTCGCGCGAATCGATTGTCGCTTACGTGCAGAAGCTGGCTCCGAAGAAAGTGGTGCTGGTGCACGGCGATCCGGCGGCGGTGGAATGGATCCGCGCAACAATCGCGGCCGCGCTGCCGGAGGCGGAAGTGATCGTGCCGACGCCGGGCGTGGAGATGGAGTTATAAGCGAAGCTGTCAGCTTCCCGTTTCAGATGAAAATTGTCTCCTGGAACATCAACTCTCTTCGCAGACGCCAGGAGCGTTTGCTCGCGTGGCTCGCAGACACACAGCCGGATGTCGTTTGTTTGCAGGAGACGAAATGCACCGATGAGCAGTTCCCGGCAGAGGCGTTGCGCGCTGCCGGCTACCATTCCGTTTTTCACGGCCAGAAGTCCTACAACGGCGTCGCCATTCTCTCGAAGACGGAGCTTCACGACGCGCGCCCCGCCTTGTGCGATGAAGAAGACGATCCGCAGGCACGCGTAATCGCCGCCAACGTTGGCGGCGTTCGCGTCTATTCCGTCTACGCGCCGAACGGGCAGGCCGTCGGCTCAATCGCCTACGAATACAAACTCAAGTGGTATGCGCGACTGGCGTCTTGCCTGCGCCAGCACGAGAGCGGCTCGGCGGAACTTGCGGTGTGTGGCGATTTCAATGTCGCGCCGACGGATGAAGACGTGCACGACCCGGCGCTCTGGCACGGGGCGATCATGTGCTCGGAGGTGGAACGGGAGGCATTCGCGCAACTGCGGGACGCGGGGCTGGTCGACACGCTGCGCCTGCATCGGCCGGAGAGCGGGCTCTTTACCTGGTGGGATTACCGGATGCTCGCGTTTCCGAAGAATCGCGGCCTGCGGATCGATGCGGTCCTGGCGAGCGAAGCCCTCGCCGCGAGGTGCACCGCTGCGGGTATCGACCGCGACATGCGCAAAGGCAAAGAGCCATCCGATCACGCGCCGATCTGGGCGGAGTTCGACTTGTAACTCCTGCTCTTGCTCGTGATCGTGCTCGTGATCGAAAAGGAGCGGAGTCCATTACGATCAGGAGCATGAGCATGAGGAAGCGGGCGCCGGAAGGTGGCTGGTCATGAACGACGAGCCATTTCGCCGCGTGGCGAACCCTCCGCCCAAGCCGCTCCTCCTCTTCGATGGCGATTGCCACTTTTGCCGCCGCTGGATTGAGCGTTGGCGCGGGATCACAGGCGAGGCGGTGGATTACGCCTCCTCGCAGGAAGCGGGCGCGAAATTCCCCGAGATCGCGCCGGCCGAATTCGAGCGGTCGGTCCAGCTGGTGGAGCCGGACGGGCGCATCTACGGCAGCGCGGAGGCGGTTTTCCGCTCGTTGAGCCATGCGCCGCGCGGGCGCTGGCTGGTCTGGAGTTACGAGTCGCTGCCCGGCTTCCGGTCGATCAGCGAGCTGGGGTATTCGCTCCTCGCGCGCAATCGCCAGGTCGCGTCCGTCGGCACACGGCTGCTTTGGGGCGAAGATGTTCGGCGGCCGACGTATTTTCATCACCCGCGATCTGTTTCTGCGCGTACTCGGATTCATTTTTCTGATCGCGTTTGTTTCGCTTTGGACGCAGGTCGACGGGTTGATCGGCAGCGGCGGGGTGCTGCCGGTGGGCGATTTCCTCGCCGCCGCTGACGCGCAACTGGGTGGGCGCGCGCGCTCCGTTTTGCCGACGCTTCTCTGGTTCAACTCGAGCAATGCGGCTCTTCATTTCCTCTGTGGCGCGGGCGTGGCGCTATCGCTCCTTTTGAGTCTCGGATTTTTGCCGGCGGTTTGTTTATCCGGCGCGGTGATTTGCTACCTGTCGCTCACGATCGGGGGGCAGACGTTCCTTAGCTTTCAGTGGGACATCCTGCTGCTCGAGACGGGGTTTCTCGCGATTTTCTTCGCGCCCTGGCGGTTGCGTCTGGGGCGGGATTCGATTGATCCGCCGGGCGTCTCGCTCTTCCTGCTGAAGTTGCTTCTCTTCAAGCTGATGTTCATGTCGGGTGTCGTGAAGCTGACCAGCGGCGACCCATCGTGGTGGGATCTGACCGCGCTTCATTATCACTACGAAACGCAACCGCTCCCGACCGTGCTCGGTTGGTGGGCCCATCAGAGCGCACCGTGGTTTAGGCAATTTTCGACCGCCTTCGTGCTGGCGGTCGAAATCCTCGTGCCGTTTCTGATCTGGGCGCCGCGCCGGGTGCGCTTGGTCGGCTGCGGGCTGCTGCTGCTGTTGCAGGGGTTGATCGCGCTGACCGGCAACTACGCCTTCTTTAATCTGCTCACGATCGCGCTCTGCCTGTTGCTGATCGATGACCAGACGTGGCGTCGCTTATGGCGGCGGCAGCGGGCCGGGACGCCCGCGCAATCTGGAGCGCTGGGAACGTTGCTTGATTCCCTCCGGCGCTGGGCGGCGGTCGCCGTCCTGCTGGTGACGCTGCCTGTGAATGCCTGGCTGATCTTCAGCGCGTTCAAACCCGAAGCGACGGAGCCGCCCGTAATCAGCGCCATTGCGGGGAAGCTGCAGCCATTCCACCTCATCAGCGGCTACGGACTCTTTCGCGTCATGACGAAGGATCGGCCGGAGATTGTGATCGAGGGCAGCCGCGACGGGATTGACTGGCTGCCATACGAATTCCAGTGGAAGCCGAGCGCGCTGGCGCGGCCTCCACGCTGGGTGGCGCCGCATCAGCCTCGGCTCGATTGGCAGATGTGGTTTGCCGCCCTCGGCAGTTATCGGCAGAACCGCTGGTTTGTGCAGCTGGCGGCCCGTTTGCTCGAGAACGCTCCCGACGTGACCGCGCTCCTGGCGGCGAATCCATTCCCGGACGCGCCCCCGCGCTACGTCCGGGCGCGGCTTTACCGGTATCATTTCACGACGCTCGCCGAGCGACGGCAAACCGGCGCATGGTGGCGCAGGGAAGAACTCCGCGAATACCTGCCGACCATCTCGCTCCAAACGAACTAATCGGCCTCGTCCGGCTGCCGGTTGAAAAAATCTGGCGTTTGTTAGATACTGTCCGCCGCATGGCGAAGGAAGAGCAGATCGTGACGGAGGGAACGGTGACGCAGGTGCTGCCGGGGACGATGTTCCGCGTCGATCTGCCGGGAAATCGCAACGTGCTCGCCCATATTTCGGGCAAGATGCGGAAGCATTTCATCCGCATCGTCCCGGGGGACAAGGTCGAAGTGGAGCTCTCGCCCTACGACCTGACGAAGGCGCGGATCATCTTCCGCGAGAAGTAGCGGCCGGGCCCGGCTGGGCTGGACAGACAGAATCTGTTCTCGCGTAAGCGCATTCGTGGCGCCATTTTCGTTTCTGAAGGGACGACGAGGTTTTGGGAGTCGCTTGCCTTTCACGCGGCTCAGCGGAGTCTCAGTCTCAGTTAGAACTTCAGGAGGATCAAAAATATGGCAGACGAAAAACAACCAAACCAGGGCGGAGTGGGGGCCAACGCCGGCGAAGGCGCGAGCAAGCTCGAGAGCAGCAAGACGCACGCGCGTCGCGCCGCGGAAGATCTTCGCTCGGCGGCGACCGGTATGGCGCAGGAATATCGCGGGAAGGCTGAGCAGGCCTGGGGCGACGCGACCAGTCGCGCGCGGACCCTGCAGGAAGACGGCGAACAATACGTGCGCGAGAATCCGACCAAAGCGGTCTTCACCGCCCTCGGGATTGGGTTCCTGCTCGGAATGATTTTCCGCCGCTAATTCTGCGCGGCATGGCTGGCGAAACCATGCGGTTCCGCAACCCGGCGGGACACGCGGGCCTGCTCAATAATCTCCTGGCGCTGACCAATGCGTTGGCGGGATTCTTTGAGAGTCGCCTCAGCTTGTTTGCACGGGAGTCGAAGACGGCTCTCGTGCACCTGCTGGTGCTGGCCGGCAGTCTGGTCGCGGCGCTCGTCCTCCTCGCCACCGGCTACGTCTTCCTAATCGTGAGCGTGATCTTTGCGATCGCGCACGCGCTCGGCATCTCCTGGGTCTGGATCGCGCTTGCGGCGGCGGTGCTGCACTTTGTGCTGGCTCTGGTCTGCGGCTTGATCGCGCGGGCACAACTAACAAAACCAATGTTTGCCGCCAGCCTGGCGGAATTGAAGAGAGATCGCGAATGGCTAAAGAGCGAGGACAAGAAAAATCAATCGGTGAGCTGAGGCAGGAGATCGCCCATTCGCGCGACCGGCTGGCGCGCAATCTGAGCGGCCTCAAGTATGAACTCGATTTCCCGCTCAAATTCCGGAAGTCGTTTCAACAGCACGCTGCGCTCTGGATTTCCGCCGCCGTCCTGACTGGCGTGGCTGTGACTGCCCGGGCGATGCCGTCGAGGAAAAAGGTTGTTTACCTGACGCGCGGGAGCGGTCAGCGCGCGAAAGGGAAAGAGCAGAAAAAAGGACTTCTGCAGGCGGGCCTGGCAATGGGACTGCTGCGTTTCGGTGCCACGATCCTGCGCCCGGTTGTCATCGGTTTCGTGCGGAGAAAACTCGGCGGCTACGCGGGGCGTGGGCCCGGGTCCTCGCGCTGGTAGGTTGTTTTAGATTTACGCCGCGGGGGCGGGGGCTTATTCCTCGTCGCACCGCGCCATGGCTGTCGAAATCTCCGAACCGCCGTTGTCGTCTCCGGAGGGCGCGACCCCGCGCCACGTCGACGATTATCTCGCGATCGGAATCGAAGCCGGCGCGTCTGACATTCACCTGGGTGTGAATGCCCCGCCGCTTTGGCGTTTGCAGGGGACGCTGCGGCCGATCCGGATCGATGCTCCGCGGCTGACGGCGGAGGAAACAATGGCCCTGGCAGAGGGGTTTATGCCGGATATCCAGAAGGAGCATCTCGCGGAGCGCGGCGATGCCGACTTCGCCTACGCGAATGCCCTCGGCCGCTTCCGCACCAGTGTCGTCCGCCAGCGGCTCGGCACCGATCATTGTTTTCCGCATCATCAATACCCAGGTGCGGACGATGGATGAGCTCGGGTTGCCGGAGCATTTGAAGCTCCTGACGCGCTACCAGAACGGGCTGATTCTGGTCACCGGCTCGGTCGGCAGCGGGAAGTCGACCACGCTCGCCGCCCTCGTCGAGCAGATAAACATGGAGCGTCGCGAGCACATCATTACGCTCGAGGATCCGATCGAATACATCTTCGCAACCCAAAGGTTGCCACATCACCCAGCGCGAGGTGCACACCCATACCGCCTCCTTCAGCGCCGCGTTGCGCGGGGCGCTGCGGGAAGATCCTGACGTGATCATGATCGGCGAAATGCGCGATTTGGAGACGATCTCGCTCGCGATCACCGCCTCCGAGACCGGACATCTGGTCCTCGGCACGCTCCACACCGGAAATGCCTCGCGCACGCTTGATCGCCTGCTCGACGTCTTCCCGGTCGATCAACAGGAGCAGATCCGCATCATGGTGAGCGAATCGCTCCGCGGCATCATTAGTCAGCAGCTCGTCCCGCGCGCGGATGGGACCGGCCGGGTCCTTGCGCTCGAGACCCTCACGAATACCCCGGCGGTCGCCAATGTCATTCGCGAGGCGAAAACGTTCATGCTGCCGGGCATCATCCAGACCGGGAAGAAGCTCGGCATGCAGCTAATGGACGACTCGCTGATCGATCTTTACGACCGCGGCCTGATCAGCGGGGAAGAGGCCTGCGCGCGCGCCGAACAGAAGCAGCTCCTGCGGGAGCATGTGGCGCAATGAATTTCCTTGGAGCTTGGGATTTGGGGTTTGGGATTTCCTGATGGCCTATATCGATTCTTTTTTCCAAGTCCTCGTCGAGCAGGGCGCGTCCGATCTGCATATTGGCGAAGGCCAGCCGCCGAAAATGCGCAAGCATGGGGACGTGGCGCCGATCCGCGATGAGCCGGTGACGCGCGAGGAAGCGGCCTACATGCTCAGCGAAATCGCCGGGCCGGAAAGCTGGGCGCTTTTCGAGGAGCGCGGCGATCTCGATTTCGCCTACGAAATGGACCGCCATTCGCGCTTCCGCTGCAATTACCTGAAGCAGGCCAATGGCTATGGCGCCGTCTTTCGTCTGATTCCGACGAAAATCGCGTCCCTCGAAGAGCTTGGGATCCCGCCGGTCGTGAAGGAGTTCGGCCACCTCCGCGGCGGGCTCGTGCTCGTGACCGGCCCGACCGGTTCCGGGAAGTCGACGACGCTGGCGGCATTGATCGACTACATCAACGAGAACTTCTCCCGACACATCGTGACGATGGAAGAGCCGATCGAGTTCGTGCACGACAACAAGCGGAGCATCATCACGCAGCGGGAAGTGCCGGTCAATGCCGCCAGCTTTCCCGGTGGGCTGAAGGCGGCGCTGCGCGAAGATGCCGACATCGTGCTCGTGGGCGAAATGCGCGACCTGGAGACGATTTCGCTCGCGCTCACCGCGGCGGAAACGGGATTGCTCGTTTTCGGCACCCTGCACACGAACAATGCGCGCAAAACGGTCGATCGCATGGTGGACGTTTTCCCGGCGAACAAGCAGGCGCAGGCGCGCACGATGCTGGCGAATTCCCTGCGCGGCGTGGTTGCGCAACTCCTGCTCAAGAAAACGCCGGAAGCCGGCGGCGGGCGCATCGCCGTGAACGAAATTCTGGTCGCGAACGCCGCCGTCTCCGCCATCATCCGCGAAGGCGCGACGCAGAAGCTGCAGGACGTGATCGTGGCCGGGAAAGGGCAGGGAATGCAGTTCATGGACGACGCGATCTGGGCGTTGCTGCAACAGGGCATTGTCTCGCCCCATGAAGCGTTCATGAAGGCGATCGACAAGAACCGGTTCAAGAAGTTCCTCCCGTCCGATGAGGAAGCCCTCGCCAATTCGGCCGGGGCGGCGCCCGATGACGAGAAGCGGGTTCCGGGGAATTTCGTGAAACCAAAAACCGCAGCGCGCCGGTAGCGCTGGCCGGCAAAGCAGACCTCTTCTCTCCGGCCAAGCGCACGCACGTTGTCAAGCGTCTGACACGCGGGGCGCCGAATGTTCACTCCGTCGCGCGAATTCTCCGGTGATCCTTCTGAACACGACTCTGCTAAACAGCCAGGTTCTCGTGCTGAACCGCCTCTGGCAGGCGGTCAATATCTGCTCGGCGCGTCGTGCCTTCACCCTCCTCTATCAGGGGCACGCCCAGGTCGTTTCATCCGATCCGGAAAACAATTTCCTGACGCACGATTTCGACAGCTGGCGCGACTTTTCCGTCACCGGCCCGGAACACGAGATGGTCACAACGATCTCATGGAAGATCCGCGTCCCGCGCGTGATCGTGCTCCTGCTCTTCGACCGGCTGCCGAAGAAGGAAGTGAAGTTTACGCGCCACAACGTCTTCGAGCGCGACAAGAACACCTGCCAGTACTGCGGCAAAACTTTCGACCGGAGCGAGCTGAATCTGGATCACGTTCTGCCGCGCGATAAAGGTGGCCTCACGACCTGGGAAAACGTCGTCTGCTCGTGCATCCCGTGTAACACGCGAAAGGGCAACCGCCTCCGCACGAGGTGCACATGGCATTTGATCCGCAGGCCGAAGCGGCCGAAATGGCGGCCGTTTGTTCACGTCACATTTTCCGTCGCAGCAGCACGAGAGCTGGCGACATTTCGTCGATCTCGCGTACTGGAACGTCGAGTTGAGCGACTGACCGATCGCTGCCGATCCTTTCAGCGCGCCGCAGAGCGCGGAAACCCCACGGGCCGCAGGCGCGCTGCAGCGCAATGCATTCAAAATCGGCTGCGGATAAACCCCGAGGACGATAATGGCCGCCATCAGCGCGCTCATCGTCACCCGGGAGAGTGGGCTGAGGGCGATCGGATCCAGGCTGACGGGTGCTTCCCAGATACATCGCGCGCACGACCTTGAGATAATAGTAGAAGCCGCACGCGACGGTGACCACACCGATCACGACCAGCGTCGTCTGATGCTGCCGGATGGCGGCGTCGAAGATGAAAAACTTGCCGAGGAAGCCGGCCGTGAACGGAACGTCCGGCCAGCGACGCCATCGCGATCGAGCATCGCGAAGGAGAGGAAACGGCGAGCGTTTCGCCGAGGCCGTTGAAGTCTTCGATGCGGTCGCCGGTTTGGCCGGAAACCACCACCAGCACCGCGAAGCTGAGCACGTCATCAGCAGATAGGACACGAGGTAGAAGGCGACGGCCGTTCCCGGCGAAGCGAGACGACGCCGACGAGCAGATAACCGGCGTGCGCGATACTGGAGTAGGCGAGCAGGCGCTTCAGATTCGTCTGCGGAAGCGCGGCGAGGTTGCCGTAGATGCAGGGTCAGGGCGGCGACCACGACGAGCAGCGTCTGCGATTTGCGGCAGGATGAAGAACGGCTCGAGCACCCGGAGGAGGACGACGAAGCCGGCGGCTTTCGAGCCGACGGAAAGGTAGGCCGTCACCGGCGTCGGCGCGCCTTGGTAAACATCCGGCACCCAGATCTGGAACGGCGCGGCGGCGATCTTGAAACCGAGCGCCACCAGCACGAGCACCATCCCGAACAGCGCCGGCACCGTGATCGACGTGTGCTGCCGCTGAAGCGCCGTCGGCGATGCGAGCCGAGATTCGTCTCGCCGGTGACGCCGAAAATCCAGGTGATGCCGTAAACGAGAAATCCGGTCGAGAGCGCGCTCAGGATCAGATATTTCACGCCGGCCTCGAGCGTGGCCGGATTGCGCCGGGTGAAGCCGACCAGCACGTAGAAGGACATCGTCACCAGTTCGAGCGAGACGAAGATCATCACGAAGTCGACCGCCGACGCCATCCACATCAGCCCCGCGCAGGTGAAAAGCGGGAGCGCAAAAAATTCGCCCAGACCGGCCTGGTGGGTGGCGCCGTGGATCGATTGCCGCACGACCGGCGCGTAATCGATCATCATGATCAGCACGAGGATGGTGGTGACGAGCGCGAAGCGCTTGAAGAAGATCGCGAGCGAATCAGCGGTGTAGAACGACCAGAAACCCGTCGCGCTCGCCGCTGGCGGCGGGGCGAGGAAAGAACGTCGCCACGAGCACGGCGGCAAGGCCGCCGATCGCCGATGAAGGCGAGCGTGCGCTTGTCGATGCCGGTCGGCGAACGCTTCCACCATGCAGCACGAGGAGGCCGAGCAGAACGACCGCGATCTCGAGGAGAGGGCGCGCCGATCATTGCTTCGCGATGTAGGCCTCTTCGCTGGCGCGGCTGGAAAGTACCCTGAAAGTCGGTGTCAGAATGCGCACAAAGGTCTGCGGGAAGAACCCAATCCAGAGCAGAGCCGCGACGAGCAGCGCGATCGGCAGTCGCAGCGTCTGCCGAATGTCCGTCACGGCCGCCCAGCGCTCCGGCATCGGCCCATGAACATGGCGCGATACGCGCGCAGCATGTAGACGGCGGAGATCACCACGCCCCAGAGCGCGAGCAGGGTCGCGATCTGATAGAGATGGAAGCCGTTCAGATCCGCGCCGTTGCGGAACGCGCCGAAGAAGACCATCACTTCCCCGCTGAAGTTCGCGAAACCCGGCAGACCGATCGAAGCGAACGCGCCGAGTCCGAAGGCGAGAGCCGCGCGAGCGGCATCACCTTGCCCAGCCCGCCGAGGTCGCTCGAGCAGCAAGCTGCCTGTTCGCTCGCGCACCTGCCCGGCGATGGCGAAGAGCAGCGCAATCGAAAGTCCGTGCGCGAAGATCAGGAGCGCGGCGCCGTTCACGCCGAGCGAGGTTGCCGCTCGCGATCCCGAGGAAGATGTAGCCCATGTGCATCACGCTCGAATAGCCGAGCATCCAATCGAGGCGCTTCTGCGCAATCGTCACGAGGCCGACGTAGATGATATTGCCGAACAGGAGGATGAGCAGCAGCCACGCCCAGTGCCGCGCGCCTTCCGGCAGCATGGGGAGCGCGATGCGGAGCAGGCCGTAAAGGCCGAATTTCTTCAGCACGCCCGCGTGCAGCATCGCCGCTGGAGCCGGGGCGGAGGCGTAGGCTTCGGGCGCCCAGGAGTGGAACGGGAAAAGCGAGATCAGGATGCCGAACCCGATCAGGAGAAGCAGGTAAATGGATTGCTGCGCCGCGGCGGGAATCTGACCGGCGGTGGCGGCTGCCTGCAGCGCCCGCATGTCGAAGGTGCGCGCTGCTTCCGGGCACGCTGCGGTAAAGCATGATCAATCCGATCAGCAGGATGAAGCTGCCGGTCGCGAGATAGATCGTGATTTTCCAAGCAGCGGCGTGAGCGATTGCCGCTGCCCCAGATGCCGATGAGCAGGAAGGTCGGGATCAGCGCCAGCTCGTGGAAGGCGTAGAAGAAGAACAGGTCGAGCGAAGCAAACGCGCCCAGCGCGCCGGCCGCAATGAAGCAGCAGGCAGGCGTAGAAGGCGTGCTCGTGCTCGGTCGATTTTGCCGGTGAACCAGACGGCCGCGAGCGTCACGAGCGCGGTCAGCAGCACCATGATGAGGCTGAGACCGTCGAGCCCGAGGGCGAAGCTCAGTCGCCACTCTGCACTGAGCGGCAGCGAGGTGACATAGCTGAAGCCTCGCCGTGCGCGTATCGAAGCCGAGAATATGCGGCCGCGGTGGCGAGCAAGGTCAGGCCTGCGGACCACAGCGCGGTCGAACGCGCGGGCAGCCCGGCGAGGATCAATCCACGCGGCGACGAGCGGACAGAAAACGATGAAGAGCAGGATCATCGGAAGACGGTGAAGTAGATCAGCCGACGATGCCCGAGGCCGAAGAGGAACGCGTAGGCCTGCAGGTTGCCGAACTGGAGCAGTCGCAGGAGCGCGCCGAACCCCCAGGTCGCGCCGCTCGCGCCGCGCACGGCGCCCGCATCGATGAATCCAGCGATCGAGGAATGCGGAGATCTTCGCGAGCAAATCCTGCGTCCCGCCGATGAGCCAGGCGTAAATTTCGTCGAAGTAGAAACGCTGCCGGAAAAGCGCGACGCTGATCGGGTCCGTCTCCCGATTGCGGTAGAGGAGGAAGGCAGCGATGACGCCGAGGAACATCGCGCTCGTGGCAAGGATCGGCACGAGATTGCCGCGCGTGTTCCACATGCGGCGTGGGCAGGAACTTCGATGCGCAAAAAATCCGAAGCCGGCGAGCGCCGCGGGCACCGCGAGAACGAGCAGCGGGCCGGTCATGACGAGCGGGCCTCCTTGCCGTGCTCCGCGTGGTCGCTCCGCGGTTTGCCGAAGAAGACGACCAGCACAAGGCGCAGCATGTAGAACGCGGTGAGAA
Source organism: uncultured Verrucomicrobiae bacterium (assembly GCA_963844275.1). Classification (GTDB taxonomy): domain Bacteria; phylum Verrucomicrobiota; class Verrucomicrobiia; order Chthoniobacterales; family UBA10450; genus JACCTI01. The sequence goes on from CAWJNS010000009.1 coordinate 412,167, forward strand.
ACGCGGTGAAGAGCGCGAGCCAGAAGATTGGCTGGATTCCTCTCGTGCGCGACGAGCCAGGATCGCGTCCTTGCTGAAGAAGCCGCTGAAGGGCGGGCAGCCGATGAGCGCAAGGGTGCCGACAGAGAAGGTGACGAAAGTCACCGCAGGCTGGCCGGCGAGTCCGCCCATCTTCCAGATGTCCTGCTCGTGATGGAGCATGAGATGATCGAGCCGGCGCCGAGGAAGAGCAGCGCCTTGAAGAAGGCGTGGGTGAAGAGATGGAACATCGCCGCTTCGCCGGAGCGCCAGTCCGACGGCCATGACCATGTAGCCGAGCTGCGAGAGCGTGGAGTAGGCGAGGATGCGCTTGATGTCGTTTTGCTGCGTCGCCATGAGCGCGGCCAGCACGGCAGTGATGGTGCCGATCCAGGCGATGACGGTCAGCGCTTCGGGCGAGGCCTGGATGAGGAAGGACGACGCGCACCAGCATGTAAACGCCGGCGGCGACCATGGTCGCGGCATGGATCAGCGCGGAGACTGGCGTCGGGCCTTCCATCGCATCCGGCAACCAGACGTGCAGCGGGAACTGCGCGGACTTGCCCGACCGCGCCGCAGAAGATCAGGAGCGCGGCCGCGGTCGAGGAAGCCGGGATGGTCGCTGATCGCGCGCCATTCCGCCGGCGATCTCCGCGAACACGATCGAGCCGGTCGACGTCCAGACCATCAGGATGCCGAGCATGAATCCGAAGTCGCCGATGCGGTTGGTGAGGAACGCCTTGTTGGCCGCCTCGGCCGCGCTGTCGCGCTGTGAACCAATGGCCGATCAGCAGATAGGAACTGACGCCGACCAGCTCCCAGAAGATGAACATCATCACGAAGTTGTTCGCGAGCACGATGCCGAGCATCGAGAACATGAAGAGCGAAAGCGCGGCGAAGTAGCGCGACTTGCCGGCGTCGTCCCGCATGTAGCCAAGCGAGTAGATGTGGATCAGCGCGCCGACGCCGGTGACGAGCACGAGCATCATCTTGCTGAGGTCGTCGAGGATGAAGCCGATCGGCACGTAGAAGCAGCGGCCGGAGGTCGATCCAGGCACCTCGAGCGCGGGTGCGGTGATCTCAGGCGTGACGAAGATCGACGCAGCTGCAGGCGAAACCGATCACGGCCGCTCCGACCGAAACGAAGGCAGCTGATCGTCAGCGCGAACTGCCGCGTGAGGACGACGAATGACCACGGCCGAAACGAGCGGCAGCGAGCAGCGACGATACCAGGGAAGAGCGCGTGCTCATGCGGTCTAAAACTTCAGGCTGCTGATGTCTTCCACGTGCGTCGTCTGCCGGGCGCGGTAGAGCGCGACGATGATCGCGAGGCCGACCGCGACTTCGGCCGCGGCGACGGTGATGATGAAGAAGACAAACACTTGCGCGTTGTAGTTCGGCAGGCCGTTCGCTCCGACGCGGAAGCGCGAGAAGGCGACGAGCGAGAGGTTGGCGGCGTTCAGCATCAACTCCAGGCACATGAAGATGATGATGATGTTGCGCCGCAGCATCACGCCGGCGAAACCGATCGTGAAGAGCAACCCGCTGACCAGGAGATAATCGCCGAGCGTCAGCCATGGTTCAGCGCAGTTCGCGTTTGCTGCAGCACGATGACGCCGATGGTGGCGACGAGCACCAGCACGCCGATCACCTGGAACGGCAGGTTGTAGTTGCTGAAGAGCAGCATGCCCGACCTGACGCACGTCGTCAGCGTGTCGCGCCGGGAGAGCGCGGGAAATGCGTCTGCCGGCGCCGCAGTTTGCCGATGACGAGCGCAGATCTGCACGACGAACGCGAGCGCGACCGCCGACCCGCCGAGCGACGGCGACGGCAGTTGATCTTCCGCCGTTCCTCCGCCCGCAGATCGAGCAGCATGATGATGAAGAGGAACAGCACCATCACCGCGCCGGCATAGACCAGCACCTGGATGATGCCGATGAAGAACGCGTCGAGCCCCATGAAGAGCGCCGCGAGGCCCAGGAAGCTGACGACGAGGCTCAGCGCGCTCGCGACCGGATTGCGGTTGACACGACGGCGGCGCCGAAGACCGAGCATCAGCGCGGCGAAAGTCCAGAAGAGGAAGGCGGGCATGTACAGGTTCAGATTCGGACAGGAATGGAACCGCGGCTGCACTGAACCTGAGTCCGAACCTGAAACCGCGTTTCATTTCTTCTCGTTCCACTTGTGCACCACGCCGTGCATGACGCCGCCGAGTTCGAGGAGCTTCTCCTTGTCGTGCACCATCTCCGCGCGGGTGAAGCCGGTGATCGCGTAATCTTTGCGCAGGAAGATCGCCTGCTCCGGGCAGACCTCTTCGCACATGCCGCAGTAGATGCAGCGGATCATGTCGATGTCGAATTCGGGCGGATACTTTTCGACCTTGGCGAACTTGTCGTCGCCGGGCAGCTCGCCCGGGATGATCTTGATCGCGCGCGGCGGGCAGATGAATTCGCAGAGCTGGCAGGCGACGCAGCGGATCGCGGCCATGCGTCATCGCGCACGAGGGTCGGCGCGCCGCGGTAGTGCTCAGGCATCTGCGAATCCCATTTCTCCTCGGGATACTGCATCGTCACCTTCGTGCGCCCGAGGAGCATGTTCTTGAAATGCTTCAGGGTGATCGCCATGCCGCCGAGGATCGCGGGCAGATAGATGCGCTCCTTCCAGGTCAGATTCGGGCGTCGAACGGTGATGGCCATAACTAACTCAGGCTGCTGCGCGTGATCGTAATCTGCTCGGCACAATGGCGGTGATCTCTCGATCATGAGCATGATCATGAGTGGGCACATATCAGGCAGGAAGTAGGCGAGGATGACCGCCGCGAGGAAGATGTTCACGAGCGCGATCTCGAAGAGGAAGACCCAGCCCAGCCTCATGAGCTGATCGTAGCGGAAGCGCGGCAGCGTCCAGCGCACCCAGATGAAGACGAGGAGCAGCACGGCGACCTTCCCGAAGAAGGTCGTGATGTTGAACAAGCCGCCCGACGATGCCGCGCCAGCCGGCGGCGGAGCCCGTCACAGGAGCCAATGAAAGCCGCCGCTCCACGACGGGAGCGGCAGATGCCAGCCGCCCAGGAAGAGGGCACGATGATCGGCGGAGCCGGTGATCATCGCCGCGTATTCGCCGAGGAAGAAGAGCGCGAACTTCATCGAGCCGTATTCCGTGTGATAGCCGCCGACGAGCTCGGTCTCGGCCTCCGGGCAGATCGAACGGCAGGCGGTTCGTCTCCGCGAACATCGAGACCGTGAAGACGCAGAACGAGATGAACATCGGCAGCCAGAGGAGCAGCTTCTGCGGGATTGGTCCAATCGCCGATGAAGGGCGCGATCAGCCAGCCATTCTCGATCTGGTAGCGGACGATCTCGGTCAGGCGCAGCTGACCGAAGAGCAGGAAGATCGGGATGACGGCCAGACCGAGCGACAGCTCGTAGGAGATCATCTGCGAAGTGGAGCGGATGCCGCCGAGGAACGGGTATTTCGAATTCGAAGACCAGCCGGCGATGACGATCCCGTAAACGCCGAGCGAGGCGATCGCGAAGACGTAGAGGACGCCGACGTTGATGTCGGCGATCACCATCTGGGACCCCGAAGAGGGTGCTGCCGAAAGGCACGACCGCGAGCGTGGCGATCGCCGGCACCATCGCGAGACAGGGCGCGAGCCAGTAGTAGAACTTGTTTACGTGCGCGGGCGTGAAGTCTTCCTTGAGCATGAACTTCATGGCGTCGGCGACCGGTTGGAACAAACCCGAGCGGGTCCGACGCGGTTCGGTCCGACCCGGTCCTGGATGAGCGCGCTCACCCGCCGCTCCGCATAGACGCTGTAGGAGACCATCGGCAGGATGATCAGGAAGATCACGCCGATGATCTTCAGCAGAGAGGTAAGAATGAGGAACCAATCCATCGGCAAGGTCGTGACCTCAGCTGGTCGTCGCTTTCTCTGACTCGGGCTTGTTGCCTTCCTCTTTCGCGGGCTCGTCCGGCGTCGGGCTTTCCACGACCTCCATCACCGGCACGCCAAGGTCGCCGATCTTGCTCGAGGTTCAAGCCGGCGAACTGCGGCACGGTGTGGCTCATCTGTTTGAAGACTTCCTCGATCGTGTAGATGCCATCCGCTCGCGAACTGATTTCGGATTCTGCCCGGTGCATTCCTGGATCAGGTCGCGCAGAATTTCCCAATCGTCGCGCGCCTGGCCGGGCGGACGGATCGCGCGATTCAGCCGCTGCAGGCGACCTTTGCCGTTGATCATCGAGCCGCGCTTCTCCGCAAACCCGGCGGAAGGGAGCAGCGCCGTCGCGGAGTCGGTGGCGGCGTTTTCGAGCATGTCCATCAGGACAAACGCCGGCAGCTGCGAGAGGTGCTCGGCGGTGATGCCAGCGTCGAGCGGATTTTCCTGCAACGCAGATCAGCGCTCTTACCTGTCCGCTGGCGACCGCCTCCGCGATTTGCGTCAGCCTGGCGCCCGGCTGCTCGCCGGTGATCCCCAGCAGGCGCGCGCCATTGGTGTTCGGATTGCGGTCGGCAACTCAGCAGGATGTCATCGCCGGGGCCGCGATGCGGCACGATGTCGATCAACTGCACGCCGAGCACCTGCGCAAGGCGCGACGTCAGCCACAATTCCTCGTTGGTCATGCGCCCGGAGGCGATGATCGCAATCTCCCAGCCGTGGAAATGTTTCAACTGCGCGGCCGCGTGCTTGAGCGCGGTCGTCCAATCCGTCGGGACGAGCGTTTCGCCGCTGAGGATCTTCGGCTCGAGCAGGCGCTTGTCGGAGTGCAGGTAATCGAAATTGAGCCGGCCGTAGTCGCACATCCAGGAGGAGTTGACGGCGTCATTTTCACGCGGCGTCTGCCGGTAGATAACGCCTTCCCGCGTGCCGATCACGGTGTTGCAGCCCGTCGCGCAGCTGGTGCAGAAGCTCTTCGTTTCCTTGAGAAACCAGACGCGCATCTTGAACCGGAAATCGGACGAGGTGAGCGCGCCGACCGGGCAGATATCGACGGTGTTGAGCGAGTAGTTGTTTTCGAGCCGCTTGCCGGGATGCGCGGTCAGCACGCTGTGACTGCCGCGATCGATGAAGCCCAGCACATCGTCCTTGGCGATTTCCTGGCAGAAGCGGATGCAGCGCGAGCAGAGGATGCAGCGCTCGTCGTCGAGCGTGACGCGCGGGCCGAGCTCGACGTTCTTCGGCTTCTTGACCTTGTTCTCGAGGAAACGCGAGTCGGCGCTGGCCGTATTCGACGCTGAATTCCTGCAGGCGGCATTCGCCGGCCTGATCGCAGATGGGGCAATCGAGCGGGATGATTGATGAGGAGAAACTCCATCACGCCCTTGCGGCATTCCTCCACCAGCGGAGAGTCGGTGCGCACGCCCATGCCCTCAGCGACGTCCTGCGCGCAGGAAATCTGCGGACGCGGCATCCAGTCGATCTCCGGCTTGCCATCCTCGCCGAGAACCGGTTTGCGATCCGGACCCATCTTCGGCATGCCCATTTCGATCAGGCACATCCGGCAATTGCCGGGCGAGCTGAGCTTCTTGTGATAGCAATAGCGCGGGATGTAGCTGCCGCGCCTGCTCGCACGCTTCGATCAGGCGCGTGCCTTTCGGGAACTGCCGCCAGACGCCATCGATCTGGACGTTGACCATTGGTGCTGGAGCGGTGTCGGCCATTGCAGAAGGATTAATTTGGAAACCAGGAAACCAGGAATCAGAAAGAGATGTTCTCGTCGATTGGGCGCGAGCGAAATTCGCGGCCGACTCTCTTTATCGTCAGGCGAGTGGCGGCGAAATTGAAGAGAAGGCCGTCGGAGAGTCCAAGAGCCTTCAGGTAGGAACGAACGATCGCGAAGTGGATTTTCTCCAGCGCGCTCGTGGCTTTCAATTCAAGGACCACGGTGCCCTCGACAAGCAAGTCGACTCGATGTTCTCCAATCGGTTGCGCGCGATAAAAGATCGGGACCGGCTTCTGCCGATCGAACTGGATGCCGAGCGCCCGTAACTCGACAGCAAGTGCTTCCTCGTAAAGCGATTCGAGAAAACCGGGACCCAATTCCGTATGGACGCGGATCGCAGCACCAATCACACGTTCGATGAGCAACTCGGTTGCTTCTTTTCCTGGCTTTCTGGTTTCCAAATTCATCCTCTTTAGATCGTCCCCTTCGCGCCGGTGCGTTCCCAGCCGGGGTCGTGGGCTAGCGGGACGGTTTCCATTTCGCCGTCGCGATCCTTGATCAATTCGCGGGCGTGTATTCCGGCGGCATCGGCGGGGGCATCGGCTTGGCAGCCTTCGCCTCGAACTCTTCCCGGAACTTGTCGACGAAACTTTGCGTGGGCCACGCGCAGGCTTCGCCGAAGGCGCAGATCGTCCGGCCGGCGATATTGTCGGCCACGTTCGACGAGCGTATTCGGATCTTCCACCACGCCGCCGCCCAGCAGCATGCGATCGGTGATCTTCTTCATCCAAAGCGAGCCTTCGCGGCAGGGCGTGCACTGGCCGCAGACTCTCGTGCGCGTAGAATTCGTTGAGGTTGTTCAGCGCCCAGACCATGTCGCGGGAATCGTCCATCACGATCACGCCGCCGGAGCCGGCCATCGATCCAGCCGCGGCCAGGGAATCGAAATCCATCGGGAGATCGATCAGAGTCGATCATCTCGACGTCCTTGATTCTTGTAACCGGTCGTCGCCGCGCGCAGGACCTTCGCTGAGCTGCCGCCGGGGATGACGGCTTTGAGCATGCGCCCGTAACTCGGGCCGCCCGCCAAGTCGTAGATCAGCTGGCCCATCGTGACCGCGCCGACTTCGATCTCGAAATAGCCGGGCCGCTCCACGTCGCCGCTCACGCAGACGATGCGCGTGCCGGTGTTGTTCGGCCGCCCGAGCTGCGCGTACTCCGCGCCGCCCATGCGCGATGATGTGCTTCACGTGGCAAAGCGTCTCGACGTTGTTCACGATCGTCGGGCACATGTAGAGGCCGAGCACGGCCGGGAAATAGGGCGGCTTGATGCGCGGGTAGGCGCGCTTGCCTTCGAGCGATTCGATCAGGCCCGTTTCCTCGCCGCAGATGTAAGCGCCCGCGCCGCGATGGATATAGATCTCGCAGTCGAAGCCGGTGCCGAGGATGTTCTTGCCGAGGAAGTTCTTCGCGCGCGCTTCCTCGATGCGCGCGCTCCAGGATCTTTGCGCCTTCCGGGAACTCACCGCGGATGTAGATGTAGGCCGTGCTGCGCATTGAGCGCGAAGCACGGAGATCAACATGCCCTCGATCAGCTGATGCGGATCCTCGTGAATGATGTAGCGATCCTTGAACGTGCCCGGCTCCGACTCGTCCGCGTTGCAGATGAGGTAGATCGGCTTCTTCTCGTCCGGCTTGATGAAGCCCCACTTCACGCCGCAGGGGAATCCCGCGCCGCCGCGTCCGCGCAGGCCGGAGGTCTTCACCTCATTCACGATGTCCGACGCGCGACATCGTTGACGGCCTTCTTCAGCTGCTCGTAGCCGCCGTTCCGCAGGTAGCAATCGATGTCGATGCGTCCAATCCTGCGCGGCCGATGTTCTTGAAAATGAGCCGCTGCTCCAGCGGATGCGGAGAGCTGCATGGGCCGTCCGCTCGGGCCGATTCGCGCCCAGCACCTCGCGCGCGCTCTCCAGCTGGACGTTCTCGAGGAGGTCATCCTGCACCATCGCCACCGGCGCCGTGCCGCAGCTGGCGAGGCATTCGACGAATTCAATGCTGTATTCGCGGCCGGCTTCCTTCGCCTGCGGGGTTGTGCAGGTTCGATGTCGTGGCCCTGCCGGCTCACGCCCGCCGCGGTCTCGAGTCTCTCCATCAACTGATAGCTGCCGGCCATCGCGCAGCTCAAGCGTGCGGCAGACGCGGATGTGTTTCTTCCCCGCCGGCGCCTGCCGAAACATCGGGTAGAAGGTGACCAGCTCGAGGATATTGATCGGCTGCAGCTCGAGCTTCGCCGCGATCCAGCGTGACGCCCTCGTCGCTGATGTAACCGAAATGCTCCTGCCACAGATGCAGCAACGGCATGGACGCGCTCCGCTTCCGATCGGCCGGATAACGCGCGATGGCTTGATCCATCTCCCGCTCCAGCTCGGCGGGCACTGTTGGGGTTTTAGCCTCCACGCGCGCCCTTACTCCTTAAACGTCGAGACTTTCGACTCCAGCTTGTCGTCCCAGAAAACGAGCGTCACGCTCTCGTCGCCTTGCGTGTAAACGTAGGTGGTCTTTTTCGTCAGATCGAGCTGGTCGACCTCGACGGAAGTCGGCATGCCCAGAATCGATTCCACCTGCTTCTTCGCCATGCCCGTGGTGACTTCATCGACGTTCGCCTTCCGCAGCTTTTTGCCCGGCTGACAGGCGCCGAGCACCAGACACGCCACGGACAGACAGACGAGAGCGCAGAAATCGCGGAGCCATCTTCGAGTCGTGCGCGGAGGCTACGGCTCGCGGCCGAGGTTGGTGTCTTTTCCGTCGACCTCATCATTCTTGAAGGTGACGATCGCAAAGCTTTTCCCGTCCTCGTAGCGATAGGTCGTTTTGCTGAAAATTGCTCATCTCCTTGGTTTCGACGGTGGTGGGCTTGCCCAGGATCGTCTCCACCTGACTCTTCGACATGCCGTTCGAGACCTGGTCGTAGTTCGCGGTCGTCAATTGCGAGCTGGAAAGCGCGCTGCGGTCGCACGCCGCCAAGCCGCCGATCGCCGCCAGCAGGAGAACGGAGAGAAGGTTTTTCGATGGTTTCATGGTGGCGGACTCGCGGTTCATCTGTCGCATTCGCCCATCACGAAGTCCAGACTGCCGAGGATCGAGACGACATCGCTGACGCTGTGTCCCGGCAGCAATTCGGGCAGGATGCTGAGATTCACAAACGAGGGTGAGCGGATCTTCAGCCGATGCGGCACGCCGCCGCCTTTGCTGTTGATGTAAAAACCAAGTTCGCCCTTCGGATTTTCCGCGCCGAAATAGATTTCGCCGGCGGGCGCCTTCAGGCCTTCCGTCACGACGATGAAGTGGTGGATCAGCTCCTCCATTTTCGTCATTACGTGCGACTTCGGCGGCAGGCATGTTTTTCCAATCGGTCACGTTGATCGGTCCCTCGGGCAGCTTGTCGATCACCTGGCGCAGGATGTGCACGCTTTGCCGCATCTCCTCCATCCGCACGAGATAACGATCGTAACCGTCGCCGGCGCTTCCGATCGGGACTTCAAAGTCGTATTTCTCGTAATCGAGATACGGATGTTTCCGCCGCACGTCGTGGTCGACTCCGCTGCCGCGGAGATTGGGGCCGGAGAGGCCGTAAGCGATGGCGCGATCTCTGGCGATGACGCCGACATCCCGCGTGCGATCGACGAAAATGCGGTTGCGGGTCAGGAGTTTATCGACCTCGTCCAGCTGCGGCATGAAACCGTCCAGGAACTTCTCGAGCTGCCGGGATGAACGTCCGGCGCAGGTCGCGGATCTGTCCGCCGACGCGCGTGTAGGAAGTGGTGAAGCGCGCCCCGGAAATGATCTCGCAGAGATTGTAGATCTTTTCCCGCTCCGTGAACGTGTAGAGGAACACCGTCATCGCGCCGAGATCGAGCGCCATCGCGCCGATGCCGAGCAGATGCGCCTGAATGCGCGCCAGCTCGCAGCAGATCACGCGGATCGCTTTGCCGCGCGGCGGCAACTCCCAACCCATCAGCTTCTCGACCGCGCAGGCGTAGGCGACATTGTTCGCGAGCGGCGCCAGATAATCGAGCCGGTCCGTGTAGGGCACGAACTGGTTGTACTGCATGTTCTCCGCGATTTTTTCGTCGCCGCGATGCAGATAGCCGACATCCGGAGTGGCCTTTGTGATCGTCTCGCCATCGAGCTCCAGAATCGAGCCGCAGAACGCCATGCGTGGCCGGATGCGACGGGCCCATGTTGAGGACCATCTTCTCGCCGATATCGCTGTCCTCATGGACATTTTGCACGAGCTCCGCTTCGGCCGCGGCGACCCGCGTGGCAGGGTCAGGAGATTCGATTTCGCGCGTCGTAAAAGCCATAAACCCGGACGTGCGACTATGCTCGCGACCATGCGTAAAGGTGCAAGCCCGATCTTCTCGCAAAGTTCACGCGCGAGCGCAGCGTCGGTCGATCTGTCGACCAGACCGCCGGGAGATGTTTCGGCGCGGATGCTTTGGGGGCGAAAGGGTCCCGTCAGCAACAAAAAACCGCGAGCCGAAACTGGCGCGCGGTGGTAAAAATCTACCCGACACCGCGGCGAAAGTGCCGCGGTGATTTCCAATTCCGAGCTGGTCGGGGAACTACAGCTCTTTCCAGGACGCCTGGAACGGCTCGACTCGGCGCGAGACCTGTTTATTCAAGTAGAACTTGATCATGTGTTGCCGGCCCAGGGTCAGGTCCGACGGCTGCACCGATCCCGGGGCCATCCGCCAGCGCGTCGCGCCCTCGCGCGCCACTTCGTCCAATCCGGCGACACCACTGCTGCGCACAATGCGCACGTCTTTTACGCTGCCATCACTCTCGAATACAAGGCCGAGCACGACCGACCCCGACTGGCCCTGCTCGAGGACAGCGCGGGGGAGGTGCGGTGCTGGCTTGGCAGCCCACTGTGCGTTGGCCGAGCTCGCTCCGAAGAGCAAGAGGACGGCCGCACACACTCCGTAGGCTGTGTAACGAGACCAGTTACTGATATGTAGTTGGCTCATGCCTTGAGGCTGACGATTTTGCCATAAACAAACAAGCTTTTTTACAACGATCTGCAGAAGATGGCCGCCGCACCTTCGCGCTCGCCCCGGCGACGGATCGCGTTTTAAGTGCTCCCCATGAGTAAAATCGCGCTGCTTTTTGCCGGACAAGGTGCTCAGAGCGTCGGAATGGGCCGTGACCTGGCCGCGGAGTTTCCGGCGGCGGCCGAGGTTTTTGAACGCGCCGACATGATTCTCGACCGCAAGTTGAGCGAGATCGCCTGGAATGGCCCGCTCGAAGAACTGACGAAGACGGCGAACTGCCAGCCGGCGCTCTACGTGCACGGTCTCGCCTGCCTGGCAGCGTTGCGTAGCGTGGCGGGCGAATTCGAAATCGAAGCTGCGGCCGGCTTGTCGTTGGGCGAATGGACTGCGCATGCGGCGGCGGAGACGTTTGATTTTTCGACCGGTCTCAAGCTTGTCGAGAAACGCGGGCAGCTCATGGAGGCGGCGTGCGCGGCGACCGCCGGCGCCATGGCCGCGATGATCGGCGCGGAGGAAGGCGCAGTTCGAACGCTCGCGGCCGACTCGGATGTTGATATCGCGAATCTGAACGCACCCGGGCAGATCGTGATCTCCGGCGAAGCGGCGAAGGTCGAGATGGCGGTATCGATGGCGCGGGAACACGGCATCCGGCGCGCGACCTTGTTGAACGTGGCGGGCGCCTATCATTCGCGTCTCATGAACAGCGCGTATCTCGAGCTCGGCGAAGCGTTGCTCACGGCCGAACTGCGCACACCGCGGTTCCCCGTAGTCAGCAACGTCAGCGGAACGCCAGCCGACGGGTTGCCGGAGATTCGCCGTACGCTGCAGGATCAGGTCACCGGCACAGTCCGCTGGGTTGATTGCATGGAATGGCTGCTCGACCGCGGCTGCGATTTGTTCCTCGAGCTCGGGCCGGGCGGGGTGCTGACCGGCTTGTTGCAACGCATCCGCAAAGGCGTGGAGGTCATGAGCGTCACCGATCCGGCGACGCTGCAAGCCTGCGCCGCGCGGATTCGGAGCAGCTAGGTTGCGGAACTCAGCGTGCGCAGGGCTTGTGACGGCGGCGAAAATTGAGCAACATGGCGCGATGGAATCTCGGCAATCCCGGGAGGCATCCAGATTGTCTTCGCCATCGCGGGGCGGCTATTCCTGCCAACCGCGCTGACTTTGTGGCACGTCGGGCCGTTCGGCTACCCGTGGAGTTTGGCTCAGTTTTGGAAAACGCTCGGCCGCCGCGCCCTGGCGGCCTTCTTCGGCCGGACGGCTGGCTAGACGCCGCGACCTGCTCGTGTAGGCTGCGCCCATGACCATGCAGGAGCGCATTGATGCCGAACTCAAGGACGCGATGCGGGCCAAGGACGCACAGAAGCTAGGCGTCCTCCGCATGCTGAAGGCGGCCCTGAAGAATATGGCGATCGAGAAAGGCGGCGCGAATGCGACGCTCGACGATGCGGAAGCGACCCAGGTGATCCGGAAACAGGTGAAGCAGCGGCAGGATTCGATCGAGAGCTTTGAAAAAGGTGGGCGCCCCGAGCTGGCCGCGAAGGAGAAGGAAGAGCTCGCGATTTTGAACGATTATCTGCCGCAGGCGATGGGGACGGAAGATCTGGCGCAGGCCGTGCGCGACACGATTGCCGAGACAGGCGCGAAGTCCCGCGCGGAGATGGGGGCGGTCATGAAGCTGCTCCAGGCAAAGCTGGCCGGGCGGGCCGATGGGAAGACGCTCAGCCAGGAAGTGCAACGGCAGCTGGGTGGATGAGGAGAACGTCCAACGTCCGACGCTCCACGTGCAACGTCCAATTTCGGAGCTGGCGCACGAGCGGCGCGCTCTCTTGTTTCGACGTTGAACGTTGGACATTGAACGCTGGACGTCCCTCCCCACGCAACAACCGTTGAGCCCGATGCTCACTGCCATCATCGTCGCCGGCGGCAGCAGCCAGCGGATGGGCTTCGACAAAACCTTCGCGCTGCTCCGGGGCGAGCCGTTGATCACCCATAGCCTGGCGGCATTCGAAGCGGCGGCTTGCGTCGACGAGATCATAGTGGTCGGGCGAGAGGACCGGATAGGGGAACTGCGGGCGGTCGTGGCCGCGCGCGCGTTTCAGAAAGTGAAGCACGTCGCAGCCGGTGGCGTGCACCGGCAGGAATCCGTCGCGGCGGGACTGCAGGACGTTGGTGCGGAGACACGGTTTGTGGCGGTGCATGATGCGGCGCGGCCCTTGATCCGGCCGATCCAAATCGACGGAGTGCTCCGTGCCGCGCTGGAGAGCGGCGCCGCGGCGTTGGCGGCGCCAGTGACCGATACCCTGAAGCGCGCGACGGAGGATGGAATCGTCTGCGGCTCGGTGGATCGCGCGCGGCTTTACGCGATGCAGACGCCGCAGATTTTTGCGCGTGATCTGCTGGAGAGCGCCTACGCGCTGGTCGCGGCGGAGCAGCTCACCATCACGGACGAGGTTTCTGCCGTCGAGCGGCTTGGGCACCAAGTGGTGCTGGTGCCGAATGAAGACTTCAATTTCAAGATCACGTTCCCAGCGGATCTGGCACTGGCGGAATCTGTCTTGCGAGCGCGAGATCCCAGCGGTCGCTGACGAGGTTTACCACGGTGCCGATATCGGCCCGCCGAAACTTCCGGCCTTTCGGGAGCTTCTCCTCTGACGGGAAATCGCCCATTTGGCGCAATTCACTGTTCCGCCAAATCCACGCCTGCGGGTTATAGGGCCCAACCCGACGCGGATCGGTCCAGGTGTGAATCGACACGAGGTTGTCCGTGACGGCGGCCGCGATGTGCATCGGACCGCTGTCGACGCTGATCGTAAACCGCGCCGCGCGGATCAGACGCACGAGCTGCAGCAGACTCGTTTGTCCGCTCAGATCGACGCAATTGTCGGGCGCCTTCAAGCGCAGTTTCTCCTTGCCGGCGATCACCACCCGCACCGGAGCAAAGGCGGCGCAGAATTCGCCCACGAGGCGATCCGTCAGCGATTTGCCGCCTCCGCGTGAGAATGGGTGCAGCAGGATGAATGGCGGATATTCATCAAACCGTGGCAGCGCATCACCCGTCGGGAGCGGGAAACGCAGCGGCGCCGTTGTGTCCGCGCCGATGAGTTGGGCCAGCTGCAGGTAACGCTCGACCGCGTGTTGCCGGCGATTCACCCGCGCCGTCGTCTGATAGAAGAAGCGCGAGCCTTCCCGCGCATCGCTCAAGCCGTAAAACTCACGCGCTCGGGCGATGCGCCCGATCATCGCGCTCCGCAGCAACCCCTGGAAATCGAGCGCCAGATCCGGCTGCAAACGACGGGTTTTCATGAGCCACGGGAACAGACTGGCTGGCGCGCCGAGCCCGCGGAATTCGCCCCGGGGGAAAATATGGACGTGATCGACATCACGATTACCGCGCAGGAGCGGAGCCCATTCCGGGTTGATGACCCACGTGATCGTCGCGCGCGGGTGCGCGGCGCGGATCGCCGCCACGGCCGGAAGGGTGTGAACGATATCGCCTAACGAGCTCGGCTTGAGGACGAGAATGGAGCGGAACGCGGGCAAGCTGAATGTCCGTTAGCGCCCCAGCTCGAGCCGCTCGGCGAGCAGACGCGGTAATCCGGCCTCGATGATCTTCCGTTGGGTGGCCGGCAGATCGTAGGTCACGCGCCGTTGCTCCACCACATTTTGGTCGGTGTGGTAAATGCAATAAGCAGCGCGCGGGTCGCCATCGCGCGGCTGGCCCACACTTCCGACGTTAATGAAGTACTTCTTCCCGGGATCGATCGTGAGCTTCTCGGTTTTCACCCGCTGCACGCCGCCGTCGCGCACGAAAGCGCCCGCGACATGGGTGTGGCCAAAGAAGCAGACCGGCGTGTGCTGGTAGGTGAAGCTCGCCATCGCGTCGAGGTTGTTGAAGACGTAGCCCCATTCGCCCGGCGTATCGAGCGTGGCGTGGACGATCGTGAAATCACGCACCTGCCGCGTGAGCCGCAGTTCGGCCAGCCACTGCTTGTCGGCGGTGGTCAGGGTCTCGCGGGTCCAGTTGATCGCCTGCTCGGCGAGTTCGTTGAAGTCACGCGAGGAATGGGCGAGCGAAGCCTGCTCGTCGTGGTTGCCTTTCACGACCGGGCAATCGAGCTGCCGCACCAGTTCAACGCATTCGTGCGGGTTGGCATTGTAGCCGACAAGATCACCGAGGCAGACAAAGTGGGTGCACTCGTTCTTCTGCGCGTCTTCGAGCACCGCCTCCATCGCCTCGAGGTTGCCGTGCAGATCACTGAAGATGGCGAAGCGCATGGGAAGAAGAAAACGCTAGCGCGCCTGATCCGGAATGCGCTGCGCGACCGGGATGTTGAGCTGTTGCTCGAGAAAGATCAATCGGCGGATCAAGGTTGGCAGCCTTTCCTGGTTGCCCTCATCATACAGCGCGCGCAGGCGTTCGTAGGCTTCGCGCTCGCGGCCTTCGCAGTAGGAGAGCTCGTAGGCGGCAAAGCGGCGGGCATATTTCGGCGCGCCCGGCTTCTCCGCCGTGAGCGCGTAGTACTCGGCGGCGCGCGCGTGATCCCTGTATTTCTCGCGATGCAAACGCGCCAGCGCTTCGTAGAGCTGCGGCTGGTCGGGATTGTTCCGGATCCCGCGTTCGAGGAAGTCGCGCCCGAGATCGAAGTATTCGCGCTCGGCCTTGATCCGGAGCGCGAGACGCGGCTGGGTCGGGTCGTGGAGCGCGGCCGCGCTGGCGTTCCACGCCATATGCCATGCCGCCATGTCCCAGAAGAGGATGCTGCGCGGCTGCAGCGTCGTCACTTGACGGAAGAGGAGCAGGACCCGGCTCCATTCCGTGCGTTCCCAGGCAACGTGCGCCTGGATGAAAAGGAAATCAGCCACGACCGCACGGAAGCCGCTCAGGGCCGCGGCGAATCCTAGTTGTCCCACCTGCTCGCGCAGTTCCAGGTTCAGAGGCACAGCGGCGAGATGTTGCCGTGCCCGCGCCTCGAAAAGCCTGTGCTCCCACGGCAGTCGGGCGGCGCCCCAAAGGAGCAGCGCGATCAGGAGCAGCACGGCGCGCGTCATAATTCCCGGGCGTTAAACGCTGCGATCGCGAGCACTGTATAGACGACGATGTAAAATCCGGCGAGAACGACCGTTCCGCCGAAAAGCCGGAGGGAAATCGCGCCGCCCGCGACAATTTCATCCGAAAAATCGAACAGCTGCAGATCGGGAAAGATGAGGGCCACGAACCCGAGGAAGGTGCGGCTGCCCCAACCGGCGGCCTGTTCCTGCAGCCACACCTCGCGCGCGATCGCCTGCAGGTGACCGATGAAATAAACAAAGATGGCCATCACGACGTTGAAGATATTCGAAGTGGCGACAGTGGAGATGAGCAGGGTGACGGCGGCGAGGATGCACGCCTTCAGGTAAATGGCGGTGATCCCGGCGAGGAGATTGGCGCTGAAACCGGAGGCGCGGATCTTCGCGAGCGCCTCGCGCAGTTGCTCCGGGGGGACCTGTGCCATCTGCCGGGTGGTCTCACTGAGCGCGGCCTGCTCCCGCAGGTACAACACCGCCGCAAAGAGCGCGGTCATTACCGCCACGCTGATGGCCAGGAGCAGCAAGATGCCGAGCAGTTTGCCGAGGATGTATTCGAAGCGCGGCACCGGCTTCGCCAGGATGGTGTAGACAGTGCGGTGTTCCAGGTCGTCCGGTAACAGCCGCGCGGTCGCGAAGATGGCCAGCATCGAGCTGAAGAGGCTGATCGCGCCTAACGAAATATCCTTCAGAACCTGAAACTCCTGCTGAAAGGTGAGCCGGGCGACGAAGAGGGAAGAGCCGATGAGGACGAGGGCAAAGATCAGCAGGACGTAAAAGACCTTCAGCCGGGCAAGCTCGGTCAACGTGTTCGCGGCGAGCGCGGAGAGCCGACGCAGGGAGAAGGCGCGATGGCGCGGCAGGTCGGCGGAGGACACAGCAGAAGGGAAGGGGGAAACGTTCAAACGTCCAACGCTCAACGTTCAATGGTTCAATTCGGACCGGCCACAGGTGACCATTCTACGTTCCATTGTCGACCGGCCGATCCTTTGCCGTTGAACGTTGGGCGTTGGACGTGGGACGTGGGACGCTCTCTTCGGTCGCCTCCAGGAACAATCGCTCGAGCGTCGTCCGCGACCTCCGCTGCTCGACCACTCGCGCGCCGGAGCGTTCCGCAAGGGCGCTGATCTCGCGCAACAAATCCGCGGGCGCGTTCTCCAGCAGCAGTTCGGTTTGATCCTCCACCGCGAGGAGGTCGTCGAGCCTGCCTTCCCGCACCAGCGCGCCTTGCGCGAGGATGCCGATGCGGTCGCAAACTTCCTGCACCTGGCCGAGCAAATGCGAGGAAAGCAGCACGGAGACGCCGCGTGATTTGAGCGACAAGATCAGATCCCGAATGGCGCGCGAGCCGGTCGGATCCACCCCGGCGGTCGGCTCATCGAGCACCACCAGCTTCGGATCGTTTACCAGCGCCTGGGCGAGGCCGATGCGCTGCAGCATCCCTTTCGAATAGGCGCGGAGGCGTCGATCGCGCGCCGTGCTCAAGCCGACGAGCTCCAGCAGCTCCGCGACGCGGTCCGTGAGGCGGCGGCCGCGGAGGCCGCACAGTTTCCCGTAGAAACGCAGGGTTTCGGTGCCGGTGAGATACTTGTAAAAGTAGGGACTCTCCGGCAGAAAGCCGACCGCTTCGCGACTGCGGACGCGACTGCTCTCGCAACCGAAGATCTCGGCTTTCCCGCGCGTGGGTGAAATCAGGCCAAGAATCATTTTCAGGGTTGTGCTTTTGCCGGAGCCGTTCGGTCCGAGCAAACCGTAGACCTTCCCAGGCTCAACGCGGAAGCTCACGTCGCGCACCGCGATGATCGAACGGCGCTGAAACGGGAGCGGAAACTCCTTTGTTAGTCCACGGACGCTCACTGCCGGCGCCGGCCCCGCCAAAGCCTGGGCGGAGGTGGATTCAGTCATAACGAATTTCAAAGCCGCGCTGCGCCGGTGGCGAAGTGACCTCATGCTGCGTCTGTCCCTTGATGTGCGTCCTGAGTTCGCTTTGCGCGATCGCTTCGAGAAAGGCCGCGATTTCTTCGCTGGCGCCGCTGAGAAGCAACTCCACGCGTCCGTCGGGCAGATTGCGCACCCAGCCCGTGACATCGAACCCTTTCGCGATCTGCTTCACCGAGTAACGGAAGCCAACGCCCTGCACGCGACCTTCGTAGAACACCTGCGTCGCCTTCATGCCTGGAACACGGTGCGCGGACCGCCGCGCGCCCTCAACTTGCGCCTACGGAGTCGGCGGAGGCTCCTCGCTGACCGGCGGCAGATCCGGATCCGGCAGCGGCGGCACGTAATTCGGATCCATCGAGTGCATGTCGAAATGCTCCGCGCCCGACGAACTGGACGGCTCCACCGGCGGATTCAAGGAGGCGAGCAGCGTCGGAGACGCCGGGCGGATGTCTTCACTCGCGACGTAGCCTTCCTGCGCACCCTTGATCAGCTGCACCTTGGAGTAGCCGAAGGAGGGACCGATGAGTGTGACAAGCGTATCCTTGGGGAGCTGCTCATCGGCGCCATTGCTCTGCTGAGGTCCGTAGCGGTAGAACGGCGTCTTCTCAGCCGTGACGGCAAAGATCTTTCCGCTGTTGATGCGGGCGGACTTCGAACCGTTCGAGCATCCGCCGACCGCGGCGGCGAGGCAGGCCGTTATGATCAGGAAGACACGGGGCAAACCACTACAACGCATCACTTATTTATACGAATAAACGAGGCAGAAGGTGGTGGTGGCCGCCTCGCTGTCGATCGGCGCGATGGACACGAAGTATTGCCCGCTAATAACAGGCGAAAACCCGGCCGCTGCTTTGTCCTCAGCCTGAAATGGTTCGGTTTCCATCGGCCGGCCGTTTTCATCGTAGATCTGGACGGTGAACTTTTTCACTTCCCGCTCGGCGCCGACCGAAAACCAGTATTGATTCCCGGCGTAGAGATTGACGGCAATAACCGCTGGTTCCCCCGGTTTAACGGCGCCGGACCAGTAACCGTCGCGAATCTTGAAGCCATCGTTCGAGAATGCGCCGGCGAGATCGAGGGCTACGCGGTGAGCGGCGACTTCGGTGTCGGTCTGCGCGCGCAGTGGCCCGCTGGCCAGCGCCAGGAGGAGGAGAGTGAGAATTGCGCAGGAGCGTTTCATTTCGCGTCAGTCTTGCTCTGGATTTCCCCCATCAATTTCGACACCGCCTCGTTCAGCTTCCGCACATCTTCAGCAGTGGGAGTGCCATCGCCAGGGAAGGTCACAAGCTTCTGGATTTCAGAGAGTTGCGCGATGACGGCCTTGACGAGCGGCTCGTTCCGTAGCTCGGGCGAAATCTCGTTGACGCGGCCCTGAATGAAGCTGACCAGCGCCGGCTGGCGCAGAACCTTGGCGGAAGCGGCGTTGTAGTCCTTTAAGACCGCGCCGCTCACCACCTGGGTGCCGCGGATCCAGCCGCCGAGGCTGACCAGAATCACGAGATCCTGGTCGCGATTTGATTGCATCGAGGTCTTCACCTCGTTTTGCGTCGCTTCCAGTTCCTCCTGGAGCGTATCCCATTCGTTATTCTCGGCGAACTCGTTGATGCTCTTGCCGCGGCTGAGGACGTTTTCACTCACGCCGAGCGCCTTCGCCAGCTTGATAATGTCGGTGCCGATGTTCTTCACCTGCTGACTGTCCTGCGCCTCGATTGCGATGAACCCGTCGGCAATGAGGCCGCCGAGGTTCAGCGCGATTTGCGCGCGGTTGCGGTAGGTCACCGGAATGGGTCCGCGATATTGGTCGGCCCAGTTCGGCTTCCCCGGCTTGGCGAGGGCGGCGAACAATTCGCCGGGCGTCGGGATCGAAATTGTGTCGGTCTTGACCGCCTTGCCCATTTGTTCGGGAGTGAGAGTGGCGGGTTCGGCAGCGCCCAGGGCGCAAGTCGTCGCAAAGAGCGCAATTGCGGCGGCACGCACACGGAGAAACATGCCCGCAGATTATGCGCCCTTCCGCAGATTGCCAGCGGGAAGTGCAAAGCCGGAGGGCGGTGGTGCGGTGACCACTCGCGGCCGTGGAGCGCGATCAGCAGCCGTAATTCTTGAAAAAGGTCGGACGTGCGCCGCCTGCTCGGGGTCTGCGCCAATGGCGCCGCATGGGCTTCTGCCTGTCACCCGTCGATTTTCCACGTCGGCGCCGCTCTTCACTGGGTTGGGTTCTTCTTCGCACAGGCGAGAGAGGCGCAGTTGCGCTATTGAAAGCCTAATGCGCGATTTCATCACCGTCGTCTCCGGACTCCCACGCTCCGGCACTTCGCTAATGATGCAGATGCTCGCCGCCGGCGGCATTCCGCCCCTCACCGACGAGCAGCGCAGCGCTGATGAAAGCAACCCGCGCGGATATTTTGAATATGAAGCCGTCAAGCGTCTGCGCAGCGACCAAAGCTGGCTGGGGCAGGCGCGTGGCCACGCCGTCAAGATCATCCATGTCTTGATGCGGGAGTTGCCGGTGGACGGTCGGTTTCAATACCGGGTCGTGCTGATGCAGCGGCCTCTGGACGAAGTGCTGTCGAGTCAGCGCGCCATGCTGGAGCGACAGGGAAAAGAAAGCGCCGATCCGAATTTGCTGGCGAGAGTTTACGAGGCGCAACTCAAGCAGCTCGAGCAGTGGATGGCTGGTCTGGCCTGCTTCGCCGTTCTGCCAGTGAAACATCGGGAAGTGATCAACTCCCCGGCCGAGTTGGCCGGTGAGATTGCGCAGTTCCTGGGCGGAGATCTCGATGTCGCGCGGATGGCCGGCAGCGTCGACCCAGCGCTCTATCGCGAGCGACTGAGGAAGTAGCGGAATAAAATACACATTTTGTTGACAAAGGTTGCGCCTTTCCTCTAGAACGTGCCGCACTTCTGCAGGCGGATGCTTCATTGCCCGTGCAGGCAGTGCCAACTGACAGCTCCGAATCCTCAAATCCTCAAACCTGCTCCTCACCGGCCCCGCTTTGGGCCGCCAGACCATGAAAAAATCCTCCGACCACTCCGCCTTCTCCCGGCCACGCCTCCTCGTGGCTCTTAGCTTCTGCCTCATCGCCGCGATGCTCGCGTTGTCTGCCTTCACCGGCTTCAGCAAACCAGCGCCGGGAGCAGAAATAGGAGTCCGCCTCCGCGAAAACAAAAGCGGGGAAGACGGCGCGGAAATCTGGCCGCTCCGGCATGGCGGCCAAGCAAACAGACCGCCCCAATTCCCGGGATGGCTCGTCCAAAGGGAAAGCGCCGGAACAATCGACGGCCGCGACCGGTCCCGGGCCCCGGATTACCGAGCAACGCAACGCCCTCGGCCAGACCGTCTATAGCGTCTCGCCTTCAGGTTTCGACGTTTCGGCGCCGCTGACCGAGCTGGCGAAGATCAAAGTCCCGGAAGCCCCGGAGGATTTCGAACGCGAGGAACCCACGCTTCCGCCCTGGCTCGTTTTGCGCTCGAGTCAGCCCGATCCGGTGACCCAGGTGGGGCCGTCCGCTCAACAGACTGAGCGCGGTCCCATCCTGACGCCGCCGACCACTGGTTTCAATTTCCTCGGCGTGATCGGCACCGGCAGCTACCCTTCCGATTCCAACGGCTCGGTCGGCAACGACCAGTTCGTCGAGACGGTCAACACCCGTTACCAGGTTTGGTCGCTGAATCGAATGACCAACACGGCCACTTCGCTTCTGGGTCCGGTCAGCATCAATACCCTTTGGCCGAATTTCGGCGGCCCCTGCCAGACGCAAAACGCGGGCGACCCGATTGTGCTTTTCGACAAGGTGGCCAATCGCTGGCTGATCTCGCAGTTCACCTCCGCCGCTTCCGGCGGCTTCTACTATCAGTGCGTTGCGATTTCGACTTCGGCGGATGCGACCGGAACCTATTTCCGCTACGCCTTTGCCGTGCCGAACGGCAACTTCGGCGATTATCCGCACTACGGCGTCTGGACGACGCCTACTACGTGATGGCGCATGCCTTTGTCTCCAGCGCGGGCAACTACGTCGGAGCTCACTTCGGCGCGATGGACCGGACCAAGATGCTGGCCGGCGACAGCTCCGCCACCTGGCAGGTGATCGTGGACACGGCGGAAGGCGGCCATATGCCCGCCGATCTCGATGGCTTCGCTCCGCCTCCGGGCGGTGCGCCGGGCATCTTTCTCTCGGTCCACGGCAGCGGAATGTATCTCTACCGGATGAAAGTGGATTTCACGACTCCGGCCAATACGGTCCGGCCGCTCCAGGCGGTGCTGCCGATCGCGGCCGCGGCCTCGGCTTGCGGCGGCGGCAATTGTATCCCGCAGCCCGGCACCACCTCGGTGCTCCCGGCGCTCTCCGATCGTCTCATGTTCCGCGCGGCCTATCGGAACTATATCGATCACGAATCGCTCGTGGTTTCCCACTCGGTCGATCCCTCGATCGCGGGCGTGGTCTCGGGTGTGCGCTGGTATGAGTTTCGCCTCTCCGGCCAAACCGATTCCGTCTGCTCGAGCTACCCCTGCACCTATCAGCAAAGCACGCTGGCCGATGTGCCAGGCGGGCGCTCCCGCTGGATGGCCTCCGTCGCGATGGATGGCTCCCAAAATATGCTCCTCGGCTACAGCGTGACAGGCACCGCGAACGGGACCGACAACCATTCCATTCGTTACACCGGACGCTCGAAGGACGATCCGCTCGGCACGATGACCGCGCCGGAAACCACCATCGTCACCGGGACTCGCAATGTCACCGGTACCACCCGCTGGGGCGACTATAGCAGCATGTCCTCTGATCCGGCGGACGACTGCACCTTCTGGTACGTGAATCAGTTTTATCCGACCGGCACCACCAACGGCACCTACCGCACCCAGGTTGCCTCGAGCCGCTTCCCCCAAGGCACCGGCCCCGGGCAGTGCGAGGGCAGCACCTGCACCTCGCGTCCGGCAAGCGCGCCGACGATCGGGAGCGCCGCGGCGATCGCGAACAATCAGATCCAGTTGACCTGGACCGGCATCTCGCCCACCCCGGGGAGCTACGCGATCGAGCGCGCCATCGGCGCGCCCGGGAGCGAGGGGTACTATCAGCCAGTCGGATGGGTGGCCGGTAATGTGGAGAACTTTATCGACACCACCGTGCAAGGCGGCGTCACCTACACTTACCGCGTGATCGCGGCTACCGACGCGCGCGGCCGCTGTCAGTCGCTCGTGCGCAGCGGCACGGCCAGCGCCACTGCGACCGGCACCTGCAATCTGAAGCCGGTCTTCGCCGGAGCCAGCACCGCTGGCAGTGCCAACACCACGGTCTGCGGAGTCACGCTCAACTGGACGCCGGCCACCACCAGTTGCCCGCTGAGTGCGAATATCAAATACAATGTCTACCGCGGCACTACTCCGGACTTTGCGCCGTCGGGAGCCAACCGGATCGCGACCTGCGTCCCGGGCCCGAGCTCGTACACGGACACGAACAACCTGACCAGCGGGAACACCTATTACTATGTGGTGCGGGCGGAGGACAACACCACCGGCAATGGCGGCCCCTGCGGAGGTGGGAACGAAGAAACCAACAGCGTGGTCGTCGCCGGGACCGCCTATGGCGCCGGCACCCAGGGCACTCCCGGCACTTGGACGGATGGTGGCGGTGACGGGACCGCATTCCTGCGACTGAATGTGGGCAGCATTGGGCAGGTGTGGCGGTTCGTGAAGACGGCCAATGACGCGGGCGCCAATCACACGCCGGGTGGCGCTTTCGCCTACCGCACGGCCGGGCCAGGCCCGACGGCGGTCTACAGCTCCAACGCCTGCGCCTCGGCCGAGACGCCTGAACTCATCGTGGGTGCAACCACCGTCAACCTGACCTACTGGGAGCGACACCAGATCGAGAAGGGCTGGGACGGCATTGCGGTGGAATACTCGCGCAACGGCGGTGCCTGGACCCTCATGACGGCGCCCATCAATCTCCCGCTCGACGGTTGCGAGGTCACGGACGTGATCACTGACTGGGCCCCGATCACTTGCACCGGCGCCCCGCCGGCGAACGCCTGCGGCGACTCTGCCGTCACGCCGATGGTCAATGGCCCGGTCGGCACCGGAACCTCGTGCACCAACTGGACGACCGGCGCGTTGACCGCCTATGGTCGCCGCTGCCATCTTCTAACGGGGCTGACAACGGGAGACACCGTCAAGTTCCGCTGGCGCTTCACCTCCGACCCGGCGGCGGAATTCGCCGGCTTCTACCTGGATGACATCGCGGTCACGAACATCCTTCTGCCTAACACCTGCGACACGGTGTCTGCGCCCGCCATGCAGGGTGCGGAGTCGCTTCTCACCCATGGCGGCGCCGGCACTTTCGGGGTCAACCTTCCGATCGGCGGGCGTGGGGTCGAAGGCCGCCGTGGTGCGGGCTCGGGTGCGGCCCGGAACTACACGATCGTGCTGCACTTCGATCGCGCGGTGGACGGCGGCACTGCCAGCCTGACCGGGAACGGCTCGGTCGGTACCATCTCGTTCAACGGCAGCGACATGTTTATTCCGCTCACCGGAGTGACGGATGTGCAGACCGTCACGGTCACGGCACAAAATGTCACATCGCCGGGCGGAGGTTCCGCCTTGGGTTCCGCGAGTGTGCAGATCGGCTTCCTCGTCGGCGACGTGAATGGCGACGGCGTGGTGCAGGCGGGTGACACGATCAATGCGCGGAGCAATTCGGGCCAGGCCGTCAGTGGCACGAACTTCCGTGCGGATGTGAATGCCGACGGCTTCGTCAACGTCGCCGATACCTCGATCGTGCGTGGCAACGCCGGCAACGGACTCTAAGCGCAGACAAAACGCAATTTGAGGCTGTCACAGAGCGCGCCCCGGCCAAAGTTTGGTTGAACATCCGTGCTGCGCTGCGCATCATCAGCGGTTAGCTTTTTGTTATGGCCAAAACGAGTATCAGCAAAATCACCGCGCGCGAAATCCTCGATTCCCGCGGCAATCCAACCGTGGAAGTGGACGTGCGCCTCGAAGGCGGCGCCTTCGGACGCGCCTCCGTCCCCAGCGGTGCCAGCACCGGCGAACACGAAGCGTGGGAATTGCGCGATGGCGACAAGCAGCGCTTCGGCGGCAAGGGCGTCCTGAAAGCCGTGCGCGCGGTCAACGAAACGATCGCGCGAGGACTGGCAGGGGCCGATGCGCTCGACCAGGAGGCGTTCGACCGCAAGCTGATCGAGCTCGACGGCAGCGCGAACAAGAAGAATCTCGGCGCGAATGCGCTGCTCGGCGTTTCGCTGGCCAATGCCCGGGCGGCGGCGGCGTTCTCCGACATGTCGCTTTTCCGTTATCTCGGCGGTCCGAAAGCCAACGTCCTGCCTGTGCCAATGATGAACATCCTGAACGGCGGGGCGCATTCGGATGCTCCGATTGATTTCCAGGAGTTCATGATCATGCCGGTGGGCGCGCCCACTTTTGCGGAAGCGCTCCGCTACGGTGCGGAAGTTTTTCACGCCCTCAAAGGAGTGCTGCGCGATCGCGGTCTCTCCACCGCGGTCGGCGACGAAGGAGGTTTCGCGCCCGCGCTGAGCTCCGCGGACGACGCCTTGGAGTGCATCGGCACCGCGGTCGGAAAGGCCGGCTACAAGTTTGGGGAGCAAATCTCCGTCGCGCTCGATCCCGCGGCTTCCGAATTCTACGACGCGGGCGCCGGGCGTTACGTCTTCAAAAAGTCCGACGGCTCGAAGCGGACCGCGGATGAGCTGATCGATACTTACGAGGCGCTGGTCAAGCGATTCCCGATTATCTCGATCGAGGACGGTTGTGCGGAGAACGATTGGGCCGGCTGGAAGAAGATGACGGAGCGTCTGGGCGGGCAGATTCAGTTGGTCGGCGACGACCTTTTCGTCACCAACGTCGAAGTTCCTGCGGAAGGGAATCGACCAGGGCGTGGCCAATTCGATTCTCGTGAAGGTGAACCAGATCGGCACGCTCACGGAGACATTCGATGCCATTCGGCTCGCCACGGAAAACGGTTACACCGCCGTCATCAGCCATCGTTCCGGGCGAGACGGAAGACACCACCATTGCCGACATCGCGGTGGCGACCAACGCCGGCCAAATCAAAACCGGTTCGCTCTGCCGGACTGATCGGGTCGCAAAGTATAACCAACTTCTGCGGATCGCAGAGGAACTTGGTGACAACGCCGTCTACGGCGGTAAGATGCGCTAGTGGATCACCCCGGCTACGTCGATTTCCGGGCCCGTCGTGACGCTTCCGTCTGGCAGCAGCTCAATCGAGTGCTGCGCGCCCTGATCACAATCGCGGCCCTGCTCGTGATCGCGAGTCTGTTTGTGCCGCAGTACAAAAGGCTGACGCAAAGCCAGGCGGAAATCGAGACGCTGCAGAAGCAGGTTGGCGACCAGAAGATGTTGCTCGCGCGCGAGACGCGCAAAGTCACTCTGCTGAAGACGGATCCTGGTTATCTCGAGACGATCGCGCGAGACCGGCTGGATTTGATGAAGGATGGCGAAACCATTTTTCGCCTCGAGCAGCCGCAGGCGGTAAAGCGCAAGTAAAGGGCTGGGGGCTCCCGCGAGGCATGGCTGTCCGTCCTTGCACGAAGCGCTGGCGCGGTCGCAGCGCTCCGCTACCTTTCCGCGCATGGGGACTGAAGTTCAGGATATCGATGCAGCGGAGCTAAAGGCGCGCGTGGGCGAACTGCGGAGGTTTCTTTGACGTCGCGAAGCTACAGCAACAGCTGAGCGAACTCGAAGAGCGCATGGCGGCGCCCGATTTTTGGGATAACCGCGAGCGCGCCCAGGCCGATGTCGAGGAGGTCTCGCGGCTGCGCGGGTTGATCAATCCCTGCCTCGAGCTCGAGCGCGAGGTCGATGATTTCGAGGTGCTGCAGCAACTCGCCGTCGAAGCGGAGGACGCCGCGCAACGGAGCGCCGGCGAAGCCGAGGTCGCGACGGAACATGCGCGGCTGCGGCGGAAGCTCGAGGACTTTGAGCTGCGGCAGTTTCTTTCCGGGCCTAACGATCGCTCCAACGCCTTCCTCACGATCCATTCCGGGCGCCGGCGGCACGGAGTCGTGCGACTGGGCGGACATGCTGCTGCGGATGTATCAGCGCTGGATCGAGCGGAGCGGATTCACGTCGCAGACGATCGACATCCAGACGGGCGAAGAAGTGGGGATCAAATCGGCGACCTTTCTCGTCAGCGGCGAGTACGCCTACGGCTATCTCAATGCCGAGCGGGGCGTGCATCGGCTCGTGCGGATTTCGCCGTTCGACTCGAACAAGCGGCGGCACACTTCCTTCGCGAGCGTGGACGTGGTGCCGGAGATCGCCGAATCGGCGCCGATCGAAGTCAATCCGGCCGACCTCGAGATCGATACGTTCCGCGCCGGCGGGAAAGGCGGGCAGAACGTCAACAAGGTCGAGACCGCGGTGCGGATCGTGCACAAGCCGAGCGGCATTGTCGTCGCCTGCCAGGCGGAGCGCAGCCAGGGGCGGAACCGCGAACTGGCGATGAAAATGCTCAAGGCGAAGCTCTACGAGATTGAGCAGGACAAGAAGCGCGCCGAGATCGACCGGCAGTATGGCGAGAAGGGCGACGTGGCGTGGGGTAGCCAGATTCGCTCCTACGTTTTCCAGCCTTACCAGATGGTGAAAGATCACCGCACCGGCGCTGAGACCAGCAACGTGCAGGCGGTGATGGACGGCGATATCGACCTGTTCATCCAGGCGAAGCTCCGGGGGCAGAAGACGACCAAAGGCGCGGCCGACGACCTGGCGTAGGGCCGTGGCGGCATTACCCCGGTATTATGGCGGCGGTGGGCCCAGATCGTAGACTTCGACCAGGCCGATGCCGGTGGCGTTGTTTACGCCGCGCACGATCGCAGTATAGGAACCGGGAGATAATGTCCGGTTAATCGCGGATTCCACCGGCTGCGACGGCGCGAGGTTCACCGCGCTGACCCGTGTCGCGTTCGGATCTGACTGCCAGTTGTCGTTTGACGCGATGGTCGTCCCGGAGGCGGCCACGAGCGTCAACGTGGGATCGGCCAACGCACCCGCGACGCCCGATTGCGCCAGCGACGGACCAATCGCGCGCACCACAACTTCCTTCGGTTGGCTGCCGCCGATGATGAAACCGGCGATCATGGCGTCATTCCCCGAGCGGACCTGGCCGCGGGAAGAAATGTTTCCGGCCCGGCCGTTGGTCGTGTGCAGATCGTAGAGTTCGACCAATCCAGTACCGGTGTCCGTGGCGCCGAAGCCGCGCACGATCACGGTGTAGTTGCCCGCGGTCAGGCTCCGGAGCAGGGCCGACTCCAGGCTATTCGTGGGGTCGAGGCGATAGCTGGCGATCGTCTCCGCGTTCGAGCCGCTGATCCAGTCATCGCTCTCTGACAGCAGAGTGCCGTTTTGATTGCGCAGTTCAATCACAGGATCCTCCAAAGCGTTGCTAACGCCGAAGGCCGCCAGCGAATTGCCGATCCCGCGCAGAATGATCGTGGCCGGTTGCGAGCCTTGCACGATGAATCCGCCGATGAGCGCGTTACTGCCTGGACCGACGAGCGCGCGCGTTGAGAGATTAACGAGGTTCGGCGCCGGAATGCTGGAGAGATAGGTCGGTCCCTGATCGTAAAGCGCATGCGCGCCATTGATGTCGTCCGATTGGAGGGCGTCCAGATTGCTCACCTGCGAGTTCATGATGGCGGTGACGTTTTGGTTGGCCTCGTCGGGATGGTCGAGACCCACGACATGTCCGAACTCGTGCAATGCGACGCGGTGGAAATCGAGATCCTGCACGAGGGGACCGCGGTATGAGTTCCAGGTTTTCCGGCTGTTGAAGATCACGTCCGTTTCAGTCGTCACGTTGGTGCGGGACGAAATCAGCGTCACGGCAATGGTGCTGGAGCCGAAGGTGTCGCCGTAAATCGTGCTCGAAAAGAACACCGAGTTGTCGGCATCGCCATCTACCTGCGGCATCGTCGACGCGAGCCGCGGGCTGAATTTTAGATGCGCGAGGTACTGGTTCCAGATGTTAAGCGCATCCGCAGCGGATTGATTGAACGACGTGAACCCGTCCTCCAAGGGCACGGTTCCGCCGAGCGAGAGGTGCATCACGACGGTGCGGTTGAGGGTCCACTTTTCGGTGCCGAGGACGTAGGCGGAGCTATGGCCCGCCCACATGAACGCCAGCGCCGCCACGAGCAGCGGCGGGAGGGTTCGGCGGACCAGGATTTTAACGGCGAACACCGTGAAAATTAGTTCAGCGGTTCGGATCGCACAAGTTGGAGCTGGAAGTCCCGCGCGAACTTCCCGCCGTTCCAGGCGCGGCAACACGCGAGGCAGGCGACAGGGCGGCGGATACGCCGCACCCGCGGAAAATCCCGCGCGCACCGTGGGCAGCGGTAGAGCAGCCTCCGGGCGCGGGGTGCCGCTGCAAAGGGCAGGGTGTGGCAGCGCGCTTCGTCGGGAATGCCTAAGTCGCGGCAAGCCTGCCGCCATTCGCCGCCGTGTGGCGCAATGCGGCACCGGCCGGCCCGATGATGCGCCAACAGGTGCGCCAGCTCGTGGCGCATGGTGCGGTCGATCTCGGCGGCTCCGTGTTCGTGCAGGCGCGGATTCAAAGACACGAGCGCGTGGTGAAAAGCGGCGCGGCCCGCCGCAGTGCGCAAACCGGGATGCCATTCCACCCGCACCCGCCGGCCCAGTGCTTCCGCACCCCAATGTGACAACAGCTCACGCGCGATTTCCTCCAGTCGCGGGTCCCGGCCGCGTTGGATGGGAATAGAATCGCAAATCGCCGGCGCCCGCGGAGGTAGCTCTGCGCCGATCGCGGCCGGACCGCGCAATTCGAACATGAGATAGAGCTGCTCAAACCGCAGCATAAGCCAGAAGCGCAGCCGGGCGGGTCATCGAGATGTGTGGTGGAATGGGGCTCTAACGGTCTCTCCGAGCCATCCGCTGGTGTTTCATCCAGAGGGGTATGTCGTCGAGTTGCTCGTAGATTTTCGCCATTTCGTTGTGGGCGTCGAGAAAACCGGGCGCCTGCGTCACCGCAATGTCCAGGGACCGGATCGCATTGTGCAGGTCTCCCAACCCTTGCAGCGCCATTCCCAGGTTGAAGTGGGCGAGGGGAAAAAAATACTGCAAACCCACGGCCCGCAACGCGTGTTCACCAGCCAGCTCGTGTTCTCCCATTTTGTTGGCCGCCTGCGCCACACCGTTGTGGCCGTGCGGGTTTTCGTCATCCAGAGCAATGCATTTCTGGAACGCGGCCCGCGCGGCCGGCCAATCTTCCCGTCCCAAGTGGACCTGGCCCATCAATCGATAGAGGTCCGGATGGGCGGGATACTGTTTATCCAGCGATTGCAGCCGCTGCAGAGCTTCCTCCTGGCGTCCGACGTTGAAAAGTTCGGTTGCGAAGATCAGTTCCGTCTCGGCTGATTGATGCCCCGCCTGCTGAAGCGACTCAAGGATCGCCAGACAGCGATCGTGTAATTTCAAATTGGCGTAGGTCTTGGCCAGAGCCAATGCGTAACGCGCGTGCCCGGGGAATTCCGCGACAAGACTTTCCAGCAGCGGCCGGGCGGTCCGCGCTCGTCCGTGGCTGACATGCACGATCGCGAGGTTAAATTTGGATTCGGCCAGGGCGACGGAAATGGCGTTTTGCGTCTCGAGCGTCTCGGCCGGCAGATATCCCAGGGCGACAAGCTGCGCGACGGCTTGGGCCGAGTCACTCGGCGACTGCCGGGCACCGGCCGGGTGCATGCCATCCTCGCCGGGCTGCCGGTCCCAGCTGGCAATGGCTGAAATTCCCTTCATCGGTCCGGAGAACGACTGGAGCAACGGTCGGCCATCCATGTCCTGGCCCACGGGTAGATCGAACATCGTCAGGACCGTCGGTGCGATATCGAGGAGTGAAGCTCCATAGATTCGTTCGTCCTGCAGAAGATCGGGGCCGCGCATCGCCAGGATACCGTAGGGCCGGTGCCACTTCGCGGCCTGGGCCTCGGGTGATTCGCCGCCCTCAAAATGCTGCGGGCGAAGGTGGTCGCTGTGAAATCCGTGGTCGGAGAGCAAAATGAAGGTCGCATCCTCACCCGCCAGGGCCATCAGGCCCCCCAGCATTTCATCGTGGAGCAAATAGAGCTCACGCATGACGTGCTGGTAGAGGTCGAAATCCCGTTCGCCCACCCCCGGCAGCCGAGGCGGGTGGTAAGGCATGAAGTGGTGCCCGGCGACATCCAACGCGTCGTAGTAAACCGCCAGAAAGTCCCATGGCTCCGCCTGCATCGCGCCGGTGGCGATGGAATGAACCGAGACCGCTTTGGCCAGGGCCTCGGCAAGGAAGTGAGGCCGCGGGTCCCGTGTGAGATCGACTCCGGCGATGCCGGGGATAAACCGCGCCAGATCCTCGAGGCGCCATTCGGCTGGATGCATCCGAAAACCGGAGATTACAGGGGCCAGCGTCGCGGGGTGCACGCTGTCGGGAACCACTTCCCAAGGATCGTTGGGATTGGCAGGCAGCGCCTCAAAGAAGCGATTCGAAACACATGTTCCCCGGATTGGTTCCGCTGGATGGCTGGCGTACCAATTGACGACGAGGCAGCGGCGCTCGTTTTGCGAAAGTATATTCCAGATCGCCTTGCTTGTTCGGGAGGTGCTGGAAGCGAGGCGCACCCCATCGCCTTCCGGAGTCGGCTCGATGAAGCCGGTGATGCCATGTTTATCGGCCGTTTTCCCGGTCGCGATCGATGTCCAAAGAATGGGGGAGAGGCAGGGCCGCAGCGAAGCGAGATTCGCGATCACCCCGCCGTCCACCAACCGCTGCAAGTTGGGCATCCGGCCCGCATCCAGGAGCGGATTGATGAATTTCCAGTCGGCCGCATCCCAGCCGATGAGCACGACCTTCCGCGTCGAAGTCGATTTTGTCACAGCATCACTCTACAAAAGAAAACGGTTCATGCTGAACCAGCATGAACCGTTTTGCTTTGGATCGTTAAGATCGAGACCGTTACAGGGAACGCTGGCGGAAACGACGGACTGCCATCAGGCCCAGCGCACCGGCTGCCAGCATGGCGAAGGTCGATGGTTCGGGAATCGCGCCAGCTGCAATATTCGTTCCGGCTATGCCCTCGTATCCGTACCCGATGATCGAGCGCTGTCCGGCGGTCGCTCCTACTTGGAGTTGCAGCCAACCAAAATGAGTTCCACCACCATTTTCGTTTACGAACTGGAAGCCCAAGTAGTTGTTCGAGCTGTTCAGGTTCAGGGTAATGTTCGTTCCGCCGCCCGGACGGAAAAAGCCGCCGCCAAGGCCGGTGCCGATCATCGTCCCGGCAGCAAGATTGTAGGGTCCGGCGATCAGATTCGACGGCGCGTACCAAACCGCAGCGGTCGGGCCCCAGAGATTAAGAGCTCCGGCGACCGCCGAGTAGGGATTGATATCCCAACCAGGCACGCTCCCGGCGACCGGGCTGAATACGCCGGTGACGACGTTCATGTAAATGCCGTCGATATTATCGGGAATCGCGATGTTGACCGGGCCGCTGTAGACGATATCGGCTTCGGCTTGGGGGGCGTTGCCCATCAGTCCGACACCGGTCGCAGCCGCGACGGCCGCTGTAGTGGTGCCCAGAATCCGATTTGCCTTATAGCCGAGGCGGGAAGTGCGTGGAGAAGATGTTTTTCATGGAATAGTAGATTAAGGTTTTGGCTAGCGTCGCGAGGCTATTGAAGTGGAATAATCAGGTCAATCCTATTTTTCACAAATTTTTGAAGCCGCCCGTTCAAACCCGGGCAAGGGTCGGCAGCTTCTGCCTTGCTGCGAAGAGGCGCCCGAGCGCGCGTTCGATCGCGGTGCCGGCGGCGGCGATCTCGCCGGCGGTCGTTTGTTTGCCCAACGAAAAGCGAATGGCCGAGCTCGCCACGTCTGCGGGGGCGCCCATCGCGAGCAGCACATGCGACGCCACGACCGAGCCGACCATGCAGGCGGAGCCGCTCGAGGCGCAAACGCCTTCGAGGTCGAGCGCCATCAGGATCGTTTCCGAGCTGAGGCCGGGGAAACTCACGTTTAGCGTATTCGCCAGGCGATGCACCGGGTCGCCGTTCTGCAGCAATATCGGGGAACGCACCCGCAATCCCTTCCCAGAGTTGATCGCGCAGGGTGGCCTCGCGCTCCTGTTCCGGCGCGAAATCAGCCGCCGCCCACGCGGCCGCCGCCGCCATTCCGGCGATGGCCGGGACGTTTTCCGTGCCGGGTCGCCGCTGATTCTCGTGGCTGCCGCCGAACTGGATCGGCTCGATCGCCAACCCTGCGCGCAGGTAGAGCAGGCCGGCGCCCTTGGGACCGTAGAATTTGTGCGCGGCGAAACTGGCCGCATCGACGACCCCTGCTGACAAATCGGTCGGCTGCTTCGCGAAGGACTGCACCATGTCGCTGTGCAACAGAACCCCGCGCTTGTGGCACACCGCCGCGATCTCCTCGAGCGGCTGAATCACGCCAGTTTCATTGTTCGCGGACATGACGGAGACGAGAATTGTGTCTGGGCGAATGGCCTCCCCGAGCGCGGCCAGGTCCACTCTCCCGCCGCGATCCACTGGCAGTAACGTCAGTTCGAAACCTTCGTGCCTTTGCAGATGTTCGCCGGCGTGGAGGACCGCGTGATGCTCGATGCTGCTGCAGATCAGATGTCGTCCTCGGTGCCGATGCGCTCGCGCCAGCCCGAGCACGGCGAGGTTGTTCGCTTCGGTCCCGCTGGCGGTAAAGATCAGCTCGTGCGGCTTCGCCTGCAGCAAGGCCGCCAGCGAATCTCGGGCATCGTCGATCGCCGCGCGGGCCTCGCGGCCGGCGGCGTGAATACTGGAGGGATTCCCGAAATGCTCCTCCAGATACGGTCGCATCGCCGCGCGCGCCGCCGCGCAAAGCGGCGACGTCGCGTTGTAATCGAGATAGATCACCGTCAGAACCTGCTCGCGGCTTCGGCGCGACGTTCCCGCTTGGCCACAGTCCGGATCTGGTTCGCCTCGTAGTAGACCAGGGAATCAGGCGGCACGCTCTCGGTCAGGAACACGTTGCCTCCGATGGTGGTGCGGGCGCCGATCACCGTCTCGCCGCCGAGGACGGTCGAGTTCGGGTAGATCGTGACGTGGTCCTGCACGTTGGGATGACGTTTACCGCCCTTGCGGATGTGGCCGTGCTCGTCTTTCTCGAAGCTCCGCGCCCCGAGCGTGACCCCGTGGTAAAGCTTGACGTGCGTGCCGATGACGCACGTCTCACCGATCACCACGCCGGTGCCGTGATCGATGAAAAAGTGCGAGCCGATTTGCGCTCCGGGATGGATATCGATCCCGGTGCGATCGTGCGCCCACGCGGTCATCATGCGCGGGATCAGCGGCAGTTCCTTGTTATAAAGCAGGTGGGCCATGCGCTGGATGGCGATGGCTTCGATGGCGGGATAGGCGAGGATGATTTCCTCGTAACTGCCGGCCGCGGGATCGCCTTCGTAGGCCGCGTCGATGTCGGCCCAGAGCATCTCGCGGAGCGGCGCAAACTGCGAGAGAAAGAAGCGCAGAATTCCTTCCGCCTCCGCCTCGACCGTCTCCCGCGGCCGCACCGCGCGCAGGCTCTTGCACATCTCCGGCTTGAGCCGCGCATGCAGGGACTTCACCCGGCTCATCGTGACCGCCGGGAGATCGCTGGCGTGGGCCAGCGGTTCGCCATGGAAGCCGGGGAAGAGGATGCTAAGGAGTTCTACGCAGGCCGCATCGATCGCCGGGCGCGACGGCAGCGTCGCCGCCGCTTCCACGTAATTGATGCCGCCGTTCTCGCGATAGGTGCGGAGCAGATCGTCCACTGCGCGGGTGAAGGTCTCCTCCATGAACCGCAATTATCCGCCGGGAGCGCCGTGATTGAAACCCGAAAACGCACGCGATCGAATCGCTCTCGGCCCGGGCCCGTCACGATAACGCGGAACTTACATGCGTCGCGGTGGAACGTGATAGAGTCCCGCCGATTGCTGAAGCACCCAGGACAGAGCATCCCGCCATGAAATCACCCGAGTTGCCGCCCCTGCTGACCATGCCACCCGGCGGCGCACTCTACGGGTTGCGACGCGATCCGCTGGGCTTCCTCACCAAACTGGCCCGCACTCATGGCGACATCGTCCGCTTCCGCCTCGGCGACCACGAGCCTGATCTCTTTCTCCTGAACCATCCGGATTACATCCGCGAAGTGCTGGTGACGCACGATCGCTCCTTCACGAAGTGGTTTTCGATCGAGCGCATCAAGGAAGTGCTGGGGGATGGGTTGTTCGTGAGCGAGGGCGAGTTTCACCTCCGACAGCGGCGACTCGTGCAACCGGCCTTTCACCGGGAGCGGATTGCTTCCTATGCCGATCAGATGACGGCGTTCGCGGTCCAATTGCGGGAGCGGTGGCAGGCGGATGCAGTCGTCGACATTGCGAGAGAGATGAACTGGCTCGCGATGATGATTGTCGGCAGCACTTTGTTTGGCGCGAACGTCGGCTCGGACGCGGAAGAGATTCGCGATGCGCTGAGCGAGATCCTGGACCAGTTCGAGCGTTCGATTTTGCCCTTTGCCGACCGGGCGGATTTCGAGCAAGCCATGAGCCGGCTCGACGCGGTCATTTACCGCCTCATCCAGCAGCGGCGCGCCAGTGGCGAAGATCGCGGCGACCTGCTCTCGATGCTGCTTCTGGCGCGCGATTCCGAGGGCGACGGCGGCGGCATGACCGACCTGCAACTGCGCGACGAGGCGATGACGATCTTTCTCGCCGGCCACGAGACCTCCGCCAACGGGCTCGCGTGGTGCTGGTATTTGCTCGCGCAACATCCGGAGATCGAAGCGCAATTTCACGACGAAGTGGATCGCACCCTGGAAGGCCGGCCCCCGCGGATGGATGACGTGCCGCGGCTTTCGTTAACCGGACGCATCTTCGCCGAAGCGTTGCGGATGTATCCGCCGGTCTGGGCGGTCGGCCGTTGCGCATTGCAGAACGTGCAGATCGCGGGATACACCCTGCCGCGTGGCTCTGTGGCCATCATGTCGCAATATGTGACGCACCACGATGAGCGCTGGTTTGCCGACCCGACGCGCTTTGACCCCGAGCGCTGGACCGCGGAAGAGCGCGCCCGGCGGCCGCGCTTTTCCTACTTCCCGTTTTCGGCCGGGAGTCGCGCCTGCCTCGGGGAAGCGTTTGCGGGCGTGGAAGGCGTGCTTTGCCTCGCCGCCCTGGCGCAAAAATGGAAGCTCCGTCTGGTGCCCGGCCATCGCGTTACCTTGCAGCCGCAGCTCACTCTCCGGGCGCGAAACGGGATCAAGCTGCGAATCGAGCCCCGCGCCTAACGCGCCTTGACCTGCCCCGCAGTTTGTAGTTGATGATCGGTTCGTAGTCATGCCCACCGAACCGACCGCAGAGGAAATCGAGCAGATCCGGCGCAACTTCAAACGTTGCCGTGAGGGCACCGTCGAAGCGATCGTCAATCTCCGCCGCACCGGCGACCCCGAGAACATCCCGGCGATCGTGCGCGGAATCGTCTGGCGTTACGTGCAGGAAGACGCGCGCTCGGTGGTGGAGGAAGCGAAGCCCGAGACGCCGCTCGGCGCGCTCGGGATCGATTCGCTCATGATGCTGGAAGTGGTGCTCGACGTACAGGACGCGCTCGATGTCGTGATCGAGGATGAGGACCTGCGCCGCATGCATACGATCGGCGACGTGATTGATTTCCTGAAGCAGCTTTACGTGACCAAGCACGGCGCCGCCTGAGACGTCCGCCCGGGGCCGCGAAAATATGATCCGCGGTGGCGGGCGCCGCCCGCTTAGCTAGATTGCGCCGCACGATGTCCGCACTGCCACCTCCACACGCCCGCCGCATCGTGGTGACCGGTCTCGGATTCATCACCAGCATCGGGAACAATCGCGAGCAGGTGCTCACGAGCCTGCGCGAGCGCCGCACTGGCATCGAGTATTTCCCGCCCCTCGAGCGCACTGGCGTCAACGTGCGGCTCGCCGGCACGATCAAGGAATTCAGCTTCCCCGAACTGCGCTCCGACGAGTGGGCCTACCCCTCGGAGTACAAAATCGAGCGCACCCAGCTTCGCTCCCTCTCGCCCAACGGCGTTTACGCCCATTGCGCCATGACCCAAGCCATCCAGGACGCGCAAGCTGCCCCCGGCGATTGTCTCGAACCCCCGCACCGGCGCCATGTGCGCCTCGAACGGCTCCGGGTGGCTCACCTATGAGTATCTCGCCATGATGCTCGAGAAAGGGCCGCAACGCTGCAACCCGATGGCGATGGTGGCCAGCATCGCCGGCACCTTGAACATGAACCTCGTCGCCTGCTTTGGCATCAAAGGCCACTCGCTCGGCTTCTCCAGCGCGTGCGCTTCTTCCGCGCACGCCATGGGCGCGGCCATCGACCGCATCCGCCTCGACCGCCAGGACGTCATGTTCGTCGTCGGTGGCGAGGATTGTAACCTCTTCAGCATCCTCCCCTTTGTCGGCACCCGCGCCCTCACCACCGCCACCGACCCCTCCGCCGCGCCCTGTCCCTTCGATCGCAACCGCGACGGCTTCGTCGTGGCCGGGGGCGCGGCCGTCCTCGTGCTGGAGGAACTGGAGCATGCCCGGCGCCGCGGCGTTCCCATTTATGCCGAAGTGCTGGGCTGGGGCGAAGCCTCCGATGGCTTCAGCGTCATGGCCCCCGAACCGCAGGGAGACGGTCTCGGCCGCGCCATGCAATCCGCCCTCGACGACTCGCGGATCGCCTCCGCCGAAGTCGATTACATCAACGCCCACGCTACCGCCACGCCCGTGGGCGACGCCGCGGAGGTAAAAGCCATCAAGCGCGTCTTTGGCAGCGCGAAAAAAACGCCCTACGTCAGCAGCACCAAAGCCCTCACCGGCCACGGGCTCTCGCAGGCCGGCGCGCTGGAAGCCGGCTTCTGCTGCCTCGCCCTGCAGGAAGGATTCGTCCCCGTCTCGGCGAACATCAGCGAGCTCGATCCCGAATTCGAAGGCGTCTCCGTCGTCACAGAACCGGTCGATTACGCCCCGCAGGTGGCGATGACCAACTCGAGCGGCTTCGGCGGCACCAACGTCGCGCTCGTCCTGCGCCGCTGGGACGAGCGTTAGCGTTCGCGGGCGCGAGCGGGCGCCACAATTACATCGATTCAGCGCCCGATTACCTCCATCCGAGCGTAATAAAGATCGATCACCATGCGCTGCAGCGAACCCGGCCATCGTGTCGCTGTTGCAATCCCCGCGTCTCGTGTGCCGGGTCGCTGAGCTTGGTGCGTTAGGCCTTGAAATTCGTATGCGTTTACAGCCTTCTATTTGCGTGCGTTGGAAAGTGGGGACCGAAGTTGCGGCGTCGATCTTTCTCCTGACAGCAACCCTGGGCTGGTCCCAGCCAACGCCTGGATCATTGGAAGTGCACTGGAATGAGGGTGCTTCGGATTGCACGGCAACACCGCAAAACCCACTTCAAGTCCATACCTACGAGCCGCACACTTTTATTTTGCGCGAGAGTCTTTGCGCGACCTTCGAAGCAAATTTTGTGTACCTTCTCGTCGGCTCCGACAAAGCTCTTCTAATTGATACCGGCGCCATCGCGGACCCGAAAGAGATGCCGCTGGCGAAAACGATCTTGGAACTATTGCCGGACAGGGACGGCCAAAAGCTTCCACTTCTGGTGGCGCATACGCATCGCCATTTAGATCATCGCGCCGGCGATCCTCAATTCGCATCTCTTCCAGCGGTCCAGATCGTGCCCATAGATTTGGAGGGAGTTCGAACGTTTTTCGGCTTCACGAACTGGCCCAATGGGATTGCACAGATCGATCTAGGCGGCCGAACTGTGGATGTAATTCCGACGCCCGGACACAACGAGACGCACCTGGCATTTTACGATAACAAAACGGGGCTTCTGTTTTCCGGAGATTTTCTGATGCCGGCGCGGCTGCTGATTGAAGACGCCGCGGCTTATCGCGAAAGCGCCCTGCGAGTTGTCGAGTTTCTAAAGACGCGGCCGCTCAACCATATCCTAGGTAGCCACGTCGAACTGAACACGGCCGGACAGGCCTACCGATTCAGATCTCGCCACCATCCCAATGAACACCGGCTTGAGTTGGCGAGAGAAGACCTGATAGCGTTGCCAGCCGCGTTTGAAAGCTTCAACGGCTTTTACGCACGGCATCCGAATTACATTCTTAGCAATCCCATTCGCAACCTTGTGGCGCAGGCAATTATCGCGCTCGCGGTATTAATTTTCATTGTGTGGGCAGTGCGTCGGTTGCTCCGCCGACGGCGCTTATGATCCCCAACGTTTTCGCGTCCGCTGGTTGGGAAGCTTCAACGATGACCGTGTTGCACCGCAAAGGCCTAACCCATCGATGGAGCGAACGGCGGGCCGCCGCATGACAAGGCCGAAGGAACAATTTAAGAATTATGAAACAATCGACGCGCGCCCTCGTCCACCGTCGCTCATCTTCTTTTCGTTAGGCCCATGCGTAGGCCCACACACTTCAGGAGAATTATGTTTGACCACGTCAAATTCGGAGTCAGCGACTATGCGGCGAGCAAAGCGTTCTTCCTCAAGGCACTCGAACCGCTCGGCGTCGCTATTGTCTCGGAGGGGCTGCCGACGTACGGGGTCGAGCTTAGCTCAAAGGGTGAGGCTTCATTGTGCCTGTACCAAACCGAGGGAAAACCGGCGCATCTTCACTTGGCGTTCACGGCCGAGAATCGCCAGCAAGTCGACGCTTTCTATCGCGCGGCGATGGAAGCGGGTGGCAAAGACAATGGTGCGCCTGGTCTGTGCCCGGAATACCACCCGAACTACTATGCAGCCTTCGTCATTGGTCCGGACGGGCATAACATCGAAGCGGTTTGCCACGAACCCGAGGCCTAACTAGGCGATGCAGTGAAGCGCGGACCGTCCTTATGCCTAGATTGTGAGAGTATGCGGATGTCAATTCTAGTTCGCGCGATCGCTGATCTTGGGTCTCGTGAGATGACATGAACTCCGTCTCTCGGCGACGCAGTCGGATATGCCTAATAGGGATGATCGTCGGCGGATTACTGGTAATCGCTCCTGTTTTCGGTCCTTTGGGGAAGACGTTGCGTTATTTGGCCGACTTCCTCGCTGAGCGGCCACAGTCGACGCGGGCACCAGATATCTCTTTTTTCGCCGAGTTGCTGGCTCTGATCATTTGTCCTATCGGGCTGCTCCTGTTTGCCATATCGCTGGTTTTATTTATTCGCAGCGGCACGCGAACCGCGCCGCGCGCATGATAGCGACGGTCCCATCCAGCCAATCGATCAAGCGAACGGTCCCATTGCGAAACAACTTCAGTGTGTTTGCCACAACACCCTGCCGTGGCCTATTTCTTTCTCGCTAGGCCTTTCCTCGTGGAACCTCCATTCAGCATCTCTGCCGATGCCCAGCGTTACCTGCGCAAGCATTTCGAGCGTGAACCACCAGAAGGGATGGAGGCGGCGTTGCATGGCGCGTCCCGCATGGAAGTTCGCGACAAACGAGGCAAACTGACGGCACGTTGCGAGCGTCCCCACTACTTTCTTGGATATGGTTCGCCCGCCACGCACGCTGAGTTTATTCACTGCGATATTCTCGGCCGCAGCGTCGCTTTTCATCCGAAGGTCCTTGAGTCGCTCACCGGCCACTGTTTGACGGTCGGTCACACTGATCGCATCGAAGGCGTCGATCGCACGACCGAGATTCTCATTGCGTTGCCGGGGGATGAAACAGCCCAACAGACGTAGCCATTCGACGCATCTGACCGCGAGCAACCCTGCGATTTACGCTTCCAGTGCCTGCCCTCGCGAGCGTATGCTGCGGTCCATGCACAGCAGGACCGCGGCAGCTGGACATGAGTCTCGTTAGGCGCTCAAAGCATCATTCATGACGACAGCGATTCTTTTGTTGCTTGGCATGATTCCGGTGGTGGCGACTGCTGCGCTTTATGGTTGGCTCGAGTCGTCTGCCAACATGGTGGCCATGTTGCTCTTCCCATTTACGCCGGCGGGGAAGACGGCCGGAGGAGCGCTCGCTTTCGGTGGGCCCTTTCTTGTTCTGTTTATCGCGTTGGGCGCGGCGGTGTTTATTGCCGTGCCGCTGGTAGCTTCCATCATCACGGCGTGCCTCGGTGGTTGGGGACTCCGACGGTCTGGCCGCTCGGTCTCCACGCGTGCGGCGTTACTCACGATCGCCCTTGCGATGTCTTGCACGATTGCTTTCGTGCTGGTCGCCAGTGGGAGTGATTGGCTACCGGATCGACCGGCAAACAGGCCCAAGACTCCTGCTGCCGTGTTTGCGTGCGTTGCAGGTGGCAATGCAGCCTTGAGTTCGTTCGCGGCAACATTCGTTCTCCGCCGCATCACCTCCAGGCGAAAGCCGCCCCCGATTCCTCAAGTATGCCCACCCCATGACGCCTAACCGGCGATGCTGCGAACTCCGAATGCTTTGATTCCTTCATTTCCCATGCAGTCAGCCTTCGGCCTTGCCGTCTATGTCGCGGTCTCCCAGATTGCTCCATTCGGCGTCGCTGATCTTGGGTCTCGTTCGGCGGCGGAGGTTTTCTCATGACCGTTGGTCGTGTCGCGTTGCTGGTGGGTGTGGCCGTCTTGGTGCTGGTGGCGAATGTCGCCGCCAGCATCCTGTACATGGTCGTCTACGGCCACGTCATCGATCCCGGCCACGACGCGCAGTACTACAACGATCACATTCAGGTGGCCGGGCCGTATTGCAGCATCGTCGCCGGTATCCCGCTCATGTTCATCGCCGGTTGGTGGGTCGCGGGGTGGTGGCGGCGGGCACTCGGCGTTCGGGCGGCTTGGATTGTCTGGCTCGCCTACGCCGTGATCGATCTCGCCATCCTGCTTGCGGTCGGGATGTCGGTTGGTGTCGGGCTCTTGTTCGTAGTGTCGTTCGCCACCAAGCTGGCGGCCGTGCACGTCGGTGCGAGCCTCCGGATCGCACGACCGCCCGAACCAGCCGCAGCAGCAGGCGGCGGGGGAGTGTAGGCTTTCCCGAGCCACCTCATTGTTGATCGCGTAAAGGTGCTCCGGAAGAGTGCGGCAGCGGGGTCGCACCCTGAACGCGTGCGGTCTAGCCAATCGATGAAGCTGACAGCGAGCAGCCTGCGATTTACGCTTCCCGAGCCTGCCCTCGTCCGCGTATGCTCCGATTCCATCCACAGCGGGCTCGCGGCAGCTGCTCTTGAGTCTC
Source organism: uncultured Verrucomicrobiae bacterium (assembly GCA_963844275.1). Classification (GTDB taxonomy): domain Bacteria; phylum Verrucomicrobiota; class Verrucomicrobiia; order Chthoniobacterales; family UBA10450; genus JACCTI01. The sequence goes on from CAWJNS010000009.1 coordinate 454,171, forward strand.
GTTAGGCGACTATTCAGCGTATGAAGAAGTGGCGGATCCTTATGAAGGGCACCAATTTCAGAATGGAGTTTGAGGAGAGGACGCGCTCCCGAGTGCGTCGCATGGGATTCGTAACGAATGTCTTCCTGACGGCACGGACGCCCCGTGAGGCAGAATTGCGCGCGGTAGCCGTGCTGCGACGCGACAAGAGCCTGCGGAACGGCGTCCGTAACGAAGTTGGCGATCCGCCTCTGCTGTTTGCCGACGAGATAGAGGAGATCGCCTCGTTCAAGGGTTGCCGAAGACCACGTCAGGGCCTGGCTTTCTATCCAGAGCGTGGACCAAAGCGGAAGAAATGAGCAGTGATGCGCTGCCGTTGCCAAAATGAAAAAGTCAATCCCGGCTGCAAGCCCTGATGCCTATGTCGATGGTCTCTCCGGGTGGCAGCGTATTACCGTGCAGGGGCTGAGAGCTGCGGTCGTCGCCAGCGCAAACCTGGACGAGGTCATCAAGTGGGGACACTTGGTCTATTTATCAAACGGGCCTGTGCTTCTCATCCGCGCTGAAGAGCACCGGGTGCTCTTCGGCTTCTGGCGCGGCCAGCGCCTGCGCGACATCGAAGGGCGCCTGAAGCCTGGCGGCAAGTACGAGATGGCAACAGTCGAGTTGCGCCAGAACGAGGAAGTCAGCGCTGGTGTCGTGCGCCGCCTCGTCAAGGTGGCCGTGGGGTTCAACGAGACGCTGGGCAATCCCACTGATATCTAATGCCATCGCGTCATGAAATGCGGCCTATCCATGCGCGCAGCGAACCCGACCATCGCGCTCCGGTGGCAATCCACGCGTCCCGCGGGCCGGGTCGCTGAGCTTGGCGGAGGAACCGCGATGCGCCCGAAAACGCCTAACTAGCGATGCGACGATGTGAGCAAGGCCACGTCTGACGTCGTGGTATGTGCCATCGATCCTTGGGCGGCGTGGTCCGCTTAACAGAGACTCGCGGTCGCTGATCTCGCGTCGTCTCCGTCAAATTTGCCGAGTATCCGATGTGGAGGCCTGAGTCACCGCAGGAATGGCGATCGCAATGGTTGGATTATACGATGCGGACGTGTCGTTAGGTGACAGTGGATGTTGTGTCTGATCAGATGGACTCAAGTGGCAATGTTGCGAGTCATGGTTCTCGACGACGGGGCGACATGACGGCAAACACTGATTGATGAACTCGCGCGACTCGTTCAATCTCCGGTCTTGAGGTCTGTGTCACGGCTTGCCAGTCCGTTCCATTCTCGCGTAACGATCCACATGGCCGCGAGCCTCGACGGCTTCATCGCTCGAAAGGACGGACGCGTCGACTGGCTCGAAACCTCAGACGAATTCGCAGGCGGGGACACCCTGGCCCCAGGATTCGTCGAGGCCTTCCTCAAGACGATCGACTGCTATGTCATGGGGTCGCGAACCTATGAAACCGCATTGAATTTTGAAGCCAAAGGGTTGGGGTGGTCGTACGGCGACAAACCTACCTTCGTGCTCACTAGTCGCGATCTGCCGCGAATTCGGGATACCGTTGACTTCTATTCAGGCGATCTCGCGCAATTCGTGAATGGGCAGCTTCGCCCCTCGTTCCGTACCATCTGGTTTGTCGGGGGCGGGGTGGTTTCGGGCGAATGCCTTCGTCTCGGGCTGGCCGACGAAGTTTGTTATTCGATCCTGCCGATCTTGATTGGCGATGGGATCCCGTTTTTCGAGAAGCTCGACAGAGACGTCGCCCTCCATCTGGCGGAGGTCAAAGCCTACAAGAACGGCATGGTGGAGCTGCGTTACGAGATGGGAGGACAGGCGACGAGGCACGGAACGCCACCTAATCCTTATTTAGGTGAGCAAGTGGGGGATTAGTTGCTTGTTGAATCATCTTCTGTTCGAGATTTGATGGTGACCTGCCTTCTACGCCGGCGGCATCGGCGCAGACGGATTGGAAAGAAACCCCCGGCCGAAGACCGTGGGATTGCACGGCGGAAGCGACCTGCGAGATTCTGAAGGCCGAATTCACGAAGCAGAAAGTGACACGAAAGTTTGCCGGCATCCGGAAAGATTCCGACCCTAGCGCCGGTGCTGGTCGCGCAGCTGGCGAAGGAGCGAAGGCAACGTCGCTGCGGTATCGCTGTGTCAGAAAGGTGGGTTATTTGCTGCGGCTCCGCCTCGAGGCGGAACCGGGCTGGCCATGGCGGATGGCGATGGCGGCTCTGGCTTGGATTTTTCGCCTGCACGGATTGACCCTGCGTTACGTCGTGGAGGACAGGCCGGGATACCTGGCTGGCCGGCTCGCTGATCCCGTCATTTTTTTGCTCTGGCATAATCGGATCATGAGCGTGCCGGCCTTGTACGAACGCCGGCGTCTCCGCGGTCGTCCCCGCGCTTTCGTGCTCACGAGTGCGAGTCCGGAAGGTTCCCTCCTGGCCGAGTTCCTCGGCCACTTTGGACTGGGAGCGGTGCGCGGCTCGACTTCACGTCGCGCGTCTGTCGCGGTGCGCGAGATGGGGAGGCGAATTGCGGAAGGGCATGACATCATTGTCACGCCCGATGGACCACGCGGCCCGCGCTACCGGTTGCAGCCCGGAGCGTTGCATCTCGCCCAGAGCACGGGTTGCCCCATCGTTCCGCTCCACCTTGAGTGCTCGCACTTTGTGAGATTCAAGAGCTGGGATGGCCTTCTCGTGGCGTTGCCTTTCGCGCGCGTCAAGGTGACCGTCGATCAGCCTTTCTGGATAAATGGTTCGTGCGGGGAGGAGGAATTCGAAACTGGACGCTGCCACCTTGAACAAATCATGACCGCCTCCTTGGTGATGGATGGTCGGAACGGACCCCGAGGCTGAAGACTTGTGGATGGAAGGGGGGCTTTCCTCTTCGGCGCGCGGCTGCATTCGAGTCACCGCGCCGGTTGCGGTGCGACACCGCGTTCGCCGAGCCACGGGAGATGAGGACGCGGTACGCGTTTCAATCCAAAGGGTTCGATCGTTTTTTGCCGGATATGCTCGACGGCTTCGGCCACCGAGTCGGTGGCGTAAACCAGCTCCAGGTCCCGCGCATCGATGGTGCCGAAACGCGCCATTTTCTGCAGCAGCCCGAGCAGTTCGCTCCAGGTACTCGGTCCCCATGATGACGATGGGGAAGTTCTTGATTTTGCCGGTTTGAATGAGGGTGAGCGCCTCAAACAACTCGTCGAGCGTGCCGGCGCCGCCCGGCATGACGACGAAGGCGTAGGAGTATTTGATCAGGAGCGCCTTGCGCACAAAAAAGTAGTGCATCGTTACGCTGCGATCGAGGTAGGGATTCGGCGCCTGCTCGAAGGGCAGCTGGATGTTGCAACCGACGGAACGCCCGCCGGCCTCCTTCGCGCCCCGGTTTGCCGCCTCCATGATACCGGGCCCGCCGCCGGTCATGACCGTGAATCCAAGGCGCGCGATCGCGGCCCCGACGGCGCGGGCGAGCTCGTAATTGGCGTCGCCGGGTTTCGCGCGCGCCGAACCAAACACGGTCACACACGGCCCGACGAAATGGAGGACGCGGAAACCGCGCAGAAAATCGCGGGTCACCCGCAGCAGGGTGATGAATTCATCGAGGCGCGAGTGCGGTCCTTCGAGCATGACCTCATCCGCGCGTTCCGGCGAAGCGGTGAGGTCGGGGAGGGGAGCGTGAGCCGGATCGGAGAGTGGCGCAGCCATCGCGCTCTTTGTAGCGGGTCGGGAGCGGTGCAGCCAGTGCCGCCGTCCAATTTATTGTGCCGTGGGCGCACGGTCGCGGTCAGGAAACCGCTTGCCGACCCAGCGGACGTGCGCAAAATAAGCGCCGACGTTGAAATGGGGCGCCGCGCAGAGCATCGCGTCTGCGGCGAAGGGCAGATTTGGCGCTGCCACGTTGATCCTGAGTAGCTCAGTGGTAGAGCGGTCGGCTGTTAACCGATTGGTCGTAGGTTCGAGTCCTACCTCAGGAGCCACCGCGGCAACGGTGATCAGAATGCGGCGCCGCGTTTTCACGGAATTCGAGAGCCGACGATCATATTACCCGGCGGCGTTCCCACCACAGATAAGCGCTGCTGAACAGAAACAGCATGAAGCAGACGCCGGTGCCAGCCCTGACGACGCCCGAATCGGCAGGCGGTCGGGAGGCTGCCGCCTCGCTGGAAAGGGCGGCAAATCTTTCCGTGACCGCGTCTCGGTGAGCGGCGCGCAAGCCTGGCCATTCGCCAGCTTCGTGCACAAAGAAATCCAGGTGGGTTCGACCTCCGGGCGCAGCGACGCGATGCCAACCGGCGCGACGTGGCCAAAATGTTCCCTGCCACTTCTCTGGTTCCGCGGTTTCCTGCGCGAGTGGAAGCAGAACGCCTTTTGTCTCGCCATCGGAAATGACCTCGCCCGGAGAGGGTGGTTCCGAGTTGCCCGTGGATTGAAGTTCCACCGGCTCGTGGACGAACAGCGGAGTCCCCGGCGCGTTCGTGATGTTCCACCGCTCCGGCGTGTGTGGCCTCGCCAGATGGCGGAGGAGAAAGGACCAATAGCGCGCAAACGTCCCCGGTTGATTCTGGACGCGCCAGCGCCAGGTATCGCGCGCGAGACCAAGCGCAATTTCACCACGACCCCGTCGAGTCGTGCGCACGATCGCGCGGCCGCGGCTATCGCTGACCAGCGACGTCTGCTCGCCGAGAGGTTCTGCCTCGACGTTTTCGACCGTGACCGGAAGCTCCGTCGGTTCATCGAGACCAAGCCATTGCAACCTGGCCAAACGCGTCGCGCTCTCCGCTTCGACTGGCGCTGGATCGATCTTCCATGGCACCAATGGATGAACGGCCGCTGATTCCCCGCGCGACAGGATCAATAAACCCAGACCATTCACAGCAATGGCGGCGCGAATCGCTTCGACTTCCTCTGGAGGGAGAGAGAGCAACGTGCGGAGATCCGTAATCAAGACGTCGTAACGGGCTAGCAACTGGGCGTCGACTACGCTGAACTCCGGCCCCGCGAAGCGATAGCGCCCTTCGCCAACGAGCGTCCGCGAGGCGAAGGAGCCGCCGATGGTGCCGAACCACCGTTGCAGATGCGTCGTTTCCAGGCTCGGGCTGCTCTCCAAGACAAGAACTCGCGATGGCAAGGCGGGTGTGACGGCCACGCCCAGCCGTTCCTGCGCCAGCACCGCGCGGTGCACGTCATCGTTGACTATTTTGAACTGCCAGACGAATCGGCCTTCCGCCGGTGGGGCGGGCGCAGAAATGGAGAAAGAGGAGTCACCGTTGATGATGGCTTCGGACGTCGAACCTTCCGGGCCCTCGACGACGACGCGTGTCCTTTCGCCTTGGTCCAATCCGGCGACGCGGCCGCGGATCTCGAGCGTCTCACCAACCCGGATCTGCCGCGGGAGATTGAGAAACGCAATCGCAGCTTGTCTGCGCGGCGGTGCGGTGTGGTGAAATGAGACGGGCAGATTGTCGAGCGCGGCCAACTCGAATTCACTTAACCCTGCACCGACAATGTGCAGGCGGTTGATCTCCGGGTGGTGACGCCGCAAATAACCGACATCCGGAACGACGGTGACGCTACCTGGCTTTGGTGCGATGCCGGGCAGCGCGAATTGATATTCTTCTGGCACTCGCGACGTCGCCGGAATGTTGTCTTCCGGGCTGCCGGTCCAGAGCGTCGCTCCGGTTGGGGCTTTGCCCGGTTCGACCGCCTCCGCTTGCGGATGCATTCCCCACCACGCCAAAGCTGCCACTGCGAGCAGACTCGCGGCCATACGTGCGATTCGATTGCGCTGGTCGCTCCGGCGCCATTCAAGTATCGCCAGAACCAACGCCGCCGCGGTCGCCGCGAGAATGATCATTGGCCGTTCCCGAGGCTCTGGAAGTAACGCTCCGCCAGCACCGACGAGACTTCTTCCGTCCTACCTGGCTGCGCTATCGCCGGGGGGAGCAATTGCAACAAAGCTTGTTCGAGTTGCCTCGCCTCATCGGGGGTGAGTGATTCCGCGGCGGCCATTCGCCGGAATAGCTGGAGCCCCTGCAGAAAACGCTGCGGATCGTTTGTCGCAGCACTCGTTAGGGCAGACTCCACGCGGCGAGCGGTCTCCGACTCTTCAGCGGGGAGGGGGCGTGTCACCTGGGATCCGAATGACCGCAACATTTCGCGGACCGCCACCACGGCTTCATCGGTGGGCGGTCGAGCTGGTTCTGCGATGACTCGCTTCGGGGCATCGCTGGCATCGCCCCGCAGCCGCCGCTCCGTGATATTCAATGGTGCGGCTTCAAACCCGACGCGCTGCACGTAGGCGCGATCGCTCTGCTGCAGCGCCTTCAAGATGTCGAGCGCTCTATTCTCAGGTCCGAGAGCGTCTGCCGGGCGATTCGTACGCAGCAGCCTCTCCGCCTCCCACATCGCGGCGAGCGCATCGCGCATCGTGGCCTTGGTTTCGCCTTGGAAGAATGTCGCTTCATCCTGTGAGTCATGCTGATGGCCGAAACGCGATGCGATCTCCTCGGCCGTCAGACGACTCCCGTCAGAATCCCCCGAGTGGTCGTGGCCGTCCCCTTCGTAGTGCTCATCCTGCCCGAGGAACTGTCCGTAGCGTTGACGCAGCAGTTGCTGATCGATGCCGAGATCGTTGGACCGGCGCTGGAACTCCTGATCCGGTAACGTCGCGCGCTCCGCGACCAGCTTTTCCGTGTCGATAATGATCTGGCGCTGGCTGCGGAAGTATTGTGGCACAAGGTTCACGCCTGACACGCCAGTTCCGGGTGTGCTGATCTGTTGCTCCGGGCCTGCGAGCACGATGAACCGCGTCTCGGACCGGCTGCGGTTGTTCTCCGGTTCGCGATTATCCCGCGCCGCGACGTGAAAATACAACTCGTCGCCCGGCTCGAGCCCGAGCGCTGTGAGATCCAGCACCTTTGTAAATCGCCGGGCGGTTCCGACATTCCCAGCACCTTCTGCGGAGTCGAACGCGATCTGCTGTTCTCGGAATTTTACCGCTTCGCCCGTTCCCTTGGCCACAGTCGCGATCAGATGCACATCGGTGATTCCGTAATCATCCGTCGCCTCCACTTCCACGTTCACCTCAGGCCTTGCTGCCGCAGGATCGATCACCGTGCGCGGCAGATTCGGCTGCAGAATCTTCAACGCGGGCGGCTGATCCTTGATGGCTTTCAGCGAATAGAGTTCCGCCGCGTTCCACGCTGCGCCATCGGGCAAAACGGCTGTCGGATGGTAGAGCACCGTTTCCACGACCACGCGCGTCGCCGTGAGGCTGTCGTCTTCCGGATGGAGTGGAAGGGTATCGCGTTCGCCAAAGACGAGCTGCGGCTGCGTGACCGGTTGATCGAGGACCAGCGTCCAGGTGACGGTGCCGCCTTCCTCGACCTCCGCGTTCAAATCCGGGACGACGCGTTGCGGGCGTCCTGTGTAGAGCGGGGGCGAGATCAACATCTCGGCCCGGGTAATTTTCGGCACGATGATCACTGCGCGGCGTGGGGGCGGCGGAATCGACCTGCTGCTGCGTGACGGCGGCCGGGGAAGTGATTTCGTCCGCGGTGGGTGCAAGAGAGCGCCAGATCAGCGCGGCCACGAAGAGCATGAGCGCCACCGCCAAACACAACAGCGGGATTCGCAGCAGATCGCGCGGTGGCGTTGCGAACGGAGCGCCCGCGGCCGCGCCCTGCAAGATCTGCGCTGCTCGATCCACCCGCTGGCGTTGCAGCCGTTCGACCACCGTCAGGTTCTCCGGGGATCGGAGCCAGAGTCCGCTGCTTTCTTCGAGCTCCGGAAAGGCGCGATTCAGATGCCGCGTGAATTGAACCAGATCGAGTCGCGACTGCCGCACCGCGGCCAGCGAGCCGAGCAGCGCGATCAGGAGCATCGCAACCGCCATTGGAGTGACGAGCCCGATCCGGCTCCACGCGATGGCGGCGGCAGCGGCCGTTAACGCCAGCGCCGCGATGACCAATGCATCGCGCGTGAACATCCTTCGGCGCCAGAATCCCACCAGTTGTTCGAGCTGCTCCCGGCTCATGACGTTACGTGTTCCGGCACGGCAGAAACCGCTCGTGTCGGGAGCGCCGCTGCCACTCGTGAGCGCCGGTAGCTCAAGACCCGCTCGAGGCCAAAAAGCGCCACGGCGGCGGTCCAGAAAAGTCGGTGAAGATCAAGGCGCTCTGGCGCCGCTTTGAGCACCAAGTCAGAATCTATTTCTGCGGCTGGTGCCTGGGCGGGCGCGGCCTGGGTTGGATCGGCTCGCCGGACATCCTGTGACTCAGCGACGGGTCCGCTTTCGCGGGCAGACAGGAGCGAGCGCAGCGCAGCTGCCAGCGCACCGCTGCGCGGAAGATCGTTCCACTCCGGATGGAAGCGGCTGGCGAAACGCCAATGGCGGCCGCGACCTTCGCGCTGCACGGTGAGAAGCGGTTGACCAGAGGCATCGGTCCAGATCGATGCCCCGGCCTCAGATGACGCCGGCGTGCGCCGGAAAAGGCCGATCTGCTCAGAGCCGGATGTCGCGGAGTCGAACAGGATCCAATTCAGAACCGGCGGACCTGCTGCATCGCTACTCTTCTCCGCATCACTCAGGAGATCGATGTCCCGCTCCTTGAGTTCCCGGCCCAACGATGGCGGAACTGGTTCATCGCTTAACCAGAAGATCCAGGCAGCGCGCGAGACATCGGTTTCACGATCGGGTGCACTTACCTCCACGTTGATTCGCCGACCTGACGTCTCGCTCAGAGCGCGGACGGCCGCTGCCACGTAATGGGCGTCTTCGCGTCGTTCGTCGGCGCGAATGATCACCACGTGCAACGGCTTCGCTGCCGAAACGGCCAGCCATTGCCCTTCCGTCGAGCTGCCGTCGCGACTGATGACGCGGACGCTCAAACTGTGATCCTCCCCAGCCCTTACCTCGAGAGCCAGGTGGTCCAGCGGAGCCGCCAGATCGTGTCGTCCCGGCGCAGCGGGAACCTCCACCGGCACTCGTCGCGTCTGCGTGGCCGAGCCGACTCCAACGAAGCAGCGCAGTTTCTGCTGGCCATCTTCCGCCTGCTCGGACAGATGGGCCGACTCGATCCACCACGTGCCTCGTGGATCGTTCGGCGAGACGGAAATCCACTCGACTTTGATGCGCCGCAGAATGGGGCGCGCACCTCGCAGCGAGCTGATTCGGTCGGAGGAGAAGATCGCCACCTCGGAGCCCGCCGGCAATTGCGCGTCCGCTTCCCGCAGATACGACCAGACGTCCGCGGCAGCAGCATCTTGGACACCGCCTTTGTCCGTCCACGAGATCTTCGGAAAACCAGGGGCCAGTTTTCGCGTTTCATACCCGTTCGAGTCCAACTCGCGCCACCGTCTCAAGGCGTCGCCTTCCAGAACGACATCCGGGTCAATCAAGGCCCAGCGCTGCGGAATCGTCGGTGGCGGCTTGTTCCAGACCGGACGCGCCAGCAGCAAGACCAACATTACCAACAGCAACAACCGAATCGCCAGCAGCAGACGTTCGCGCCACTGCAGTTTGGTGAGGCGCCGCACCGCAGGACCCTCGAAAAAGCGCAACGTGCCGACGCGCACCGTCTTCGCCGGCGGTCGCCAGAGGTGAAGAATCGCGGGAATGGTCACCGCTGCCAGCGCGAGAAGAGCGAGCGGGGAAAGGAACTGCAACATGACGCGGGCTGTTGGTTCTTAACGCCTCATCCGCTGGCGCAGATAGGCGCGCAGGGCGCGGTCGAGAGGTTCGTCGGTGCGGATTTGCAAGTAATCGAAGCGGCGACCTTCCCAGGCCTGTCGCCACTTCTCGAGGTGCCGTTCCTGGTTCACCAGCCACATCGCCCGTGCCGAGGACGCATCTGTTTCCAGGACCGCGCCGGTCTCCCATTCTTCGAAACGCACCGGGCCGCTAAATGGAAACTCCAGCTCGTCGCGGCCGAGGAGATGGATGAAAAGGACTTCGTGCTGCCGCCGCCGGAGGGGAGCAAGCGCGTTCCGAATCTCTCCGCCATGTTCGTGCCCATCGGTGAGCACAATCGTCAACTCGCGCGTGGCGCCGGTTGGGCCCGGCACGGAGGTGGCGCGCGAGGCGACGGCCGCGGCGAGTTCGTTTCCGTCCGTCGGCCACCGTCCGGCCGGCTCCAGATTTTCGAGCGCGTGAATGATTCGCTCGAACGGCTGCCGGCGTTGCCCCGGTTCTATGGAGACGACGCGGCCGTTCGTGATCGTGTGCAGGCCGACGGGATCGCCTTGCCGATGGCCGATGTAGGCGAGCGCGGCGGCGAGCACGCGGGCGCAATCGAACTTCCGGATCCCCGCGCCGGGTCCGGTGGTGTCCGCCTGACGCATCGACTCCGTTGCATCGAGGACGATGCGGAGCGTGACGGCGGTCTGGACTTCGCTTTCCCTGAGATAATAACGGTCCGAACGCGCATAGAGTTTCCAATCAATGTGGCGAGGTTCGTCGCCGGGCTGGTAAGCGCGATACTGGCTGAATTCGCGGGAGAGCCCAGGCTGACGGCTGGCTTGAATTCCCGGCAAAACTCCCGCGACGATCTGCATCGCCGTGAGGCGCAACCCGCGCGTGGCCGTGAGAACGCGCGGATCGAGGACGCTCACCGTTGCAGCGGGCTCTTCGGCTCCGGCACGAGGCGGAATAGCTCCCGCGCGACGTCATCCGGCTGGATGTTTTCCGTTTCGGCTTCGAAATTGAGGAGAATGCGATGGCGCAGGACCGGGGCGGCGAGGGCGCGGAGATCATCGAGCGTGACCGCGAAACGGCCGGCGAGCAACGCCCGCGCTTTGGCCGAGAGAATGAGCGCCTGGCCGGCGCGCGGCCCGGCCCCCCAGCGAACCCATTTCGCGATGTAGGGGAGGGAGCGATCACGCGTTGCTCTCACGAGTCGGTTTACGTAGGCGAGCAAATCGTCGCTCATCGCCACTTCGCGAGCGAGCGCCTGGAGCTGGAGAATTTCTGTGACGGTCAGAACCGGCTCGACCTCCGCGGCGCGCTTTCCAGTCGTGCTGGCGAGCATCGCCAACTCGTCGGCCTCCCTTGGGTAGTCGATGTTGAGGTAGAGCAGAAAGCGATCGAGCTGCGCTTCCGGCAGCGGATAAGTGCCCGATTGCTCGATCGGATTCTGGGTCGCGAGAACGAAAAACGGCCGCTCGAGGATGTGCGTCTTGCCGCCGTAGGTGACCGAGCCTTCCTGCATCGCTTCGAGCAACGCGGCTTGCGTTTTCGGTGGCGTCCGATTGATCTCATCCGCGAGGATAATCTGGCCAAAGATGGGGCCCGGGTTGAATTGAAAGAAGCGTTTGCCGGTGGCGTGATCCTCCTCCAGCACCTCCGTGCCGATGATGTCGGAAGGCATCAGGTCGGGCGTGAATTGAATCCGATGAAACGAAAGGTGGACCGCCTGGGCAAGGGTGCGGATCAGCAGCGTCTTGCCCAATCCCGGCAACCCTTCGATCAAACAATGGCCGCCGGCCAGAAAGGCGGTCAGCAGCTCCTCGATGACGGTCTGCTGGCCGATGATCACTTTGCCGATCTCCTGCCGCAGCAGGGGCAACCTCGCGAGCAGCCGCTCGATTTCCGCTTCGGTTTGCGCGGCCGCGGTCGCAGGGGAGATGCTCATCCTCAGCTCAGTCATCGCGTACATGACGATGTTCACGCCGAATTTTGTGTTGTCCTCCGCGAGGAAGCGCTTGTTGCGGAAATCGTAGTCCCACTCGCAGCCGTAGTCCTTGTTGCTGTAGAGGACGCCGATGCGCCCGTCGATTTCGATCGCCTTCAGGTAATCGTGCACCAGATCGTCGCCCCAGCCGTTCAGCTCGAAGGACGTGGTCGGCGGGCCTTTCTCGAAGCGGAAGAACGCACGGTAAAGCGGGTGATCGTTGGCGATTTTCTGCAGTGCCTCGGGCCCGAAGATGCTGGCCATCTCCGCCTCGAACGATTTCGCGAAGAGGCCATCGATGTCGTGATTGCAGTCATCCACAAACACGAAGCCGCCGTTTCGGACGTACGCTTCGAAGTTCTCGCGTTCGCGATCGGTGAACTGCACGAGCTTGTGTCCGCTCAGGTAGCAGAACGGCGCCGCGAGAACATCCGTGCTCGCCAGCGGCACGACGGCTTCGCGTTCCGCCACTCGCGAGCGTGGTGTAGGCGACGAGCGAATCGAGCAGGTTCGACGGCATCCGCTGATCCACGATGTCCCAGTCACCCGACTCGTATTGCAGCCGGGTGAAAACGAAATCGGCAGAAGCCATCCCCTAGCGTTGCATCGTTCGCCTACACCGCATCCGACAGGCTCGAGAAAGTGAAGTCGCGCACGACCATCGGCGGAATCATATTGCCGTTTACGCGCTGACCGGTTTGCCCAGCGCTTCCAGGTTATTCAGGAAAATCACGGGGCTTTCGTTGAACCGGAAATTCTTGATCGCGTATTTCACCTCGCCGTTCTCGACGTAAAACGTGCCGTCGCGCGTGAGGCCGGTGTAAAGCAGCGTCTGCGGATCGACCGGGCGGATGTACCAAAGCCGCGTCACGAGCACGCCGCGCTTCACGCCTTTGATCAGCTCTTCCAGGCTGGCTCCGCCGCCGTCCATGAGAATGCCGGATTGCCCTTCGAAGGCCGCGACCGCGCGGTTGCCGCCACCCCCGCCGCCGAATCCGCCACCGAGCGGCGGTGGTGCCTTGTCTTCATCGAGACCTTTCTTGCGCGCCCAGAATCTGGAGTAGCCGAGGTTCACAACCTTGCCGTCCTTGACCCAATCAACGGGGCGCCGGGGCCGGCCGTCATCTGCCCAGCGGCTGCCTGGGCGCATCGGGATTCATCGGGTTGGAATAGATGTGCACCCGTTCATCGACCAACTTCTCGCCCAGGCGCGTCTCTCCGCCAGCTTTGCTCATGAAACTGCGGCCTTCGTCCGCCTGGCGGGCATTGAGGGCCGTGATCATATGGCTGATCAAGTCGACCGACGCGGCCGGCTCCAGAATGACGGTGTATTTCCCGGGCTCGATCGCGCGCGTCTCACGCGAACGAGCCGCCTTTTCCGCGGCGACGGCCGAGACCACGCTCGTGTCCAGCTTGGTGGCGTCATTGTAATCGCAGATACCGTAGCCGGAGCCTTTGCCGTCCGGCGTGCGAATGGTGACCGAGAAATCGATGCCCGAGCGGCGGTGATATCCTTTCAGGCCGTGGGTGTTCGCGACCGCCGTAAAGCCGGCGTCATGCTGCAAATAGCCGGCCGCCTCCAGCTTCTTGTCCTTGCTCAGCTTGATGCTCGTGGCCGCGGCCTGGGCCCGAAACGCAGGATCGATCTTGGCGGTGGAGTCGAAATAGGCGTTCGGGCTGAGATATTCCTGCGGCCCAAGAAATTCGACATACTCGGCGTTTTCCGGCGCGAGCTGGGCGAGCTCTTCGGCACGACGCACGACCTTTTCGATCGACGCGTCGTCGAACTCGTTAATAGTCGACGTCGCGGTCTTCTTCCCGAAGCTCGACTGGACTTCAAGGCTGAGGATTTCCCGCGCGCCGCTCGTGGAAACGGCATTGCGCGCGAAGCGGAGATTTCCCGAACGCCCGCCGGTTAAGGTCACCTCGCACTCATCGGCTTTCGAGTAACCGAGAGCTTTGGTCAGGATCGCCTGCGCTTCAGATTCGCTTAATTGTGCCATAAGATTGCCGGTTAAATCTTCCGTGCGGTGTTGATGACGTTCACTTTTTCAAAGCGCGCCGTGGCCGAGCCGTGCGAAACCGCGCTGACCTGCGAAGGCTGCCCTTTTCCATCGAAGAACGATCCGCCCAACGCGTAGTCGCTTTCATCACAGACGGCGACGCACGAGTTCCAGAACTCCTGCGTGTTCGATTGGTAGGCCACATCGCGCAGCATCCCGGCGATCTCGCCATTCTTGATCTCGTAGAAGAGCTGGCCGCCAAACTGGAAGTTGTAGCGCTGCTGATCGATCGAGAACGAACCGTTGCCCACGATGTAGATCCCGCGCTCGACATCCTTGATCATCTGTTCCGGCGTCAGCGGCTTCTTGCCCGCGGCTGAGCGAGACGTTCGGCATGCGCTGGAATTGCACACTGCTCCAGTGATCCGCATAGGAGCAGCCGTCGCTCTCCTTCTGGCCCATGATGTGCGCCTGGTCGCGCGTCTTTTGGTAGTTGACCAGGATGCCGTCCTTGATGAGGTCCCATTGCTTCGTCGGCACGCCTTCATCGTCGTAGCCGACGGCCCCGAGCGAGCCGGGCTGCGTCTTGTCGGCGAAGACGTCACCTTGTCGCTGCCGTACTTGAAGGTGCCGCTCTTCGCCTTGTCGATCGTGGCAAACGAAGTGCCGGCGTAATTCGCCTCGTAGCCGAGCACGCGATCGAGCTCGGTCGGATGGCCAATCGACTCGTGAATCGTGAGCCACATGTGCGAGGGCTCGAGCACGAGCGTGTACTGACCGGGCTCGACCGAGCGCGCCTCGATTTTTTCCTTCACCTGCTTCGCGGCCGCCGTCGCGTCTTCGATCATGTCGTAGGAATCGGTGTAGCGCGTCACGACGCCGTGACGCTTCCCGCTTTCCGCGCCGGAGAGATATTCCCAGCCGCGTCCGCAGGGCGTGCCAAGTGAAGCCCGCGTCTGGAATTTGCCGTTCTTCGGGTCGATGCGGTGACCTGAAACACCGGCCAGATGCGGTGGACGTCCTGGTCGATGTAAGAGCCATCAGTGCTCGCGAAATACTTCTGCTCGTTGATCTGGAAGAGGCTGGAGTTGATGAAGTTCGCGCCGTTCGCCAGCGCGCGCTTTGTTCACCTCCATCAGCAGCGCGACCTTCTCCGCGACCGGCACTTCGAAGGCGTTTTTGACGATCGGCGTGCGCCAGTTCACTTCCCCGACGCCTTTCTGCGGCGCGAGGGTCACCGGGGTGTCCTGAAGCTTGGCATTCGCCTTCGCGATCGCGACCGCCTGCTCTGCGGCCTTCGCGATCGCCTCCGGCGTCAGCTGATCGGTCGCATAGAAGCCCCAGGCGCCATCGGCGATCACCCGCACACCGGCTCCGTAGCTTTCTCCGCTCACGATGTTCTCGACGCGATCTTCTCGCGTGAAGATCGACTGGTTTAGATAGCGCCCGATACGCACGTCGACATATTTGGCGCCTTTCTTCGTCGCGGCGTTTAGCGCCGCATCAGCGAGTTTTTTCTTCTCCGATGCGGGGACAGGCGCGGATTGCGCCCAAGCGCTGCCGGAGCGCGCCCAGCCGGGCACCAAAAGAAAACCAGTCGTGAGACCGGTGTATTGGAGGAATTTGCGTCGGTTCATTGGAGATAGAGGAGATTATCGCGTGCTCTGCGGTTTGCCGAGATCGGCAATCTATTGCGGCGATCCGGCGGCGCAAAGAGTATCAGCCACTGAATCACGTTTCGAAGTCGCCACAGCGTCGCTTCGCGCCGCGAGAAACCGTGCGTTTGAACTTCCCACGCGCGTTCTGGCGTGCCAACGCGTGCGAAGCGTGGCCGGTTTCACGATTTTTTACGCGACTTCGCTGCTTGGCTCCCGTATTCGTTCTGGGGAGAAACATTTGATATATCAAAACGGCACAGTCAGTGGGTTGAAAGAGGTCGAGACACCGACCTGGTTTTGTCTGCGAGCGCAGCCGAAGCGGGAGCACATTGCCGCGGAAGGCCTACGCCGCCAGTTTCAAGTCCAGTGTTTCGCGCCGCGCGTCAGATTCCGCAAAGCCACGCAACGCGGAGCTGGATGGTTCGTTGAGGCGATGTTCCCGGGTACCTCTTCGCGGAATTCGCATTCGCAGAATTCCACCGGCGGGTCTGCTCGGCGCCGGGCGTCGTCTCGCTGGTGCGCTTTGGCGAGTCCATTCCGATTATTGAGCCGGAAGCTATTGCGCTGATGCGTCAGGCCAGTTCGGACAATGAAGTGATTACCATTGCCCCCGAACTGCGGCCGGGCGATCCCGTTCTTGTCGTGGAGGGCCCATTCCGCGGCCTGACGGCGTTGGTTACGCAGGTGCTCCCAGCGAAAGAGCGAATCCGCATTCTGCTCGAATTCCTGGGCCGCGAAATCGAGACGGAGATGCCGCTAGCGCGAGTCCTGCCAAGCGAGAACGCCCGCTCGTTGCCTTCGGCGCCGCTCGAGATCGACGCGCGTTGAGTTGCCGCACGAGGCGCGGCATTTGGTAGAAACCGCAGTCGTACGAGTCGCAAAAATGCGATAAACCTGTCGGGTTCGGGACGTGGGCCCCTGAGGGAGGCTGGTGCCTGCAAATGGCATATATCATGCTTTTAAAACGGGCATGATCTTGTTCGCTGGACTGATCCTCGGAGCCTGCGCCACCACCGTCAGCATGATCGCCCTGCGGCTGCGCACTGCCGCTGAGGGCTATGAGGACGAGACGGGCTTCCATCTGATCGAGACGAGTCGCCCACGTACATTCGTCACCCCCGAGCGTCAGACGCTGGCTCACCGTTCCAGGGACCTGCCTTCTCCCCTCCGCGTGTCTTGCTGACGAACCGCCCCCAGAGCTGGCCGTAGCCCGGCTCAGCGTGTTCCTGGAAATCATTCTCTAGGCACGCGGGAAACGGATGGGCTCACGGAAAGCGCATTCCGCAAAATTGAGTCGCAAGGTCCACAAAAGATCTGTGCCAAACTGCCGTGATTTTCTGATCAAGCGCAAAAAAATCGGTCTCCGAGGCGACGTCTAGCCTAGAGAAGATTGGCGCCGAACGCGCCGGGCCCCGAGCTGCCCGTGCCGAGTTCTCGGCTCTTGGGGCCGCCGATCGATCGACGCGAGGCCGTGGCTGGAAGAGGGTTCTAAGAGAATGCCGAGCGGCGGCGCGCCGATTTTAGCCTGTATTACGAAAAATATGCAACTTTGAGCCTCCGATTGCCGTTTTGTAATTGATGCATCATTCCGCCCAATCACAGCCAAAGGGTCTTTTGCCGGCGAGCGATTTGGAGCACGCCCGGGATGCCGGCCTCCTTCCTTGCAGAGGCGGGTTACGCACGCCCCAGGAAGTTACTCCGCGGCCGGGAGAGTGCGGACGTCGCGCGTCGACGCGTGTTGATCGCGGTGCGATTTGCAAAATACCTGCATTAACGTCTTCCGCCACGACATCGGAACGGGGAAGCACGGGTGTTCGGTGCAAACGATGGTCACGTGTGGGCAGAATTCGTTCGGCAGTTCCTCAGGCGGACGCTATCATGTCGGCGATGAGACGGGGCGCGCCATGGCAAATCGAGTGCGGACCGGACGGAATCGATGCCTTCATAACCAGCTTGGTTCTTCGCGGTGGTGCCGTTGTCACCAAGGGCGACGAGACCTTTTTGGGCGATTCTGTCCAGCCGACGATACCCCGGATCGCAAATACCGGTGGACACAATTTTCAGAATAGTAGTAAACTCTGGCATCTAGAGATGGTGGCGGGTTTCTGACAACTTGCCGAGACATGTGAACTCGAAGGTAAAAGGTGCATCCTCCAGAAACGGGGCGTTGCTGACCAAGGGCGGCAGCTTGCCCTCGCACGCGACTGACGTTCCGCAGCGCGGGTTGGAATCCGCGAAAACAGCACGCGTCGGTCGCAACGCACGCAACACTCACTTACTCCATCCGACCTCGACCAATTTGGCCAATGAGAACCCATCCCATCCGTCCGTACCCGATGGAAAGAGCAAAGTCGACGATGTGCGACTCTTTCTCGAGCGAGCATTGCTCCGTCGCGTCAGCCTGCCAGAAGAGGACCCTCAATTGAGTTTTGAAATGACAGTTGCGGACAACGATTGCGTAGCCAAACCCACGGTTGACGGCGGAGTGGCGCCGCTGCCTGACGGGTATTCGTCTCCCGCATATCAAGTGCCGGCTTGGAAACGCGTTCTCGACCTCTCCCTTGTAGGGCTGACGCTTCCGTTCTGGCTGCCTGTAATGCTCTTGGTGATGTTGGCGGTGCGGTTTTCGTCCCCCGGTCCTGTTTTCTTCAAGCAGCGCCGCGTCGGACGCGGCGGGCGTATCTTCATGATCTACAAGTTTCGGAGCATGAGGGTGAATGCGGACACGGCGGCACATGAGAGCTACTTTCAGCATCTGATGAGGAACGGTGTCCCGATGGCAAAGCTGGACGTGGCCGGCGATCCCCGCATCATTCCCTGGGGACGGCTGATCCGCGCTACGGGGTTGGATGAGCTGCCGCAGATCTTCAACGTAATCGAAGGCGAAATGAGTCTCGTCGGCCCGCGACCGTGCACTGCTCAGGAATTCGAACACTTCAACGCGCACGAAAGACAACGCGTCGCAACTTTGCCGGGGCTTACCGGGCTTTGGCAAGTCAGCGGGAAGAACAGCACGACGTTCGACGAAATGATCCGTTTGGACGTCCACTACGCGCAAAACCTTTCCCTGAGGAGGGATTTGACCATCATTGCCCGGACCTTTCCGACACTTTGGAGAGAAGCGCTGAAGCTCCGGCAGGGCGGGGCGCCGGCGCCATCGAATGCTCGTCGCCGCTCCGCGCCAGCCCAAGCCGGGCAGCCGGCAAACGCCATATGAAGAGTCTGCCCAACGGAAGCACACCCAGTCTGCTCGCGCCTGTGCGGGAGGGTTCGTTGCCGCGTCGTCGCGCCGGAGCGCGTGCGACCGGTAGACGCCCCACGAAGGGGCCGTTGAACGTGGGGGTCGTTGGTTGCGGCTACTGGGGACCCAATCTGGTCCGCAACTTTCGGCAGATCCAGAACTGCTCGGTCAAGGCCGTTTGCGATCTCGATCCCGCTCGGTTGAGCAAAATGGGGACGCTATATCCGGATGTCGAAGGGCTGGCTGATTACCAACAGATGCTCGGCGACTCTGCCCTCGACGTTATCATTATTGCCACGCCTGTTAAACAGCATTTCGGTCTGGCCAAGGCGGCCCTTCTCGCGGGAAAGCACACTTTCATAGAGAAGCCGATGGCATCCTCGTCCGCGGAATGCGAAGAATTGGTCGATCTCGCCCGGAAAAACGGACTGGTCCTCATGGTTGGACACACGTTTCTCTATTCGTCCCCCGTCCGGAAGATCAAGGAGATCGTCGATTCCGGGGATTTGGGGGAAATTCGGTATATCAACTGTCGCCGACTCAATCTTGGTCTTTTTCAAAAGGATATCAACGTCGCGTGGGACCTCGCTCCGCACGACATCTCCATCATCCTGCATATCTTGGGGGAATTCCCCATCTCGGTGAACTGCCAGGGAAATGCGCATGTCACGGCCGGCGTTGAGGACGTCACGAATATTTCTCTCACCTTTCGGCAGAAGCGGTTTGCCACCATCCAGAGCAGCTGGCTTGAACCGCGCAAAGTGCGCGAGATGACGATCGTCGGAACGCACCGCATGGTGGTTTACGATGATCTGGAGCCGAACGAAAAGATCCGGATCTATGATGTTCGCGTTGAGCGTCCCCCGCATTACAACACCTTTGCGGAGTTTCAGTATTCCTATCATTACGGCGACAGCTACATCCCACATATCAAGCAGGAGGAACCGCTGCGGGCGTTATCGCAGCATCTCATCGACTGTATTCGACATGGTGCTCGGCCCGAAACGAGCGGGCAGGAGGGACTCGAGCTGGTGCGGATCCTGGAGGCTGCCAGCGAATCTCTTCGCGCGAATGGTTCTCCCGTGAGTTTCGGCGCGAATGGCATGAGGTCGAATGGCCTCCGCGCATGAGTGTCGCGCCGGTCGTCCACCAGCTAATCGCGCCCGACGTAAAACTCGGACGCGATGTTCGGATTTTCGGGTTCGTTAATCTCTACGGCTGCGAAGTGGGCGATGAAACGAAGATCGGATCCTTCGTTGAAATCCAGAAGGGCGCCCGGGTCGGGAGCCGCTGCAAGATATCGAGCCACACCTTCATCTGCGAGGGAGTCGAAATAGAAGAAGGAGTTTTCGTCGGCCACGGGGTCACGTTTATTAACGATCGCGTCCCCAAAGCCACCAGTAGCAACGGCGAACTTCAAACCGAGGCAGACTGGGCCTGCCAGCGGACGATTGTGAAGCGCGGAGCTTCGATCGGTTCCGGCGCGACATTGTTGGGCGGACTCACGATTGGCGAGAACGCAATCGTGGGAGCCGGGAGTGTCGTCACGAAGGATGTTCCGCCCGGCGTCACCGTGGCGGGAAATCCAGCCAGAGTCCTTCGCGGGCGTGCCGCGCAACTTCATTCTGCGGCCCAGACGCCTGATTTTATAATCCGATGAAAGTTCCTTTCCTAGACCTGCATGCGCACCACGCGCCTTTGCGAGCCGAGTTCGACCGGGCGATCGCCGCGGTCATCGATCAGGGAGCATTTGCTGGCGGGCCGTTCGTGGTCGCATTCGAGAAGGATTTTGCGGCTTACTGCGATTGCGAGCACGCCATCGGCGTCGGCAATGGAACCGATGCGCTTTGGCTCGCGCTGCTGGCCTCAGGCGTTGGCCCCGGTGATGAAGTCATCACCGTTCCATCTACGTTCATGGCGACGGCCGAGGCGATCACCTATTGTGGCGCCAAGCCGGTCTTCGTCGATATCGACGAGCGCAGCTACACCATGGCGCCGTCGCAACTCGCGGCCGCGATTACCGCGCGCACGAAGGCCATTGTCCCCGTCCACCTCTTCGGCCAATGCGCCGATATGGATCCGATTCTGGAAATTGCGCGCGCGCACGGAGTCCCGGTGATCGAGGACGCCGCCCAAGCACATGGCGCGGAATACAAGGGCCGAATCGCTGGCTCGATGGGCGCGGCCGGCTGCTTCAGTTTTTACCCGGGGAAGAACCTCGGGGCGTTTGGCGAAGCGGGTGCTGTTGTCACGAACGACGCGAAACTGGCTGAGACCATCCGAGTCCTGCGAGATCACGGTCAGCAACGCAAATATCACCACAGCCTCGTCGGTTGGAATTGCCGGATGGATGGAATCCAGGCCGCCATTCTCCAAGTCAAACTGCCGCACCTCGACGAGGCGAACAAACAGCGGCGGCAACACGCCGCCGCCTACACCGACGGACTCCGGGGCATGCCCGATGTCGTCCCGCCCGTCGAGACTGCAGGCGTCGGGCACGTCTATCATGTTTATGCCATCCGCGTCCAGGAACGGGACGAGGTTCTGCGGCTTCTCGAGAGCAAAGGTATCGGTTGCGGGGTGCACTATCCGGTTCCCGTTCATCTCCAGCCGGCCTACCAGAGTCTCGGGTACGGCCGCGGTTCCTTCGAAGTTTCAGAGCAAACTTCCGCGGAGTTTCTTTCGCTGCCAATGTTCCCCGAGCTTACCGAGGGTCAGCGGAACTACGTCATCGAGGCGGTAAGGAGTTCCGTTACGTCCATTGCCCTCGTCTGATCCATTGTTGCTTCCTCACATTCCTGTGATGTCGTCTGCGACTAGCGGTGTGGCGTCACCCGTCGCGGAGGGTAATTGGCCGTCCGACGGTGGTTTTTCCGTCGTGGCCGCCTCGCCCGTGCCCACTCTTGAGATCTCTGTTCTTGATCCGCTGGCGGGCGAACAGTGGGACCTGCTCAGCCGGGATCATCCCGATGCCACTATTTTTCATAGCTCCAACTGGGCGCGCGTTTTGGCCCGGACCTACGGGCACCAGCCGCATTATCTGCGTTTTGAGCGTTCCGGCGAAACGGTCGCGCTGGTGCCTCTGATGGAGGTCAACAGCCGATGGACGGGGCGGCGTGGTGTGTGCCTGCCGTTCAGCGATTTCTGCTCCCCACTCATTTTCGATCCTCTCGAAAACGCAGCCATTCTCGCGAAACTCTGCGAAATCACCGCTGATCGAGGTTGGAAGTATTGCGAACTTCGTGGCGGTCTCGCCGCAGGCAATGACGATGATTCCGCCGCTGCTCTGTTTTACGGCCATGAACTTGATCTCACGCGGGGAATCGAGCAACTCTTCGCCAACCTCAGTACCGCCACACGAGGCGGGGTCCGAAAGGCGCGAAGCAGCGGGCTTGAGGCTGAAATCAGGCTGGATGCAGGAGCGATGGGCGAATACTACCGGTTGCACTGCCTCACGCGCAGACGGCATGGCGTCCCGCCGCAGCCGTGGAGGTTTTTTCAGAATATTCACAACGAGATTGTCGCCGCCGGACTGGGTTTCGTAGTTACGGTCCGGCACGGGAAGTCTCCCTTGGCTGCCGCGGTTTTCTTCTCGTGGCGGGGGAGCGGCCTCTTCAAATTTGCCGCATCCGACGCAAGCGCGCAGAAGCTTCGCCCAAATAACCTCTGTCTCTGGCGCGGGATTGAGCATTTGGTCCAGGTGGGGTGTCATACCTTTCAATTGGGCCGGACGGATCTGGGGAACGAGGGCTTGCGCAGATTCAAGCGCTCATGGGGCGCGGTCGAGAACCCGATCCGCTATGATCGCTTGAGTGCGACGACAAAAGGTCACGGGAGCACGAAACGAAGCGGCACGGGTCGATTGTATAAGCATTTGTTCCGTCGTCTGCCGCTTGCCGTTAACAGCGCCGCCGGGGCCTTTCTCTACCGTCATTTGGATTAGCTAATATGGTGCCCACTACAATCCGCGCCTTGCCGCCCAGCACCCAGGACCCGGTTCCGCCTTCCTTGGGCGTCCATGACATTCTCTTTATCCTCTTCAAGTACAAGCGGATCGTTCTGGCCTGCAGTCTTCTGGGTCTCATCGCTGCGGCGGCGGCCATTTTTCTCAATCCACCGCTCTATCGTTCCCAGGCCAAGCTCCTGGTCCGCTACGTCGTTGAACGCAGTCCGGTCGATTCGGTAAGTTCCAGTGGAGACGTCAGTGGCATGCGCAATGACATCAGCATGGCCACGATTGCGTCTGAGGTAGAAATCCTGACCAGCTGGGATCTGGCGGTTCAGGTGGCCGAAGCGATCGGGCCCAAACGGCTGTTGCCTGCTGAGAAAGATCCTGTCTCGAAGCACGCCGCGGCCGCGATCGTCGCGGGGGGTCTGAAGGTGGACGCTCAGAGGGGCGGCAATGTCCTGTTTGTCTCCTATGACAGTCGTGATCCCCAGCTTACGGCCGAGGTCCTGGAGGAACTCGTGAGCCGGTATTTCGTCAAGCACCTTGAGGTGCATCGCTCGGCCGGCGCCTTCGACTTCGTAACTCAGCAGGTCGATCAGGTGCGCGCACGCTTGAACCAGACGGAAGATGCGTTGAAGCCGTTGAAAGAACAAGGCGGGATCATCTCTCTCGCGGACAGCAGAGTCGCCCTCAGTGCCGAGCTGGCGCGGACGGAGGAGCAACTGCACACTGCAGAGGCCGAACTGGCAGAGCAGCAGGCACGGGTGAAGGAGCTCTCCGAATCGCCCGCTGTCGAAACTTCTGATTCCAAAACGCCGCCGAAAAAGAAAGCGACCGAAAACGGCCCATCGTCGCCTCCCCAGACGCAGACAGCCTCCGGCAACCGTGCGCCAGTACCGCAGTCCTCCGCCAGCCCCGGCGTCACGCCAGAGCCTTCGCCGACTCCCGACGAGGCGGCGCCCAGCGCCACAGTGCAGCAGCACCAGCTCATTGTTTCACGCCTCGGGCAGCTGCGTCAGAACAAACTCGACCTCCTTTCCAAGTTCAAACCCCAAAGCGTGCAGGTGCAGCTGGCGGAAACGCAGATCGCAGACCTGCAATCCCAGCGCGCCCAACTCGAGAAGAAATACCCTGACCTCGCGATGACCCTCAAGAAAGGGGCTGGCGGCCCGGACGCCGATTTTGTCTCGGAAAAGACCCGGCTCGCCGGCCTTACCGCACGGGTCGAGTCTCTGAAGGGACGACTTGTTGAAGTGCAGGCCCGGGTCAAGCAAATGACGGAGCTCGGGCCCCAGATTGCCGAACTCGACCGCAAGCGAGAGTTGGAGGAAACGAATTACAAGTATTTTCAGACGACGCTGGAGAAAGCGCGCATCGACGAGGCGCTCGATCCTTCGAAGATCCCCAATATTAGCGCGGTCCAAAGACCTTCTCCTCCGGCGCTTGTCACCGGTTCTCGAAACAAGCTGGCGCTCATGCTTGCGGGGGGCGGCATCGCTCTCGGATTCCTGATTGCCCTGGCCTCGGACCTTGTTCTTAACCGGACCGTGAAACGGCCGTTGGAGCTGGAGAGACAGCTGCATGCTCCGGTAATGCTTTCCATCCCCTACACGCGCCCTCGTGGGCGGCTTCCGTTGCCCGGCAAGAGCACCGGTCTGGAGCTGCAGCCGTATCTAAACGGGAACGGCAATGGGAAAAACGGGAGCTCGATCGCGCCCTGGTCGCCCGACCATTTCATTCGCCCGTTCTGTGAAGCCATTCGGGATCGCTTCGGCCTTTACTTTGAGCTGAACCAGCTAACCCATAAGCCGAAGCTGATCGGCGTGACCGCCTTCTCCCGCGGTGGCGGCACCTCCACCATCGCCGCTGGACTCGCGGCCGCGCTCTCGGAAACAGACGAAGGCAAGGTTCTCCTGGTAGACGTAAACCTTGGCCCTGGTGATGTTCACCCCTTCTTCAAAGGCAAGCCGGCTTACTCGCTCGCCACGGCTCTCCAGCCCAGCGGCGCGATTGATCCGGCAGCCGACAATCTCTACCTCGCCACCGTGAGTTCGTCCCGCAGCGGCCCAGCCCAGTTAGGTCTGAAGAGGTTCTTCGATTTGATGCCCAATCTTAAGGCGAGCGACTTCGATTACATCATTTTTGATATGCCTCCGCTCGAGCAAACCAGCCCGACCTGGGCGTTGAGTCCGTTCATGGACAAGTTGCTGTTGATCGTGCAGGGCGATACGAGCAACAAGGAAGTGGTGAAGCGTGGCTACCAAAAACTGATCGCCGAGCGCGAGAATGTGTCGGTTGTTTTTAACAAGGCGCAATCATACGGACCGAAGTGGCTCGACGGTGGCGAGTGACGGCTCTCCGCCGCGCGCGACGCCCCGGAATTCACACTTCTCCAGAATTTCGAGACGGCTTTTGCGAGCCGTCTTTTTTGCCGGATGGATCCCGATTTGCAACGGACGCCTCGTGAATGCGTCCGCGGAATACGAATTGCCAGTCGCCTCGTCTCCGAGGTACAAACCCGGGACTCGATAGGCCAGTAATCCCATGCTCCGAAACGACCTCTATTTCGGCATCAAGCCGCTGATTCCGAAGGCGGTGCGTCTGGCGTTACGTCGGCGCGTCGCCCTGAGGAAGCGCCCCGGGGTGGAAAATATTTGGCCTATCATGCCAGGATCGGAGCAGGCTCCTGTCGGCTGGCCCGGGTGGCCGGACGGGAAGAAATTCGCTCTCATTCTGACCCACGACGTGGAAGGGAAGGCCGGGGTTGCAAAGTGCGAAGGGCTGATGCGGACCGAAATGGAAAGAGGGTTTCGCTCTTCGTTTAACTTTGTCCCGGAAGGCACCTATAGGGTAACTTCGGCATTGCGGGAGGAGCTCGCTCGTAACGGTTTCGAAGTGGGCGTGCATGACCTCGAACACGATGGCCGCCTCTACCGGTCGCGCCACGAGTTCGTTGAGAAGGCTCAACGAATCAATGCTTATCTTAAGCAGTGGGGTGTGGTCGGTTTCCGTTCCGGATTCATGTTGAGCAATCTCACCTGGCTCCATGAACTCGATGCTCTGTATGATATGTCGACTTTCGACACCGACCCATTCGAGCCGCAGCCGCAGGGGCGTCACACGATTTTTCCGTTCTGGGTTTCGGCCCCCGAAGTGAAGGGACCGGACCCTGGCAGTAGTGGCTCGGCCGCTGACGCTGCGCCGGCCCATGATGGCTACGTCGAGTTGCCCTATACGCTTCCCCAGGACTCAACGCTGTATTTGCTTCTAAAAGAGACCAGCGCCGACATCTGGAAGAGCAAGCTGGATTGGATTGCGGAACACGGCGGGATGGCGCTCGTGAATGTGCATCCAGACTACGTTCAGTTCGAGGGCGAGGCGTCAGCCTCGAGCACCTATCCCGTGGCGCTTTACGAGAGTTTCCTCGATTACGCGCGGGCGCGCTTCGGAGACACATTCTGGCAACCGTTGCCGAGGGAAGTGGCGCAGTTCGTTCGCCGCCTCAATCCTCGCCCCGAGTCGCGGCGGAGGAAACGCATTTGTATGGTTTCCCACTCCGTCTATGAGTCCGACAATCGGGTGACCCGATACGCCGAGGCCCTTGCCCAGCGTGGCGACCACGTCGACGTCTTTGCCCTCCGCCGCTCGCGGGAGTTACCGGAACTCGAGATCATTCACGGGGTTCATCTGTTCCGGGTTAAGGATCGCTTCGGGAAGACCGAACGCTCGCGACTGGCGTATCTGTGGCCTTTGTTAAGGTTCTTGCGCGTCGCGACCTCGCGCGTCACGCGTTCGCATCGTCGCAACCGATATGACCTGATCCACGTCCATAATGTCCCCGACTTCATGGTCTTCTCCGCTTGGTATCCCAAGATCACCGGCACCCCGGTAATCCTCGACATCCACGACATCGTCCCGGAATTTTACTCCAGCAAATTCGGGGATGCGCCGAAGGGCCTGTTGTCCCGCCTCCTGCTCGTGATGGAACGAATCTCTGCTGCCGTCGCGGATCACATCATCATCGCCAACCACCTTTGGCGGGACAAGTATGGGGCCCGCACCCGCTCCAGCGAGCGCTGCAGCACGTTCATCAACAATGTCGACAGCAACATCTTCACGCCTCGACCGCGGCGACCGGACGACGGAAAACAGATCATCCTTTTCCCTGGTGGATTGCAGTCGCACCAGGGAGTCGATGTCGCGCTCCGTGCCTTTCAGCTGGTGCGGCGGGAGTTTCCCTCCGCGGAATTCCACATCTATGGTGACGGGAACGCGAAGAAGTCACTCGTGGCGCTGGGGGAAGAGCTGGGACTCAATGGAAGCGTGAAGTTCCGTTCTCCGGTCGATGTGCGGGAAATCGCGCGCATCATGGCTCGGGCAGATATCGGCGTTGTTCCGAAGCGCGCCGATTCCTTCGGGAATGAGGCTTATAGCACGAAGATCATGGAATTCATGGCCGTGGGTGTCCCGGTCGTGGTCTCGAATACCCGCGTCGATCGGCACTACTTCGATGACAGCGTGGTCCGGTTCTTCCCCTCCGGAGACGCTCAAGCGCTCGCCAGCACCATCATTGAACTCCTGCGTGACAGAGAGGGCAGGCGGCAACTCGCCGACCGTGCCTTGCAGTACGCGGAGCAAAACTGCTGGGGCAACCGGAAGCACGAATATTTGAACCTGGTGGACAGTCTTTGCCGGGACGGCACGATTACGCCTGAACACTATGGCGTCGACGCGGCCGCGCCTTCCGTCGCTCGCAGCCAGCCTCCCGCGCAGAGCGCATTCGCGAAACTGCCGGCCTCCACCACCTCCCCGCACTAACCACCACATGCCTGCGTTACCAATGGCTGCGGTTGTTAGTCCGCACGAGCCTCGCGCCTCTGCGCAGCTGCCCGGCACCGACACGACCATTCGGCGCAGCCTGGAAGCTGTGCAGGCTTGGGTCGAGCAGCGCGATTACAAAGGCTACGACCCCGGCGACGGCCTCACTTCATTTCTGCGCCCGTTGACCTTCGGCAACATTTTTGCCGAGCGCGTCCTGCAGCAATTGATCTGGAAGGCGCCGATCAACGTTCGACCATGGGTCGGCGTCAGGCCGCTCGATTCGACCAAGGGCCGTGGCTTCATGGCCTGGGGCTATCTGCTCCTGCACCAAGCCACCGGCGCTCCCGCCTATCTGCAAAAAGCGCGGCAATGTCTCGACTGGCTGGACGCCGCCCGGGAACCTGGCCAGAAGGGACACTGCTGGGGAAATCACTTCGACTTCACGACCCGGAGCGGGCCGAATGGTCGCGCATACGCCCACGATCGTCTGGTCGGGCTTGATCGGGCAGGCGTTCGTGGAGGCGTTCGAGCAGACCGGTGAGTCGAGATTCCTGAGCGTTGCGGAGAGCATCTGTGCGTGGATTCTGGCGTTGCCCCGCGAGGTCACATCCACCGGCGACTGCCTCAGTTACACCGGCGTCCAGCAAAGCTCCGTCCACAATTCCAACTTGCTCGGAGCCGGCTTGCTGATTCGCACCTGGCAGCACACCGGGAACGAAGAGTACCGCATCGTGGCACAGCGGGCCGTGCAGTACAGCTGCCAGCGCCAACGGGCTGACGGATCGTGGTGGTATGGCGAGGAAGCGAAACATCATTGGATCGACAACTTCCATACCGCCTACAATCTCGATAGCCTGAAGCGCTATTGCGACCGTAGTGGCGACGACTCTTTCCGGGAAAACCTCCAGCGCGGTTATCGCTATTTCAAGGAGGTTTTCTTCGAGCCATCGGGGCGGCCACGTTACTATCACGATCGTGCCTACCCGATCGACATCCAGTGTGCGGCCCAGGCTATTGATACTTTCAGCTTTTTTGCGGACGAAGATCCTGACGCACTGCCGATGGCGGAAAAGGTCGCTGCCTGGACAATCGCAAACATGCAGGATCGCACCGGCTACTTCCATTACCGGCAGTATCCGGCCCTGAAGGCAAAGACGCCGTATTTCCATTGGGGCCAGGCCACCATGTTCAAGGCGCTGGCACATCTGCTCTTGAAGCTGGAGACGCGGGCGAAGGTTCAGTCTGAATCCCAGGACGCGTCATGAATACCGTCGCCGCTGTCGAAACTGCCGCCTGCCATACTCCGTCCATGTCTGCCAGCCGGCCGCTGTCCTACGTTCTCGTCACGCCGGCGCGGAATGAAGCCGCGTTCATCGAGAATACGATCCGATCTGTCATCGCCCAGACCGTCTTGCCGCGGAGTTGGATTATCGTCAGCGACGGCTCGACTGATCAAACTGACGAGATCGTCCGACGCTATGCGAGCTGACCATGAATGGATCGAACTGCTGAGAATGCCGGAGCGCGCCGACCGCCAGTTCGCGGCCAAGGCGCATGCTTTCAACGCCGGCTATGCCCGTCTCTCCGCTCTTAACTCTGATCCCTCAACTTCATGGGACCTCATCGGCAATCTCGACGCCGACATCACCTTCGAGCCCGACTACTTCAGCTTTCTGCTTTCCAAATTTCAGCTTTACCCCGAGCTCGGCGTGGCCGGCACGCCGTTTGTGGAAGACCACGAACGCCGTGATCGGCACAGCTACGCCCATCAGTTTGCGAATTCGCAGCATGTTTCCGGCGCGTGCCAGATGTTTCGCAGGAAGTGTTTCGAAGAAGTCGGCGGTTACGTCCCGGTCAAGAGCGGCGCCGTCGACTGGATTGCCGTGACCACCGCGCGCATGCGTGGCTGGCAGACCCGCACCTTCGCCGAGAAGGTTTGCTTCCATCATCGAAAACTTGGGGTTGGCTCCGGATCGCCCGGGCAGCTCCGTATGCGTTTTCACTATGGCCGGAAGGCCTACTACGTAGGTGGACATCCGTTGTGGGAATGTCTGCGCGGACTCTTTCAGATGCGGGAGAAACCATACGTGTTGGGTGGCCTCTGGTTCATCGCCGGCTATATGGATGCTGCGGTGCGCCGAAGCGAACGCGCCGTCACTCCCGAGCTTATGCAATTCCATCGCTCCGAACAGATGGGCCGCTTGCGGAGACTATTCGTTAGGGAAGAGTCGACCGGCGCTGCTGGCACTGTCGTTCGTTGCCGGTGAGGAACGGAGAGCCCATGGAAACCGAGATTAAGGAGCTTCCGCGCACTATCGTTTGCTCACGCCGGGGGCTTGTAAGGATTGCTGCTGTTCGGGATGAGGAATGGATCGAAGGTAACGGAATTGCAGATCCCGAAGCCTTCATCTCTTCATTGCGGGGCAGGGGGTCTGCTGACATTTTCACGTTCGCGCGCCCGCTCCCCAACTGTGAGCGCTCTTACTCGTTTCATTGTGAATGGGATAACGTTGCAGTCGCTCGAAACCGACGACTTTGCACGGTGGTGGGAGTCACTCCCTCAAGAGACTCGAAAGAACGTCCGGCGCTCTCAGCGTCGGGGAGTGACAGTGCGCCGCATCACCTTCGACAACGAGCTCGCGCAAGGTATTCGCCGGATATACAACGAAACTCCCATTCGGCAGGGCCGGCGCTTTCCGCATTACGGGAAGAGTTTGTCTCGGGTGAATGAAGACAATGCGAGCTACCTTGATCGAGCTACGTTCGTCGGGGCTTTTTTTAATGGGGAACTAATCGGGTTCATCAAGTTCGTCATGGTGAACGACGTGGCGCGGATTATGCAAATTGTTGCGCTCGACGCCCACACCGATAAGCGCCCGACAAATGCGCTTTTGGCGAAGGCGGTTGAAATCTGCTGTCAGGACCGGGCCACACACCTGATCTATGGCAAATACGTCTACGGGCGTAAGGAAAACAGCCCCGTCACAGTGTTCAAGAAGCGTAATGGGTTCGAGCAAATGATCTTCCCACGTTACTACGTGCCCCTGACGGCTCTTGGCACCGTCGCGATTCGCACCGGCTTTCATCGAGGGCTCGCGCAACTGGTCCCGGAGGGAATCACGACCCTGTTGCTGAACTGGCGTGCCGGGTATTACCGGCGCCGATATCATTCGACCGTCCAAGCTGCAGTCATTTCTCCCGAACAGAACCTTCAACGGAGTGGTTCTTCGGCCGTGACCTGAGTTGTGGGACTCGCGTCCGTGGTGTTGCTGCGTAGTTAATCGTTCTGCCGGTGTAGCTCAATGTCAGAGCGGCTGATTTGTAATCAGCAGACGGAGTGTTCAATTCCTCCCGCCGGCTCCCTTTCTAAAACCAAATTTTGCCTGGATTCACCGGCATCTTTGCTTCCGACAAGATCACCGACGACGCCTCATCGCTCGCACAAATGCTGCAGCCGATGCTGCGCGGAAAATCTTGTGCTTCCGGAACGTTTCGTGAGGAGTCACTGGGAATTGGTTTAGCATTTGCCGGGACCGATAGTCTCATCTGGAATCAGGAGCGAACAGTCGGGTGCTTCGCTGCGGGGGAAGTACCAACCGAATCGACAGCTGGGAGCGACATAGCCACAAAATTTATTCTTCTCTACGAGAAGCACGGTCCGCGTGCATTCGAGAGTTTGAACGGTCGGTTTGGTGGGCTGCTTATCGATTTGCCGAATCGTGAGGCAATTCTGTTTAACGATCGCTACGGTCTGGGCCGCATCTATGTGCACGAAGATGAGCGCCGTGTGCTTTTTGCGTCGGAAGCCAAGTCGCTGCTCGCGGCCGTACCCGCGTTGCGCACGTTGGATCCGCGGGGATTGGGGGAGTGGTTGAGTTGCGGTTGCGCGCTGGAGAACCGGACTTTGTTTCGTGGTATCTCGCTGCTGCCGCCCGGATCAGCGTGGGTTTTCTCGGCAGATGGGGGACTGAAAAAGCAGTTCTATTTCACTCCGTCTGTCTGGGAAAACCAGACCACTCTCTCGACCGAGGAATACTCGAGCAGGCTTGCGGAGACGTTTCCGAAGATTCTGCCTCGATACACGAACGGCAACGGCCAGATCGGGATGTCGCTGACCGGCGGACTCGATGGCCGGATGATCATGGCCTGGGCGCAACCGGAGCGCGGAGCATTACCCTGCTATACGTTCAACGGTTCCCACCGCGATTGCGCGGATGTTCGCATTGCCCGGAAAGTGGCCGCGGTTTGCGGTCAATCGCACCAGACCATCACCGTCGGCGACGATTTCCTTGGTCAGTTTCCCCGCCTCGCCGAGGAGGCGGTCCGGATCAGCGACGGCGCGATGGACGTGACCGGGGCCGCTGAGCTCTACGTCAACCGTCTTGCCCGCCAGATCGCGCCGGTTCGGCTGACCGGCAACTATGGCTCGGAAATTCTGCGCCGCCATGTCGCCTTCGGCCCACGCCCGCTTCCGGCAGATGTTTTCTCGTCTGATTTCGCTCCGCTGCTTCCCGCGGCTGCGCAGACGTATTCAGAGACAGCCCGGGGAAATCGTCTCTCGTTCATTGCGTTCAAACAGGTGCCCTGGCATCACTACTCGCGCCTCGCCGTAGAACAGTCGCAGCTCAGCGTTCGAAGTCCCTTCCTCGACAACGACCTCGTCGCGCTGGCCTTTCAGGCGCCGCCGGAGGCGGCCACAAGCCTTGAACCTTCCCTGCGCCTGATTGCGCAGGGCAATCCTGCTCTCGGCCGCATCCCGACCGATCGCGGCATTACCTATCCGGCGGATCGCGTCACCAATCGGTTGCACCGCTCGTTCCAGGAATTCCTCGCCAAGGCTGAATACGCCTACGATTACGGTATGCCGAACTGGCTGGCCCGGGTGGACAAATACCTCGCCCCTCTGCGCCTTGAGAAACTGTTTCTCGGTCGTCAGAAATTCTGTCACTTCCGCACCTGGTATCGGCATCAGCTCGCGCCCTACGTGAAAGAGGTTCTCCTCGATCCGCGTTCCCGCTCGCGCTTCTATGTGAACGGGCCCGCCGTGGAGCGATTGGTGAATGCTCACACTGCTGGCACGAGCAATCACACCGTCGAGATTCACAAGTTGCTCTCGCTTGAGTTGCTCCATCGCACTCTGCTTGAGTCTTAGCCTCGAATCACTCGTCACTGGTCACCTGCCTATTCTCCCTCATCTCACCATCTGCATTTGCACCTGCGGACGCCCCGCCATGCTGGAGCGGTTACTCGGCGAGATTGCCCGGCAGGAAACAGCCGATGCTTTTACCTTTTCAGTGGTGGTGACGGACAACGACTCCACCGGCTCCGCTCGGGGGGCCGTGGACGAATTTCAAACAGAAGGGACGCTGACCGTCGTTTATACCCTGGAACCCGAGCGGAATATTGCGGTCGCCCGCAATACTGCGATTGCGCATAGCTCCGGTGACTTTGTCGTGTTCATCGATGATGACGAGTTTCCCACGCCCGGTTGGCTGCTGAATCTTTTCCGCACGTTCGAGGCACATCAGGTGGCCGGCGTGCTTGGTCCCGTGAAACCTCATTTTGACGAGGAACCCCCGCGGTGGTTAATCAAGGGCGGCTTTTACCAGCGCCCGGCACACCCGACCGGGTTCGTCATGCCCTGGCACGAATGCCGCACCGGGAATGTTCTCCTTCGCCGGGAGCTGCTGGATCTGTCGGAGCCGGTTTTCCGACGTGAATTTGGCGCCGGCGGCGAAGACCAGGATTTTTTTCGCCGGATGACGGAGAAAGGTCACCGTTTCGTCTGGTGCAATGAGGCCGTTGTTTACGAAGTAGTTCCGCCCGTGCGCTGGAGCCGGCGATTCATGATCCATCGCGCTCTGCTGCGCGGCCGGAACACACTCCGGCACCCGAAGCATCGCGCGCGGAATCTCTTCAAATCCGGGGTGGCCGTGCCCGCCTATGGTCTCGCGCTTCCCGTGCTCTTCCTGGCCGGACACCATCACTTCATGAAATACCTCGTGAAATTGGCCGATCACGTCGGCCGCCTGCTCGCCTCCGTTGGGCTGAATCCCGTTCGTGAACGGTGGATGTAAGCTCCGCAGCCGCCGGTCGCCAGCGCCATGCGATCGAAAAGCTGAAAGTAGAAAGCTGAAAAGCGGAAATGGTAAAGCGAAAAGCGGAAGGCTGAAAACTAATTCCATGACTTCTGACAAGCTGAAAACGGAAAGCTCAAAGCCGATTGCAGTTTATTCGCCGCGGCGGGTCCTCTGCTTTCTGCTTTCTGCTTTTTAATTTCAGCTTTTCCCAACCCATGCCTCCGCATCTAGCTCTCCTCATCTCGCTGGTCCTCTCCTGGTATTTGATCAGGCGGGATATTGCGCGCCGGGAAGGCCTTTCGCCCGCGATTTGGATTCCGACCCTGTGGGTTGCGATCATTTCCTCACGTCCGCTCTCGATGTGGCTCGGCTTCGGGGGCGGGGAGAGCACGCTGGAAGGCAGTCCGCTCGACGGCCTTGTTTTCCTTCTCCTGATCATCGCCGCCTTTGCCGTCCTCGCGCGGAGGGGACTGCGCTGGTCGGCCGTGATAGCGGAGAACTGGCCGCTGTTCCTTTTCTATTTCTTTCTCTTGTCGCCGTGCTCTGGGCGAACTCTCCCCCCACGTCCTTCAAGCGGTGGTTCAAGGAATTCGGCAACATTGCGGTGCTCCTGGTGATTCTCACCGAAGCGAGACCGCAGCAGGCGCTCCGAGCGGTTTTCGTTCGGTGCGCGTATTTGTTCCTTCCGCTGTCGTTTGTGTTTATCCGCT
Source organism: uncultured Verrucomicrobiae bacterium (assembly GCA_963844275.1). Classification (GTDB taxonomy): domain Bacteria; phylum Verrucomicrobiota; class Verrucomicrobiia; order Chthoniobacterales; family UBA10450; genus JACCTI01. The sequence continues at coordinate 488,289 of CAWJNS010000009.1, forward strand.
ATTTTCCGTCTCTGGGTCGCTTTTACAGCAGCCATGGCGGCGAAGGGCAAATGACCGGCGTGACGACCCAGAAGAACACGCTCGGGATGCTGCTTTGATCTGCGGTTTGCTTCTGCTTTGGGATTGGCTTGAGCTGCGAAAAGAAGCACGATCGCCAAGACTGTCCGGACTGGACCGCCGTATTCTGTTTGGGGGCCTTTTTCTCACGGCCTATCTAATGCACTTATCGAGCAGTAAGACATCGATGGTTTGCCTGGTCTTCGGCGCGGCGATCATCGGATCAAGCGCAGCTCAACTTCTTTCGCGCAGCGACCACGCCTTATCGGCGGCGGTGGCACTCTCGGTCGTTATCGGGTATTGGATGCTCGATCAGATTGCCGGTGGTCTGACCCAGAGCATGGTTGCTTCGCTGGGGCGAGATATGACTTTTACCGGGAGGACCGATGTCTGGCGGGAACTCCTCGCGCTTCGCACTGATCCATGGTTCGGAGTCGGTTTCATGAGTTTATGGGACGACCGCGACTGCTCTCAAAACTTCCCGAATGGGTTGGAAAATCCGCCCATAACGGCTATCTGGAGATATACCTTGCAGCCGGATGGGCGGGAATTTGTTTCCTCGCGATCATGCTGTTGGCGCGGGCCTTGCGGATCACACGGGGCGCTGGCGCGTGACGGGGAATATGGAAGTGTCCGCCTTGCCATCTTTTACGTCTTCCTCATCGGTAATTTCTCCGAATCGAACATTGCCACCATGACGCCCATCGGGTTCCTGTTCCTGCTCGCCACCATCGGGCA
>CAWJNS010000010.1:0-1241606 GCA_963844275.1 uncultured Verrucomicrobiae bacterium
CGACGGGGGCCGCCGAGAGGGCGTTCATGACACGCTCGTGCCCGGGTCGGGGCAGCCGCACGGTCAACGGCTTTCTGGGACGCCGCCGGTTGCCGATGATTACGCCGTTTTGCAGGTCTTTTGTAACACTCTGCGGCAGCGGTTATGTGAACGCTTGTGCTATGATTGTGCGCACAAGTAGGACCCGGCCCCGGCCCGTCTGAGCGACGCGGACCCGGGGCTTCTTCACGTTCGGAGGATCAGTGGCGAAGGACGACGGCAAGTTCGACGGTCGGACCGGCGAAGGCAGCTACGACGCACAGGACATCACCGTTCTCGAGGGGCTCGAGGCGGTGCGCAAGCGACCCGGCATGTACATCGGGTCGACGGGCGTGCGCGGCCTGCACCACCTCGTCTACGAGATCGTCGACAACTCCGTCGACGAGGCGCTGGCCGGCCACTGCACGGCCGTCGACGTCACGATCCACCCCGACAACTCCGTGACGGTCATCGATGACGGCCGCGGCATCCCGGTCGGGATCATGGAGAAGGAGCAATTGCCGGCGGTCGCAGGTCGTGCTCACCGTCCTGCACGCCGGCGGCAAGTTCGGCGACGGCGGCGGCTACAAGGTCTCGGGCGGGCTGCACGGCGTCGGCCTCTCCGTCGTCAACGCGCTGTCGGAGCTGCTGCTGGTCGAGATTCGCCGCGACGGCTTCGTGTGGCGCCAGGAGTACCAGCGCGGCAAGCCGATGGGGCCGCTCGTCAAGGGCGAGGCGTCGTCGGGTCACGGCTCGAAGATCACGTTCCGCCCCGACGCGGAGATCTTCGAGGTCACCGACCTGGACTTCTCCGTGCTCGAGCAGCGCCTGCGCGAGACGGCATTCCTCACGCGCGGCCTGAAGATCTCGATCACCGACGAGCGCGGCGAGGGCGGCAGGGCCGAGTTTCGCTACGAGGGCGGCATCGAGGACTTCGTGCGCTACCTCAACGCCAACAAGGAGTCGATCGGCCGCAAGGTCGTCTACTTCGAGGGCGAGAGCGGCGAGGGAGCCGTCGAGGTCGCGATGCAGTGGAACACGACCTACCAGGAGTCGGTGTTCTCCTTCGCCAACAACATCAACACGCACGAGGGCGGCTCGCACCTGTCGGGCTTCCGGGCGGCGCTGACGCGCACGCTCAACCGGTACGCCCGCGAGAAGGGCCTGCTGAAGGAGAAGGACGAGAACCTCACCGGCGAGGACGTCCGCGAGGGCCTCACGGCGATCATCTCCGCGAAGCTGTCAGACCCGCAGTTCGAGGGGCAGACGAAGACGAAGCTCGGCAACCCGGGCATGGAGGGCTTCGTCGCGAACGTCGTCAACACGCAGCTCGCGGAGTTCCTCGAGGAGAACCCGCAGGACGCCAACGCGATCATCCGCAAGGCGGTGTCGGCCGCCCAGGCGCGCGCGGCGGCGCGCAAGGCGCGCGACCTGACGCGCCGCAAGTCGGCGCTCGAGAACTCGACGCTGCCCGGCAAGCTCGCCGACTGCTCCGTCAAGGACCCGTCGCTGGCCGAGATCTTCATCGTCGAGGGCGACTCCGCCGGCGGCTCGGCGAAGCAGGGCCGCGACCGCAACACCCAGGCGGTGCTGCCGCTGCGCGGCAAGATCCTCAACGTCGAGAAGAGCCGCATCGACAAGGTGCTCAAGAACCTCGAGATCCAGGCGCTTATCACCGCAATTGGTACCGGCGTGCGTGATGAGTTCGACCTCACCAAAGCGCGTTACCACAAAATCATTCTTATGAGCGTCGACGGCGACGAGCACGTCCTCGTCCGCGATCGCACGGGCCGCACCCGTCTCACGCGCGTCGCCGAGTACATCGACCCATGGGTCGACCATGCGCCGGTGTCAGGGCCGCAGGAGTACCGCAAGGTTCTGGCCGGCCAGCCCGGCGAGCTCGGCGAGGTGCTCTGTGTGGGCAAGGACGATCACGAGGTGCGCTTCCGTCCAATCAAGGCGGTCATTCGTCATGAGACCGGATGACGAGCTGTTCGAGGTGACGACGCAGTACGGGCGGTCCACGCGGGTGACGGGCAACCACTCTCTCTATGTCCTCGAGCAAGGCGAGCTGCGTCTCGAAGCGCGCCGACGAGCTTGTCGAAGGTGACCGGATTGCGGCGCCTCGCACGGTGCGCCTGCCGGTGACCGCGCCGGAGCGGATCGACCTTCTGCGCGAGCTATGGCGCGTGCCCGAGGCGGCGCGTCAGGTCTGGGTCCGCGGCGCTGGCGTCGAGGCCTGGGGCCGGTGGAAGGTCCGTTCGGAGTAGCCGGTAACACGGAGATGACCGCGCCACGGGTGGACATCCCGGCGGCAGTCGGCGCGCAGCTCGCGGCGCTGCGCCGCTCGAGCGGTCACTCAAACAAATCGCTGTGCGCCGCCATCGGGATCAAGCAGCCCGTGACGTTCTACAGCTGGGAGAAGGGAACGTCGAGGCCGACGCTGCCGAACCTCACGGCGTACGTGCAGGCGGTCGGCGGCGACGTCGACACCGTCCTCGAAAGCGTGAGCGTCGGCGGCAGCCGACTCGATCGGGTATGGGAGTCGCAGTACCGGGCGGCGCCGCGCAATCGCGTGCGGTCATATGTCCGGCTCGCGGATCTCAGCGCAGACGACCTCGAGTTCTTCGAGGACCGCGACGACGTCGAGCTGACCCCAGAGCACTACGCGAGCGACCCCGTGAAGCGCTACGTCACGGTGGACGACGCCCTCATGACGCTTCTCGGCTTCTACCTCGCCGAGGGTTCCGGCAACCCGCGTGCCGGCATCCGGTTCGCAATCGGGAGCGGCAACGGACACTTCGTGCCGGAGGTTCGGCGCGCCGCCGTGCGCGTCTTCGGGCGGATCGCCGAGCCACTACGCGTCGCAGACGCGCGTGGACGAGTTGCGCATCAACAACCGCGTGGCGGCGCTCGCGTGGCGTCACGTCTTCGGCTTCGATGATGTGACCGCGACGACGAAGCAGATCCCGGGGCTGATCTTCGAAGTCGGCGAGGAGTTGCGATCGGTCTTCCTCCGCGCCTATCTGGCCGGCGACGGGTGCTGCACGGACGGGAAGGTGTTCTGGGCGACATCGTCGCGCGACATCGCGAGCGGCATCAGCATGCTTCTTGGAAGCTACGGCGTCGTCGCGCCGATCACGACGTCGGCACCCGACCGGCGAGCCCAGCGGGATTGTGCGCGGCCAGCGCGGTGACGAAACGGCACACGAGTTACTGCGTGCACGTCACCCATACCGACGGGCTGGCGCGAATCGAGGCAGTTTGGCGCGACCACAAGGGCGCCGAAGCAGTGCATGCCCGAGTCGCCCGCACGCGCCAGCACACTCCGGCGTGGGCCGCCGACGCATCCGGCGACGTCATCGGGCTCCCTGTGCGATCGGTCCGGCGCGTGGCGGCAAGCCGTGGGCTGGTGTACGACTTCTCCGTAAACGCCGACGAGAACTTCGTCTGCGGCGTAGGCGGCCTAACCGTGAGCAATACGGATGCGGACGTCGACGGAGCGCACATCCGGACGCTTGCATTGACCCTTCTTTTCCGTGAAATGCCGGAGCTGATCGAGGCGGGTTACATCTATATCGCCAAGCCGCCGCTGTACAAGCTCAAGCAGGGATCGAGCGAGCGGTACATCGAGAAGGACTCCGAACTCGAGGAGATCCTGCTGTCGGACAAGCTCGAGAAGATGGTCGTCTTCGACCGCTACGGGACGCAGTTCAAGCTCACCGAGGCGCGCTGGCAGCGGTTCTCGCGGCTGCTCAAGCAGTACCAGGGCTGGTCGTCGACGCTGCGCGCGGAGTACGGGCACGACACGGTCGGCTTCCTCGAGGAGTCGGGGATCGTCGACGAGCGCGTCGACACGATCGACGCCGCGATCGAGCTGATCGAGCGCGAGGGGATCGAGAACGCGCCGTACGAGACGACGTTGCTCAGCCGCGAGGAGGAGGTGCTCGTCGTGCGGGCGGTCGAGACGAAGTCCGGGATTGGCGCGCGCGCTGCGGATCCCGTTGCGACTGTTCGCCGCAACGGACTACCGCCAGTTCACCCGTGTGCACAGCCAGCTGATCGAGCTCGCGGGGCGCGCGCCGTTCACGGTGAAGCTCGGCGAGACGACTGCCGACGCCGCCTCGTTCGAGGCGCTGCGCGAGGCGGTCATGACCGTGGCGCAGAAGGGCATCACGCTGCAGCGCTTCAAGGGACTCGGCGAGATGAACGCCGAGCAGTTGCGCGACACGACGATGGATCCGGCGACGCGCACGCTCGCGCAGGTGTCGATCGAGGACGCCGCGCAGGCGGACCTGATCTTCTCGACTTTGATGGGCGACATGGTCGAGCCGCGCCGGCAGTTCATCGAGGACAACGCCCGCCTCGTCGCCAACCTCGACGTCTAGGACACGCTGAATGGCATCGATCGACACGCTCTCCGGAGGCAACATCGAGCCGCGCGCGCTCGAAGACGAGATGCGCTCGGCGTACCTCGACTACGCGATGTCCGTCATCGTCGGGCGCGCGCTGCCCGACGTGCGCGACGGCCTGAAGCCCGTGCACCGCCGCGTGCTGTTCTCGATGTCGGAGAACGGCCTGACTCCGACGCGGCCGTACCGCAAGTGCGCATCCGTCGTCGGCGACGTGATGGGCAACTACCACCCGCACGGCGACTCGGCGATCTACGACGCCCTCGCGCGCCTCGCGCAGGAATTCTCCATGCGCTACGAGCTCGTCGACGGCCAGGGCAACTTCGGCTCGATCGACGACGATCCACCAGCGGCCATGCGCTACTGCGTCGTCGGCGACACGCGCGTGGCGACGCCGGATGGCACGGTCCGGATCGCGGACCTCGCCGACGGCTTCGAGCCCGACAGCGAGCGCGACGTCGACCTTTGGTGCACGACCGGCTGGGCCGGCCCGTGCACGCATCGAAGGTCTTTCACTCCGGCGACCACCCGACGCTGCGGCTGCGCACGCGCGAGGGCTACTCGCTCACGGGCACGCACAACCACCCGGTCCTGTGCCTCGTCGACATGGTCGGCGTCCCGCTGCTGCTGTGGAAGCAGCTCGACGAGATCTCGCCCGGTGACCGCGTGCTCATCTCCCGCACCCCGCGCGATGACACCGCGGAACTCGACGCCGACGAGCGCGGGCTCGCGGAGCTGCTGGGCGCATTCGTCTCCGAAGGCTTCGCCAACGAGAACCGCGCCGGCTTCAACAACAACGATCACGAGTACTTCGACCGGATCGTCGCCGCATACGACCGGCACGTCGGCGGCCGGCGCTACGTCTACGAGCGCACGATCCGCTCGGGCAGCAGGTGTCGCGAGCTCGACATCCAGAACCTGACGGCGCTCCGGGCCTCGCCGCTTGCGTGCCTGATCGGGTACGCGAGCCGGGCCAAGCACGTGCCGGAGCGCGTCTGGCAGGGGTCGGCCGGCTTCAAGCGAGCGTTCCTGCAGTCGCTGTTCACCGGCGACGGTTCGTCGTCGTTGCTGCCGCGCAGCACGATCCAGATCTCGTACTCGTCCTACAGCGAGCGCCTCACCGGCGAGGTGCAGCGACTGCTGCTCGAGTTCGGTGTCATCAGCCGGATCTGCGGGCCGACGGCGCGCGGGGAGTACAAGGTCGTCATCACGAATCGCCGCGACGCTCGGCTGTTCGCCGAGCGTGTGGGCTTCCTGGGCGTCAAGCAGGCGAAGCTCCAGCGCGACCTCGCCACGATCCCGCTCACCAGCAGCGCGCTGAGCCACGATCACGTCCCGTACATCGCGCCGTACATCCGTGCCGCCACCGGGGGCCGCTGGACGGAGCGCGACTGGCTGCAGCGCCACAACGTCGATCGCATCGAGCGCTGGGAGCGCGACGGCGTCGCGATCATGGAGCGCATCGCGTGCGACGAGACGCGCCGCGTCGTCGAGCCGCTCGTCTCCGGCGACTACTACTACGCCTCCGTCGCCTCGGTCGAGGATGCCGGGGTCGCGCCCGTGTACTCGCTGCGGGTCGACACCGACGACCACTCGTTCCTGACGGACGGCTTCGTCAGCCACAACACCGAGGCGCGCCTGACGCGGGTCGCGATGGAGATGTTGCGCGACCTCGACGCCGACACCGTCGACTTCGTCCCGAACTACGACGGGCGCAAGCAGGAGCCGACGGTGCTGCCGGCGCGCTTCCCGAACCTGCTCGTCAACGGGTCGTCGGGGATCGCCGTCGGGATGGCGACGAACATCCCGCCGCACAACCTGCGCGAGGTCATCGAGGCCGTCAAGGCGTTCATCGCGAATCCGGCGATCGACACGGCCGAGCTCATGCACCACCTGCCCGGGCCCGGACTTCCCGACCGGCGGGATCATCCTCGGCCGCGCGGGGATCCTCGACGCCTACGAGACCGGTCGCGGGCGCGTGCGGGTGCGCGGCAAGGCGCACACCGAGGACGTCGGGCGCGGGCGCGAGGCGATCATCGTCACGGAGCTGCCGTACGCGGTGAAGAAGGGTGGCGACGGCGGCGTGATCAAGAAGATCGCCGAGCTCGTCCACGAGAAGAAGATCACCGGCATCGCCGAGCTCGAGGACCACTCGTCTGCTCGCGGCGGCATGCGGATCGTGATCACGCTCAAGCGCGACGAGATCCCCGAGGTCGTGCTCAACCAGCTCTACAAGCACACGTCGCTGCAGACGACGTTCGGCGTGAACATGGTCGCGCTCGTCGAGAACGTGCCGCGGACGCTGTCGCTGCGCCAGGTCATCAAGCACTACGTCCAGCACCAGCGCGAGGTCATCGTGCGCCGCACGCAGCACGAGCTGCGCGTGCTCGAGCGCCGCGTCCACGTGCTCGAGGGACTGCTGATCGCGCTCGACAACCTCGACGCGATCATCGCGCTGATCCGCGCGTCGCGCGACCGCGAGTCGGCGCGCGGCGACCTCGTCGCGCAGTTCGGGCTGACGGAGATCCAGGCGTCCGCGATCCTCGACCTGCGCCTGTCGCAGCTGACGGCGCTGGAGGCCGACTCGATCAAGACCGAGCACGCCGACAAGGTCGAGCGGATCGGCGAGCTGCGGGCGATCCTCGGCGACGAGTCGCGCGTGTTCGCGATCATCACCGAGGAGCTGACGGAGATCGCCGACCGCTTCGGCGACGAGCGCCGCACGGTGATCGCCGACTCCGAGGACGAGATCGGCATCGAGGACCTGATCCCCGAGCAGCAGATGGTCATCACGATCACGAAGTCCGGCTACATCAAGTCGCTGCCGCTGACGACGTACCGAGCGCAGCAGCGCGGCGGGCGCGGCGTGACCGGGATGGACATGAAGGACGGCGACTACATCGAGCACCTCTTCGTTGGCTCGTCGCACGACTACCTGCTGTTCTTCTCCAACCGAGGAAAGGTCTACAGATCGAAGGTGTACGAGCTGCCCGAGGCCTCGCGGACCGCGAAGGGCCGCGCGCTCGTCAACGTGCTGCCGCTGCGCGACGGCGAGCGGATCCAGTCCGTGCTGACCACGCGCGACTTCACCGAGGGCCGCTACGTGATCTTCGCGACGCGCCGCGGGATCGGTGAAGAAGACCGAGTTCCTCGCCTACAACACGCCGATCAAGGCCGACGGCATCATCGCGATCAACATCCGCGACGACGACGAGCTCGTCAGCGTGCGGCGCACGAGCGGCGACGACGACATCCTGATCGTCTCGCGCAAGGGCCAGGCCGTGCGCTTCCACGAGTCCAACGTCCGCGCGATGGGGCGCGACACGTCGGGCGTGCGCGGCATGAACGTCGACGGGCCCGGCAACGCGGTGCTCACGATGGACGTGGCGCGCGACGACCAGGAGCTGCTCGTCGTGACCGAGAACGGCTTCGGCAAGCGCACGTCGATCTCCGAGTACCGCAAGACCAACCGCGGCGCGATGGGCGTCGGGACGATCAAGCTCACCGACGCGAAGGGCGCCCTCGCCGGCGCCCTGGTCGTGCGCGAGCACGAGGAGCTCGTGTTCATCTCCCAGAGCGGCATGGTGCAGCGCACCGCGGTGCGCGGGATCAGCCGCTACGGCCGCCTGGCGCAGGGCGTGAAGCTCATGAACATGAAGGAGGACGACCTCGTCTCCGCGGTCGCGCTGGTCGTCGAGTCGGCGGCGGAGTCGGGCGGCGCGAGCGCCGACGGCTCGTTGATCGAGAGCCCCGACCAGGCGGCAGGAGTCGGCGGCGGCGTGGCCGAGGGGCGCTGCGGACATCGGATCGATCGAAGGCGGCGTCGCCGACGGCGAGGGCGACGACAGCGATCCCGATCCCGCGGATCCGACCGACTCCGACTAGCCGCTCCCGGCGCACGCCAACCCGTCGCCGCATGGCTGAGCCGATCCACTTCCTCCCGACTCGCCGAAGGTTTCGAGCTTCGCCGCGGGGACGTCGTCGCCGGCCGGGTCGGTGCGGCGGACACGCCGCACGCGCAGGCCGAGGCCGGCGGGGTGCGCTGGGAGCTCGATCTGCAGCGCGACCCCGAGCGGACGGATTGGACCGGTTACGGACGGCACGTGGCAGGTCGTCGCGCTCGACGAGGACGGCGAGGAGGCCGCCGCCTACTACCACGGCGGCATGCGCGGGGGCCGGGTGCGCCTGGCGGACGGCAGCTCGCCCGCGCTGCGCAGGGCGATCGGCCTCGGTGCCGACTGGCGCCTGAAGGCGTCCGACTGCGCGCTGACGCTCCGGCCCGGGGCCGGGCCGGACGGGACCGCGCTGGAGCTCGTCTACGTGCCTGGCAGCGTCGAGCAGCCCGACCTCGTGCTGCTGCTCGTCTGCTGGTGCGTGATGGCCGAGGCGCAGATGCCGCCGACGCCGTTGACCTGAGCGTTTGGTGGTTGCCGCGCTGGGCGGGTTCGAACCGCTGCACGCCGCCGCGCCCGGTCGCCGAATGTTGCGCGCGTTCGTCTCCGACGTTCGCTAGCATTTCGCGGACCAGAGAAAGGAGGTGGTCCGTATCAGTCACAGTTTTTGCGGGACCCTGGAGGTGCTCGGCCGCTAGGTCGGGAAGGCTGGCTCCGCCCAGCGAATCCAAACCGGGCCACCCCCGGGCAGAGCGTCGGACTGGTCCCACCGGCAGCAGGTTGCTCAGCTCGGGCTTTTAGTCCAGTCAAGTTGGTCGCGAGAGGCTCCCCGCCGGGGAGCCTCTCGTGTTTCCGGGCCTCGAACGTGCGCTGAGCGAGACGGTCGCGTCCGCCGCGCGGCGCGCTCCGCGCGCGGTCAGGCCGCTTCAGGCAGCCACTGACGCCACGCCGGCGGGATCGTCGGGCTCGCGACGTGGATGAAGACCTGGGGGTGCGGGACGCGCGGGGCCTGGCGCGGGTGCATGCCGATCTTCTGCGGGAGGTGGTCGCCCTTGCGGCGATTGCAGGGGGCGCACGACGCGACGATGTTCTCCCAGGTCGACGAGCCGCCCTTGGAGCGCGGGATGACGTGGTCGACCGTGAGGTTCGCGCGGGCGCCGCAGTACTGGCAGGTCCAGCCGTCGCGGGCGAAGACGGCGCGGCGGGTGATCTTGCGGCGGTGCGTGTCGCGCGGGACCTTGACGAACGTCACGAGCCGGATCACCACGGGGCGCGGCATCGACGTGTTCTCCGAGCGCAGCTCGAGGCGGGCGTGCTCGACGAGCTCGGCCTTGTCCTTCAGCAGGAGGATCGCGGCGCGCCGAACCGTGCACACGTTGATCGGTTCGTACGTGGCGTTCAGGACGAGCACGCGGCCACAATCACGTCCGCGCCGCCCGTGCTCCGGATGCGGCGCGAACCTCGATGGGCCTGGTGGCGGGGCCTGGTTCGCCATTGGTTGCGCGCAAGTCTAAACGGCGTGCCTACTGGACTGCCGCAGGATATGAACCCAGCACGCGCACGCGCTCGCAATGCGCGTGCAGACCGGCCACGGCGTCGGCCACGGGACCCTCTCGCGCGTCGCCTTCGCAGTCGACGAAGAAGCGGTAGTGCCCGAGCTGGGCGCGCATCGGGCGCGACTCGATCTTCGTGAGGTTCACGCCCCTGAAGGCGAACTCCGACAGGCAGCGCACGAGCCACCCCGGGCTCGCGTCGCCGGAGCCCCAGAAGGCCAGCGACGTCTTGCTCGGCACGGACGGATCGGCCGCGGCGGCCTCGCGCGCGAGCCACACGAAGCGCGTCGCGTTGCCCGGCTCGTCCTCGGCGCCGTCGGCGAGCACCTTCGCGCCGTACAGCTCGGCTGCGCGGCGCGTGCCGAGCGCCGCCCAGGGCGCGGGCTCGGCGGCGACAAGGCGCACCGCCTCGGCGGTCGACGCCACCGCGACGACCTCCGCAGCCGGCAGGTTGTCGCGTAGGAAACGCGCGCACTGCGCGAGTGGCTGCGGGTGCGAGACGACGCGCTGCACCATCTCGAGCGCGACGTCGTCGCCGCGCACGATCAGGCACGGCGACACCGCGATCACGAGCTCGCCGACGATCGTCACGTCCTTGTCCTCGGCGAGCGTGTCGAGCGTGACGCCGATCGGCCCCTCGAGCGAGTTCTCGATCGGCACCACGGCGCGCTCGACGTCGCCGTCGTGCACGGCCATGATCGTGTCGCGCACGGTCGGCAGCGCGACGAGCTCCGCGCCGTCGGCGTCGGGGGCGCAGCGCACCGCCTCCTCGGAGAACGTGCCCGGCGGGCCGAGGTACCCGAGGCGCGTGGCGCGACCCAGCGTGGCCACGCGGCCCGGACCGCTCGTCGAGCCGGCCATCACGGCAGCGCGAGGCGGAGGGCTTCCTCCTCCTCGGGCGACAGGCGCAGCTCGGCGGCGCCTTCGGAGATCTGCTTGGCGTACAGCCGAGCCTGGTCGCGATGGTGGATCGACGACAGCACGACGCCCGACCGGCGGCTGTCGAGCAGCGCGATCGACGTCGACTGGCGCCCGGACATCTCGTTGTAGGCGTCGTAGCGGATCAGGCCGCAGTGGGCGATCGCGCCGTCCAGGCGCCCCTCGGCCACTTCCAGGCGCTTGTCGAGGCCGTCCGCCACGCCGTGGACCCACTCCGAAAGCGTGCGAAACGACGCGTCGAGCTGGGCGGCGTGCGCGACGAGATCCTGCGCCTTCTGCTCGCCGAGGACGGCGCGCTGGTCGGCGCGCAGCCGCCGCAGCTGGCGGAACATCACCGCCGCGAGGAGGATCGCGACGAGCGCGAGCGCCGCCGCTGCGATGGCGACGATCCCGACCGTCGAGCTGAGCTCCGCACCCATCGCGCCAAGGGTAGGGGGTCACCCTAGCCGCGGGTGAAGATCGCCGGGAACTCCAGGACGTTGTTGTTCGTGTTCATCTCGCCGCGGACCTTGCGCACCTCGACCTTGATCTTCACGCCCTTCCCGATCGGGGGCGCTTGGCCGAGCGGCACCGCCACCGTCGCCTCCGCGCCGGCCGTCGTCTGGTCGACGGTCTTCTGCGCGGTGATCGTCTTGATGCCGCTGCCGCTGATCGTCACGCGGACGCGCACGTCGGTCTCGGGGTTCTCGCCCTGGTTGGCGAACTTCACGTTGAAGGTCACGTTCGACGTCGCGACGGGACGGTTCGAGGCGTTCTCGCCGGCCGTCAGCGCGAGGTTGCCGACGCTGACGGCGAGCAGACCGTGCCCGTGCGTGCCCGGCGCCAGCGGCGTCTGCGACGCCTCCGAGCCCGCGCCGCGACCGGCGTCGGCGTGGATGCGCCGGGCGACCGTCGGCGGGTCGAGCCAGCCGTCGTTGGGCAGCAGCGTCGAGTCCTGGATCGTCTGCCCGCCGATGTCGTTGTCGTCGAGCACCTGGTCGATCAGGGCGACGGTGCGACGGCGGTACACGACGTCGGCGGCGAGGAAGGCGCGCATCTCGCCGGAGATCGCGAGTACCGCGGGCTCGGCGGTGGCGGAGTCCGTCGACAGCGCCGCGGGGATGCGATCGGCGACCTTGCCCATCGCCTCCTCGATCAGGCCGAGCGCGATCAGCAGGTTGCGATGCGGTGGATTCATCTCGCCGGGCACGTCGAGCTTCTCGGCCTGACCGGTCTGCGCCTTGGCGCGCAGCCGCAACTGGCTGACCTGCGACTGCACGTCGGTCGACGAGGTTCCGCCGGCCGTCAGCGCCGTGAAGAACTCGTCGGCGTTGTCGTCGGAGCGCTGCACGAGGCTCGCGACATCGCGGTTGTAGTCCTTCAGCGCCTGCTCCTTGCGGCTGTCGAGGCAGCCCTTGATGAGGAACACCGCCACGATGACGAACCCGACCGCGAGGCCGAGCGCGATGAGCCGCCGCGTGCGCAACTGCTGCGGGTCCACGGGCCCCGCACCCGCGGTCACGGGCCTGCGGGGCCGCGGGCGGGTCGTGCGGGGCTCGTCATCGTCGAAGAAAGACAGGACTCCGCTCCTTGGCGAGGTCGAGGAAAACTCAGTATGACCGTGAGGGCGGCGCGCCGGTCACCCTGCAACTTTGCCGCCAAGCAGCGGTTTCCTGCCTACCCCCGCAAGGAGCCCGCCGCGCGCATGCCGAACATCGAGCCGGTGACCCACGCCCATCTACCCGCGCAGGCCGCTCGCGAGGGCGCGCTCGTGCTCGGCCGCTACCGGCTCGAGCGCCGCATCGGTGCGGGCGGCATGGGCGTCGTGTACCTCGCGCACGACGAGCATCTCGAGCGTGAGGTCGCGGTGAAGCGGATCGGCGTCGAGCTCGACCCCGACGGGCGCGGCGAACGCGAGGCGATCGCGGCCGCGCGCCTGTCACATCCCGCGATCGTCGCGCTGTACGAGTCCGGCCGCGACGAGGATGCGGTGTATCTCGTGTCCGAGCTCGTCCGCGGGCGCACGCTCGCGGAGCTGATCGCTGCCGGCGACCTGTCCGACCGCGACGTCGTGCGGATCGGGATGACGCTGTGCGACGCGCTCGAGCACGCGCACGCGCGCGGCGTGATCCACCGCGACGTCAAGCCGTCGAACGTCATCTGCCCCGAGCGCCCCGAGGACGGCGGCTGCGTCGCGAAGCTCACGGACTTCGGCATCGCCCGCATGGCCGACGGCGACGTCCTCACCCGCACCGGCGACGTCATGGGGACGCTCGCCTACATGGCGCCCGAGCAGGCGCGCGGGCAGCGGCTGACCGGCGCCGCCGACGTCTACGCGCTCGGGGTCGTGCTCTTCGAAGGGCTCTCCGGCGTCAATCCGATCCGCGCCGGCAACCCCGCCGCGACCGCGCGCCGCGTCGGGATGCGCCTGCCGGCGCTGCGGCGCGTGCGCCGCGATCTGCCGCCGGGCTGTGCCGCGCGATCGATGCCGCGGTGATGCCGGAGCCCGACCAGCGCGCCGGGCTCGGGGTGTTGCGCCAGGCGCTGTCGCATGCGGTCGACCGCGTCGCCGACGAGGTCGGGCCGATCGCGGCCGACGCCGGCGTCGCGCAGACGGCGCTGATGGCGCCCCGCACGCGCCGGCGCGCCGCGATCGCGCAGCCCGATCCGCAGCCGGGCGACGGCAGCGGGCGGACGGGACGGCGCCGCGCGCGCCGCCGCGCCCGCGAGCAGGCAGCCGCGCAGGCTGAGCGCGAGCGCCACGCGCCGGCGTCCGGCGAGCCCGGGTGGCGCGGCGCGCCGGCGCGCGATGAGCCGGGGTGGGACCACGAGCCGCCGCGCGAGGCGGCGGAACCACGAGCCGCCGCGCGACGGCGGTGGACCGAGAGCCCGCGCGCGACCAGCGCGACCGGCGCGGCGATCCCGAGACCGCCCGCTACGACCTTCGCCACGACGCCGCGCACGCGGACCGCCGCGCGGCAGCGGGCCCGCATGCGCCGCGGCCGCTGCCCGAGCGCCTCGATGCGCCGGTGTGGGACGCCGTCGGCGGCGAGCGACGCCGCGGCCGCGAGCGCGCGCCGCAGCCCGTCGACGAGCAGCCCGCGATCGTCTATCGCCTGCAGGTGCGCGCCGCCGCGGCCGTCGCGGCCGCCGCGCTCGCCGGCTCCGCGCTGGCGTGGCTCGGTCCGCAGCCGCCGCTCGCCCCGGCGGCCGGCGCGCTGACGGCCGCGCTCGCCGTGGTCGTGCTGCCGCGGCTGGGCTGGGTGACGATGGTCGCCGCGCTGCTCGTCTGGCTCGGCGCGACCGCACCGGGCTTCGCCCTGCTGCTCGCGCTGGCAGCGCTGCCCGTGCCGCTGCTGCTGCCGCGCACCGGAGCGGCGCTGGTCGCTGCCGGCGCTCGCGCCGGTGCTCGGTCTCGCGAGCCTCGCGGGCGCGTGGCCGGCGATCGCGGGGCAGGCACGGCTGTGGCCCGCGCGGGCGGCGCTCGGGGCGCTCGGCGGCCTGTGGCTCGTGCTCGCCGAGGCGCTGACGTCGCAGGCGCTGCTGTTCGGCCAGCCGCGCGACGTGCTCGCCGCGCCCGCCTGGGACGGGTCGGTGGTCGATGCCGCGCGCGACGCGGTCGTCCCGCTGCTGGCCGGCGGCACGCTGGCGATCGCCGCGCTGTGGGCGGTCGCGGCGGCCCTGCTGCCGCTGCTCGTCCGCGGCCGCTCGGCGGCGCTCGACCTCGTCGCGGCAGCGGGCTGGGCGGCGACGCTGGCCGCCGCGACGCAGGCGCTCAGCGAGGGACTCGTCCTCGACGCGCCGCGGGGCCTGGTCGTGGGAGCGCTGCTGGCCGGCGTCGTGGCCGTCGGAGCGCGCGCGGTGCGGGGGCGGGCGTGAGGGCTTCACGGGCGTTGCCGTGGCGCGCCCTTCCGTAGCATGGGCGCCATCGATGAGCATGCTGCGCAACCTGGAGACGAAGCTCGCCGACCTCGTCGAAGGCACGTTCGGGCGCGTGTTTCGCTCCGAGGTGCGGCCTGTGGAGCTCGCCCGCAAGCTCGCGCGCGAGATGGACGAGCACAAGACGGTCTCGGTCTCGCGCACGTACGTCCCCAACGAGTACGTCGTCTGGCTGTCGCCGCAGGATCGCGAGCAGTTCGAGCCGGTCGAGGCCTCGCTCATCGACGAGCTCAGTGGGTACCTCCTCGAGCATGCCCGCCGCGAACGCCTCGCGCTGCTGTCGCGACCGCAGATCGAGTTCCGTACCGACGAGCGCCTGTCGCTCGGCGAGTTCGGCATCCAGACGCGCGTCGTGCGGCCGGCCGACGAGTCCGCGGGCGGCGGCGAGCAGGCGGTGCAGGCCGACCACGGCAACACGATGATCTACTCGACCGCAGGACGGATCCGCGAGCCGCTCGAGGAGAGCGGCCGCGCGCTGCCGCCGACGCGGGCGCTGCTGCTCGCCGAGGGTCGCCGCCACGTCATCCCGGCCGCCGGGGCGACGATCGGGCGCAGCCGCGACTGCGACGTCGTGCTCGCCGATGCGAACGTCTCGCGCCGCCACGCGCAGGTGCTGCCGGCGGCCGCCGGGACGTGGACGATCGCCGACCTCGGCTCGACCAACGGCGTGCTGCTCAACGGCCGGCGGATCTCGGGCACCGCGCAGCTGACGCCGGGCGACCGCATCGCGCTGGGCACCGCCGAGATCGCCTTCGAGCTCGAATGACCGCGCCCGCCCCTCGCAGCGCCCGCCGCACGGCGGGCCCGTCCCCAGCCGCTCGGTGAGCGGCTGACGCCATGCTCGAACCGGTCTCCGTCGGGCTGAAGTTCGCGTTCCTCGCGATCCTCTACCTCTTCTTGCTGTGGGTCTCGCGCTCCGCGCTGAAGGACCTGCGCCGCGGCGCGTTCGGCGGCGCGCCGCGGGCCGCCACGAGCCCGTCGCCGCCGACGCGACCGGGATGCATCCGGCGTCGAGCCTCAACGTCCTCGCCGGCGACGCCGACGTGCGCCCGCGGTTGGTGGTCGAGTCGGTGCCCGGGCTGCAGCGCGGGATGACGTACGACGTCGGCGACGGCGCGACGCTCGGGCGCGGCGACGTCGAGATCCAGCTCGAGGACCCGTTCGCCTCGTCGCGCCACGCGCACCTCGTGCGCCAGGGCGCGATGCTCGTCATCGAGGACCTCGGCTCGACGAACGGCACGTACCTCAACGACGAGCTGCTGCGCGGGCCGCGGCCGCTGCACCCCGGCGACCGCGTGCGCATCGGCGACAGCACCTTCACGTACTCCGATCGCTGATGCTCCGCGCCGCCTCCGGCTACTTCGCGCACTCCGACACCGGCCGCCAGCGCCGCGTCAACGAGGACTCGTACTTCGCGCGCTCGCCGGTGTTCGTCGTCGCCGACGGGATGGGCGGCGCGCAGGCCGGCGAGGTCGCGTCGCGCGTCGCGGTCGAGGCGTTCGAGCGCGGCCTGGACGACGCCACCGCCGACAGCCCCGAGCAGCTGCTCGCCAACCGCGTGCAGGAGGCCAACGCGCGCATCAACGAGATGTCGCACGCCGACCAGGAGCGCGCGGGGATGGGCACGACGATCACCGCCGCGCACGTCGGCGACAACGACGTCGCGATCGCGCACGTCGGCGACTCGCGCGCGTACCGCCTGCGCGGCGACGACTTCCAGCGCCTGACCGAGGACCACTCGCTCGTCGAGGAGATGCGCCGGCGCGGGCAGCTGACCGCGCAGGAGGCCGACGAGCATCCGCAGCGCTCGATCATCACGCGCGCGCTCGGACCCGAGCCGCGGGTGCAGGTCGACACGTACTCCTGGCGCGGCGAGCCCGGCGACGTCTACCTGCTCTGCAGCGACGGGCTGACGTCGATGATCTCCGAGGCGCGCGTCGCCGACATCGTGCGCGGCACGCGGTCGCTGCCGGACGCCGGCCGGGCGCTGATCGCCGCCGCGAACGACGCCGGCGGCCGCGACAACATCACCGTCATCCTCTTCAAGCCTCGAGGAGGTCGGAGCGCGCCGATCCGGCGGTCGAGCAGCCGACGCAGGTCGGCATGAAGCCCGTGTCCGCGCCGGTCGCAGAACCCGTCCGGCCGCAGGCCGCGACCGCGCGCGCGCGCCGGAGGCGTCGCGCGCACAGCCGCAGACCACGGTCGCGCCGCCGGCCGCGCATGCGCGCGCGGCGCGGCCGGCGGACCGGCCGCCGCCGCCTGCAGCCGACGGCACCCTCGGGACCGTGGCCCGACGAGCCGCCGCGCAAGCGCCGCGGCCGGCGCGTCTGGATGCTGTTCGCCTTCCTCGCGCTGATCGTCATCCCGCTCGGCCTCGGCGCCTACATCGCCAACCAGGCCGTGTACTTCGTCGGCACCGACGACGGCGGCTTCGTGACGATGTACCGCGGCCTGCCGTACGAGCTGCCCGCCGGGATCGACCTCTACAGCCCGACGTACGTCTCGCCGGTCCCGGTCGACTCGCTGTCGCCGGCGCGGCGCAAGCGGCTGGTCGATCACACGCTGCGCTCGCACGACGACGCCGCCGACCTCATGCGCGAGCTCGAGCGCGGACGGATCGGCGGGGCGTCGTGAACGAGCGCAACCGCGAGCTCTTCGCGCTGATCCCCGCGTCGCTGCTCGTGACGGCGGGCTTCACCGCCGTCTTCATCCAGCGCGACGACCTGCTGTCGAACCTGTCGCTGACCTACGGCGCTGATCTTCCTCGCGCTGTGCCTGGCGGCGCACTGGTGTTGCGCTTCACGCTGCCGCACGCCGACCCGTACCTGTTTCCGCTCGTCGCGGTGCTGGCGTGCTTCGGCCTCGTGATGCTCTACCGCCTCGACGAGGACTACGCGCGCGAGCAGGCGCAGTGGTTCGTCGTCGGGTTGATCGCCTTCTCGGCGACGATCGTCGCGCTGCGCGAGGACCATCGCGTGCTCGAGCGCTACCGCTACCTCATCGCGTCGACCGGCATCGTGCTGCTGTTGCTGCCGCGCCTGGGCAGCCCGCAGAACGGCGCGTACCTGTCGTTCGACATGGGTCCGATCGCCTTTCAGCCCGCCGAGCTGGCGAAGATCGCGATCGTCATCTTCCTCGCGTCGTACCTGCGCGACACGCGGCAGGTGCTCGTCGTCGGCGCGCGCCGGTTTCTCGGCATCACGTTTCCGCCGCTGAAGCACCTCGGCCCGCTGCTCGCGGTCTGGGGAACCGCGATGGCGCTGCTGTTCGTCATCCAGGACCTCGGCTCGTCGCTGATGTTCTTCGGCGCCTTCCTCGCGCTCGTCTACGTCGCGACGAACCGCATCTCGTTCGTGCTCATCGGGCTCGGGCTGTTCGCCGTCGGCGCGCGCGTGCTGTACGCGATCCGGCCGACGATCGAGAGCCGCGTGCAGGCGTGGCTGCACCCGTTCGACTCGACGCTGTATGACCAGCAGGTCGGCGGCAGCTACCAGATCGCCCAGTCGATCTTCACGCAGGCCGACGGCGGGCTGTTCGGCCGCGGATTCGGACAGGCGGCGATCCAGCTCGGCGACAACGCGCCGATCCTGCCCGCCGCGCACACCGACTTCATCTTCCCGGTGATCGTCAACGAGCTCGGGCTGCTCGGCGGCTGCCGCCGTGCTGCTCGTCTACCTGCTGATCATCGAGCGCGGCTTCAAGACGGCGATGCTCGCGACCGACTCGTTCTCCAAGCTGCTCGCCACCGGCCTCACCGCGGTGCTCGCCCTGCAGGTCTTCGTGATCGTCGGCGGGGTCACGAAGCTCATCCCGCTGACCGGCGTGACGCTGCCGTTCGTCTCCTACGGCGGGTCGTCGATCGTCGCGAACTTCATCCTGCTCGCGCTGCTGCTGCTCGTCTCCGATCGCGCCCGAAGAGAGGTGCAACAGGCATGAACGCGCCGATCCTCAAGCTCTTCGGCCTCGTGCTCCTGCTGTTCGCCGCGCTCATCGGGATGACGAGCTACAACAGCGTCATCAACGCCAAGGCGTACCGCGACAACCCGAAGAACGCGCGCACGCAGATCGAGGAGCAGCGCATCCACCGCGGCGCGATCCGCTCCCGCGACGGCGCCGTGCTCGCGCGCTCGGTGCGCCGGCCGTCGACGCTCTACGCCCGCCGCTACTCGCCGAAGGGCGCGATCTTCGCGCAGGCGCTCGGCTACGACTACCTGCGCACCGGCCGCGCGGGCCTCGAGCGCGAGTACAACGACGAGCTCACCGGCAGGCGCAACGAGCTGACGTCGATCATCGACGAGCTGCGCGGCCGCCAGCGCGTCGGCGACAACATCATCACGAACCTCGACCCGCGAGGCGCAGCGCGTCGCGCTGCAGGCGCTGAAGGGGCGCAAGGGGTCGGTCGTCGCGATCGAGCCGGAGACCGGCAAGGTCCGCGTGATGGCGTCGACGCCGGGCTATGAGCCCAACCGCCTCGACGACAGGGCGTCTTCGCGCGCCTGAGCTCCGACGACGCCAACTCGCCGCTGCTCAACCGCGCGACCCAGGCCGGCTATCCGCCGGGGTCGACGATGAAGGTCGTGACCGCCGCCGCCGCGCTCGACAGCGGCGAGTTCAGCCCGACTCGATGGTCAGCGGCAAGTCACCGATCAACGTCTCCGGCGCGCCGCTGGCGAACTTCTCCGACCAGCAGTTCGGGATGATCCCGCTGACGCAGGCGCTGACGAACTCCGTCAACACCGTGTGGGCGCAGGTCGCCGAGAAGCTCGGGCGCGAGCGTATGAACGAGTACATGACGCGCTTTGGCTTCGGCAGCGATCCGCCGATGGACTACCCGGACGGCCAGATGCGCCCGAGCGGCGTGTTCGACACGAAGCGCAACAAGATCATCCCCACGGACTCCGGGAAGGTGGACATCGGCCGCGTCGGGATCGGCCAGGAGCGGCTGCTCGTGACGCCGCTGCAGATGGCGACGGTCGCGGCGACGGTCGCCAACGGCGGCGTGCGGATGAAGCCGCGCCTCGTCGACCGGATCATCGACCCCGACGGGCGCACCGTCGAGCGCGATCGAGCCCGAGGAGGCCGAGCGCGTGATGGAGGCCGACAGCGCGGCGCAGCTCGCCGAGATGATGAGCAACGTCGTGCGCGAGGGCACCGGCGTCGGCGCGGCGCTGCAGGGCATCCAGGTCGCCGGCAAGACCGGCACCGCCGAGCTGAACATCGCCCAGCGCATCAACCAGCCGTGGTTCATCGGCTTCGCGCCGGTGCTCGTCGCCGCGGGTCGCGGTCGCGGTGACGCTCGAGAACGTGCAGGGCGCGCAGAGTCAGGGCGGCGCGATCGCCGCGCCGATCGCGAAGGTCGTCATGCAGGAGCTGCTTGAAGTGACGCGCCTCGAGGCCGACACCGTCATCGACGGGCGCTACCAGGTGATCGAGCACCTCGGCACCGGCGGGATGGCGGACGTCTACTGCGCGCACGACATGCAGCTCGGGCGCAAGGTCGCGCTGAAGCTCCTGCACGACCGCTTCGCCGAGGACGAGGAGTTCGTCGAGCGCTTCCGCCGTGAGGCGTCGTCGGCGGCGGGGCTGCAGCACCAGCACGTCGTCGTCGGTGTACGACCGCGGCAACTCCGACGGCACGTCGTACATCGCGATGGAGTACGTCCCCGGGCGCACGCTGAAGCAGCTCGTCAAGGAGGACGGTCCGCTCGACCCGGCGCGCGCGGCCGACCTCGCGGTGCAGATCCTGCGCGCCGCGCGCTTCGCGCATCGCCGCGGCGTCATCCATCGCGACTTCAAGCCGCAGAACGTGATCGTCGACGACGAGGGCCGCGCGAAGGTCACGGACTTCGGCATCGCGCGCGCCGGCGCGTCGGACATGACGCAGACGGGCTCGATCATGGGCACCGCGCAGTACCTCTCGCCCGAGCAGGCGCAGGGGCACGCGGTCGGCGCGCGCTCGGACCTGTACTCGATCGGGGTCATCCTCTACGAGCTTTGACCGGGCGCGTCCCGTTCGACGCGGAGTCGCCGGTGACGGTCGCGCTCAAGCAGGTCTCCGAGACGCCGGTCCCGCCGAGCGAGCTGAACCCGGGCGTCACGCCCGAGCTGGAGGCGATCGTGCTGCGCGCGCTGGAGAAGGCGCCCGAGAACCGCTTCGCCGACGCGGACGAGTTCATCGCCGCGCTCGAGGCCGCGGCGTCGCGGATCCCGTCGCAGGCCGCGATCGCCGCCGCCGAGGCCGCTGCCGCATCGGCCGCGGCCTACCGGCCGCCGCCGCCGCGCGCGCGGGCGGCTGCGCACGCCGACCGGCGTGCTGCCGCCGGTGGAGCCGCACCAGGTCGCGGGGCCGGTCAAGCCGCCGCCGCTGGCGCCGCGGCCGAAGCGCGACCGAAAGCGCTGGCCGTGGTTCGTGCTCGGCGGGCTGCTGCTGCTCGCCCTGCTCGTCGGGATCATCATGCCGCCGTGCCGAACAAGGTGCCGGTGCCGAACGTCGTCGGCAGCGGCATCTCCGCGGCGTCGCAGCGCCTGCGCAGCGAGGGCTTCAAGGTCGTCCTACGTGCGCGACAACTCCGACAAGCCGCGCAACACCGTCATCGGCCAGGATCCCGGCGCCGGGACCACCGCCGCCGGAGGGCTCGACCGTCACGCTGAACATCTCCGACGGGCCGCCGCTGCAGGAGGTTCCCGACGTCATCGGCGACGGCCGGCGGGCGGCGCGCAAGACGCTGACGGACGCCGGCTTCGAGGTGCAGGAGCGGCGCGTGGCGTCGACGACGGTGAAGCTCAACCGCGTCATCTCGACGACGCCGTCGCCGGGCTCGCAGGCCGAGCGCGGCTCGACGATCACGATGGAGGTCTCGGCCGGGCCCGAGCAGGCGGCGGTGCCGAGGGTCGTCGGCGAGTCCGAGGACGACGCGCGGGCGGCGCTCGAACGCGCGGGCTTCCGCGTCGCGGTCGAAGCGCAAGGAGGATGCCGAGGCCGAACCCGGGCACGGTGCTCGCCCAGAACCCGGCGCCCGGCGCAACGGTGGCGAGCGGCTCGACAGTCACGATCACCGTCGCCGAGGAGTCCGAGGAGGTGACCGTGCCGGACGTCGTCGGGCGCTCGCAGAACGCGGCGACGAGCACGCTCTCGGGCGCGGGGCTGCGCGTCGACGTCGAGGAGGCGCCGGTCGACTCGCCCGACGACGACGGCAAGGTGCTGTCGCAGTCCGTCGACGCCGGATTCGAAGGTCGAGCGCGGCTCGACGGTGACGATCACCGTCGGCGTCTTCGACCCCGACCTCGAATCCCGAGCCGGGCCGACGCAGACGACGCCGCCGACGACGCCGGTGCCGCCGCCTCCGCCGCCGACCACGGTTCCCGGATGAGGGTCGCCGTCCTCTCCGGCGGCCGATCCTCCGAGCACGAGGTCTCGCTCGTCAGCGGTGCCTCGGTGTCGCGCGGGCTGCGCTCGGCGGGCCACGAGGTGGTCGAGGTCATGCTCACGCGCGCCGGGACGTGGCTGCACGAGGGCGAGGAGGTGCGCTGCGCGCGGGCCGCGGGCTGCTGGATGCCGACGTCGCCTTCCCCGTGCTGCACGGCCCGTTCGGCGAGGACGGCACGGTGCAGGGGCTGCTCGAGATGCTCGACGTGCCGTACGTCGGGTCGGGCGTGCTGGCGTCGGCGGTGTGCCTCGACAAGGTCGTCGCGAAGGACCTGATGGCGCAGGCGCGGATCCCGCAGGTCGCGTACGCCGGCGTGCGCGCGGGGCGCTGGGCGGCGGCGCGCGCGGAGGTGCTCGACGAGCTGCTCGTGCTCGGCCTGCCGGTGTTCGTCAAGCCGGCGCGGCTGGGCTCGTCGGTCGGGATCGCGAAGGTCGCGGACGTCGCGCGAGCTCGGGCCGGCGCTCGACGCGGCCTTCCAGCACGACCCCTGCGTGATCGTCGAGGCGATGAGCGCCGGCATCGAGGTCGAGTGCTCCGTGCTCGGCCCGACGAGCGCGCCGCGCGTGTCCGAGCCGGGCGAGATCGTGCTGCAGGGCGACTGGTACGACTTCGCCGCCAAGTACGAGCCCGACGGCATGCAGTTGCGCGTCCCCGCGCAGATCTCCGGCGCCGCCCGCGACCGGCTGCGCGCGATCGCCGCCGAGGCGTTCGCGCGCTTCGGCTGCTCGGGCCTCGCGCGCGCGGACTTCTTCGTCGAGGGCGAGACGGTGCTGCTCAACGAGCTCAACACGATGCCGGGCTTCACGCCGACGAGCGTCTACGCGAAGCTCTGGGAGATCGGCGGCGTGCCGTACGACGAGGTCGTCACGCGCCTGTGCGAGCTCGGCGTCGAGCGCCACGCGCAGGAGCGCTCCTATCGCTACTGACGCCCCGCAGCCGGGGATGACGCCGGGCGAGCGCATCGCCCTGGAGTGCGCTCCAGGCGTTCTCCGACGCGACGTACGCCGGCGGGGCCGTCGTCCTGCACGTGCCGGAGGCGCCCGACTCGCCGATGCTCAACCGCATCGTGGGACTCGGTGTCGGGCGGCCGGCGACCGAGGACGACCTCGACGAGGCGCTCGCGCAGTTCGGTCCCGGCGTGACGTTCTACGTCGGGGTGTCGCCGCACGCGCAGCCGGCGCAGCTGACCGACTGGCTCTCGGCGCGCGGGCTGGAGCCCGGCTGGGGGTGGATGGAGTTTCACCGCGGCCTCGACGACCCACCGCACGCCGAGACGTCGCTGCGCGTCGTCGAGGCGCAGAGCGAGGCGGACGCGGCGGCATTCGCGCGCGTCGTGTGCGAGAGCTACGGCCTCCCGGAGGCGGTCGGGCCGCGGGTCGCGTCCGCCGTCGATTGCGGGTGGCAGTGCTGGGTCGCGTACGACGGCGACGAGCCCGCGTCCGCCGCCGGCCTGTACGTGGCGGACCGCATCGGGTACCTCGGCTTCGCGGGCACGCTCGCCGCGTACCGGGGCCGGGGGGCGCAGGCCGTCCTGCTCGCGCGGCGCATCCGGCGCTGCCAGGAGCTCGGCTGCGAGCTGCTGGTCGCCCAGACCGGCGAGCGGCGCGACGACCTGCCGAGCAACTCCTACCGCAACATCCTGCGGGCGGGCTTCTCCGAGGTCGAAGTGACCGCCAACTGGCGCGGGCGGTCGCGGTCATGACGCACGCGCCTGATCGACTGAGTCACACGATCGAGGCCGGGATGACGACGTATCCCGGGCTGCCGGGTCCCGTCGTGTGCGACTTTCTCTCCCGCGAGGCGTCGCGCGAGATCTACGCGCCCGGCACCGAGTTTCAGATCGGCAAGATCGAGATGGTGTCGAACACCGGCACGTACATCGACAGCCCGTTTCATCGTTATCCGGACGGCATCGACATCGCCGAGCTCGACCTCGCGAGTCTCGCCGAGCTCGACGATGACACGAGCACCGGCGAGCGGCCGGTCCACGGCACGCTGCTGGGCGGCGGGGCCCCGATCGTCGAGCATCTGCGGGCTCTGGAGCAGCTTCCCGCCGCGGGCTTTCGCTTCTTCGCGGTCCCGCCGAAGGTGCGCGGCATGGGGGCGTTCCCTGTCAGGGCGCGCGCTGCTTGCAGGCTCGCACCTAGCGAGTAAAGACCGGTCGCGGCTGTACGCCGCGGTGGGCACTGTGTGGGTGCTGTCGCCGATCGTCCACGTGGTCGATTCGCACATCAAGTTGCGGTGAATGCCGGCCGACACCGCGACCATGCCCTCATCCACCGGATTTCTCACCCTTCGTGGGCGCGCCAACGTCGCCGTGGCGCTGCTCGTCCTGTCAGTGATCGTCAGCCTGCTGTCGATCCTCGCCGAGCGCGACATCCAGTCGTTGATCGACGCCGCGCTCGCCGGGCAGACGGTCGGCATTGCCGAGGTGGATGCCGCCGACGAGCGGATCGGGCTGTACGCGCTCGGTGGTTTCGTCGTGCTGGTCGCGAGCCGCGATCGCGTTTCTCGCATGGTTCTACCGCGCGTACGTGAACATCGAACGTCTCGGCGCGAGCGACCTGCGCGCGAGCAAGGGCTGGTCGGTCGGGTCCTGGTTCGTCCCGATCCTGAACCTCGTGCGCCCGAAGCAGCTGACGGACGACATCTGGCGCGCGAGCGATCCCGCACGCCCGGCCGGCGATTCGGAGGGCTGGAAGTCGGCCGCCGGTCCACGGGGCTCATCCATCTCTGGTGGGCCGCGTTCCTCATCGGCGAGCTCGTCTCGAACATCGCGACGCGCAAGATCATGGCCGCCGAGACGCTCGCCGAGCGCCGGGGGGCGGGCCAGACGGACATGCTCGCGGAGTACATACCGATCCCGGCTGCGATCCTGGCGATCCTCGTGGTGCGCGCCGTCACCTCGCGCCAGGAGGTCCGCGCGGCCGTCCTCGGTGCGGCCGGCGCGATTGCCGCCCAGAAGGCCGCCTACGAGCCGCCGCACCCGCTCACGGTCGAGAACCCGAGCAGCTTCCCGCCGCCCGCGCTCGGCGCGTAGGCCGGCTCGTTCAGCCGCGCCTGCGCGTCGTAGCGCTCGGCGACCCAGTCGTCGAGCGTCTTCCACCATCCGAACAGCCAGCCGATCGCGGCCTCGCGGTCGGCCGGGACGTCCTGCGCCGGCACCGCCCACATCCGCACCTCGACCGTCTGGCGCGCGGGAGCAGGCGCCACACCTCGCCGAAGGAGCACGGAAAGCCGGCGTGGGCGACGAAGATCACGACCGGGTCGGGCGCGGCGTCGATCGCGGCCAGCGCTCCGCCGGGCCGCGGGGCGGTGAGGTAGCGCATGCTGCGCGCCCAGCCTGCCTCCTGCATGGCCCGCCTGCTCGAGGCGCTGGACGCCGCGCCGCCGCCGGCCGGCGGTCGAGTTGCCGCCCTCGGGGAAGATCAGCAGCGCGTCGCGGTCGTCCATGTCGCGCGCCAGCTCGGCGATCTCGTGCTCGATGTCGCCGCCGCGCGGGTCGATGAAGCGGTTGGGCAGCCGCGACCCGAGCACGTCGATCACCGGATCCAGGCGCAGCAGCCGGTGCATGACGACGCGCGGCCGGCGCTCGTAGCGGCACAGCAGGTCGTGGGCGGCCAGCAGCGTGTCGCCCTCGCCGGCATGGCGGCTGAGCACCACGACCGGACCCGGCGCGCGCAGGATCTCCTCGGCGGCGTCCGAGTCGCACAGCCGCACCTGCACGCGCGTCGCGCGGACGATCGTGCGGTACGACGCCTCGATCAGCCCGCGCAGCACGGCGTAGTACGCGTCGCGGACGGCTCCGGGTCCGAACCGCCGGCCGGGCCGCGCCAGCCACAGGCGCAGGCACGCGGCGATCGCGGCGAGGTGGTGGGCGAGCAGCGAGATCACGATCACGGCATCCGCACGGGCCGCAAGCCGCCGAACAGCGGCGACAGCAGCGCGGCGACGAGCAGCACGAGCGGCGAGAGCCGCGATCACCAGCAGCTCGATCCCGACGACGAGCGGCCCGATCACGAGGCGGCGGACGATCTTCGGCGGCGCCGGCATCGTCAGGCCGCCTCGCTCCTCGCAGGTACTCGGCGGTCGCCTCGCGGGCGCGCGCGATGTTCGCGCGATCTGCGACGCGTCGCGGTAGCGCAGCTGCTTGAGGTCGTTGTAGCGCGGCGGGTCGGTCTGGCCCGTCGGCAGCACGTGGACCGTGATGTCGTCGGGCAGCCGCGCGAGGTCGCCGAGGAAGCGATGGCGGCGCGCGATCTCGAACGCCACGAGCCCGACCTCCCACGGCCAGCGCGGCGGCTCGAGCGGCCGGTCCAGGCGCCCGACGTGCAGGACGTACAGCGTCCGCGCCCCGAGCTCGACCGCCCGGGCGACCGGGATGCTGTTGACGATCCCGCCGTCGAAGTAGTGCTCGCCGGCGATCTCGACCGGCGGGCAGGATCCCCGGCACCGCGGCGGAGGCCATCACGGCGTCGACGAGCGGGCCCGCGCTCGAACCAGTGCTCCGACGCGCGCTCGATGCTCGCCGCGACGCACTGAAAGCGCACGGCGAGGTCCTCGATGCGCTCGGGCGGCACGTCGCGGAGCAGCGCCGCAGCGCGTCGTCGCCGTGCAGGTGCGTGCGCGTCCGCGCGAGCGTCGCGGCCGCGCCGCAGGAGCGAGCCCTTGAAGACGTCCTCCTCCTCGAAGCGCGACCAGACGTCGGTGAGCCGTCGCGCCGTCGCGACGGTCGGGTCGGTCGCGATCACCGCGCCGTTGATCGCGCCGACCGAGGTGCCGACGATCAGGACGGCTCGATCCCGTGCTGCAGCAGCGCCTCGAGCATCCCGACCTCGTGCGCGCCGAGGTGCCCGCCGCCGCCGAGCACGAAGGCGATCTCGTCGTGGGCGCTGATCGGCGGCGTCGGTCGTCATCGGCGTCGGCTACCCCGACTGATGCCCGCCTCATGCCTGCCTGCGTCCAGGCGGGCGCGCCCCGGTGCACCCGCGGTCTCAGGGTGCAGGTTGCGGGAGGGCCCCCGATGTCAGGGTGGCCGCGTCACGGGAGTCTCATCCCATGACCAACTCCCTCGAGACCACACGCGAACTCGACGCCCGCCACGGCGACGGCCTCGAGACCCGCCTGCTCTGGAACCCCGCCGACGACTCCGTGACGGTCACGGTCGCCGACCGGCGCAGCGAAGAGCTCTTCATCATCCCCGTCGCCTCACACGAGGCGCTCGACGCGTTCCGCCATCCATTCCGCTACGCCGGCGCTTCAGCCCGCGATCCGATCGCCGTGCAGGCACCACCGGTAGGGAGAACCCGATGACCAGCGCGACAAGCACATGGACGCGTCGCGGCACGCGAGCCGGAGTGGCCGCGATCGCCGCATGCCTGACCGCCGGCGGGCTGCTCACCGCATCGAGCCCGGGCCAGCAGACCCCGGCCGCGCCGCCGACCGAGACCGCCGGCCTCCAGAAGGGCCTCGACGAGCTCGTCGAGGCCGGCGCGCCCGGCGCGATCCTGCTCGTGCGCAACAAGGACCGGACGCTGCGGCTGACCGCTGGTCTGGGCGACGTGGGTCGCCAGACGCCGATGCGAGCACGCGATCACTTCAAGATCGCGAGCCTGACGAAGACCTACACCGCGACCGTCGTGCTGCAGCTCGTCGCCGAAGGCAGGCTGCGCCTGCGCGACAGCGTCCATCGCAGGCTGCCGGGGCTGGTGCCGAACGACCGGCACATCACGATCCGCCAGCTGCTGAACCACACGAGCGGTCTCGCGGACTACGAGGCCGATCCGCGCTATCTCGAGCCATACCTCGGCGGCGACTTCGGCTTCTACTGGTCACCGCGGGCGCTCGTCCGGCTCGCGACGTCGCACGAGCCGCTGTTCGCACCCGGCAGGACGTCGCATTCGTCGTATTCGAACACGAACTACGTGATCGCCGGGCTGATCGTGGAGGCCGTCACGCACAACACGTTCGCGGCCGAGCTCGAGCGGCGGATCTTCCGGCCGCTCGGGCTCGCGCAGACGAGCTACCCGACCAAGCCCGGATTGCCGGCGCCGTACGCCCACGGATACCTCGTCGTCGGCGAGCCGCCCGCTACCGACGTGACGATGCTCAGCCCGTCGCTGTCACCGCACTCAGGCGCGATCGTGTCGACGTCGACCGACGTCGCCGACTTCTACCGCGGGCTGCTGTCCGGCCGTGTCCTGAAGCCCAGGCAACTCAAGGAGATGAAGACGACGATCAGCGAGGGCTCCCACGTCGACATCCCCGGCCAGCGCTACGGCCTCGGCCTCGAGCTGTTTCCGACGTCCTGCGGCGACGCGCTGGGCCACAACGGCGTCGTCCCCGGCTACACGACGTTCGCGTTCTCGACGGCGAACGGCGGCCGCCAGGCCGTGCTGATGATCAACCACGACGCCGCGGCGCTGTCCCCCGCCGCCGGCAAGGCGTTCTTCGCGTTGCTCGACACGGCGTTCTGCAGCAAGTCGTAGCCAGACCCTGCCTTGTCGCTTTCTGGTCGCCATGCGGTCAGAAAACGACAACCGCGGACGTCAGACGCGCCTGTACCGTTGGCGCGGAGGCTTGTCCAGCATGCGGCTGCATATCGTCCTGGTCCAACTACCGCCGCGTGTGCTGCCGCCGGACCCGGCGGAGCTCGACGAGCTCTGGACCCGCTTCGAGCGCTGGACCCAACAGACGCTCGATACGTCCGGCCTCGGGCGGTGTCTCGGGCTCGATCTATCGTCCGAGCTGACGTCGATCGCGGAGGTCCGCGATCCGTCTCGTGCCGTTGACGTGCTGGTCGCGGGGCTGCGCGGCGCCGGACTGCCGGAGGGTGCGGTGATCGCTGTTCGCGAAGATGGCAACGACGTGATCAAGTGGCCGCCGGAACGGGCGGGCGAGGATCTCGACCCGTACCCGCGAGGCTGAGCGAGCGGTCGATTGCGTTCGTCAAGTATCGGCGCGTGCGCCCAGCAGCACGGCGCCATTGTGTTGCACGCGATCGGCATTTCGAACTGCTCGGCACGATCTTCGGCTTTCGCAGCATCCGCGTGGGACCGGGACACACCGGATGACGCGCAGATTCTGCAGGCCCAGGTGTCCCCCCGGCGCGAGCGCGGAACCGGATCCTCAGGCGGCTGTTCGTCGGCAACGTGCTCAAGGCTGGGCGCGGGCATGTCGATGGCCGTTTCATGGCCGCGATGAGCAAGCCGATCCTCTGGCGTGCGCTGCGCGAGTTCGGAATCCGCCGACGCCCAGTCGGTGACCAGCTGCCGGTATCGGAGCAGCCCGTCGTCGGCTGGATGGCCGGCTCGGTGAGCAAGGACGGACTTCTCGAGGTCGCCGGGCTTCACCGCTGGCACGTGGCGTGCGAGTCCGCCGACCCGTGTCCGCTGCCCGCGCAGCGGCTCGTCGCCACGGCCGGCGGAATGCGGGGTCTGGTCGAGGCGAAGCACGAGTGTCCCGGTCCGTTTTGCAGCTGTGGCCTTTCTGTGCGTCAGGGCCGGCCGGCGCGGGCCTGGTTGGACGTCCTCGGCCGACGGGCACAGACATGCGTCGTCGTCGCGGTCTGGGGGCGCGTCATCGTCGGGCACGATCGCGTGCGCGGTCAGCACGGCCGTGTGCTGGCGCTGACGGTCGATGCCGACGAGTGGGATCGGTGGCGTGCGCGCCTGCAGCGCACGGCAGACCAGCTTGCAGTGCCGCTGGTCGAGTTGCCGGCTGATGCCGGCCCCGAGATCTTCGACGCAGTGGCGGAAGGATTGGCGGCGGGCGTCGGTCGCCCGCTGACCGTGGTCGATTGCGAGCGCGCGCTACGTCGGCGCACGCCGGGTCGGCGGTGGCGCAGCGGCGATCCCTACCCGTACATGAAACTCGAGCTTGTCTTGACGGCGATCGCGCTCCTCGCCGTGCTCACAGGCTGGGGACTTGCCGCTCTCGGCGTACCCGTCGCCGTCGCGGTCGGGCTGACCGCCGCGCCGAGCATCGCCGTCGCGATCGAGCAGACCCGTAGAACAGCGCGATCGACGGTGCAGCTCGAGGCGCTCGTCGCCGATCCGGACGGACAGCCCTCAGGATCGCTGATCGCGGTACAGCCTCGCCGCCATCTCCTCGCCGGGCTCGTGCGGCCGGTCCTCGCGCTGCTGGGTCGCGAGCTTCAGGACCGTCAAGCGCGGCCGTAGCCGATCTCGGGCGGATGCGATCAGGCGGCGCGACAGGCTCTCGTGTGGAGGGAGTCGCTTCTCCGCAGACGAGGGGAGACTCCACCCACGACGAGATCGAGCTTCGTCCGCGGCGCCGGACGGACCGACCGTGGGCCGCGATGGTCGCGTGGGGAGCCGCCGCAGTCATTGGCGTGCTCCGCAGCGACGGGCTGACGCGTGCGTTCATCGCGGTATCGGTGCTCGTCATGGTGGCCCTCACGCACCGATATGTCCGGCGCGCGGCGCTGACGCTGCGCGACGGGGTGCTCTCCTACGACGGTCTGTTCAGGCGCAGAATCGTTGCCCGTCCCGGTGTGTCAGCCCGAGCCGTCACGGCAGACGTGTTGTGGAGCCAGTCAGGTCCGGCGAAGCGGTGGCTGCTGCTCGAAGCCGGCGGCGCGACGGTACTGGGACTGGATCTGACCGCTTGGAAGGCCGATGAGCTGAGCGCCCTATGTGAACGCGCCGGAATCCCGCAGCAGTCTGATCCCGACGCCACGGCGCGCCGCCGAGCTGCGGCGCGCATATCCCGGCGGCCTTCCGTGGGCCGTCGCGCACCCGTTCATCGGCGGCGTCGTGCTGATCGTCGTGGGGTCGATCGTCTGCTGCTGCTGCTGGGCGGCGGTTGACAAACGTGCCACCAGTCCGGCGCCGCTGCGGCGACGTCAGATCAGCCTGAGCAGCCCGACGAGTACTACGACGCCGTAGCCGACGACGACGAGGCGACCCTCGCGGGCAAGCCACCGCTCGCGCGCATGATCGGCGACCGGGGTGCGATACAGGCGCTGTCCCAGCACCATCTTCGCGGACGCGGTTCCGGCGCGGCCGCCGAGCAGCCAGAGGATGGCGCCGGCGGCAATGCCGGCAGGAGCGGGCGCGGCCACGACGACGAGCAGGACACCGAGGAACTCGATCGCTTGGGACACGCTGTGGACGATCAGCAGCTCGTGGCTGGGCAACGCGTAGCGATGGGCCACCAGGCTGCCCGTCAGGACCTCCACTGCGGCCACCAACGATGCGCGGCGCTCGCTGCCGGTCCCTGCCAAGCGCTCGAGGACGTCGCGCTCGTCATCTGGCACGACGCCGTCTACGTCGGCCACCGAGGCGCCCTCGGCGTTTTCCGCGTCGTCCAAGCGCCGGCGCAGCCAGACATCGAGCGCGACCGAGCTCGTGGCACCGATGATCAGCAGCGCGACGGGGACCTCGCTCAGCGCGATCGCGATGACGATGCCGGCGGCCAGCGCGAGGCGGTTGGCGATCGTCGCCACGACAAGCCGCCGACGGCGCGCCCCCCATTGCGGCCACGTGCCGCGGTGGCGACCGATCGCCGCCGCCGACCGAAGCTGCGCCGCGGTTGGGTCGCTGTCGGTGGCCGGCATCGTCACCGCGCGGTCATGTATAGACGCCGAACGACGGATAGGGAACCACGCCGACGGCACATTTCAGCTTGAGTCGGATCCCGGCTTTGCGTTTGTTGACCTTCGCCACGTCGACGGCGAGCCGCTTTGCACCCTGACGATCACACGCGCGCCCAGCTTGGCGACCGCCTTCGTCACAGCCACGGGTACGGCAACACCGCCTGAGACCGCTATGAGCACGACAGTCGCGGCATCGGTCGCGATATCGACGCTGTCGCTGGCATCGTGCCTGCGCGGTCCCCGTGCCGCGGCACGCTAGCAAGCCGCGACGCTCCCACTCAAGCCGATCGGTTGGCACGGCACGGGTGCAACGCTCCAGCCGACGATGGACCGTCAAGCGTCACCCAACGCAGATACTGCGTGACCGGGGCGGCGCGTGAACGGTTCGGCGACAGGCAGCGGGCGCGGCGGCTCCCGCTAGACGTTCCCCAGTCGGGGTCGTGGTACGGTCGCGCGGTGCCACCGGTCAGGCACGTCCTCCGAGCCGGCGCGGCCCGCGCTCGAGCCGGCGACGATGGAGCAAGGGACGCCGTCTCGGCCGTCGTTGCGTCGATCCACCGGCCGCGACGCGCGGGGTCCGGTCAGAGACACGAGGATCACGTGACGGAGAATCGAGCCCGCAAGAACGACATCCGCCGCCGGATGGATGCCACGGGTGAGAAGTACACGCAGGCCAGGCGCGCGATGGTCGAGCCCGCCGCGACCGCCCCTGTCCCGCCACCGTACATCGAGGAGGCGCTGCGCCTCGGGCACGACTACATCGGCTGCGAGCACCTGCTGCTCGGCGCGCTCGCAGACGAGCGCGGCGTCGCCGCGAAGGCGGCTGACCACGGCGTGACGCTCGACTCGGGGCGGAGGTGGATCCGCGAAGCGGTCGCGTCCGCACAACCCGGCGGTTCGTCGGACGGCATGTCGTTCACGCCACGCGCGATCGTCGTGCGCAGGCTCGCCGAGATCGAGGCCGAGCGCTTGGGCGAGCTGCGTCCGCGCGACGGACACGTGGTGCTCGCCATCCTGACGGAGGGCGAAGGCGTGCCCAATCACCTGTTGCACGCCGTCGGGGTGGATCTGGCAAAGCTGCGCCTGGATCTCCTCGAGGCACTCGAGGTTCCCGCCGACCTGCGAGAGGCATACCTGCGCCAGCGACTCGCCGCGGAGCAGGCACGACGTGCACCGAAAGCGAGCCGCGATGACCGAGGATGAACGCGAGCTGCTGCACGCCCATATCCGCGTCGAGATCGCGACGTCGGGGGCAGTACGCCGCGCTCGTCCAGGACGGGCAGACGCCGCGGGTCGGGTACACGGTCGGGCTGACCGAGGACGGCCTGCCGGAGGTCGTGCTCGCGGGTGGGATGGCGCTGCTGGCGAAGCCCGTGCTGCGCACGCTGAAGTCGGCGGCGGTGGTGTCCCGGGCCGGCAGGCTCGCCGACGGGGGTTTCCTCAACCTCCCCGGCGTCGGGCCGTTTCGCGCCTTCACCGCGCACCCGTCGTGGGCGCGGCTGCTGCTCGGCCGGGCGCGGGACTACTACGACCGCGACGACATCCCGGCGCTGCAGCTCGTGCCCGACGGCGACCTGCGGACGCTCGACGTTCCCGACATGTCGGCGCCGTGGGATCCCGAACGCGAGCCGATCTGGCGCTGGCTCGTCGAGCGCTGGGAGTCCGAGTTCCCGCCGACGCGCTGGCGGTACTGCGACCTCGATGCGCTGCGCGGCGTACCGATCGCGCAGGCGGCGCGCTGGGAGGACGCCCAGTGGCAGATGTTCACGCGCCACGACCGGCGAGGTCTCTCCCGACGTCGTGCGCGTCGTGCCGCTGGCGACGCTCCTGACGATCGACCCCTCGCTGGAGGCCGTGACCCGGCTGCGGGTCGGCGACGTCATCCGGCGTGACCCGCCCGGGCCTTGGGAGCACCGCTGATCCGAAGGCTCAGCGGTACAGCAGGATCTCGGAGATCTCGGCCTTCTGCTTGCCCTCGGGCAGCTTCGTGATCCAGACGAGGTAGCGGCCGTAGCGGTTGCCGGCGGTGTCGAGGTCGAACTTCTCGACCGATGAGACGGCGCGCGTCGCGCTGACCGGCGTCCACTCGCCCGGCGGCGGCGTCGCCGGCGTTCCGGGCGCCTTCGAGACGTAGACCGTCGCCTCGAAGCCGGGCGTCGGCGTGCGCAGCTCGAGCTCGCGCGCGGCGACGCCGCCGCCGGGGGAGGCGTCGACGAGGATCCCGACGCCGGCCTTCTGCAGGTCGCCGCTGCGGTAGGTCTCGGTGGACCACGTCGAGGCGCGGTCGCCGTCGACGACGTAGTTCGTCTCGGTCGGGTGCTCCTGCTTGTGTCGCCGAGCGGGTCGAAGTCCTTCGCTGAGCGCTGGCCGAGCGGGACGACCTGCAGGCCCGCCGGCGGGGAGATGTTCGTGCGCTTGCCGGTCCCGCGCTCGGTCTGGTTGAGGCCGAGCCCGATCGCAACCGCGGCCGCCGCGATCCCGCCGACGACGAGGAACCCGACGAGCGCCTTCGTCGAGCGGCGCGCGCGCAGCGGCAGGCGCTTGCGCGTGCTCTCGGGCAGGCTGCGCAGGACGGCCGTCGTCTCGCCGGTGACCTGGCCGCCGCTGCGCGAGGTCTCGATCGCCAGCACGTCCTCGAGGTCGGAGATCATCGTCGCGGCGTCGGGGTAGCGGCGGTCGAGCTCCTTCGCGGTCGCGCGGTCGAGCACCGACGCCAGCGCCGCCGACACCTCCGGGCGGCGGACCTGCACGTCGGGCAGCTCCTCGCGCACGTGCTTCATCGCGACCGCGACCTGGTTCTCGCCCTTGAACGGGACGTCGCCGGTGAGCATCTCGAACAGCACGATCCCGAGCGAGTACAGGTCCGACTGGCCCGACACAGCGTGGCCCAAAGCCTGCTCAGGCGAAACGTAATCGGTCGTGCCGAGCACGCGCCCATCGGCGGTCAGGCCGTCCTGGGCGAGCGACCGCGCGATGCCGAAGTCCGTCACCTTCGCCGCGCCCTCCTCGTCGACGAGGACGTTCTGCGGCTTGACGTCGCGGTGCACGATCCCGTTGTCGTGCGCGCAGCCGAGCGCGCGGGCGATCTCGATCGAGTACGCCACCGCCTCGGACACCGGCAGGCGCCCGTGGCGGCGGATGCGGTCCTTCAGCGTCTCGCCCTCGACGTACTCGAAGACGATGTACGGCGTCGCGAAGCCGTCGTCTCTCTCGCCCTCCTCCTCGCCCGCGTCGATGACGCCGACGACGTGCTGGTGGTTGAGCTGGGCGACCGCGCGCGCCTCGCGGCGGAAGCGCTCGAGCTGATCGGAGTCGCCGGCGATCTCGCGGTGCATGAGCTTGATCGCGACCTGGCGCTCGAGCACCGTGTCGAACGCCCGGTAGACCGTCGACATGCCGCCTGCTCCACCTTCGCGTCGAGGCGGTAGCGCTGGGACAGCAGGGTGCCGACGGGCGATGCCACAGCCCTATTGTGCAGCCGCGCGCGGCCGCGAACGCTCCTTGTCATCCGGATTTTGTCCCTGCGCCTCCGCGGGCGCGGCTCGCGCCGTCCTGCGGTGGCCTCGCAGCCGCCACGCGACGGTTGCCGCGAGCGCGATCCGGTAGGCCGCGAAGGGCAGCATCGACCGGTCGCGCTCGAGCGCGCGGACGAGCCGGATCGCTGCCAGCGTCGCGCCGAACGACCCGGCAACGCCCGCCGCGAAGCCGCCGCGCATGCCCGCCGGCAGGCCGCCGCGGCGCGCCAGGCGCAGGGTCTGCAGCGCGGTCGCGCCGCCGATGACCGGCAGCGCTGCGTGCCGCGACAGCACGCCCGCGTCGGGGCGCGCGAACCCGCGTGCGCGGGCGGCCGTCAGCGTCGCGCCGCTGCGCGACACGCCGGGCGCCAGCGCGCAGGCCTGCGCGATGCCGAGCCACAGCGCGTCGAGGCGCGCCGGCGTCGTCGCGGCCCCGCGCGCCCGGCGAGCGCGCGTCGGCGACCGCCAGGGCGACGCCGCCGGCCGCCAAGCCGCTCGCAACGAACGCGGGAGATCCCATGCGGCGCGCGATTACCCGCTCGAACGCAAGTCCGACGCCTGCAGCAGGAAGCGTGCTCAGCGCGAGCGGCCGACGCCCCGCGCATCGAGCGCGCGCAGCGCGTCGCCGACCTCATCGCGCAGGCCGATGAGCAGCGCCGCGACGGTCCCCGCGTGCAGCGCGACCTCGAACGCCTTGCGCAGGTCGTCGTCGAGCTCGGCGTACGGCCAGTCCAGCAGCCACGGCACGAGCACGACGTGCGCGGAGGAGGAGATCGGCAGCAGCTCGGCGGGACCGTGCAGCAGCCCGAGCGCGAGCGCGTCGCGTATGCGCAGGTGCGCCTCAGGAGGTCCGGGCATCGGCCGGCTCGGCCGGGCCGACCGCTGCGCCGCCACCGCCGCCGCGGCGGTACTTGATCACGAGGTAGATGAAGCCGATGACGATCAGCGCCGCGACCGCGTAGTCGACGTAGTGCAGCGAGTCCTTCCACTCGACCCAGTTGTCGCCGACCTCCTTGCCGATGTACGTCAGCGCGAAGACCCACGGCAGGCAGCCGAGGAACGTCAGGATCGTGAAGCGCCAGAACGGCATCCGCGCGACGCCGGCGGGCAGCGAGATGAACGTCCGGACGATCGGCATCATGCGCGTGAAGAAGACGGTCGCGTCGCCGTAGCGCTCGAAGTAGCGGTCGGCGGCCTGCAGGTGCGACGGCTTGATGTGCAGCTTGCGCCCGTGCTTCTCGAGGATGTCGACGCGGCCGTACCAGCCGACCGCGTACGCGATCCACGAGCCGACGAGGTTCGCGAAGGACGCGACGAGCGTCACGGTCCAGATCGAGTACTCGCCGTTTGAGACGTTGAAGCCGGCGAACAGCATCGTCGCCTCGCTCGGGATCGGGATGCACGCGCTCTCGAGCAGCATCAGCACGAAGACGCCGGGCAGGCCGAGATCGGCGACGACGTCGACCGCGAAGTCGACGATCGGGTCGGTGATGGAGGCGATGAGAAGCTCGAACACAGAGGCGGGAGGCTATCGATCGCATCCGCGCGCTACACGCCGACCCATAGCCTCCCGCGAGCCATGCGCATCTGGGTCGACCTCACGAACAGCCCGCACGTCCTCGTGCTGCGGCCGATCGTCGCCGCGCTGCGCGAGCAGGGGCACGAGGTGCAGATCACCGCGCGCGACTTCGCCCAGACGCTCGGGCCTGCTCGAGCGATTCGGCATCGACCACACGGTCGTCGGGCGCCATCGCGGCGGCCGGCTGACGGCGAAGGGCCTCGGCTTGCTCTCGCGCTCCAACGCCCTGCTGCGCTGGGCGAAGGGGCGGCGCTTCGACCTCGCGTTCGGCCACGGCTCGAACGACGTGACGGTCGCGGCGCGGTTCATGCGCGTCCCGTGCTCGACGATGTTCGACTACGAGTGGGCGACGGTGCAGCACACGGTCAACTGCCGGCTCGCGCAGACGGTCGTCGTGCCGGAGGCGATCCCCGCCGAGCGCCTGGCGCGCTACGGCGCGCGCGGCAAGATCGCGGCCTATCCGGGGCTCAAGGAGGAGTACTACCTCGCCGACTTCGAGCCCGACCCGGCGGTCCTCGACGAGCTCGGCCTCGACCCGGCGCTGCCGATCGTCGTCGTGCGCACGCCGCCGGCGGTCTCGCTGTATCACCGCTTCGAGAACGACGTGCTGGGCGCGGTGCTCGCGCGCCTGCGCGGCACGCAGACCGTCGTGCTGCCGCGCACCGCCGAGCAGCGCGCGGAGCTGTCGGACGGCTTCATCGTCCCGGAGCGCGCGATCGACGCGCAGTCGCTGATCGCCTACGCGGACGTCGTCGTGTCGGCGGGCGGGACGATGAACCGCGAGGCGGTCGCCCTCGGGACGCCGGTGTTCACGACGTTTCAGGGTCGCCTCGGGGCGGTCGACGAGCAGCTCATCGCCGACGGCCGGCTGCGGATGCTCGAGCGTGCCGACGACGTCGTGCTCGCAAAGCGCGACCCGGACGCCGTCGCCGCCGCGCGCATCCGCCGCGACCCGGCGCTGCTTGCGGGGCTGCTCATGCGCCCGGTCCGCGCTGACGCATCAGATCGCCGGGGCCGCCGTAGGATGGCGACCGTGCCGTTCACGCTGACGAACCTCAAGGCGGATCTGCCGGACCTCGGATCGAACTTCGACGGCGCGCCGCGATCTCGAGATTTCGGCTGGCGACCAAGGCGCTCGAGCTCGAGCACTCCGGCCTCGGGCTACCAGCGCATCCCGCCCGGCTATCGCTTTCCGTACGGCCACACGCATCGCACGCAGGAGGAGGTGTACCTCGTCCTGAGCGGAGCGGGCGGATGAAGCTCGACGACGAGATCGTCGACCTGAAGGCGTGGGACGCGGTGCGCGTCGCGCCCGGTACGTGGCGCGGCTACGAGGCCGGTCCGGAGGGCCTCGAGATCCTCGTCATCGGCGCGCCCAATCTCGGCGACGGATCCGCGCGAGGACGTCGAGGGCCTGCGCGACTGGTGGGCCGACTGGCGCCGTAGGGCTCGCGCGGTCCTCGCATCGCGCGGGCATCGCGGCGTCGTCAGACCTCTGGGATCTCGACGCGGTCGGCCGCGCCGATCGTCGCCGCAGCACGCGCGCCGGGTTGCCGACCGCGACGACGCCCGCCGGCAGGTCGCGCGTGACCACGGCGCCCGCCCCGACGACGCGTGTCGTCGCCGATCGTCACGCCCGGGCAGACGATCACGCCCCCGCCGAGCCAGACGTTGTCGCCGAGCGCGATCGGCGCGCCGGACTCCCAGCCGATGCGCCGCGCGACGGGGTCGACGGGGTGCGTCGCCGTCAGCAGCTGCACGTTCGTCGCGATCTGGCAGTCGCGCCCCGATCCGGATCGCCGCGACGTCGAGCATCACGCAGCCGTAGTTGATGAACGTCTGCGGCGCCGATGCTGATCGGGGTCCCGTACTCGCAGCGAAACTCCGTCCGCACGACGACGCCGCTCGCCGACCTCGCCGAGCAGCTCGCGCAGCACGCCGGTCGCGCTCGTCCTGACGGCTCTGCGGGAGGGCGTTGTAGCGCTCGACGAGCGCTTGACCGCGGGCGAAGTCGGCCGCCAGCTCGGCGTCGTCGGCGATGTACAACTCGCCGCGCTGCATGCGCTGCTTCATGCTCGCCATCGCCGCGTGGTCTATCAGCCGGGGCCGCTCGGGCGCGCGGCGCGACACCTCGCGTCGCCGCCCGCGCCCCTACAATCGGAGGCGATGCGCCGACGGATCCGCTCCGCGGCCTTTCCCCTTCGCCGCCACTCGATCCCACAGATCGCGGTCGACGGGGCGTTGGTCGCACTCGCGTACTGGCTCGCCTACCGGCTGCGGTTCGACGGCCCCTCCGCCGTTCCGGAGCGCTACCAGGACCTCTTCGAAGCGACGATCATCCCCGTCGTCGCGGGCTCGATGCTCGTCTTCGCCGCGTTCGGGCTCTACGCGAAGTGGTGGCGCTACGTCACGCAGCGCGACTACCTGCGCATCGTGCAGGCCGTCGTCATCGCGACGCTGCTGTTGCCGGGCTACATCGCGCTCGCGCACCCCGTCACCCGCACGTCGGTGGTCGGCGAGACGCCGGTCACCGCACCGACCGGCGTCATCGCGCTGTACCTGCTGCTGACGCTCGTCTTCGTCGGCGGCATGCGCTTCGCGGCGCGCTCGATCTACGAGCGGCCGCTGAGCGGCTTTCGCGCGCGCAAGGGCGCGCGCGGCCTGTTGATCGTCGGCGCGGGCGACGGCGGGCGCCTCGTCCTGCGCGAGATCCTGCGCAACCCCGAGCTCGGCCTGAAGCCCGTCGGCTTCGTCGACGACGACCCGACCAAGCGCCGCCTGCGGATCGACGGCGTGAAGGTGCTCGGCACGACGAAGGAGCTCGCGAAGGATCCTCGACGAGGCCGAGCCCGACGAGGTCACGATCGCGATCCCGTCGGCGCCGGGCGTCCTGCGCGCGACGGTCGTGCGCGCCTGCCGCGAGCGCGGGATCCCGGTCCGCACGCTGCCGACGGTCTTCGAGCTGCTGCAGACCGGCGGCAACTACGTCAAGCAGGTGCGCGACGTGCAGGTCGAGGACATCCTCGGCCGCGAGCCGGTGCTCATGGAGCTCGACCGCGTCGGCGCGTACCTCAACGGCGAGGTCGTGCTCGTCACGGGCGCCGGGGGCTCGATCGGCAAGGAGCTGTCGCGCCAGATCGCGCGCGTCGGGCCGCGCCGGCTCGTGCTGCTCGACCACGCCGAGGACAACCTCTTCACGATCCAGCGCGAGCTCGAGCACGACCGCCACGTGCATCCCTCCGTCCTCGATGCGGTCCTCGCCGACTGCAAGGAGGAGGAGCGCATGCGCGAGATCTTCGAGACCTATCGCCCGACGATCGTCTTCCACGCGGCCGCCTACAAGCACGTCGGGCTGATGGAGCAGAACCCCGTCGAGGCGGTGCGCAACAACGCGATCGCGACGCGGCTGATGGCGCGCATCGCCGGCCAGGTCGGCGTGAAGTCGTTCCTGCTCGTCTCGACCGACAAGGCCGTCTCGCCGGCGACGGTCATGGGCGCATCCAAGGCGCTGGCGGAGTTCGCGATCGAGGCCGAGCAGGCGCGCTTTCCGAAGACGCGCTACTGCGCGGTGCGCTTCGGCAACGTGCTCGGCTCGTCGGGCTCGGTCGTGCCGATCTTCCGCCGCCAGATCGCGCTCGGCGGGCCGGTCACGGTGACCGACGAGCGCATGACGCGCTACTTCATGACGATCCCCGAGGCGGTGCAGCTCATCATCCGCGCGGGCGGCCTGTCGCGTACGCAGCGGCCGGACGCCGAGCGGGCGCCCGGCGGCGAGCTGTACGTCCTGGAGATGGGCGAGCCGGTGAAGATCCTCGATCTCGCCCGCGCGATGATCGAGCTGTCGGGCCTGGACCCCGACCGCGACATCGCCATCGAGATCGTCGGCCGCCGCCCCGGCGAGAAGCTGCACGAGGAGCTCTTCAACCCCTACGAGCACCCCCAGCCCACGCCGGCGGAGAAGATCCTGCGCGCCGAGCGCGAGCATCGCCCCCCGCGAGGCGGTCGACGAGATGTTCGACGAGATCAACTTCCTCGTGCTCGAGGGCGACGCCGCCGGGCTCGCCGCGAAGGTGTCGGAGCTGTCGGCGGTGCCCGACGCGTGGCCGACCGGTGAGACTAGGATCGTGCGCTCGTGAACGCTTCGCTCATCGGCGCAGTCGCGATCGGGGACCAGATCGAGCGCTTCGGGTCGTACTTCGGCTACGCGGCGATCATCGGGATCGGCGTCCTGTCGCTGCTCTACTTCGCGCAGGCCCGCGAGGTCAAGCGCCTGCGCGAATGGGCCGGGCGCGCCCCCGAGCGCGACGCCGAGCTCGCCGAGCGGGTGCAGGCCGACGCGCAGCGGCGCGTCGTCGCCCAGCCGATCCCCGCGCCGTCGCCCGCCGTCGCGCCCGCGAGCCCGCAGACGGCCGCCGCCCAGGACGCCGCGCGCAAGGCCGCGGCCGCCGCGGTCGTGGCGAAGGTGCAGGGACCGGGTGTCCCGGCGCCGTCGCCGGGCGTCGGCCTCCCGGCACGCTCGCGCGCACGACGCCGGCCGGCGCGCCGGGCGCCGTCCCGCCACCGGCCTCGCCCGGCCCGGCGCAGCCGCCTCCGGGCGGCGTCGTGACCGCCGGCGCGACGCGCCGGCGCCGGACGCCTCGTCCTCCGCCGCTGCCGAGGCGAGCGCGGCGGGAACCGCGCGCCGGACGCCGCGAAGGCGGGATCGCCGGATCCGGCGGCAGCACGCCCGGCGCGTCCAGCCCGCCGGCCGCCACGCCCGGCACATCCAGCCAGGATCGCCGGCCGCCACGCCCGGTGCGTCAGGACCCGGGGCGGCGACCGCCACGCCCGGCACGGGTTCCGGTGGCGCGGTGCCGCCCGGATGTCGCCTGCGACGGCGAGCGCCGTGGCCGCCGCCCGCGGCGCCGTCACGCCGTCGCGCACCGTCGGCCCGGCGTACGCCAACGGCGCCGGCCAGGAGACGCACGAGTCCGATGCGGCGCGCCCGGCGCCGTACCCCGACCTTCCGCCGCGACCGCCGCGCACGGTCGCCAACGCGCCGAACCGACGACGCGCGGCCGCGGAGCGCGCGTGGGCGCGATCATCGCCGGCGTCTGCACGCTGCTCGTGTC
The DNA here is from genome assembly GCA_963844275.1 of uncultured Verrucomicrobiae bacterium. GTDB lineage: Bacteria > Verrucomicrobiota > Verrucomicrobiia > Chthoniobacterales > UBA10450 > JACCTI01. The sequence goes on from CAWJNS010000010.1 coordinate 41,985, forward strand.
GTCGTGGTGCTCGTCGTCGTGCTGAGCTCCGGAGGCGGCGATCCGAAGCCGACCGACAACGAGATCGGGGATGCGACGCCTCCGCCGGCCGCGCAGACGCCGCCGCCCGCGCCCGCGGCGGCGAAGGTCAACCGCGCGGACACGCAGGTCGCCGTGCTCAACGGCACGACGACCACGGGCCTCGCGCGCGGCGTCGCCGACAAGCTCGAGAAGAGCGGCTTCACGATCCTGTCGGTCGGCGACAACGCCGACCAGGCGATCGCCACGACGACGATCTCGTACTCGACCGGCAACGAGCGCGCGGCGCGCACCGTCGCGCAGATCATGGACGTGTCCAGTGCGGCCGTGAAGCCGATCGACACGAACACGTCGGTCGCCGTCGCGCCGGAGGCGAAGGTCGTCGTGATCGTCGGCAACGACCGCAGCACCACCGGCTAGGAGCCAGCCGGTGCCGCTCGTGAACCCGACCACTAGCAGGGACCGCCCATGGTCTCCTCGAACGAGGTTCTGCTCGTGCGACACGGGGAGACCGACAACGACCTCGACCGCATCCACGCCCGGTGAGCGCCGGCGCGCGGATCGCGTTCGCGCTGCTCGTGAGCGCGACGTTCGCGGCGTTCTTCGCGGCCCAGGAGCTCAAGAGCACGCCGCCGCGCGTGCAGGACCTGACCGCGACAGGGGGTCTTCTCGCCCAACCGCGACGGGCGCAAGGACCGCGCGCGCGTCGCGCTGCGCCTCAAGCGCACCGACGACGTCCGGGCGACCGTGATCGACCGTGACGGCGAGGGCGTGCGCGTGCTCGCCGATCGCCGCGTGCGCGCCGGCCGGCTGCTGCGCCTCGTGTGGGACGGCCGCGGCGGCGACGAGCGGATGCAGCCCGACGGCACCTATCGCATCCGCCTGAACCTGCGCCGCGAGGGCCGCTCGATCATCCTGCCGCGCAACATCGTCAAGGACACGCGCCGCCGGAGGTGCGCGTCACGTCGATCGGCCCGCAGGACGATCCCGCGGCCGGAGCTGCTGCCGCGCCGCGACCGCAAGCCCGCGACGGTGAGCTTCCAGGCGCCCGACCGGCGCAAGGAGGTGCTCGTCCTGCGCACCGACGTCACGCCCGCGCGGCGAGGTCTTCGACGAGCCGCTGCAGCTCGCCGACGACCAGAAGCGGTGGGAGTGGGACGGCACCGTCGACGGCCGCCGCGTCGCCGCCGGCACGTACCTCGTCGTCGTCCGCGCGCGCGACGAGGCGGGGAACATCGGCTCGTCGGTGCCGCTGCCGCTGCGGCCCGGCTACGCGAAGACGCTTCCCGGCCGTGGCGGGATCACCGTGCGCTACCTCGCCGCGCAGCCGCCGTCGGTGCCGGTCAACGCGGCTGAGCAGCTCGACGTCGCCGTCACGTCCGGCGACGCGAACTTCAACTGGACGATCCGCCGCGTCGGGGAGAGCGCCATCCGCAAGCGCGGCCGCGGGACGAAGTCGCGGATCGTGCACCTCCCGGCGCCCGGGCGGCAAGTCCGGGCTGTACCTGTTCGAGGTGCGCACGCGCACGCGCAAGGTCGCCGCGCCGGTCGTCGTGCAGTCCCAGCAGCCGCGCGACGTGCTCGTCGTGCTGCCCGCGACGACGTGGCAGGGGCTCAACCCGGTCGACGACGACGGCGACGGACGGCCCGACACGCTCGTCGGCCGGGCTGGCCCGTCCGGACCGGGCGCCCGTTCGTCAAGAGCGGGGCTGCCCGCAGCAACTGCCGCAGCACGAGGCGCTGCTGCTGGCATGGCTCGATCGCGAGCGCCACCGCTACGACCTGACGACCGACGTCGCGCTCGCGCGCGGGAGCGGTCCGAAGCTCGGCGGCCCATCGCGGCGTGATCCTCGCCGGCGACACGCGCTGGCTGGACGCCCGCGTCGCGCGCTCGCTGCGCAACTTCGTGCGCGACGGCGGCAACCTGCTGTCGGTCGGCACGGACTCCCTGCGGCGCAGCGTCGACGATCACGCCGCGGCGCGCGATCGACCCGACGCCGGCCGACGAACCGCGACCTGTTCGGCGCGCGTCTGGCGCCGATCGAGCGGCCCGAGGCGCCGGTGGGGCTCGTCAACGTCGTCGACGACATCCAGCTGTTCGCCGGAACCGCGGGCCAGTTCGCCGGCATCGGCGCGTTCGAGCAGACGCTGGACGTGCGCGGCGGAGCGGGTGCCGTCGCCGCGGCCGCGGCGACGCTCGACGGCCGCCGCCAGGTGATCGTCGCGTCGCGCCTGGGCAAGGGCCTCGTGATCCGGCCGGGAATGCCGGACTTCTCGGCGTCGCTGAAGACCAACGTCGAGCTCGCCGGCTTCATGGAGCGCGTGTGGACGCTGCTGTCACGCCCATGATCGCGGCGATCTCGACGCTCGGCGACTTCGCCCAGACGGTCGGCGTCGTCGTCGCGGCGCTGCTCGCCGCGGCGGTCCTGCTGGCGCGCTCGGACCGCGCGCGCTCGGCCGCGATGCTCGCCGCGCTCGTGCTGACGCCGGTGCTGCTCGTCGCGAACATCTGGTCGACGCCGCAGTTCGCGCCGCTGCGCGACCGTCCGCTGCTGGCGCTCGCCGCGGCGGGCGGCGGCCTGCTCGTGCTCGCGCTCGGCGCGTTCGCGATCCACCGCGCGCCGCAGGTCGTCGTCCTGGCCGCGGCCGTCGCGCTGCCGTTTCGCGTGCCGATCGAGTCCGGCGGCGACACGGCGAACCTGCTGCTGCCGCTGTACCTCGTGATCGGGGCGGGCGTGCTCGCGTACGCCGTGCCGCGCCTGCGCGCGCGCCGGGCCTCGACGACGACGACGAGCCGGCCGAGCGCCGCGGCTGGCTGGAGTGGCTGCTCGCCGCGACCGTCGTGCTGTACGCCGTGCAGGCCGCGTACTCGTCGGACTTCGACAAGGCGCTGTCGCAGGTGATCTTCTTCTACGTCCCGTTCACGCTGCTGTTCGCGCTGCTGCGACGGGTGCATTGGACGGCGGATCTCGCGCGGCGCTGCCTGCTCGTGCTGCTCGTGCTCGCCGTGGCGCTCGTCGGGATCGGCTTCTACGAGTTCGCCCAGCGCGAGCTCTTGTGGAACCCGAAGGTCATCGCCTCCAATCAGTTCGAGTCGTACTTCCGCGTGAACTCGCTGTTCTTCGACCCGAACATCTACGGGCGCTTCCTCGCGACGGTCATGCTCGGGCTCGCGGCCGTGCTGCTGTGGGAACGGCGGACGTTCTTCGTCGCCGGGTGCGCGGCGCTGCTCGCGCTGCTGTGGGCGGGGCTCGTGCTGACGCTCTCGCAGTCGTCGTTCACGGCGCTGCTGGCGGGCCTCGCGGTGCTCGGCGCGCTGCGGTGGGGGTTGCGGCGGGCGGCAGCGGTGGTGGCGGCGTTCGCGGTCGCGGGGATCGTCGTCGTGCTCGTCGCGCCGGGGGCGGTCGGCGTCGACCAGTCCGCCGACCAGGTCACGAGCGGGCGCGCGACGCTCGTGCAGGGCGGCATCGACCTCGCCACCGAGCGGCCGCTGACGGCTGGGGCGCGGGCGCCTTCCGGCACGAGTACCGCCGCCAGGAGAAGTCGTCGAGCGAGCGCGCGTCGGCGGCGTCGCACACGATCCCGATCACGGTCGCCGCCGAGCAGGGCGTCGGCGGGCTCGCGCTGTACCTCGCGCTCGTGATCGTCGCGATCGGCGGGCTGCTGCGCGGGGCGCGGCGCTCGATCGCGCGCGCCGCGGTCGCCGCCGCGTTCGTCGCGCTCGTCGTGCACACGCTGCTGTACGCGGCGTTCCTGGAGGACCCGCTGGCGTGGGCGCTGCTGGCGGTCGGCGGCGCGCTGCGTCCGGCGGCCGGGCACGACGAGCCCGAGGAGACCGCCGAGCTCGCGGTCGCGGCGTCGTGAGCCTTCGACCGGCGCGAGAAGGCGGCGTTCGTCGCGCTCGTGCTCGCGGCCGTCGCCGCGTGGGCGCTCGTGCCGACGTATCCCGACTACGACGCCTACCACCACCTGCTGTGGGGCCGCGATCTGCTGGACGGTGACAAGCCGGGCTTCGAGACCTTCGCGGCGCCGACGCAGCACCCGCTGTACATCGGGATCTGCGCGCTGCTGTCGCTCGCCGGCGACGGCGCGGACCGGCTGCTCGTGCTGCTGACGATGCTCAGCCTCGCCGCCCTCGTCGCCGGCGCCTACGCGCTCGGCCGGGAGCTGTTCGGCCTCTGGCCGGCGGTGCTCGGCGCGCTGTTCGTCGGCTCGAGCTTCGCGTTCCTGCTCTACGCGGTGCGGGCGTTCGTCGACGTGCCGTTTCTCGCGCTCGTCGTGTGGGCGGCGGCGCTGGAGGTCGCGCAGCCGCGGCGCGGCGCTGCTGCCGATGGCGCTGCTCGCCGCCGCGGGCCTGCTGCGGCCCGAGGCGTGGGTGCTGGCCGGGCTGTACTGGCTGTGGTGCCTGCATGGGCGCAACGTGCTCGAACGGCTCGGGCTGCTCGCGCTCGTCGTGGCCGCGCCGGGCGGCTGGGCGCTCGTGGACTGGCTCGTGACGGACGACCCGCTGTTCAGCCTGCACGGCACGCAGGCGCTGGCCGAGCTGCTCGGGCGCGAGCGCGGCATCGAGAACGTGCCGAGCGCGCTCGTGACGTTCCTCGCCGACGTCGCGCGGCCGCCGGTCGCCGTCGCCGGCGTGCTCGGGATCGTGCTCGCGGTGCGGCGCTTCGGGTGGTCGCGGATGGCCGTGCCGCTGGCGCTGCTCGGCGCGGGCGTGCTGACGTTCGTCGCGACCGGGATCGCCGGGCTGTCGATCATCCAGCGCTACCTGACGGTGCCGGCCGTGGCGCTGTGCGTGCTCGCCGGCTTCGCGCTGCTGGGCTTCACGACGCTCGACCCGGCCCGTGGCGCGAGCGCTGGCGCGCCGGCGCGCTCGGCGGGGCTCGTCCTGGGCGTCGGCGTTCCTCGCGCTCAAGGCGGCGAGCTTCGGGCGCCTCGCCGACGAGCTGCGCTTCATCCGCGCGACGCACACCGAGCTGCAGACGCTGCTGGACGGCGCCAGCCGCGACACGCTGAGCTGCGGGCCGCTGACGTTCCCGACCTACCGGCTCGTCCCCGATGCGCGCTGGATCCTCGACGCCGGCCCGGCGCAGGTGCGCTCGCGCGCCGAGGACCGGCGCCGTGGCGCGCTCGCCGTGTACATCGACGCGGATGCACCGTCGAGGACGCCGCGAAGTTCGCGCGGCGCTTCGGGCGCGCGGACGGCGTCAGCCGCACGACGAACGAGCCGCCGCGCCGCCCGCCCGACCTGCGCAGCGGGCCGTTCGCGGTGTACGTCACGCAGCGCTGCTGAGATCGCGCGCGCGCCGGGCGGCAGGCGCGCCCGCCGCCCGACGCGCGATACTGCGCCGCGTGCCCGACCGCAACGTCCTCGGCGGCCCGCTCGAATCCTGCGGCACCGACCCGCTCACCGGCTTCTACCGCGACGGCTGCTGCAGCACCGGCCCGGAGGACCTCGGCAGCCACACGATCTGCGCCGTCGTGACCGAGGAGTTCCTCGAGCATCAGCGCACGATCGGCAACGACCTCAGCACGCCGATGCCGCTGTACGGCTTCCCGGGGCTCGTCCCGGGCGACCGCTGGTGCGTCACGGCAGCCAACTGGCTGCGCGCGCACGAGGACGGCGCCGCGGCGTTCGTCGTGCTGGCGTCGACGCACGAGCGCGCGCTGGACATCGTGCCGCTCGAGGCGCTGCGCGAGCACGCCGTCGACGTTCCGAGCGATCTCGGGTCGCTCGGCGACCAGTAGCGGCCGGTGGCGTCCGAGCCCGCCCTGGCGATCGAGGCGGAGGGCCTGGTCAAGGCCTTCGGTGACGTGCGCGCCGTCGACGGCGTCGACCTCGCGGTGCCGAGCGGGACCGTCTACGGCGTGCTCGGGCCCAACGGCGCGGGCAAGACGACGACGATCCGGATGCTCGCGACGCTGCTGCGTCCCGACGCGGGATCGGCGCGGGTGCTCGGGCACGACATCGTCACCGAGCGCCGACGCGGTCCGCGGCCTCGTCGTCGCTCACGGGCCAGCTCGCCTCCGTCGACGAGGACCTCACCGGCCGCGAGAACCTGATCCTGCTCGGGCGGCTGCTCGGCCTCAAGCGCGCGGCGGTGAAGCAGCGCGCCGAACGAGCTGCTCGAGGCGTTCGGGCTCGCGGAGGCCGCGAACCGGCTCGTCAAGAACTACTCCGGCGGCATGCGCCGGCGGCTGGACATCGCGGCGAGCATCGTCGTCACGCCGCGGCTGATGTTCCTCGACGAGCCGACGACCGGCCTGGACCCGCGCTCGCGCAACCAGGTCTGGGACATCGTCCGCTCGCTCGTCGCGGAGGGGACGACGATCCTGCTGTGCACGCAGTACCTCGACGAGGCCGACCAGCTCGCCGACGGCATCGCGGTCATCGACCAGGGCAAGGTCATCGCCGAGGGCACGCCGAGCCGGCTGAAGGCGTCGGTCGGATCGGGCGCGCTGCACGTGCGCCTGCTCGACCCGACGCAGCGCCCGCTCGCCGAGCGCGTGCTCGCCGGCATGCTCGACGCCGTCGACCTCAAGGCCGACCCGGCGGCGCTGTCGGCGTCGTGTCCGGACGGCGATCGCGCGGCGGCCGCGGTCGCCGAGCTGTCGCGCTCGGGCGTGAAGCTCGCCGACTTCTCGCTCGGCCAGCCGAGCCTCGACGAGGTCTTCCTCGCGCTCACCGGCCACACCGCGCAGGAGTCGGCGCGACGGCAAGGAGCAGGCGGCGTGAGCAGCGAGCCGGCCACGACAACCGCGCCCGCCCCCGCCGACGCTGCCGCGCGCGAGGCCGCGCTGCTGCGCAAGGCGATCGCGTCGACCTCGCCGCCGCCGCGCGCGAGCGCCCTGTCGGCGACGCTGACGTTCGGCTGGCGCGGGATGCTGAAGGTCAAGCACGTGCCCGAGCAGCTGCTCGACGCGACGATCACGCCGGTGATGTTCGTGCTGATGTTCACGTACCTGTTCGGCGGCGCGGTCGCCGGCTCGACGGGCGAGTACCTCGACTACATCCTGCCCGGGGATCCTCGTGATGTCCGTGCTGTTCACGACCGTCTACTCCGGCGTCGCGCTGAACACGGACCTCACGAAGGGCGTCGTCGACCGCTTCCGCTCCATGCCGGTCTGGTCGCCGGCGCCGCTGGTCGGCGCGCTGCTCGGCGACAGCGTGCGCTACCTGCTCGGCGGGACCGTGATCGTCGTGCTCGGGGTCGTGCTCGGCTACCGGCCCGGCGCGGGCATCGTCGGCGTGCTGCTCGCGCTCGCGCTCGTGATCGTCTTCGCGTTCTGCCTGTCGTGGGTCTACACGACGCTCGGCCTGCTGATGCGCTCGCCGAGCGCCGTGCTGAACACCGGCTTCATGACGATCTTCCCGCTGACGTTCCTCTCGAACGTCTTCGTCGAGCCGGACACGCTGCCGAAGGTGCTCGAGGCGTTCGTCGACGTCAACCCGATCTCGATCCTGGCGACCGCCACGCGCGGGCTCATGGAAGGCAACGCGCAGAGCGGCGACATCCTCGTCGTGCTCGTCACCGGCGCGGTGATCGCCGCGATCTTCGCGCCGCTGACGGCGCGGCTGTACCGCACGAAGGGCTGATGGGACCGTCGCGCGCGGACCGTCCGCAGATGGCGGGCTACGACGTGCGCGAGACCCGCGAGGGACTGCTGGACTGGGCGTGGGCGCAAGGGCGCCGGCGAGGACCTCGTCAGCACGGCCACCGGCTGATCGTTCGACGCGCTGAACCGGCGGATCAGGAGGTCACGAGTGCCCCGCCGTCGTGAGCGCATCGCCGGGTTCGATCGCCTCAACGGCATCGAGATCGCCGACATCGCCGACCGGCTCGTGGAGGTCTGGCCGGGCGAGCCCGGCGCGCCCGACGACACCGCGCAGGCGCACCAGCACGTCGACGAGCTGGAGCGCAGCGTGCAGCACCTCGCGAAGGTCGTCGTCGACCTGCGGGCCGAGCTCGCGCGCCTCGAAGCGCGACGGTTAGCGCAGCTTCGCGCCGGCGCGCCTGAGCGCGGCGCCGAACTGCGGCGCCCGCGAGCGCACGTAGGCGGCGCTGAGGTGGTTGTCGTCGCGGTGGACGATGATCTCGCCGTCCATCGCGTGGCAGACGCCGTCCGGGCAGCCGATCGGCGTCGGGTCGAAGATCGTGAGCGCGCGGCGCGCGCTGTGCGAGGCCGTCGATGATCTTGTTGAAGGCGGGCACGTCGCGGTCGGCGTCTGACCGGGAAGTCGCATGTCGGCGTCGGTTCGCCGGCGTCCGCCAGGCATGCGGGCACGCGCTCGGGCAGCGTCGGGAGGATCGGCTGACGACGAGCCGCGCGCCGCCCTTGCCGAGCGTGCGCAGGGTCCAGTCCCACGACGCCGACCAGTGGCGCCGGTGCTCCTTCGTGCCGGGCACCAGGCGGCGGTCGCCGTCGAGCAGCGCGGAGACGTGCGAGCGGGTCGCGACGAAGATGACGTCCGGGTCGAAGCGCTCGACGAGGTCCGGGTAGACGTGGCGGCGCCAGGCGACGCACGCGGCGCCGGAGCCGTGGACCTCGCGCGCGTCGGTCTCGCGGTCGACGAGGACGTCGTTGGCGTAGCAGCCCGCCCGCGTCGCGCGGACCAGGGTGAGGTCGTGGCGCTCGGCGAGCTTCAGTAGCGCGGGCTGCCACTGCTGGGCGTGCGAGTCCCCGACGTAGGCGATCGTCGGGCCCGAGCCCCTGCGCTGCACGCACGCGCGGCTCTCGCTCGGTGCGGCCAGTCGCGCGCGAAGTACGGGCACGCGCCGGGCTTCGCGAGGTCGCGGACCGACGCCAGCGCGCGGCTCTCGAAGCCGCTCGGCGGCTGCAGCAGGAGGATCGTCGCCGTGCCGAGCGCGGCGGAGGTCGCGAGGCCGGTCACGACGACGCGCCGCGCGGGCGCGCGCCGCCAGACCTTGAAGCGGATCGGCTGCTCCCACAGGCGATAGGAGATGACGGCGAGCAGCGTCATCGCGGCGACGAGCACGACCTTCTCGCCGAGCCAGCGCGCGTCGTAGCGGTCGGCCATCAGCGGGAGGAAGACGATCACCGGCCAGTGCCAGAGGTACAGCGAGTACGACAGCCGGCCGACGAGCGCCGGCAGCCGCGCGCCGAGCACGCGGCGCAGCGGGTGGCTGCCCATGAGGTCCAGCCCGCCGATCAGCGCGACGCTCGCGGCGGTGACGGCGAGGCCGGCGACGCCCGGGTAGTCCTGCGCGTCGGGGATCGCGTTGGCGAGCGCGACGAGCGCGGCGCAGGCCCCGGCGCTCCGGCGCACCCGCCGCGCGCAGTCGCCGCGCCGCCCTCGCCGCGCCGGGGCGCGCGCCATCCACTGCCGCGCGGCGAGCGCGAGCGCCGCGCCCGCGAGCAGCTGGTAGGCGCGGGTGTGCGTGCCGTAGTACGTCAGCGGGCCGGGCGCGAGCAGGACGGACAGCGCGGCCGAGACGGCGGTCAGGCCGAGCACCACGCCGATCAGCGCGCGAGCCGCGCCGCGCCGCGGCGCCGTGCGAACACGACCCACAGGCCGAGCAGCAGCGCCGGCCAGAAGACATAGAACTGCTCCTCGACCGCGAGCGACCAGAAGTGGATCAGCGGGCTCGGCACGTCGCCGGGCGCGAAGTAGTCGACCTCGTCGGCGGTGAAGTGCCAGTTCGCGCCGTACAGCGCCGACCACGTCGCGTCGCCGCCGATGTTCGCCTGGTCGACGCGATCGAGCAGCCCGAGCGTCGCGGTGATGACGACCGCCAGCACGAGCACCGCCGCGGGCAGCAGCCGCCGCACGCGGCGCGCGTAGAAGCGCGACAGGTCGACGCGGCCGCTGCGCGCGAGCTCGTCGACGAGCAGCCCGGTGATGAGGTAGCCCGACAGGACGAAGAACACGTCGACGCCGATGAACCCGCCGGGGATCCACGCGTAGCCGAGGTGAAACAGGATCACGAGGATCACGGCGACGCGCGGATGCCGTCGAGGTGCGGGCGGTAGCCGGGGCGGGCGGGATCCGACGCCTGGGGTGGGTGTCGCGCTCACGCGCTCGTGATGCCCAGCTGCGCCAGTCGATCCCACAACGGCGCGTTGACGCGCTCCGCCGTCTGCGCCAGCGCCCACTCGCGCAGCGCCTCGTCGGGCCGCGTGCGCGCGCCGGCCTGCGCGCGCAGCGCCGCGGCGAACGCGTCTGCGTCGGCGCAGGTCGTCACCGCCTCATCCCACGTGTGCACGCCCGCGAGCTCCGGCGACACCGTCCGCCGCCCGAGCCGCGCGTACTTCAGGATCCGGTACGGCAGCGCGGCGTCGTTGAACGGCTCGACGCGGAACGGCAGGATCCCGACGTCGGCGCACAGGATCAGCCGCGCGGCCTCCGCGTCGGAGCGGCGGCCGAGCCAGACGAAGCCCGGCGCCGACCGGCACCAATGGAAGTCGGGATCGTCCGCGCACTCGTCCTCGTGCCAGGCGCCGACGAGCAGCAGCGTCAGCTCCGGCATCCGCTGCGCGACCTCGCGCAGCAGCGTCCAGTCGGTCCGCCAGCCGAGGTGGCCGAGCGAGACGGCGATCACCGCCGCGCCGGGATCGGGCGCGGGAAACGAGTCGGCGGCGAGCGTCACGACCTGCGCCTCGCGACCGGCCTCGTGTTCGAGCTCGGCGAGCCGGCCGGAGGCGACGAACGTCAGCGCCGAGCGCGACGCGGCGGCCGCGTGCAGCGTCTTCGAGCGTCGACCGCATCCTCGGCGACGCGTCGTACGCCATCTCGTAGCGGTCCCAGCGTCCGTACCAGAGCTCCGCGTTCTTCGATGCGTTCAGCAGCGCCTCTGCCAGCGGCCACTGCACGGGATGGAAGATGACGACCGCGCGCAGCTCGCCGTCGAGCTCGCGCAGCATCCGCTGCGCCATGACGCGCGCGAGCGCGCCGCGCGCAGGGCCGGGCAGCCGCGCGAGCGCGCCGTAGCGGCATGCGCGGCGGGCCTTTCGCCACGACGCCGGGCGCGCGCAGCAGGTCGCGCGCCTGATCGGCGAGGATGAAGCCGTCCAGCGCGCGGGGCAGCAGCAGCAGGACGCGAGGCTGGGGCTCCGGCACGCTCGGACAGTAGCGTGGCGCCGATGCGCAGCCTCTTCGGACGCCTGCTGGTGGGGGGCGCGGCGTACCAGGCGTCGAGCATCGCGTCGGCGGTGCTCGCGCTCGTCACGCTGCCGCTCTACACGCGCGCGCTGAGCAAGGCGGACTTCGGCATCGCCGAGACGCTGCTGACGTTCATCATCCTCGCGTCGATCCTGCTGCGCTTCGGCCTCGGCGAGGCGTTCGTGCGCTACTACCTCGCCCACGACGAGGGCGCCGAGCGCGAGCGCCTCGCGAAGACGACGACGGCGACCGTGCTGCTGACGACGACGGTCGCGGCGCTGCTCGGGGTCGCGGCGGCCGGTCCGCTGAGCTCGCTGCTGCTCGGCTTCGAGGACGCCGGGATCATGCGCATCGGGATCCTCGGGCTGTGGGCGTTCACGAACCTCGAGATCGCCTACGCGCTGCTGCGCGTCGACGAGCGCCGGCGGACGTACCTGCTCGCGTCGCTGACGAACGTCGTGCTGACGGTGCTGCTGACCGTGACGCTCGTCGTCGTGCTCGACCAGGGCGCGCGCGGCTACCTCGCCGGCAACTACCTCGGCTCGACGGTCGTGCTGGTCGGCCTGTGGTGGGTCCTGCGCGACCGCATCGGGCTGCGCCCCCGAGGCGGCCTCGGCCCGCTGCTGCGCTTCGGCGTGCCGACCGTGCCCGCCGACGCGACGGTGTTCGCGCTGAACTTCGTCGATCGCGCGTACCTGCTGCGCACGCAGAGCGCGGCCGCGGCCGGCCTGTTCGCGCTGAGCGTCAAGCTCGCGACGGCGGTGATCATCGCCGTCCGCGGCTTTCAGCTCGCGTGGCCGCCGCTGGCCTACTCGATCGCCGACGACGAGCGCGCGCGGCGCTTCTACGCGGCGGTCGCGACGTGGTACGTCGTCGTCGCCGGGCTGGTGGTGGCGGGCCTCGCGCTGCTCGGCCGCTGGGTCGTGCGGCTGCTCGCCGCGCCGGAGTACTTCGAGGCGCACGAGGCGCTGCCGTGGGTCGCGCTCGGGTGGGCGATGTACGGCCTGCTGCTCGTGCTCGTGACGATCGGCGGCCGCGCCGGCGTCACCGCGCGCAACTTCCCCGCGGCGCTCGCCGGCGTCGTCGTGAACGTCGTGATGCTCGTGCTGCTCGTCGAGCCGCTCGGCATCGCCGGCGCGGGCATCGCCCTCGTCGCCGCGTACGCGGTGATGCTCGTCGTCCTGCATCTGCTGACGCGCCGGCTCTTCACGGTCCCGTTCGAATGGGGCCGCCTGGCGCACGCCGTGCTGCTGCTCGGCGGCATCGCGGTCGCCGGCGAGCTGCTGCTGCCGACCTACGGCGCGGACGGCTTCGCCCTGCGCGCGCTGGCGCTCGCCGCGATCCCGCTCGCGTTCGCAGCAACGCGGTTCATGCGCCCTGCTGAGCTCGCCGGCCTGCGCGAGCTGGCGCAGCGCCGCCGCCGCGGCCCGCCGAGCCGGCGTCCTGACCGGGACGCGCGCCCCGTCAGCACGCGCCCCGGCCAAGTCGACCGCCACCCGTAGAGCGCCGCGGGAGCTCCGGCAGATACGGACCGATCACGCGCGCGGTCGATCCCGCCGGCATGTGGGACGCGGGGTGAGGAGCACGAGCCGATCGTCGACGGCGAGTGCGGTGTGCCTCACCCGCGTCCGGAGCGATCGGTGCCGAGCACTGCCCTGTGAGGCGTGGCCCATCGCGTGCGGCGCGACCTCCGGCGCGACGCGAGGTACGGCGCGATCGCCTCGGCGGAACTCCGGCGGCATCCGAGCTCCTCGTCCATCTGCTCCTGGGTGATGTCCGGGGGTGAGGCGCACGAGCTCGCCAGGCGGAGTGCGGTGCGCCTCACCCGCGCGAGAGTGCTGCGGCTCATCCGGTCGGTCGGCCGACCTGCGGCGGGTGGGCGCACGAGCCTCGGCCGGCGAGTGCGGTGCGCCTCACCCCTGCGCGCGCGACGTCGCGCCGCCTACAGCCTCCGGCCGCGGTTGTGCTCCATCGCGGCCTCGCGCAGGCCCTCGCCGCGCGCGGGGTACAGCGTCGCGGTCACGTGACGCCAGTAGCGGCGCGCGTCGTGGCGCGGGAGCGCCAGTGCGGCGGCCGCTCGCACGCGCGTACGTGAAGGCGGTCAGCAGCCGCACCGCCCACGCCGCGGCGCGCGAGTGGTGCTTGCGCATGTACAGGTCGCGGTTGCGCGACAGCTCGACGATCCGCCGCTCGGGAACCGCGCCCGTCGAGAGCTGCTCGTGATGCACGGCGCTCGCCGCGGGCACGTACAGCGTGCGCCAGCCCGCGTCGCGCAGGCGCTTGCAGAAGTCGACCTCGTCGGAGTACACGAAGAACGCCGGGTCGAACCAGCCGATCTGCTCGGCCGCCTCGCGGCGCACGAGCAGCGCCGCCGACTGCGCCCAGTCGACGTCGCGCGTGGACTCGCCCACGCTCTGCACCGTGTAGCGACGGTGGAGGAACAGCGCGCCGACGAGCGCCGTCTTGGGCGTCGGAAAGCGCCACGCCGACGGCTGGCGGCGGCCGTCGGGACGCAGCAGCCGTGCGCCCGCCGCCCCGGCGTCCGGCCGCTCGCACAGCGCCGCGTGCAGGGCGGCGGTGGCGCCGGGCTGCAGCTCGGAGTCCTCGTTGAGCAGCAGGCAGAAGCGCCCGCGCGCCGCGCGCAAGCAGCTCGCTGTCGTTCTCGCCCTTGCCGCGCCGGCGCGTGAGCGCGAACAGCCGCGTCGTCGCCGGGTGGTTGCGGGCCGCGCCGGCCGAGCCGTCACCCGAGGCGTTGTCGAGCACGAGCACCTCGGTTTCGAACGCAGCGTCGCCTGCTCGGCGGCGATCGCGTCGAGGCAGCGCACGAGCAGCTCGCGCTGCTGGGTGTTCACAACGCAGAAGGAGAGCTCGATCGCCGCCGACATCGGCGCGCGACGATACTTCGCGCAGGCCGGTCGGCAGCCGCGGCCCGCTCACTGTCGGTCGCCGCGCTCGCTCGCGCTGCGCTCGCATACGCTCGTCCCGGATGTCCACCGCGGCGACCCCCGGCCCGTTGCGCGTGGACATCGTCGATCCGTCGGCCTTCACGCCGCCCTACGACCACGCGCTGTCGGCGGCGCTGGCGCGCGCGGGCGCCGCCGTCCGCCTGCAGACGAGCCGCTTCGCGTACGCCGACGCGCCCGACCCGCAGGGCTACGACGCGCGTCGAGCGCTTCTACCGCCGCGGCGGTGGCGAGGCCGGGTCGCGACGGCGCTTCGCCGCGAAGCTCGCCCAGCACGTCCCGGACATGCTGCGCTACGGGCGCGCCGCCGCGGCCGCGGACGTCGTGCACTTTCAGTGGCTGACGATCCAGCCGCTCGACGTCCACCTGCTGCCGCGCGCCAAGCCGCTCGTGCTGACGGCCCATGACGTCCTGCCGCGCGAGCCGCGCCGCGGGCAGCTCGCCGCGCAGCGCCGGCTGTACGAGCGCGTCGACGCCGTCGTCGTGCACTCCGAGCACGGCCGGCAGCGGCTCGTCGAAGCGCTCGGCGTCGATCCGGGCAAGGTCCACGTGATCGCGCACGGCGCCTTCGAGCACCTCACCCGCGTCGAGCAGCCGCGCGCCGTTGCCGGCGGACCTCGCGCAGGTCGGCAAGCCGGTCGTCCTGTTCTTCGGCCTGCTGCGCCCGTACAAGGGCCTCGACGTGCTGCTCGACGCGTGGCGCAGGCTCGATCCCGACGCCGAGCTGTGGATCGTCGGCAACCCGCGGATGGACATCGCGCCGCTGCGCGCGAGCGCGCCGCCGTCGGTGCGGTGGGTGCCGCGCTTCATCGCCGACGACGAGCTGCCCGCGTACTTCGAGCGCGCGGACCTCGTCGTGCTGCCCTACCGCGAGATCGACCAGAGCGGCGTGCTGTTCACGGCGCTCGCGTTCGGCTCGCCGCTGCTGCTCTCCGACGTCGGCGGCTTCGGCGAGGTGGCGGCGCAGGGTGCCGCGGCGCTCGTCGCGCCCGGCGACGCGGACGCGCTCGCGGCCGAGATCGGCGCGCCTCCTCGCCGATCCCGAGCGTCGCGCCGCGCTCGCCGCGGCCGCCCGCCACGCGGCCGCCACGACCTACTCGTGGGACGCGATCGCCCAGCGCCACCTCGCGCTCTACCGGCAGCTCACCGCCGACTGACCCGCTGCGGTTTGCGGCGTGGAGCAGAATGGGCGCCGTGGCCACGTGGTGGGAGATCGTCTTCTGGTCCAGCGTGGCGCTCCTCGTCTACGCCCAGGTCGGCTACCCGCTGCTGCTCGCGGCGCTCTCCCGCGTCAAGCGCGCTCGCACGCCGACCCCGGCGACCCGATCCGCCGGCGATGCGCCGCCCAGCGTCAGCCTCGTGGTCGCGGCCTATGACGAAGGTGCGGTGATCGGCGCGAAGGTCGCCGACGCGCTCGCCCTCGACTATCCGCGCGACCGCCTGCAGGTGATCGTCGCGAGCGACGGGTCGGCGGACGGCACGGTGTCCGAGGCGCGCCGCGCAGGCGCCGACCTCGTGCTCGACCTGCCGCGCGGCGGCAAGATCCGCGCGCAGGACACGGCCGTCGAGCAGGCGACGGGCGAGATCCTCGCCTTCTCGGATGCGAACTCGACCTGGGAGCCCGACGCGCTGGGCAAGCTCGTCGCGGCCTTCGAGGAGGACCCGACGGTCGGGTACGCGTGCGGCCAGGTCCGCTTCGTAAACGACGGCGGCACGAACCAGGAGGGCCTGTACTGGCGCTACGAGATGGCGCTGCGGGCGATGGAGTCGCGGCTCGGCTCGATCACCGCCGGCAACGGCGCGATCTACGCGACCCGCCGCGAGGCGTACATCAACGTCGACCCGATCATGGGCCACGACCTGTCGTTTCCGTTCAACATGGTCAAGCGCGGCTGGCGCGCCGTGTACGTCCCGCAGGCGCGCGCGACGGAGAAGATGGTGCCGTCGATCGAGGGCGAGTTCGCCCGCAAGCGCCGCATGATGAGCCACGCGTGGCCGATCGTCGTGCACGGCGGGCTGCTGTCGCCGCGCGGCTACCCGCCGCTGTACATGCTGATGATGCTGTCGCACCGCGTGCTGCGCTACGCCGCGCCGTTTCTGCACGTCGTCGCGCTGCTGGCCAGCGCGCTGCTGATCACCGAGAGCCCGGTCTACGCCGTCGCGTTCGCGCTGCAGCTCGCTCTGCTGACCGCGGCCGCGCTCGGCGGGCACGATCCGCTTCAAGCCGCTGCTCGTCGCGCGCTACTACGTGCTGACGACCGCCTCGGTCGCAGCGGGCCTGTGGGACTGGCTGCGCCACGGCACCCCCGCCGTCTGGGAGCCCGCGGACGGCACCCGCTGATGCTCCGCCGCGCCTTCGACGTCGTCGTCGCCGGCAGCGTGCTGCTCGCCACCGCCCCGCTGACGCTGCTCGCCGCGATCGCGATCCGCCTGGAATCGCGGGGACCGGTCATCTACCGCCAGCGCCGCGTGGGCCTCGACGGCCACGAGTTCGACGTGCTGAAGCTGCGCACGATGGTCGACGGCGCCGAGAAGCTCGGAGCGGGCCTCGCCGTCGACAAGGGCGACGCCCGCATCACGCGCGTCGGCGCGCTGCTGCGCCGGTTGTCGATCGACGAGCTGCCGAACCTCGTCAACGTCCTTCGCGGCGAGATGGCGATCATCGGCCCGCGCCCGACGCTGCCGTCGCAGGTCGCGCAGTACACCGAGCGCGAGCGCGGGCGGATGGCGATCAAGCCCGGGATCACCGGCTGGGCGCAGGTCAACGGTCGCGCGTCGCTGCCGTGGACCCAGCGCATCGAGCTCGACCTCTGGTACATCGAGCATCGCTCGTGGCGGCTGGACCTCACGATCCTGCTGCGCAGCGCGCGGATGGTCTTCGGCGGCGACGGGCTCTACAAGGGCGAGACCGGCGGCTGGACGCCCCGCACCTGACCCACCGGTCGCGACGGCCGCGCCCCGAGGCGCGACCGTCGCCGGGATCGACAGATCAGACGGCTGCGTGCTGCGCGACGCTCGGGATCCGATCGGTGGCGAAGCTCGTGCGCAGGTAGAAGAACCACGTCGTCACGGCGAACACGGCGTAGGAGCCGAAGAAGACCCACAGCGCCGGCACCGACCAGTCGGCGTTCGCCGCCGCGACGGCGACCTTGTCGGCGGGCGTCTCGGCGGCCTTGACGAGCGCCGACACGCCGAGGCTCGCCTGGCGCAGCACGACCTGGATCATGAAGCCGCCGAACGCGCCGATCGCGCCGGCGATGCCGATCACGGCCGCCGCGCGGCGCTTCCACTCGACCGCCGCCGCCTTCGGCTCGAGGCCCTTCTCCGCGGCGTCCTTGCGCCCGTAGAGCGCGAAGATCGACGGGATCATCTTGTAGGTCGAGCCGTTGCCGATGCCGGCGAGCAGGAAGATCACCATGAACGAGACGAAGAACACGGTGAAGCTGCGCCCCTGCACGCCCTGGATCGCGACCGCCGTGAAGACGCCCATGCCGATGAACACCGCGAGCGTCACGCGCGCACCGCCGACCTTGTCCGACAGCCAGCCGCCGAGCGGCCGCGCGACCGAGCCGATCAGCGCGCCGAGGAAGCCGAGCCCGGCGAGGTACGTGGCGATGAACGGATGCCCGGCGAGGAACTCCGGGAACGTGTTCTTGATCACCAGCGGCAGCGCGAACGAGTAGCCGATGAAGGACCCGAACGTGCCGATGTAGAGGAACGACATGATCCACGTCTGCGGGTGCTTCATCGCCTCGACGTAGGACGTCTTGTCGGCCTTCGCCTCGCGCAGGCTGTCCATGTAGAAGTACGCGAACAGCGCGGCGAGCACGATGAACGGCATCCACACGAGGCCCGCGTACGCCATGTTGACGTCGTGCACCGGCAGCTTCACGGCGGCCGCCGGGACGCCGACGATGATCACGAGCGGCACGAGCAGCTGCGCGATCGCGACGCCCATGTTGCCGCCCGCCGCGTTGAGCCCGAGCGCGAAGCCCTTGTGCTTCTCGGGATAGAAGAACGAGATGTTCGCCATCGACGAGGAGAAGTTGCCGCCGCCGACGCCGGCGGTCGCGGCGCAGGCGATGAGGATCCACATCTGCGTGCCGTGCGACTGCGCGGCGAGCCAGCCGCTCGGGACGAGGAACGCCAGCAGGGCCGTCGGGATGATCAGCAGCGACGCGCTGACGCGTCGTCCACGCGCGCCCGCCGTACTTCGGCACCGCGAACGTGTAGGGAATGCGCAGGAACGAGCCGACGAGGTTCGGCACCGCGACGAGGATGAACAGCTCCGAGATCGACAGCGTGATGCCGATGTTCGCGAGGTTGATGACGACGATCGTCCACAGCACCCAGATGCTGAACCCGAGGTTCTCGGCGAAGATCGAGAAGATCAGGTTCTTCTTCGCGATCTTCTTTCCAGACGCCTCCCAGAACGCTTCGTCGTCTGGATCCCACTTCTCGATCCACCGCCCGCGTGTGAGGAGCTTGGTCGTGGGCTCTGCCGAGGCGTAGACCTCGCCTGGTGCATCGATTGTCGTGCTCATATCTCCTCCGAAGCTGTGGACGCTGCCAAAGCTTTCAGAGGGCGATTTCTGTGCCGTGAGCGAAAGGTGTCCGCTCCATGAAGGGTTTGTTGCCGTTGCGTGTTCTGGCGAAGACGCCCGCGTTTCGGCGCCGTGGAGCCCGCGATGGCGTCAGCGGCGAGGGCGGACGGCGCGCAGCACCACGTCGCGCGAGCGTCCCGCGCGGTTGCGGGTGTCGCTGCGCGACTCGATCCGCAGGCGATGCAGCGCGGGCCGGCGCAGCGCGACGGTCGCGCCGAAGGTCCCGCGGGCCGCGCGAACCGGCACGCGGGCGACCGTGTGGAAGACCCCGTCGGAGCCCTTGCGAGCGATCACGAGCGTCAGGCCGGCGCGCAGGGCCGGACGCTGCCGCGCAGCCGAAACGGCCGCCGCGCGGTGACGCGCTTCGGCGCGCGCACGCCGATCCGCGGCGCGACGGCCACGGCGAGCTTCGGCGACGTCGCGAGCCCGCCGCTCGGGCAGCCGCGCGACGGCGCGCAACGTGCGCGTGTACTGCGTCGAGTTGCGCCGACCACGTCCCGTCGGCGGCGCTGACCGTGCGCGCGAGCGTCAGGAAGCCGGCGCCGCTCGCGACCTGGAGCGACACCGGCGCGCCCGCCAGCGGCGCTCCCACCGACGTCCGTCACGCGCCCGGACAGCTGCGCGGGCTGCGGGTAGTCGATCGTCGTGTCGAGGGCGCCGAGCGTCACCGTCGCCTGCGGCGCGGGCGGCAGCAGAGCGGGCGCGAGCTCGAAGGCCTGGCGGCGGATCTCCGGCAGCTGGGCGAACAGCGCGTCGCCGGGGCACGCGGTGTTGTCGGCGTCGCGATGCCCGGAGATCCGTTCGAAGACGACCGGCGTCCCGGCGGCGTAGCGGTTGCTCGGCCCGCCCTGAGAGATCAGCGTCGTCTGGCCGGTCACGGGCGCGCCGTGCAGCGACAGCTTCCACGCCAGCAGCCGCGACGTCGCACGAACGGCGGCCGGCGTCTGCTCGACCGCGCCGAACGTGCCGATGTTCGCGACGCCCGTCGAGAGCCCGTTGTAGCCCTGCGCCTGCGCCCCGATCACGGGCTGGTCGATGCCGCCGGCGCGGCCTTCGAAGACCTGGCCGTAGCGGTCGACGAGGAAGTTGTAGCCGATGTCGCGCCAGCCCTTCGTGACGCGGTGATAGCGGCAGATCGCGCGCACGATCGCGGCGCTGTCCGCCGGCCCGTAGTCGTTCGCGTCGACCGTGTGGTGCACGAAGCCGACCTGCACCTGGCCATAGCTCGGGTCGGCGCGCGGCGGCCCGCACTGATCGGCGCCCCACTCCTCACGCGACACGATCGTCGGCCGCCGCGCGCCCTCCTGCGCGTGCGCCTGCGCCCCGCGCAGCATCGCGAGCGCGCCGTGCGCGGCGCGGCGCAGCGCGGTCAGCACGCGTTGCGGCGCGGTCGCGGTGCCCGTTGCGTTGACGAAGTGCGCGCGCAACCCGCGCGGGCGCCGCCGCAGGCGCAGCTCGTAGGCGTCGGCGCCGCCGGCCCAGACCGGCTCGGCGCCGCGTCCGCCGCCGTGGTCGGCGGCCATCGCGGTCCACGCGCTCCAGCGGCCGCTCGAAGCGTCGCGCACGCGAATCCGGGGATCGACGTGCTCGGAGCCGCGCCAGCTCAGCCCGACGAGATCGAAGCGCCGCGGCGCGCGAGCACGCCACTGCTGTAGCCGCGATCATCCGCGCGCAGGGCGCCGGCGCCGATCGACGCATCGAACTCGACCGGCTGCGGGACGAACGGCCGCGCCGAGGCTAAGGACCACGCGATCCAGGCCGGCGAAACACAGGACCGGCAGGAGAGCGAGCAGGCGGCGCATCGAACAACGAACACCGTGTCACGGCGCCCGCTGCGGTCTGCACGACGGCTTGCGCTGCTACGCGAACCTGCTCGGGCGCCGTGTCGACGTACACGTCGCGGAAGGCGCGCATCGCCTCCACGGCCTGGAGGCTGTACTTCGGGCAGCCGACGTAGTTGCGCCAGGCGACGGCGGCGACCTCGAACGGCATCTCGGTGTTGTTCTGCATCAGCACCGAGTGGTACGCGGGCGTGCCCTGCGCGTCCTCGTTGAAGAGCTTCTGCAGCACCGCGATCGTCGCGTTCGGCGTGCCCTTCTTGTACATGAAGAGGATCCGGCCGTGCTCGAGCGTGTGCACCCAGTTCTCGATCTCCGGCTCGTTGCCCGGCGCGTAGACGCCGTCCGGTGCCGGGCGTGACGTTGTGGTCGCCGGAGGTCGGCGGGTTCGTCTTGTAGTCCGAGGCCTTGAGCTTCTTGGCGACGTGCGCCGCGGCCGTAATCCGGGAACGACTTCAGCTCGCAGCCGGCGGCCGCCGCCGCGGTCTTCAGGTCGGTGTCGTCGCGCTTGTCGTCCCCGCCGCCCGCGACAGCGCGAGCACGACGCCGACGACGATCGCGGCGCCGAGCACGACGCCGCCGATGATCTGCACGAGGCGCTTGCGCTTGGCGGCCTGCTGCTCGGCCCGTCTCGCGCTCGAGGCGCTCGCGCTTGCGCTTCTCCTTCTCCTCCTGGCGGCTGGACACGGCGCGAAGGGTACCTATCGGCCGTCGCCGGGCGCGGCAGCCTGCAAGCGCGCTCACAGGTTGGCCGCGGCGGCGCGGGTGCGGCGCGCGGCCGCCCGCGCGCTGTAGCCTCGGAGCGGTCATGGCACGCGCGCCCCGCGATCTGCACGGCCGCACCGTCGCGATCACCGGTGGCGCGCGCGGCATCGGGCGCGCAACCGCCCAGGCCTGCGTGCGCGCCGGCATGCGCGTCGCGATCGGCGACCTCGACATCGCCGGCGCGCGGCGGACCGCCGACGAGCTCGGCAACGGCACGATCGCGGTCGAGCTCGACGTCTCCAACCGCGCCTCGATGCGCCACTTCCTCGATGCCGCCGAGGACGCGCTCGGGCCGCTCGACGTCCTCGTCAACAACGCCGGGATCATGCACCTCGGCCTGCTCGCCGACGAGGACGACGCGAGCACGTCGCGCCAGGTCGACATCAACGTCCACGGCGTCCTGAACGGCATGAAGGAGGCGCTGCCGCGGATGACCGAGCGCCGCCGCGGCCACGTCGTGAACATCGCCTCGACCGCCGGGCGCGGCGGCTTCGCCGGCGCGGCGACGTACTCCGGCACGAAGCACTTCGTGGTCGGCGCGAGCGAGGCGGTGCGCTTCGAGCTGCGCGGCAGCGGCGTCGACATCTCGTGCCTGCTGCCGGTGATCGTGAAGACCGAGCTCGCCGCCGGGACGTCGAACGCGCGCTTCGTCGCCAAGCTCGAGCCCGAGGACGTCGCCGACGCGGTCGTCAGGACGCTGCGCGTCCCGCGCTTCGAGGTCTTCGTGCCGCGCTACATGAGCGCGATGATGACCTTCGCGGCCGTGCTGCCGCGCCCGGCGCGCGAGGGCGCTCGCGCGCGCGCTGAAGGCCGATCGCGTCTTCATGGACCTCGACGCGGCCGCGCGCACGGACTACGAGCTGCGCGCGTCGCAGCTCCGAGCCGGGCCTGCGCGAGGTGCGCCGGGCCCGGATCCGACTGAGGCTCGCTCAGTTGTCGGCGGTGTAGCTCACGACGCCCGAGTCGCAGGTGTCGAGCACCGTCGCGCCCGTCGGGTCGGCGGCGCTGTAGGCGATCACCTTCTGGCTCCAGGTGCCCTTGATCTGCGTGCGCGCCTTGTTGACGCGGCCCTTGATGAAGCCGGAGACGACGACCTTCGAGACGCCGGTCGCCGGGTCGCCCGGGAGCTCCTGCCGGGCCGTAGGTGCACGCCGAACTTGCCGGCGGCGATCGGGAGCTTCTCGAAGAAGTCCGGCAGCGTGAGGTCGCCCGGCGTCTGGCACTTCAGCTCGAGCCCGATCGTCGGCCCGCACGACCTGCTTGCCGGTCTTCGAGAGCCGGATGACGACCGGGTAGCCGGACGACGTGACGCCCCCGTAGACGAAGTTCTGCGCGGCCTTGGCCTTCGACGCGGCGCCCTCCGCGGCGGCGATCGGTCCGGCGGCGGCGACGGCCGCCAGCGCGGCGACGGCGAGCATCCTGCGCTGCATGATGTGACTCCCTTGGTGGTGTGGCGGCGCGGCTGCGAGCAACCTACGCGAGTCGAGCACCCTCGTGGGACGTATCTGCGGGCGTGGCGACGTGCCGCCACTCGGGCTCGCCGAGGCCCAAGTGCTTCGCGCGCGAACCATCTAGAACGCGTGAAAACCCCCGCGTCGCGATACTACGCCCCCATGACTTCCGAGACCGACCAGCTCTGCATCGACACGATCCGCACGTTGTCGATGGATGCGATCCAGAAGGCCAACTCCGGGCACCCCGGCCTGCCGATGGCCATGGCGCCGGCGGCGTACCTCCTCTTCCGTCGCATCATGACCCACGACCCGGCGGACCCGACGTGGCCCGATCGCGACCGCTTCGTGCTCAGCGCCGGCCACGGATCGATGCTCCTGTACTCCGTCCTGCACCTCACGGGCTACGACCTGTCGCTCGACGAGATCAAGAACTTCCGCCAGTGGGGATCGATCACGCCCGGCCACCCCGAGCGCGACCGCGTGCACGTGACGCCCGGCGTCGAGATCACGACCGGCCCGCTCGGCCAGGGCTTCGCCAACGGCGTCGGCATGGCGATGGCCGAGCAGTACCTGCGCGAGCGCTACGGCCCGGAGGTCATGGACCACCGCACGTACGCGATCGTCTCCGACGGCGACCTGATGGAGGGCATCGCGTCGGAGGCCGCGTCGCTCGCCGGGCAGCTCGGGCTCGGTCGCCTCGTCTACCTCTACGACGACAACGACATCTCGCTCGACGGCCCGACGTCGCTGAGCTTCGACCGCGAGAACGTCGACCAGCGCTTCGAGGCCTACGGCTGGCACGTGCTGTCGGTCAACGACGCCAACGACCTCGTCGCGCTCGAGGCGCGCGATCAGGGCGGGCGAGGAGAACGAGAGCCAGCCGACGCTGATCCGCGTGAAGTCGATCATCGGCTACCCGTCGCCGAACAAGATGGGCAAGAGCGCGGCGCACGGCGCGGCGCTCGGCGAGGACGAGGTCGCGCTGACCAAGCAGGCGCTCGGCTGGGACCCGGAGAAGCACTTCCACGTCCCCGACGAGGTCTACGAGGCGTTCTCGATGAAGGAGGACGGCGGCAACGCCCACGCCGAGTGGTCCGAGCGCCTGGAGAAGTGGAAGGGCGAGGACGCCGACCGCGCCGCCGAGTGGGACGCCGCGTGGGGCGACCCGGGCCGGCCGCTGCCCGGCATGGCCGACGCGCTGCCGACGTTCGAGGGCAAGGAGAAGATCGCGACGCGCGGCGCGGGCGGCCAGGTCATGGCCGCGTTCGAGCCGTTCACGCCGACGATGCTCGGCGGCGCCGCCGACCTCACCGAGTCGACGAAGACGATCTTCCCGGAGTCCGACCGCTTCACCGCCGAGAAGGCCGGGCGCAACATCTTCTTCGGCGTGCGCGAGCACGCGATGGGCGCCGCGGTGAACGGCATGGCCGGCCACGGCGGCATCGTCTGTCCGTACGGCTCGACGTTCATGCAGTTCGCGGACTACATGCGCGGCTCGATCCGCCTGTCGGCGCTGATGGGGCTGCACGTCGCGTGGGTCTTCACGCACGACTCCGTCGCGCTCGGCGAGGACGGCCCGACCCACCAGCCGGTCGAGCACCTCGCGGCGCTGCGCGCGATCCCCGGCCTCGTCGTGCTGCGCCCGTGCGACGGGCACGAGACGGCCGAGGCGTGGCGCGTGATCCTCGAGGACCTCGAGGGCCCGGCGGCGATGGCGCTGTCGCGCCAGGACCTGCCGCTGCTGGACCGCTCGGAGGGCGGCGAGTACGCGTCCGCCGTCGGGCCTGGCGAAGGGCGCGTACGTGCTGTCGGACGCCGACGGCGCGGAGGCGACGATCATCGCGACCGGCGCCGAGGTCGCGCTCGCGCTCGAGGCCCGCGAGCTGCTCGACGTGCCGGTGCGGATCGTCTCGATGCCGTCGTGGGAGCTCTTCGAGCAGCAGGACGACGACTACCAGGATTCGGTGCTGCTGCTCGACCTGCCGACGGTCTCCGTCGAGGCGGGCATCCGCCAGGGCTGGGAGCGCTACGCCGACGCGATCGTCTCGATCGACCGCTTCGGCGCCTCGGCGCCCGGCGGCGAGGTGCTCGACCACCTCGGCATGAACGCCGAGAACGTCGCCCGCCACGTCCGCGACCTGCTCGACTGAATCCGTCCTCGCGGTGCGCTGAGCCCGCTCAGCGGGCTCAGCACGGCCGCGAGGCGCTCGGCGTCGGAGGACACCGTGACGTGGATCGCGGCCGGCTCGCGGACCCACGCGATGAGGTCGTGCGACTGCAGCCGGTTGAGCATGAACTCGAACGCCAGCGCCTGCTTGCGCGAGCGGTAGCGGCGCAGGATGTCGAACGCCCAGCCGGTCGTGTGCAGGGAGTAGTTGCGCGTCGCCTCGATGTTGCGCGCGACGAGCAGGCGCTGGTAGCGCAGGTCGCGCACGGTGCTCGTGACGATCAGCGGCGTCTGGCCGGAGATCGCCTTGACGCCCGCGCCGATGTAGACGAGCAGCGCGAGCGCCGGCTCGCGCAGGCCGCGGTAGGTCGTGCGCGAGCGGCCGAGGCGCTTGGCGAGCTCGCCCATGTCGCGGATCGATCCGCAGCCCGTGCTCGGCGAGCTGCGTCCCGCGCGGCAGCGCGACGAGCCGGTCGTCGTCGTAGGCGCTCGCGTAGGTCGCCGGGGGTCTCGAAGACCTCCGTGTCGTCGCGCGGGTGCAGCACCTCCTCGGCGGAGTTCTTCGCGTTCTGCAGCTCCGACAGGCGATCGAGCCGCTCGGGATCCTAGCGGTACAGGCGCATGATCTCCCGCGCCGCCGCGACGCGCCAGAGGTACGTCGACGAGTCGTCGCCGAGCGAGGCGAGCTTCGAGTACGCCTCCTCGTGCTCGGCCGGCGTCGAGTCGAAGTACAGCCGCGCGTAGGAGATGTCGTCCTCGCCGTAGGCGTCGCAGCGCGTTCTGCAGGTTGCCGATGCCCATGTGGTAGCTCACGACCGACGAGGTCCTCGCGGCCGAGCTCCTCGCGGGCGATCGTCAGGTAGCGGGCGGTCGCGGCGAGCGCCTTCGGCGGGTCGAAGCGCTCGTCGACGCGCCGGCGGCGAGCCTCAGCCGTGCGATCAGCGCGCTGTCGTCCGGCGCGGTGCGCGCGGCGCAGCGAGCGGCCGATGCGCCGCGCCGCCTGCGTGTCGACCTGCATCCCGAGCAGGTTGCGGCCGGTCTCGGCGAGGATCTGCGTCAGCCCGACCGCGCCTTCGAGCTGCGGGTCGGCGACGGCGTCCGGGCGCCCGGCGCTCTCCAGCAGGACCATCCCCTCGAGCGTGTCGGCCTCGCACCTGCGCGGTCTCCGCGGCCGCCTCGATCAGCGGCCGGTAGCGCGCCGACGCGCTCGGCGCTCGCCCGCGCGCCGCCCGGCGACTTCGCGTACAGGACGTGCGCGTGCCCGCGCGCGGCCGCCTCGACGAACGCCTGCTCGCGACCCGGCGACCAGGCGAGCGGGTCGTTGTCGGCGCCGGCCTCGGGCACGAGCCCCTGGCGCCCCGCCTCGTCCTCGTGCAGCACGACGCACCGCGACGACCGTCGAGGACGGCGACGAGGAGCAGCAGCGCGACGCGGCGGACGAGGCCCACCGCGCACAGGCTCGCAAAGTCGCGCGGCGGAGCGTCGCGGCACGTCGGTGTGACGTTGTGGGGCGTGGCGCCCCACAATCGTCCACTGGCGTCGCCGACCGCCGCTCGCCCGTAGCCTGCGCGCGCGATGCGGATCCTCGAAGCCGGTGCCCCGGTCGTCCTCGACGACGACCTGCTGATCGCGGGCGACAACCTCGCCGCGATGGCCGTCCTGCCCGAGGCGACGTTCGACATGGCCTACCTCGACCCGCCGTTCAACACCGGCTCCGAGCAGCGCCGCGGCGACCTGCGCTACGCCGACGCGTTCGAGGACTACGCCGCGTTCCTCGCGCCGCGGCTGGAGCGCACGCGCGAGCTGCTCGCGCCGCACGGCACGCTGTACCTGCACCTCGACTACCGCGAGGCGCACCGCGCGAAGCTCCTGCTCGACGAGCTGTTCGGCCCCGAATGCTTCCTCAACGAGCTGATCTGGATCTACGACTACGGCGGCCGGCCGAAGCGCCGCTGGCCGGCGAAGCACGACACGATCCTCGTCTACGTCCGCGACCGCGAGCGCTACCACTTCGACGACGACGAGGTCGACCGCGAGCCGTACATGGCGCCCGGGCTCGTCGGCCCGGAGAAGGCGGCGCGCGGCAAGCGCCCGAGCGACTGCTGGTGGCACACGATCGTGCCGACGAACTCGCGCGAGAAGACCGGCTACCCGACGCAGAAGCCCGAGGGGATCGTGCGGCGCATGGTCGCGGCGTCCTCGCGTCCCGGCGGCTGGTGCCTGGACCCGTTCGCCGGGTCGGGCACGCTCGGCGCCGTCTGCCGGGGCCTCGGGCGGCGCTTCGTCCTGATCGAGCAGAGCCCGGACGCGATCGCCGTCTGCCAGGCGCGGCTCGATCCCGCGCAGGGCCGCCTCAGCGCCTGAACGGCAGAGCGCGAACGCGCCAGCTCGAGAAGGTCCGTTGGTCTGGGCGAGCTCATCCGTGGAGGGGTCAGAACCACTCACCCCCACCACCCAGGAGCATCCACCATGACCACCACCCGCAAGCTCACCGCCGCCACCGCCGTCCTCGCGCTCGCCGGCTCCGGCGTCGCCGCTGCTGCCGACGCCCCCGTCGTCGGCGCCCAGCACAGCTCGACCGCGAAGACCGCGCCCGTGACGATCCCGGGCACCGGCATCAAGAAGGGCGACCGCCTCCCGAACGGCGCGCGCATCGTCTTTCGCGACGTGACGCTCGAGGGCAAGCAGACCGCGCGGCTCACGCTGCGAGCTCCCGCCGGAAAGACGATCCGGGCGCTCGCGCCCAAGGAGGGCATCGACATCGGCTTCGTCGTCACGACGAAGGGCAACTACGCCGGCCGCAAGTCGGTCGCGCTGCGCGCCTACAAGAACCCGAAGGCCGGCGGTGAGGTCACCGGCCGCATCTACGGGCTCGCCCGCTGATCGAACGACGCCTCGACCACGCCCCGCGCCGCGCCGGTCCCCCACCGGCGCGGCGCGGCTAGCGTCGTCAGCGCATGGTCTCCGTCCTCCACCGATCCCGTCACGATGATGCCGATCTCGCCCGCCGCGTCGCCGCCGGTGACGCTCGTGCGTTCGCCGAGCTCGATGCCCGTCATCGCAAGCCCCTCCAGCGCTATGCCCGCACCCTCCTGCGCCGCTCCGAGCACGATGCCGAGGACGTCGTGCAGGACGTGCTCATCCGCGCGCACGACGCGCTGCGCGCCGGCAGGGTGCCCGACGAGCTGCGCCCGTGGCTGTACCGGCTGGTCCGCAACCGGGCGATCGACGAGGTCCGGCGCGCGCGCTGGGGCGACGAGGCGCTCGAGGCCGAGTCGGTCGGCGCCGGCGACGACCGCGAGGAGCCAGAGGCCGTGTTGAGGCGCAAGGAGAACGTCCGCCGGCTCGTCGACGACCTCGCCGACCTGCCCGTGCGCCAGCGCACCGCGCTGCTCGCCCGCGAGCTCGACGACCAGTCCCCCGAGGAGGTCGCCGAGCAGCTCGGCGTCAGCGTCGCCGCGGCGCAGATGCTCGCCACGCGGGCGCGCGAGAACCTCATCAAGACGCGCGAGGCGCGCGACGCGGACTGCGCCGACGTGCGCGCCGCGCTGCTCGACGCGCACGAGCGCGGCGTGCGGCCGAGCGAGCACGCGCTGCGCCACGTCAAGGGCTGCGACGCCTGCCGCGCCTACCAGAAGGACATCCGCAAGCTGTCGAAGTCGCTGCAGGCGCTCAACCCGGCGCTCGGGCTGCCGCTGCTCGCGGGCGCCGCGAAGCTGCTCGGCGGCGGAGGCGGCAAGGTCGCCGTCGCCGCGGCGGTGGCGGCGGTCGTGGCGGTGTCCGGCGGCGTCGTCGTGCTGAGCAGCGACACGGCCGGGTCGGGCGAGGCCGCGCCGTTCGAGCTCAAGGGCGTCAAGGCGCTCGTCGGGCGCTCGGTGAAGACGGGCGAGTCGCGTGCCGCGCGGGACGGCGGTCGTCAGCGCGCGCGTGCGCGTGCCGGCCGGCGCGCCGCCCGCGGGCGTGTCGCGCAGCGTGACGCTCGCCTGCCCGTCCGGCATGAAGGTCGCCGGCTTCGCCGACAAGGAGCAGCGCTTTCCGCTGAGCTACGGCCTGCGCGACGACACGATCTTCGGCTACTCGACGCGCGGGCGGATCGTCTTCGGCCGCGCCGTCCTGCCGCGCGACTACGACGTGACCGTCGGCCTCTTGTGCCGCAAGCCCGACGCGAACGGGTCGATCGCCGAGAACCCGCGGCTGCCACAGCCGGGCGAGCAGGCGGGTCGCGTGTGCGACAACAGCGCCTACCTCTACCGCGAGCCGGGCCGGATGTTCACCGCGACGGTCTTCAAGAGCCAGCCGGTGTCGATCCTGCGTCGCGACCGGTCGGGCGAATGGGCGCTCGTCATCAGCGACATGCGCAACCGCGGCTGGATCAAGGTCAGCGCGCTCTGCGGGTAGCGGTTCTCTCACGGCTTCGCGCGGCCCGGTGCCCCGGCACGGTAGCGTCCCGCGGATGTCCGCTCTCCTCCGATCACGGCGCGCCCGGCGACGGCCCGTCGGTGCCGCCGCCGCTGGCGCCTGCCGAGCCCGTCCGCGGCCGCAGCCCGGCCGAGGAGGCGCGCACGCTCATGGCCGGCACGAACGCGGGCGTGCTCGCGACCTGACGGCGGACGGCGATCCGTGGGGCTCGCTCGTCTCCTACGGCCTGCTCGCACGACGGCGCGCCGGTGCTGTGCGTCTCGACGCTCGCCGAGCACGGGCGCAACCTCGCCGCTGACCCGCGCGCGTCGCTGGTCGCCGCGGCGCCGGTCGACCCGGCGTATCCGGTCTCGGGCGGCCGGGTCGACGGTGGCGGGCCGCGTGCGGCGGCCGGCCGGCGACGAGGCCGCCGCCGCCCGCGCCGCGCATCTGGCGGCCGTCCCGTCGGCGGAGCTGTACGTCGACTTCAGCGACTTCTCGCTGTGGGTGCTCGGCGTGGAGCGCGTGCGCTGGGTCGGCGGCTACGGCCGCATGGCGTCGGCGGACGCCGCCGATTACGCCGCGGCCGAGCCCGACCCGGTCGCGCCCGCCGCGGCCGGCGCGATCGCCCACCTCAACGCCGACCACGCCGACGCCCTGCTCGCGATGGCGCTCGCGTTCACGGGCTACACCGACGCGACCGAGGCCACCTGCACCGGCGCCGACCGCTACGGCCTCGACCTCATGCTGAACACCCCGCGCGGCCGCGCCCCGGCACGCGTCGGCTACGCCGAGCCGATCACGTCGCCCGGCGGCCTGCGCGCGGCGACGGTCGAGTTGGCCCGCCGCGCGCGCGGGCTGACGCTCGGCGCGGCTGCGCGCAGGCTGCGCAGGCTGGGCGGCGCTGCGGCTAGCGCAGATAGGGCTGGGCCGGACGCGATGTCTGGCTTCGGCGCGGCGTGGCCGGCGCTGGTTCGCTCGAGCGAGAACTTGCACCGGAGATGCGCTACGCACCTGCGCAGCATCGGCAAGCTTGCGACGCCCGTTGCATGCGAATGTCGGATTTGTCCCGCATACCGGGACTTTTTCGACACGCACGGCGCCCAGCTCGTCCGATCCGCTGCCCGCGCGGCGCGTCCGATGACGCCGCAGCGCCGGCCCATCCCTTATCGATGCAGTTTCAACCCCGCCGCCACCCCCCCGAGCGTGGCGTGGCAGTCAAGGCGCAGCTCACTCCAGCACCCAGGTGTCCTTGCCGCCGCCGTTCTGCGACGAGTTGACCACGAGCGATCCCTCCTTGCAGCGCGACGCGCGTCAGCCCGCCCGCCGGCACGACGTAGCCGTCGCCGGTCGCGAACGCGAACGGGCGCAGGTCCACGTGGCGGGGCGCCATCGAGCCGTCGGGGAGCAGCGTCGGGTGCTGTGACAGGGCGATCGTGTGCTGGGCGACGTAGGCCGACGGGTCGCGCTCGACGTCCTCCATCACCCGCTGCACGTCCTCGCGCGTCGCGTGCGCGCAGACGACGACGCCGCTGCCGCCCTGGCCGTCGCGCGGCTTGACGACGAGCTTGTCGATGTGCTCGAACGCCTCGCGGCGGTGCTCCTCGTCGGCGAGGTCGAGCGTGCGGACGGAGCGGACGAGCGGCTCCTCGTCGAGGTAGAAGCGGATCATCTCCTCGACGTACGCGTGGATCGCCTTGTCGTCGGCGACGCCGGTGCCGAACGCGTTGACCATTCCCAGCCGGCCCGCCAGCCACGGCTCGCTCAGCAGCTCGGCGATCGCGGTCGGGCTGCCGTCGTCGCTCGCGCATGCGGTCCTCGTCGCAGCGCCGGTACAGGACGTCCACCCCGACGACGCGACCGCCCGGCACGCGCCGCACGAGCCGCCCGTCGCGAACCTCGAGGTCCGACGGCGTGACGAGCGGTATGCCGAGGCGCTCTGCGACCTGCGAATGCTCGTAGTAGGCGCTGCTCTGCGGCCCGTCGGACAGCACGACCGCGGATGCCGGGTCGCCGCCCTGCGGGGTCGCGGCGCGCAGCGCCCGGCCGAGCGCGGCGAAGGCCTCCTCGTGGAACGCGCGCACGGACGGCTCCGGCAGCGGCTCGCGCTCGAGCGCCTCGCGCGCGGCGGCCGCGTAGGCGAAGCCCGACGGCGTGCGGAGGTTGTCCTCGAGCACGAGGAACCTGCCGTCCGGGTCGCGCACGACGTCGAGGCCCGCGACGCCGATCGCCGGCAGCGCCGGGAGCCGCCCGACCAGCTCGGGCTCGTAGCCGGCCGCCGTCTCGATCGTCGCCGGCGGCACGACCCCGGCATCGACGATCCGCCGGTCGCCGTAGACGTCGTGGACGAACGCCTCGAGCGCGGCGACGCGCTGCTCGAGCCCCGGCGCGAGCTGCGCCCACTCCTCGGCGGTCAGGACGCGCGGCACGGGGTCGACGACGAACGGCGTCGAGTCGTCGCCGGTGTTGAACGTCACGCCCTCCTGCCACAGGCGCAGGCGGATGCGCGCGCGCAGCGCCTGGCGCTCGGAGTGCGAGAGCGCGTCGACCACGCCCTCGTAGCCGGGCCGCGGGACCTCCGGCGCGGCCCACGCCTCGTCGTAGCCGTCCTGGTAGGAGTCGGTGGAGCGCTCGGAGTCCATGAGCGAGCGAGACGTTCTATCCACATCGCCCCGGGCAAAATCGGCCGGCCCGTCCAACATCCGTCGACCCGGCACCGGCCGGTGCCGGTGAGCGCGGCCCGCGCGCGCCGGGTACGTCGCGCTCGTGCCCGACTCCGCCTCGAAGACCGCGCTCGTCGTCGTCGACGTGCTGAACCCCTACGAGCACGAGGATGCCGACGAGCTCGTCGAGAGCATGGCCGAGGTCGTCGACAACATCGCCGAGCTCGTGCGCCGCGCCCGCGAGGACGACATCCCGGTCGTCTACGTCAACGACAACTACGGGCAGTGGAACTCGTCGTCGCAGAAGCTCCTGCAGGCCGGCGCTGGATGGCCGTCACCCCGAGCTCGTCGAGCCGCTGCGCCCGCCCGACGACGCGAGCTTCGTCATCAAGGCGCGCCACTCGGTCTTCTACGAGACGCCGCTGGAGTACCTGCTGCGCCAGCTCGGCGTGCAGCGGATCATGCTCTGCGGCCAGGTCACCGAGCAGTGCATCCTCTACAGCGCCCTCGATGCGTACGTGCGCCACTTCGAGGTCGCCGTCCCGGAGGACGCCGTCGCGTCGATCGACCCCGAGCTCGCCGAGGCGGCGCTCGAGATGATGCGCCGCAACATGCGCGCCGACGTGCAGCCCGTCGTCGCCTGCCGCTTCTGAGTGGACCACGGCCCACCAGAGTGCAACGGCCGTAGAGTCGGCCGATGTCGCCGCCGAACGTCGTGCTGCGGCCGCTCGAGCCCGCAGCGGGCCGCGGAGCGCCTCGAGCTGCAGCTCCGCAACCGCGAGTACTGGCGCGGCAGCGGCCCGCGACGCGACGACGAGTGGTTCACGGTCGCGCGCCAGCGCATGGACGCTCGAGGCGCAGGCCGTCGACCGCGCCGAGGGGCGCCATCTGAGCTTCGGCGTCCACCTCGGCACGGAGCTCGTCGGCCGCCTGTCGCTCTCGAACATCGTCCGTGGACCGTTTCTCAACGCCTCCCTCGGCTACGCGATCGACGAACGCCACGCGGGCCGCGGGATCGCCACGGCGGCGGTCGCGCAGGCTGTCGCGATCGCGTGGGAGGAGGGTCTGCACCGCGTGCAGGCCGCGGTGTCGCCCGGCAACGCGGCGTCCAAGCGCGTCGTCGAGAAGGTCGGCTTCCGCCACGAGGGACTGGCCCTGCGCTACCTGCGGCTCGACGGGGTCTGGAGCGACCAGGAGCTGTGGGCGATCACGGTCGAGGACGAGCTCCGAGCGCCAAGTTCCGTGTAGCCCGACGCGCTCGTCGGGTAGAGGCGCGCTTAGGAGACCGAGCTGTCCAAGACTTGAGGAGGTTCTGTGATGACAGGGCCAAACGGCAGGATCCCGGCGGAGGACGCCTCGTTCGCCGATCTCACGCGCCGCCTGAGCGACCAGACGAAGTTGCTCGTGCAGCAGGAGGTCGAGCTTGCGAAGGCGGAGCTCAGCGAGAAGGGCAAGCGCGCAGGCATCGGCGCCGGCATGTTCGGCGGAGCCGGCCTGTTCGGCCTGTTCGCGTTCGCGACGCTCACGGCGTGCCTGATCCTCGCGCTGAGCGAGGCCGTGGCACCGTGGCTTGCGGCGCTGATCGTCACCGCCGTCTACGGCGCGATCGCCGGCGTGCTCGCGCTGACGGGCAAGAAGAAGGTCCAGCAGGCGACTCCTCCGATGCCCGAGACCGTCGAGACCGTCAAGGAAGACGTCGCGTGGACCAAGCAGCGCGCGCAGGCCGGCAGGAGCTAGGCATGACCAACCGCTCTCCCGACGAGATCCGCAACGACATCGAGCACACGCGCGAGGAGCTCGGCGACACGGTCGAGGCGCTCGCCGCCAAGACCGACGTCAAGGCCCAGGCGCACGCGAAGATCGAGGACGTCAAGCAGCAGGCGAAGTCGAAGCTCGACGAGGCCAAGCAGCGCGTCGAGTCCGCCGTCGGCCACGGGTCGGACAGCACCGATCCGGCGCTGGCGAACGGCGCTCCGGCGCCGCCACGCCGAGCGCGAGCGCCAACGACATCGCCGAGAAGGCTCGCGCGGGCGCGCAGCGCGCGCAGCAGACCGCGGCGGAGAACCCCGTTCCGGCCGCCGCGCTCGGCGGCTTCGTCGGCGGGCTGATCGTCGGCCGCCTGATGTGCCGCCGGCACTAGATCCGAGGCAGATTCGCGATGAAAGACACCAAGCAGCGAGAGCCCTGGCAGACCGACAGCGGTAGCACCTCGTCGCCGCCGCGTCCCGACGCCTTCTGGGAGCAGAACGAGCAGACCCGGCAGGACGTCCAGCACGACGGCAACGGCAACGCCGGCAACCGTCACAGCAACGAGCCGGACACCCCGACCGACCTGTCGAAGGAGTCCTGGGGCGCAGTCCTCAAGCGCACGTGGCGCGAGTTCAAGGACGACAACCTCACCGACTGGGCGGCCGCGCTGACGTACTACGCGGTCCTGTCGCTGTTCCCCGGCCTGCTCGTGCTCGTCTCGATCCTCGGCCTGATCGGCGCGTCCGCGATCCAGCCGCTGATCGACAACCTCGGCAGCGTCGCGCCCGGCCCGGCGAAGGACATCGTCACGAACGTCCTGACGGGCCTGCAGAACAACTCGGGCGCGGCCGGCATCGGCGCGATCGTCGGCGTCGCGGTGGCGCTGTGGTCGGCGTCGAACTACGTCGGCGCCTTCATGCGCGCCTCCAACGCGATCTACGAGGTCGACGAGGGCCGCCCGTTCTGGAAGATCCGCCCGCTGCAGCTCGCCGTCACGCTCGTCATGACGCTGCTGCTCGCGGCGTGCGCGCTGGCGGTCGTCGTGACCGGTCCGCTGGCGGAGCGCGTCGGCGACCTCGTCGGCGCCGGATCGGCCGCCGTCACCGCGTGGGACATCGCGAAGTGGCCGGTGATCGCGCTGATCTTCATGCTGATGCTCGCGCTGCTGTTCTACGCCGCGCCGAACGTCAAGCACCCGAAGTTCCGCTGGATCAGCCCGGGCGCGATCGTCGCGGTGCTCCTGTGGGTCGTCGCGTCGGGCCTGTTCGCGTTCTACGTCGCGAACTTCGGCTCGTACAACAAGACCTACGGCACGCTCGGCGGCGTGATCATCTTCCTCACCTGGCTGTGGATCTCGAACATCGCCGTGCTGCTCGGCGCCGAGCTCAACGCCGAGGTCGAGCGCGGCCGGCAGATCGACCGCGGGATGAGTCCCGACAAGGAGCCGTTCCTGCCGCTGCGCGATACCACGAAGATCGACAACTGAAACGCCGCCGGTCGCCGCGAGCACGTCTCCTGCCCCTGCTCGGGCGTCACGCTCGATCACTCGGTACACCGTGGAGCGCCCTCGCCCCAAACAAGCTTCGCCGTTCGCGTCTCGTCAGTCGTCGATGTCGCCGAGCGCCTCACGTGCAAGCGCTGCGGTTTCCTCATCGAGCAAGTCGACGCTTCGCCGCCAGGCGGCCTCCGCAGCCTCCAGGTCTCCGCGCACCTTGAGCAGCGCGCCGCGGTGCTCACGCGCCGCGGGCATACCAACTCTCCTACGCGCGCCGATGGGCGACCTCGGCGCCCGCCAGGTCGCCGGCCCGCTCAAGCGCCAGCACGAGGTCGAAGGCGGCGCGGATCCCCCGCTCTTCGCTGCGCCGGAGGACGGCCACATCCAGGTCCCCCCGCTGCTCGACCAACGTCGCGACCTCCGGCGCCGCCAGGAATTCTCCCGCCCCTCGGCGCCCCGCCTGGCGGCTACGGCGCCCTCCAGATCCCACTCTTCGGCCGCGCCCCGAGCATGGACTCCGCATGCAGGAAATGTCCCCGCACTTCGGCGCGCCGGTTGGCGGCAGCGGCGAGCACTCAATGTGCACGCTCGCGAAGCAACCCCCGAGGGTGAACCTTCCTCGCGGCGCCGAATGTCCCTCTTCGGCGCGCCGCCCAAGCGGCCTCGCCGCCCTCCAGGTTCCCGAGCCGCTCGAGTAGCGACCCCAGGTCGGGCAGGACGGGGATCTCTCACGCTCTTCGGCGCGCCGCCAGGCGGCCTCAGCTTCCTCGAGGTTCTCCCGCTCTTCGGGAGCGCCCACCAGCCGGAAAGCGCCGTCGGGATGTTCCTGCTCTTCGGCGCGCCGGACTGCGGCCTCGACGCCCTCCAAGTCCCCCCGCTGCTGGAGCAGCATCCCGAGGTTCATCGTGCCTGCGGCATCCCGCGTTCGTCGGCCCGCCGCAAGTCAGGACCTCAGCCCCTCCAGGTCAGCCCGCTCGTGGAAGAGGTCCCGAGGCTGTTCGCCGCACCGGCATGACCGCGCTCGTCGGCCCGCCGCCAGGCATCCTCGGCGTCTCCGACCAGGCCAGCAGATCTCGCCTTCCGCGGCAAGGGATACGACCGGAAACGACGCGACCGCAACTTAGGCTCGAATCGGATCCCAGGTGTGCGTCTGTTGACCCTAGGCCACTCGGCCGCGAGCAGCAGCACACGCGCTGACCTCGCGGGGGCGGAGGGCTGCTCGGCGCCGGCTGATTCGAAGCGTTTGCGTACGAAAGTGCACCCAGTTGCACGCTCGATGAGGTGTACGTTGGACTGGTGATTGCTACTGCAACCTTCGCCGAGGACCACGGTTCAGCCCGCGCGCTCCGCCGTTGCGCCTGCTCCGAGCGCTGCCGGCGTCGTTCCCGTCTCTCGCGCAGCCACCAGCTGCCGCCAGCGGCTCGCGGTGACGGGCTGGGACGGTCGCTTGCCAGGGCGGTCGCGGCGCGCTGCGCGAAGTCGGCAGAAGTTCCGCTGCTGCAGCGTCTGGCTCAGATCGACGTCAAGAAGCCGCGGGCGATCATCAAGGACAAGGTCTTTCTGACGAGCGCGCAGCGCAAGCACATCTTCGACCGTCACGCGCCTCCGGCGGAGGCGGGTGCCGGCGAGTTTTCGCAGACGCTCTGGGACGATGCCACCGAGCTCTACACGAAGATGGCGAGCGCGATCGGGGCGGGCGGCGGTGCGGTTGACGCCGCGAGGCAGTCGATCGTCTACGAGGAGAGCTACGCGGCGCCGATCGGCAAGAACTCCGCCGGGGCAGCCTCCAGCCGGCTGCGCGTCGTCACGACCCTCAAGGGGATGGTCGTCACGGCCTTCCCCATATGAGCTCCTCCGTGCTGCCGGACTACAAGCTGTCGGACGACGCGACCGACATCGACCTGCGCACAGCTGAGGTGTCGTCGCTGCGCTACCACTGCTTTCTCGGCGACATCGTCCTGCGCATCGACGACGTCGACCTCAGCACGCACTGGGGCTGGGTCCCGATTCTGGACTTCGCCGTCGCGCTGCACGCGATCGCGCACGCGATCGATACCGAGCCGCACGGCGTCTTCAAGTTCACGGAGTCGGATGCGACGCATCGAGTTCGATCGCCATGGCGACGTCGTCAAGGTGCAGGCGAGCTACGCGCAGGGATCGCAGAGGTGCCATACGCCGAGTTCGTCGAGGCCGCCGACGCGTTCCTCGGGCGCGTGGTCGGCGATCTCACGTCGGCCCATCCGGAACTGGCCGAGAACCCGTTCGTCGCCGCGCTCGCCCGATAGCGCAAGCGCGCACCCCTGAGAGCAGCGTGCGACCCGAGCGCTCATCTGACTGGCGTGATGGGGAGGCGCAGCTCGACGATGCGCCGATCCTTGCGGTGGTCGAGGCGAACGATCAGGTAGCTGATGCCCCGCAGTCGCGATGGCACGCTGACGCTCCAGACGCGGCCCGCGCGATCGTCGGCGAGCTCAAACGGCAGCGGCTCCGCCCGCGGCAGACGCCCGGGAGCGAACACCCGGACGTAGCTGCGCGCGTCGGTGCGAACCTGAAGCTCGTCTTTGCGCTTGACCGCAAGCGGACGAGGGGGCGCCGTCGGGTCGCCGAGCCGTCTGACGCGCCCGCCAGCGATCACGTCGGCTGTCGGCCGGCCGCGCACCGCCGGCGGCATCCGCCCGAACTCCCCGGCGGGCGCGCGCAGGCGCCCACGCGCGTCCAACATGACGCCGCCGACGTAGCACGTCGGTCCGCAGCGCCGGCCGTTGGGCGACGTTGGCCGCCGCGTGACAGAACGACTGTGCGACGCGATCACCCGTCCGCGTTCGTCGAGCAGCGCCGCGCTGACCGTAATCGCGATCCGCCTGTCAGCAATCCGCTGATACCACTCCCAGCGCACGCCACGATCGCGCCGCAGCACCGAGCATTTGCGGTCGATGCAGACCCGCACCCGCGAGACATCCTCGCGCGCATACGCCAGGTCGGGTGCGTGCACGCTCACCCCGCTCGTGCAGCCGACCAGCGTGCAGCCCAGCTCAGCCGCCGAGCCGGTCATGACGAGCGTCGGTCCGAGGACGAGCGCCACCGCCAGGCCGACGACGGTCGCGACGGCGTTTCCTCGTTGCCTCAGCGCCAGGCCGACGATCCCGGCCACCACAGCGACAAGCGCGATCGTGACCGCATGAGCAAGCGGCCCGAAGATGAAGATCCAGACAAACAGGCCGAAGATCGCCGCGGCCGGCGCGACGAACAGACCGACGAGCCCGTCGGTCCGGCGACCTGGTCGCGCCGCCTGCTCGAAGCAAGCGGCGATCGACGACAAATCCCGCCAGCGGGCCCAGCAGGTACAGGATCGACACCGTCAAGCCGGCGACCGCGCCCAGCCACAGGCTGCCGATGCCCCACGCCAGCAGTCCCGCGGTTGCGCTGGCCGCTGCTCGCAGCGCCAGCGGCTTGGGCGTGCGCGATCGCAGCACGAGCACGAGCAGCCCGATCTCGAGCGCCAGCAACGCGAAGAATCCCCATGCGGACGCGCCGACCTCATCAACCACGGTCCCGTTCGCGTCAACCAGACGGCACGCGACCCCGAGCGGCCACAGCGAAACGTGCTGGACGGCTCCGAGCGTCGAACCTTCCGCGAACTGCCATTGGTCGGCGCAGCCATCCCCACTACGCAACGACGAGAGCCCCGCCGTCCCGGCGACCGCCGCAAGCGACGGCGACGAGAACGACCAGCGCGCGAAGCACCTTCACCACCACGACGGTACGCCATGCACGCCAAAGCGCCGATCCGCAACGCGCAGCTCAGGCAAGCGTCATCCCAGGTGACGTTCGGCTGCGGGGCGGCGCGCGTGCCACCGCAGGACGGGGATGCGGTGTGGCCGTGGCGCTCTCGACTGCGATCCCGACGTCCCATCGGTACCTGGGAGCCGAGCGCCCGCACACGCGACAGTCGTGAAATGCTGCTGTCATGCTTGAACGGCTGGAGGCTGTGCGGCCGGCACGCTGCCCGAGTACGCCGGCGTCTCCGCGTGCGACGAGGAGCAATTGACGATGAGGGAGAAGGAGACGTTCACGGCTCGCGGCAGCGGACGGTGGGGCGGTGGGATGTACGACGTCGAGCTAACGACACGCGAGGCAACTGGTGGTCCTCAGACGACGAGCGGTCGCAGGCCATTACGACGTGGCATCTCGTCTGCAGCCCGCCGGCAGGCGGCCGCAGCTGTGATCGAGCCCGAGTGCCCGTGCGCGTGAGCGGGCTGGCGCCGGATCGTAGGGTGCGCGGCGCCAGGTCGCGTCTGCTGGCCGCGATCGTGATCCTCGGCGGAATCACGTTCCTGCATCTCGCGTTGAACTTGAACGCATTTGCCCCGCGTCCGAGCGGCTCGGGCGCGCCGAAGTTCCGCGTCGGCTTCCTGCCCGTGACCTGCCACCTGACCTGCCCCGTCACCCACTTCATCAACGAGCAGATGACCGGCGCGGCATGTTCGAGCCGGTGCGGTTCAACGGCTGGCCGGAGTTGAAGGAGGCGTTCTCTCCGGCAACACGCCCGCCACGTTCATCCTCGCCCCGCTGGCGATGGCGCTGCGCGAGCAGGGCGTGCCGATCAAGATCGTCTACCTCGGCCACCGCGACGGCACGACTATGATGGTCCACAAGGACTCGGGCATTTTCCGAACAGAGGATCTGCGCGGCCAGACCATCGCCGTGCCCAGCCGTTACTCCAACCAGCGCCTGATCCTCTACCGGGCCCTCAAGAAAGCCGGCATGAAGCTCGAGGACGTGAACATCGTCGAGATGCCGCCGCCCGACATGCCGGCCGCGCTCTACTCGCGCTCGGTGGACGCGATCATCTCGGGCGAGCCGTTCATGGCCCAGACCGAGATGGACGGCTACGGCCGCGTGCTGTTCCTGACCAAGGACGTCTGGCCGGAGTTCATCTCCTGCGTGCTGGCCGTGCCCGAAGAAGTGATCGGACACGCCGCGCCGACGTGCAGCGGCTGGTCGACGGGATCGCCCGCAGCGGCAAGTGGCTCGATACCAGACATGGACAACCGGATGGCAGCCGCGCAGTTCGTCGAGCACATTACTACAACCAGGATCCGAGGCTGCTGAGCTTCGTCCTCAGCAAGCCGCCCGACCGGGTCAAGTACACGAACCTGAAGCCGACGCGGCCGAACTTCGAGGAGATCGAGGTCCTGGCGAAGGAGGCGGGCATTCTGCAAGGCACTGCGCACTTCGAGGACTACGCCGATGATTCGTTTGCGCCGGCCGACGATGCGGTCGTGGCGCACGCCTACACCGCGGTGCCATGAACGGTATCGTTGAATGCCGCCGCGGAAAAGGACTCCCCCGCCAGGACACTTGCGCACGCGCCCGGCGTCACCCGGCGGCTGAGCGGGGACCGGCTGAGCTGGTACTGCCGGTGGCGGTGGCGGGAATGTTTCTTGCTGACCTGGGATGTGCTCGTCCGCCTCAGCGGCAGCGACCTTTTCCCCACTCCCGGCGAGGTCGTTCTCGGGATCGTCGAACTGGCCCGCAAGGGCTGCTGCTCAAGTACGTCGTCGCCTCGCTGTTCCGCGTCACCTGGGGCTTCGCGCTGGCGGTGCTCGTCGGCGTGCCGTTCGGCCTGCTGCTCGGCTGGTTGCGCGCGCGTATCAGGCGTTCAACCCGCTCATCCAGGTCCTGCGGCCGATCTCGCCGATCGCCTGGATCCCGCTGGCGATCCTCTGGTTCGGCTCACCGACGCGGCCGCCGATCTTCCTGATCTTCCTGGCCAGCGTCTTCCCGATCACCGTCTCGGCGACGGCGGCGGTGCAGAACATCCAGCCGGTCTACCTGCGGGCGGCGCAGAATTTCGGCCTGAGCCGCGGCGAGCTGTTCCGCCGGTCATCCTGCCGGCGACCCTGCCGCAGATCCTCACCGGCATGCGGATCGCCCTGGGCATCGCCTGGCTGGTGGTGGTGGCGGCCGAGATGATCGCGGTCAACAGCGGGCTCGGCTACCTCATCATCGACGCGCGGAACGCCGGCAAGCGCTACGACCTGGTCGTCGCCGGCATGGTGATGATCGGCCTGATCGGCCTGGTGCTCGACCTGCTGGTGCGGCAGCTGGAGAAGTTCGACGAGGTGCGCTGGGGCTACGCGAACCGGTAAAGCAGGCGGTGAGTATCGAAGCCATTTCCATCCGCCATGTCTCCGTTGACCTTCCCCGGCAAACGCGCTGGCGGAAGAAGTCCACGTCCTGGACGGCATCAGCTGGAGGTGAGGCAAGGGCGAGTTCGTCTGCCTCGTCGGCCCGTCCGGCTGCGGCAAGTCGACGCTGCTGAACATCCTCGGCGGCTTCCTGAGGGCGACCGCGGCGAGGTGCTCGTCGACGGCGAGCCGGTGCGCGGGCCGGACCCGCGGCGCATCTTCGTCTTCCAGGAGAACGGCGTCTTCCCGTGGCTGACCGTGCGCGACAACATCGGCTTCGGCCTGCGCGGGCGGAGCGAAGCGGAACGCGCGGAGATCGTCGCGCACTACGTCGAGATGGTCGGCCTGACCGGCTTCGAGCGGGCCTATCCGCGCGAGCTGTCCGGCGGCATGCGCCAGCGCGTCGAGATCGCCCGCGCCCTGGCGGCGAACCCGGAGATGATCTACATGGACGAGCCGTTCGGCGCGCTGGATTACATCACCCGGCTGAAGATGCGGGCCGACCTGGTGCGCATCTGGCAGAGCGAGAAGAAGACGATCCTCTTCGTGACCCACGACATCGAGGAGGCGGTGCAGCTGGCCGACCGCGTGGTGGTGATGAGCAATCGGCCCGCGACGATTCAGGAAGTCGTCACGATTGATCTCCCGCGCCCGCGCGATCTCGATTCGCCCGGTTATCTCGAGAAGCGGGATCAGATCTTCCGCGTCATGGGAATGAGCCTGCGCGTCGGCGAGACGCTCAGTGCCTAGTTCCGGCGCTGATTTCTCTCGCCCCGGAGCGGAGAACTGGCACGCTCGGAGATGAAGAC
The DNA here is from genome assembly GCA_963844275.1 of uncultured Verrucomicrobiae bacterium. GTDB lineage: Bacteria > Verrucomicrobiota > Verrucomicrobiia > Chthoniobacterales > UBA10450 > JACCTI01. The sequence continues at coordinate 84,221 of CAWJNS010000010.1, forward strand.
TTTCTCCGTTTACCTCCTCGGGCGGGATGAGCCGGTGTTGATCAAGGCGGATTGGTTCGCGCTCGTCGGCGAATCGGGAGATCAATCCTACCGCTTTAAGGTCAAGACAATTGAGGGCAGTGAAGTGATCGGCGAGACGCCGGCGCGGAATCTTCTCCTGATCGTGGAGAAGGATTCGGTCGGCTGATGTAATCCAAGCGCCCGGCGCCTCGGCAAACGGACCCGCGCATAGCCGCGGAATGGCGGCCGGAAGACCTGAGGGAGCCGGCTGACGGGCTCAAACCGACGACCTGCTATTACAAGTCTTTATGTTTCCTTGCGGTGAATTTTTGTCGCGACGATTCCTGCAATCAGGCGAGGGGCGCTTTTCTACGGTGCTTTGCTACGGTCCCGGTGAATTTCTGCCGCAACGAGACGCTTCGCGCCTGATTCGCAGAGTAATCACCCGCCTGCCACCTGGCATTCGATCCCGTCGGGATCATCAAAATAGACGCGGCCGCCGCGGCGCTTCGGCGTCAGGCCGGCGGCTTTGAGTTTCGCGACCGCCGCGTCGGGGTCGTAATTCGCGATGCTGTAGCAGTAGTGGTGGAGGCCGGGCTTTTCGCCTTGAAACAGCGCCAGCCAACCTTTGCCGGTGGTGAGAAAACCTTCCGTGCCCATCGGCTTCAAGCGGAGGTGTCGCTCATACCATTTCTGCGAACGCGACACGTCTCGCACGCTGAGCGCGATGTGATTGAGATCGAGCGCATCGAAGGTGGCGCCCGCGTCTGTTGGGGGCGACGCGGTGGATTGGGTTTGTTGCGGAGCGGCGAAGGCAATAGTAGCGCCCACGCTGGCGGCGACCATGCCGGTCAAATGGGCGAGCAATTGTCGCCGACTCAGCCGCCCATGTTCGAAGTCGTCGATCATCCGGATGAGTTCGGTTTGCATGCTGCACTGTCGACCAGTTCTGAAAGTTGTATCTCGAGAAAAAGCGAATCCGCCTCAGCCGCCAAGGTGATCACCCGTCGTCCACTGCGGGTTGCCTCGCGGCGTCGCTGTCGCGGCAATCGGCTGCAATCAGGCGTTGCTATTGTCGCGAAAGGGCGCCACCACTGTGTTAACACCAGCCCCGTGGCAGGGTCGCAACCACGCGCGGTTGCTCGTGATAAGTGGCCAAAAAATGACCAAGCAGAAATCTGCGATCTGGGTTGACCTCAGATCTACAGAGGGAGCCGGCTGACGGGCTCGAACCGACGACCTGCTGATTACAAATCAGCTGCTCTACCAACTGAGCTAAGCCGGCAAAAAGGGCGGGCGCATCTTAGTGCACCATTCCGGCGGAGACAAGGGCGGCCGCCGTCTAATGCGTATTGAGCATGTTGCGGCATCCCGCGACGTTGCAGGTCAGCAGAAGGGCGAGGAAGAGGAACCACAGAATGGTCGCGCGCTTCGTGCGGGCGCGGAAGAACAGCACCGCATGAAACAGATAGAGCAACCAGAGGCCGACCAGCCAGGCCGGCCCGGAGCCGTGGGGCCCGGTCGGAAAGACGAAGGCGGCCAGGCCGAGTGGGAACATGTAAACGAAGGGCCAGTAGGTGGCGGCTGGATTCGTGACGAAGAGCGCCAGCAACCACACCGCCACGTAGGAGATGATTTTGACCCGGTGGCGGGTAAACACGGGTGATTCGGCCGGCATGCGACCTCCTGCTTCGCATTTTCCGGCGGCGGCTGACAAGCCGCCTGTGAGCGCGACTCTGGAGCGATCAGGGGATCCGCCGCAGGCGATAAAACCGTGCGCGAGACTGCCGGCGAGGAGCGCGTGCGTCTGCGTTGGGCCGCCATTATTCGCGAGCGGGGCGAGGAGCGGCGGCGTGTTGATCTGGTCACCCGTGTTGTTGGGGTAGCCGCCGCCGTTAGCGTTTGCTCAGGTTATACCCTAACGAATTGACGGAGCCGTTGATGTTGAAGAGGTTCACGCCGCCGCTCGTGGCGAAGATGCTGTTCCGCAGAGTGGCCGTGGCGGTGCCGTCAAAGGCGAAGTTGTAGAGGCTGCTGCCGACATCGGCGGCATTCCCGGCGAAGGTGCAATGGCTCACGGCCAGGTTTGCCACGCCACTGTTCGCGCCGCTGTTGTAAATGCCGGCGCCGGCATTTCCAGACCTCGCGTGCATCCGAGGAACTCTAGGGAATAAAAGTGCCCGAGCGATTACGGACGGCAATGGTGTCGCCGCCATTGATGAAGCCGTCGGTATTCACATCGGAGCGGAAGTTGGTTGCATCGGCCCCTTGACCGGATCGGCTGCGCGTCTGGATCGCGTCGCCGCCATTGACGACGCCGTCGCCGTTGGTGTCGCCGATCAGCACACCCATCCTGCCCCACACGCTGGCGCTGAAATTGCCCATGGAGCCGGTCACATCTGTCAAGGTAATGGTGATCTCTTGTGCATTCGCCACGCCGGTCAGATCGATTACGTATTCGTGCGCGTCGGTGCCGATCGCCCTGCTGCTAATGCTTCCTGTCCCGCTCGTAACGCTGGCGTTACCGACGCTCGTTAGGGTACTGGCGAAGACAAAGATCATGGTGTAATCACCACTTGCGCCGCCGCTTCGGCATTCAACGCCCGGACTTCCGGTGAGGGGCAAGTTAATGTGGAAAGGCGTACCGCCGTGAATCTTTCTCGAGTTCATACTCACCAGCGCCACCGGGGGCGGTATGTTCCCAGACTCGAACGCACCGATGTCGCAGTTGTCGCCGCCACTGGCTGGAGGAATGGAGGGATCGTCGATGATGCGCGCAAAACCGCGCTGTTCGAGCAGCAGGAAAAAGCTGCGGCCTTTGTCAATTGCCGGGCTGCCGGCGAGGAGCGCATGTGTTTGCGTCGGGCCGCCGTTGCTCGCCAATGGGCCGAGGAGCGGCGGCGTGTTTGTTTGGTCGCCATTCACCGAGAGAACGCCGGCGGCGTTGTCGCTGCTCAGGTTGTAGCCTAACGAATTCATGGAGCCGCCATTGTTGAAGAGCGTTCCGCCGCTGCTGCTCGCCAGGATGCTGTTGCGCACGGTGGCAATGGTGGTCCCGCCCCCATTGAAGTTGTAGATACTGCTGCCTTGCGAGGCGCTGTTTTCGGCAAACGTGCAATGGCTGACCGCGAGGTCCGTCCTGCCACTGAGCGCGCTACCGTTATAGATGCCTGCTCCCAGATTCCCGCTCCCGACATTGCCGCTAAAAGTGCAGTGCGTGACGTTAACATTCGCAACTCTCCCGCTCTCCTGCGCCACGACATAAAGTCCGCTACCATAGTCGGCCGTGTTCGCGGACAACTTACTGTTCGTGATCGTGATGGTGCCGGTGCCGGGGACGGATTGGCGGACGCTGGCGATGCCACCTCCATAGCTGGCGTTGTTACTGCTGAGGGTGGTCCGATCCACGATAAGGCTACCTTCGTAATTGAAGATGCCGCCGCCGTAACTGAATTGACCGGGGTTACTGCTGTTTCCGGTGAGAACGCACTCGTGCACGGTGAGGAAGCTGCGATCGTTGAAGATACCGCCACCGGAAGCGGGGATCGGACCAAAGCCGGGAGGCAGACCATTACTAATCGTCAGGCCAGAGAGCGTGACGCTCGGGCCTGTGAAGGGAGCGTTCGTTACGGTAAAAATGCGATACTCGCCACCGGTGTTCCGACGCACGGTGAGCACGTTTGCGCCGGGCCCCTGCACGAGAGCGTTTCTGTTCAGACTCGGCAGCTCGCTGGTCAGCTGAATCGTGCCCATCAGGCCGGGAGCGAATCTGATGACATCACCCACCCCGGCGTTGGCAGCGTTGATTGCCTCGCGCAGCGTGCAATCGGTCGGACTACAGGTGCCGTCATTGTGATCGGAGGTGGTGGTAACGACGAATCCCTCCGCGACCGCTGCCTTCACGTCCAGGCGGCCATAACCATAGACGTTGTTGGGCGAAACGGGATTCGGCGGATCACACAGCGAGGAAGCAATATCGAAGGCCGCGTAATTCAGGAGGCGCTCCGTCTCGTCAATGTCGCCGCGCAAGCTCGGATCAGCGGACCAAAGCAAAGCCACGCCGCCGGCCACATGGGCCGCCGCCATGCCACTGCCGGTGAGAAGTCCGTAGCTGGCGATGGCGCTACTTGAACTGGAGCGTACGTTCGTGCCTGGAGCGGTGAGATCGGGCTTCAGCAGCGGCTGATTCCCACTCATGGCTGGGCCACGACTGCTGAAAGAGGCGATCGAATCGGTGCCGTTGGTCAAGGCCCCCACGGTATAGGCCTCATCATACCTGGCGGGGGCCAAGTCGTTTACACTTCCACAAGCGGGGCCATTGTTCCCAGCCACAGTCACAGGCATGATGCCGGCCGCGCGATGCGACGCGATGGCAGGCCGGAAAATATCGTCCGCCGGACCAGTCCAGGCGTATAAGACGACATCGGGAGCTTTCTCCGGATCTCCCTGCTCGGGAGTTCCGCTCACCGGGTAGGGGGCGAGGAGAAATTCAAGGCACTCCAGAATCTGAGCGTCTGAGGCGGAGTTGGTATCGAAGGCGCGACAGGTGATCCACTTTGCCCCCGGGGCCATACCGATTTGGTTCCCAGCACCGTCGTCGCCCACCATTGTTCCCGTGGTGTGAGTGCCCTGACCGTTGTTGTCGCACGGCTGCGGGGAATTCGGACCACACGCATTCGAGCTGGAGTGAACGCTGTCATGCCAATTAAAATTGTGATCGGCGGTTGTGCCGTTCCACCCGCGGTATTTACTCTTGAGCGCGTTATGCTCCCAGCGAACCCCGGTGTCCACGGCGCCAATCACGATTCCCTGACCGGTGTAGCCGAGCGCCCACACTTCCGGCGCGCGCGTGTAACTGATGCCCGGCTCAACAGCCGCCGGAGTTTCGATCTTATCAGCGCTCGGCCCATCGGCTCGCGATTCGAGAGCAGGCTGAAGAAGATTCTGGCGGGTTTCCGGGTTGCCCTCGATGCGCGCAACCTCCGGCCGAGCCGCCAATGCCTGTGCGACGTCGAGACCTGCCTTCGCCCAGATCAGGTTAACAAGATAATAGGAGCGGTGCTCGATCTTCTGCTCGCGCAACCAATGCAAGGCCGGGCCCTGCGTTGCCCGCGCTTTTTTCCAGAGTGCATCACGCACAAAGCCGGTTTTTTCCGGTTTCGTTCTCAGCGCGGCCGCGCCGTTCAGGTCAGCCTGATCGACCATGACGATTAAGAATTCGGCTTGTCCGCCGTTCGCAGTGTGCTCGAACACCCACGGTGCTATCTTGCTGTCAGCTGCGTTCCTTTCACTCGCGGTTGGCTGGCTTAACGAGCGTGAAGGTGTTCCTGCAAAACTGAGCCACGCCAGCAACACGCCGGCCGAGAAAAAGACAAAGGCGAGGAAGAACCGCAGATCCAAAAACCCTTTTTGAGAATGGAAGTTTTTCCCCATGGGAAGGTGGTTTACCATCCAACCGCCCAGGCTCCGGAATCGCCCGCGCACAACCCCGTTGTCCTAACAGGAAACAATCCTGCCGGGCAACTCAAAAACCCGCCTAGCTGCCTCGAAACCCGCGGGATTCGGCCCCCCGTCCTTGGCCTAGACTAGTCGATCAGCCGCTGCTCGAGGCCGCTGTAGGCATCGACGCGACGATCACGCAGGAACGGCCAGTGGGTGCGGTGCACGTCGATCTCGGCCCACGTGACCGGCGCGATGATGATCTCTTCCTGATCAATGCTGCCTTTGGCGAGGATTTCGCCGTTCGGTCCGCAGATGAAGCTCTGGCCCCAGAACTCGATGCCCGGTCCGCCGGCGGGCGCTTCATGGCCGACGCGGTTAACGGCCGCGACGTAGCAGCCGTTGGCGATCGCGTGGCTGCGCTGGATCGTTTCCCAAGAAGAATGCTGGGCGGCGCCGTATTGTGCCTTCTCCTCCGGATGCCAGCCGATCGCCGTCGGATAGAAGAGCAGTTGCGCCCCGCGGAGCGCGGTCAGGCGGGCGGCTTCCGGATACCACTGATCCCAGCAGACGCAGACGCCGATGTTGCCCTGCCGGGTAGGCCACGCTTTGAAACCAAGATCGCCGGGCGTGAAGTAGAACTTCTCGTAAAACGCCGGGTCGTCCGGGATGTGCATTTTGCGATACTTCCCGAGGAATCTGCCGTCGGAATCAATCACCGCGGCGGTGTTGTGGTAAACACCCGCGGCCCGCTTTTCGAAGAGCGACGCGACGATGACCACGCCAGCTTCGCGCGCGACTTCCTCCGAGCCGCGCGGTCGTCGGCCCCGGCATCGGCTCCGCGAGCGCGAAATTGGCGTGATCTTCCGACTGGCAGAAATACTGCGACTGAAACAGCTCCGGCAGGCAAACGATCTGCGCGCCTTGCGTCGCGGCATCGCGGATGAAACCGATCGCCCGGTCGAGATTGGCGGCGGGGTCCGGGCCGCACTGCATCTGCACCAGCGCGACTTTGGTCGTCTCGGGGGTTGTCATGCCTGGCGTGCGTAACACGGCGACGCAGCGCCGTGGCTACAACTCTGTCGTTGACGTTATTTGACCGAATCCGCCGGCACGATCTTGATGCTCTCGACGTTCATCCGCTTCAACGGCCGGTCGGGCGTGGTCGTCGGGGTAGTGGCGATTTTCTCGAGCACGTCGTCCCCTTTGATCAGCTTGCCGAAGGCGGTGTATTGCCGATCGAGAAACTTCGGGTCGCCGTGGCAGATGAAAAACTGGCTGCCGGCCGAATCGGGATCCTGGGAGCGCGCCATCGAGAGCACCCCGCGGGTGTGCGATTTCTCGCTGAACTCGGCTTTGATCTTGTAGCCGGGATCGCCCGTGCCCCAGCGCGCTTGCTTGCTTTCGTCCTTGGTCAAAGGATCGCCGCCCTGGATCATGAAGCCCTTGATCACGCGGTGAAACGCCGTGCCGTCGTAGAAACCTTCGTTGGCGAGCTTCTTGAAATTCTCGACCGTTTTCGGAGCGACGTCGGGCCAGAACTCGGCCACCATCGTGCCTTCCGTGGTGGTGATGACGGCAACTTCTTTCTGATCGGTAGTGGCGGTAGGGCTCATGGATGGAGTGGGTGAAGGGGTTGTGTCCTGGCCGTGCGCCCCGACCGCAAAGAGCGCGACTCCGGTAAGCGCCGCGAACAAGATGGATTTCATTGCAGACCAGTGGCACGAACCTCCGAGGCTGTCACGAGATTTGCGGCGCGGGAGCGGGAAGGTTGCCGTTGAGGAGGCGGCTGTCAGAATAGCGCCCCCAAGCATGACCGTCCTCGCCGTACTGCAATCGACCACCGCTTATTTCCAGAAGCGGAAGGTCGAGAGCGCGCGGCTGAACGCGGAGCACCTGCTCGCGCATACGCTGGGCAAGAAGCGAATCGAGCTCTATCTCGAGTTCGAGCGGGAACTGACGGAGCCGGAGCTGGCGCCGCTGCGCGAGCTGGTGCGACGCCGCGGGCAAGGGGAACCGCTGCAGCATTTGCTCGGCACGGTGGAGTTTGGCGGGCGCACCTTCCGATGCGATAAACGGGCCCTGATTCCGCGGCCGGAAACGGAGGAACTGGTCGAACTACTGACTGCGGAACTCGGAAAGCGAAAGGCGCAATTACGAATTCTCGACGTCGGCACTGGCAGTGGCGTGATCGCGCTCTCGCTCGCCGCCGCGTTTCCGGAGGCCACGGTGCACGCGGTCGATCTTTCCGCGGAAGCACTCACGCTCGCGCGCGAAAACGCCGCCCTCGTCGGCCTGAGCGACCGGGTGGACTTCCAGCAGAGCGACCTGCTGCTAAGCGTGACTCACGTATACGATTTGATCGTGGCCAATCTCCCCTACGTGTCGGAAACGGATTGGATGACGCTTGCCCGCGAGGTGCGGCACGATCCGGAGAGCGCGCTCTTCGGTGGCGCGAATGGGCAGGAGATTATCCGGCGGTTGATCGCTACTGCTCCGCCACATCTCACGCCGGGTGGGCTGCTCGCGCTCGAGATCGGGATCGGACAGGCCGCGGCGCTCGCGGCGTTTCTCGCCGCGGAAGGCTACCGCGACATTTCCGCGCGACAGGACTACGCCGGTGTGACACGGTTCCTCCTCGCAAGGTATGGATAAAATTCTCGTTCACGGCGGTTATCCGCTCTCCGGTCAAGATCAAGATCAGCGGCTCGAAGAATTCCGCGCTGCCGATTCTCGCCGCCACGCTGCTGACGAAGGAACCATGCGTGCTGCATCACGTGCCGGACCTCAGCGACACGAATTACATGCTGCAGATCCTGACGCATCTGGGCGCGTCAGGTGGAACGCGCCAGCGGCACCGTCGCCGTGCAGGCCGAGAAGGTCGATTCCGTCGCGCCGTACGAGGTGGTGCGGCGGATGCGCGCGTCGGTCTGCGTGCTCGGTCCGCTGCTCGCCCGTTGCCGCGAGGCGACGGTCTCGCTGCCGGGCGGCTGCATCATCGGCGACCGGCCGATCGATCTGCATTTGAAAGGGTTTCGAAGCGCTCGGCGCGGCGATCCGCGTGGAAGGCGGCAACGTCAGGATGTTCGCGCCCAAACTCAAAGGCGCGGTCATCAACTTGCGCGGCAAATTCGGCCCGACTGTGCTCGGCACCGACAACGTCATGATGGCGGCGGTGCTGGCCGAAGGCATCACGGTGATCGAAGGCGCCGCGGCCGGAGCCGGAGGTGGTCGACCTCGCGGATTTCCTCAACAAGATGGGCGCGAAGATCGAAGGCGCGGGCACGCGCCGCCTGATCATCGAAGGCGTGAAGGAACTGCACGGCGCCGAGCATGACATCATCCCCGATCGCATCGAGACCGGGCACGTTCCTGGTGGCCGGCGCGGTCTGCGGCAAAGGCGTGACGGTCACGCGCGCCGAGCCGAGGCACGTCAGCTGCGGTCACGGGCGCGCTCGCGGATGCCGGCTACAAAATCGAGATCGGACGACCATCGAATCACCGTCTCGCCCAACGGCGCCTCCAAGCCACTGGAGATTGACGACGGAGCCGTATCCCGGTTTCCCGACCGACATGCAGGCGCAGATGTGCGCGCTGCTCTCCACCACCGAAGGCATCAGCGTGGTCACAGAGAACATTTTCCCGCAGCGCTACATGCATGTCGCGGAGTTGAAGCGGATGGGCGCGCATGTGCAGATCGAAGGCGCGACGGCCGTTATCCAAGGGGTGGAGAAATTGTTCGGGGCGCCCGTCATGGCGAGCGACTTGCGCGCCTCGGCGGCGCTCGTGCTGGCGGGGTTGAAGGCCGAAGGCGTGACCGAAATCAGCCGCGTCTATCACATCGATCGCGGTTACGAGCATCTCGACGAGAAGCTGAGCGAGCTCGGCGCCCACATCGAGCGGGTAAAGGCCGACTGACAAATGGAGCCACTGCCCCCTTCCTCATCAGCGGCGCCGGACAAGGACCTCCGCACCTGGACGGTCCTCTGTCACGCCAGTGCGTTCCTCGGCTTCTTCGTGCCGGCGGCAGGGCACGTTCTCGGGCCGCTGCTCGTGTGGCTGCTGAAGCGCGATGATTCACCGTGATCGACGAGCACGGCAAGGAATCGCTCAATTTTCAAATCTCGATGTTCATCTACACGGCCGTCCTCGGGATCGTCGACTTTCATCCTGATGTTTGTGCTCATCGGCTTCCTGCTCGTGCCGCTGTTCGCTGTGCTTTACGTCGCCGACATCGTGCTGGTGATCATCGCTTCGTTGAAGGCGAGCGACGGGCAGCTCTATCGCTACCCGCTGACCATCCGGCTGATCAAATAGCCGTCGTGTCATCCTTGCCCGCCGCTCGAGGCGTGCGCTCTTGCCGGGCGTGCCCTAGAACTGCTCCGCGATGAGCCCTAGCGAAGAAACCGAGGCAGCCCTCGCGAGCACGGTGGAGACGGCGGTCGACACCGCCATCCCCGAGACACCGCACACCGGCACCGAGCTGGCGCGCGGCGCGATCGTCAACATGGTCTCGCTCTTCGCGGCCAACCTGCGCGGCATCTTCACCTTTCTGATCGCGCGTCTGCTCGGTCACGGCGCCCTCGGCACCTTCGGAATCGCGTGGTCGACGACGGACTTGTTCAGCAAGTTCGGACGTTTTCGGCATGGATACGAGCACCATCGCGCTCGTCTCCGGCGCGGGAAGCGGAAGGCGACACGAGCGGCAGCCGCGCCCTGCTGCGGCGTGCGGTGTTGTTCGCGCTTCTCTTCAGCGTCGCTCGCGGCGCTGCTCGGCATCGCTCGCTTTCCAGATGATCGGCCGATCAGTTCGGGCTCAAGCCTGAGTTGATCCGGAGCACGTCGCTCATGTTGCTCGCGATTCCCGGCATCGCGCTTTATCGCATCAGCAACGGCGTCTCGCGCGGAATGAAAGTGATGCGGCACGACCTCTACTCGAAAGGCTTCACGGAGACTTTCGGCACGATCGCGATGTTTCTCGTCGCGTTCGCGATCGGGCTGCGCGAACTGGCCCCGGTCGTCGCCGTTCTGTTCGGAACCGGAGCGGGTGGGCTAATGGCGTTTATGCTGGCGCGGGGACTTTTCGCCGGCCGGACAATCGGACCGGCTCAGCCTGGCACGGCCTCGATCCTTCGTTTCTCCACGCCGATCGCGGTCTACAGCCTGCTCAACCTGCTGATCATGCGCATGGATGTGCTTCTGCTCGGATTCATGGGTCCGTCGGTCGGAGTGAGCATCGGCACGATCGGCGTGTTTGTCGCTTCGGTCGAAATCGCCGGAGGGATGAGGAAGGTGCGGCAGGCGTTTGATCCCATGTTCACGCCCATCATTGCGCGCCAATCCGCCATGCAGGATCGGGCCGCGATGGAGCAAGCTTCGCGCAGCTCGGTCGCTGGGTGCTGGCGGCGCAATTGCCGCTCATGGGTGTGCTTTGTCTCTCCGGCGGCATCGGCCTCGATATTTTCGGGCCGGGATTTCGCAGCGGCGCGATGTGGGTGGCGCTGCTCGCCGATCGCGCACGCCACGAACAGCTTCGTCGGCCTCGCCGAGACCGTGATCATGATTCAACGACCGAAGCTGAATCTCATGAACTCCGGGTTCACGGTCGGGCTGCAGTTCACGGCCAGCCTGTTGCTGATCCCATGGCTTGGGGCGACGGGCGCCGCTCTCGGGATGGTGCTCGCCTATGTCACCCAAGGCGTGCTGCGTTACTTCGAACTGCGCTTCCTCTTTAACTGGCACTGGCCGTGGCGCGCCCTGGCCCGGCCGGCGGCCGCGTTCGCCATCGCGCTCGCACCGGCGGTCCCGTTGCGGCTGCTTGATCGACGGGTGGCGCGGCGAACTCGCGGCCGGTCTGCTCTTTCTCGCCGCGTATGTGTCGGCGTGGAAAGTGATCGGCCTGGAGGAATCCGATCGCGTGGTCCTGCGGCAGTTATTGAAGGGCCGGAAACGCCAGCGCGCCCTCGAGGAAGACGAAGCCGCTTAAAGCGCGTCAATCCTCGAGCAGCTTCCGCAGCGTCTTCATGTTTTCGACATCTTCGCGCAGCTCCTTGCCTTTGGGTGTTTCGAGCACCTTCGGGATTTTTCGGAACCGCCGGTCGCGCATGATGAAGCGGAATGCCGGGAGCCCGATCTTGCCTTGGCCGATGTGCTCGTGCCGATCGACCCGCGATCCGCGCGCCGTTTTGGAATCGTTCAGATGCAAGGCGGCGAGGCGCTGGAGCCCAATCACGCGCTCGAATTCCGCAAACATCTTCCGCGTCGTCGCTTCGCTGGAGAGATCATAGCCGGCCGCGTGCACGTGGGCCGTGTCGAGACAGACGCAGAGCCGCTCCGGTTCGCGCACGTGCGCGATGATGTATGCGATCTGCTCGAAACGATCGCCAAGACATGAGCCCTGACCCGCGGTCGTCTCGAGCGCGATTCTTGTTTTTGTCCGGGGCAGACAGGCGTGCACCGCGTCGATCGACGCCGCGATCTTGTCCAGTCCCGCTTCCTCGCCCGCGCCCAGATGCGCGCCCGGATGCAAGACCAGAAACGGCAGCTCCAGCTGATCCGCCCGGACCAGCTCCTCCGCTAGGGCGCGGAGCGAGTTGGCGTGAAACTGTGGGTTCGTGGCCGCGAGATTGATGAGATAGCTGGCGTGCGCAAAGGCGGCGCTGATCTGCGCACGTTGTGCGTGCCGGAGAAACGCGTTGATCTCCGAGCGCTCCAGCGGACGTGCGAACCACTGCATGTTATTCTTCACGAACATCTGCATCGCGGTGCCTTCGATCGAGCAGGCACGCTCGATCGCGCGATGCACCCCGCCCCCGATCGACATGTGAGCGCCGAGGAGAACCTTCGAATTTGCCGCGCCCAATTTCGTCGCAGGCGCGTCACCTCCGGCGCGAGTTCGTCTCCGCTCCTTCGTTCCGCGTTCCGGTTTCCGCATTCCGAGTTGGTCAAAAATTCTTCGCGATGCCAGCGCGGCTTCGCGAGCGTGCCTTCGCCTTTGTATTCGAACAGCTTGTAGACTGGCGCGAGCAGCACGCCCGGGCCGGCGGCGTTGATGCGCACGTCAAAATCCAGGCGATCCTCGAGAAAGTGGATGTCGCCGCCGCCGACGAGCCCGAAGAGCTTGCCGGACACCTTGAAATTATCGGTATGAATTACGCCGTCGCGAATCGTGAAGGTGGCGGTGGCCTCTTTGGCGACGCTGTAGCCGGCGCCAGGCATGATGGCCGAAATCAAACCGGAGAGCGGCCCGAAGACCGGAATCGCAAAGACGTCGCCATTCGCGACCCGCATTTTGCCCGTACCGCGCATGGCACGCGCGTCGTCGCCGACGGAGGTCCATTCGTAGTCCCCGAAGAGCTCGCCGCGCGCGGTCTGGTAGTCGAAATAGAGGTCGGTTAATTTCGGGAAATTTGCGCGCTCCACTGAGATGCGGGCGTTGTAGCGTCGGTCGTTTTCCGCCACCGAAATGTCGGCCGTGCCGCGCACCTGGCCGCCGAAAAGCGCGCCGCCCACGCTCAGGAGCTGCACGCGTTCGTGGGTAATAAGGAGGTTTCCCTTGGCGGCTCCGAAGGGCAAGGTCTTGCCAAGAAAGACATAATCCAAGCCGGCCGGGGCATCGACGCCGAGTTCGAGATGGGTGTTTTTGCCGCCCCGAAATTGCACAACCCCGTTTGCGACCACGGTCGGCGGTGCTTTGAATTTGTAGGGCGCGACGACCTTGAAGAGCTTTGGCTCCACCCAGTAGATCACGTCTGTCGGCCGCAGCGTGGTCCGGATGTTCTGGAGCCGCACTTCGTGGTGTTTGAAGTCGTAGGTGAAGGACCCGCTGCCCACGCCTTCGTCGCGCACCACGCGGAGGTTATCGAACGTCAGCGCGCCCTCGCCGAAACGAACGTCGGCGCTCACGCTGTTCGCCCAGACCCCGCGGAAACGCATGCGCTGCAGCGCGACGGTCCCGTCGCCGTGCCACGTCTCCGGGTGACGCGATGTGCCGCGAACCGCGAGGCGGACCGCAGGGGAGCGGGGCCATTCCCATTCGCCGAGAAATTTGTTCGAATCCGCCCTCCACAATAGGGCGGAGCGCGGCGGGATTGATCGAGCTTTCGAGCTTGAGTCGGAAATCGCCGGGCGCATCGAGTGCATCCGCGAGCAGCTCGCCGCTGGCATGGCGCACGCGCACGTCGCGCAGCATCGTCCGCGCGCCGTCCCAGGCGAAATCGAAGGTGAGCCCGAGCAGCGGCACGGTCTGGTAGGTGAAATTTCCGAAGGCCACGCGCCCGATCGCGCTGCGCTGCGGCGTTTCTTTGCTGAAATTCGCGGAGCCGGTGAGTTCAATCTCAGGCGGCGTCGCGAAGGTGGCGCCGGCGACATATTTTTCGAACCCGAAGGCATCGAGCAGCGCCTTCAGGTCAACCGAACTGCGGGCCTGAAACTCGGCCGCGTTCGTTTTGGCGTCCCAGCTCCCGCGACCGGCGAAGCGGCCGGCGGCGTCGGTCCATTCGAGGCGGGCCAGGTTCAACTGGCGCGCGCGCCATTCACCCGCCGCCTCGAATGTGCGGATTTCATAGGGGCCGCGCTGGATGCGCCCGCCCTGCAGCGTCGCCTCGATTCGCGCATCCTCCATTTCCGCCAGGTCGCCGCTAAACGTCACCTGCAACAACGGCGGCCCGCCCGCAAAGGTGAGACGCTGCAACTGCGCCGCGACGTTCTGCAGCAGTTGCATGCGCTGCCGCCACTCTTCCGCGGAGACTTCGCGCGTGGGCTTGTAGTCCTTGCGTTTGAGGAGCTGACCGGTGGCGGAAATGCGCACTCCGGCAAAGAGGCCCTCGGCCTGGCTGACGAAGATCTGTTCCGGCGGAAAATAGACGTGGGCGTGAAATTCGCGGAGCTCCGCTTTGGCGGCTTTCGGATCGTTCGACGGATTGGGGAAGGTGACATTGGCGTTGCGGACGTCGATCGCATTCAGGAACGGCTGGCGATGGAGGAGGGCCGCGTAATTGATGTCGAGCGACACTTCGCTGACGACCGCGATGGGCGTTTCCCGGTTCCGGAAATCGTAGATGCGCACGTCCTGCGCGACGAGGCCGCGGAACGGGTCCAGGGTCAGCCGGCGGACGGAAGCTTCCACCCCGCGCTTCCGCAATTCCTCGGCCACCGTTGTGCGCCACTCCCGGCCAAAGCCTTTGTTGGCCAGATACCAGCCACCCCAGCCAAGGAGCACGAGCAGGCCGAGCGCGAAAAGCCGCAGCCCGTTGACGACCACCTGCCGGCGCCACGTGTGGCGGCGATAACGCGAACGCGGGACGCGCGGTCGCTCGGGCGGATAGAGGAGCGACGACGGCATATGTGTCAGTCGAACGACGGCGGGCGGATTTCAAGCGCTGCGACGCGCTGGAACTTCACGTAAGGTCGGCCCGATGAGCATTTCCGATCTGCCGGCCTTGAATGCTTCGCTGAACGCGATCAGCACTGTTTTCATCAGCGCCGGGTGGTATGCGATCCGGCGGAATTATTGGCGGCAACACATCGCCTGCATGATCGCCGCGCTGCTCACGTCGATCGCGTTTCTCACGAGCTATCTCATTTATCACGCCCACGCGGGGTCGGTGCGGTTCACTGCGCAGGGGATCGTGCGGCCGATCTACTTCACGATTCTGCTCACGCATGTGCTGCTGGCCTTCGTCATTCTGCCGCTCGTGATCGTGACGGTGGTGCCCGTGTTTCGCAGACGCTGGGATAAACACCGCCGGCTCGGGCGTTGGACGATGCCAATCTGGCTCTATGTCTCGGTCACGGGCGTGATCGTCTATCTGATGCTTTACCGCTGGTTTCCGCCCGCTCGGCTGTGAGTAACATGGGGACGGAGGGTGTAATCTTGCGCAGCGCAACTTGTTGTTGTTTGATCTGGCGACGGAAGGAACGACAGAAAGAGCGATTCTATGGTCACGATTGCAACCTTCAACGAACCGGCGAAAGCGAAGCATCTGAAGGACCGCCTCCGGGCCTCGGGCGTCAAGGCGGATATCCACAACGAGAAGCACATGCAGGCCGTGCACCTGGTGAAGGATCCGCAGGCCAACAACAAGGTGATGGTGCAGGAGCAGGACTTCGGGAAAGCGCAGAAGTTGCTCATCGAATGGGAGGCGAGCGATCCGGACGTGGCCTCCGCCGTGCGCTGCCCGCAGTGCCAGTCGCCGCGCATTCAATATCCGCAGACGGCCCAGAAATTTCCGTTTATTCCAGGGCTCTACTCGATCCTTCTCGCGCTCGGGATTTTCGAGAAGGAATTCTATTGCGAGGATTGCCATTACACCTGGACGAAGGCGAGCCAGAAGTAAGCGACGCGCGGGCGGCCGTCAGCCCCAGCTTCCCGCGCCTGCGACCACGGGCCGGGCGCGCGCGTTTTTGAAGCAATGATCAAGTGGCTCTTCGCAGTCCTCCTCGCGGTCGCGATCTTCGGGACCGCGGCGTTTTTTGGTTATCACATCATCGTGAAGCCGGAACTGGCGGTGCGCGCCGAACAGCGTGGCGAGATCCCGGATGAGCCGCGGGTGGACGTGAGTCTGCCGGAATTCCAGGCGGCGGCCCAGATGAAGAGCGACGGCCGGTTGGGCGACGCGCGGGCGGCGCTGACCGCCTTCCTCCAAAAGTATCCGACCAGCCCGCGCTCCGAAGAAGCAAAGGACCTGCTCGGCGAGACGAACATGACGATTCTGCTCTCGAAATATCCGTCGCCCGAGAAACAGGAATACGTGGTCAAGAGCGGGGACGTGCTGGCGCGCATCGCGCAGAAAACGAAAAGCACGCCCGAGCTCATCATGCGGACCAACAATCTGAGCGGCACGATGCTGCGGATCGGCGAGCGGCTCCTCATTTCGCATCCGGACTTCTCGCTCTTCATCCAGCGCAAGGAACAGACGGTGATCCTGCTCGACAAAGGTGCGTTCTTTAAGCGCTACCGCGCGCGCTCCATGAAGCTGCCGGCGAAGCAGGCGCCGCGCATCGTCACCCGCGTGGCCGAGACAATGGCCTGGCGTGATGGCAAACGCGTCGGCTTTGGCACTCGCGAATACGCCGGTAGCACGCGCTGGATCCGGCTGGCGACGCCGGGCTATGTCTTGTATCCGGAACCGAGCACCCCCGGAGCCCGGCCCGGCGGCGTGCCGTCGCCGCCTGGTGGCATCGCGCTGGCGGCGGCGGACGTGGAAGAACTGAGTGGCCTTGTCAACAGCAAGACCGCTGTCACCATTACAGATTAGGCATGGAAGTTCAGCCGCTCGATTTCGAAAAGCCGATCCTGGAACTGCAGCGGCGCCTGCAGGACCTGCGGGATCATTCCGGCGAGCACGCGCTCGATTTCGAGGCCGAAGTCGAATCGATGGAGCGCAAGATCCGCGAAACCCGGCGGGAGATTTACGACAACCTGACCGCGTGGCAGCGGGTGCAAATCGCGCGGCATGTGCAACGGCCTTTTGCCCTCGATTACATCTCCCGCTGCTTCACGGAGTGGGTGGAATTGCATGGCGACCGGGTCTTCGGCGACGACAAGGCGATGCCGTGCGGGCTGGCGAAACTGGGCAGCACTCGGTGTGCTGTCATTACCCAGCAGAAAGGGCGCAACACCAAGGAAAACGTGAAGCGAAATTTTGGCTGCGCCTACCCGGAAGGCTACCGCAAGGCGCTCCGCATCATGCGCCTGGCGGAGAAGTTCGGTCTGCCGGTCATCGCGCTCATTGATACGCCGGGCGCCTATCCGGGCATCGGCTCCGAGGAACGCCACATCGCCGAAGCCATCGCGGTCAACCTGCGCGAGATGATGAACCTGCGGGTGCCGATTCTCGCGGTCGTGATTGGCGAAGGCGGGTCGGGCGGCGCCCTCGGCATCGGCGTGGCGGACCGGGTCATGATTCTCGAGCACGCCTACTATTCCGTCATCAGCCCGGAGGCGTGTTCCGCGATTCTGTGGAAAGACCGGCGCCACGCGCCGGAAGCGGCGGAAGCGTTGAAGCTGACCGCGGATGATTTGATGCGGCTGGGCGTGGTCGATGAAGTGGTGCCGGAACCGGAAGGTGGCGCGCACCGCGATCACGACCTGGCGGCGGCGCATCTGGGCAGCGCCTTGCGCCGGAATCTGGAGCGCACCACCGCCCTGCGCGAAAAAGAGCTGCTGAAGAAGCGCTACGACAAATTCCGCCGCCTCGGCAATTTCGCCGAGGGCGAAGTAGCGGTCGCGTAAGCGCTGTAGCCGGGTTCGCTGACCGCGGCCGGTCCGGCCCTAAACCACCGCCGAGCGCCGCAACCCCAGCAGGTGCCCCCTTCGGCGCGGCAGCCGCACGAGCGGTGGCGGCGGCGGGTAGAGGAAGCGAAGGGCCGCCTCCAGACGATGCGCCCAGGCTGACTCGGTGTGGCCGGCGCCCTCGTCTTCGAGGTAGTGCAGGTCGTCGTGCAGGCGCCAGCCTTTCTCGACCAGGCGATCGCGCAGGCCGCGGGCGTGCTCCCAGCCTTCCTCCGCCGTGCCCGTGTCGAGCCAAATCTTCAACGGCAGCCGCGCCTCCTCGTCCAGGTCTTCCACCATGTCGTAGATCACCTGTTCGTCCCACCAGATGGAGGGCGACATGACACAAAGCCGCGTGAAGACATGTGGAAACCAAAGCCCGAGCGCCATCGTCGCCAGGCCACCGAGCGAAGAGCCTCCGAGCCCGGTCGATTCCGCCTCCGGCCGGGTCCGGTAGCTGGCATCGATGAACGGCTTCAGCTCGTGCACGAGAAACCGTCCATACTTGCCGAGCCAGCCCTTGCTGCGGATGCGTTTGTGCGGGTAAACCCGCCCGGAGGTGGGGGCGTATTCGTGGAGGCGGTGCTCGCCCGTGTTCGCGACCGCCACGATGATGAGAGGCTCGATCAGCTTCCCCGTCACGAGCCGCTGTGCCGTCTCGTCCGCGCCCCACTCCACGCCGTTAAACGCGGTCGCGGCGTCGAACATGTTCTGCCCGTCGTTCAGATAGAGAACCGGGAAGCGGCGGGTGCGCGCGCGCCGATAACCCGGGGGCAGATAGACGAGCACGTCGCGCCGATTCTGGAGAATGCGCGATTCGAAATCCGGATGGCGGTGGATGTTTCCGGTGAGGGTGTGTTCCGACATGCAGCAATCCTTTATGGCGGACGAAATTCGCCCTGTCCACTGGTCCCGGATGCTTCGTCTGGAGCAGGCGAACTGCGTGCCTCCGGCGGGAAGAGAATTCTGGACGGAGCCAACGCCATCGTCTGAACTGGCCGCCGGCGATGAACGAACGCTACCTCCGCTGGTGGACCCCGCACCTGGGCCGCGATTTCGAGATGCTGGTCTTTGGCGATGGCGGCGGGTTTCCCTTGATCCTGTTCCCGACCTCGTTTGGCCGCTACAGCCAAAACAAGGACTTCCACCTCATCGATGCGTGCGCGGAGTACATCGATCGCGAGGTGGTCACGATCTATTGCCCGGACGGAATCGATCTCGACAGCTTTTATAACAAAGCGATCCATCCCGGCTGACCGGGTGAAAACGCACATGGCCTACGAGCGCGTCATCACACACGACGTGTGCGATATGGCGCGGCGGGAGTGCTCCACCCACCGCGTCGGCGTTTGCGGCGCCAGCCTCGGCGCCTATCACGCCGCCAATATCGCTTTCCGGCACCCCGACCTGGTCAGCCATCTTATCAGCCTGAGCGGCGCCTTCGAAATCAGCGATTTCTTCGACGGCTACCACGACGAAAACATCTACTGCAACAGTCCCTACCAATACCTGCCAAACATGCCCGACCCGTGGCGTTTCAATCACATGAACATCATCATCGGCACCGGCGAATGGGATAACACCCGGCACGAGAGCTACCGGCTGCACGAAATCTTGAGCGCCAAAGGCATCGAACCATTGGCTCGACGACCGGAAATGGTGCGGGCACGACTGGAATTACTGGCGCGAGATGCTGCCGTATTACCTGAGCAAATTCTGAACGGCGCATCGCCCACCGATTTCGCGGGTCCCGCCCCGGTCCGCGTTCTGGCAATCTGCGTTAATCTGCGTAATCTGCGGACTCCCCACCTCAAAACAGACCCCTCCTTATGAAAAAAATCGGAATCCTCTTCGGAATGGAAAACAGCTTCCCGCCGGCATTCGTCGAGCGGGTCAATCAAAAAGCCGGCGGCGACGTGCAGGCCGAATTCGTCCGGATCGACAAAGTGGTGCAGGGCGAGCCGTGCGGCTACGACGTCATCGTCGACCGCATTTCGCAGGACGTGCCGTTCTATCGCGGATTCCTCAAGAACGCGGCCCTCACCGGCACCGCGGTCGTGAACAATCCGTTCTGGTGGAGCGCGGACGAGAAATTCTTCAACAACGCGCTCGCGACCAAGATCGGCGTCGCGGTCCCGCGCACCGTCCTGCTCCCATCCCATGAATTGCCCTCCGATACCTCCGACAATTCGTTCCGCAACCTCGCCTACCCGCTCGATTGGGAGGGAATCTTTTCCTACGTCGGCTGGCCCGCGTTCTTCAAGCCCTTCGCCGGCGGCGGCTGGAAAAACGTTTACCGCCTCCACAATCCCGAGGAATTTTTCCGCGCCTACAGCGAGACCGGGCAGCTCGTCATGATGCTGCAGGAGGAGGTGAAGTTCGACATGTACTTCCGCTGCTACTCGATCGACCAGCGGCACATCAAGGTCATGAACTACGAGCCGCGGCACCCGTATCACCTCCGTTACGTGACCGATTGGAAGGCGCCGGCCGACATTGTCGAGAAGGTCCGCTGGGGCGTGCAGCAGTTGAACGATTACCTCGGCTACGACTTGAACACGGTCGAGTTCGCGATCCGCGACGGCGTGCCGGTGGCGATCGATTTCTGCAACCCCGCCCCGGACGCCGAAGTCACGAGCGTCGGCCAGGAGAACTTCGATTGGGTCGTGGAAGCAGTTTCCGAGATGTGCATCCGCAAAGCGCGCGCCCACGTCCCCGGCCAGGACAACCTGACCTGGGGCAAATACATGCAGGCGGCCACGATGAAACGCGCCCTGCACCAAATGGGCAACGCGTAGTAGGGAGCGGGTCGCAACCGCGGCGGGACGAATAAACACGCCGACGCGTCCGATATCGTCCATCGCCGCGGCCGAACTCCTCTGCGCGGACTGGGCGGCGTGGCCCTGCCGGACTGATTCATCACTCAAAATTTCGGTTCGGATGCCTCGACCCAGCGAGACGGCTAGAGCGCGGCGCGAGGTGCGCGTGGCTTGCGTAATTCGGCGATTTAGAGCTTCTTGGTTCCCGTGATCCCCAAAGACCACGTCTTTACCCTCGGCATCGAGGAAGAGTTCGCGATCGTCGATCCGCAGACGCGCGAGCTGCGGTCGCACATCCAGGAGATTCTCGAGGGCGGCAAGCTCACGCTCAAGGAACAGATCAAGCCGGAGATGCACCAGAGCGGTGGTCGAGCTCGGGACCGAGATTTGCCAGTCGATCGTGGATGCCCGCACCCACGTGGTCGACTTGCGCAGTCATCTGGCGCGGCTCGCGGGCAAGGGCGGGACGAGGATCGCCTCCGTCGGCACCCATCCGTTTTCGCATTGGGGCGATCAGCTCATCACGGAAGGCGAGCGCTACAAGGAGATCGTGAAAGACATGCAGCAGGTCGCGCGGGCGAACCTGATCTTCGGCCTGCACGTCCATGTCGGAATCCCGAACCGCGAGACGGCGATCCACGTCATGAATCAGGCGCGCTATTTTCTGCCGCACATCTACGCGCTCTCGACGAATTCGCCGTTCTGGGTCGGGCGCAACACCGGGTTCAAAGGATACCGCCTGAAAGTCTTCGAGCGTTTCCCGCGCACCGGGATTCCGGATGCTTTCGAGGGCCTTTCCGAATACGAGGATTACCTCAAGCTCCTCGTCCGGACCAACTGCGTCGATAACGCCAAGAAGATCTGGTGGGACATCCGGCTGCATCCGTTTTTCGACACCCTCGAGGTGCGGGTCTGCGATGCGCAATCGCGGGTTGACGACACGCTCGCGCTCGCCGCGGTCATCCAGGCGGTGATCGTGCGCCTGCACAAACTCCAGCAGCAGAACCTTTCCTTCCGCATCTATCGCCGACGCGTGATCGATGAGAACCGCTGGCGCGCGTCACGCTACGGCCTCGACGGGAAGCTGATCGATTTCGGGCGCGAGGAGGAAGTGGAGACGCGGCGTTTGTTGCACGAGCTGCTCGAGTTTATCGACGGCGAAGTGGATGAACTTGGGAGCCGGCGCGAGATCGCAGCACATCGAGAGAATCCTGCGTCGAAGGCACCGGCGCCGACCGCCAGCTTGACGTTTGGGCGCGCACCCGGGACATGCGCGAAGTGGTGGACCACATCGTGCGCGAGACCTACGAAGGCCTGACGCTCGAGGCTCCGGCGGCCGGTGCCGTTGCGCCGTGAGATCGAGCGGTTTGCCCGCGGCTTGCTTCCCGCGTAAAGCTGCAGCGCCCCGTCGCCATGCCTGACCAGCTCGCCACTGACACCATCGACCAGGAGATGATCCCGGGCGCGCGGAACGCGATTCGCGATTGCCTGCGCGTGCAAGCCGACCGAACGGGTCACGATCATCACCGACGAGGCGACGCAGCATATCGCGGCGGCGTTGCAGGCGAGATCGAGATTGTGGGCGCCGAATACGCGGTCTTTGTGATGGAGGATTACGCGCCGCGGCCGCTGACCGACATGCCGCAGGAGATCCTCGACGATCTTGGCGACTTCGCAGGTGAGTATTTTCTGCGCCCAGGCGCAGCGCGGCGAGCTCGGCTCGCGCATCCAGATGACCGCAGTGGTGAACAAGAACCGCATCCGGCACGGGCACATGGTCAACATCACGCGCGAGATCATGCTCGACGGGATGCGGGCCGAATTTTCTCGCGGTCGACGCTTTGAGCCAGCGGCTGATCGAGCTGGCGCGAATGACAGAGCGCGTCACCTGCTGGACGCCGCATGGCACGGAGTTATGTGGCCGATCTTTCGCCCAATCTGAAGTGGCTGAAAACCAGCGGCATCATCACCCGCGACAAATGGGGCAACCTCCCGGGCGGCGAAATTTTCACCTCGCCCCTGAACACCAACGGCACCTTCGTGGTCGACGGCGTGGTGGGGGATTATCTCTGCTAGAAATACGGCGACATCGAAGCCACTCCGCTGGTCATCGAGGTGGAAAACAGCCGCATCTGCGGACTGAAATGCGACAACGCCGAGCTCCTGGAGGAATTCCGCGCCTACACGAGCACGGACGAAAATAGCAACCGCGTGGGCGAGTTCGCCGTCGGCACCAACACCGCGTGCACGCACGTCATCGGCAACATCCTGCAGGACGAGAAGATTCCCGGCATTCACATCGCCTTTGGCCATCCGTATGCGGAACACACCGGCCAGAATTGGATTTCCAAAACGCACATCGACTGTGTCGGCCGCGACTTCGACATCTGGTTCGATGACAAGAAGGTGATGGAACGCGGGAAGTTCCTGATCTAGCGCTCGGTCGCGTCCCCACCGCTCCGGGGCCCGCGGCCCGAAAAAAGAGGAGGCGGGCGGGGCGAGAATCTCGGATATTGCGGAGTCATGCACCCGGAGCTGCGCCCGCGTTTCAATGCCGATTTCAGGCCCGAGCGTTACGAAGAGATGCTCCGGGTCGCGAACGAATCGGAGCGGTGGCCGGTCGACTTCCGGGTCTCGGAGACGCCGATTTTTTTCACGCCCGCCTTCACCGCCGAGATTGCGGCGGCGGCCGAGGAGCTGGTGGCGCAGCTGCGGACGCCGGAGTTTGCCCGGCACGCCGCGAGCGCGATTCCGCCCGGGCTCGACGTGCCAAACGAAACGCCGCACCCGACGTTCCTGCAGGTCGACTTTGCCGTTTGCGAGCACGGCGGCCGCCTCACGCCCCGCCTGATCGAGCTGCAGGGCTTCCCGAGTCTCTACGCTTTTCAGGTCTTCCTTCTCCGCTGCATGCGCCACGCCTATCCGGCGATTCCCGCGGACTGGCGGCCGTTTTTCGGCGGGCTGGACGAGCACGCCTACCTCGAGATGGTGCGCCAGACGATCGTGGGCGAGGCCGATCCGGAGACGGTGGTGCTCCTCGAGATCGAGCCGGAGAAACAGAACACGCGGATTGATTTCGCCTGTACGGAGACGCTCTTCGGCGTCCAGCCGGTCTGCCTGACCGATGTGCAGCGGCGCGGCAATGAGCTTTTCTATCAGCGCGACGGCCGGGATGTGCGGATCGAGCGGATCTACAACCGGGTGATCTTCGACGAGCTGCTGCGCCGCCCGGATTTAAGCTTCGGCTTCGGATTCCAGCACGAGATCGATGCGACATGGGTCGGCCACCCGAACTGGTACTTCCGCATCAGCAAACATTCGCTGCCCTTCCTGCGGACCGCGCACACCGCGCCGGCGTTCTTCGCCGATGAATTTCCGGCCGGTGAATCGCTAGGCGATTATGTGCTGAAGCCGCTCTACTCGTTTGCCGGGCTCGGGGTCGATCTCGAGCCAACGCGGGAGAAGCTGCGCGCGCTGCCGGATGCGCGGGCCTGGATTCTGCAGCATAAGATCGAATACGCGGCTTTCGTTCCGACGCCCGACGGACAGCGCTCGAAGGCGGAGATCCGAATGATGTTCCTCTGGCCGGACGGCGGTGAACCGAGGCTCGTCAACAACCTCGTCCGGATGAGCCAGGGCGAGATGATGGGAGTAAAGTTCAACCAGAACAAAACCTGGGTCGGCGCCAGCATCGCCCTGCATCAGGGCGGCCGGTAGCGGTCGACGCGTCGCTCTCGCGCGAACCTACTTCCTGATCTCGCCGCAGGTGAGCATTTCCGGGCCGGAAGTAGTTACTTCAGGCGCCCCACGCGGATATTTCCGCCACCGAGGATGTACATCCGGTAGCCGGAGAACGTGCCCGTTCCCTTGGTGACAATGACCGGGGGTGAATCGATCGGCGGGTAATGTGCGGCTGACCGGCTGCGATTGCTTGCAAACCTGTCCGTTCTCGAGCGTAAAGGTGGTGCGGCCATCGTAGCCGCTGAACCGTGCCGACGATCGCGCTCTCGATCACCTCCGGCTCGTTCCGCTTCACTTTGCCCTGTCGGTGGCCTGATCGACCGCGGCGGTGGCCGCTTTCTCCGTGCTGGTGGCAGCGTAACCGCGGATGAATTCGTCGAGCCGCGCGCGCTCGTCGGGGCTGAGCTTGTTCAAGCCGGCCGCCTCGAAGGCTTCCGGCGACATCGCCTTTTGCACGCCAGGGAAATCGGTGTTTTGCGCGCGGGCGAAGCCGGCCAGGCCGAATGAAAACGCGGTGCAGAGAGCGGCAGCAGCGAACTTGTTCATAGAGCGCACAGTCGACGCAGCGGCCTGCCCAAAGTCAAAACTAAACCGCCGCGCGATCGTCCTTTACTTCAGCTCCTCGTTCGTTTCTGCAAAGGCGTTGACGGCGAATTCCAGATCTTCCCGCGAGTGCGCGGCGGACACCTGGGTCCGCACGCGCGCCGTGCCGTGCGGCACGACCGGATAGAAGAAGCCGATCACGTAAACACCTTTCTCCAGCATGCGCGCGGCAAACTGCTGCGATTTCGCGGCGTCGCCGATCATGATCGGGACGATCGGATGCGTGCCGGGCTTGATCGTGAGGCCGCGCTCGGTCAACGCGGCGCGGAAGAATTTTGTGTTCTCTTCCAGCTTGTCGCGCAGCTCGGTTGATTCGCATGAGCAACTCGAGTCCTTTCAGCGTCGCGGCGACGATTGGCGGCGCGACGCTGTTGGAGAAAAGATATGGCCGCGACCGCTGCCGCAGCAGCTCGACAATCGGCTTCCGCGCGCTGGTGAATCCGCCGCTCGCGCCGCCCAGCGCTTTGCCGAGCGTGCCGGTGATGATGTCGATTTTGCCCATCACGCCGCGATACTCATGCGTGCCGCGCCCGGTTTTCCCGAGGAAGCCGGTCGCATGCGCGTCGTCGATCATCGTGATGCGCGTTGTATTTTTCCGCCAGCTCCACGATCGCGCCGAGGTCGGCAATGGTGCCGTCCATCGAGAAGCAGCCGTCGGTCGCGATCATCTTTACCCGCGCGCCGCTCGCCTCCTTCAGCTTTGCCTCGAGATCGGCCATGTCGTTGTGCTTGTAGCGGGCGCGTTGCGCTTTGCAGAGGCGGATGCCGTCGATGATCGAAGCGTGGTTCAGTTCGTCGCGAAATGATCGGCGTCTTCCGGGCCGAGCAGCGTCTCGAAGAGGCCGCCGTTCGCATCGAAGGCGCTCGGGTAAAGAATCGTGTCTTCCGTCCCGAGAAACTCCGTCAGTTTCGCCTCCAGCTGCTTGTGAATATCTTGCGTCCCGCAGATGAATCGCACGCTCGCCATCCCGAAGCCGTGCGTGTCGAGCGCCTCCTTCGCGGCGGCGATCAGCGCGGGATGATCGGCGAGCCCGAGATAATTGTTCGCGCAGAAATTCAGGACCTCGCGGCCTCCGGCGACCTTGATGTGCGCATCCTGCGGCGTGGTGATGATGCGCTCGGTCTTGTAGAGCCCTTGGTCCCTGATTTCACCGAGCGTTTTCGTGAGTTGCTGTTCGAATTCCGCGAGCATGGAGCAATCTTCGCTGCTCCGGGGTTTGATGCAAAAGGCGCAAGAATGTTCTTGCCGAGGTTGTGAATAACTGGTAACAACTCCTCCGAATTACGTTGAGAGCTGCGCTTCTAAAACTCGCTGCCATCTCTGCCCTCGCCGCCGCGAGCTCGGTGCTTCTCACCTCCTGCGGCACCACTTCCACCGTCGCCAGCCGTCGGCTGCCGCCGTTCGAACCGCCCATCGCGCAGAGCGACAGCCAGATTGGTGCGAACAACCGCTTACACGCACACCGAGGCCGACCACGTGACCTACGGGGCGCGAAACGCGCTTGGCGGCACATTGCAGTCGGCGATCGCACGCCTCGAAGCTCACGCCGCCGCGGGAGATTCCGGTCATCGATCTCGATTCCGACGAAAACATCACGATCGCGCTGATGACGCGCGAAAAGCGAGTCGCGTTAGCCAAA
Source organism: uncultured Verrucomicrobiae bacterium (assembly GCA_963844275.1). Taxonomy (GTDB): domain Bacteria; phylum Verrucomicrobiota; class Verrucomicrobiia; order Chthoniobacterales; family UBA10450; genus JACCTI01. Next base: position 110,737 of record CAWJNS010000010.1, read on the forward strand.
CAGAGCGCGAAAGAGAAGAAGTCCGCGAAGAACGCCAAGAAGGCCAAAGGCCGGAAAATGGCCAAAGTTCGCAAGCCCCAGCCGCGGATCGGGAGCGCGGCGGCGGATTGGTCGCGCTGGCCGGTGGGCACCACCTTTCGCGTCCTCTCGACCGGACAAGTTTACAAGGTGGATGATTACGGCTGGGCCCTCGCCGGTCGCAACACGATCGATCTTTACATGGCGAACCGCGCCGACATGAACCGCTGGGGCGTTCGGCACGAACCGATCCAGGTTCTGCGCTGGGGCGATCGCGATGCCAGTATGGCGTTGCTTACCGCAACGGCAGCATTACAAGCATTGCCGCCGGATGCTGCTCCAGCTCGAAGGCAAGTATGAAGAGGCTGCCGCCCTTCAATAAGTTACCGGCAATCTATTCCGCCGCGCGGTCGGCTGTCACCGCAGCCGTTTCTCATAGCAAGCATTTAGCGGGTCGCCCCTGTGGTCACCGAACGCAGCTCTTCGCGTATAGCCGAGACTTTCGTATAGCGCCATCGCGGCCGGCTGGCGGAGGCCGGTCTCCAGCCAGAGCTCACTGAAACCGGCGGCCCGCGCGAACTCCTCCATCTGCTGCACCATCTGTCGCGCCACGCCGGTGCGGCGGGCGGCGGGGCGAACGTACATGCGCTTCAGTTCCACGACGCTTTCCGTCAACGGCCGGAGCGCCGCGCAACCGATCGTCTCCGCGGCACGCCGCACGATGAAAAACGCCGCCCCCGGCTGATCCATCCCGGTGAGTTGCCACGCGGTCGGAGCTTCATTGGCGTAAAGTTCGTCAATCTCGCGCCAGAACTCCATCATGAGCTCGCGGCTCTCCGGCGCGTCGACCGAGACGCGCTCGATTTCGACCGGCGTTCCGTTGGGCATGCGCGTTACGCCGCGGCTTCCCAATCGAGCACGATCTTGCCGGATTGGCCGGACTTCATCAGCTCGATCCCTTCGATGATTTTCGTGTAGGGCAGGTGATGGGTGATGACGGGCGTGATGTCGAGTCCGCTTTGGAGCAGCGCGGTCATCTTGTACCAGGTCTCAAACATCTCGCGGCCATAGATGCCCTTGATCGTGAGGCCATGGAAGACGACCAGGTTCCAGTCGATCGCCGCGCTGCCGGGCATGATCCCGAGCATCGCGATCCGGCCGCCGTTTACCATCACGTCGAGCATGTCGGTGAACGCCTGCGGCGTTGCCCGACATCTCCAGCCCGACGTCGAATCCCTCCTTCATCCCGAGATCGTGCATCGCGTCCTGCAGTTTCGTTTCGCGCACATCGATGGCGAGCGTGGCGCCCATCTTCCGCGCAATCTCGAGCCGGTAGGGGTTGACGTCGGTGATCACGACTTTCCGCGCGCCAGCCATTTTTGCGATCGGCACCGCCATGCAACCGATCGGTCCGGCGCCGGTGATGAGCACGTCTTCTCCCACGAGGTCGAATGACAACGCGGTGTGGACCGCATTCCCGAGCGGGTCGGAGCACGAAATGACATCGAGCGGGATGTTCGGATCGCAGCGCCAGATGTTCTTGTAGGGAACGACAACGTATTCCGCGAAGCCGCCCGGGCGATTGCACGCCGATGCCGTTCGTGTTCGGGCAAAGATGGCGCCGGCCGGCGAGGCAATTCCGGCAATGGCCGCAGACGATGTGGCCTTCGGTCGTGACCAGTTCGCCTTCCTTGAAATCAGTCACCGCGCTGCCGACCTGATCGACCACGCCGACGAATTCGTGCCCGATCACGAGCGGCACCGGGATCGTCTTCTGCGCCCAGGCATCCCAGTTGTAAATGTGCACGTCCGTCCCGCAGATCGACGCTTTCTGCACCCGAATGCGGACATCGTTCGGTCCGACTTCCGGCACCGGCACTTCCTGTAACTCGAGCCCCGGTTCGGAGCGCGCCTTCACGACGGCCGGCATCGTCTTGCTCATGGCGGTGAAGCTAGGCGGCGGGTCAAACGGTGCAAAGTCCACAGATTGGGCGGGCGTCGACAAATCCCAGCCAGCAGCGACGGCAGCCGGCACGCGGTCTCGGGGAAAATCTGTGTAATCTGTGGACAACATCGATCCCGTTTCGGATGGTGGTCGCCCATGTCCGAGACGGTCGATCGCGCCACGGCCAAACCGGTCACCCCGAAGCTGACTTTCCTGTTCCGTTTCGCGAGCACGGTCGCGCTCTGGTCGATCGCGCTGCTGATCATTTTTTCGGGCTACGAGATCGCGTTCTTCGGATTGATCGCCGCCTTCGGACTGCTCGGACGCTCTGGGAGTTCTACGGAATGCTCGATCACAAGGGGCTCCCGAACTTCAAGATCACCGCCATGATCTGCGGGGCGATCATGCTCTGCGGGAGTTTCTATTATTTCTCGCACGATCGGCCCGGCGCATTCCTACGATTTTGAAGTCGCCTGCTGCTCGGATTTCTGCTCACGGTCTTCGCGCGGCAGATGTTCGAAAACCTGCGCGACGACGCGCCGCTGCGGACGATGGCCTACACGCTCTTCGGCCTGCTCTACGTGCTGTGGCTCTTTAATTTCGTCACGAAAATCGTCTACGTCGTGCCGCGCTCGCCCGAGGGTGCGGTGCCGGGCCAGTTCTATGTGCTCTATCTGATCGCGGTCACGAAATTCAGCGACATGGGCGCGTATCTCACCGGCAGCGTGATCGGCAAACACATGATGGTGCCGCACATCAGCCCGAAGAAGACGTGGGAGGGTTTTGTCGGCGCGCTCTTTTTCTCGCTCATCGCGAGCTGGGGTTTGCTCTACCTGATGCCGGAGCAGCTGGCGGCGCTGAATTGGACGCACGCGACCATTCTTGGGTTGCTGCTCGGCTTCGCGGCGGTGATTGGCGATCTCGCGGAGTCGCATCGTGAAGCGCAGCACGGGCGTGAAGGATTCCGGGAATTTCCTGCCGGGCATCGGCGGCGCGCTCGATCTGATCGACAGCCTGCTGTTCACGGCGCCCTTGTTGTTCTTCTATCTGCGGCTCGTCATTCGGCGTATCCGTAGACGGAACCTCCTCCGATGAACCGCAAACGTGTTGTCGTGCTCGGCGCGACCGGCTCGATCGGCGAGAGCGCGCCAGAAGGTGGCGCGCGACATCCCGGAGCGGATGGAGATCGTCGGGCTGGCGGCGCATCGCAAGCGGCGCGAAGCTGGCGCAGCAGGCGAACGAATTGCGTCCGGAGGCGGTTTGCATTGTGGACGAGGCGAAGCTCGACTGAGTTGCGCGCCGGACTGAATTACGCGCCGCAGATCCTGGTGGGCGAGAGCGGCCTGACCGAAATCGCCACGCCTCGCCGACGCGGACATGGTGCTGGTCGCGGTCGTCGGCACGGGCGGATTGCGGCCCGCGCTGGCGGCGATTGCGGCCGGCAAAGATCTGGCCGTCGCAAGCAAGGAGATCCTGGTCATGGCGGGCGAGATCGTGATGCGGGAAGCCGCGCGCCAGAAGGCGTGCGGGTGCTGCCGGTGGACAGCGAGCATAACGCGATTTTCCAGTGCCTGGATCGTGGCGCAAGTTTTCAACCTGCTCAGGACGGCAGCACGCAAGTTGCAAACTTTCGCCACAATGATGTCCGCCGCCTGATCCTGACCGCATCCGGCGGGCCGTTCCGTGAAACCCCGGCCGCCCAGTTCGATGACATCACGGTGGAGCAGGCGCTGCGTCACCCGACCTGGAACATGGGGCCGAAGATCACGATCGATTCCGCGACGCTCTTCAACAAAGGCCTCGAGATGATCGAGGCGCGCTGGCTCTTGACGTGGAGATGGCGCGCGTCGAGGTCGTGATCCACCCGCAGAGCATCGTCCACTCGATGGTCGAATTCACCGACGGCTCGGTCCTCGCGCAGCTGAGCCATTCCGACATGTGTTTCCCGATCCAGTACGCGGTCACCTGGCCCGAGCGGGTGCCGAATTCCCTCGCGCCGCTCGATTTCGGCAAGCTTCGCCAGCTCGATTTCGCAACGCCGCGCTACGACGATTTCCCGGCGCTTGAATCTCGCGCGCCGGGCCGGCGAGACCGGCGGCACCCTCCCTGCTGTGTCTGAATGCCGCCAATGAAGTCGCCGTCGCAGCCTTCCTCGAACAGCGGATCCCTTTCCCGCGGAATCTGGCGGACTGGTGGAGCAGGTCATGAATCGCCATCGCTCCGTTGCGGACGCCGCGCTCGATGCGATATTGGCCGCCGATCAATGGGCGCGCGCCGAAGCCGCCGGACCTGGTTCGGGCGAACTAAACCAGTGCCCTCTTGATGATCCCGCAATTCCTTCGCGTCACCTTCATTCTGCTCGAGGTCGTCGTCCTCTTTAACCTGCTCATCATCGTGCATGAGCTCGGGCATTTCCTCGCGGCGCGCTGGCGCGGGCTCGTGATCGAGAGTTCGGCGTCTGGTTCGGCAAGCCGCTCTGGAAGAAGACGATCAACGGCGTCCAATATTCGCTCGGGCTCGATCCCGTTCGGCGGGTTCGTGAAGCTGCCGCAGCTCGCGCCGATGGACATCATCGAGGGCAAGGTCGGACGTCGACCGCGCGCAGCTCCCGGTCATTCGGCGCTGGACAAGATCATCGTCGCCTTCGCCGGGCCGCTTTTCAGCATGCTCCTGGCGCTGGTCTTTGCCTGCGTCGTCTGGGTCGTCGGCCATCCGATCAGCGAGTCCGACGTGACGACCGTGGTCGGCTACGTGCCCGCGCGATTCGCCCGCCGCCAAGGCCGGCTTGCGGCCCGGGCGACAAGATCCTCGAGGTCGACGGCCAGCCGGTCACCCGGTTCAGCGGCATGAACAACAGCGTGGTCTGGAACGTCGTCCGCAGCGAAGGCGACACGATCCCATTCAAGGTGGAACGCAACGGCGCGGTGCGTGGAATTCGACGTCGAACCCGTACAAGGCGGAGACGAGCGGCTGGCGGCGGAAGAGCGTGCGGCAGGTGCATGATCCAGCCGGCGCAGACCGCGATTGTCGACAAGGTGATCCCGGATTCGCCGGCGGCGGCTGCCGGCTTGAAGCACGGCGACGTGGTCGTCGGCTTCAACGGGCACGCCGATCTATCAATCCGGCCGCGGTCGGGGAATTCATCGAGAAGAATCCGGGCCAGCCGATCACGCTGCGCGTCATGCGCGACCGGCAGGTGCTGGAGCCGACGCTCGAGCCGCGTGATCGTCTCAGCCGACGAGAAAAAGCCGCGCCTCGGCATCTGTGGGACATCGATGGGCGCATGTCCGTCGCGCATCCCGGTCCGGTCGAGCAGGTCTACAACAGCATCACCAGCACGCTGAATACAATCGGCGCGGTCGCCTCGCCGAAATCGGACGTGAAGCTGCAGCACATGAGCGGTCCGGTCGGGATCGGACGCATCTACTATCTGCTCTTCCAGAGCGAGCGCGGCTGGCAGCTCGCGCTCTGGTTCAGCGTCATTCTGAACGTCAACCTCGCGATCCTGAACATGCTGCCGATCCCGGTGCTGGATGGCGGACACATCGTGCTTGCGATCATCGAATCGATCCGCCGCAAGCCGGTCAACATGCGGGTGCTCGAATTCGTGCAGACCGCCTGCGCGGTCCTCATCATCGGCTACATGGTCTACGTCAGCTTCTTCGATATCGGCGACTTGGTTGGGCGCGATCACGACGAGCCGCGACCGGCCGCGCAAGCAACCGCGACCGCCTGCGCCGTCAGCTGAGGCGGCCAACTTAAGCAGTGAGCTACTGCGCCGATCCCTTCACGTATCACCGCCGCCCCACCCGTGAGGTGATGGTCGGCGACGTCGGCGTCGGCGGCGCGAATCCGATCCGCGTCCAGTCGATGATCACCTGCGACACGATGGACACCGCGCGCGTCGATCGCGCAGACGCTGGATCTGGCGGAGGTCGGCTGCGAGATCGTGCGCATCACCGCGCCGACGGTGAAGGACGCGGCGAATCTGCAGAACATCGTGCGCGGCTTGCGCGAGCGCGGCTGCAACGTGCCGATCGTCGCGGACATCCATTTCAAGCCCGAAGCGGCGATGGAAGCGGCGAAGTGGGTGGAGAAGGTGCGGATCAATCCCGGCAATTACGCCGACTCGAAGAAGTTCAAGATCATCGAATACACCGACGAGCAATACGCGGCGGAGCTGGAGCGCATCCGGGAGCGGTTCACGCCGCTGGTGCTGCTCTGCAAGGAACGCGGCGTCGCCATGCGCATCGGCACGAATCACGGCTCGCTGACCGACCGCATCATGAACCGCTACGGCGACACGCCGCTCGGGCATGGTGGAGAGCGCGCTCGAGTTCGCCCGCATCGCGCGCGAACTGGATTATCACGCTTTCGTCTTCTCGATGAAGTCGAGCAACCCGAAGGTGATGATCAACGCTTACCGCCTGCTGGTGGCGCGGCTGGCGGAAGAGGGGGCCGGATTGGAATTATCCGATTCACCTCGGCGTGACCGAAGCCGGCGAAGGCGAGGATGGGCGGATCAAGAGCGCGATCGGCATCGGCTCGCTGCTGGCCGATGGAATCGGCGACACGATCCGCGTTTCGCTGACCGAAGACAGCGTTCACGAGATCCCGGTCGCGCAGGCGCTGATCGAGACCGCGAAACCGGAGAGCCACGACCGGAAACAATCTCCGGTCTCCGATCTCCGGTCTCTCCTACGATCCCTTTTCCTATCAGCGCCGGCCCTCGCAGAGCCTCCGCGTTGCCGGAATTGCCGGAGATGTGGCGATTGGGCGGCGAAGAGACCGTCCGCGTCGTCGTGCGCCAGGCCAACTTCGACAAGATCGCGCACAAGGTCGACCGGATGGGCGATTACAAGCCGGAGATCGTCTACGAATCCGCGGGGATCGTCGAAGTGGATCCGCGGGATGATGACGCCATTCGGCAGCTTGAACGATCAGGCGCAAGCACGACTCGTGACCGTTGCGCGACGGCGTCGACCTGCCGGTGATCGCCGCCTTTCGCTTGCTGGCCGCACGAGTCGAATCCGCGGCATCCCCATCCTGCTCAAGGACACTCTCCACCAGCCGGCAGCCGACGACAGCGATCCGCCATTTCTCGATACGCTCCTCATCGCCGCGACCAACATCGGCTCGCTCCTCTGCGACGGCATCGGCGACGCCATTCTCGTGCAAGGCGAGGAAGCGCCCGGCCAGGCGCTGCGCCTCAGCTACAACATCCTGCAGGCCGCCGGCACCCGCATTTTCAAGACCGATTACGTGGCGTGCCCGTCCTGCGGTCGCACGCTCTTCAATCTCCAGACCACGACCGCGCGGATCAAAGCCGCCACCTCACATCTCAAGGGCGTCAAGATCGCCATCATGGGCTGCATCGTGAACGGTCCCGGGGAAATGGCCGATGCGGATTTCGGTTACGTGGGCGGCGCGCCGGGCAAGATCAATCTCTACGTCGGCAAGACGGCCGTGAAGTTCAACATTCCCGAAGCGGAAGCAGTCGAGCGGCTGCAGGACCTGATCCGCGAGCACGGCAAGTGGGTCGATCCGGTGCCGGACGCGGAGCCGATGTCAGTCTGACAAACGATGCGCCGACGGATAACAATCTGGTAGTTCCTGACAGCGTGCAGGTGCATCTCGAAATAGAGGAAGAAAAAGAAGGGAAAGTGGCGCAGGTTGGCGTTGCGAGGATTCGATGAAGCTCTACTTCCTGCGCCACGGAAAGGCGGACTGGCCGGCTTGGGATCGGCCGGATGACGAGCGCCCTTTGAACAAGGAGGGCCGCCGAGAGATGAAGCGGATCGCGAAATTCCTGGCCGGCCTGAAGCTGAAGCCGATGATCCTGCTCACCAGTCCGCTCCCGCGCGCCCGGCAGACCGCAGAAATCGCCGGGAAAGCGCTCGATCTCGAGGTGCGGCAGGAACGCGGACTCGTCCCGGGCTTCAATGTCACGAAGCTGCGCGCGTTGTTCAAGCGCGTCGGCGACAAGGATGTGATGATCGTCGGTCACGAGCCGGATTTCACCAACGTGATCGGCGCCTTGACCGGCGGCGACGCGAAGCTCGGCAAAGGCGGGATCGCCCGCGTCGATCTGGAAGGTGCGCGCTCGACGAAGGGCCAGCTGATCTGGCTGATTCCGCCGCAGATCGCGCGGCGCTAGCGGGCGCTCTTCGAGAAGGTCCCGCCGCTCAGCAAATAACCGGTGCGCAACCGCAGCCCGGCCAGGGGTAGCGTTGTCGGGTGGCCTGTTACCGCAGCGGCGTGACGACGCCTCGGCGCCTCCATGCGCCTGCTTGCCTGCGTAGCCCTCATGGAGGATGTGATAACGTGATTGCGCTCGCCCCTCAGTTCCACGATCTCGCGCTGGTTTTGGCGCAGATGGCTTCGCGCCGGGCGCCACTGCGCATCTTCATGGCCATGTGGCTGGTCGCCGTGGTCTGCGTCGGCCTTTACATGCTGCGACGGCTGCTCAAGCGAGGCGGTGCCGTCGCGCAACTCACCACTGTGCCACGCAGTCTGTCCGCGCTCGTGCTCGTGGTGGTTGTTATTCTCTTCCTGGGACTGCTGTTCTTCGTGGTCATGCGCGGCTGAGCGCGCGGGGACGCGGGCGCGACAATTTTTCGGCGAACTGCCTGTCCTCGACGCCGCGTCGATTTTGAGAAAGCGCACTCGACGACCGGTCAGTTGGTATGGCTTCCGCCGCTGATCGCCCGCCGCTAGACCATTATCCGCGGGTGCTTTTCGAGAGCGTCTGCAGTTCTTCGATCAGCGAATCGATCTTGCGCAGATCTTTGCGCCGGCCTTTGTCGGGCCGCAGCTTCCGTTCCCGCAAGAGCACGGTCAGCTCGCGGAAAGTGTGGAGCTGTTCCCGGGAGAGTTCCTCGACCGGTTTCGCCGCGGCGACAATGGCGCTGGTTTGCGCCAGGTGGATCTCGAGCCGGGCGGAATAGGCGCGCAAGGTCGCCCGCAGATCACGCCGGAGTGCGATTAGCTCTGCCTCCAACATTCGCACCGGGCCATTCGTGCCGTTCATGGTTCGTGTATTTCGTTTTGTCATAGGGATGCCAGGGACTGAGGCTGGGCGCGGCTCGCCGTTGTGGGCGCGGCGCCGGCGGCACGGAACGGGTGATAACTCACCAATTCGATCGTACCATGCTCGTCCTCGACCAGAGCGGAGCAACTCTCCACCCAGTCGCCGCAATTGTAATAGGTGACCGCGTCAAACTGATGAATCGCAGCGCTGTGGATGTGGCCGCAGAGCACCGCCTCGACGCGATACCTTCCGGCGTAACGGACGATCGCTTTCTCGAATTCGCCGATGAAGCCGACGGCATCTTTGACCCGCTTCTTCACATACGCGCTGAGCGACCAATATCCGAACCCGAGCCGCCGCCGGACGAAATTGACGGCTGGATTGAGTGAGAGCAGAAACTGGTAGCCGAGATCGCCGGCGAAGGCGAGCCAGCGCACGTTCTGCACCACCGTGTCCAGCTCATGCCCGTGAATCACCAGCAGGCGCCGCCCGTCCGCCGTGGTGTGGATCGCCTCCTTCTGGATGCTGATGTTCCCGTAGTGGCCCTGAAACCCGGCGACGAACTCGTCGTGGTTCCCGGGGATGTAGATGACACGCGTCCCTTTCCGCGCCTTGCGCAGGATTTTCTGGATGACGTCGTTGTGCTCCTGCGGCCAATGGAAGCTGCGCCGCAATTGCCAGACATCGATCAGGTCGCCGACGACATAAAGCGTTTCGACTTCATGATCACGCAGGAAGGCGAGCAGCGCCGCAGCGTTGCTACTCCGCGTGCCGAGGTGCACGTCTGAGATCCAGGCGGTGCGGATGTGCCGCGGGACCGGCACCCGCACGACCCGCACGTTCTTTAACCGCGGCGGCTCAGCGATGGCGGACATGGTGTGACTACGGAGGAGATTCGAGGCAGCGCAACGCTCGTCGACCCAGCGGAAGTCAGGGCGTGGCGGGCTTGCTTTCGTCCACCCCCACGAACCCGACGCGTTCGACGATCTTCTGTCCCTCCGGGGAGAGGGTGAAATCGACAAACTGTTTCACCAGCCCAGTCGGTTCTCCATTCGTGTAAAAAAGGTCGGCCGCGCATAGGGCCAGGTGTGGGTGCGGGTGGTTTCGGGCGTCACTTCGAGTCCGTCGACTTTGATGGTCTTTACCCCCGGGGCCTTCAAGTACGCCAGGCCGACGTAGCCGATGCCAGTGGCGTTTTTGCCTACTTCCGCCGCGATCTGTTCGTGCCCGGCCATCTTTTGCGCGCTGGGCGCGTAATCGCGTTTGCTCATCGCCAGTTCCTTCCAGTCGGAGTAGGTGCCCGAGGAGGTATTGCGGGTGTAAATCGAGATTTTGCCGCCCGTGCCGCCGACCGCGCTCCAGTCGGTGATCTCGCCGGTGAAGATTTGCTCCACCTGCTTTTTCGTCAGGTTGGTGAGCGGGTTGTTCTTGTTCACAATCACCGCGAGGCCGTCATGGGCGACGACGATTTCATGGAACGTTACTTTCTTCGCCTCCGCGGCCGCTTTCTCCGCCGGCTTGACGTGCCGGCTCGACATCCCGATCTGCGCCGTTCCATCGATCAAGGCCGAGATGCCGGTGGTGGAACCTTCGGCGGCGATGTCGAAGGTAGTGTCGGGGTTCTTCGCCTTAAACTCCTCCGCGAGCTGCGGCACGAGCTTCGCGCCGAGCGTATCGGAGCCTTTGATCACCAGCCGGTCGGCGTGCGCTGTTCCGAGCAGGCTGGCGCCACCGACCAGGGCGAGGGCGATCGTCTTCAGAGTCGTGAGTTTTTGCATACCGAAAGTTGGCGCGCGCGGGTGACGCGCCGGTGACGGCAAAGTGACAATCAGGTGAATTTGTCGTGTGTTCCTTGCGGATATTCCTCTTGGAGAATATGGATCGATGGTGAAACTCGATCCCTGATGGCGGCTGCAATTGTTGAACCTCGCGCCGCTGCCGTCAGGAGCCTCTCGTTTCTCGATCGGTATCTGACGCTCTGGATCTTCCTCGCCATGCTCGGGGGCGTGGCGATCGGCCGCTTCCTTCCCGCCATCACTCAGGCGATCACCAATTGGAGCATAGGCACGACTTCCATTCCCATCGCCATCGGTCTGATTGTGATGATGTATCCGCCGTTGGCGAAGGTGAAGTATGAGGAAATGGGCGATGTCTTTCGCGACCGGAAGGTGCTGGCGCTTTCTTTTGTTCAGAACTGGCTGATCGGTCCGGTTCTGATGTTCGTGCTGGCCGTCACCTTTCTGCGCGACAAGCCCGAGTATATGATCGGTCTGATCCTGATCGGACTGGCCCGCTGCATCGCGATGGTGATCGTCTGGAACGATCTCGCGAAAGGTCACACGGAATACTGCGCCGGGCTCGTCGCCTTCAATTCAATCTTCCAGGTGCTTTTCTATTCCGTCTTCGCCTTCTTCTTCCTGAAGATGTCTGCCGCCCGCACTCGGATCTCGATTTCGGAGCCGTCGATCTAAGCCGGCTGACGATGGGCCGGGTGGCGGCCAGTGTTTTCATCTATCTCGGGTTGCCATTTCTGGCCGGGATCGCCACCCGCTTTCTCCTCCTGCGCGCCCGGGGCCGGAGCTGGTACGAACGCGAGTTCATCCCCCGCATCTCGCCGCTGACGCTGATCGCGCTGCTCTTTACGATCGTTGTCATGTTCTCACTGCAAGGAGGCGAAATCGTTCGCCTGCCTCTCGATGCCCTGCGCATCGCGCTGCCGTTGCTCATCTACTTCGCGGTCATGTTTTTCCTCAGCTTCTTCATGAGCCACTGGCTCGGCACCGATTACGAACGCTCGGCGACCCTGGCTTTCACCGCCGGCTCGAACAACTTCGAGCTGGCCATCGCCGTGGCGGTGGCGGTTTTCGGCATCACTTCCGGCGCGGCCTTCGCCGCAGTCATCGGGCCGCTCGTGGAGGTGCCGGCGCTGATCCTCCTCGTGAACGTTGCCCTCTGGCTCCGGCGTCGCTACTTCGCGGCGCCTGCGCTTGCTTCCTGAGAGCGATTCAGGCGGGCGGCTCGGCGGCTCAGAATGCAGAAAGCCCGCCGGGAATTACTTCCAGCGGGCTGCCTAACCTACCCAGACGCTCGCGGGAAAGTTACTTAACCGTTGATCGGCAACGAACCCGACCTGATCGCACAACTTCTGGCCGGCCGGGCTGAGGGTGAAGTCAAGAAACTGTTTGGCGAGGCCTCCCGGCTCGCCGTTCGTGTAATAGAAAGTCGGGCGCGCATACGGCTAGTTCTTGTCTGCGCACCGCTTGATTGGGTCGGCATTGGCTCCGTCGATCGTCACTACTTTCATGCCCGGCGCGTTCATGTAGGCGAGACCGACATAGCCGACGCCATTCGGATTCTTCCCGACTTCCGCCGCGATCTGCTCGTGGCCCGCCATCTTCTGCGACCCACCGGCGTAATCACGCTTCTTCATCGCCAGCTCCTTGAAGTCGGAGTAGGTGCCCGAGGAAGTGTTCCGGGTGTAGATCGAGATCTTCCCGCCCGTGCCGCCGACCGCACTCCAGTCGGTCACCTGTGCCGGTGAAGATTTGCTCCGACTTGCTGCTTGCTCAGGCCGGTGAGCGGGTTCTTTGCCGTTAACAATCACCGCGATGCCGTCGTAGGCGACGATCGTTGGCTTCATGTTCACGCCTTTGCCGCTCGCGAGCGCCGACTTCGGCCGATTTGGCGCGCCGGCTCGACATGCCGATTTGCGCCGTCCCATCAATGATCGCCGCAATGCCGGTAGTGGAACCCTCCGCCGCGATGTCGAAGGTGGTGCCGGGGTTCTGGGCTTTGAATTGCTCCGCCAACTGCGGCACGAGTTTCGCGCCCAGGGTGTCGGAGCCCTTGATGACGAGACGCTCGGCGTGAACCGAAGTCGTGGCCAGCGCTAAACCGGCGAGAAGAGAGAGGGTAAACGATTTCATGTGAAGTGGTCTGTTAGGGTTGGGTTGGTGCTGGGTTAGAACTTGAAGTTGAGATCGGCCTGGAAGAGCTGGTACTCGCGCAGCGGGTTCATACTGATGTCGCCAATGCCGCCGGTCCCGAGGGCCTTGTCGATCTGCTGACCGTAGGCGTAGGTCAGGTTAAAGGTGACCGCGTCTGTGATGGCGTAGCCAGCCTGGATGGCAAAGCCTTCCATGTTCACGCGGCTGTCGAAGATGTCGGAGTCGACCAGGTTGGGGTCGAGCGCAAACTGCTCGGCGTGCTGCCAGAAGGCCTGGATCTGCCAGTCCCGCTTGACTTTCAGCTGACCGACGCCGAGGCCGATCTGGTAGGCGTAGCGTTGGTCGCCTTCGTCCGGGTGACCCGCGGCGCGCGCCCGCTCGGCGGCCTCGAGGTTGACCGCGAAGTCACTGAAGATGCGGACCGGCAGCTCGTGCACCTTGAAGCCGAATTCGGCCGGCATGTTGAAGATGAAGAGGCTGTTAATCCCGGTTTGGTTCGGAGTGACAGTCGTGTTGCCGACCTGGAAGTTCGGATCGCCGCTGAAGAAGCTATTAAAGCTGTCGCCATAGCCTGTGTAGTTGTAGATCGTGGGCGCGACCCGGAAGTAGATGTCCTTGGTGAAGTTAAACTTCGCGCCGATCTGCCAGCCGAGCATGTAGGCATCGTTTTCCGGGACGCGGCGTCCATTGGCCACGGGTGGCGCACCGATCGGATTCTCCGGATTGGTGTCGTCGTAAACGAACTGCCCGAAGTTCGCGAAGACTTCGATTGACATCTTGTAAGGCTCGGCGCTTACCATCGCCACACCTTTGCCATCGCTGGACGCAGCCGTGCTCGTGGAGCCGCCGCCGAAGGAAAGGTTGAAGGTGTGCTTGTATTGCTGGGCCAGCCCTTCCGGGTTGATGTCGCCGTCCCACACCATCGAGGTGGTGACAAACGGATTCGGCATTCGGCCCGCCGTGAGGGTGATGTCGCGGAGACCGCGGTAGCCGACGTAGAGCTGGCCGACGTTGATCGGATCGCTCGTTTTACCGAAGGGGCCGGCGTCGTCGCCGAAGGTCACGTTGGTGGAACGGGCGCTGGCGCTGGTCTCGAGGCGGAGTCCGAAGAAGAAGTCATCCATGAGAATGCCGCGGAGCCCGAGCCGAAGGCGGTAGCGTTGCCGATTGCGCTGCTGGGCGTCGTTTGGATTGGTGACCAGGGTGCTCGGAGGTCCGCTGTTGCCATTGCGGATTTCGTAGCGGACCCGGCCGTCGCCGTAGATTTCCAGCTCGGTCAGCGGCTGGGAGATCTTGAGCTTCCCGGCGGAGGTGGCGGCGTGTTCCTTGGTCAGTTCGCCGCGAATCTCCTCCGCTTCCTGGTCGGTGATGATCTTCTTGCGGACAAGCAGATCGAGCAGCGCACCGCTGTCCTGCGCGGGTGCGATCCCGCCGAACGCGAGCGTGAGAGCCAGAGCGGTGAGGGTGAATTTCTTTCCGAACATTGTTTCTCCTGGTGGTTGGCGCGGAGGTTAAGCCGCGGGTTGTTGTCTCTGCCGCGCACCGTAGGAGGCGATTGTGACGGACTGATGACATGCCCGTGACAATTGGGTGAACTTGCGCGGTGTAGGCCGCGTCTCGCGACGCGGCGGGAGCCGACGTCTCCAGGCCAGCGAAGCACCAATCACAGCGGAGCAACCCCCGCCGGAGAGGAAGCCCCGGCCTACATCGCGAGGAGCTGATTGCTGTAGCGCGGATCGTGCGAGACGTCTTCGCCTAGCCATTCCGGCCGGACGAATTCGCGCGCGGTGCGTTCGTCGGTGAACTCCACCTCCGCCACGACGATGCCTTCGTGCTGGCCGCGGTAGACATCGATCTCGACCACCAGCTCGCCGAGCGGGACGTCGTAGCGCGTTTTCGTGAGCCGTTTGCCTTCCGTGGCCGGCCAGAGCACCGCGAATTGTTCCGGCGTCAGCGCGATCTCGCGTTCGATCCGCGCCGCGCCGTCATTTCGCTTGTAGGTCAGCGTATGGCGGTCGCCCGCCTGGCGCAGCCGCACTTGCACGCCGTCCCGTGCGATCGCGAGGTAACCCTGCGCGATCTCCGCGTGCGGAAATTGCGCCAGGTTGGGCGGCAGCGCGCGGACAAGAAACTTCCGTTCGATCTCGCGGTCCTGTTTCGCTCCCACGCCCGCAGTGTTCGCGCGCTCCGCCCGCCGCGCAAACGAAGGCGCTAGGGAGTGTCGGCGGGCGGCGGGCGGGGGCCGTGCCGCCAGTGCCAGCGGCGCACGTGGCGCTGTTTCATCTCTTCCAGCTCTTTTTGCTGTTCCGGCGTCAGGTGTGGCAGCATCGCCCGGTGCGATTGTTCCATCGTCTCGGCGACCCGCCGGCCGCTCTCCCGCCGGATCTGCTGCAGTTGCTGCGCCATGTCGTTGAGGATCGGGTCGACCTCGCGGATCTGCGCGGGCGTGAGATCGAGCTGACGCCGAATGTGTTCGCGCATCCGTTCGGCCATCATGCCGCCGTGCCGCCCGGCGAAGGCCTGCCGCGCATGCCACGCGCCGACGAACAGACCGGTCGCGCCGCCCGCCAGAAAGACGAGGACAAAACCGATCAGCAACCGCCATTGCAACGCGCGGGTCATGGGTAAAGCTCCAGGTCGATTGCGTTGTCCGCGATCGCGTAGGCGTTCGTGAGTGGCTCGCCGAGATCGTCGTTCTCGCTCATCTGCCAGTAGGCGGCGGCGCCGGCACAGGCCGTCACTACGACCGCGCTGAAGGCGATGCGCCGCACGAGCCGCGCCAATTCCCACGTGTCGTTCCCGCGGGCGAGGCGCCGCGCGCGGGCCAGCGCCAGGACGCGGGTATCAAAGCCGTAGGGCATCGCCGGTTCCGCCTCTTCCGCCGCGCGGGCGGCCTGGAGGAGACGGCGCAGTTCGCTATCGGGCATGGCTCTCCCTGGCGGTGATCCGCGCGAGTTGTTGTTTCAATTTTTGCCGGGCCCGGAAGGCGCGCACTTTCACCAGCGGCTGGCTCCAGCCGGTCAGGCGCGCCACTTCCTCCACGCCTTTCTCCTGCAGATGGAGCAGATCAATCACGAGACGCTCGGCTGGTTTCAAACTCTCCAGCATGTGCGCGACGAGATCGCGCGCCGCGAACTGCTGGTCGACGCCGATTTCCGCGGCGGAGGCGGCGAGATTATCCACCACCGCCGCCTGTTCCTCACTCAGGTCGGCCCGGCGTAATTCGGGCCGGGCTTTCTCGGCCGCGATCGCGTTCAGACAGGTGTTGATCGCGATGCGCGAGAGCCAGTGCTCCAGCGGCACCGCGCCCGAGTAGCGATCGAGGTTCTGAAACATCTTGATAAAAATCATCTGGCAAAGGTCTTCTTCCGCGGCGCGCCGGGGACGATGCGCGCGCACGAGGCGGGCGACAAACGGATAAAAATGGCGCAGCAGCGCGCGCGCGGCCTCCTCATTATCCTGCCGTGCCGCAGCCACGAGCGCTGGCACATCGGGATCATCAGCCATCTGCTCCACAATGTCTCCACACTGTCGGTTATGACAGCCGGGAACGAAGCCGGGTTACAGGATTTTTTGGCGGTTTTTTTTTGTAACCGGAACGCCGGGCGGCTGTCATTCCCTCTGAACGCGATCATCAGGGTCGCGCCGGTTAAAAACAAACAAGGGGGACATTACACAGCATGAAACGCACACTGATTACGCTGGCCATTGCCAGCACGTTGGGACTCGGCGGGATCGCCGGGCTGCAGGCAGGGGACAAGGAAGGCCGCGGTCATGGAGGTCGCGGGATGCACGGCGGGACGCACGGCGGCAAATGGGGAAACCCGCTTGAGCGGCTGACCAAGGACCTGGACCTGACGGCTGACCAGGAAGCCAAGGTGCAGCCGATTCTCGACCAGACCAAGCCGCAGATGCGCGCCATTCACGAGGAAGCGATGCAGAAGATGCGGGCCGTGATGGAGAACGCCACCGCGCAGATCCGTCCACTGCTCACACCCGACCAGCAGCAGAGATTCGATGCGATGAAAAAGGCGCACGAGGACATGATGCAAGCGCACCGCGCGATGAAGGAAGCGCGCCAGCAGTAGACGCTGTTTTTCGCAGCGGCGCCTAAGCGAGCGGCGGCAACGGCAACGTTGCCGCCGTTTCAATTTTGCGCGTGTTGTTTGCCGGCAGCAGCCGCGAGATCGGCCCGAAGTTTGGCCTGGCGCTCGTTCAGCGTCTGCAGTCGCAGCTGCCAGCGATGCAGCTGAATGCTCAGCTGATTGATGTAACCGGTGATTTCCGTCCGCTGCGATTCGTTCTCTTTCAATTGATGCTGCAGCTCGGAAATCTTGGTGGGGTTCGACGCGCCCGGACCCGGCACCACCGTCGGTTTCCCGCAGCTTTGGCAGGCCACGGTGACCCCCGCGGCGGCGGCATCCACGACCAGCGGGGCAGCACAATGGACGCACTGGAAAACAATGTCGCTCTGGCTCACGTCGCCGGGGGCGGCATTGTTGCTCGATTGCATTTAGCCGGTCAATTGAGCAGGAGACATACCGCGCAGGCGACGGAGAAACTGGCGGCGTGGTCTGGGCTCGGACACAATCGGTGGTAGAGGCCGAGCAATTCTGTTGTCGATATAGCGGCTGGCGGTTATAAATCCGGCAATGTTCAGCCTCACGATGCTCGGCAGCGGCAGCGCCGGAAACGCCGCCCTCATCGCGACTGGGCATTGCCGGCTTCTGGTCGACGGCGGACTGAGCGCGCGGCAGCTGGTCCGGCGGCTCGAGCTCTGCGGGGTGAAGCCCGGGCAGCTCGACGGCGTCCTCCTCACCCATGAACACGGCGATCATGTTTGCGGGCTCGAGGTGTTGTGCCGGAAATTTCACCTCCCGATTTATTGCAACGCGCTCACGGCAGAGGCGATCCGCGGCGGCTTGTTATGCGCGCATCGCAACTGGCGCATCTTCCGCACCGGCAGCGAATTTTCCATTTGCGACCTCACCGTGCAGACCTTTCCTGTGCCGCATGATGCGGTCGAGCCGGTTGGTTATGCGTTTCACGCCGGCCGGTGCGGGCTCGGCTACATCACCGATCTCGGCTTCGCGACCAAGATGCTGGTGGAGCGTCTCCGCGAGGTGCACACGCTCGTGATTGAGACGAACCACGACGAGAAACTGTTGCAGGCGTGCCAGCTTCGGCCCTGGCCGGTGAAACAGCGGATCATGTCGCGGCATGGTCACCTCTCGAATGCCGCCGCCGCGGGGGTGATCGAGCAATTGTTGCCGGGCAAAATCGAGCGCGTGGTGCTGGGCCATTTGAGCCGGGACTGCAATTCGCCCGAGCTCGCCCGGAGCGCCGTGCAGGCACTGCTCGCCCGGACCGGGCGGGAGACCGTGGAGGTCTTCTGCGCGGAGCAACGCGAGATCAGCCCGCGCTTCCGGATCGGGGCCACGCCGGCAGGGGCGTTTCAGCCCACGTTTGACGAGCTCTTTTTCCCTGACCCGCGGGTGGAGGAGACGGCCGTTCGCGCGGCATGACGATCCGCGACGCCGAGGAGCGGGATCTCCCGGCCGTGGTCGATATCTTCAACGCCACCATTCCGTCGCACATGTCGACCGCGGTGCTCGAGCCCGTTACGATCGAGGAACGGCTGCCGTGGTTCCATGAGCATGCACCGGATCAATACCCGCTTTGGGTTCTGGAATTGGACAATGCGATCGCCGGGTGGCTGAGCTTCCACCCTTTCATGCCGCGCTGCGCTTATCGCGGCACGGCGGAAGTCAGCGTGTACGTAGACGAGAATTTTCGCCGGCGCGGCGTGGCGCGCACGCTCCTGGAGCAGGGGATCGCTCTTAGCCCCGCGCTCGGTCTCACGGCGCTCGTCGGACTGATTCTCGGCCATAATGCCGTGAGTCTCGCGCTCTTCGAGCGGCTCGGATTCGAGCGCTGGGGATTGCTCCCGCGTGTCACCCGTTTCGGCGACGTGGAACGCGACATCGTGATCGTGGGGCGCAACGGGCGGAGCGAGGATGCGATCGGCCTCGGGCAGTTGTCCGCGGCGCGCGCGTGAACGCCGCCTGATTCGAGGCGCCGCCACTTCGACGCCTCCCAAGGATCACCCAGGCGCATCAATCCGCCGTGCGATCCATCAGCCGCAGACTGGTGCGCCCGGTGAGCGCGAGGATGCGCTCTTTCTTGGCGCCGTAATCGAGGGAGCGGAAGAGGCGGATTTCGTCGAGGCGGCGCAGGCCATTGAGCGTATCGAGAAATTCGGTGTAGCTCGAGGCCAGCTCCGTCGTCTCGAGATAACGACCGCGCAGGTTCTGGCAGCGGAACGCGCCCGGGTTCTGCGCGGCGAAGAGATGGAAACGCAGCCAGCGCCGATCGGTCCGCGAGACCTTTTGCGTCTTCCGGAAGAAGGCCACGAAAAGCAGCAGCACGAGATAGGTGTCGACCTGCGCCTGCAGCTCAAGGTTGCGCGCGTAATCCTCCGATTCGATTTCGCGCTCGCCCTGCTTGAACTGCAACGCGGCGTGGAGCGCATGATTGATTTCCTCCACGAACGCAATGAGCGAGCGGATGTTCCCGTCGTTCAACCCGCTGCGCGGATCGTGCCGCTCCAGCTGTTCGATCAACCAGCGCGAGTAGTAGATGCCGACGTAAAGCTGATCGTCCGCGCGGCGCAGGAAGGTGCGGGCGAGTTCGCTGAGCTCGCGCGCGGAAGCGCCCGCGGCGCGCGTGAGCTGCGCGCACCGGGTCCGATCGATCAGGCAATCTTCGAGGTTGATCCCGACCTGCGCGTAGGTCCGCTCGAAGAGGCGCTGGATCTGGCTGAAGAGCGTCTCGTTCATCGGGAGCTGGTCATGGCCTCAACTCAGAGAATTCGCGGCGCCATGTAATCGTCGTCGAGATTCAGCAACTGCTCCGAGAGCTGATTGAGCGCGAGCCGCACCTCGCGGAAGCGTTCGGCCAGTCCTTCATAACACATCGCTCAACTCACAACGCCGGGCGGTCGCGTGCGAGGCGACCATCCCATAATTGGTCCGCCCGATTTGCTCGTAGAACTTCATGTCCGGTCCGCCGCGCCGGCTCCGGCGCTGCGTGTTTTCATGAAAAATCCCGCTGATGAAGAGCGAGTAATTGCCCACATGCGCGCGCAGCAGAAACGCCTGCTCGGGCGTGGCCTTGGTCAGCGCAATCAGCATGTCGCAGATGTATTGCCGGCCGCGCTCATCGGCGAGATGCGGGGCCTGCATGCCGTTGATGCGCGAAAAGGTCTCGAGGAGCGACGCGACGTAATCACACAGCTTGCGGTCCTTGATGCCGGCCTGCCGCAGAACGTGCCGCGCGAGCACGTAAAAGTAAAACTGCGACGAAATCGAGAGATGGCCGGCATTCGACAAAATCGCTGTCGACCAGCCGCGGATGATCAAGGACGGAGTCGCGCGTCTCGGCAGTCGCTGAGCAGATCGACTAACGAGACGCAATCGGTGTGCGAACGCGCGAGCGTCCGCACGACAAAGTCGAAATCCGATGCCGTGAACCGTTCCCGACAATTCGCCCTGATCATCGGGAACACGATCATGAGCATCGCATGTGCCACTGGCAAGCCTCATCGCGCCTAGCGTCTCCTGCGGTTCCCTCTTGTTCCCACCGCTCCCGGAATTTACGCTCGGCGTCCATGAGAATTGCGACCGCCTTTGTTCCTCGTCTGTCTCTCGTGGCCGTGCCAACGCGTCGTTGCTCGCCAATGGCGGCGCCTGGCAAATCGGCGTTCCTCCACCGGGAACGCCGCGCCCTCCGACAAGAAACGAAGACGACGGAAGTGACGATCGAGGAAGAGCAGCTGACGATCGATCTGCACCACAATTCGCGGCGGTGGAAGTGAGTTACCGCATGCGCAACACCGGCGCGAAAGTGGTGCAGGATTTCTTCTTTCCGGTGGAACGATGGAGCCCCTCCGATGGAGACGGGGAAGGCGAAAAGCCGGCCGATCTCGAGGATTACCGGATCACCGCCGACAATGTGGAGCTGAAATGGAAGGACGTCCCGTCGCCGGAGAAAGGCGTGACGATGACGGACGAGCATTGGGACGATTTTCCGCCCGCGCGCAAGCTGTGGAAGAAATCGGAAATCCCCTTCGCCCCCGGGCAGACGCGTGAGGTCGTGATTCGCTACCGCGCCGGCTACAGCGGCAGCCAGGGCGGCGTGTCCGATGATTACCAGCAGAGCGATCAGGTGCTGGTTTACTCGCTCTCCCCCGCGGCCACCTGGAAGGGCACGATCGGAAAAGGTAAAGCGGCGGTGAACATCGTCCATCCGCAGCCTGACGAAGTGACGATCAAGCAGCCGAAGCGTCGCTTTCAGAAGGTCAACGAAACGCGTTTCGAATGGGAATTCCGCGGCCTTGAGCCCACCCTCGCAGACGACGTGAAGATCGTCGCCCGCCGCGGCTACAAGACCTATCCCGTGCGCAACGCCGCGCCGGAAAACGAGGAGGAGGCGGGGGCCTCGATTGGCGATTACCTGATCCAGGGCGAGCGCTATTTCCTGGTGCACTCCGATTTCGAGGCGGTGGCGAGTTCGACTCTGCCGCCGGCCGGAGAAACGAATTACGACGTCAAGAACCTGGCGAACACCAGTTCCGATGCCACCTGGGCGGAAGGCGTGGCGGGCGACGGCATCGGCGAGAGCATTACGCTCGAATCGCGTCGGCCGTTGCCGCTGGAGGCGATCCTGATCATGCCCGGCTACCAGAGCTCCGAGGACCCCTCGCTCTGGACGAAAAACAACCGCGTCGCCGAGCTGGAAGTGACGCTGAACGATGAGAAAACGTTCACCGCGAAAATCCCGGACGAGAAATTCTCGGAAGCCTACCCGCTGCTAGTGCGCGATTACGCCAAGCCGGTTAGGACGGTGAAACTCGTGATCAAAGCCGTCCATCCCGGGACGGCGGCGCGCGATACCTGCATCTCGTCGCTTCGGCTGAAGGCGAAGTTGGCGCAGAAGCCTGAGTTCAATCCGGCACGGTGAAACATTGGTGGGCGATCGGAGTCACGATGGTCGCGCTGGCCAGCAGCGCGCCGGCGGCGCCGACGACGCTGCCGGTTTACATCGAGGATAGCCACGCGGGCTCGTTCTACTGGCTCGCCGAGCATCTTCCGCTCGACGAGCCGGTGACGCTGATTCATTTCGACGCCCACTCGGATGCGTCGGCCATCTTCGATTCGGACCAGCTCCGAACACGCCTGCGTCGCGTCTCATCGTCCGAGGAACGCCGCGCACTGCTGGCAAAATGGCGGCGGGCCGGCGCCGTGCAATGCTTCAACTGGATCGAGCCGCTCATGCCCGCCCCAATCGCGCGCGTAATCTGGGTTCCGGGCGACCGCGCTCCCGCGGAGGCCGCGCAACGCGAGCGTGAGGCCGGCGATTTGTTGGACGGTCACGCCGAGGCGGCGCCGCGGAGCGAGGGGCGCTTTCGCGAGCGCTTTCGGGTGGCTGGGCTGGAGGAACTCGCGCGCGAGTGACGATGTCGCGGGGCCGGTGATCGTGACCATCGATCTCGATTACTTTGCGGAGGTCCCGGGCGCGGACCGGGCGGCGGCGTTTGAGCGCGTCTGGACGTTTGTGTGCGCCCGCCGAAATCTGCACGCGGTGACATTCGCCATCTCGCGCCCCTACCTCGCGAGCGACACGGACGCGGACGCCCTGCTGCAACTGGCGCTGCGCGGCGCGCTTTCCCTCCCCACCGCGACGATTGAGTTCGCCGCTTCCGCGCGGGTCGGGAACGATCGATCGCTCCGCGCGCGCGAACTGCGCGAGGCAGGCGGTGACGTGCCGGCGTTTGACCTCGCGAAAGCCTCCCCGGAAGTGCGGGCGCTGCTGGCCGCGAATGGGGATCGAATCGCGCTCCCGGACGCAGCACCGTTGGAACGACCGCCGCGGCTCGCCGTAAAAGACCGCCAACCCTCAACCGACGGAATCTGGCGGGTGCCGCACGACGTCGCGAGCGAGATTGAGCTGCGCCCGGAGCCATGGTACGCCGCCGTCGAGCGCATGGAATGGATCGCAGAGGTTCCCGCCTTCCCCTGCTGCAACCTGATGGCGGCCGACGACGACGCGACTGGGTTTGCGCAAGGCGCGCCGCCGCGTCCGCGCTGGCGCGAAGTGAAGCTCGTCCCGACCGGTCGGATAATTTCGACCGACCAGCTCAGCGAGTTCTTTGATTCGGCGAGCGGTTGCGGGGCTTTGCGGATGAAGGCGCGGGCGGTCGTGGATGGCAGGGTGCGCGAAACGCCCGCAATCGAGATTCGCCGTGTGCGCGGCACGGGATTTCGCGCCGCCCTGACGGAACAATTCGGCCTGCCGTACCTGTTCGGAAGCGGCAGCTTGCGCAGCGGCAACGAGACGGGGCCGGAAACCGGCTGGGGCGCCGATTGCGCCAACTTTGTCGTTTACGCGTTGCGCCGGCAGGGCTTGCGCATCCCTTGGTCGAATCCGAAACAGCTGCGGGCGTTTCTCAAGCCGCGGGACGAGGCGAAGCTCACGGCGACGGAGGTCGAGCGCGGCGTCGTGATCCACTTCGGCAATCACGTGGCAGCGCTGCTGGAAGATCACGCGCCGGTTGGCGTGCTCGATCCCGGCGACCTCGTCGTGCATCAACTGGAGGGCATGCCGGAGACGCTTACGCTCGGCGCGTTGCGGGCGCAGCGGGCCGGTGCCCGGTTCGACCTCTACTCGGTGCCGCCGCGTCTGGCTGAGGCCGATCTGATCATCGGCGGGGACGTGATGCTGGCACGGAGCGTAGGCGACGCCATCACGGCGGGCGCGGATCCGTTTGCGGGGATTCGTCCGCTATTGAGCGGCGTCCAGAACGTGCTCGTGAATCTGGAGTGTGCGCTGGGCGGCACCGCCGCGCGGGCGATGAACAAGCGTTATATTTTTCGTGGACCCGCGCCGGCGGCCGCAGCCATCGCGGCGGCCGGCATCAACGTCGTAAACCTGGCGAACAACCACGCCGGCGACTTCGGCCCGGAGGGGCTGGCTGAAACCCGCGCGCTTCTCGCGCAGAACAACATCACCGCGGCCGATTCAGCGGAGCCGCAGATTCTCACTACGAAGGATGGCCGCCGGATCGCGATTCTTGCCTTCAGCGATCTCACCGCGGAGGCACGTCCTTCAGCCGAGTCGATCGCCGCGGCCCGCGCCGCGAGCGACCTGCTGGTCTGTTTCATCCATTGGGGCGAAGAGAACCGCGCGGAGGTCACGGAACGCCAGCGCGAGCTGGCGCGCTGGCTGATCGACCACGGCGTGGATCTGATCGCCGGTTCCCACCCGCACACGGTGCAGCCGCTCGATTATTACCGCGGCCACCCGATCATTTATTCGCTGGGCAATCTCGTCTTTGACGGTGCCCCCACGGTGGGCCGTTGGAACCGCGGCGTGCTGGCGCGGGTCACGCTCACCGGCCGGCGCGGCGTGGCCGTCCAGCTCGTTCCGGTCGAGCTCGATCGGCGCGGCTTTCCGCAACCGGCCGCCATTCATCCACCCGCGCCAAACAGCCTCGCCACCGCGGGCGCAGCGCGCTCTCGCAAACGTGTGATCGGCCTCTCGAAGAACCGGTAGAGCAGTGCGCTGACGAGAATTGCGACCGCCAGCTGCGCACCAAACGCCAGCACGGCGCGGGCGAGCGATGGCTGCTGATCGGCGGAGGCAAGATGCGCCGCGAGCGCGAAGAGCGGCAGGTGGACGAGGTAAAGAGCGTAGGACCAGAGGGCGACGCGGCGCACGGCGCTGCTGACCGGAGTTTCGCGCCTCAGTTGCCAGCCGGAGCACCACGGCAGGAGCAGGGCGAAGCCGAGCGAGACGAAGGTGAAGCGGAATGTCCGGGCGAAGAAGTCGTCGGGCCCGAAAGCAAAGCCTTGCTCCGTCACCCGCCAGAGCGTGGCGTAGAGCGCGAGCAGGAGCAAAGTCCCCGCGCCGGCGCAGAGCGTCCGCCATTTCCGCCAGGGCAATGGAAACCGCTCCGCCACCCAGGCCGCGCCGATGCCGAACATGAGCGCATCGAAACGGAAGAGGACGGTCATGCGTTGCCACGAGCTCCAATCGGCTTGGGGATCGCCGGCCGAGACGACGCGGAGCGCGGTCGAAAACACGAAGAACGCCGCCGCCGCGCAGAGGAACGCCACGTCAAAACGCTTCTGCAGTTTCAACCCGAGCCAGAGGGTAGCGGGAAAGAGGAGGTAAAACCATTCCTCGATCGCGAGGCTCCAGGACTCGAGAAAGAACGACATGTGGAGGCCGGTGAGATTGCGCAGGAAAAAGCCGTGCTGCAGCACTTCGCCCGCGGCGAGGGAGTGACCACGCACCGCCAGCTCCAGCACCACGTTGACCGCCAGAAAGAGAAGGAACAACGGCAGCGTCCGCAGCCAGCGGCGCACGTAAAACACGGCTACGTTTTTCGCGGCCCCGAGCTGTGCGCCTTCGCGGAGCAGGATTTGGCCGATCAGAAAACCGCTCAGGACGAAGAACAGCTCCACACCGTAAAATCCGCCGTGGCCGATGAGTCCATACCAGGGCGGCAAATGCGGGTAGAGCACGACCGAGGCGTGGGCGAGCACCACCCCGCCGATGGCGGCCCCGCGGAGGAAATCGAGCCCGAAGACGCGCGCTTCCGTCCGCCGTGGCGAGCCGTGATCAGAGTGGGGCGAGGCAGATTCCATGCGCAGCGGTTGCTGCGTCGGTCCGGCGCAGCCGGGCCATGCTAACGGGCGGGTGCGCGCAGGTAAACCGCGGTGCGGCCTAGAATTTGACGGCGGCGAAGACGGCCAACTCCTGGCTGTAAGCCAGATTCCGCCGCACGTCACCAACGAGGTAGGTGAAGCCCACAGTCAGGTTTCGATTCAGCCGGGCCGCGGCGGTGTAGCGGAATGAGGTGAGGTGCTGTTTCGAGGCGAGATAGTCCGTATAAGCGTAGTTAAGGGTGCCGCTGGAAACCAGCCACTCGTAATGATGATAGTAGAGTTGGAGGATTGCCGTGACCTGGCTGCCGGTCTCGCCGGTTGTCCCCGCCGACCAAAACCCGCCGTAGTCCGCCTCCGCGAGCAGCGCCCACTTTTCCGATATACCCCAACGCACATAGGGCCCCGCGCGCATTCGATTCGATTCCTCTGAAAAGCCGGCCTGGGTCTGAATGCCGAGGGCAAGCCTGGTGCTGGGATAGCGTTCGTAGAGGAGCCCGGCGCCGTACTCGCGGTGGTCGGAGCCTTCCTCGAAGGAGGGCGCGAAGACATAAATTGAGCCGAGGAATTTTTCGTCCCAGACAAAGTATTTCAGCTGCAGCGGGAAATCATAGATTCCGGCGTGGTTCAGGTGCAAAATGAAGCTTGCATAGTCATCGATCTGCAGGCCGAGCGGCAGGTAATCGCGCCCCAATGCAATCTCGTGACCGGAAGTGGAATTGTTTTCGCCGAGCCGGCATTCGAGGAGCAATTTCTTGAGGAAAAAGGTCTCGCCGCCGGTGACGGTGAGTTCAGGCGCCAAACGGGTGTCGGGCAGGCCGCCGTCGAGCGCGCCGATCTCGAAGTTGAGCCGGAACCGGTCGTGGTCGCCGAGAAAAATAACCTGCCGATAAAGGGAGGCGATGGCCGGATCGGTCTTGTCGCGATCGAGTCGTTGATTGAGCCGCATGGAGACCACGAAGTCCGCGAGGACATTTCCGAAGCGACCATCCCAATTCTCTCCTGGCTCATCGCTGTTGGATGGCCGGCCCAGGAGCATCGCCGTGAAATCCTTCTTCGAATAGCTCTGCGCGATGTCGATTCCGCGGCCATAGGAATTGAGAAGCCCGCGCCCTTGCGGCGAAACATGGCACGAGACGCAGCTCGGATAACCGTAGCTGATCATGCGCGGCGCGGCGTGCGCCGGTGCGCTCGCCAAAAGCAGGAATGCGCCGGCAACGACCAGCCGGTCGCGGATTCGTCGGCTCTCGCGATCGGAGTCCGATTCGCGCCAGCTCGTCATGATCGAGCGCTCTTACGGTTCGATGAACAGGTCGCTGACGGTGACCGTGACCTGCTCGTTAACCTTCGCTCCGGAATAGCTGATCGGCTGAACACCAAAGGCTGAGGTGTCGACTACGCCGTCAGCCGAGACGACTGCTCCGTTGCCCTTCTTTTCCCCGATGACGTGAAAAGAGACGGACTTCGTCACGCCCCGGATCGTGAGCTGGGCGCGGAGATTGCCCTCCCATTTGGAGGTTTCTGGATGCAGTTTCGCCTGAAACTGCTCGGCCCGGAGAGTGATCTTCGGCATGGAACCGTCGGCCGCGGTGAAGACCTTTTCATAGAGGTGCTGGTCGCGCATCCCGATGCCCGTCTTGAAGGTTTTCGGGTCCACTTCGAACCGGAGATTGTGAACCGTGGCCATGTTCTGGTCGACCGTTGCCTCACCGCCGCCGCTCACATTCGAGGAGGTACCGGAGACTTTCACGAGCGGAATATTTGAGCCGACACTAAAGGCTATCTTGCCTGATCTGGCGTGGTATCCGGGATTCGCGCGCAGCTCGCCGCTGACGAGAAAGGCGACGGCAATTGCGAGGCAGACCGGGAAAACGAAACCGATCGGGCGGAAAAGAGCTCTCTGGGAATGGAAGGTTGCGTTCATGATGCAGTGAGGACCATATGAAAACCGTCGGGTCCGTGGACGGTTGGGCAAACGCGTTTCCGTAACAGGGCTGTTACTCGCGGTCTCGCGGCATTCGAGGCACTACGCGGACAAGTCGTCGCCTAACAACTCCGCTGTAAGCTACATCGCGCGCCGAGCGCGCGACCTAGAACCCTGGAGGATGACGCACTTCGAAACCGCGCGGGGTGCGCGGGGTGGCCTGCCAGCGCGGAGCCCAGGTGCGGTCACGCCGCATCGTGTTCAGCGCGGTGGTATCGAGCCGCAGGCCGGCGATGACGGCGAAGGTATGGCCGTTGCGCGCGTAAATCGTGATCCATTTGCCGTTGCCGCGCTGGCCGAATTTCTTGAAGCCGGACGACGGGATCGGCGTCTGGAGCAACCCGGCCGCGCCGAGCACATACGAAACGGTGCCGGAGCAATCGTAGGCTTTATCGTGAAAAGAGCGATGACCGCCGCCGTAGCGATAGGGCTTGGTGCGTAATTCGTTCGCGGCCCAGATCGCGCGTTTCACTTCCATCGGAGCGGAGGCCGGCGCCGCGGCGATGTTCCCGCGCAGGGAGGCGCGGTTGCCGGGAACGACCGGGCCGGTGGAGGGAAAAACTGTGGTTGGAGTGCCAGCCGATGCGGGCTGCGGCACGCTCAGGAGCGTCGCAACCATGGCAAGCAGAAGCGAATACGTTCGCATAGCGCAGTGTTTTAGCTCGCGACGTGCCAAAATCCACCATGTTTTGCGCCCGGATAGCGACCGCGAAGCGATCGTGCCTGCTTTGGTGATCGGCCTATCGCCGCACGATCGGGCGGGACTCCGACGGCAAATCCACCAAGCCGACGCCGATTTTGGTCCATGGGCCGGTATTGGTCGTGGCCTGATAAAGCTCGTAGCGCCATTGCTGCGTCACGCGGCGCAGCTGGACGAACGTCGAGGTGCCGGGGTATCCGGTTCGGCCGGTGAGGAAAATGGGCCCCCTCGCGTAACCGGGCGGCAATTGCTCCACCAGTTCCGATTGCTCGCTCGTAATGATCCCTTTGTTGTCGATGAACATCGCTTTCAGCCAAATGCGCTGGATTTCACCCGCGCCCGTGTTTTTCACGACCGTCTTTATCTCCGGCACCCAAAGCTCACCGTCCAGATGGGTGGGGCCGGCGGAGATTCTTGTCCAGCCCGTGGCGAAATCGAGGAGCAAAACCGACGCGACCGGGTCCGGTATCGGCGAAGTTTGCGATGCGGCGGAGGGCGGTGGAGCGGCAGGCGCGCCGTTGGGGACCGACCCAGTCACCGGCGAGCGGTCGAGGCGCCAGCTCGCGAGCCGGCCCGCGGAGGCGAGGAGCAAAAGGATCAGCCCGGCGCCGCAAACGGAGCCCACGAGAAAAATCGCCAGAGTTTTTCGCCTCGGGTTCATGCGCGAGACCTCCCTTGTACCCGGGAGCCAGTCACGGGCGGATTACGCCAGATTTTGACGCCCACGACAAGGCAAAGCTCGGCCGCGCGGCCTGGCTTACCGGTCGTTATTCCACGAGATCTGATGAGCGGAGGAATTCCTGCAGACAGGATCGGCGCTCGGCGCGTCGCGTGACCGCTTGCGCGAAAATCGCCGGATCGGACCAGAGCCCCGCGTGTGACCGCGCTCGGGTGATGCCGGTGTAGATCAGCTCGCGGGAGAGGATCGGCGTGTCCCGGTCAGGCAGGATGAGGAGCACGCGGTCGAACTCCGAACCCTGGGCCTTGTGCACGGTCATGGCATACGCCAGTTCGTATTCCGGCAGGCGCGCGATGGAAATGCGGCGCGGCTGGTTGTCCGCGCCGGGGAACCACGCCCAAAGCCGGCTGTCACCGGCGGCCAGCGGGTCGGGCAAGACGACCCCGACGTCGCCGTTGAAGAGTTTGGCCTGGTAGTCGTTTCTCGTGACCAGGATGGGCATGCCAGGATGGAACGTCCCGCTGCCGTGGACCAGCCCGCGCCGCTGCAAGACCGTTTGAATCGTGGCGTTGATCTGCAACGCTCCGTAAGGTCCTTCCCGGAGCGCGCAGAGCACGCGAAATCGGCTGAGGAGCGCGAGTGCTTTCGCCGGATCGCTCTCCTCCAGGAGCGGTCTGAGATGTTCGACGACCGCGGCCTCAAGTCGGGCGTCCAGTTGCGCGACCGATGGAACGGTCTCGGACGAGACCTCTGCACTGCCTTTGTCCTCGAGCACCTGGAGCGCGCCATCCACATCACCGGCGCGCACGCAGTCCGAGAGTCGGTAGATGGCATTGTCGTTCCCGAAACGGAAGTTCTGGCGCAGGACAAACAGGGCGCTGCCGAGCGGTCCGCTCGCGACCGAGGCGGCTTCGACAAGATCGGCCAGCACCGATCCCGGTTCCACGGAACCGAGCTGATCGCTGTCGCCCAGCAGGATGACACGAGCGCGCTCCGGGAGCGCGTCCAGAAGTTTGGCCATGAGCGGGAGCGCGACCATCGAGGCCTCGTCCACGATCAGGAAGTCGACCGGCAACGGGTTGCGCCGATCGTGCCGGAAGAAAACCGAGTCGGGTTTCGGGCCGAGGAGGCGATGGATTGTCGACGCGGAGCGGGGCATCCGTTCTTTGATCGCGGGTGCAATGGCCGCATTGTCCTGCACCTGGCGAAGAAGTTCCTCCAGCCGGGCGGCCGCTTTTCCGGTCGGAGCGGTCAAGGCGATGCGCGGGCGTTCGTCTCCCTGCGCGGCCAGAAACCGCTCCAGAATGTGCAGGACTGCGGTCGTCTTGCCGGTGCCGGGTCCGCCGGAGATGATCGTGAAGCGATTTTGCAGGGCGCCTTCCACGGCCGCCTCCTGCGTTCCGTCGCCGGCGCTGAGCGGGCCGTTGTGGCGGGCCCGCGCCGTGATGTTGCCCGCGAGCGCCTGCTCGTAATCCCAATAACGCCGGAGGAAAAGGGAGCCGCAATGGAGAACGAGCGGCGTGGATGCTTCCGGCGGGCCGAAGGCGGGCGACTTGCGCAGGGCGTTCTCCAACCGATCTGGCAGGGGGAGTTCGCCGCTTTCGCTCGGCGGCATCGCCGTCGCGAGATCGAGACAGATGTGGCCTTCCCGCAGCGCGCGGCTGAGACGAGCGGCCGCGGTTTCAACCAGTTCCCGCTCGCCGCCAAAGCGCGCGATGAAGCGGCCAAACTGCCGGTCGATCTCAGTGAATTCCAGCTCGTCCGTGGTCTTCATGTCGCCAGGGTCCGCAAGGCAATCATCGTCTTTTCGTCGGGTCGTTGCCGAAAAATCCCGAGGCTCGAATTGCCCGGGCGGAGGCCGCGCAGGAAGACGTAAAGAACGCCGCCGAAATCGCGGCCGTAATTGTAGCCCGGCTGCCGCGTTTGCAGATGGAGATCCGCCGCGAGCGCGTAGAGATGGGCCTGCAAAAAGTAGTTATGCTCCAGCATCGACTCCGTCATGCGTGCGACCGTGTAATCTTCCGGCTGCGGCCCGAGCCAGTTCGATTTCCAGTCGACCACGTAGTAGCGGCCGCCCGCCTCGAAGAAGAGGTCGATGAAGCCGCGCAGGTAACCTTCCACCGGATCGAAGCGCAGCCGCCCGAGGCTTTTCCTGAACTCCGGGGCGACGCCCGGACACTTGGAGAAAACCTCGCGCAGGCGGGCGGGCTCGAGGCGGTTCAACCGAAACGTGAACTCCAGTTCCGCGATCCGGTTCGGTTTCTCCAGCCGCCCCAATGTGACGCCAGGCTCGAGTTCGATCGCGAGCAGGTCGCGCAGGGTGGCGAGCACCGCTTCGCGGGCCGGCGCGCCGGCGAGACCATGCCACCGTAGTTGCTCATCGACGAGCGGCTCCAGTTCCGGGGCGGTGAAGTCGAGGCGTTCCAGGACGGCATGAAAGAAATCCCCCGCCCGCCGTCCGCGTGCGAAGTCCGCGATCGACGGTGCCTGTTCCTTCCGGCTCATCCGCCAACGGCAGCGCCGTATCCGATACCTCCGGTTCTTCCTCCTCCACTTCGATCCGGCCGGTGTTCAAGCCGCTGAAGCTTGCCACCATCGCCGTGCGATCGATCTGGCCGGAGAACTTGCGCGCGGCGAGCTTCGGACGGGGGCGTGACTCGCGATCCGGCAGTCGCGGGGGCCTGCTTCGGCGGGGGCGAGCGAGATGCAGCCATTGGATCTCGGCGGTCAGCCTTTCCAAACAGCCGGGCAAATCGCCCCGGGCGTCGACATCAAACAAGAGCGCGAGCTTCGACTTCGCGAGCTCTTTGTAAGCAGGCACATGGATGATGCAGCGGTTCTTTGCGCGCGTGATCGCCACGTAAATCATCCGCGCTTCCTCCGACGAATTTTCTTCCGAGGCCCATGCGAGTTGCTCGGAAGTCGCGGCGGATTTGCCGCGCAGATCGACGGTCAGCTGATTGTCATGCTCCCGGTCATGAAACAGGAGCTCATCCTTCCCGCTCCAGTCGGCCTCGCCCCAGAAGAATGGGCAGAACACCATCGGATACTCGAGCCCTTTGCATTTGTGAATCGTGACGATCTGAACCGCATTGCTATCGCTCTCCAGCCGGAGCTGAAACTCCTCCTGCGCCACGTGCTTGTGGCCGCGCTGACGGCGCAGCCACCCCACCAGCCCGTCGGCGCTCAAGCGCTGCGTCGTCTCGGCGGAATGCAACAACTCGGCGAGATGGAGAAGATCAGTGAGTCGCCGTTCGCCGGCCTCGAGCTTCACCACTCGCGCCCGCAGATCGAGCTCGACCACGAGTTGCCGGAACATGGCGATGAAACACTCGTCCATCCACCGCCGCCGCCACTCCGCGAACCGGTCGAGCCAGCGCTGCCGTTTCCCTTCTTCCGCCTCGAATTCGGCCAGGTCGTCGCCATTCAAGCCGATCAAGTCTGTCAGCAAAGCGGTCTTCACGAGCCGATCCCGCTGGGGCGCGATGATCCCTTGCAGGAGCTGCTGCAATTGCAGCGCGTCGCGTGACTGGAAGACTGTGCGATCGCTCTGCACGATGCTGCGGATGCCCGCGGCGCGGAGCACATCCTGCAGCTGCTCGGCTTGCTTATTGAGACCGGACGAGAATGGCAATGTCGCCCAAAGCCGAGCGGTCGATCGCCGAGGAGCGCACCGCTCCCCATCAGGCGCGCGATTTCGCTCGAAACAGCGTGACAGACGACGGTCGTCGACTCGGTCGACGCTCATCGGCTTGCCCTCGTTCGGTTGAAGGGACGGGATGAATCGGAGCGGAGTCGCCGACTTCGACGCCGCCGCCGGTGAGAAGTGGGAATTGAGGCTCGGTCATCCGCCCGCACCTTTTCATACCCAATGCCCGGCAACACGAACGGCTGCGACGTTTGCCCGAAGAGCAGGTTGACCGCTTCGACCAGCGGCGGTTCCGAACGCCGGTTGGTATCGAGTCGGTAATGGTGTTGCTCGCTCTTCGCCGCCGCCAGGTAGGTAAAAATGTCCGCGCCCCGGAAGCCGTAGATCGCCTGCTTCGGGTCGCCAATGTAGTAGAGGTGATGTGAACCGCCGCCGAAGATGCGGTGAAAGATCTCGGATTGCGCGCGGATCGGTGTCCTGGAATTCGTCCACCAGGACAGCCTTGTATTTCTCTGCGACGGCATTCGCCAATCGTTCGCCGCTCGGCGAGCGGAGCGCGTCGCGCAAGCGCAGGATGAGGTCGTCGAACGTGACGATGTTGCTTCGCGCTCTTACGCCGCGGCAGCTCTTCCTCGGCGTACTGCAGGAGCTCGAGCGTGAGCTGCAGAAACAGCTCGTCCTTCCTCGCGCAGAAGGTGGTGCAGAGATCAAAGAAGCGGTGCTCGGGGCGAGTGTGGTGCCTCGCGGGTGCCGTCGGCCACGAGGGCGTCATTCGTGAAGCCGGCGATCGCGGCGAAACACGACCGGATCTGCATCCTCGAATTCGCCGCAGGCTTGCACGATCGCCGGCATCTTCGCCGCGCAGATCATCGCGAAACTTCCGGCTTCAGATTCCTGTGCGTCGCGAGAATTCGCTGTCACGTCCTCGGCCATTCTTTTCCCACTCGGTGCGCAGTTTCTGCAGGTCTGCGGCGAGGGCGACGCTCAGGTCATCGCTGCTGCGGTCTTGTTCGCCGGCGGCAACAGCACGACGTCGGGGTGATTGCGGAGCCGATCGAGCAAATTCGTCCATTCAGTTGGCGACTTGCCCCACGCGAGGATGAGGGCGGCGACGAGTGGAGACGCCTGGCAAATCTTGATCCGCCAGAAGTCCGCCACCAGTTGTGGAAACAAGGTGGTCGGATCCGTGACCAGCTCCGCGTCGAAGGTGGTGCCGGTTTCAAAGGCGTAGTCCTGCAAGGTGCGCTGGCAGAAGCTGTGGATGGTGAAGATCTGCGCTTCGTCGAAGCTCTCGAGCGCGAGCCTGGAGGTTACCCGTGGTGCGCGCGACATCTCCGTGCGCGAGAACCCGGGCCGACGATCGGGTCCGTCGTTTCACCGCGCCGGAGTTGATCGAGCGCTTCACTGAGTCGGCGCCGGACGCGTTCCTTGAGTTCCGCCGTGGCGGCGATCGTAAACGTGACCGCGAGGATTTCCCGGAGCGGGATGTGCTCCTCCACGATCAGACGGAGGATGATGCCGGCGAGCGAGAACGTCTTGCCCGTGCCGGCACTCGCTTCGATCAGGGTCACGCCCCGTTGGAGTGGCGTGGTGGTGACATCAAAGATCGCCTTCTTCACGCGGCCTCCGTTTCTTTTTGGTGCGCGAGGAGCGGACCGAACACCCGCCGCGCCAGAGCGAGCGTCTCCTCGGCAAACGGGTCGGGCGATTCGAACACGAGCTTGATGGCGGCATCATCTTCCTCGCCTTCGCCGCGAAATCGACTCGTCTTCCACTGATCCTCCGTAGCAGATTTCGTGTTTTTGCCCGCGCGCTCCGCCTCGACGTAGGCGAAACCGCTTTTCGGAAAGAGTGGGAGCGGCGCCTGCACGCCTTCGACATACAGCCGGCAGAGATCGGCGAGCAGTTCGGCCGCATTTGCCACCGGACGAAACAAGACACCGCGGTCGCGCCCGACCGCGACCGTCTCCTGCTGCGCCTTCGGTTCCTGCGCACATCTCGCCAGGTGCTCAACCCACGCGGCCAGTCGATCGACGACCCGGAGCGCGCCGCAGCGGGAATGAACGATCCGTCCGCCGTAGAGCGACTCAATTGTGCCCGGCGAGCGCGAAATCTCCCAGCCGGAGATCCAGTTCGATCGGCGCCCCTTTTTTTCGCATCGCCGAGATGCCGCAGCACTTCCGATCGGAAGTCAGCCACGTCCCGGCGAAATCCCCGCAGCTGCAGGCTGCCAAGCGCGCCGGGCGCAGTCAGGGCTCGCGCGCTGAAAATCTGCAGGTCCGCTTCACCGCGATCCAGCCACTCAGTCAGAAGTTCCTGGCGGATTTTGAACTGCTCGAGGGCGTCCAGTTGGAGCGGCTCTTCCTCCGGCAGGGTCGATTCGAAGTCCCGCAAATCCACTCCGAAGCGCATCTTCAGAAACGCACGCGGCGGGCTTCCGAGGAACTTCACCAGGTCCGTCAGTTGAATGGTGCCGTCTTCCTCGACCATCGGCGGTGGGCCGGTCAGGAACGGGCGCGCCGGGGCCGTTCTGTGCCGGAAATAATTGCGCGCGCGGCGGCCGCGTTCGCTTCCGAATGACTGAAGAGGCGGTGGTCGTCCGCGCGGTGGCGAAGTAGCGCGGGCTGAACGCCTGGAGCGGATGTTCGATGGTCAGGTAATCGCGCGCGTTGGCCCTCCCGGAAACGCGAACGCCTGCTGCAGATAATCGCAGAGTTCGCCCAGCACGACCGAGGGCGGGATCATTTCGTTGTCGGCCATCGAGCGGCCGAGGTAGCTGATCTGAAGCTGTTCGCCGGCCGCGCAAATCGTCTCGAGGAATGCCTGGCGATCGTCCTCACGCGGTGACGGATCACCAGGGCGCCAGTCGGCCATCAGATCGAACTGCGCCCGGTTCGGCCGGCGCGGGAAGACATTGTCGTTCAGTCCAAGCAGGCAAATCACGCGCGCGGGGATGCTGCGTCCGGGCTTGAGCGCGCAGAAAGTCACCCCGCCGGTCAGGAAGCCGCCGCGCTGTTCCATGGTTTGCAGCGTGTGTTCGAGATGATGCCGCACCACACTGACGTCGACCGGTTGGCCGGGACCGGACTCCACGGTTTCGAAGCGAGAGACGGTCTTGCGCAGAAACCGCAGATCGCGCACCTGCTCCTCGTCGTCGGACTGCAGGAGATCGTCGATGCCCTGGCGAAGCACCGACGCCCACTCCGGCAAAGGTCTCGGAGTTTGCAACGCGGTCACAAACTCGAAGACGGCTTCGATCGCCGAGACGAACCGCCCGAGGAGTTCCGTCCGATCGCCTTCCACTTCGTCGTAGGGCAGGATTTCTTCGAAGAGGATCCGGTTGCGGCCGCGCAGCGCATAGCCCAGCAGCAGCCGATCCAATCCGAAGCGCCATGTATTCGTATGCACCGCGGGCAGGCCAAGCTTTTGGCGGTGCGCGGCATCCATTCCCCAGCAAATGCCGGTGTCTTTGATCCAGGTGTGGATGAGCGCGAGGTCGGCCTCGGAAAACCGAAAACGTTGCGCCACAATCTCAGAGCAGATGAGGCCGTAAACCTCGGGCGCGGTGCAGCGCGAGGTGGCCAACTCCAGTAGCTTGAGAAAGGCGTCAATGGCCGTGCTTGCGCTCCGCGGGTGCCGGTCGGAGATCGAGTAGGGAATCTTCCGTTCCGGTTTTTCCGGATAGGCGAAGACCGCATGGATTAGCGGCGAATATTTCTCGATCTCCGGCGCCATGACGAGGACGTCACGCGGCCGCAGGGCCGGATCGCGCTGAAAAAGCGCCAGGAGTTGGTCGTAAAGCACCTCCACCTCCCGCATCGGCGAATGGCAGGAGTGGATCACAATCGAATCGTCATCCTCCGCGATCTCGGTCACGTCGCGACCTCCCTTGGTCGCCGTCAGGATATCGGACTGCAATTTGCCCAGCAGTGTGTCGGCCGCCGGTTCCGGGAAGCATTCGGAGGCTTCCTGCACGAGGGGGCCAAGACGCTCGTCCGTTTCCAGCAGAAGCTCCGTGAAGTGCGAACTGGAGCGCCCGAGCGAAACCAGCAACGGATTGGCCGCGTCGGGGTCAGGCGGAGCGAGATTGAGCCGGGCCCGCTGCTTTGGCGTGGGTTCACCACCGACATACTCGCGCGAAGGCCGCAGCAGGAAAAGATGGACGGGACGGCTGGCCGCGACCTGGAACAAGTGCTCGAGATAGATCGGAGGCATCTCCGCGACATAGAACACAAGCAGCCGCTCCGGGATCTCAACCGGCGTCTCGGCAGGCGCTTCATCATCGTCGCGCTGCACGTCTCGCCATAAGAGAGCCTGCCACGCTTCATCGCCACTGGCGTTGTGAGCGGCTTCCTCCCAGCGCGTGATCATGTCGGGTCGGTAAACGACGTATTGATCGAACAAAGCCGCGAGTCGGGCGGAGAGCTGATAGAGCTTCAGCGGATCGGCGCCCGCGAGATAATGGCGCACCGGCGCGAACTCCTCCCTCTCCACGAGCGCCGGCAGCCGGGCGTGGATTCGCCAGATCATCACATCCGGATCCATCCGACGCCCGGATCGGCTCTTGGCCAGAAACTCCGCGGGAAGAGAGGAAATGAATTCGGACAGAAACGGGAATCGAATATTGGCGCAAACGCCGTTCACGCGCGCGATTTCGAAGGTGAGCCAGCGCCGCATGGCCAGGCTCGGCACCACCACGACATCCGGGCGCAAAACTCCGCTGGCGGCGGGCGTCGCGACGCGGCGGGCGAGTTCCGCCGCCAGCGCTTCGAGGCGGTTGCTCGTATGGAGAAAGACGGAGGCCATCGCGTTGGGGGCAGACTAGCAGACGGGAACGGACAACGGCTGTCCGATGCGAAAAAATTCCGCGATTCCTGCCAAGGAGTATCTCAGCCGATCAACGCCGTCCGAGATCGCGGTTCGAGCGAAACCGGTCTAAGTTTGGGTGTTGCGAAGTGGCGCCGCCGGCGATCAAGGCAGCGGCCTCGAAGATGGATTACGGCTGCGGCACAGGAAATGTTTTTGACAATGAGTCACAGTTTTGATAATTTCCATACTCACAGCGACAATTATGAAGCACAAAGGCATTCTTCAGGACATCGATTACCGCGTTCCAGATGACTCGAGGAGGAATCGAGGAATCCAAGGGTGGAAGCGGCCGCTGGATCTCCTTTTAATTGCGCTAACTTTGCCGCTCTGGGGTCTGGCGATGACGGTCGTCGCGCTCTGGATCATCCTGGTTTCAAAGGGTCCGCTCATCTATTGGCAGGAGCGCATCGGTTTTCGGGGGAAGCCGTTCACGATGTTCAAATTCAGAAGCATGAAGGTGAGTGCGGAAACCGGATCGCACGAGAAGCATTTCACCCACCTGATCGAGTCCGACGCTCCGATGACGAAGCTCGACGCAGTCGGGGACAGCCGCTTAATCCCGCTCGGCGCATTTCTGCGGGCCGCGGGCCTGGACGAGTTGCCGCAAATCTTCAACGTGATTCGGGGCGAAATGAGTTTGGTTGGTCCGCGCCCATGCATCCCCTACGAACTTCAACATTACGAAGCTGATGAACTCGTCCGAGTGGATGTCCTGCCAGGTTTGACAGGCTACTGGCAGGTTAATGGCAAGAACAGCACCACGTTCAGGCAAATGATCAAGATGGATTTGTTCTATGCGAAGAACGCTTCGCTCCTTCTTGATCTCGAAATTCTGGCCAGAACCGGAACGGTCCTCGCCAATCAGTTGCTGGGAAGCACCATCCTTCGCAAGGTCAGGTATTGAACAGGAGATAAGTGTTATGGCAATTAACTATAACGAACCAGTCTTCACGATAGGTCGCGAGCCGCTGGTCGCGGGAATAATTGTGGCCCGCAACAATTTGCGTCTTCGCAAGCAACGCGAAAGGCGCCGCACTTGGAACAAGTTGGTTGCGCGCGTCCGGCGGGTTCGAGTGCTTTCAGGCACAGAGCAGTTTCCGCAAGGCAATTGCGCCCGCTCTAGCGCTGAATAGCGTTCTTCCTTCCCGCGCGGAGGGCTTTGGGCCACGGAAGGTCGTGGCGGAAGGGTGGGATTATCGATGCTGTCGCATCGCTCCGCGAAATTAGAGCTACCGCTTCCCATTACCATGCGCTGGCGCGCGTGATCAGCGGTCGAATGGCGTTCGAATCTCCGGTTGTTCGGACGCGTCAGGACTGCCAGGCGTGAAGCATGCGCGAGAACCTGAGATGGTGGCGGAAGGGGTGGGATTCGAACCCACGGTAGGTTTAACCCTACGTTCGATTTCGAGTCGAGTGCCTTAAACCGGGCTCAGCCACCCTTCCAGAGCGGTGGAATAATGCCGCAACGTTGCGGGAAATCAATCCTCCTGTCGCGCCGCGCTTCGAACCCGACAGTTCCGTGGAGCGACGCTAAGAATCGTTCACTTCCGCCTGCGCGCGTTGCACCATCGTCACCGCTGCCATTAGGATCACCGCCGCCACGATCTGGTGCGGGTAGAGCTTCGCGTGAAAGAATCCCCACGTAATACAGACCGCCGCGAGGGTTTGCATCATTTCGAAATACCCGGCCGTCGAGGCGCGCGTCAGGCGCAGGCCCTCGAAGTAGATCAGCAGCGGAATCCCGCCGGAGATCGACGCCAGCAGCACCATCGCGCCGATTGCCGTCCCGGCATTCGCCTGCGCGGCGGCCGGCCAGAGCGCCCCGCTGTGCATCTTGCCGTAGAGGAGCAGAATCACGCTCATACAGACGAGCCCGACGACCACCCGCAGGGTCGCCGCCAGGCGCAACGGCATACCTGTCATGACGCCGCGCCCGGCGACGGTCGAGAGTCCCCAGAACACCGCGCAGAGCAAGGCATAGCCGGTCCCGCGATTCAATCCCGCCTGCTCAAACGAAACGCCGATCAGTTCCGGATGTTCGACCGACAGGAAAATGCCGGCCACGATCGCGATCGCGGCGTAAACGAAGAAGCGGCGGGTCAGGCGATCGCCGAAAAGGAGGAACGCGCCGATGGTCGAGATCACCGGTTGCACATTCAAGATCACATTCACCACCGTTGGGTTGCCGTTCTTGAGCGCGAGGGTGAAGAAAACCGTGCCGACCGCCGATCCGGCAAAGCCCGAGAAGATGAGAAAGCCCCACGTCCGGCGGTCGATCTTGCGCAAATCGCCCAGCTGCCAGAGCAGCAGCGGCAGGAACATGACCAGAATGAGGACATGCTCCCACCAGACGATCACCTGCGCGTCGAAGAGTTTGTTGAGCGGAATGCGCCACGCGCTCTCGGTGCCCCAAAGCGCCGCACCCAGGGCGACAAGCCACGGTCCGTAGCTGACGCGATTGCCGTGGCGCGGTTGGTTCACCTGCACGGTCTTACGTGATCAGGCGGTGGAAGGTCAACGCAGCCTATGCTTCGCCCCGCCCGGCGAAGTAACGCAAGGCTCGGAGGCTCGGGAGGAAGAAATAGGCGCCGCCGCGGACCGTCACGAATTGCGGGAGACCCGACACTCGGCGACGGAGCGTCCCGTCTCCCGGTTGGGTGAACCCGCCGGTCGCCGGGCAACCGATGATCTTTTCGCGGATACCGACAAGTGGATCGCTTTCCTCGCTCAAGGCCGAGAACTTGGTGTTGATCATCCAGGCGTTCTGCAGGAATTCGAACTGCCGCGCGATGTTGGCATTGAGGCAAATGAAATGGAGCCCGCGCTCCGGTTCATCTGGCGGGGCGGGCGTGAGCGCGTTCTCCGGGAGCAGTTCCGGTCCGTACTCGCGGCCGCGCCGCAGGATGCGATGAAAACGCACTGGCGACATCAAGTCGTCGCGGAATTCTCTCGGGCCGAAGCCGAGCATCGTCAGGATTTTCTTCAACCCGGTGGGGCGCCCTGGGAAATCGGCATTGCGGGGATTCGCGCGGTGCACGTGTGCGCCGAAAGGGCAGCGCGCGCCGCTGGCGTTCTCGGAAAAGGTGAATTGGTTCTGACGAATCTCCTCCGGTTTGGAACCGATTCCCGGAATCGACTCGTCCTGCACCGGCACGAGCGGATCGCCGGATCGTTTCCGGCCCACCATGGCGGCCCCGAGGTCTTCCGCAGCCGCCGCGTCGCCACCTGATTGCTCATGCAGGAATTGCCAAAAGGCCCGCACGTCCTGCCGCAACTGGCGCATCACGAGATACGTTCCGTTCCGGCCGAGGTCCTTCTTTCCCGGGGCATCTTCCGCGGCCAACAAATCTGCACTTTGCGGATCGGGATCGAGCAGCGGTCGATCCGTGTATTTGTTGTATTCGTTCGGGTAGCCAAGCAGGAACTCTCCCAGGGACGCGATGTTGGTGTAGTCGATCTGGGGCCGGGTCGGATCGCGTTGCCTTTCCCAGTCGATCTGCGGCTGACTGATCCCATCCGCGAAACCAAACGGCTCGATGCCATCCAGATTCTCGGTGCCAAGCCAGCGCCACTCGTCGAAGCCAGCATTCCAGGAGCCGTCCCTTGCGGTCTGGATCCATCCCGAAAGCAAACCCGGCTCGGCAAAGAACATGACCAGAAGATGCGGCACATCCGCCGAGCACCCCCAATCCCATCGCTCCGGGGCATTGGCGCCGACATCGCCGAGGCGGCGGGTGCGGCTCCCTTCCGTCATTCCGGTGAGGAACTCCGGCGAAAAGCCGCCGAGCACGTCGGGAGGGACGCCGATTGCATTCAACCCCTCGGCGGTAAAGGCGACTTGCAACGCCGTGGTTGGCGGGTGCTCGCGCGTCACCGCGTTCGTAATGGGAGCGTTCCGCAGCCACGCGCGCGCGGCAGTCGCATCCTTGACCCGCAGCAGCGCGTAGGATGCTTCTTTCAATTTCCCGTAGCCGAAGCGGACAAGCCCCTGCACGTCGGCGTAATCGACCTCACTCCGCTTCATAAGAGGGCGACCCATTCCCGCGCTTCGTGTTCGTTCAGTGACACCGAGTCGAGGCCCTGCCGGATGCGGCTGTTCCGTTCAAGGTCGATCGCGGTGAGGCCGGGATAAGCCTTGTACCAAACCTGGGTCGGCAGCGTGTGCCGGCGGAGAAAGTTTTTGTATTTCTGTTCATCGCCGCAGCCACCCAGCACGAGCCAATCAGTGTGCGGATAGCCAATGCCGTTGCTGAAGGCGGCGTTGAGACCAAAGCCCGTCTTGTTGATGAAATCGTCCATGTAGCTCTCGACCGTGCCGTCGTAGTTGCTGAAAAACACCATCCGCTTCCGGTCATCGAGGAAGACCCAGCGGGCAAAATGGATCGTGCGAATGCGGGCCAGGCGGCCACGGGTAAAAATGTGGCGGGCGCCCCAGTTCACGAGGGTGAGGACGCCGATCACGGTCAGCAATCGCACCATTCCCGGCTTGAGGCTCCCCATGGCGGTGAACTGGTTGGTGACAAGATGATCCTCCCGGCTGGCAAGGTCGTCGGAGTGAGCCGGGTCGACGCGGGCGCACAATTCCGGGTCGCTTTTTTCCAATTGGCGGAGCCGCAAGAAATAAAAAGGCGCGAGGACAATCAGGAGCGGCAGGGCGACGACGAAGAGGAGCGGGAGCGCGATCAGGTGGAGCAGGTTCCTCAGTCGCCAGGTGAGCGGCGTCGCTCTTTCTTCCGAAAGGACGATGCGACCGATAGCCTTCTCGGCGTTCACAAATGCCTGCAGTCTGGAATGAATCTCGCGTGGCGGGTAGGCCAGCAATTCATGTCGGTGGCTCGTCAGGTGCGCTTCGATCACGTCGTGGAGCGCTGCCTCCTCGCGGACGCGGCGCACCGTGCGGCCGCGCCAGTTCACGTAGTTGGCGATGGCGGGAGCGATTCGCTGCTTCATCCAGCGGACGAGATGGGTGTTCGCGTCAAAGCCGTCGCAGCAGGAAAAAATTTGGCGCAACCCGGATGAAGCG
This sequence comes from uncultured Verrucomicrobiae bacterium, assembly GCA_963844275.1. GTDB lineage: Bacteria > Verrucomicrobiota > Verrucomicrobiia > Chthoniobacterales > UBA10450 > JACCTI01. The sequence goes on from CAWJNS010000010.1 coordinate 153,309, forward strand.
ATGCCGGCCAATTCCTTGAGAAAGCTGTCGACGTCGCCATCGATATCTCCGAGGAAGGCGAGATAAAGCGGGAAGGTACGAGGCTCCAGGCCGTAAGCGCGAACATCTCCCGTCGTCTTGTCATCGAGGATCACGAGGCGCGCGAAGTGGAGTCGATCGAGGCGGGCGAACGGAATGAGGGCGTTGTTCGGATTCACCCGGCCCGGCGCCTCGTTCATCGAATCGAGCAAGGCGCGGAGTTCCGCCTCGCGGGCGGGATTGATTCGCGCCAGGACCATGAACTCGGACTGCGGAGTCATCGCGTGTCACTCGAAGACTTCGTCGCCGGTCGGTTCGTAATGCGGCACCGAATTCATCGTGTGTCGCAGGGTCGAGAGATGCTGATACATCCGGTGGCGGGCCCGGCTTTGATTCCCCAGTGGCCGATGCTCCGCGATGGTATGCCAAGGGTTATACGAGAGTCGTTTGGCGAACTCGAGCTGCGCCGGCGAATCGAACTTCTGTTTCGGCAGGCGCAAGGTCGCGACTGAGACCCGCGGCGAAAGGCGTTCCGGCCAGAGCACCGCGTTGTTCTCGATCGGCATCAGGTGCGGATCGGTTTGCAGTTGGATGCGAAAGTCGAGTTCCACGTCGCCGGCCGCGAGTGACGCGACCATCGCGTCGCGCAGATAATCGTCCGGCGGACGAAACGGCAGCCGCGGGATCGGCGTCTTTCGTTTCGATTTCGGCCAGACCGAATATTGCATCGCCTGGCCTTCGCCGAGCAGGTAGGGGACGCAGCTGAAGTAGGGAGCTTCGAAGGGGCTGCTCTGGGTTTTGATCCAGAGCGATTGCATGATCAGATCGGCGACGTGCGGCCGGTGGAAATTCAGGAAGTAGAAGATCTGCGCGTTCTTCAGGCTCTCCAGTTGCAACTGGGCGTTCGCCTTCGTGTCGGGAGTGACAAAGGTCGGCGTGCAAACCCCAGTCCAGTCGATCGTAAACTTTTCTTCCTCCATCAGCTTGGGGCCGTCCACCCCCAGGAGCTTGATGCTGATGCTCATAAATCCGACGTCGTCGATGTCGGGCGTAATGTAAGGGCCCGGACCGGAGAATCGCACCCAGGCCCGATAGGTTCGCGGCTGGGCAAAGATACCGTGGCGCATCTCTGCCGGGATGTTCTCATGAACGCTGAACTCGCCCCGCACAATGCCGTGCGTCTTGCTATTGCCGCCGCGCTCGAAGCCGCCCGGTTTCCAGAGCTTCCGCATCTGCTGCTCGAAACTCGTGATGATCGAGTCAAGGAACGCTTCCTCGTCCGGAAGAAGCTTCTCCTCGGCGAGCTTCAATCTCTCATTCGGGCGCCGTTTGTTAATGATGGCGGTCGTGAGCCGCGCGAGCGGGTCTCGGAGGACCGCGTCAAAAGGCGGGCGCAGCCAGGGATCGATCCGGCGCTCCCACTGCAGGAGGCGGGTTGATGTGTTGCTGAGCCAGTTCAGGAGCGTCGAGCCGGTGTTGGCCCTCGGCATCGGACGGCTGGCGTTTGAATTCAACGCAATGGCTTTGGCGCGACTACCTGGAGGCAGGAAACCGGAGCGCGAAGTGGATCAGTTTCTTTTTACCCCAGTAAACAATGCCAAGGTAAATTCCCGGAGCCACTTCGCGGATTTCGTCGCGGATCCATTTGGCCACGAGCGAAGTTTTGGAGTAGTCGAGCACGACACACTCCTTCTGATCGAACCAGCTCTTGTCATGGTAGACCTTTGCCACAATCGCCTTGTGACCGAGCGGCAGAATCTTGTTCCGGAGTTCGCCTTTGACGGGATCGAAGACCTTGCCCTTCCAGGTGAACAAGTGCACGAGGCGCGCAATTTCGCTCGGAAACGGCAGCTCCCGGGGCGATGATCGCCGTTCCTTCGCCCTCCCCGCGCGGGATTTCGCCGGCCGGAGCTGGTGCGGAAGAGCTCATCGAGCTGATCTCCCGACATCTTAAGGAATTCCTTGGGATCTTTGACGCGAGCGGCGGTGGGACCTGGCATGATTGTTGTCTCCGGTTGGTTCGATTCGGCTTAGAAGGTTTTCAGGTATTCGATCAGCGCCCGTTTGTCTTCGTCGGGCATCTGCGTGCCATAGTAGTGGCCTCCGTCCTCAATGAAATCGGGACATTTGTTGGCCGCGATCAACTCCGGGACGGCTTTCGTCAGCTCGGCGGTGGCTTGCTCCGATGAAAGATTGTCCGGCTTTGATCCTGACGAAGGCAGCGGCGAGCTTCTGTCTGGATGGAGACCAGATCACCGAGGTCTGGCTCCAGATTGGCGAGTAGATTAATCGGCGTCCCTTTCGGCACCGGTCCAATCTTCAGGTATCCATCGCTGCCGGCGAATTTCTGCAGCGGCTTCGGCACGAATTCTTTCCGCAGGTGCAGGTAGCACTCGTTCTGGGTGCGCCAGATTGAGTTCTTGCCGAGGCGTTTTTCCGGCCAGAGGAGCTTCTCTGCCGCGTCCTGAAAAGCCTCCAGTCGCCCGCTCACAGACGGGTCGCCATTGAATGTCCCGAGCATGTTATTGTGGAAAAAGGGCGCGGAAGTCCAAAGACTGACGAGCGACGGCACCCGGTAGTATCCGGCGCCGACGTTCTTCTCTTTCGGACTAAACTTGATTGGCTGCGCTTCGTTGTAAGGATTGTAAAACTCAAGATCGCCGATCAGCGGGAGGGTCTTGTAGGTTTCGGAAGAGAAGTTGTCGTAGACATGACCACGCTTCGCGTTCGTGCCGAAGGCACGCGCGGAGTTGGTTTTCACCTCACTCACCGGGATGCGGCGTTCGTTCGAGAGGAAGTTGTTGTCGAGGAAGGTCGGCTCCAACACTTGCGCCAGCCAGCGCTCCCGTCCCTCCGGCGATTGCGGATCGACCACGCCGTCGGGTTGTTTGCTCGAATGGCAGCTGGCGCAGTTCATGGCGAAGGCAGTCTTGCCGCGCAGCATGACGGCCTCGTCTTTTGTGATTAGCTCCGGCCCGCCGGGCGCATCCTGCAGGCGAAGCGGCTGCAGTTTCCGAAAGAATGCGGCAATGTTTCCGAGCCGTTCCTCCGTGGCGCGCCAAAAGACGGAGTGTTCGCGCGCATACGGAATCTCGAACGGTTGCTGCGGCAGTGAGGCCGATGAGGCGCCTGTGTCGCGTCAGCCAATACTCGGAAAACATCCCGATGTTGACGAAGACGCGGATCGTGGCGCCGGGCACGCCGATGGAGTCCGCGCCGTCCTTGAGGATGTGCGCGACCGGCATCTCCGCTTTCGTTCCGGGCAGGGCGAGCGTGCCGCCCGCCAGTTTCTCCGTCACCTGAATGCCGCTCGCGCTCGCCCAGGAGGAAGATCGGGTTGATCGCATTCGGATTGTTGATGTGATCGGTCGCGATCCGCGAAGTATCCGAAGTGCCGCGCGGCTGGGTCTGCAGTTCCTCGAAGAAGAAGCCGCCTTTCTGCACGTTCGGTCCAAAGACTTTCCCTTCGTCGAAGTATTGATTGCCAATGGCGGAAGCGAGGTTTTCCCAGCGCGGATTCGCTGGGTCAGCCGGCGGATTGGTCGGAGCGGCGCGATGTGGCAGGACCCGCAGGAAACTCCGACTCGATAAGGCCGGACGAGTTTGTTGTTGTTGTAGTAGGTCGGGATCGCTCAGGTAGCGATCGCCGTCCCACTTTCTGCGGCGCCTCCTCGTTGAACTCCGGATTCGGGAACAAGCGGAAGCCAAGGACGCCGGAAGGCTTGCCATAGATCTTCTCGTCGATTCCCGGCTGGCTCCGGCTCGACTTGCTCGTCGATCCATAAGCCATACTCGTCTGGGTTTGGAGGCCGCGCGGAAGCCCGGCTGGTTGCTCAGCCCGAGAGTCTTGAATCGCTCTTCCCGCTTGTATTTGCGGTTATCGAGCGTCTTCAGCATATCGAGCAAGCCGAAGCTATCCTGCGCCACCCGGTTCCAGAAATGTTCGTTCCCGGCCGACCAGAGATTCCAGGCGTTGCGTCCCATGATCTCCTCCGGCGATAGGTCGATGCCGCCATCCATCGGCTTGAAGACGTCCGCTGTGATCTGCGGGAAGTCGGCCGTCGTTTTGCCCGCGAGCTTCGCCTCGTCTTCCGGCTTCCTGGAACAGCCCGCGACGAGGAAGATGACCAGGAACGCCGCGCCCCACCCTCCTCGCGCCCTGCGCAGAAGCTTGGACAACCCGGCTAGCCTGGGGAATGGCGTTTTCACACCAGTGGCCCCTTTTTATTCGATGCTGACGGTCGATGGCAACATCATAATCCTCACCTTGGGCTAGCGATGCCGGTGTCGGCGGCAGGAGTTTCACCTCCGAGCGCAGCTTCGAGCCACTCGGGAGGCAGCGTCTCCAAGATGATCTTGTAACACCCCGCGCACGAAATCGGGAAAAGTCTCCGCCCCGCCCGGACAAAGCAGGTCCATGGTGTGCGCCCCGAGCATCCGATAGCTCTCGAACTGCGACTCGCTGAAGAACTGATCGGCCGTGCTCTCGTGCGGGAACAACTCGTTGCTCTTGAAGTACTCGTAGATGTCGCGCGGCTCGTCGCCGTAGCAGGCGGGTTTGATGTAAACCAGCACACCGTCCGGCGCGGCGGCGCCATCGACCTGCGAATAGCGAATGCGACCCACCGCCGCATGGCGGCCGCACATGTCCTCGGCGCGTTCCTCATCGCGCCCATGAATGGCGATCTCGCCGAACTCGATCGAGATCCCGAGGTCGATGCGAATCTTGCGCACCGCGTCGCCGAGATCCGTGAATGAACACCCGGGATCCTGCCCGGCGTCGCTCACCACAATGTAGTGACAGCGGCGCAGCACCATCTCGTAAAGGCCGAGGTTTTCGAAGTGTCCGCCATCCGATAGGTAAACATAGGGGCAGTTGGCATTCGATCGCCCAAAGGCTTCGGCGATAATCGGGCGGACGCTCAAGTTCGGGTAACTCGAGGGAGAATGTCCTGTCGCCGGCCGGCCCCGGATTCCCCAGCCATGCCCCGAGGCGGACATTGAGCAGCGTCAGGATGAAGGTTACGAGCGGCGACGAGTGGTAGCCCATGTTGGGACTGGCCGCGGCCCCGGAGATGGTGATGGCGGTGCCCAGCGAGATCGCGTCGCCTCCGTAACGTTGCCCCTCCGGTCCAGTCGTCGGGCGGTATCCGACCTCGTAGGACCCGCAGTGCAGCGGCGTCATTGTGAAATTTGCCGCTTTGCGTTGCTGCCAGGCAAGGTTGCCACCGCCCACGAGGTTGAGCGCGATGTTTATCACCGGTAGCAGCCTGCCTTCGAACTTTCCCGGCGACCAAAGGTCCCGCAGCGACACATTGTCCGCTTCGTCGAACCCGGTAAACGGATTTGGATCCCGCGCGTTGTTCGACGCCCCGAGATAGGCGCGGATCAGGCGATCTCGATACATCGCGTGCAGCGAAAACTTGTTCGTGTTGATCAGGTAGGCCATCGCCAACCCCAGCCCCGCGAGACCGAGGGCAGTCGCCGTAATGAGCCAGATCGGCGTGTAGAGAATGACGTTGAGGTATTCCACCTTCCGGCCCACGACCGCGGAAACACCATTCAGGTTCCACGGGACTTTCAGCGCGTTGCCGGCGGTTTTCAGCACCAGGCTGGTGCCCTCCGTGAGCAGGATGATGAGGACGACCACAAAGATGAGCGCCGCGAGGGTGGTCGCCTTCGACAGGAGCAACCCCAGCGGTCCGGCCTTGGCCTGTTGTTTCTCGTTCGCCGGAATCGCACTGCTCCGGCTCGCCAGGATCGTGAGCGCGGCGGAGGCTGCCCCTGCGGCCAGGGTGGAAATGCGGCCGGCCGTCCACGACAGAAAAACCGGCCCGAACACCACCAGGCTGCTGATGACGATCCAGCCGCACGCCAGCGCGAGAAACCAGCCGGTGGCGCGGCCCCACCATTCGCGGTCGGCATCCACCGTCCAGCGGCTCGAGATGCCGGCAAAGACCATGATGGCGAGGAAGAAGAACGCCAGGACCAGCGGGACGGCGAAGCAGGTGTAAAGCTCCGCCTTCGCGACCGGTTGAACGTAAATCTTGGTCGCGCCCAGCCAGAGCAGCCAGCCGCCGCTCCCGCCCGAAACAACCACCGCGAGGAATTCCATCCACCGGAACCCGTGCGTGCGGTAGAGGGAAAAGATCCAGGAAAGCACATGCATCAGCACGCCGAAGATGATGAAGGGGTAGGAAGTGTGAAACCCGGTGACGCCGAAGAACTGCAGGGCCAGCAGGGGCCGCTCATAATATCGCCACCAGGCCCATTCGTTGGTGATCAGGATGGCCGCGATCAGCATTGGCAGGAGACAAAACAGGAGGAAGCGATTCTGATTCCAGCGTCGATTGCCGCCGCACGGCAGGTTTAGACCCATGTAGGCCACGCACATCGCGACGCAGAGGGCGGCGATTACCAGCGGCGCGTAGGTGTAAGGCGGCGGTGACTGCATCAGCACGCTGGTGTAGATGCGCGGAATCGCCAGCACGGCCGCGAGCAGTGGCAGGATTACAAACCAGGTCAGAAGCAGGTTGCGCAGATAGGTGCCGGCGAGCGTCCACGCATCGGCGGAGAGGAACCCCAGCTTCGGAGTCAGGTAATTGCTGTAGCTGCGCAGATTCCGGATTTGTTGCGGCTCCGGGTTGGGCCGGGTCTCGCCGCGCGGCTGGGCGAGCTCGGCCGCTACTTCGGAAATCCCGCCCTTGGCGTTGTGAATCCAGGCCGTCAGCCAGCCCCCGATGTAACCGCCTCCCGAGACGGTCGAAAGATAGTGAAACTTCCGCAGCAACCCGCACCGCGCGAGGCCCTGCAGGATGCCCAGCGCAAACGTCGCGCTGCGAATGCCCCCGCCGGAGAGGCAGAGCGCCATCTGCTTTTCGCGCAGCCCGTGCACCGCGGTGTTGTAGGCCTTTAGTCGCTCATCCGTGGTCGCCGGCCGGGTTGGGGACGCGTCCCTCGGGAACGCACCGTGAAGTTGCGCAAACTCCTGCTCGAGAACCTCGTGCAGAGGGAGCGAGCGATTCGTCTGGGAGCTCTCTTTCGCCATGGGAATTGGCGGCAGCTCCCAGCTGTAGCTAATTACGCTCCGTCCGGCAAGCACGACTTCTCCGGGCGCAAGCGGAGAGCCGGTTGGTGCCCGGTTACTTCTTGCGCGTGTAGGCGATTTCCATCGTCTTTGTTTCCTTGCCGCCGCGGTCTTCGTAGTAGTCCATCGAGTGGTGATCCTTATCGATCATCTTTATGACCTGCCGAACCTTGATCGTCGTGCCCGGCATCATCACGTAACTGCCGGTGTAGGTAAGAGACTTGCTGGCTGCATCATAGGTGCCCTCCGTGAACATGATCCCGGTGCTCATATTGTCGTACCAGGTGGAGACGAATTTCCCCTTCGCGTTGTCGTAGCCGTCGGTGGCCCTGCCTCTGAAGTCCATGTCCTTCATTTTGCCGTCCGGCCCGGGCATCTGGAACTTGCCGGCCACGTCCGCGATGAAAAAGCGGCCTCCCATCTCGGGTTTGCGCGTCACGGTGCCTTTTGACTCGCTCGGCGGCGCGCCGGGCGCCATCCACATCTTCAGGGTATAAGTCCAGTCGCCGGCGACCTCCCCCAGCAGTTTGTGGTTCTCGTTCATGGCCCCCATTTCCATCATCATCTTCATCAACTCCGCCTCACTCGGCTGACCCGCGGCGGGCGCGGCGACTGCCGACGTGGCGGCTGCGGCGGCTGACTCGGCCACGGCCGTCGTTGCCGCCTTCTCCTTGGCGGCCGCCGAGTCCGGCGAAGTCGCGGGGGTTTGCGCAAATGCCGGGAGCGCTACGAGCAGGGCGACGGCTGATAGGACGGCGGTTAGTCGGAAGGCGGTCACGCCTCGGGCAATGCGCGGATTGGCTTCGGTGGTCGTTCGAGGAGAATAGGGGGTGGCTTTCATGCCGCCGATTCTTTGCCTTTGCCCCGTCAGCGTCAAGCCTTGGGCCCGCGGGACGGTCCCCACCATGCCCAGCGGCCTGGTCAGCTGATCCGCTTCTCGTCCAGATCGATCAGGTCGGGAATCGTCACCACGTCCGTGCGGTTCCCAATGCCCTGTTCCTGTTTGATCTCTTCCAGGTATGAAGTCAGAAAATCACGCCAACCGAGCTTCGAGATGAACCCATTCCACGCCATCACGTCGCCCTCATTCAGGCGCCGGCCGGTCGCGTAACACCACTCCAGAATCTCGTCGTCGCTCCCGCCGGCCAGGACGCGCTCGGTCAGCGCGGCATGGTTGACGCGCAGGAAATTGCAGCACATCCCATCGCCCGAACGCTTGGTTCCAAAGTTCTCGTGATAGTCCGGCCCCAGCTCGCCACGGGCGTGGAGCCGGATCTTGTCGATCATGCGCGGGAAATACATCAAGCCGCCGGTCGTGGCTTTGGGGCTTGTCGGGTAGGTGCTCATGGTCTGCACCGTCAATGGCACATGCGCCTCTGCAACGCCCCGGCCGCGGGGAAATTCGACTGCGCCTTTACCGCCGGCTGCCTCGAGATCTCAGGCGGCGCGCGGCTAGGAACGCTGCCCCCAGCCCCAGCAGCATCACCGCCGCCGGCTCAGGCACCGGGACGTAGGCCAGACCCAGGAAATTACCCGCCCCGGTGGGTCCGATCACCGTCGCCACGCCGGTGGCGAGGTCGATCGTGTAAAGGTTGTCCGTGCTGTTATCCACCAGGTACATCAAGCCGTTGTCCCGGTTAAAGGCGACACCGTTCGGGTTGGTCGGTCCATTCAACGGTCCGATCAAAGTCGTCGCCCCGGTCGCCCGATTCATCGCGTAGAAGCTGTCGGTCCCGCTGTTGGTCGCGAACATCTGGTTCGTGATCGAGTTATAACCAAGGTTCGTAAACGACGCCAGACCGGAGGTGCCGACCAAGGTCGCGGCGCCGGTCATCGGGTTGATCGTGTAGAGCCCGTTATTGTGGGAGGAAACGCCGTACAAGGTGCCGGTGCTGTCGTCGAACTCGAGCCCGTGCATCACGATCGCAGCATCGCCATAGAGGCCAATCAGCGTCGCCGTGCCGGTCGCCAGATCCACGGAATAAAGGGAATCGTTGCTGGTCGAGGTGAGGTAAACAATATTGTTCGCGGGGTTGTAGCACAGACCCGCGGCCGTCCCGGCGTTCGCGCTTACCGTCGCGACCAGGGTCCGGGCGCCGGTGTTCATGTCGAGCACATAGAGCGCCCGCGATGAATCAAGGGCATACAGTTGCCCCTGGGCGGTGGCCGTCAGCGGGCCGGCGCAAAGGAAGAGCAGGATCAGGAGCCACGCCACTCGCAGGCGCGGGGCGTTGCCCGGCGTGTTTTTTTCTCTGCCGAAACGGAGCGCTCTCCCCAGCTCCTCCAGACGCTTTCCCACCGCGCCCTCACTCTTTTGTTCTGCCGTGATCGGGGTCATGCCCCGATTCATAGTCACCCGGCCGCTCCGTGACAATGCCAAAAGCGCAGCGCCGGCGATTACGGCCGCGCCGCTTCCCGTTCCTTCTTCAGCGCGGCCTCGAATGCCGCCTGGTTCTTCGCGACGAACTCCTTGTAGCCGGCGGCGTCGAGAAAGACTTTCGGGCCTTCGTCAGCGAGGCGCGGGAGCTTGTTCGCCAGGCCGAAGTAGCTGCCGTGCGCGCCGAGGAAGATGTCGCACGGGCAGCGAGTGCAGCGCGCGGAAGGTGCGCGCGAAATCCTCCGCGATGCCCGGATACGACGCGCCCTCGCCGCGGCTATCGCCAAAATGGAAGTCCGACCAGAAGCTCACGCCGCCGACGATGACGGCGTTGCGCACACTGCTCGGCCGGCTCGCCGGGGAGATGGACCGGCAAGGTCCACGTCGTGCAGCCGCGGGTGTGGCCGGCGGTTTTGTGCGCCGTCAGCGTCACACCGCCCAGCTCGACCGTATCGCCGTCCTTCAGAACGCGGTCCACCTTCGCCGGCGGGAAGAGCGGCACGGCCTCGGACCGCGGAGGAAATCGGTGCGGCCGCCGCTTTCCACCACCTCGGCGTCGCCTTCCATCACCATGTTCTTCGCGCCGGTCTCGCGCACGATTTGGGCGGCGCCGGCCATGTGATCGAAGTGCGCCTGGCCGTTGAGCAGGATCTTCGTGTCCGCCCATTTGAATCCCAGCTTCTCCACGCTCGCGCGAATCTGCGGCGGCGACGTCTCGAGGTTGGCGTTGATGAGGATGTTCCCCGCCGGCGTGGTGACCAGGTATGCCGCCAGATCCTGGCTGCCGACATAGTAAAGATTATCGGCGATCTGGAACGGCGGCAGCGGCGTGGTCCACTCCGGGTTGATCTCCGCGAGCGCGGGGAGGGCGAAGGACAGGACGAAGAGCAGGAAGAGGCGGCGCATAGGCGAGTTTCGCAATAAATACGCCGTCGTCGGCGTCGTGCAACGCAGCCCGCCCCGCCGGCTGCCACAGAACGTGTCCCATGTCCGGCGCCGTTTATGTTCATGCGCGCAGCGCAAAATCGGCGGCGCTATGGGTGGCAAACCGCGCCGCAAAAAAGATTCCCGCGAGCGGGTTGACGGCTCCGAGCCCGAATTTCCACTCTCACTCCGCGCGCAACGCGATCATCGGGTAACGCGGCTGGCGTTGGGCAGGGATCTCCCCCGCTGCAGTCAGAAACCAGCGCTACTTTTTCTCCACGAGCGGCAGGTACGCTTCGTACCCTTCGACTTTCATTCGTTCGGCCGGAACGAAGCGGAGGGCGGCGGAATTGATGGAGTAGCGTTGGCCGGTGGGCGACTTCGCATCCTCAAAGCGATGGCCGAGGTAGCCTTTGCTGCGTTTGGACTGCAGCTGGGTGCGCTGCATGTCGTAGCGCGTGTCCAGGCTCTCGACGAGGAGATCGGGCGCGGCCGGTTTGGTAAACGTGGGCATCCCGAAGCCGGCATCGTATTTGTCGACCGAGGAGAAGAGCGGCTCGCCGGTGATGATATCGATGTAAATGCCGGGGCGCACCTCGTTCCAGGTACCTGATTTTGGAAAGGCATTTGGGTGCGACCTTCGCGCACGACGGCGAATGCCTCCGGCTTGAGCCGGCGTCGCAGGACGGTGTCAGTCGGGAGGGGCCGGTTCGGGTCGAACCCGGTGACCTGCTTGACCTCCCGGTCAGCGATAAAGACGAAGTAGACGATGCCCGCGATCGCGAGCAGGACGCAGACGCCGACCACCAGGTAGGTGCTGATCGACTCCTTTTCCTCGCTGCTGATTCGGCCGCCGTTCATTGGGTCGCGATTGGCGGTATTAGATCAAGGTGCGCCCGGTGCGTCACGAAGTTTCTGGCGGGCGACGATTGCGCGTCGAGAGGGCGCGGTCATGTGCCTCGACAGAACTTCTCCGGATCTGTTAGACCCCAGAGGTGTGAGCGGCCGTGGGACCGCGGAGATTCTGCCATGCAAGACCAGGAATTCTTCATCGCGATCGCGCAGATCGCCGTGACGCTGGCCGGGTTTTCCGGCCTGGTGGTGGCGATTCGCGGCGCGCCCCCGGCGGCGTGGCACCCGCGGGATATTTGGTCGTTGTCGTGGATGTTCGGGACCAGTCTCGGTGCGCTCTTCCTCGCGCTGCTGCCACGGACGCTCGCCTTCTTCCACCTGGGGGTCGATCTCGTCTGGATCGTCGCCAGCCTGGTGATGTGTGGCTTTACGATTGCCTTCGGCGTGGCGATGACGCTTTCGAGCGGGCGTCTGACGAGGCGCGGGCATGGGCCAAGGGTGGGCTATTTTCCGGCGGCCGCGACGTCGCTGTTCTTGCTCTGCGGCGTTCTGTCAGGTCTGGCGGGGGCGGGCGTTTTTCCGCAAATGCGGATTGGGTTCTTCGTCCTGGGCCTGATCGCCTGCCTGCTGGTCTCGACGCTCTCGCTGGTGGTCTTTCTCGTGATGCTGGCGCGCACCGCGGGAGCCCGCTCCGTGGAGTAGTGACCAGTGCGGGCGCGCGGCTGGATCTGGCGCCGCCGGGTGCTGCGTCGGCTAGGTAACGGCAGGTGCGCTGGCTGGCTGCGGCTCGGTTTCCAAGTGATGGCCGACGACGAACTTGAAGACCAAAAAGCACAGGCCCGAGCCGGCGGCAAAGCCGGCGTGCATGAGCCAGAAGGTGGTCGTCGGCATCGTCTCGTAGAAACCGCCGACGTAGCCGACAATGGTGTTGCCGGCAAAGAAGGCCAGGTAATAGAGGCCGATGATGGTGGCGTTGACGGCTTTCGGCGCGTACTTGGCGAAGAGGGCGAGGCTGATCGGCAGCATGTGGGCAAAGCCGATGCTGTTCAGGACGTGAAACGCGACCGGCCAGAAGAGTCCAATCTTGTGCCCGGCGGTCTGGGTGGTGGCAGCGATGACGAGACAGAGCATCCCGGCGATGGAAAAGGCCGAGCCGATGATGATTTTCGTGACTTCATCCGGCTCGCGCCAGCGCTTGCCATACCAGCGGTAGAAGATCGCAACGAGGGCGAGGAAGCTGACGCTGACGATGGCATCGAGCGTGACGAGCCAGGTGGTGGGCAGCTTTTTGCCCAGGAAGACAAGGTCGAACTGCTGATCGCCCCAGACGAGGTAGGCGTTGAAGATCTGGTTGTTTGGGACAATCGCGATCGCCATGACCGGGATGAGCGCGATCAACGCCAGGACGGCCCGCCAATCGCGGCCGGTGAGCTTCGCGCGCGGAGTGGCCGCGAGGGCGGCGGCGCGGGCTTCGAGTTCCTCCCCGCGCAGGTAACGTTGGCCGGAGAGATAAATGGCGATGGCGATGAGCATTCCCACGCCGGCGGCGCCGAAGCCGTAGTGCCAGCCCCAGACTTCGCCGAGGGTGCCGACAATCAACGGCGAAGCGATGACGCCGGCATTGATGCCGAGATAGAAAATCTGGAAGGCGTCGGCCCGGCGGAGGTCCTCCGGTTTGTAAAGAGAGCCGACCTGGCTGGCGATGTTGCCCTTGAACATGCCGCACCCGAGCACGAGGCAGAGGAGCGCGAACAGGAACGCGACCTCGAAGGCCATGAGGAAATGACCGGCTGCCATCGTGAGCGCGCCGAGCAGCACCGTGCGGCGCCGGCCGAGCACGCGATCGGCGAGGAAGCCGCCGAAGATCGGGGTCAGGTAAACGCTGGCCGTATAGGTGCCGAAGATGGCGGAGGCGAGCGCCTGCCCATCGAGCCCGCCGTAGAGATGGCGGAAGCTCTCGAAGGCCACGACGTTCTCGATGCGGCCGGGAAGCAGGAGATACTTGACCATGTAAAGGACGAGCAGCGCCTGCATGCCGTAGTAGGAGAAGCGCTCCCACGCCTCGGTGAAGGCGAGATACCAGAGGCCACGCGGGTGCCCGAGGAACTGCGGCACGTGTTCTTCGCCGGTAAGGGGCGTGGCATCTTCGGGTTCGGCGGTGGCGGTCATGTGGGGTGGAGACTAGCGAGCCGGGCGATCATTTGTAAATGGCGCCGAAGTGATGCGTGACCTGGACAACTGACGAGCGGCGACGGAGGCCGGCCGTCAGCGGATGCGTTTCAGGCCAGGGTCGGCGAACCGAGCCGGCACGCTGTCTATCGCCCTGTGAATTAGGGCGTTGCCTTGATAAGCGCGGGTTGAATATGCTGCGCCCAAAGGACACAGAGATTATGAAACTTCTCCTCGCAGCTCTGCTCGGCGCGCTCGCCATGTTCCTCTGGGAGTTTGTCGCGCACATGTTTACCCCGCTCGGCGAAGCCGGGATTCGTTTCCTGCCCAAGCCGGATATCGTCTCGGCGTCGCTGCAGTCGGCGATCGGCGACAAGGCTGGAATGTACATGTTCCCCACGGGCGGGGCGACCGACGACTCGTCGAACGAGGAGAAGACGAAAGCGATGGAGCGGATGATGGAGGAGATGAAAACCAAACCTTCCGGTCTGCTCGTCTACAAGCCGGCTGGAACAGAGTTCAATTTCGCCAAGTGCCTGGCCATCCAGTTCCTCACCGACTTCGCAAAGGCGTTCCTTGCGGCGTGGCTGCTGGCGCAGACGGGGCTGATAACATTTGGGAGGCGGGTTGGCTTTGTCGTCATCGCGGGCGTGCTCGCCGCCATTGCAACGAACGTCCCCCATTGGAATTGGTACGGCTTCGACGGCACCTTCACGATGGCGTGCGTGTTCATGGAGATCGCCGGTTTCTTCTTTGCCGGCCTGGCGATCGTCGCGGTCCTCAAGCCCGCGCCGCCGAGGACAGCTGCCCATTAGCTGCTTGCGCGGCTCCCACTCCTGATTCTGGACGGCGTCCAAGAGCTCGACGGCTCAAGGCGCTGGTTCAGGTTATCGCCAATGCCGCAGGACGAGATGTGCGGGCGTTGCGGTGGCGTGGTCGCGACCGACTGCTAAGCGACGGGCAAATCGAAATGGAAGTTGCTGCCCTGCCCGAGCACGCTCGTGGCACCGATCTCTCCGCCGTGCGCGGTGACGATCGCCTTCACGATCGCGAGCCCGAGACCCGCGCCGCGCTTATCAGCGGAATCGGCCTGCCAGAAACGATCGAAAAGCCGCTCGAGATTTTCCGGGGGAATGCCAGGCCCGGAATCGATGATGGAAAAACGCACTGTGCCTTCGCCCCGGCCCGCGGTGATCCGGACATCACCCTTCCCGCCGCTGAATTTCACAGCGTTCATGATCAGGTTCGAGAACACGCGGAGGATGCGCTCGTAATCGGCCAAGACCACGGGAAGGTCCGGCTCGCACTCGGCGAGCAGGCGCATCTGATGTCGCAAGGCGAGTGGTTCGAGCATCTTGATCGCGTCCTCGACGAGCGTCTGGGTGCGGACCGGCTTCGGACGAATGGTGATTCTGCCGGCTTCGATTTTCGTGACCTCCAGCAGGTCCTCGATGAGGAGGTTCATGAGATCGACGGCGCCCTGCATGCGCTCGAGGATCTGCGCGTTATCCGGCGCGGACGGTGCCTCCGCCACCAGTTGCGCGCCCATCCGAATGAAATTGAGTGGCGTCCGCAAATCGTGCGCCACGGTGGCGAGCACCTCCTCGCGCGAACGGACCGCCTGCTGGGCGGCGCGCGCCTGCGTTTCCGCTTCGAGCACAGCGGAGCGCAGTTTAATTTCGCGCAAAGCTGAGGCCGCCAGTTCCGTCAGGACATCCACCTCGAGCGGC
This sequence comes from uncultured Verrucomicrobiae bacterium, assembly GCA_963844275.1. GTDB lineage: Bacteria > Verrucomicrobiota > Verrucomicrobiia > Chthoniobacterales > UBA10450 > JACCTI01. The sequence continues at coordinate 168,466 of CAWJNS010000010.1, forward strand.
GACCAGACGCGCGGCCCAAAATCGATCGCGCAGAAACTGCCGATGGCCTGCCCGTCGTCGGTAATCAGCGGAATGCCGGCGTAAGCGCGGACGCCTAACGATTGCACCGTCGGCACGTCGCGAAAGACGGTATCCTCGAGGGTGTCGTTGATGAGGAGCGGGCCGGAGGAGACGATCGCGTAATGACAAAAGGTCCGGCCTTCGAGCTGACGGGTGGTCGCGAGTGGTTCGCCAAAACCGAAGCAGCTCTTGTAGAAATCGCGGTTCTGATCAACCAGCGAGATGAACGTGGCCGGGACGCCGATCAATTTCGCCGCCAGTTTCGTCAGGCGATCGAAGCTCTCCTCGGGCGGCGTATCGAGCAGCTGAGTCTGGACAAGCGCCTCGAGCCGCTTCCGGCTGCGCAGCGATAACTCCAGATCCGACGACGGAGGCCATTCAGAGCGAAAGGTCGCGTCGGAACCGGAGTTGAGAGCGCGCTCCGGCGCGGAGATCGGGGTCATGGGCGCCCTATTCTACGCGCATTCGGTAATGAGGGAAACGCGGTGAATCCGGAGCGGGCTCAAGATCAAACTGCAGGACGTGCTCATCTCGAGCGCGAAGTAGCGGCTGCTTTAGCGACGCCACGGGCGAAGGACGCGATGCCGCGGCGTCGCGGTCGGGTGGTCGCTGGTGCTGGCGATGAGTTCGCGCCGGCGCAGAAGTTCGAGCGCGGTTTGCACCGCGCTTTTGGAAAGGCCGGTGGCTTCGGCCAGGATGCGTAAACTCGCCGCGACCGGTTTCCATTTCGCGCGCGCGGCCTGGCCGTAGAGCCAGACGTAAACCAGATAGGCGGCGGGCTGACGATCGTGCCCGACGATGTCGCGCATCAGGACATCGAGCACGTAATCGTCGACCGCGATGGTTTGTTTGAAGCGAGGCATGGAGGAGCGAGCGGAGGGGCGTCAGATGGCACCCCGCGCAATGACGACAACGCCCCAGACGGTAAGGATGAGACCAGTGGCGGAGCTCAGCCAGAGGCCGCGCGGAAAGATTTTTTCCAGCCCGACGAGGAGAGAAATCGCGGCGATCCAGAGGATGTTCATGACGCCGAGCGACGAAGAGCAGGCCCATCAGAGCCCAGCAGCAGCCGGCGCAAAAGAGCCCGTGTTCGAGGCCCATCCGGAAGGCGCCGCGCGCGCCTTCCCGCCAGCGGGTCATGATGAATTCGAAGGGAGCGCGGCATTGGGCGAGGCAGGCGTGTTTGAGCGGGGTGAACTGAAAGACGCCGGCGGCGACGAGCAGGATGCCGCCGAGCCAGGCGCTGCTGCTGGCCATGGCGGGGGAGAGAAGCGCTTCGCGGTGGAGAATCCATTGCGCGAACGCGGCAAGCGCGACTGAAGGCGACCCAGATCGCGACATAACCGGCGACAAAGACCGCCACCGGGACGTAGGGCCGCGCCTGCCGGCGACGATTTCGGCTCACGGCGGCGAAGGTCAGGATCATGGGCGTGGCGCTCGGGCAGCATCATGGCCACCATCATGCCGGCCCACATGAAGAAAGAGCGGGATGAGCGAACCGGTCGGACCAATCGGTCGCGGTATCGCCACCCATCTGGCATGCCGAGGCATTGGCAGACGCCGGCCAGATTCATGCCGCGCGCTTCATGGATCATGTAAGCCCAGGCCGACGACCGCGATGGCGAGCAAGCGCGCCGCCGATGAATCCAGCGCTCCCGCTGAATCCGACGGGCGACGCCGCGGTCATCGCGGCGCGGCTCAGTTGCCGTAATGAATCCGCGCGACAAAGCCAGCCTTGTCCGGATAGGAAAATTTCATCTCCTCGATCTCGACCGCAGCCTTCCCGCGCGGAGGCGCACTCGGCGGTCTTGAAGATGAAACCCGTGCCGTGATTGACCGGAGACCTGTTCGGGATCGCCCGTGACCGGGTTCTTGATCGGCTCGAGCGCGATCCGCAAGATCATTGCCGAGCCGGGCGGAGCTCTGCAGCCCATCGAGCGTGAATTCGAACGGGACGAAACGCGGCTCGGCAGCAATGTGTCGAAAGTCGTCGCGAGGATTTCGAAGGGGAGCCCGCCGGCCTGGCCCGAACCGATCTGGAGCAAGGCGTCGCGTTGTTCCGGCGAGGCCTTCTCATCGACGAAAAGGCAGACGGTGCCGTTCCCTTCGTGGATCGCTTTCGGCCATTTGGCCGCGAAAGCCGAGCCCGAGGCCATCGAGCGAGAGATCCGTCGTATTCGCCCTGCTCGATCCGCCAGACGCCGAGGCCGTGGCAGGAGCCGGTCGTGGGCGGAGCCGAGAATTCGCAGGGGCAACCGTAGTCGCAGTTGCAGGACTGGAGATAATCCGCATCGAAGAACCATTTTTTCATAGCGAGATTCCAGCCGTCGCCTTTTCTTAATGACCGCGAGGCTTTGGGTCAAGCCGTTTCACGGATGGCGAGGCGTTCGTCCTATACCTTTAAACGGACACGACTTTCCTGTTCCGGACACCGGTCACGATCGACCGCAACCGGGCGGGAGATCGTACGGGTGGCCATGATTAAGCAAATCAAGTTCGTCAGCATCCCGGTGGCCGATCAGAATCGAGCGCTGGATTTCTACACCGAGAAACTCGGGTTCACGATCATCACTGATCAGCCCTTCGACGAGAAGCAGCGCTGGATCGAACTGCGCATCCCGAAGGCGGAGACGCGCGTGGTCCTCTTCACCGCCGAGGGCGATGAGAAACGGATCGGGACGATGATGCCAATGTCGTACGCCTGCGACGATATCGACGCGACCTACGAGGAACTGCGCGGACGCGGAGTGGAATTTGAGGGGCCGCCCCAAAAGCAACCGTGGGGCACTTACGCCATGTTCAAGGACAGCGAAGGGAACCGCTTCGTGCTGAGCGCGGACAAGTAGCTGACCGCGGCGTTCGGCGCGCGCGAGATTTGAAGCTCGCACCCGTCGCCGGCAGAAATACGCGCTTGAGTTCCGGAACGCGATCCGGCTACCCTGCGGTCGGACCCCGCGCATTAGCCACAGGAAGGGAAGCTTCGTTATGCCTGATTCCTCCATCAGTGTTGTCACAGTCGGAAAGAAGCCCTGCCGGCCGTTTCTCCTCGAGGTCATGGTCTTCAGCCCCGAAGCCGGCTACAAATTCAAGGTCATCGTGGAACGCTCCTGCACGCCTGAGGCCGACGCGCTCTGGAAGCTGGTGTTCGACCTGTATCGCGTCACGGGGGCAAACGAGGTGCAGCTGGTGCACGTCTCGTTTACGAGCGGCACTCCGGTGGAACAAAAAGCCGTCCAGCGCATCGCCGCGGAAGGGGTAAAGTCGCCCCAGGCGGATATCCTGGTGAAGGAGGTTTATCCCGCCACCAAGAAGATCGTGGGAGTTCCGAAACCGACGTCGGCGCAAAAAGCGAAAGTGCGCCAGGCCATGCAGAAAGTAGTCAACGTCGAGGTGTAAGCCGTCGGGTGGCGTGACGGAACCAGGGCGTGAAAGCATCAGGTGCGATCGCCGCTCTGGCGTGGCCGCTTTTCTGCGCGGTCCTCTGCGCCGCGCAGGAGACGGCGCCGATCAGTCTCGAGTTTGACGCCGAGGAAAAGAGCGTCGCGGATGACGCAGCCGTGGTGGAACGCGCGCAAGGCGAGGGCGTTTACCGGTTGCGCGTGCGCTATGTGAAGGTGGAAGGGCGCTGGGCGAAGGGCGTCGCGCTGCCGCTCGCGCCGGGCACGATCCTGACGCCGGAGAAACTCTCGGCGGCCATGAACGCACTGCGGACGACGATCACGTCGTCCCCGGCATCGACCCGCGCGCTGCGCTCGAAAGGCGAGGTCGGCGTCCTTTACATCGACGTCCAATTCGACACCGGACCGGAGATGGACGCGAACGGCACCGCCCGGCCGTCGCCGGACACGGTGGGCGTGATTTTCCGCCCGTTCTACATCCACATCTCGCTGCTCCAGATTGGGAACAACGTTCTGCCCATTCCGCGTTCGGCGTTACCGACGTTCCACCAGCACGTGCCGGACTGGCTCCTCGCGCTGAATCCGGTCGTCGGCGCTTCCTACGACCGCGCGTTTGGCGCGGCGCTGTCGTTAGGCTTGGCGACCGACTTGTTCCAGCTGACGCGGCCGGCTGATGACCGGCAGCATCTCGACCTGCGCGCCGATGGAACGAAATCGCTCGAGGAATCGTTTTATCGCGCGAGCGGCGCGGCGCGCTACAGCACCCGGCAGAGCAGCGGTCTGCTGCGGGAGTTTGCGTTCGCCGCTGACTTCGATGGCGTCGAAGAACCGCTCGGCGACGCCACCCATACGGGTGCGGCCGGAACTGCGACTCTCGGCGTGAAGCTCAAAATCGCGCCGAACGTCCGCCTCGCACTCGACGCCGGTTACCGCCGCACCGACGATGATCTCGAAGAGTTTGGGATCACGACCGGTGCGAGCGCGAATCAGCAGGTCGGCCGCGTTCTGCTCGATATGATTCCGCCGCGCATCGAGGGCTTTCTGCGCGCGGCCATTTGGCAGGAGAACGCATGGCAAACCGGTGACGGCGGCAATGCGTATCAGCGCGTCGCGGGACGGATCGGGTACGAGAAGGAGATCTCGCTTGGGTCCAATCAAACAATCGGAATCGAAGTGCTCGCGGGCGCTGGCACCGCGTCAGGGAAGACACCAGCCTACTCGCAGTTCTTCGGTGGCAATCCGCGCGGCCAGTTCCTCTATGAGGCGCCGGATTCGGGGGCTTTGATGAAGATGCCGGCCGGGCCGATCATCCGCAGCTTTGGCGAGAACCAGGCGCGCCTGCGCGGGAACGATCGGCTGGCGGCGGGCGGGGACACTTTCTGGCATGTGAACCTGAACGTCACAATCCCGATCCGCCCGTGGTCGCGCAGCCTGATCCCGAATGAGCTGACGGACCTGGAGGATGCGAATGGAACCCCGCTTTCGATCAAGCAACTGCTGAAGCGCCAGATCGAGGTGACCGGCCCGAGCATGCTGGCCGCGGTGTTGAAGAACGAGGGATTGAGTGACGCGGAAGCGACGCGCCGGGCGCGGCAAATTCTCCAGGAAGTGACGCCGGCGACGCGCTTCATCATCGAGGACGCGAACCTCTACTCGCTCAAGCCACTGCTGATGCTCGACGCGGGGGGCCTCTCCGATCGTGGTGGCGCGAGCGAAACCTGGGTGGCCGCCGGGGGCGGCCTGCAATTCACGATCGTGACGGCGAAGCTTGAGGCCGGCTACATGCACACCCTCACCGGGCCGACCTTTGGACATGGCGGAAATGCATTCGTGCGACTGGTTTTTCAGAACCTGTTCTGAAGGTTTCGGCTGGCAATCGAGACGAAGGTGTTGAGCTGTCGGCGCAATTGCGCCGACCCCGCGCGGTACCAGTATGCGAGGTGGTGCGCCAGCGCGGCGGCCTTACCAGGGTATCACCTTGCGGTCGCGGACGAAGTGGCCGGTGAAATCCTGGGGCGCCTCGGCGGCCAGCCAGACGATGCCGGCGGCGCCTTCGCTGATGGAACGGGTGGCGTTTTCGCCGCCCATATCGGTGCGGACCCAACCGGGACAGACACAATTGACCGCGACTTTTGGCAAGGCCGCTGCGAGCTGCACGGTCACGCCGTTGAGCGCTGTCTTGGAGACGCAATAGCCCGGAGCCCAGCCGTCCGCCCCGCCGTCGAGCTGGCCGCCGCCGCTCGAGACATTCACGATGCGCGGCGCCTCGCTCTTCTGCAGCAAGGCCAGGAAAGCTTTCGCGACCAGCCATGGACCGAGCGTGTTCGTGCGCAGCGTCTTTTCAAAGATCTCCGGCGTGATGCTGAGCGCGTCCTTGTCGTGCTCGAGGAGGATGCCGGCGTTGTTGATCAGGGCGTCAAGACGGCCGGCGTGCTGGGAGAGCTCTTCCGCTGCCCGTTGGATGCTCGCCGGATCGGAGACGTCGATCTGGAGGAAGGTGACTTCGCCGTCGACGCGCAGCTTCTCCGCGGCGGCGCGCCCGGCGTCGGGCTTGCGGGCGCCCAGGAAAACATGGAAGCCCATCCGGGCCAAATTCCGCGCGACTTCAAACCCGATCCCTTTGTTGGCGCCGGTCACCAGCGCGATCTTTTTTTCGTGCATGCGTGAGCAATCTGCCGATGGATTTTAGCGGGCGCAATCGGCCAGCCGTCCAAAATCACGCCGCGAAAATCCGCGGATGCTTTACGCGGTCTCCGGCAATCGGGTGAGTGTTTGGATTGACCGCTGGCATCGCTCCAGATGCACGGCTGCCACTTTATCGCCGGGCCAGCGTTCGAGGCATTCTCGGAAGAGATTGGCCGCCGCCTCAAACGATCCTTCCCGACTGGCAGTCTGCGCCCGTTCATACGAGTCGAGGTAGGCACTAAGTGAAGCTTCGCGTTGTTCCGCAATCGGCCCTACGACCGAGTAGACATCGAGAGGTTTGGTTTTTCCTTTGACCGCGATCCGGTCGATGAACTGCAGCGTGTAAGTCTCCCGCACCAGCTCGGCCGCCGCGGGTCCGATCAGAATCTCGCGCCCGTATTCCTTCGTGAGACCTTCGAGCCGCGCGGTCACGTTCACCGGGTCGCCAATGACCGTGAGCTCGCGCTTCCGCTCCGATCCGATGTTGCCGAAAACAACTTCGCCGAAATTGATGCCGCAGCCCATCGCCAGCCGAGGCATGCCGCGCTTTTCCCAATCGGCGTTCAGGCGCTGCAGGCTGGCGCGCATGCGGAAGAAGGCATCGACCGCACGGGTGACGTCCTGCGCCGCGCCGCCGCTGTTGAGGTGGCCCCAGACGGCGAGGATGGCGTCGCCGATAAACTTATCGACCGAGCCGCGGACCGCGAAGATGTCCTCGATCATCACCGAGAGATATTCGTTCAGCTGCGCGACGAGCTTGGTGGAGTCCATTCCTTCCGCGATCGTCGTGAAGCCGCGCAAATCGGTCATGAGCAACGCCGCGTTCGTGCGGGTGCCGCCGAGGGCGTTCAGGTAGCTGGCGGGATTGTCGAGCACCTCGCGCACGACATCGCTGGAAACGTAGGCCTCGAGGGTGCGCCGCACCCGTAGCTTCTCCATTGTCTCGCGCGTGTAGTCATAAATGAACGCGCCCAGCCCGCCGAGACCCAGCGTCAGCATGGGCGGCACCGCCAGGACGATCGTGTCGAGGCGATCGTGCGCCAGCTTGACGACAAGGAGATAGCCGGCGCCCGCGGCGACCAGGACTCCGAGTCGCCACCACGCCTTGCCGACGAGGTTGGTGACGAACCACGCGACGATCGCCCCGAGCGCGATCAGGAACGCCGCGGACCAGCGGGGCAATTCATGAAGGAACGCATGATGCAGGATGGCGTTGATGGAGTTGAGCTGGAGCTCGGGCCCGGGCATCTGGCCGAAGGGAGTGGGGTGCTCGTCGTGGGTCCAATTTCCGGCCGGGCCGATCAGCACAATCTTGTCCCGGAAGGCGGCGCCGCTCCCGAAATTCCGCTCCCAATATTGCGGCGCAAAAATCTGAAAGACCGGCTGCGGATCGTACGTCCCGGGCGGCCCGCTAAAGCGAAGCCGGCGCGCGGCGAAAGGATGCTCGAGGCCCCTTAGGCCGGCCGTCGTGGCCGCGCGCAGGGCGAGCGCGGCCGGCGTCTCCGGCGTGAGCGCGGCGGGCGCCGGCGCGCCGACCAGTTGATCGAGAGTCTTGTGGTAATCGACGCGCCGGACGGTGCCGTCGAAATCCGGCCAGAAATTGACGTAGCCGACGGCGGAGGCTGGCTGTTCGGCGGGCGGAACAATTGTGCTCGTCGGCTCCGCGAGATTCCAGCCTTGCGTGCCCGCGCCCATCGCCTCGGGAACGAAATTGCTCCCGAGGACGATGCGCCCGGGAAAACGCTCGATCGCACCGCGGAAGGCATCGTCCCCGGGCGCGGCCTTCGGAAAGAGCAGGTCGAAGACGATCGTCCGCGTGCCCGCCTGGAAGAGCCGCTCCGCGATCAGCGCATAAATCTCCCGCGGCCACGGCCACCCGGCGGCCATGGTTTGGAGCGCGCGCGCCTCGAGGCTCTCCGGCGGCACATCGGCGAAGAGCGTTTGCAGGTCCAGCTCGGAAAGCGAGACCGACGAGCTGTCGATTCCGAGGTAGACGAGCCGCGGGTCGGGCGGATTGAACCGGCCCTTGGTTGTGACGACATCCTGGTAGCGCAGCTCCCAGCGGGGCAAGGTTCGCCCGACGAATCCGGTCTCCTGCAGGAAGTAGAGCGACGCCACCCCCGCGAAGACGATCCCGCAAATGAGAGCGTGGACGAAACGCCGCGAACTCGAGAATCGCACAGCGGCTAACTACGAAAGCGATCCGCCGCGCGCAATTTTTTCCGCTTGACGATGCAGAACCCGTCCGGTGTCATGGCGCACATGTTTTCCTTGGGCGGCAGACGGAAATTTGGGACGGCTCTGCAGTTGATCGCGCTCTTCCTGGCGCTCGGACCGTCGGCACTTTTGGCGGCGAATCTCTCGCAAGCGGTCGTGAAGCAGAAGGTGAACGTGGTTACGATCGCGCCGAGCGTCAGCGCGGCCCCGCGCCCGGCCGCGACCGGGGCGGTGGTGCAGGATGCGAATGTCGTCCGCACCGGCACGGAATCGCGCGCTGAACTCGAGTTTGCGGATTTCACCCTCGCCCGGATGGGCGCCAATTCGATCTTCTCGTTCGACGCCGCCGCCCGGTCCCTCGACTGCAGCCAGGGCACGATTCTGTTTGCGAAGCCATCCAATTCCGGCCGCGTGGAGGTCCGGGCGGGCGCGATCACGGCGGCGATCACCGGTTCCACCGGCTTCATTTCGAACCGCAAGGTCACCGGCGCGAAAAGCCGCAACGCCGCCCCCGGGGAACGCGCCACCATGATCGGCATGCTGGAAGGCAAGCTGAACGGCTGCGCCGCCTGGCGGGACGACTCAGGGCCGGGAACGGAGTTTCTGCTTCAAGCTCGGCCCGGGCGAGATGGTGGTCGCGCAACCGGGCCGCCAGCCCGTGGTCGTGCAGTTCGATATCGCGCGTTTCATGCAGACTTCGCCGTTGATCACGGCATTCAGTTCACCGTTGCCGAACAATGCGCAGCTCAATCGCGCCCTCGCCGCTTACAACTCCGATGTGCGGCGCGGGTTCGTCGATCCGGCCATGATCGCGGTCACGTCGCGGCCGACGCAATTCGGGTGGGTTTCGTCCGTCAACCGGAGCTCTTTCGATGTGGCGGTGCAGAGTCTGGGCGGCACCAACACCAACACCAGCGGCGGCTCGGGGGGCTTTGTCGGGTGTCGGCTCCGATGGCATCATCCGCGGCCAACTGGTCTGGGAGACCTTTGCCGATCTTGATCTGCATCTCCTTCGTGCCCGACAGCCAGCACGTCTTCTACGCCAACCGGAGCGTGACATTTAATCAAGGCCGCGCCATCGCCATGCTGGATCACGACAATCTCGGCGGAACGATCGACCTGCAGCCGAGTCTGCGGGTGGAGAACATCGCGATCACCGGCACGCCGCTGAACGGCGTTTACCAGTTCTACGTGCACAGCTACTCGACTCCGAATCCGTCGGATTTCTTCACGCTTACGGTGCGCAACGGAACCCAGACGCAGAGCATCAGCGGCAATCTCCTGGCGAACCAAAACAGCCAGACGATCTCCGTCACTTTCCCGCGCGGCCCGTAACGTCCGCCGTCTTCACCTCGGCTCCCTCGTTTTATGCCTATGTTTGGACCAATCATCCGGCGTGGACTGCGCCTTCTCTGTGGCGCGTGCCTGCTGGCCGGTGCCACCGCCGGCCGCGCGCAGGATGACGTGGCGGCGCGCATCGGCACCCAACAGGACGTGATTCGGCGCGGCGAGACCGGCACCGTCGAGCAGGCGATTCCGTTTCGCCTCACCGATCCCGAGCTTGGGGAAATCGACATCGTCTCCCGCCAGCCCCGGCCGAAGATGTTTACGTTTTGGACCGACCAGAGCTTCCTCTACACCTCGAACGCGTTTCTGGTCCCGAATGGCGAACAGCACGACTTCTTTTGGAACGGCCGCTTCGACGCCTCCTTCGTGCCCTATGCGACGCGCAACTTCACGCCGCGCCTGACCTTTGAGCAGAATTTCTTCCGCTACGACGAGTTCTCCACCCTTAACTTCGATTCGAGCAGCCTTCAGTTCGACATGAAGTACGACTTGAATCGCGACGACACGTGGTTCGTTAACCTTTCCTACCTGGGCGCAATTCTCTACTCGGACGAGCCGAACACGGGACCTCTTTCCACCGGCGAAGACGTCGGCGAGTTCTACAAATACGGATTGCTCAACGCCAGCATCACGCACGTCCGGCCACTCGGCACCCTTCCGCTCCGGGCCGCTTTCACGGGAGGCACGAACTGGCGCCACGGCGATCCGTCCGACTTTGATCGGATCAGTCTTTTTGCGGCGGCGGTGGTCTTCTACGCACCGATCGAGACCATACAGTTTACCGCCTATATCCGGCCGGAATTGCAGTTTTATCTGCACGACCCAAACAGTTCTTCCCGCACCGACTTCAATCTGAGCGGCGGGGTGAGCGCGGGCTGGACGCCGGTCGAATACCTCAGCATCGGCGCGACCGCGGGATTCACGACCAACTTTTCCTCCACGGATCCGAACGACTACAACGTCTTCCTGCCGAGCGTGGTCCTGGCCGCGCGCGTGGCGTTCTAGTTGGCGCGGGCCGGGAGTTCGCGGTGCGCGTGCCATCGCGACCTGGCGCCGCCCCAGCCAGAGGCTGAGCACGCACCAGACGCCGGCGAGGGGCGCGGCCACAAACGAGATCCCGGTCAACCCGAGGCCGATCCACGTCAGGAGCGGGTGACGACCACGCCCCGATCTGGTCGCCCGCCCGGTAAACAAACGTGTCCATGAAGCTCTTCGCCTTGTATTTGTCCTCGCGTCGCAAGACCGTGAAGAGCACCTCCCGCGCGGGCCGCGAAAGGGCGTAATTCATCGCCCGGCGCAGGACCTGAAAAAGCGCGAGCAGCCCCAGTCCGGGCATCAGGCCGATGGCGAGAAAACCGGCCAGGCTGATCGCGGGCAGCATCGCCAGGGTGAGGCCCACGCCGAGCCACTTCAGGAGCCGGCCGGTCAGGAAAATTTGGATCACGATCGTGAGCACGTTCACCCAGATGTCGAGTTGCGCGAAGAACGCGGTCCGGGCCGCACGATCGGCGATCGCGCTGCGGGTGATGTCCGCCTGTTGGAAGTAAACCAGCGTGGCGGTGATCGCGTGCAGGAGCATGAATGCGCTGATGCCGAGCAGGTAGGGCGAGCGGGCCGCGTGCGTGATTCCGGACCACAGATGTCCCCCCGATGGGCTGCTCCGCGCCGGCCCGTTCCTCCGCAATGGCGGAAGCGTGCTCGCCCTGGAAGCTGGCGGGGAAAAAGCGCACGCACCACGCACCGCCTTCGAGCAGAACAGCCGAAATCAGGAGCAGGTTGCGCGGTCCCGAGCCGATGCACGAGGAATGCGGTGGCCGAGCCGCCCAGGATCGCGCCGAGCGTGCCGCCCACGCTGATGAACCCGAAAAGCCGCTTTGCCTGTTCGGTGTTGAAAACGTCCGTCATGAACGCCCAGAAGACGGTACGACGAAGAGATTGAAGACGCTGACCCAGACGTAGAAGGCGCGCCCCACCCAAAGCTGCTGCGCGGCTGGCAGCGTGCGCATGAGCACAAAAAAGAGGACGAGGTTGAGAATGAAAAAGCGGTAGGCAATCGGGATGAAACGCCGCCGCGAGAGCCGCGCCACGATCGCGGCGAAGAGGGTATTTGCGATCAGCATCGCCACCAGGGTGGCGGTGAACATCCAGGAGAGGTTCTCCGCGATCCGCCGGCGGCGCCGATTTCATCCCGGATCGGCCGGAGCGACGTAGTAACTGCCGAGAACGAATGAAGATTGAAAACGAACGCGAATCCGAGCGCGCGCAGTTCCCGGCTTGACGTCGACAACGCGGGAGCGGATGTGCGCGAACGAACTCACATTTGCAATTCGCCGCGCCGCGCCCGTCTACGGGTGCGCTTTGTGCCAGGCCGCCAGCACTTCTTTCTCGCGTTCGGGCGTGAGCCCGGCCTTCAAGGTCGCTTGACGCTCGGCCGGCTGTGACTTGAACCAGGCCAGCGTGTCGCGGGCGGTTTCCGGCAGCGGCCGGAAGGTGAGACCGTCCGCCAGCGCTTTCTTGATGCTGGTGCGGCCCAGCCCGCCCTCTTCGCCACTCGGCGGCACCCAGACCGGCATATCCGACCACGGCGCCACGTTTTGCTTCTCCAGAAACTCCGCGTCTGCCCAGGTAAACTTCGCCTCGGAGCCGAGCGCCGACTTGATGCCGTTCAGCATGTCGCCGATGGGCAGCGCTTTCTCCGGTCCAGTGGCGTTGTAGATGCCGGTCGCGCGTTTCTCCACCATCCGGATCGTCCATTCCGCCAGGTCGCGCGCATCAATAAACTGCACCGGATCGCCCGGCTCTCCCGGCGCGAGCACTTCCCCGCCGCGATCGATCCGCACCGGCCAGTAGGTGAATCGGTCCGTCTGGTCGCCCGGTCCCACAATCAGTCCGGGGCGGATGATGAGCGTCTCTTTCGGAAACCACTTTTCCGCTTCCGCTTCCGAGAGCGCCTTCAGCGGTCCGTAGAGTTTGAACTGCGACGCGACAATCGTATCGCGCGTTTCCTTCATCGCATCCGCGCCGTCGTATTTTGCCAGCGGCGCCGCTTCATCATTCGGCTTCCTGCCCTCGGCGTAGACGGAGATCGTCGAAATGAAGACGTAGCGCTCTACGTTGCCCTGCAGGATCTGCGCGGCGTCCCGCACCCAAACCGGCACGCTCGTCGGATTGTCGATCACGACATCCCACTTCCGGTTCTTGAGCGCGTCGAGTTGGCCGTTACGATCGCCCAGCAACTGTTCGACCCCTTCCGGCAGCTCGCCGGGGTGCGATTTCCCGCGGTTGAACACCGTCACCTTGTGCCCGCGACTGAGCGCATATTTCACCTGGAACGGGCCTGTAAAACCGGTCCCGCCGAGGATTAGAATGTTCATCGGCTTTGGTTTGTCCGCGGCCCGCAGAGCGCGGCGGGAAAGCATCCCGAGTCCGACGGCGCCGCCGGTCAGGGCGGAAACCTTGATAAAGGTTCGTCGGGTTGTGTTCATGGCGTGAAATCCTGGTCGCGTTTCAGACTGGCGCAGAACGCCGCCAGCAGCCGCGCGGTGTTCTCCAGATCTTCGAGGGCGAGCAATTCGTTCGGAGTATGCATGTAGCGCAGCGGGACCGACAAAAGACCGGTCGCCATCCCGCCGCGCGAGAGCTGCATGACGTTCGCATCTGTGCCGGTCCCGCGCGCCGCCGAGGAAACCTGCACCGGAATGCCTTCCGCCTCCGCCGTCGCCATCAGCAACTCGAACACGCGCGGATTGATATTTGCGCCACGCGCTACAATCGGCCCACCACCGACGCGGAAATCGCCAGCTTTTTTCTTCTCGATCCCCGGCGTGTCAGTGCCGTGCGCCACATCGAGCGCGATGCCGACATCGGCCTCGCTTGAGAACGCGCTCGTCACGGCGCCGCGCAAGCCGATTTCCTCCTGCACCGTCGAGACGCCGACGACGCCGGCATCGAACGTCTGGCCATGCAGCAGGCGCAGCACCTCGGTGACAATCCAGGTGCCCATCTTGTTGTCGAATGCCATCGAGACCGCGCGTTCGTTGGCCAGTTCGATGTAGGGCTGCAGGAAAACGCCGGCGTCGCCGAACGCCACCAGCTGCAGCGCCTCCTCTTTGCTCGCCACCCCGATATCGACGTAGAGGTCGTGCATTTTCGGCACCTTCTTGCGGTCGTCCTCGTCCATCAGGTGAATCGCCTTCCGCCCAATGACCCCAGGCACGAGGCCGTGACGCGTCATGATCGAGACGCGCTGCGACGTCGCCACCACCGGATCGACGCCGCCGATCGGATCGACGTGGAGAAATCCCTCGTCGGTGATGTAATTGACGATGAAGCCGATCTGATCGCAGTGCCCCGCCAGCATGATGCGTGGTTTGCCTTCCGGATGGCGCGTCCCAAAGACGTTGCCCATCACGTCGGTGCGGACGCTGTCGCACCAGGGCGCGATGCGCTCGCGTACGAGCTTTTGGACGTTGGACTCGTAACCGGACGGGCTCGGTGTCTCGACGAGTTGTTTCAGAAAATCTTTGCTCTCAGTCTGCATAATGAATGGGGTTGAGTGGACCTAACATTGCCTGCCCGGCACAGCCGTCCAGCGCCGTCTGTCGTTTACGTGCGCTCGATCACCAGCGTCGGCGGCAAGGGAAAACGCCCGGATTCGCCGCCGTAGATCGTGAGGCCGCCCTGCGGCAGCTTCTCGGCCGGCACGACGCAGTGCAGGTAAAAGACATCCTCGCCCGCGTTCGCGAGGACCTGCTTCAGCAATTCGCCCTCGGCCGTGGCGTGCGCCAGATAACCGTAGGCGCCGCGGCCGTCCGGCTCCAGATAGCTCAGCGCCCCGGCCGCGTCGTGGGGGTGATTCGGCAGCAGGCTGGTGTAGATGCGGACGCCGTTCAGGAGCATGCGGAACGACGTCGGATGAGTGGACGAATCCGTCTGCGACGTGCAGTCGCGATGCGAAGAGGCTTCGCACAAAACGATGATCCGCGTCGCGTTGCGGACGTCATCAGCCTGGACGGGAAACTGGTATTCGAAGTGACCGTGGCCGTCTCCGCAGGCAGTGTGGAGCCGGGCCGATTCCTCAGCGCTGCTGGTGCCCGCCCGTCCAATCTGATTCGGTCCAGGCATGCGCTGCTGCGCGCAGGACCAGCCGGCCCTCGAGTTCCTGGCGCGGGGGAAACCCGCCGTCGACAAAGAACTGCACGTAATTGCGAGCCAGCAACCGGCCGGCGGTGTCCATCGCCCGGACCCAGAGTGTGCAGAGCATGGTCTCGTCGGGCAGGCGCAACTTCACGCGATGCGCCAGCTCCACGCGGTACTGGGGAAACGCAATCGCCTTGTCGCCCTCGATGAGCCGGTCGTGGGCCCAGCCCAACGAATCGAGGCCGCTCAGCGTCCAGTAGAGCGTGACGTCCTTTCGTTCCCGGGCCGCGAAATGCGACGAAAAGACGTCCAGCTCGATCTCCGCGCCCGGGGCCAGGCGTTGGATGGGCGGCGCATCGATCGGGAGCACGTCGCTCTGGTTCACCATCGTCGGGTCGTAGTTGAAGTGCTTCTGCGTGCGGTCGTAGTTCAGGAAGCCGTTTCGCTCCCATTCCACGTCATGCAGCTCCGTGAAAATGTAGGCGGAGAGCTGCCCGTGCCGCCGCAGTTCATTGGTCAGAAACTTGAACGTCCAGCTGATATCAACGTCACCTTCGAGCGCGCCGACGCCGCCATACTCGCTATTGATGAGGGGCTGCTGCTTCTGCTCGAATCCCGCGATGTAATTGAAGCCGGAACCGGCATACGTCTCCCTCACGACATCGGCGATGTGCTGCTTCGCGTGGTGGTAGTCCGAGGTGTAAAAGTGCCAGGAATTCACGTCCGTCCGGCTGTGCCCGTAGCCCTCCAGGTGGTCCCACGCGACCACGCTCATGTCTTCGACCAGGCGCGTCGGATCGAGTGATTTGGCCACGTCCCACATCGCGTCGATCCACGCGAAGGCAGGCACGTTCTGCAGCTTCGTGCCCGGCGGGCGCTCGATCGGTTCGGTGCCGGTGCTCGGCGCCTTCGGGTTGATATACTTCATCAACTCCGCCTGCCCGCCGAAGCCCCAGGTTTCGTTGAACAAACACCAGCCGATGATCGACGGGTGGTTGAAATCGCGGCGAATCGTCGCGCGCATTGTCTCCTCGAAGCGCCCCCGCCCGGCCGGCGTGTCGCCGCCTTCGCCGAAGTTTGGAAAATCGCAGAGCAACAATATGCCGAGCGTGTCCGCCCAATGGAGCAGAAGCGGATCGTCGACCTTCAGGTGGACACGCAGGAGATCGAATCCGAAGCGCTTCGCGCAGTCGATGTCGTCCTTCAGCACCTGCACGTCGCCCGCGGTGTAAATGCCGTCCGCGTAATACGATTGGTAAAGCGCGCCGCGGATGTAGATCGCTTCGCCATTCAGGCACAAGGACGAGGGCGCCGCGCTGTCCGCCGCCGGTTTCGTGGAGATGCTGCGCATCCCGAAATAGCCGTGCACCACATCCGGCATCGGCTCCCCATCGAGCGTGAAACGGACCTGGTAAAGATGCGGCGTGATCGTGTCCCACCGCATCACCTCCGGCAGAGCTAGCACGGCCGCGCCCACGCCGTCGGCGATGGACAAAGTCTCGGAGAACTTCCGCCCGTCGGGCGCGGTCACCTCGGCGTGACATTCGCCCTCGCCCGGCGCCAGGACCTTCAGCGCCACTTGGCCTTTGTCCGGGTCGGTGGTGATTTCAAACCGCTCAATGAAGACCGGCGCACGGGGCTCCAGAAAGACCGTCTGCCAGATCCCACTCACGCTCGAATACCAGCCCCATTGTTTGCCGACTGGCTGCTCGCGATTCTCCATCGGGTCCTCGACCCGGAAGACAATCGTCGGCGCGCTCAGCTTGCCGTCCGCAGTGCGCTGCAGGGCATCCGTGAGATCGAATTCAAACGGCATGTAGCCGCCTTCGTGGCGGCCCAGGTGCTGGCCATTGCACCAGCAATCGGTGAAAAAATCCGCCGCGCCGACCGTGAGAATGACGCGCTTGTTTTCCCAATGCTCATTCTGCGGAATCGAGATCGTGCGACGATACCAGCCCACCTCATAGCGCGCCGCCTTGCGGTAGTTGAAACGGTCCACCTCCAGCGGGTTCCGGTAGACGCGGTGCGAAAAAAAATTGTCGTTCCCGGCCGCATCCGCCTCCCCCCACGCGGCGAGCGATTCCCAGCAAAACGGCACCGTGATTTGTTCGCCCCAGCGCGGCCCGCCGGGCGCAAACCACTCCTGCTCGAGCCCCGCCCGATCGGGATCAAACCGGAATTCCCAGGCGCCGTTCAGATTCTTCCAGTCAACGCCGTGAACAAAACCGCGTTGACGATCCGGGCGCGGGTACTCGGGGCGCGGGAGATAAGTGCCAATCGCCATCGCAACCATTGCATCGCGATTGGGTTCAATGGCGCAAGGAATTTTGGCGGGAAAACGGAACGAAATTGTAAGGGAAGCTGTCAGCTTACCCTACAATTCCGCCACGAGATCGCCGCGCCGTCCGCGATGCGGCACGCAAACACCGCGGGAGAATGACCGATCTGGTGCGCATACTCTGCGCTCAGCTCCGCAATGACTTCATTAGCGCGTGTTGCTTCGGTCAACGTCACCGTGCCACCGCCAAAACCACCGCCCGTCAGGCGGGAGCCCAGCACGCCCGGCAGCCCCCGCGCGATCTCGACCAATCGGTCGAGTTCCGGCGTGCTGTTCTCGAAATTTCTGCGGGAACTTTCGTGCGACGCATTCATCAATTCACCAATCGCGGTCGCGTTGCCGCACTGCAGCGCTTCCACAGCACGCCAGACGCGATCATTCTCGCCCACCACGTGCGCCGCGCGGCGATGGAGCACCGGGTCCAGCGACTGGCGCGTCGCCTGCAGAAGTTCCGGGGTGACTTCGCGCAGACTCGCCACCCCCAGAGCCCGCGCGGCGGCGGTGCATTCCTCGCGGCGGACGTTGTACTGGCTCTGGAGGAGATTGTGCTTCACCCCGAGTCCGCGATCACCAGGACGTAGCCGACCGGAAAGGGGATCGTGCGAATCTGCTCCGATTGGCAATCCAGATAGACGAGATGATTGGCGCGTCCAAAGACGGACGTCGCCTGATCGAGCAATCCCGAGGCGACGCCGACAAATTCGTTTTCCGCCCGACGGCAGAGCTTCGCGACCTCAAGCGGATCGACCCTCCAGCCATGCAGCTTCATGAGCAGCCCGGCCGTCGCCACTTCCAACGCCGCCGAACTCGACAGCCCCGCGCCCACCGGAAGGTCGCTCGTGATTTCCGCTTCGAATCCGGTCACGTGATAGCCGGCCAGGACGAACTGCTGGACCACGCCGAGCGGATAATTGGCCCAACGTTCGTCGGTTAAACGACGCAACTCCGGCAGCCGCACTTCCACCCGGGTCCCCGAAGTCAGCACGACAATGCCATTTGTCCGGGTGCGGCCGGTCATGGTCAGGCCACGATCGATCGCCGCCGCCAGCACCACGCCCTGGTTATAATCCGTATGGTTGCCGAGCACCTCCACCCGGCCCGGCGCGTAGGCTGTTTCCGTGCGCACCTCGCACCATGTCACATCAGCTACTCATTGCACCACTGGCGGCGCGACCGGACAATCGGGCGTGGCGACCGAGACAGTTCCGATTACACAAAAATTGCTCGTCACCGCTGGCGGCTGGCCGGTGATGAAGCAGGCGCAGCAGATGCACGCGGCCGGCCGCGTCGTCGAGGTGGAATACAACGCGCCGTTGCTCGCCGGTACCGTCCGCGAAGGTAATCGCAATCTGCGCTCCGGGCTGCGGATCAAGAGCGCCACGGACGTCGAGAACATCTGCACCTGTCGCGAGTCGCGGGAATGGGGCAAGATCTGCCCGCACTCCCTTGCCGTGGGCCTGGAATTCATGGCGCGTGCGAGTGCGCCGGCGCCACCGGCCGTGGTCACCGCGGTCGCCGCTCCGCGAGAACCAGCCGCGACAGGTCCCGCCTTCGTCGAAAACGGCGGGACCGACGCGACCCCGATCGCACTGCACTTCATCCTGCCACCGAACTTCGCTTCCGCGTGGGCGAAGCGGCAGATCATGTTGGTGACAGAAGTGGAACTCAGCGACAGGCGTTCCCCGGCGACGGTGCTGAAACCGGAGCAGACCTACGGGTGCGACACCCACGATCTCGCGGCCTTGGATGCACTCCGCGAACTCACGCCGATGCGGATGCTGTCGCGCGAGGAATTCCTTCAGCTCTTGCACTCGCTCGCGGGACATCCGCGCGTGACGTTCGGCAAATCCGCCCGGGTGGAAATCGCACCGGACATTTTCCGGCCGCGGCTGCGCCTTACCCGCGAGCCGGCCGGGTCCGTCACGCTCCGCACCAGTGAACAGCTGCTCGCCGCCCGGGGAGAAATGTGGACGCTTCGTGGCGAGCGCTTTCAGCCGCTGCGGGAAGGGCTGCCGGCGGAACTTGAGCGCCTCGCAGACGAGCCGCTGACCTTTCGCGGCGACCGCGCGCTGAGTTTTCTCGGCTTCGAAGCGCCGTCGCTGCGCGAGTGGTTCGAGGTCGAAACAGACGGTGATCTCCCCTTGCCTGAAGTGCGGACAGAAGCGCCTCACGTCGTCCTCCAACTCGAAGGGTCACTCCGCGAATTGCGCGCCGAATTGCGCGCGTGCTATCGGGATGGAATGTGGGAGGGGCCTTTGCGCCGCGGCCAGAGCGGCATCATCGGCATCCGTGATTCCACGATCTTCCTCCGCGACACCGCCGCGGAAACCAACGCTCGCTGCCGCCTCGAGCAGTTCGGCTTCACGGAGCGAGGCGACCGCTTCGTCCTGACGAACGAAAACGCCGTCGCCCGCTTCTTCGCCTTTGAGCGGACGCGGCTTCCGGACGAGTGGGAAATCCGCATCTCGGCGCAGACGGAGAAATCCGCCGCGAGCCTGGAGCCGCTCACGCCGAAGATCGAAGTGGTGGGCTCGGGCGAAGATTGGTTCGAGCTGCGTTACTCGCTCGCGACACCCGCCGGCGAGAACTTCTCCGCCGCCGAATTGCAACGGCTGCTGCGTTCCGGCCAGAGCCAGGCGCGGTTGCGCAATGGTCGCGTCGCCGTCTTCGATGTCGAGGCCATCACCGATTTCGAAGAGGTGCTGCGCGACGCCGATCCGACGCAGGTGCAACCGGGCACTTACCGCATCAAACGCGCGCAGGCTCCCTACCTCGCAGCGACGGCGGAGGAGCTTGGCACCGCCCTCCAGCGTCTCGCGGCGCCGCCGCAGCAAGCGGTCGAGCTCGGTGCGCTGGGAGAGCGGCTGCGCGACTACCAAACGCAAGGTGTCACCTGGTTGTGGCGGCTCGCGCAGAGCAGCCTCGGCGGGATTCTCGCCGATGAGATGGGGCTCGGAAAAACCGTGCAGACGCTCGCCTTTCTGTTCGCAAATCGCGGCTCGGGGCCGGCCCTGATCGTCTGCCCGACTTCCCTGGTCACGAACTGGCGCAACGAGGCGCAGCGGTTCACCCCCGAGCTGCGCGTCCTTGTGCTCGACGGGCCGGAACGCCAGGCACGCTTCGGCGAGATCGCCACGCACGATCTGGTGCTCACGAGTTATGCGTTGCTGCAGCGCGACAGCGACAACTACCGCGATGTGCAGTTCTCCACCGTCGTGCTCGACGAAGCGCAGCACATCAAGAATCCCGACACGCGGAACGCGCAGAGCGCATTTGGCTTGCGGGCACGACATCGTTTCGCGCTGACCGGCACGCCGGTTGAAAACTCGGTGCGCGATCTGTGGTCGATCATGAACTTCGCGGTGCCCGGATATCTTGGGAGCCGCGCTGATTTTCGCGAACGCTACGAGCTGCCTCTGGCGCGCGGCGCGGCCCCGGACGTGCAGCGGCGGCTCGCGCGGCGGATGCGACCTTTTCTCCTGCGCCGCAAGAAAACCGAGGTGGCGAAGGAGCTGCCGGCGAAGCTCGAACAGCAAGTCCTCTGCGATCTCTCGCCGCCGCAACGCGTCGCCTACGACGCACTGCTACGCGAGGTGCAATCGGGCGTGGCCGCGGAACACGGCAGTACGGGCGCGGCGCGCATGAAGATGCTGCTCGGCCTGCTGCGGCTGCGGCAGGTCTGCTGCGATCTCCGCTTGTTAGGCGGGGAAGCGCAACTCGCTGGGAGTGACTCCGCCAAGCTGGCTCTGCTCGACGAACTGCTCGAGGAGGCGATCGATGGCGGCCATCGGGTCCTCGTCTTCAGCCAGTTTGTCTCGATGTTGCGACTTATTCGGGAGCAGCTGGACGAGCAGGCGATCCGCTTTTCCTATCTCGATGGCGCAACCAAAGATCGCCAGGCGGTCGTGGATCAGTTCCAAAACGACAGCAGTATCCCGGTGTTCCTGATGAGTCTCAAAGCAGGTGGCGTCGGTCTGAATCTCTCCGCCGCCGACACGGTGATTCACTTCGATCCGTGGTGGAATTACGCGGCCGAAGCGCAGGCGACGGATCGAGCGCATCGGATCGGCCAGACGCGCGTCGTCACCGCCTACAAGCTGATCGCGCGCGAAACCGTGGAGGAGAAAATCGTCAAGCTGCAGGCGCGGAAACGGAGCGCCAGTGAGGCGACCATCGGCAGCGAAGAACCGCTAATGAGCGGCCTCACGACAGAAGATCTGCAGGAACTCCTCGAATGACCCGGCGGGCGCGGATCCGGAAAGAGAGACCGCTCCAATCTGGCCGTCTCACCCCGTTTCAGTCCCTCATGCGGCACTGGTCTGCGCTGACCCCGTTTAATTTTGCGCATGCGATGCGGCTAACGAAGCCGCTGGACCTGGGACGATGGCAGCAGGCGGCGAGTGCGGCTATCGGAGGGATGGGCGCGGGGGTCGGCCCCATTTCGATCGCGACTGGCGGCGTTGACATCGACACTCATCTGACGGCGGAGCTGAATCGAGGTTTTGATGAGGCCGACTTGCCCTTCCGATTCTTTGCCATCGACGCGCACGATGGCGGCCATTGGCTTGCGGTGACCATCGATCATTGGTGGGCGGACGATTTTTCCTGCCGCGCCTTGCTGCAGCAGATCTACTCGGCATACGAGTCGGGGAGGCATCTGAACGACGCCACCTTGAGGTTGCCAACCGGCCGTCCGCGGCCACGCAGCTGGTTGGGCGAGTCGATCGCATTTATGAAAGAGGCGGCGAGGTATCGCCGGGCGTGCCGTCGGCCCCTGCGCGACCCGCTCGACTTCCGAACGCAAACATTCCGGACCGCTTTTCCAGAGGAGGCACTTCCGAAAATCCGGCAATTCGCAAGACAGAATGATGCCACCGTGCACGACGCGCTTCTGGCGGCGGCCGCGCAGGCGTTTGGAGTTCGGCACGGGCCTCCACGCAAAGGCCGTGATGCCGTGGCGCTCATCTCCGCGATGGATCTGCGGCGGTTCGAGAACGGCGCCGCGCGGACCGCCTTCGGAGTGGCGCTGAGTCAGGTACGCGGTCGTTGTTCGTCAGCCGCACAGATCGTCCGCGCAGGAGGTGCTGCAGCAGGTCGCCGCGCAAACGCGCCGGCTGAAAGCCGGGCCGGGAACGGATGTTTTCCGACCGGCGCTGCTGGCGTGGCGGCTGTCGCGATCGGCGCGCTCGAAGGCAACGTGGTTTCAGCGCGCCGCGCCGGCTTCCGCAGGACTCTCGAATGTGAATCTTACCGGCAGTTGGATGGAACGGCCCGAGATTTCGGAATATCGCCGGGTCGCTGCGCCCGGTGCCGCCGTGCCGATGGCTCTCATGATCACCACCTTCAAAGGCCGGCTCTTCATCGATACGACCTTCCGGATGACGGCGTTTAAGCGATCAGAAGCGGAGAGTCTGGTCGCGGATATTAAGCAGAGCCTTCTCAACCCAGCGAGCGCCGGAGGGTAGCGATTTCGCTGGTTCCGCGGGAGAGCTGCAGCGATCTTTCCCGTGTCTAGGAATCCGTGCGTTTCTTCGGGGAGGTGCTGCGCTTGGGCGTTGCAATCGGCGTGGCACTGGCTTTGGGCGATGCGCTGGCGGCCGGTGGTGGAGTTGGGGTTGCCGTTGGGCTGGGTGATGGTCTCTCGCTCGACGTCGGCGATGGCAAGGGAAACGCGAAGGTTGGGGCGGGTGAAGCCTCCGGACGACGGGGAAACCGAGGGCGATGGAGATGCGTCTGGCGCCGGAGAGGCACTGGATGTGGGTGTTGGGCTCGGAGTCGGCGTGGGTGTCGGCGGCGGTGGGATGATGTTTTCCCAACGGTGCAAAGCCACGCCCGCACCGCCGATTTCATTGACAAGCGCTTCGCAGCGGTCGTGAATTTTATCGAGATCGGGCGGGCCCCACGGGGTGTCGGCCGTGCCCGGGAAGACCAGATATGTGACCTTCAGGTCGCTGACCGGACGGTTCAGCGGGTTGGCGGAACCGCTGATTTGTTTGGCGATCCGCCACGACGCCTCGCCCGCTTTGTCCGACGGGCCGACATCGCCGACGAGGGCCGGATAAATCGCGTCCCCGTAAATCACGACCGCGTAATCGCCGACTTTCGCACCTTCCGCCTTCGTGAAGCCGCCGGGGATCACGATGAATGGATCGGCCTCGCCGATGAGAAAGCTATACTTCTTCAGCTGCTCGATTCCGTCGCGTGACTGCGTGATCGCACCCTTGAGCTCGGCCTTGCGGGCGGCGCTGGTGGCCTTCAGCTCCGCCTCGGCCTGGTAGGTTTTGATCTTCTCCTCCAGCATCGGGAGGTGAGCGTTCGGCGCCGCCGTTTTCTTCGGCCAACGGTAGCTGGTGTAAGGTTGAAAGGTGGTCGAGGTCACGCTGCCAGTCGGGAGGCGGTCGGAATCGGAGCCATCCGCGTCGACGTCCATTTCGGACTGGATCAGGACGGCTTTCCGATGCGTCTCTGGATGCTTCAGCTGCAGGACCGTCTGGCAATCGTAGAAATTGTGCCGCGAGAGCAGTTGATCGAGCCGGGTCAGGTTGGCACGCAGGCGTTTGATTTTGGTCTCGTAAAGCTCCGCGAAAAATGGCGAGACGCTCGCGGGCGTGAGCATGCTCGCGAGGCCGGGCAGGACGCGCGGCAACTCCGGGTTCACCTCCGCCAGCTCCTCGATGGTTTTGTTAGGCGCGGGGACCCGCGCGCGCAGCTTCAGTTCGAGGACGTAACTCTGCGGATCGAGGCGTTCCTCCGAGGCGGCCCCGCCGGGGGTCGGCTCCACCGTGGCATTGACCGTGATCCCGCTAAAGAGCCGTGCGGTCTCGAGCTTGCCGCCGATGACGGGAGGCTTCGGTGGCGTGGGGATCGGCGTTGGGCTGGGCGTGACCTCGATGATTCGGACGCGCGGCGTTTCCGCCCGGTCGAGGTTCCGGCGCCAGCGCTCGAGTGAGAGCCAGCGGTAAACGATCGCAGTGAGGAGTGCGCCGAGAAGCAGGAGCGCGAAAAGCCGCAACGTCCTCAGCCGAAATCTGCGCACGCGCTCCTACCGTTTCACCCAGGTGAGGATCACCACCACCACGCCGATGACGCTGAGCACGGCCATGAGGCCGGCGGGCATCAGGCTGCCGGTCTTCAGGAATGCCGGGAGGAAACGGCCCGCCAGCAGGATCGAGACAAGGCCTGCGAGCACGAGCCCGACCACCACATTGTTCGGCAACAGGAAAGCCGCCGCCAGGAGCAGAATGCCCGAGACCGAGCCCGCGATGATCGACGCAGGTACTCCCCGCGCGCACGTAGCCCATCACCCCTCCGAGGATCGTGAGGAGGCCGAAAATGAGAAAGTAAATCTTGGCTGGTCCGATCATAAGTGCTGCATCGGTAAGCCACGGGCCTCGCTGTGTCGAGTGAACTTGCGCCGCCGGCGGCGCGCGCCGGCCTGCTACTGCAGTTCGCGGAACCAGCGGAGCGCGGCCTGGAGATGCGACCTTTTCACGACGTGACCCGCCTCAAACATCTCATGCCGGATGCGACTGAACCCCGTGCGCTGCAGGGCGAGCCGCACATCCTGTTGCACCAGCATGGGCGCGACGTTGTCCTTCCGGCCGGTGCTGAGGAAGACGGGTGTTTGCAGGAACGCCGCGCCGGGCTGGAATTTCCGGTAACCTTCGCTCAGGCGGTCCTCGTTGATTCCGGTCAGGAAAATGCCCGAGACCCGGCAGCCGGCGACCGCGAGCAACGGTGCAATCGTGCCGGCCCGTTTCCCGCCGCCAGAATATCCGGCCACCGCGACAGGCCAGCTCTTCGATCCCGGAAAACTGCGATGGAGCGCGTCGAGCGCCGCCAGCGTCGTCCCGGCGCGCCAGCCGGAGGTGTCATGTCGGGCGGGTTCGGGCCCATCGCCCGCCAGGACCAGCCAGCCTTCGGCCAGCGCTGATTCCTTGTAGAACTGCTCCAGGTCCGTCCGGTTCTGGCGCTTGAAGTCGCTGGTCGAGATGGAAATCAGCACCGGCCAGCTTTTCGAAGGATTGAAGCCGGCGGGAACCGCCAGCACGGCCACCGCATGCGGTGGAACGGCGTTCCCGCCTTCGGAAACGTAAGAGCGTTCGGTCGGATCGAGCGGTACGTTGGCTCGCACCACGCCGCCCGGCACCACCGGGAGGCCGGCGAATTTTGCTCCGCTCTGCGCGTCTGCCGTTCCTCCAGCGCAAATCGACCCGATCGCCAGAGCCAGCACGATCCACGACCTCCTCACGCTTATTTATTTCCATCGCGTGCCCGCGTGCGCAACTGTGGTGACGGAAACAATCTGGCGCCGATCGGCCTCACCCACGCCGCGCCGGATTTCGGAATCTTTCTCTGCGCCTCGTTTGAGCATCTCTTCGTACGGCAGGGCGTCGGCAGAGAAGTGAGGCGGGCTTTGAGCAGGAGCACGATCAGGAGTATGAGCAGGAGTTGATGCGATACCCACTGGCGGCCAATCCGATCTTCTGGACCATCCAGGGCGAAGCGCACCTGCGTGGTTTTCAGATGTGCTTTGTCCGGCTGGCCGGTTGCTCGGTCGGTTGCCCCGCGTGCGACACCGATTATCGCAAGCAGGAGGTGGCGACCGAAGAAGAAATCGCCGCGCGCGCCGATGAGGTGACGCCGAAGATCGCCCGCGATCGCTGGGTCTGGATCACGGGCGGGGAGCCGACGGATCACGACCTGCGGCCGCTGATTCGCACCCTGCGGGCGCGGCGGTTTCTCGATCGCAGTCGCGACGAGCGGCCATCGCCGGGTGATTCCGCCGGTCGACTGGCTTTCGGTTTCGCCGCACGACCCCTCGAAGTGGGTGCAGACCTACGGCAGCGAGGTCAAAATCGTGCCCGGGCTGAACGGTTTCTCGATCGAAGATTTCCGCGCCGCCCATCCGGACGACCAGACGGACTTCATGTATCGCTACGTGCAGCCGCTCTCGATCGGCAAACAGGAGGATCCGGAGAGCCTGCGCACCTGCCTGGAATTCGTGAAAGCAAACCCGAACTGGTCGCTCTCGCGGCAGGATCACCACTACTGGGAAGTCGCCTGAACTTTCGGCCCGAAACCGCCCTGATCCGGCGGCGGGATTGTCCTTGCGGACGCGCAGATTGTGCCGCAGGCTCGACAACCATGGACCGCAAATCGCGCTCCTTCATCGCGGCGCTGGTTCTTTGCGCGGTCGCTTTCGCGACGGCGTTGTCGGCCGCGGCGCAGCTGCACGACCGCCTGCATGGCGCCCAAGGCACGACGCATGAATGCGCCGCGACCCTGATCTCGTCCGGGAGCGTCGAGTATTCCGCCTCTGGACCAGTGCTGCTGGCACCGGAAGCAGTGCCGGTCGCACGGACGGTAACCATCGCCCGCGTGCACGTCACCGCACGCCTCGGCTGCTCGATCCTCGAGCACGCCCCGCCGGCGCAATCCTAGTAACGCTCGCCGGTCTCTCCCGTCGCCCCTGCGCCGGAGGGTAACGGCGTGCGTTGCGCTCGCTCGGGAGCGCGCGGGTCCAGCCCGCTCCCGCCCATGCATTCTGGGGCGTTCTCCACCGGGCTGCATTCAACTGTTGAATGTCCCCCGGGAGGTCCGCCTCAGGATGCCGGCGTTCCCCGCCGTTTCCGCCAATCCATTTCAAATTCAGGAGAACCAATGAACTCAAGATTCTTGTCCGGCACACTCGGACTGATCCTCGCCTTCCATCCCATTCGCGCGCAGGACGCGCTTCACTCCTCGCCCGCCGCCGCCCCGGGCGCGTCTCCCTCACCCGGGAGCGAGACCGAACGTGTTGTGGTGACCGCCGGTGCGATCGAACACAGTGAGACGGACACAGTCGAGCCTATTTCAATCCTCAGTCAGCAGGACCTGAAACGGGAGGCTGGCGCCACCCTCGGCGATACTCTGGACAATCAACCAGGGGTCGCGGCCAGCGGCTTTACCGCCGGAGCCAGCCGACCAGTTATTCGCGGCTTGTCCGATAATCGCGTCCGGGTGCTGAACAACGGCACCGAAGTCTTCGATGTTTCGAACCTGAGTCCGGATCACGCGCCGAGTGTGAGCCCGTTGCTCAGCTCGAGCATCGAAGTAGTGCGCGGGCCGGCCGCGATTCTCTACGGCTCCGGAGCCATTGGTGGCGTGGTGAATGTGAACGACAATCGCATCCCGGTGGAAAGGCCCGCGACGCGGTTCAGCGGCGAAGTGGTCGCCCGCTATGGCTCGGTCGATCTCGAACGCAGCGGGGCCATTTCGCTCCAGCTCGCGGCGACCAGGCACATCGTTTTGCACGCGGACTTCACTATTTTCCGCACGGACAGCCGCGGCATTCCTGGTTTCGCTTTAAGCCAGGGCCTTCGCGATCTGCTCCCGCCGGCGGTCGCTGCCGGTCGTGGTTTCGGACAAAATCCGGAAGGCGACGTGCCAAACACTTACGTGAGAACAAAAGAGTACGGCTTCGGCGCTTCCTACGTCTGGGCCAAAGGCTACATCGGTGCCTCCTTCAGCGAGTTCCTCTCCATTTATGGTATCCCGCAGGATCCGGATGCGACCGTCGCGGGCGAACCGCAGTCTCCGGTCCATATCGACCTGGACAAGAAACAGGTAAACGTGCGGGGCTCGATCGTTGATCCGATCAACGGAATTCACAATGCGAACTTCAAGTTCGATTACACCGATTACGAGCATCAGGAGATCGACAAGGACACCGTCGCCTCCACGTTTAAAACGAGTGGCATTGATTCGCGTCTTGAAGTCGTGCACGAGCCGATCGGGCGCCTCCAGGGTTCTTTCGGTGGACAGGTTTTCTCCAAAGACATTTCCATTCTTGGGCCCGAAGCGTTTCTGCAGCCGACCAGTTCGCTTCAGCTGGCGGCGTTTCTCTTTGAGGAAATGCACTTCGATCCGGTGCGCCTGCAGGCGGGTGTGCGCGTGGAATACGATGCGCTCGACCTCTCGTCCTTCGATCCGAAGCTGACTTCGCTCACTTCACCTAATCAGACGAATCCGGATTTCGTGCCGGTTAGCGCGGCGCTGGGAGTGATCTACGATTTCGCGAAAGACTACACACTCGCGATCAATCTGAGTTTTTCGCAACGCGCGCCGACGGCGGAGGAATTGTTCGCCCGCGGTCCGCATGAGGCCACCTTCCAGTTCATTGTCGGCGATCCGAATCTCGGGGTGGAAACAAGCAAGGGCATCGACGTGTCGCTGCGCAAACGCGCCGGCATCGTGACTGGCAGCGTCAGCGGGTTTTATACTCGTTTCACCGACTTCATCGCCTTCACGCCCACCGCAGAGTTTGAAGATGGCCTCCAGGTTTTCGACTACACGCCAGAGAACGCGGAGTTTTACGGCGGGGAGGCTCAGGTCCAGTTGCACCTTCTGCCGGTCACGCTCGCGCGTGAAACTTCGACCGCGGCCGAGGATGCAAAATCGGTCAAGAGCATGATCACCGGCGAGAGGGCGGAGCCGCGGAAAAATCCCAATGATCTCTTCCTCGAGTTCCGCGCTGATTACGTGCACGCGGAGGATCTCGACCGGAATCAGCCGCTACCGCGGATCACGCCATTTCGATATGGCGCGTCGCTCAACTATCGGAGCGAGAAGTGGGAAGCGAAAATCGAGGGAGAGCGTGTGAATGCTCAGAATCGCGTCGCGCCGTTCGAAACGCCCACCGCTGGCTACACCTTTCTCAATGCCAGCGTCGGTTACAATTTTCGGGTTGGTCCGGCCTTCGTGAATCTTTACCTGCGCGGCACCAACCTGACGAATGAAGAAGGGCGCGATCATCTTTCATTCTTGAAGGAAGTGCTGCCGCTGCCGGGTCGCAGCGTGCTCGTCGGGTTGCGCACTACGTTCTAACGCTCCGCGCGCCGCGGACGGGAACGAGGTTCAGCCCGACGGCCGGATTGATTGCGATGCCGCGCATTGCCATTCGCCATCGCGTTCCACCCACGTGTCGGTCCAGCGATAGGTGTAACTGAATTCGTTCCCGGCTGCGTCCTTGCCCTTCTGCTTCGTCGTCCCCACCACGACCGCGGTGCTTCCGTGGATGCGCACATCCGGCCGGTCGTTGGTCACGGCTTCGTAGATGTTTTTATCCTTCCGCAGCTCGGCGAGCAGACCGGCTTTGTTCACGATGTTGCCGGCGGCGGTGATGCCGATGTAATCAGCGGCCAGCAGGCTCTCGATGGTGGCGATGTCGTGTTCCTTGGTGGCGGCGGCCCATCTTTTCTTCATCTCGCGGACGGCGGCGACGGGATTTTTCGGAAGCGCCGGTGCGGATGGGACAGGGGACGCCGCTGCGCCCGAAATCGCGGTGGAACCGGCCCCGGCGATCGAACGGGGAGAGGCGGTCGCACGTGCCGTGGTGCGCGGGGCAGCCGGCGGACTGGGTAAAGTCGCGCTCTCTCGCGCCGCCGGCGGCGTGGTGGTGGACTTCGGAGTGGCCTTCGGCGTCAATGGTGTCCCCGGTCTGGGATAATTAGTGTTCGCGGTCTCGGTCTCCACGGTCGGTTCCGTGCGCACCGACGGCTCGATCCCACGCAAGCCGAAATGCGGGGTGGGCGTCGGCGACGACTCCTTCGGTTGCGCGATGGCCCATGGCGTGGGGACGAGCAACAGAGCGGCCAGCGTGAGATGTTTCGTTTTCATTGATTGTCTCGCTCGATGACTAACACGCCGCGCCGAAAGCCGCCAGAGCCGGCGCCACGGTTGGGCGAACCTTGGGCGCCGGCCGCGTCCTCGCGCAGATGCTCTACAAAGTGAGTCCGGCGGATTCGCTTGCGCTCGTGACCGCGGCGATCCTCCTCGGGACGGCCGCCCTCCTCGCCTGCTTTATCCCAGCGCGCCGGGCCACGCAGGTCAGCCCGATGACCGCATTGCGGACGGAGTAGTCCGCGCCTAACGAATCGCTTCGCAGACCAGCGCCCGCATCCGCCCGCGAATCGGGTCGTCGCCAAACTCCACCGCCAACGCTTCCGCCACGGCCTTGGTAATCACGGAGACGTCGGCCTGGCGTTCGTTCAGCGCCACGAACAGCGGCGTTCCCTGGACCAGGCCGAGGGCCGCTTCGACAGCCGATGAGCTGACCGACGGCAGATCGAGGCGCCGCACGCGCGGCTCGGCGAGGCCGCTCTCGCGCATCATGGCGAGAAGTTGATCCCCGTCGTGCAGGCTAAACGGGATTTCGAAAAACTGCGGCGGATCCTCGGCGAAAAACGACATCGTCCGTTTCATGCGCGACCCGGGAGAAATCGTTCTCCGCCAGCGCCGCCCAGGTGTTGAAGAGGAGCTGACCGCCGGCGCCGAGCACGCGCCGCATTTCGCGCAAAGCCGCCACCTTGTCCGGCACAAACATCGAGTCCGAACTGGCAAACGACCGCCTCAAATGAAGCATTCGAAAAAGGCAAAGCGAGCACATCCGCCTGCTGCCAAACCCGGCGTGGATCCGGGTCCGCGTGCGCGCGCGCGAATCCGAGCATCGGCTCGCTCAGATCGGTCGCGACCAGTCTGCTGTCGGCCGGCAGCCGCTCAAGCAATCGCTGCGTGACAATGCCGGTGCCACAGGCCACCTCGAGGACGCGCATGCCGTCGAAAACCCGGAGCCGCGCCGCCAGATCATCCGCAAAGGGCTCGAACAGCATCGGCCCCATGTAGCGGTGGTAGTTCGCCGTGATCGCTTCGCTAAAACTGGCGCTGATTTCTGCCAAAACTTCGTCCCCTCGTCAGCGCTTTCTTCGCGCTGATGTACGCGTTCACCTGCTGCTCGAGGATGTCGAGAGGCATGGCGCCGTCCTTCAGGACCACGTCATGAAATTCCCGGATGTCGAATTTCGGCCCGAGCTCCTGTTCCGCCCGCGCCCGGAGCTCGCGAATTTTCAGCATGCCCACTTTGTAGGCGCACGCCTGGCCGGGCGAGACGATGTAGCGCTCGATCTCGGAGGTCACTTCCTTTTCGCCCATCCCGGTTTTTTCCAGCATGAAGGCAATCGCCTGCTCGCGCGTCCAGCGTTGGGCATGAATGCCGGTATCGACCACCAGTCGCACGGCGCGGAACATCTCCGCCTGCAGCCGGCCGAGATCGCCGAACGGATCGCCCTCGTACCAGCCGGCGTCTTTCGCCAGCCACTCGGTGTAGAGCGCCCAGCCTTCGCTGTAGGCGGTGAACGGGATCAGCTTCCGGAATTGCGGCAGGCCGGTCAGCTCCTGCGCGGTCGCGATCTGGAAATGATGGCCCGGCACGCCTTCGTGATAGGCGAGCGTCGGCATGCCCCATTTCGCGACTTCGTTCATGTCGCGCAGGTTCGCGTAGAAAACACCGGGCCGTGAGCCATCCATCGCCGGCCCTTCGTAGTAGGCGCCGGGCCCGGTCGCTTCCTTGAATTCCGGGACGCGGCGCACTTCCACCGGCGCCTTCGGCAAAGTCGCGAACAGGCCCTTCGACCGCTCCAGCGCCTGGTCGATCAGGCGCTTGTATTCCGCGAGGGCGGCGGCGCGGCCGCTGTCGTCATTTGGAAACAGAAAGCGCGGGTCCGCGCCCAGCGCCTTGAGCGCGGCGGCGATCGGTTGACCGGCGTAACCGTTGGCATCGAGAATCTGCCGCATCTCACCCTCGATCCGCCCGACTTCCGCCAGACCGAGCGCGTGAATCTCCGCCGGGTTCAGCGTGGTGGTGGTATTCTGGTGCAGCATGTAGGCGTAGAACGC
Organism: uncultured Verrucomicrobiae bacterium; assembly: GCA_963844275.1. GTDB lineage: Bacteria > Verrucomicrobiota > Verrucomicrobiia > Chthoniobacterales > UBA10450 > JACCTI01. The sequence goes on from CAWJNS010000010.1 coordinate 200,365, forward strand.
CTCGCCCTCCGGCAACTTCCAGACGCCGTCGTCGGTCGTCGTCTTCGGGAGCAGATCCGCGTAGTAATCGATCAATTTCTGGTAGGCGGGATACACCTCCGTCGCGATCGCGGTTTCCACCCGGCCCTGGTACTCCGTGCGGATCGCGTCCGTCAGCTTGCTGATCTTCGCCGCGCGATTCTTGAACGAGGTCGCGAGGATGTTTTCCGCCGGCGGCTGCGCCACGAAATCGGTCATTTCCTTCAACACCTTCTCCACCACGAAGCGCGGCGGGATGATGCCTTTTTGCTCCCGCAGCTTCAGTCCCGCGAGCACCTGGTCGAACTTCTTCGGCAACGCATCCAGCCGTTGCAGGTAGTAATCGCAATCCTTCGGCGCCACCATCCGGTGCTGGTTGGCCATGAACGACGGGAACTGGTTCTGCATCCCGAAGAGCTGGTTGAGCGGGTAGTTGTGGAACTGGAAACGCTCGCCCTCGACCTGCCGTTCGATGAACCAATCGAGAATGCGGGTGGAGAGCCGCTGCGACGGGGTCTGTTTCGTGAGCGGATAGGCCCGGAGTTGCGCGAGATTTTTCTTTGTCCGCTCCATCACCCGCAGCTGCTTCTCGGGCGAGACGTCGGCCAGCTTGCCGCTGTGCGAGGTAATCCCGAACCGTTCGACGAGCCCGAGGGCGGAGAGCAATTCCGGCTCATCGAGCAGCACCTCGATGAAGACCTTCTCGTAGAAAACGTTCAGGCTCCACGGGCGAAACCAGATCGCGTTCACCGCGAAGACGATCGCAACGAGCAACAGCACGCCCACGATTGCCAAGAGCCACTTCAGCAGGCGCTTAATCATGGCCGAGAGAATCCGGTTCCGCGGCGGGTGGTCAACGCAAAACGTGCGCGCGGCTGACGAGCCCTGATGAACAGTGTTGCCACCCCCGGTGGAAACACGGCAGTCTGTCCGCCGCAGTGAGCATCTTCCCACGCGCGGCCAGGCTCGTGATGTTTACAGCCGTCGCGCTCATGCCGCTCGGCCTCGGCGCGGCTGAGCCGCCGATCGATCCGAAGATTGCCGCCGCGATCAGCGGCATCAAGGCGATCGATAATCACGCGCACCCGCTGCGCGTCACAGTGGAGGGTGAGATCGACAACGATTTCGATCAGTTGCCGTCGCCGGTGGAGATGTTCTCCGCGCCGGTCCGGCTGCGGCCGGATAATCCGGAGCTGCACGCGGCGTGGCGCGCCCTTTTTGGATACCAGCACAGCGACGCCAGCGAAACGCACATGGCGGAGCTGGTGGCGAAAAAGAAGCGGGTGCGCGCGGAGAAAGGCGACCGCTTTGCAACCTGGGTGCTGGACCAGATCGGCACGGAAATCATCCTGGCGAATCGCGTCACGATGGGCCGCGGACTGCCCGCGGAGCGGTTCCGATGGGTGCCCTTCGTCGACGCCCTGGCCATGCCGCTCGACAACTCGAGCGTGGCCACCGCGACGCCGGACCGCACCGTCTACTTCGGCGACGTCACTCGCCTAACCCAGCGCTTTCTCACCGCGCAGAAACTCAACGTGCTGCCGGTGTCGCTCGACGAATACCTGCGACTGGTAGTCACTCCCACGCTCGACGAACAGAAAGTTGCGGGTGCGGTGGCGATCAAGTTTGAAGCCGCCTATCTGCGGTCGCTGGACTTCGGCGATCCCGCCGCGAGTGAGGCCGCGGCGGTATACGAGCGCTACGCCCGCGGCGGCGCACCTGCTGCAGCGGACTACAAGATTCTGCAAGATTTCATTTACCGCTTCATGGCGCGGGAAGCGGGGCGTCTAAAGCTCGCGGTGCATATTCACGTCGGCAGCGGAGTCGGCGGTTATTTCGACCAGAAGGAGGCGAATCCGATGTTGCTGATGCCACTGTTTAACGACCCGCGGCTCCGGCAGACAAACTTCGTCATGCTGCACGCGGCGTGGCCATACGCGGATCAGGTGGCAACGATGCTCTACAAGCCCAACGTCTACGCCGACTTCTCGGCGATGACATTCCTGCTCTACCCGCACAAGCTGGCGCAATCGCTCCGCACCTGGCTGGAGTTCGCGCCCGAGAAGGTGCTGTTCGCGACCGATGCGTTCCCGCTGGATCCGGATCTCGGCTGGGAAGACCTCGCCTGGATGACGGCGGGCACGGCCCGCGAAGCGCTGGGCCTTGCGCTCACCGGGATGATGCGCGACGGCACTGCCACGGAGGCGCAGGCAATCGCGCTCGCACGACGCGTCCTGCGCGAGAACGCAATCGAGCTTTACGGCCTCGACGCGAAACGCTGACGCCGCTACAGCGTCGCCATGTCGATCACGGAACGATATTGGACGTAATTTGGCCGACAATCTCGCACAGACGGGAGGCCGGTCGCGTGCGTAGATTGCGGCCGCGATGCTCCGTTACTCCGTTCTCGATCTGGCGCCCGTGATCCAAGGGGGCGATGCCGCGCTCGCCTTTCACAACACCGTGGATCTCGCGCGGCACACGGAGCAGTGGGGTTACCATCGATTCTGGCTGGCGGAGCATCACAACATGCCGGGGATCGCGAGCGCCGCGACCTCGCTCGTCATCGGTCACGTGGCCGGCGCGACCAAGCAGATCCGGGTCGGCGCCGGCGGGGTGATGTTGCCAAACCACGCGCCGCTCGTGGTCGCGGAGCAATTCGGCACGCTCGAAGCGCTTTATCCCGGCCGGATTGACCTTGGTCTCGGGCGAGCCCCGGGAAGCGACCAGGCCACGGTGCGCGCGCTGCGGCGTTCGCTCGGGAGCAATGGCGACACCTTTCCCGACGATCTGCGGGAGCTACAGTCCTATCTCGCTCCTGCGCAGCCGCACCAACCCGTGCGCGCCGTTCCCGGCGCTGGTGCCAACGTCCCGCTCTATCTGCTCGGCTCGAGTGATTTCAGCGCCCGGCTCGCGGCGGAACTCGGTCTGCCGTTCGCGTTCGCGTCGCATTTTGCGCCCGATTATCTCGACGCCGCGCTCGCGATCTACCGGGGCGATTTCAAACCCTCCGCCGCGCTCGCGCAGCCGTATGTGATCGTCGGCGCCGGCGTCTACGCGGCTGAGACCGATGAGGAGGCGCGGCGGCTGTTCACGTCGGCGCAATTAATGACGTTGGCGCTGATTAGCGGCGCGCCGACGGAGTTGCCGCCGCCAGTCGAGAGCATGGCGGGACGCTGGAGTCCGGTGGAGCAACGCGCGATCGAGCATCGCACGCGCTACACGGCCGTCGGCTCCGCGGAGACCATCCGCCGGCGGATGGAGGAACTGGTCGAGCGAACCGCCGCCGCCGAGATCATGATCCTGGCGCAAATCTACGACCATGCCGCGCGGCTGCGGTCATTCGAGATCGCGGCGACGGTGTTCCAGGAGATGAACGCCGCGCCGGCCGGAAGTCGCTGACCCCGCGGCCTTAGGTGCGTTTTGTCGCGAGGCTGACCAGCCAGATGATTGCGGCGACGATCGCCAACACCCAGAGCAGATGCAGCGCGACGGAAGTGACCGCCAGGACGACGCGCGCGACGATCCAGATGACGAAGAGCAGAATCGCGAGGCCAAGAAGAGTGTGCTTCACGTCATGGATTCGGCAGGTGGGGCTTGCGTGCGTCTAATCTTTTTCGCGGGCGCCCCGGTGCGGAGCACAAGACTTGCTCAAAAAGGGTGCATGCAACTCAGCCCTGCACCTTCCCCTCGCTCAACTTCTCGCAACCGCACGACGGCGCGCGTCAGCGGCCATCGTCCCGCTCCGTTATCATGCCCGCAGCAGGGCTCGCCTGAGGCGAGCGCGGAAATTCACGCCTACATCGCGGCGCGCGACATGGCGATGGCTGACGCCGAGCGGTGCCCGACGGATTTGAGTCTCAATCGTGCGTTTCTTGCCAACGAAATGGTCGAGAATTGCCTGCGGCCTGCGCGCTCGCCCTACCAGGCTCAGGCTTTGCCGGTCGGGGAAGTGGTCCGGGCCCTCCAGCGTTGCGAGGTCCTGAAGCGCCGCATTCATCAGCTGCGGGCCTGCATCCTCGCGGCCGCGTAACCTTCGATTCACGGTGCCGGCACTCTTCCGGCGCATGCCTCGTAAAATCGACGCGCGCAGCGTAAATTTCGCTGTTCGCCCGCCCTCGAATCTGCGAAGGTCTCCCTCGTAATCCGGCACGTCGGCAGTAATGTACGCGGCGCCTCGGGGCAGAACCGCACCGTCTCAAAACCAACTCATATGCAGCCGCCTTCTCCTCTCTCCCGCAACGAACCTCCGGCAATCCCACCCGCCGCGCCACGCTCGAACGGCGCGCAGGCCGGGGGCGTTCTCTCCAGCGGCGTCTCCATCAAGGGCTCGGTCAAATTCAGCGGTGAACTGGTGATCGACGGCGAAGTGGAAGGCTCGATTGATTCCGGCGGTCGCCTCACGGTCGGGAAAAACGCCCATATCCGCGGTGAGATCAGGACCGGATCGGTCACGGTCTTCGGCACGATCGATGGCGATGTCACGGCCGTGGAAAGGTGCGAGCTGCATTCCGGCTGCACCTTGCGCGGCGACATCGAAGCGCCGCGACTAGTGGTGGACGAAGACGCGACCTTCCTCGGCAGCGCGAAGATTTCGAGCAAACCGAAGCCAGCGGCTTAGAGGCCGGCACCGAAAGGCGTTATGACGCCCGACGCGACGGCGAGAGAGGTGCGGCGATGGCCGCGCCAGCTAGTTCGTTGCGCGTTTCTCGCTCTCGCAGCGCTGTGCGCGATCTCCGCCAGCGCGGCTGATTACCCGGCTCCGGTCGAGGGCGATTTCGTCCTTCGCAATTTCAAGTTCACCTCCGGCGAGACCTTGCCGGAGCTGAAGATTCACTACCGCACGATCGGCACCCCGCAAAAGGACGATGCCGGCGTGGTGGGGAACACCGTCCTGATCACGCACGGCACCACCGGCAGTGGAGCGCAGTTCCTCCGGCCCGAGTTTGCCGGTGAACTCTTCGGCCCCGGGCAGCTGCTCGACGCCGCCAAGTATTTCATCGTCCTGCCGGACGGAATCGGCCACGGCAAATCGAGCAAGCCCAGCGACGGTCTGCACGCGAAATTCCCGCGCTATGGCTATCGCGACATGGTGGAAGCGCAGTTCCGTTTGCTGACGGAGGGCCTCGGGGTGAATCACGCCCGGCTCGTCATGGGCACATCGATGGGCGGCATGCACACGTGGCTTTGGGGCCAGTTGCATCCGGAATTCATGGATGCGCTCATGCCGCTCGCGAGTCTGCCGACGCAGATCGCCGGGCGCAACCGGGCCTGGCGGCGGCTCGTGATCGACGCGATCCGAAACGACCCCGAATGGAAGGGCGGCGACTACAAGGAGCGGCCGCAAAGTCTCCGCACCGCCGCGCAGATGCTCTGGTTGATGAGCAGTAATCCTATCCTCCGCCAGGCGCAGGCGCCGACGCTCGCGAAGGCCGACGAGGAGCTCGACAAGTTTGTGTCCGATTACGTGAAAACCGGCGACACGAACGACATGCTTTACGCCCTGGAGGCGTCGCACGACTACGATCCCGCGCCCGGCTTGGAGCGGATTCAGGCGCCGCTCGTGGCGGTGAATTCAGCCGACGATCTGATTAATCCGCCAGAGCTCGGCATCCTCGAGCGCGAGATCAAACGCGTGCCGCATGGCCGCGCGGTCATCATTCCCTCGAGCGAAAAAACCCGCGGTCACGGCAGTCACACCGTCGCGGCGCTCTGGAAGTCCCAACTGGAATCGCTCCTCAAGGAATCCGGGCAGCGGTAGGGCTGAACCCACGCCTTCCCACGCGACTTCAGGCGGCCCGTCGCCAACCGAACAGGCGGGCTGGGAGAAAGAGCATGGAGCTCACGAGCGCGAGCAACGCTTCCACCGTTATCCCGACCAGTCGGAACGGCAGCGCGAGGAGCCAGACAATCGGCAAGAGAATCAACGCCAGCACGGCCACCGGCCAGGCAAGCACCAGAAGAATGCACCAGGCGACGAAGAGAAGCAGGATCTTCATGAAACCAACTTTTCACTCCCTGGGGCCACGTCAATCCCCGCCGTCGCCCCGTTTTTCCCCAACAGCAGGCGCCTACGACGAGAACTTCCCGTAAACCGCCAGAACCGGGAAGTAGCAGCGGTTCTTGCTCTGGTAATCACTCACGAAGCCGTTCTTGGTGCGGATCTCGACGTGGCCGGCACCGCCAGCGCCTTTGCCGTAGACGATGATGGCTCCGATCGGCGCCGAATACGGATCGCGGATTGCCAATTGCTTGAATCCGTGGTGGCGGACCAACTCCTCACCTGCCTGGCAGGCGTAATGCGTCTTCGGATATGAGCTGACCACGCCGGCTGCGAGCAGCGCTTCCTTCACGTAGCGCCAGCACCGCGCTTTGGTGCGGGCGTTCGCGCGTTCCTGCGCGATCGTCGCGGCGCGACGGAGTCGTGGATCGAGCCGTGGATCGATGACCGCCGACGGGCGGACAACCGGAACGAAGTAGCGCCGCTCGATCCCGGCGCCGCTGACGTTTCCGGAAGGGGTTCGATAATAGAAACGGGAGCTGGAACGATCCAGTCCTTCGGCTCGAAGCCCATGACCCGAGATCAGGGTTGCGACGGCGCAAAGCAAGTAAGCGGGCAGGCGGCGGGACACGGACCTTCCAGATGCAGGGGCCATGCCACCCTTGCCAGCATTCTCTCGCGTTGGTTCGAATGTTCTGGTTCGAGCCTAAAACAAACGGGCCGAAGTGCATGGCACTCCGGCCCGTTTGTTTTTCGTGCCTTCCTACTTTGTCACCACGGCGCCGCGGATTTCTCCGCGCCAGCCGCCGGTAGCGCGGCCGCGTTCTTCGATGAAGTTCTTGAACCGGTTCAGATCGCCCTGCACGCGCAGCGAGACGGCGCCCAGCGCATCGCCCACATTTTCGACGAACCCTTCCGGATCGTAGGCCAGCGCCAGCGTTACGCGCGTCCGGTCGGCGCTCAGTTTCTCGAAGCGGACCTCGCCGCTGTTCTGCGCCCCGGAAGTGCTGCGCCAGGCGATGACCTGGTCGGGCACCTGACGAAAAATCTCCGCGTCCCAGTGTTTGTCTTTCCCGGCGATCTCGGCGTGCCAGTGCAGCCGTTGGTCATCGAGCTGGCGCACTTGTTTTACGCCCTCCATGAACTCCGGGAATTCCTCAAACTGGGTCCACTGGTTGTAGACCGCTGTGATCGGTGCTTCGACTTCGATTGATTTCTCGATGGTTTCCATATGTATGTTCTTGATTCGTGCGCGGCACGGCGAACGGACCCTGAATGACGAAATCAAATGAACGCCTTCGGGTCGCCGAGGAGTTTCTTCTCGAGCAGATTCCGCTGACACGCGCGATGGGGTTGCGGGTGGTGCCGGACGCGGAGGACGGGTTTGCCATCGAGGCGCCGGTGGCGCTGAATCACAACCATCTCCAGACTGCATTTGGTGGCAGCATCAACGCGGTCGCAACGCTCGCCGGCTACGCGTTCCTGTGGCTGGAACTCAATGACACCAACGTGCATGTGGTGGTTCGCGCGAGTCAGATCCGATTTCTGCGGCCGATCCGCGAAGTCATCCGCGCGGTCTGCCTGCCTCCCGCTCAGCGGGAGACGGAGCGTTTCCGGGCGGCGTTGCGCACGGCGGGCCAGGCGCGCCTTGATCTGCAGGTGCGGGTAGAAGAGAACGGCGTCGTCGCCGCGCAATTCAACGGCAGCTTTGTGGCCTTGGCGGGCGGTTTAGCGAACGAGGGGTAAGCAGGCTTTCCTGCGCGAGTCGGATGATCGGCCGGAGTTGCTGACGTTTACCGCCTGCGTCAGGCTATTCAACCCCTCTGGCCGGGACCTGTGCCTGGCGCTTGACGGTCCGCGCGGAGCGGTTGCCATTTCGCACTTCCCGGGTCGAGTACTGTCGCGTGCGTTGGTATTGCGCACCGCGATAGCCGCGATAGCCACGATAGCCGCGGTAATAGCGTGAGCCTCCGTAATAGCCTTGGCCGCCGTAGCTTGAGATCCCGATTGCAACCGTGCCGTAGCCGGGGCCGTAGTAATTACCGGGGTAGCCATAGTACGACCCGTAGTACGGTCCCGGGGCGTAGCCCGCGTAGTAGCTGGTCCCAACAGTTCTGCCTCCATGGTAGTATGGGTCGGCGTAGTAACACCCCGTCAGCGCGAATCCCACCCCCAGCAGCAAGGATAACGCGGCTGCCTTACGTAGCTGTTTTCCCCAACTGATCGCCTTCATATCTTGGATTCGGATGGCGGCGCCGTTTCGGGCCCCGCCAGCGGCAAAAATTCGCGGACGATCAGGCTCCGGGCGAAGAATAGCGCCGCGCGGAACGTGACACTTCCGTGGGCTTCTGTTAGCCCCAAGCAGTGTCCCCCCGCCTCTCTGTCACCCTGGCTCGCATACGGTGCTGCCTTTTCGCGGTTGTCTTTCTCTTTTCGCACTCTGACGCCGCCGCCGCGCCGCCGCCGCCGCAGCGGTTCGATTACCTGATCAAAGGCGGCACGCTCTACGACGGCACCGGCGGCAAACCGCGCCGCGCTGACGTCGCGATTCGCGGTGATCAGATCGTCGCGGTCGGCACGCTGAGCGACGCCACCGCCGCCAACATTATCGACGCCTCCGGCCTCGCGGTCGCCCCGGGCTTCATCAACATGCTTTCGTGGTCGACCGAATCCCTGCTCGAAGACGGCCGGTCGCAGAGCGAGATCCGGCAGGGTGTCACGACGGAAATCATGGGCGAAGGCGGGTCGATGGGTCCGTTGAACGACCGAATGAAGCAGCGCGTCCTGGCGGAGCAGGGGGACATCAAGTTTGAGATCAAATGGAGCACCCTGGCGGAGTATCTGCGCTACCTCGAGCAGCGTGGGATTAGCCCGAACGTCGCCTCGTTCGTCGGGGCGACGACGATCCGCGAATACGTCATAGGTCTCGAAGACAAACAGCCCACGCCGGCGCAAATGGACGAGATGCGAGAGCTTGTGCGCCGGGAAATGGAAGCCGGCGCGCTCGGCATCGGCTCGTCCCTGATCTACCCGCCGGCGTTTTACGCCCGGACGGAGGAATTGATCGAGCTCTGCAAAGTGGCCGCCAAATACCAGGGCAAGTACATCTCGCACATGCGGAGCGAAGGGAACCAACTCCTGCCCGCGGTGGACGAACTGATCCGGATCAGCCGCGAAGCCCGAATCCCGGCGGAGATTTACCATCTGAAAGCCGCCGGGGTGGCGAACTGGCCGAAGATGGAGGCCGTGCTCGAGAAAGTGGAAGCCGCCCGCAAGGCTGGACTGCAGATCACCGCCGACATGTACCTCTATCTGGCAGGAGGAACCGGATTGGACGCGTGTCTCCCGCCCTGGACGGCGGACGGCGGTTACCCGGAATTGTTCAAGCGTCTGCGCGACCCGGCGAGCCGCGCGAAGATCGCCGAGGAAGTGCGGAAGCCGACCGACAAGTGGGAGAATTTCTATCTCGCGGCGGGCTCCCCCGATCGCATTCTGCTGAACGGCTTCAAGTCGGAAAAACTCAAGCCGCTCACGGGCAAGACGCTCGCGCAGGTGGCGGAGATGCGGGGCAGCGATCCGGTCGAGACGCTGATGGATTTGATCGCGGAAGATGAATCGCGCATCGGGACGATCTACTTCCTGATGTCGGAAGAGAATTTGAAGAAGCAGATCGCGGTGCCGTGGGTTTCGTTTGGCTCCGATGAAGCTTCCCAGGCGCCGGCGGGCCCGTTCTTGAAATCGAATCCGCACCCGCGCGCCTACGGAAACTTCGCGCGGTTGCTGGGCAGGTACGTGCGCGACGAAAAAGTGATCTCGCTCGCCGAGGCGGTGCGCAAACTCACCGGCCTCCCGGCGACCAATCTCGGTCTCGATCATCGCGGCTTTGTGCAGGAAGGGATGTTTGCGGACGTGGTGGTGTTTGATCCCGAGACGATTGCGGATCGCGCGACTTTCGAGCAGCCGCATCAGTATGCCGTCGGAATGAAGCATGTGCTGGTGAATGGCGTCGCGGTTTTGAAAGACGGCGAGCACACCAACGCAACCCCGGGCCGCGCGCTCTGGGGGCAGGGCAAGAAACGCTAGTGCCAAAGCGCGCCGCCGATCCGCTGCCCGAGCTGCCCCGGCTGCTGAAGCTCGCGCTCTGGCTGGGCGTGGTCGGCGCCATTGCGCTCGCGATTCATCAAACAAAGCCGCCGCCCGCCCTCGGCGAAAGCGCTCCCCCGATCGAATTCTCCGCGGCGCGCGCGAAGGGACATCTGCTGCAGATCGCGCGGGAGCCGCACCCGATCGGCACCGGCGCGAACGAGCGCGTGCGCAGTTATCTCGTCCAGCAACTGCAGGCGCTCGGAGCCGAGGTGCATGTCGAGGCCACGGTCGGCGTTACCCACTCCGGCAAGCAAATCTACGCCGGCACGACGGGCAACATTGTGGCGACCCTCCCCGGCACGGCGAACGCCGCGCTGTCATGCTGGCGACTCACTACGATTCCGTGCCGCAAGGCCCGGGCGCGGCGGATGCCGGGTCAGGCGTCGTCGCGATTCTTGAGGTTATCCGGGCGTTGAAGGCCGGTCCGTCGCTGAAGAACGATGTGCTGGTCCTGCTTTCCGACGGCGAAGAAGAAGGTCTCATCGGGGCCGCTGCGTTCGTGCGCGAGCACCCCGACATTGCGCAACGCGTCGGCGTGGTCATGAACTTCGAGGCCCGGGGCAGTTCGGGGCCGGTCCTGATGTTCGAGACGAGCGAGGGCAACGGCTGGGTGACGCGTGAATTTGCTCGCGCGGCTCCGCATCCGTTCGCCTCATCGCTGGCCTACGCGGTTTACCAGCGGCTGCCTAACGACACCGACATGACGGTCTTCAAGGAAGCGGGCCTGACAGGTCTCAATTTCGCCTTCAGCGGCACCTTCGAGAATTACCACACGCGTCGCGACCTACCGGAGACTCTCGATCTCCGCAGCCTGCAGCATGTCGGCTCAAACGCGCTCGCGCTCACGCGGCATTTCGGAAACCTCGACCAGCCGCCGCGGCGGGCGGCGGATCGCGTCTATTTCAACTGGTTCGGAAGCAGGCTCCTCGCCTACGACTCATGGCTGGTGTGGCTGCTGCTCGCGCTCACCGGGCTGCTTTTCGCGACGGTGCTCGGCCTCGGCCGTTTCCGCGAACTGATCAACGCGAAAAAGGTCGCGGCCGCATTCGGCGGCGCATTGCTCCTGGTTCTGGCGGTTCAAGTCGGCACCTATGGCGCCTGGCGGATCGCCAGCGCCTCGGCGTCGAGTGGGATGCTGTTTGGCGATACGGGGAGCAACACGCTGATCGTTCTCGGGTGTCTCGGGGTCGGGGCTGCTTTTGCGCTTGTGCTGCAGAACTGGCTGCTGGCGAAGCTGGGCTCACATAATGTCGCGATGGGCGAGTTGCTCTTGTTCGCGGTTCTGGCCGTGCCGGTGAGCGTATTGTTTCCGGACGGGAGCTACCTGTTGCAATGGCCGTTGCTGTTCGCTCTTGTCGGCCAACTCGTTGCCATGTCGACGACGCGGAAGGGGATCGCGGCGGTCTGCGCTTTTTGGGCTGCGCTCCCGGCGATTCTTCTATTCGCGCCGGTCATGTCTCTTCTGTTCGTGATCCTCGGAGTCGAGGCGATTCCAATGGCTGTGCTCGCGTTCCTGCTGGCGTTGTTCGTCGCCGCGACGGTGCCACTCCTTGGGCAGATTCGCGGCCGTACGAGCTGGACGGCGGCGCCGCTCGTCGGCTGCGCGGTGATCTCGATCGGTCTGGGCTTGCGTCTGTCGCAGGCCAGCGCAGAGCATCCACACCGGAACACGATCTTCTACAGTTTGAACGCTGATCAGGGGAAGGCCGCCTGGGTCAGCTACGACCGGTCAATCGATTCGTGGACCCGGGAGTTTCTCGGGGACGCGGCCAGGCGCGCAGCTTCGCCGGCGTTCACCGTCGGGAGCATGCGGGAAGTGTTCGCGGGAGAGACCGACGTGCTCCCGCTCGAGCCGCCGGTCGCGACGCTGGTCAGCAACTCCGCGGAAGGTTCCCAACGGAGGCTGCAACTGCACGTGGCATCGCCTCGCGGGGCGAGCGCCCTCCTCCTGCGACTCCCGGCGGAAACGAAACTGTTATCACTCACCTGCAACGGCCGGTCGCATGAGATCGGCAACGTCGGCGCGGATGCTTCGTCGTGGTTTCTGCGCTATAACGCGGTGCCTCCAGACGGCGTTGACCTCGAGCTGCTCATCGCTTCCCCAGGGCCGTTGCGGTGCTGGATTGCCGACCGGTCGTTCGGCCTCCCGGAGGTGGCGGGTCGCCCTCGCAAACCGCGGCCCGATGACATGATGGCGTGGACTGGAAGCGACGTCACTATCGTCACCCGCGAGTATACGTTCTAGCGGATCAATGTCGTTCCGCTGCCGCCCGCGCGTCGATCTCCTCCAGGCTCGGATCGTCCGCGCGGATCCAGTCCTGCACCTGCTCCACATTCGCGGGTTGCGGCCGCGCACCCGACTCGACGGCGGTGGCGCGCGCATTCTTCCAATGCCGTCCATGGCGGACGAGCGCGTAATACATCGTCTTCGCTGTGAGCGCGCCGACACCGCTGCAGCGCATCGCGTTGTAGAACATGCGATCGACTTCCTGCCGGCGGCCTCTTCTGTTCCTCGTAGGCGACATCGTGCAACACGGATGCATTCCGATATTTCCCGTCGAACGGCCCGCCGATGAGGCTCCAAAACGCGCGCGGAATCGAAGCGCCATTCACCTTGGAACCAGCCGGCGCGACCCACACTTCGCCATACGGATCGGTGTAACGCAGCTCGTTCAGCAGCACCATCGTAAGGCCGTCGTTTTCCCAGCGCGTCTCGATCTGGGCCGCTGAAGGAACCCCAGCCCGCGGCGCGCGCCGACTTCGCTTTCTTGACCTCGCGATCGAGCTTTGGCTGCTTCCTGCGCGCGTGACGTTCCGCGTCCCGGCTCGGTCGAGCCGCAGCCGGTCAGCGCCAGCGCACAGACGAGCAGGGTGGTGACAAATTTCATGCGGTTTCCTTCGACCAGGCGCGGCGTGCTGTGCTCAATTTTCGGCGCCGACCAGCGCAGCTGAAGCTGCGGTTCCCTGGGCGCCGCCGCCGCGCGGGGCGGCGCTCGGCCGCCGGAATTTCTTCACGTAAAACAGCATGAAAATGCCGGCGCAGATCAGGCAGCGAGCCGATCCACTTCAGCAGCCAGCCCGGATCGCGCAGGATCTGGATCGTGCTTTGCTCAAGGTTCTCCGGATTCCACGAGGCCTGCGACATCTTGTACGTCAGCCCGGTCCAGGTGCTCCACCATCGGCCCGGGTAATTGAACGGATTGTTCATCCAGCATTGCCCGGTCGCGCTGCCGCCTTCGCGGTCGGTCACGCGCACGGTGCTCTTGAAGCCCGCGGGGCTGTCGCTGCCTTCGTTGCGCTGCACTTCAAAGTCGAGCAACTCGAGCGCGATCGGCATTTGATGCTGCTGCCAGCCGAACGCCACCTGGATCGGCTGCGGGCGAAGTCGGCACGCCAATCTGCCAGCCGGAAGGAATCCATTGCTCGATGGTTTTGTCCCCCTGCTGCACGCGGATGCGGACGCCATCGGGCAAATTTGACGCCGCGGCGGCCGGCTGCGTCGGGTTCGAAATCCATCCAATGCTCCGCGTGTGGCATCGTGCGATCGACCACGAGCTGCCAATCGGCCCAGCCGGTCGGGAGCGGCGTGTTCGCCTCGAGTTTGCCGGTGGAACGGCCGCCTTTTCGCGAAGCAGAGTTCGTAGGTAATCGCGCCGTCGTCGGCGATAAAGAGGGTGAGCCGATTCGGCGCCGCTCTCGCCGGCGGGGCTCCCGGTGCGCGTGCGCATCCGGCCGGCGGCGCCGCCGGCACGCCGCGGCCGCGCAACGTCACGACAACGGCGGGATTGTTCGGCTGCTCGGAAACAGAAACCGGCTTGCCGCCATCGATCCGGAAATCGGGCCAGAACGCTTCGATCCGCATCGTGAACGCGCTGCCCTCCAGCGGCGTGTCCGGCCGAGATGGGTCGCCACATCGTGCGTCCAGCTCTTGTCGCCCAGCGTGATCGTCACGGTGCCCTTGTTGCCATTCTCTGGCTGCGACAGGATCACTTTCGCGCCGATGTTGCCGCCGTTTCCCGGTTTCGAGACCTGCTGATCGGGCGCTTTTGTGAACGCAAAGATCGACTCCTCGAGGTCGTCTCTCGCCGTATTCGGCTCGCCGTGCTCGTGCTCCCGCTTGGCGCCGCGGCTGGTGCGATCCCGCGCTTCAGGTCGACGGTCGCCAGACCCATGTTGAAGCTGCTGTGCCGTCGTGCTCGTCGTCGGCAAGAGCCAGCTCTCGAGCTGCTGGCCCATCATCGCGGTGCTGATCGTGAAATGAACGCGCGGGTACGCCGCCGCTTTCGAGCGGCTTGGGGTTCAATTTCCCTTCCACCGCCGCGCGTGATCGATGATGCTGAGCCGGGCGCCGGATGCGAGCGGGCCGAGATCCAAGGTCGCTCCGGGGTTGGCCGGCGGTTGATGAACTCCGCCGCGGTAGCCCTTCACGATCCCGTCCGTATCGCGCACCCGCAGCTGATGTTTCATCGATCAGGAGACGATTCGTGGGCGGTTCGCCTTTGAAAAGCGTGATCGTGCCTTCCACGCCCCAGATGCGGCCGATGAGCGAGCCGAAGAGCAGCGTGATAATGCCGAGATGGGTGATCGAGAAAGGCGACGTGATGCTTCTTCCACGGCCAGCGCGAAAGCGCGGAGACGGCGAGATTCGTCGACCGAGCAGCAAGCAGCCAGACATTGAACCACGGCGCGCCATAGACGTAGGTCCGCGCCACCTTCGCGTCGAAGCTCGATTCGTAGATCGTGCCCGCGATGCTGGCGATGATCAGCACCGCCAGCAGCACCACCGCCAGCTTGAGCGAGGCGAAGAACTTGAAAGACGGAATTACGCTGCCAGCTCGGACGGCCGGACGGAGTGGTCGCCATGGGCCGGTAACGTGCGGCGAAAGACGCACCCGTTCAATTCTGGAATTCGTGCAGCCAGGGGTCACCGACCCCGGTTGCAACTGCCGCGTCCCGCGCAGCGCGAAACCCTCAGTTCATCCAATTCCGCCACTTCTTGCGCAGCGGCTTCACGTAATCGTTCACATCCACCTTCTTCAGGCGGTGCATGCCGTCTTTCACGCTGTCCCGCACCACGTCGGCGGAATCTTCGTAGCGGCGGCGGACACTTTTGAAGAAGGGCCAGAGGAACGGCAGCGACAACATGCCGAGGTTCACGTCGCCAAACGGCGTTTTCAGTTCGGTCTCCTCCTGGCGGCGCGACTCCGAGGAATAGCGAATCGCCAGTCCGATCGCGAGCCCGATCGCAAGGGCGCCGATCACGCTCGGCACCGGGTTTTCGCGGAGGAAAAACTCGGTGCGCTCGCGCGCCACGCCGGCCGTTTGTTTCGTCTGCCGCCAGGCATCGCTTGCGGCCGCGGAGACCCGCTCGGTGGTATCCTGCAGCCGGCTCGTGCTGCCCGGCTCCTGGGAAATTGGTTGACCGCCCTGCTTCATCGAGCCCGTGAAAGGGTCGTTCTGTCCTATTTCGTCGCCGTTCGGATTGATCATACTGTGAGAATCGAAATTGAGCCCCAATTTGCGCCTCTCGCAATTGCAGTCTTCAACGGCCACCGGCCGGCGCGGAGCCGAACGAGCCGCGTGCTGAAGCCACGGCGCCATCCCTGCGCCCGAATCCTTTCGGAGGCGCCGTGCCGTATTAGGCCGCCCGGCTGGCCTGGTGCTGGCGCCGACGAATTCGTCCACGACCGCGAGGAACGGATCGAGGTCGAACGGTTTCGTGAGGTAATTCTTCGCGCCCGCGGTCAGGAGCCGTTCGATCTGGCTGGCCGTCGCGTCCGCGCTCAATACCACCACCGGGATCTCCGCGGTGGTGCGCTCCTGTTGCAACCGCCGCAGCACTTCGGAGCCGTGCATGTCCGGCAGGTTGAGATCGAGCAGGATCATCTTCGGCCGAAGGGCCTGCGCCAGCTCGAGACCGAGTTCACCGCGCGGGGCGTGCAGCAGGCGCACCGCCGGCCGGAACTCCAGGATGCGCTCGACGAGGGTGAAGTTCACCGCGTCATCCTCCACGTAGAGCACGTCGCAGCTGAGGTCAGGACCCGTCGTCGTCGTGCTGTCGTTCGCCTCTTCCGCGCCAGCCTCTCCCAGTTCCCGCTGGATGATCGTCAGCATCTCGCGCGCGGACTTCAGAATTTGGTGCACGTCGTCGTTCTGTCGGGTGCCGGCGGGCTTTAAGGCGAGCAACTCGGCGAAGCCGATAATGGCGTTCAGCGGTGTGCGCAGCTTGTGATTCAAGTCGGAGCGAAACACTTCCTCTTCCACCGTGCGGGCCGGCTTCCCGGCCAAAGCGTGGGGCGAAGGTTCGGAGCCGTTGCCGGTCTCGTTCACAAGCGGTTTCTCAAAAGGTGTCATTTAGCGCCATTCCATCATTGATTCCGTGCCTTCCATCCGGAGACCGGAGGGCTCGTCAAAGACCTGTTCGCGGAGCTTCTTCAGCATCTCGAGGTCGCGCCCCATTTTGTTCTTGTGCTGGCAGAAAATCCGCGCCGTCTCGTCGGTGATCAGGTCGTCCTTGTAGGCGGCGAGCAGCGATTGATCGAAGCTGTGCCAGCCCTCGGTCGAGCCGGCCTCGATGATTTCCTGGAAGCTGCTGTGCTCGCGCTCGCCGTAGACCAGCGTCTCCCGGGTGCGCAGGCTGCTGCCCATGATCTCGGTCACGAGCAGTCGGCCGCCGCCCACTTTGTTCACGAGCCGCTGGCTTACCACGTAGCGAAGGGTATCGGCGAGTCGCTGCCGGAGCTGTTGTTCCTCCTCTTTCGCGAACATTCCGAGGATGCGGTTGATCGTCTGTCCGGCGCTGATCGTGTGCATCGTCGTGAAAACGATGTGCCCGGTTTCCGACGCGGTCATCGCGATCTCCATCGTCGCGCGGTCGCGGATCTCGCCGACCAGGATCACTTTCGGCGCCTGGCGCAGTGCGGCGCGCAGGCCGGTCGCGAAATCCGGAAAGTCTTTGCCCAGCTCGCGCTGATTAAAGAGCGCCTTCTGGTGCGGATGCAGAAACTCGATCGGATCCTCAAGCGTGATGATGTGGATCGGCTGGGTCCGATTCAGTTCGTTCAGCATCGCCGCCAGGGTGGTCGTCTTGCCGTTCCCGGTGGCGCCAGTCACGAAGATGATGCCGTTCTTCTCTTTCACGATCTGCTTGAAAGATCGGAGGCAGGCTGAGGTCTTCGAGGGTGGGGATCTTCGTCGCCAGCTGTCGCATCACGATCGCCTGGCGACCGTTCTGCTTGAAGATGTTGACGCGAAACCGTGCAATCTCCCCGAGCGCGTAGCTGCCGTCGCAGGAGCCGAACTCCGCCAAATCCTGCACGAGGCGCGAGTTGTCCTGCATCAAATGGGCCGCGATCTGCTCAATCTGTTCCATCCCGAGCACGCCGCCGGGGGTGTCGATCGGAAATTCCTCCAGCGCCCCGTGGTCTTCCACGATAGGCGGTTTGCCGACCGCGAAGAGCAGATCGGAAACACCGGTTCCGCTTTGGACCATGGCGGTAAGCAGCGCGTCGATGACAGTGGCGTTCATGATAAAACCCCGGGTAACCCCGCTAGAAATAGCGGGAACCGTGCCGTGGCGGGGGACGTTGTCACCGAGGTGTTGCGCCGTGGTGTCGTCTCTACCAGGGACGATCCGGCCGCCGCCCCGAGGAATAGAGCTCGCCTTTTCCGGAGACGGTCGCCAACCTGAGCACCGGTGCGCCCCCCAGCCGCAGTCGATTTCGTCTTCGTTGGCTGGTACGGCGGCACCACAAACAACAGGAGAAGATGAAAGGAAACGATCCGATGAAAGCTACAACCAACTCCACCAGAACACCTTCACGGCTAATTTGGTGTTTTACGCTATTGCTTGCGGGAATGGCCCTCGCGTCGTCGCCGTCGGCTTGGGCTGCCGAACAAGTGCCGTTCAAGGGGAGGGCGGAGGGGGCCATCACGAACGCCGTGCCCGCTCCCGGAGGGATCATGTTAACCGTTCTCGCGAGCGGGAATGCGACCCAACTGGGGCGATTTTCGCGTGTGGAAGAGCTACTTTTCGACCCGGGCACGGGGAGCGTCGCGGGGGATATCGTCTTCACCGCGGCGAATGGCGATCAGCTCTTCGGGACCGTTGCGGGAGGGTTCAATTCGCCCACCACTGCCATTGGGACATATACCTTTACTGGCGGGATGGGGCGGTTCGCGAATGCCACCGGAGGTGCCACCTTCTCGCTTTCGACGCCCGATGGCGTGCACTTCACGGTTGATTTCGTGGGGACTCTCTCGTCCGTCGGATCCAGCAGATAGTCCGGCGCCACGAGTGGCGCTCAGCGCCACTCGTGCTTCGGATACTTGCGCTGCAGCTCTTTTTTGATCTTCGGATAGGCGTCGCGCCAGAAGCCCTCCAGGTCGCTCGTGATCTGGATCGGGCGATGACTCGGCGCCAGGACCTGGATGACGAGCGGCACGGCGACCGCGGCCGAGGGTGAGATTGCGCTCGACGCCGTAGAGATCCTGGATGCGGGCGGCGACGGTCGGGGGACTCGACGCGGCAGTAGGTGATCTTCGCTTTGCGGCCATTCGGCAGTTCGATGCGCTCGGGCGCGAACTGCTCGATAACCTGCTGTTGATGAGGCGGAAGCCACGAGCGCACCACCGGCCAGACGGCGCGGTCTTTGATCTCCTTGTAGCTGACGGCGCCGTTGCAGACCTGCTCGATCAGCAGCAGCTTGTCGGCTTCGCCGATCGGCGGGATCGCAAGGTCAGGGAACGAGGCCGCGACGAAGTTCACGCGCAGAATCCATTGGTCGACGGCGTTGTCCCAGCTCTTCAACGGACATGTGCCCGCCATCACTTGCTCCGCCAGCAACGCCGCCGCCTGCTCCGGCGGCGGATCCGCCGGTTCGCTCCGCAAGACCAGATCGTGGAACGTCGTCTGCCGCCGGGCGACCACGCGCCGCGCGGTTGCATCCCATGAAACATCGACGTGGTCACAAAACGCCTCCGGGAAGAGGTCGCGCAGCCATGGTTCTTCAATGCGGGTCGCGAGGGTGAGGAGGACCTGGCGTTCCTTGTCGCTGCTCTCGATCTCGCGAATCTCCGAGGCCACCAGGAGCGGCGCGCGATGCACGACGCTCTCTCGCGCCAGCACCCCGCGCCGGCCGTGGACGAGGGCGCAGCGGAGCGTCCCCTGATCGAGCCGCACCGCGACCTGGTCCGGAAAGCCGGCGAGCACGCAGCGCTGAATCGCGCCGGGTTCGGCTTCGCTGCGCTTCGATCGTCGAGACCTTCAGCGCGCGCGATCCGCGACGAATTGCTCCCAGAGCTGCGCGGCCTCGCGCGCGGCGGCGACCGTTGACCGAAAGGCGCGCGCAATGCCGCGGATCGAAGTCGTTCTTCTCGGCGAAGCGAAACGCCCGCGTCAGGATGAAAAGATCGGACTCGTCGTCCGCGCCCAACAAGTCGTCGCGATCTTCGCGCGCCTGTTTGCCCTCCGCGCGGCGCAGCAGATTGCGACCCTGCGTGACGGCGGCGATGAGCGCAATCGCGCGGACGCAGCGATGTTCCTGCGCCGCCAGCAACATGCGCGCGTAGCGCGGATGAACTGGAAAGGCGAGCATGCGCCGGCCGAGCGCGGTGATTTCTCCACGAGCGCGAAACAGCCCCCAGATCGGCCAGCAACTGCTCGGCGCGCGCGAGCGCGCGCGGCTCCGGCGGCTCGAGCCAGCGAAAGTTTGCCACGTCCTCCACGCCGCTCGCCTTGAGCGTGAGGACGACTTCGGCGAGATCGAGGCGTTTCACTTCCGGCAACTCCTGCGCGGCGCGTTCGTAGTGTTCGCGTTCGGTCCAGAGCCGCAGGCAACGTCCCGGCGCGGTGCGTCCGGCGCGGCCCGCGCGCTGATCGGCGGAAGCGCGGCTGATCTTCTCGACAAGCAGCGTGTTGATCCCGCGCCGCGCGTCGAACCGCGCAATCCGCGCCAGCCCGCTGTCGATCACGACCCGCACGCCGTCGATCGTGAGCGACGTTTCGGCGACGTTCGTGGCGACGATCGACTTTGCGTTTGTCGTAGGTCGCGAGCGCGGCGTCCTGTTCCGCGCGTCGGCAATTCGCCGTGCAAAGCGGCAGCGCGACAAAGTCGCTGCTGACGCGCGACGCTCGCACCGCCGAGAACGTGCGCATGATCTCGTATTTGCCGGGCATGAAGATGAGCACGTCGCCTTCCGTCACCGGCGCGAGCTGCACCAACTCATCCGCGGCCAAATCCCAGATCGGGTAATCCTCGGCGCGGACCGGTTTCGGCAGATACTCGATTGCGACCGGGTGCTGCCGGCCGCTGGAGGTGAGAAGCGCGCAGGGCTCGAGGAACTTGTCGAGCGAGCCGGTGTCGAGCGTGGCCGACATGACGACGATCTTCAGATCCGGGCGCGCGTTTTCCTGCAGTTGCAGCGCGCGCGCGAGCGTGATGTCGCCGTAGAGATGGCGCTCGTGGAATTCATCGAAAAGGATCGCGGAGACGCCGCGCAACTCCGGATCCTGGATCAGCTGCCGCAGCAAAATGCCTTCGGTGACGAAGCGGATGCGCGTGCGGTTCGAGACGACATTCTCGAAGCGGATCTGGTAGCCGACTTCATCGCCGAGCCGGCTCTGGCGCTCGCTGGCCACGCGCGCGGCCAGCAATCGCGCGGCGAGGCGGCGCGGCTGCAGAATCACGACCTCGCCGGTCGCCGAGGAGGCCGTGATCGAGCAGGATTTGCGGGACCTGCGTTGATTTTCCGGAGCCGGTCGGCGCCTGGAGGATGAGCCGCGGCTGCGCGCCTAACGAGCGGACGATCGCGTTTTCGAGTTCGAAGATCGGGAGATCGCGGCGGTCCATGCGGGGACCGGAACGTTCAACGTGCAACGTCCGACGTCCAACTTTGAACTGGGAGGCGCTACTGCAGGACGTTGGCGAGCGCGTTGGCGATACCGACGAGCGCCGCGCCGCTGATGAGGCCGGCGCAGATCGGCTCGACCCCTTCGACCCAGAGCGCGATTTCCTTTGCGTCCCGGGCGTGGGGTGCCGTCGCCCCTGCCACCAGAAAAAGGCCGCGCCGAACCACATGCCGAGGCAGGCGTCGGGCGGCAGGATGACCCCGAGGCCGATCGAGACGGAGGAAAGCGGGAAGGGTTTTCGCCGGATGATCGTCATGATCTCAATGAAGGTCGCCGAAGGCCGCGGCGATGGCCATGGAGATCACCGCTGATGTCGGCAGGCTGCCGAGGCCGCGGGCGATCAGGTCGGCGACGCCTTTCCACTGCAGCGCGGAGGGCATCGGGAATTGCTCGGAGACGATCGTGGCCGGGCTACGCATGCCATCCGCGCCCGGCGGGAGAAAAAGGAGGAAGAACAGCGGCGTGGCCGCGAGCGCGCCGGAAAAGATGCCGATGACGTGGCCGATGGCCTGCTGCCGCGGCTTCGCGCCGAGCATGTAGCCGGGCTTGATGTCGGAGAGAAGATTGCCGGCGTTGGAGGCGACCTCGGCGGTCATGCCGGCGGTGATGAGGTTCGAGGCCGGGTTGGCGCGATCGATCGCGCCGATGGTGAATTGCGTGATCTTGCTGAGCGAGCCGGTAGGCGTCCACGAAGTGAGCGCCATGGAGTTCACGCAGATGATCGTGAGCACGAAGATGAGCGGGAGCGAAAGGAGCGCGAGCCCCATCGGCACGCCGAAGAATTGATGCGTGAGCCAGACGCCGAGGACGCTGAAGACCGGCACGCCGACGTAGGAAATCCAGAGCGGCAGTTCGATCCCGGCGAGCACGTCGTGCCGGCTGGTTTTCTCTTTCTTGCGGCGCAGGTTTTTGAAAACGCTGGTGAAAATCTCCGGCTTGCCCGCGAGCGCGATGAGCGAGCCGACGACCATCATGGTGACGCCCCACCAGAGTGACCATTGGTTCACAATCTCCACGCGGCTGAGCGGGACGACGCGCGCCGGTCGACGCCGATGCGCGGCGCGATATCGCCGCGCGCGATCATGACGGGGCGAGAACGAAGAAATTCACCGCGGTGCCGAGGAGCACGCTGGTGGCCACGCGGATGCCCATGAGGCCGCCGACGCCGAACATGGCGGCATCGAGACCGACACGCAGGCCGAGGGTGCGAAATTCGGTGCCGAGGATCTTCGGCGTCCAAAGCTGAAACTTCGCGGCGAGCCAGTAGTAGTAATCGTCGATCCGCTCGTGGAAATGCCACGGCTCACTCCAACCCCGCCAGTAGTTTAGCCGCAGGAGGCCGAACTGGAAGGCCCGCTGCAATCCATCGCTGACGAGGAACTGGTAGAAACCCGTGAGGGCCGCCGTGATGCCAAGCAGCTTGGCCTTGAAAAGACCCTCGCCCGCCGCGCCGTGATAAAGCGCATCGAGAACCACGCCGCAGGCGCGTCCTTCGGGGAACGGGAGCTGGTCTTCATTAATGAAACGGCGCTTGAGCGGGAAGGCGACGAGCACGCCGACGATCGACATGACCGACATCCAGACCGCCATGTGCCACCACGGCAGGATGTGGTTGGTGACCAGCATGTAGGCGGCGAGGCTGGAGGTGAGCGGCACCGTCATGTAACCGGCGGCGGTGGCGATCGACTGGATGGCGTTGTTTTCCAGGATGGTGAAATCCTTCGCCGAGGCCGAGGCGCGCCATGGTGCGGAACATGGCGAACGCGAGGATGACGGAGGTGAGGCCGACGCCGAGCGTCACGCCCGTTTTGCCGGCGACGTAGAGATTGGTCGCGGAAAGAAAACCGCCTAACAAGAAACCAGTGAGGCCGGAGCGAAGCGTGAGCTGGGGGAGATTCCCGCGGTAAACATTCTCGAACCACCAGCGGTCCTTTTGGTCGCGGGTCCAGGTGCGGGTTTGTTCGTCGGTGAGATGCGCGAGGGCCATGAAGGTGGCGCAAGCTTCCGGCTTGCGGGCAGTCGATGGCAAGCCGGAAGCTTGCGCTACCCCTGCGGTTTGTGGATCAAACCGAGGCCGCAGGCGTCCTTGTAAAAGGGGCGCGGCCCTTCCATGGAGCGCGCTTCGCCGTTGAGGAGGAACGTTTCCGCCTCGCGATTCGCCGCCCGCCACTCGTCAAAGGCGCGCCGCACGCCACCGGCTTGGGTCACATCGAAGCTTTGCGCAAAGCGGCTGACATCGTGCACCACGAAGAGCCCGCCCGGCGCGAGCGCGCCATACCAGAGATCAAGTTCGCGCAGCGTGGCCGCGTACTCATGCGAGCTGTCGAGGATGATCAACTCAGGCGCGCCGCCGAGATACGCCAGGGCGGCCGTGACTGACTCCGGTTCGAGCGAATTGCGCTCGGCGACTTCCACAAACTCCTCCAGCCCGGCGCGATTCAGCCAGCGCGTCGCGATCGCGCAAAGCTGCGGATCAATCTCGAGCGTGAACAAACCGCGTCGCGCGTTCATTCGCCGAAGCATGAACCCAAGCAGGAGCGACGACCAACCGGCATGCGTGCCGAGTTGCACCAGGCGGGTCGCACGGTTGCCGAGGACGAATCCCTGCAGCAGAGAGAGCAACGGGACCGCGGCTTCGCCCACCAGGCCGGCCGCATCCGTTTCCTGGTACCAATCGCGGATGACGGACCATTCCTCCGCTGCGAGGTCCGAGTAAATCGGCGGGACGTAATCCATGCCCGGAAGGCGATGCCACCAGAAGCGGGGAGGCGTTGCCTCACTCCAACCGCGGGAGCGGTCCTTTGCTTCCTCCATTCGCCATCTTACGCCGCGAGGGCGCGGCCGCCAAACCGCCGCGCTGGCTTACGGGGTCGGCGCTTCTTCGTCTTCCGGAACCGGCAGCTCTTCCGGCGGGACGTCGAGGAAACCTGCGAAATTCTCGCCGCGGGAGGATCGTTTGGCGGTCGCGCGCGCCTTCGCGCTTTTCTTGCCGCTGCGGGCGCTCGCGCTTGATTTTTTCTTTTTCGAGGCGCTGGAATCCGAGGTCTTGGCACGCGTGGATGTCTTCGACTCGCGGGCGAACGCGCCGCTCACCGCGAAGCAGACCGCGAGCACGGTGATGAGAGCAGGTCCGATGATTCTCATATCCTTATAATAATCGAAACCCCGCCGGGGCGCGGTTGTTTCGAGCGAAATCGTTGCCGCAGAGCTACGGCGAGAGCCGCTCGATCAGCCAGCCCCCGTCCGCCTGGCGCGTGTAGCGAAAGCGATCGTGCAGGCGGTTGGCGCGGCCCTGCCAGAACTCGATCGTTCGCGGCACAACGACATAGCCGCCCCAGTGAGGCGGGAGCGGGACCACCCCGCTGCCATATTGCTCCGTCACCCGCGCGAGCTGCGCCTCGAGTGCCTCGCGGCTCGCGATCACCTCGCTCTGGCGCGAGGCCCACGCGCCCAGCTGGCTGCCAATCGGACGCGAATGGAAATATTCCTCTGATTCTTCACGCGAAGTCTTCTCGACCTGGCCATCGATGCGGATTTGGCGCTCGAGCGGCTCCCAGAAGAGATTCAAAGCCGCTCGTGGATTTTCCTCCAGGTGGCGGCCTTTTTCGCTCCCGTAGTTGGTGTAGAAGACGAAGCCGTGCTCGCTGATTCCCTTCAAGAGAACAATGCGGACAGCGGGCGCACCATCGGCGCCGGCGGTCGCGAGGGCCATGGCGTTGACGTCCGGAATTTGCGCGGCAGCGGCTTGACCGAACCAGGTGGCAAATTGCTTGAACGGATCGGGATCGAGGTCGGCGCGGCGTAATCCGTGGGCCACGTAATCCTGTCGGAGCGCGGCGAGATCGAGAGGCGCATCCATGCCGTAACCTATTGGAAGCTGGGCGAATGTCGATGCGTGGCCCTCACCGCTCTCGCACGGCAGGGGCTACAGCTGGGAGCGGAACGGGACCGCCAGCCATTCGGTGAAACGTTCCCAGAGCGCGCGATTCTTGAATTCCTCGAGAGTGTATTCGCGCGCGCTGCGCGAGGTCGCGCTCGAAAGCCTCCTCCATCTGGCGGCCAAAGCCGGGGTCGTAGACCACGAGATCAAGCTCCTCGTTAATCTCGGAGGAGCGCGCGTCGAGATTCGAGGAACCGACCATCGAGAAGAGCCCGTCCGCCACCATTGTCTTCGAGTGAATCATGGTGGGCTGGTACTCGAAGATCTTCACGCCGCCCTCGAGCATCTTCCCATAGGCGGTGCGGCCGGCGGATTGAGTGAGCGGCTGGTCGTTGTGCGGGCCGGGCAGCAAGAAGCGCACATCGACGCCACGCTGGACCGCTTTCACCAGCAGGTCGACCTGGTCGTCGGTCGGGGTGCAATACGGATTCGTGAGCCAGATGCGTCTCTCCGCCGCGGCAAAGGTCACCGCTTGCAGCAGTGGAATCGGCGCGCTGGAAAAGGAACGCGACTCGACCAGCCGCGCGCGCAATTCGCCGGCCGGCGGCAAGGCCGGAAACTGGCCCGCCCCGGTCAGCGCCTCGTGATAAGTCTTCGCCCAGTGCGATTGAAACGAAGCTTGCAGGCTGCCGACGATCGGACCTTCGAGCCGCACCTGGGTGTCGCGCCAATGATGTTGATCCTGGGCGTGGCCGCTCCATTTGTCCGAGAAAGCGGCGCCGCCGGTGAACCCGAGCCGGCCGTCGACGACGAGGATGCGGCGGTGCGAGCGGCGATTGGTGCGATCCATGCGCCAGGAACGCACCGGATGGTAATAGGCGAATTTGCAGCCGGCCTCCTTCATCATCCGCTCGTCCGAGTTGTCGAAACTCCAGGCCGAGCCGATTCCATCGAGCAGCACACGGACTTCCACGCCGGCGCGGGCGCGCTCACAAAGGGCGTCGCGAAACTGACGCCCGACGCCATCCGACTTCATGATGTAGGCCGCGAAGTTGACGGTCTGCCGCGCGCCGCGGATCGCCTCCAGCATGGCCGGGAAATACTCGTCGCCGTTCTGCAGCAATTCGATTCTGTTGCCCGCGAGCGGGACGGGATCGGTCAGCGCCAGGGCGGAGCCGAAGAACTCCGGCGCGCTGACCGGAAAGGTGTGCTGCGAGGCTGTATTCGAGCGTCTCGCGTCGAATGAAGAAGAGGCAAAAGATCAGCACGAGCGCGAGGAGCGCGAGGACCGCGGAAATCCACTCGCCGAGCGTAAGTTTGCCGTAGCGGGTGCCGAGGTGTCTGGGAGAGCGGCCATTTCGGCTGCGAAGCGTTGGCATCGCCCTAAATCGTTTGCGGCCAGTAGATCGCTCGGGCGCAACGCCTTCACATCTGGCTGGGCAATTTGCTTACGGCTGTGAATAAGGAAAGCCCAGAATAGGCATGAAAATTGTTATTGATCTTGCGAGTCAATTATGACAAATCTAGAAAACATAACAAGCAGTTGGATCTGCGTGAATACGGAGCCGGGCTTGATATGTCTGCGTAGTCGTTAAGTGCTGTTTGGTTTGTCTCCAATGGGTTGGCGGGGGCGACAGGAGTTCTGTCGCCCCCGTTTTTTTCGCGGCACATTGCAGGTGCGAGATGTGGCGTCGGTCGCGCCTGCCCTCGTGGTCTGTGATTTGGCGATGCGGCTGCGGCCGTCAAACAGCCGCGTGATTGCCCACGCTGACGATCACATGAGGTCGGCGAGGAAACCTATGGTCAGTAGGTAATCCCCCGGCCCGGGGCCGAGTTATCCTCAAACCAGCTCGCGTAGGTGTAGTTCGCGACGCTGTTCGCGCCGCGGCCGGTCGCGAGGGCCTCATCGTAGTGCAGGCCGGCGCCGCCGACCATGGTGAGAGTATTGCCGATCACGGCGCCGCAAAAACCGCCGATGCCGCTAATATTGATGTCGTAACCGGGAGCGTTGACCGTCCCGATAAACGAGGAATTGCCGGTGACGTTCACCTCGCCGCCGCCGACGCCGATCATGGAAACATTTCCGGCCCTGCCACTTTGATTATTGTAGGAATCGCCGCTGCAGGTGATGTCTCCATCCACCACCCAGACCACGTGCACGTTCGGGTCCTGCTGGATCCCTACGGATGAGGTAACGATAAAGTCGCCGGTGACCCAGACGGTGAGATACCGCTCACCGGTGCTGCCTACCGGCGTCGTGAGCGACAGGACGTCGCTCCCGGCGACGCGGAGATCCCCGTCGACTCGGATAAAGGTGGGACTGTTCTCGCCGCCTGTGACTTCGATTGTCGAAGGCAGGGAGCTTCTTCCGGAGTAGGCGGTAAAGTTGCCTGCGGCAAAGGCGGGCTGTGACTGCACGCCGTTGTGAGTTGCATCCCACCAATAGGAATAGATCGGGTCCACTGTGGTGGGCAGGGTTGCGTTAAAGGGGGTGGAAATGGTACCCTGTACGTTACTCGTGTTCCGGATGGCCGGACCGCTATATTGGATGTTGCCGTAGACATAGGTGTTCCCCAGATTCGAGCCAGTGCTGTTCGAACTGGCGACAGTGGCGTTGCTGAGACGCCTCCTCGGATCATAGAGGCCGTTGGTCGAGTAGCGCGGATCACCGGAATTAAAACTGTCGATCGTTCCGCCGCCGACCATTGAGATCCAGTTGGCCATGGTGATACCCCGGCCCCATAGGTTGGTCGTAACCGGCATTGCGATCAGTTCCAGACGCCGGGTGGCTTCCGGAGTGGTGACGGCGCCGCCGGTGGTGCGGTCGGTGCGGAGGGAGATCTTCCGCAGGGCGTTGTCCGTCTTTTGATTGGAGACGCGCGCCGGCCCTGGGACCGCTACCGTCCCGGCAGCACGAATCCGGTAGGGCTGCTTGGACGCACTCACCGTCCCGTTGTTTTGCTCCGGGACGGGGTCGAGCGCGACCCACATCGAGACGGCATTACTCGCTTCGCCCTGCAGATTGAGCGAAGGCGGAATGAAATAATTATACTGGCCGCTGCTGGGCGCGGCGGTCGCCGCCGTGCCCCCGCTCGGTTTGTCCCACGACAGGGTGCCATTGACCGTGTACCAACCGCTCCAGTTCTTGGTATTCAACGCATCCATCGCCAGGTCGGCGCCGGCTTCCGCGCCGGCGAGCGATTGCTGCCAGCTGGTCGTCTGCGTGGTGGAGTTGGCGTTTTGGCTGGTCACGTTCAAGGCGATGGCGCAGATCATGGCCAGGACGGCGATGGTGAGAATCGACACCATCAGGATGCCGCCGTCTTCGGAAGTTCTCGTTCTTCGATTCATTATGTTGTTTCTCTTCCTGGTTATTGCCGGGCGCGGGCGTTGCGAAGGAAGGTGCTCGAGAAGACGGTGGTGCCGTTGATCGGGCCCGGCCCGGGCAGATTCAAAAACCTGGGCGTAAAGGTGATGCTGCAGGTGACGCTCGAGGTCAGGTCCTGGGGGTTGACGAGGAAGTTGTCGATGTTGGTGGCGATGGCCCGCGCGACCCCGTCGACCTCCCGGATAAAGCTGGTGCCCGACCGGTAGTAAGCAATCGCCACGGTTTCGCCCGAGTTGTACTGCACCATCCCGGTGCTGGAGTCGTAGGTGGGCGTCACCGGAGCCGGCGTCGCGTTGCCGGTGGGGGTGGTGTAATACTTCGGGACCTGTCAAGGTCAGGACGCCATTCGCGACGGAGGCGCTGAGGGAGCGGCGGCAGTCCAGCGCGATGTAATCCTGGACGCGGAGCTGATCGCCCTTCGCCATGGAGTAGCCTTGCACCGCCATGAAGCTGCGCTGCAGGGCCACACCCCCGGTCAGCACGGCCGCCATCAACAGCAACGAGGAACCGACGCTCAACATTACCTCAAGGAGAGTGAAGCCGGCGGGCCGACGGAGAAGAGGCGATCTCATGGTGCGATATTCCCGATCGTGAAAATGGATGAAAGCTCGCGGGTACGCGGGCGGGAGTCTGCGCTCGACCAGTTCAAAAGGACGTCCACGCGCAGCAGGGTCGCTGGTTCGGATCCCACCCTTCCGTTAGGGAGGTTGCCCGCGGCGATGATGGTCCCATTCGGCGCCGCGCTGTTCCGGCGAACCACCGCGGAGGTGAAATCGGCTAGAGTCCCGCCGGTGGCCCGGTCAAACGCGGAAACCGTGATGGTCTCGGTCAGGTTGCCCAGTGGGGCCTCCGAGCCGGCGGGCGTGGCAATAATCGAGTCTTTCAAATAGGACGCGCTGGCGATGTTGCTGAAACCACTGGCCCGCAGCTTTTCCATCCGTTGCTGCATCACCATGGTGGCGGCCGTGGTTTCCTTCTGTGCCTTGAGGGCGATGAGCAGCCGCTGATTGGTCAGGAACGCTCCGGCACCGAAGACGACGCAAATAACGATGGCGACGGCCACCTCCACGAGAGAAAAGGCGCGTCGATGGAAGCATCTGGCATTCACAATCATGATCTCTAACCCCGCTTTCAAAGCAGCTGCTGTGCCCTTGGATGCCTCCCTGCGGGCTCGGCGCGAACCCCGGGAGGAAACCCCGCCCGATTCCGGGGCGGGTCGCCTCGGGGCAGCCCAGCGTCCATATCCAGGAATCTCTCTGGGAGGTAGACGGCGCGATGTCGCTGCTTCGACGGGCCATCTTTGTCTCGCCGTCCGCGGCACACTGAGTCTCCGCCTCGGCCTCGCCTTCGAGTCGATCGTGCGTTAGCTCTTGTCAGCCTGCGTCCTCGGTGTCTCCACGTTTCTGATGGGTGGCACTGCCTGCGGTCGCGGGGGTTGCGGCGGAGAAGAGGATGCGAATAGCGAGGCAACGAAATCACCCCACCTCCGGGAAGCGACCCCGGATCTGGAAGAAAGCCTCCGGCACCAGTCCGGCAGGCGGAGCCGGCCGAGCAGCAGACCTGTTGCTGATTGAGCAAGAGGAGCGCCGCGCCCGAGTCGACGCGTTGGGCAGGCGCCCCGCGCGGTCGCCATTCACCGACGCGTCGGGGACGCGCTCGAGCAGGGTCTCCTCGAAGCGATCGCGCAGAGCGCGCACGCGCGTTTGCTGTTCGTCCACCGCGGTGGCCGCCAGCTCGGCCGCTTTCCCGAACCCGCTGATCGAGGCGGCGTTCTCGGTGCCGGCGCGCCGGTTGTTCTCGTGTCCACCTCCGAGATGGAGCGACCGAAAGGCCGCGCGCCGGCGGACGAAGAGCGCGCCGACGCCTCCGTGGATCACCGTCGCCGACTGATCAATCTCGAAATTGCTTTGGATTAAAGCGGTGCCACCAAAGCCAACTGACTGCGTGATCAGCCGCGGAACCGAGATTTATGGGGGCGGCGCGAATCGAGGTTGAGGAACAAGAATTGCTCGATTCTTGGACTTAGAAGGGGGGCACGCGCCGCGCACACTCTCTGCACGGGGCTTCCACGATTGACGATCTCCCGTAAAATCCGCATTATCGCTGCCGCCGATACGATTATCCGTTTCCATGTCTCCCAACCTGGCTTCGCTCGCTGCCCGCCCGCGAACAAGTCCCCTGCGCTACGCAGTGGCACGGGCCGGGTGGCTGCTGTTGCTGACTCTATTGTGGCCTGAAGCCAGCCGGCTTTCTGCGCAGGAAGCGCTGCGTTCCTCGATCCGGCTAACGCCCGAGGGACGCTATCGAACTTCGGAGTTGAAGAAGCTGCCGCTCGAAGAGTTGCTTGATGTGCGGATCACATCCGCCTCCCGTCGGCCGGAACCGATCTGGCGCGCCGCGAGCGCGATCGACGTCGTGACCAGCGACACCATCTTTCGCGCCGGAGCGACGAATCTGCCGGATGCACTCCGCCTCGCGGCAGGGCTCGATGTGGCGCAGATCGACGGCCACAGCTGGGCGATCAGCACGCGCGGCTTCAACCTCTCGTTCAACATCTCGGTCGCCAACAAGATGGAGGTGTTGATGGATGGCCGCAGCCTCTACACGCCGCTTTACTCCGGCGTTTTCTGGGATGTGCAGCGCACCTTTCTCCCCGACCTCGAGCAAATCGAGGTCGTCCGCGGCCCCGGCGCCACCCTCTGGGGGACCAATGCCGTCAACGGCGTGATCAACATTCGCACGAAAAGCGCCGAGGAAACACAGGGGTTCCTGCTCGACGGCGGCGGCGGGAACGAGCAGGGCTACACCGGCATCCGCTACGGGGGCCGCCTCGGCCGCGACACCTATTATCGCGCCTACGTGATGCATCAGCGCACCGACAGCCTCACCTTCGAGCTGAGCGGCGCCGACGCGCAGGATGAAACGCAGTTCACGCAGGGTGGGTTCCGGATTGATTCAAACCTGAACGTAGAAGACACCCTGACGCTGCAGGGCGACGGCTACGCCGGGACCTTTGGTCAGTTCAACCAGCCGAACATCGAGGTGGATGGCAACAACCTCATCGTGCGCTGGACGCGCCGCTTCAGCGGCGATGCCAGCGTGGGCCTGCAGGGCTACTACGACCGCACCCACCGTCTCGTCCCGAACGTCTTCGCAGAAGATCGCAACACCTTCGATCTCCAGCTCGAGGGTCGCTTCGTTGTTGGCCAGCACGATGTCGTCTATGGCGCCGACTATCGGCTCTCCGCGGACCAGATCGGCAATCTCGGCCCGTCGCTCGCGTTTCTGCCTGCGGAGCAGACGAATCACGTCGTCAGCGGTTATGTGCAGGATGAGTGGCACATTGTTCCGCGGACGTTCTCACTCCTCGCCGGGTCGAAGTTTGAATACAACACCTTCAGCGGGTTCGAAGTCCAGCCGACCGGCCGTTTCCTTTGGAATCCGACCGAGAACCAGACCGTCTGGGGCGCGATCTCCCGGGCCGTGCGCACGCCGACGCGGATCGACCAGGATCTGTTCCTCCCGAATCCGATCGATCCAGCACCCCGTCTCATCTTCCTGCGCGGCAGCAAGGATTTCGAGGAGGAACGCCTGATCGCTTACGAGCTGGGTTACCGCTTTCGGATCGAGCGCACGCTCGCGTTCGATCTCGCCGGGTTCTACAACGACTACGACCACCTGCGCAGCCAGGAGCCGGGCACAGAGAACGACGCCATTTTTGGTACTCGGCAACAAACTCGAGGGCCAGACCTATGGCGGCACGCTCGCGGTACGCTGGCAGGCGACGGACTGGTGGCAACTGGATGGCAATGTCTCGGGGCTGCACGTGGATCTGCATCGCAGCCCCGGCAGTCTCGATCCGACCAACGGGCGCGGGGAGGCGAACGACCCCAATTTCTACTTCAACCTCCATTCGCGGATGGATCTGCCCGGTGGCGTGCAGTTCGATGCCGTGCTGCGCTGCGTGGATGACCGGCCGCACCCGGCCACGCCTTCCTACGTAACGCTGGACGTGAGACTGGGCTGGTCGCCGACGAAGCACCTTAACGTGGGAATTGTGGGGCGCAATCTGCTCCAGCACCGGCACGTCGAATTTGCCAACAACAACCCCGCCCTGACGCACGAAGTGGAGCGCAGCGTCTTCGCCACCATCCGATGGACCTACTAGGACGAACGCGGATTGCGGTGGCGATCCTGCTCCTCGTGGGGCTGGGATGGGCGGACGCGACCCCGGCGACGGCGGCGCCGGTGGCGGATTCGCCTAACGAGTATGCGCTCAAGTCGGTCTTCCTTTACAATTTCTGTCGCTTCATCGATTGGCCGGCCGTCGCCTTCAGTTCGCCGCGCGAACCGCTGGTAATCGGCGTGTTGGGCGACGATCCGTTTGGCTCCATGCTCGACGAGGCGGTGAAAGGGGAGCGGTTTCGCGGACGCGGCATCCAGATCGAGCACTATCGGTCGCCGCGGGAGATCGGCCGGTGCCACCTCCTTTTCGTGAGCGGGGCGGAGGGCTCCCGGATGAACGAAATTCTGGCCGCGACGGCCGGAAGAAGCATCGTTACGGTCGGGGAAAGCGAAGGTTTCGTGCAGCGCGGCGGGATGATCGCGCTGGCGGCCGACGGGGACCGGGTCCGTCTACTGATCAACCCTGCGGCGCTGCGTGCGGCCAACCTGGACGTCAGCTCGAAGCTGTTGCGCGTCGCCGAGATTACACGCTGATGCTGGCGCTCTCCCTTCGCGATATCCCCATCCAGCGCAAGCTCACGCTGGTGATCCTGCTCACGAGCAGCTTCGCGCTCCTCGTCATGGGGACGGCCCTGATCACGTATGAGCTGGTCACGTTCCGCCGCACGCTCGCGATCAACATCGGGGTGTTGGCGGAAATCATCGGAGCGAACAGCACGGCCGCCCTCGCCTTCGACGATCCGAAGAACGCGCAGGAAATTTTAAGCGCGCTTGCCGCCGAAAGACAGATCGCCGCCGCCGCCATCTACGACAAAGAGGGCGCGCTGTTCGCGAGGTTTCCGCAGGAACGCCCGCGCGCGGACTTCCCCGTCACGCCGCGGCCGGACGGCTTTGCGTTCGAACGCGCCCAACTCATGCTCTTTCTGCCGATCGTGCAGGAAGGCGATCGACTCGGCACGATTCACGTCCGCGCTGACCTGGGCGAAATGTATTCGCGGCTGAACGTCTATGGCGTGCTCATTCTGTTGGTTGCGGCCAGTTCGTTTCTCGCTGCCCTGCTCCTCTCGCGTGTGCTGCAGCGCCAAATTTCGGCGCCTATCCTGGAACTGGCCAAGGTCGCCACCGCGGTCTCGGAGCGCCAGGATTATTCCGTGCGGGCCGCAAAACACGGCGACGACGAACTGGGCCAGCTGACGTCCGCCTTCAACGAGATGCTGACCCGTATCGGCGAAACCAACGCCGCGCTTGCCGGCAGCGAAGAGCGTTTGCGCCTCGCGCTGGAAGGCTCGCAGACCGGGACATGGGATTGGAACCTCGTGACAAACCGCGTGACGTGGGACGATTACATGTATCCGCTCTACGGCCGCAGGCGGGACGAATTCGACGGTGATCCGGCCACGGTGCAGAGCTTCATTCATCCCGATGACCGCGAGCGCGCGGCCGCTGCGACCCAAACGGCGCTGCGCGAAAAGCGTGACCTCGACATCGGCGTGCGCGTCGTGACGCGAGACGGTTCGGTTCGCTATATGGCTTCCCGGGGTCGGGCGTTTTACGACCACGAGGGAAAGCCGGTGCGCATGAGCGGCGTCAGCCTGGATGTGACCCGAAGCAAACAAACCGAGGAAGACCTCAGCCGCGCCAAAGAAGCGGCGGAAGCCGCCAACAAAGCGAAGGACAATTTTCTCGCGATCCTGAGCCACGAATTGCGGACGCCGCTGACGCCGGTGCTCGCGGCCGTGGCCGCGCTCAAGGAGGATAGACAGGTGCCGGAGCACGTCGCGCGCGAGCTCGACATGATCCGGCGCAATGTGGAGGTCGAAGCGCGCTTGATCGATGACCTGCTGGATCTCACCGGCATGGTCCGCGGCAAAGTCGAGCTCAACCGCCAGCTCGTCGATGTGAGGCCGCTGCTGGAACACGCGCTGCAGAATTACTGCGCGGCCGCGGCGAAAAAGAAAAATCTGCGGGTCTCCACCGAAATCACCGCCACGCAAACACACGTCCTCGCCGATAGCTCACGGATGACGCAGGTGTTTTGGAATCTGCTCCAGAATTCCTGCAAGTTCACCTCGAGCGGCGGCTCGATTCACATTCGCGTCTCGAACGAAGCCCCCCTGGAGGCGGTGGCCAACGGCTCCGCGGCTCCGACGCCCGATCTCGTGGTCGAAGTCAACGATACCGGAATCGGCATCACCGCAGAGAACATGCCGCGCCTTTTCAATGCCTTCGAGCAGGGCGAACGCTCGCGCACCCGTACCTTCGGCGGGCTCGGCCTCGGCCTGGCCATCAGCCGCACGATCGTGGAACTGCACGGGGGCTCCATTTCCGCCCGCAGCGCCGGGGAAGGCCAGGGGGCGACGATCTGCATCCGCCTCCACACGGTCTCTGCGCCGGCGCCCCTCGAAACCGAAATGCCCCACCCGCGCCCGCCGGCGACGCCCCGCGGCCGCCGTTCGCTCTCCATCCTGCTCGTGGAGGATCACATCGATACCGCCGAGCAACTCAGCCGCCTGCTCACCCGTGCCGGTCACCGTGTCACCGCGGCCGGCACCATCAGGGAAGCGCGTCAACTCGCCAGCACAGGCGCGGCCCGAAAGGGTGAGTGCCCCTTCGAGCTGCTCATCAGCGATCTTGGTTTGCCCGATGGCAACGGCCAGGATTTGATGCGCGAACTGGGCGGTTGCCACCGCACTCCCGGCATCGCGCTCAGCGGCTTCGGCATGAAGGAAGACATCGCCGAAAGCCTGGCGGCCGGTTTTATCCGTCACATGACCAAGCCGGTCGATTGGCAGGAACTGAAAGCCGAAATCGAAAAAATCGCGGAGCAGACCTCCGCGCCCGCCTCCGACGTCCAACCGGTCTAACGAGGCGCTACCTCATCCACGAGACGCCCGCGTGGGGCGCATTGATCGTCCGCAGCTTGTCGATTACGCGCGGCACGATTTCCCCCGCGCGCTCAATGTCCTCGGCGGTGCTAAACCGGCCCAGCGAGAAACGGATGCTGCTCCGGATCCGGTCATCGCTCAATTTCATCGCCCGGAGGACGTGCGAACCTTGCAGCGCGCCAGTCCGGCACGCGGAGCCGGCCGAGCAGCAGATCTGTTGCTGATCGAGCAAGAGGAGCGCCGCGCCCGAGTCGACGCCGTCGAAACGACAGATTCGATGTGTTGGGCAGGCGCCGCCCGCGGTCGCCATTCACAGACGCGCCGGGGATGCGCGCGAGCAGGGTTTCCTCGAAACGGTCGCGCAGAGCGCGCACGCGCGTTTCCTGTTCGGGCACCGCCGCGGCCGCCAGCTCGGCCGCTTTCCCGAACCCGATGATGGAGGCGGCGTTTTCCGTCCCGGCGCGCCGGTTGTTCTCGTGACCGCCTCCGAAATGGAGCGGTCGAAAGGCCGCCCGCCGATGCACAAAGAGCGCGCCGACGCCTTTCGGCCCGTGGAGTTTGTGGGCGGAGACGGAGCAGAAATGAATGCCGCTCTCCGCCAGTCGCACCGGCACCTTGCCGATCGCCTGGACGGCATCGCAATGGAAGAGCACCCGTTTGGCGGCCGCGATCCCGGCGATTTTATCCACCGGAAACAGTACGCCGGTCTCGTTGTTGGCCCACATCGCGGAAAGGATCGCAGTCTCCGGCCGGATGGCGTCCGCCAGCTCATCGAGATCGAGATGTCCCGCCTCATCGACGCCGACGAACGTGACCGTGGCGCCGCCCTGCGCGAGCTGCTCGCAATGTTTGTAGGTGGCGCTGTGCTCGACCGCGGTGGTGACGATGTGCTGTCGGCCTGGATCGAGCTGGAGTGCGGATGCGATCGCGCTGTTGATCGATTCGGTGCCGCCACTGGTGAAGACAATTTCCCCGGCGGTGCATCCGAGCAGCGTCGCGACGCGCTCGCGCGCGAGCTCAATCGCATCCCGCACCTGCGCGCCGAACCGGTAACCCGCCGAAGGGTTGCCGTAATACTTCGTCAGGAACGGCAACATCTCCTCCATGACCGCCGGATCGAGCCGCGTGGTGGCGTTGTTGTCGAGGTAGATATTGTCGTCAGGTTCGATCATGATTGCTTTCTCCTGCTCATACTCGTGCTCGTGATCGAATCAACGCCGCCGAGCAGGAGCACGAGTTGGAATCACTCTTCCACGCGCGGTTCGGCGCCGGCGTGCTTCGGCTGGTGGTGGGTGTAGCGGAAATACAAATTCCGGAGATAAATCGGCAGCGGCATCGCGGTCATAAGGACGCCTACGGAGTCGCGCTGGTAGATCGCGAAGTAGCTGAGCGTGAGCAGGCTGCCGATGGTGCTGCATTCCCAAAATCCGAATGGAATCACGCTCTTTCGTGCCCGCTCCGAGGCGATCCATTGAATGATGAACCGCAAACCGAAAACGAGGCTGCCGGCGAGACCGACAATTTTCCAGGGGTGAATCAGGATCCCAAACACGTAGGTCTCGGCGAAGAAGTGGAGGCTGTTCATTTTCGGGCACAGATTACACGGATTTGCCCAGATCCGCTGCGGGTTGCAAAAACACCTATGTAATCTGTGGATGAATCCGGCGTGGCTGGCGTAAGCTGCCGCCCTGTGAGCTCGATTTGGGATTACGCCAACGCGCAACTGCGCGATCTCGCCGTTTACGAACCGGGCAAGCCGATCGAGGAGACCGCGCGTGAACTCGGCGCCGACGCCGCCAGCATCATCAAGCTGGCCTCGAATGAGAACCCGCTCGGCCCGTCGCCCAAAGCCCTCGCCGCGATGCGCGCCGCGCTGGAGTCCGCGCACCTCTATCCGGATGGCGGCGGCTATTATGTGCGGGCGGCGCTCGCGGCGAAGCTGGGCGTTCCCGTCGACCACCTCATCCTCGGGAACGGGTCGAATGAAATCATCGAGTTCATCGGCCATGCGGTTCTGCGTCCCGGCGCGGAAGTGATCACACCCGAGCACGCATTCGTGGCTTACAAGCTCGTCGCCCGAGCTTTTCGGCGCGAAACTATCGGAGATTGCCGCGCCGGATTTCCAGCAGGACCTCGACGCGATCGCGGCCGCGATCACCCCGGCGACGCGCGCCATCTTCATCGCCAATCCAAACAATCCCACCGGCACGCCCGTCACCCAGGAGGCGATCGATCGCTTCATGGAGCGCGTGCCCGGAAGACGTGGTGGTGGTCTTCGACGAGGCCTATTTCGAATACGTGGATGATCCGCCCGACACCTTTCGTTTCGTCCGCGACGGTCGCAATGTGATCGTGCTCCGCACTTTCTCGAAGATTCACGGCCTCGCCGAGTGTGCGTCTCGGCTACGGCATCGCGCGACCGGAATTGATCGGGCTGCTGCAAAAAACGCGGGAGCCGTTTAACGTCAACGGTATCGCGCAAGCGGGCGCGATCGCCGCGCTCGCGGACGAGGAACATCAACGCCGCACCAAACAGATCACGGATGAGGGGCGCACCTATCTGCAGGAGGAATTCGCCGAGCTGGGACTGCCCTTTGTGCCGAGCGCCGGAAATTTCGTCCTCGTCAACGTCGGGGACGGGGCGGCCGTGTTCCGCGAGATGTTGCAGCGCCGCGTCATCGTGCGGGCGTTTGAAGGGCTACAACCTTCCCGAGTGGGTGCGCATTTCGGTCGGCACGATGGAGCAGAACCGCCTCTGCATCGCCGCGCTGCACGAGGTGCTGAACCGCGCGGGCGTGTGATGCCGGCGGAGAATTCGACGACCGTCACGGGCGAAACAATCGCCGCGATTTCCACCCCCGTCGGCGAGGGTGCCATCGCGGTGGTGCGGATCGCGGGGCCGGAGGCGGTTGCGTTGGCGGATGCGATCTTTCGCGGGAAACAGGCACCGTCGCAGTTCCAGTCGCACGTCCAGCACTTCGGCGAGATTGTTGGAGCCGGGGTTACTGACGCCGACCGGCTCATCGATCAGGTGATGCTCACCGTGCATCGCGCCCCGCACAGCTACACCGGCGACGACCTGGTGGAGATCAGCTGCCATGGGGGCGTGTTCGTGACGGCCCGCGTGCTGGAGGCGTGCCTGCAGGCGGGGGCGCGCGCGGCCCGCGCGGGTGAGTTCACGGAGCGCGCGTTCCGGAACGGCAAGATGGACCTCACGCAAGCCGAAGCCGTGATCGATGTGATCCGCGCGCGGACCGATCTCGCGCTCCGTTCCGCGACCGAACAGCTCGAGGGCCGTCTCGGCGCGGCAGTCCGCGAAATTCGGGATCGCCTCGTCGATTTGCTCGCCCACATGGAAGCGTCGATCGATTTTCCCGACGAGGACATCGCGCCGGACGAGGGCGAACGGCTGCGCGGTCGCCTCGACGGAGATCCGTGGCAAGATCGAGGCGCTGCTCGCGACCGCCGAGCATGGGCGCATCCTGCGCGAAGGCGTGCGCGTCGTGATCTACGGTCCGACGAATGCCGGCAAATCGAGCCTGCTCAATCGTCTGCTCGGCTACGAGCGCGCCATCGTGAGCGAGATTCCCGGCACCACGCGCGACACGATCGAGGAAGTGATCAACCTGCGCGGCATTCCGCTGCGTCTGCTCGACACCGCGGGCCTGCGCGACTCCGCCGACCAACTCGAGCGCGCCGGCATCGAGCGCACGGAGCAATCGCTCGCCCGCGCCGATCTCATTTTGCACGTGGTCGACGCCAGCGCGCCGACGTCCCGCAGTTGGAAGTTGGGCGTTAGACGTTGCACGTTGGACGTTAACCGCCAGCGGCGCGCCCGCGCAGATATTCCTCCTGAACAAGAGCGATCTGCCGGAGCATCCCGACTGGACGGGCACGGACGCGCTCCGCATTTCCTGCGTCAACGAGCACGGCCTCACCGGACTTGGAAGACGCCATCCTCCAACGGCTGGGCGAGGCCCATCTCGTGGCGGAGAACAGCTGTGCCATCAACACCCGCCACCGTGATTGCCTGCGCCGGGCGCACGAGAGCTGTGACCGCGCGGAGCCGACGCTCGGCCACAATCCGGAGATCGCTGCTGTGGATTTGCACGCCGCGCTCCAGGCGGTCACGGAAGTCATGGGCGCAGCGAGCGACGATGCGATTCTCGATGCGGTCTTCGCGCAATTCTGCATCGGAAAATGAAGCGCCCCATCTCCTCCGCACGTCCCACCGGGACGTGGCTACAATGAGCAATTACGAGCGCCTCGTCCGGCCGCTGCTTTTTTCGCTCGATCCCGAGACTGCGCACCATCTCGCGATCGGCAGTCTGAAGTTTGCCTCGCAATTCTCACCGCTCCTCGCGCTGCTCCGCGGGTTCACCCCGGACCCAAAGCCGCGGCAACTTTTCGGCCTGCGATTCCGCAATCCCGTTGGCCTCGCGGCCGGGTTCGACAAGAATGGAGTCGCACTCCCGGCGTGGGAGGCGCTCGGCTTCGGCTTTGTCGAGATCGGCACCGTGACCGCGCATCCGCAGCCCGGAAATCCACGGCCGCGGATCTTCCGTTATCCGGCCCAGGAAGCGCTCATCAATCGTCTCGGATTTAACAACGACGGCGCCGATGCGGTCGCCGCGCGGCTGCGCGGATTGCGGGCGCGGGGCGGCTGGCCGTCGATCCCGGTCGGCATCAACATCGGAAAGTCCAAGGTCACGCCGCTCGAGGAGGCGCGCGGACGATTATCTTTACTCTTTCCGCCAGCTGCGCGAATTCGCCGACTACATCGCGCTCAACGTCAGCTCGCCGAACACCCCCGGGCTGCGCACGCTGCAGAGCGAGGAGCTCGTTAGGCGCATTGCTCGCGGTGATCGAGCGCGAGAACCGCCGGGCACAAACCGATCCTGCTCAAGATCGCGCCCGACCTCGACGAGGCGGAACTGGCCGGCAGTCATTGCGACCTGCGAGGCGCACGGCATTGCCGGCATCATCGCCACGAACACGACCCTCGATCACACTTCGATCTCCGCCGGGGGCGACCAGGCCGGCGGGTTGAGCGGCGCGCCGCTACGGGAGAAATCCACCGCCATCATCCGCGCGATCGCCGCGCAGACGCGGTTGCCGCTCATTGCCGTCGGCGGGATCCGTGACGCTGCCTCAGCGGCGCGAGAAGCTGGAGGCCGGCGCGAACCTGCTTCAAGTCTACACAGGCTACGTCTATCGCGGCCCGGGGTTGCTGCGCGAAATCCTCGCCGCGATGTAGGCCGGGTCCCTGACCCCAAATAGAAAACCAGTCTTGGGTTTGCCTCCGCGGCTGACTAGATTCGCAGGCATGCCCCCGGATCAACCACCGACCAGCCCTTCGGGCGACGGGCCTGAGTCGGGCGCGAACTGCGAGCCCGTGCGCCTGGAACAGCTGCGCAAGGTTCCGCTTTTTGATCGCCTCAGTCCGTCGGCCGCCGAACTGCTTTGCTCGCTGCTCGCGGCCAAAGATTTCAAACCCGGCACGCGCCTCTTCAACACCGGCGATGTGGGCGACGCCATGTACATCATCGAGCACGGCTCGGTTCGCATTACCCTCACTGATGCCGACGGCCAGGCGGTGATCTTGGCCGAACTTCGGGACGGCGATTTCTTCGGCGAGATGGCGCTTGTGGATGGGCACCCGCGCTCGGCCAACGCGACCGTGGTGGAAGAAACGCGGATGGTCGTGCTAACGCGCGAGAACTTTCTCTCTTTCATCCAAAGCGACCATCAAATCATGCTCGCGATGCTGGTCGCGATGGCCACCCGCCTGCGCCGGACCGACAATCTGCTGCGGCACCG
Organism: uncultured Verrucomicrobiae bacterium; assembly: GCA_963844275.1. Lineage (GTDB taxonomy): Bacteria > Verrucomicrobiota > Verrucomicrobiia > Chthoniobacterales > UBA10450 > JACCTI01. The sequence goes on from CAWJNS010000010.1 coordinate 241,597, forward strand.
TGTTTCGCGAAATGCCAATGCGGAGGAAGATGCCCATACCACCGGCGCCGATCGCGCCGCCGACCTGATCGCCCGGTTTGGCGGGAGCTGGAAATTCATCGCTACCTTCTCGTTCCTTCTGACCTGCTGGGTGCTGGTGAATACTCTGGTTTTCCTGAACCACGGCTTCGATCCGTATCCGTTTTTGCTTCTGAGCACCGCGTTAAACATGCTCGCCGCCTTCCAGGCGCCGATCATCATGATGTCGCAGAATCGGCAGTCGCGGAAGGACCGCCTCCGCGCCGATCTCGACTACGAAGTGAACCTGAAGAACGAAGTCCTGCTGACCGAGATCCGCACCATGCTCTACGACCAGCAGCGCCGGGACCGGGAAGACGCGCTGAGCCGCAGTTAACGGTGCAACATGCGGCTGGCGCTGGTCCCGAGCCGGGCCTGACTAACGAAGCTGGTAGACTTCGACGAGAGAGATGCCAGTCGTGTTGTTCTTGCCGCGCACGACCGCACTGTAACTACCCGGGTCGAGGTTCAGTCTGAGCGCCGCGTCTCGGTCGTTGCCGGGCTGCAGCCCGGTTGCTTCAATGCTGGCGCGCGACCCGACACCCGTGCCCGTTTGGGTCTTCCAGTTGTCATTGGAATAGACCAGCACCGATCCGCGATAGATATCGATTGTTGGGTCCGGGAGCGCGCCGGCGATCCCATACGGCGCGAGACTGGGACCGAGGGCACGAATCACGACATCCTGCGCGGTTCCCGGCTCGTTATTGGGTGCCGAAACGATAAATCCCGCGATCACCGCGCCATTGTCGCCCTGGTTCACCTTTGCGCGAGTGGAGATGTTCACGAGCCGGCTGACGGTCGTCGCGCCGAGATCATAGGCCTCCACCAACGCAACGCCATTGGTGGTGCCGCGAAGAATTGCGGTGTGCGGCCCCCCATTCAGCATGACCACGAGAGCCGACTCCCGTGAATCGCTCGGGGTCAGGGCGTTCTGGCTGAGGGTCTGCAAATCCGTCGCCGAGTTGCTCGTGTAATCGTCGTTGTAGGCGACCTGGTTCCCGTTGGCATCCATCAATTGGATATTTGGATCCTGGATCGCGCCCGCGACGCCAAACTGGGTGAGCGACGGACCAAGGGCGCGGAGGACGACCTGCTTGCCGTCGCCTTCCACGATAAACCCAGCGATCATCACGCCTTCGCCGGTCTCCACCGGAGCGCGGGTGGAGACGTTCCGGAGTTTCGTCGACAGATCGAAGTTGTTGACGATGACAGTTGCCGTCGAGGTATTGCCCAACTCAGCGCCAGGACTCGGATTGGAAAGCGTCACCTGGAAATCACGCGTCGCAGTTCCGGTCGGCTGCGCGATCAGCGTCACGGAGATCGTCTTGGTCGTTTCGCCCGAGGCAAAGGTCAGAGTCCCGGAAGTCGGGCTGTAATCCCGACCCGCCAGCGCCGTGTTGTCCGATGTGGTGTAATCGACCGTAAACGTGCCGTTTGGCGTGGCCAACCGCGAGAGCGTAACCGTAAGGACGGCTGTCCCGCTGGAGTTGTTCACAGTGTAAGTCGGCGAGCTGAACTGGAACGTGGTCGCGTCATTATCGAAGATCGTGACGGTGGCGCGGCCGTTGCTGATGCGGGCGGTGGCGTTGCCCGTTCCGCCCTGCGGATTCGAGAGGTTCACGAAGAAATACTGCGTTCCCTCCCTCCCATTCTCGTCAATGATCGGCACGGTGATCTGTTGCGTTGACACGCCAGCGTTGAACGTCAATCGGCCCGCGGTGCGCTGATACTTCACGCCTTCCGCTGCCGTCCCGTCGGCGGTCACGTAATCGACCGAGATGACGTCGCTTTGGCTTCCGACGCGGAGCGCTTCCACCGTCAGGGTCACGGTCCCGGAGCCTTCGTCGATGGCGTAGTCGGTTGGATTAAACCGGAAAGTGGTGGCGTCGTTGTCGATGATGTTCACCGTCGCCGTGCTCTGGCCACCAACGAAACCGGTGCCATTCGGCGAGCTCAGCGCGACGGTGAAGCTGAGAGTAGGATTCGCGACCGCGTCATCGATGATCGGCACCTGAATGACCTTCGACACTTCGCCGACTGCGAAGGTCACACTGCCGCTCCTCTGCTGGTAGTTCACGCCTGCTTGAGCGGTGCCGTCAGCCGTGCCGTAGTTGACGGTCGCCGATACCCCAAGTCCGCCCGAGCGGGTCACCGTCAGGTTCGCGAAGCCGGCGCCTTCATCCACATTGTAGCTCGCCGCAGAAAAACCGATCGAGGCGGTCGGGGAGTCATCGTCCGCAATATCCACGGTGGCGGTCGATCCGCTGCCGAGACCGACCCCGGGACCGGGATTGCTCAGGACCACAAAGAAGTTCTCTGTGCTTTCGATCAAGTTGTCGTCGAGGATTTGGACGGTGATCGTCTTTTGCGTCTCACCCGGGCCAAAGGTCAGGATGCCCGCGGCTCCGGCGTAGTCGGCCCCCTCAAACGCGGTGCCGCCAAACGTCTGGTATTGCACCGTCAACTGGTCATTCGGGTTGCCCTGGCGGTTTGCGAACACCGTCAGCGTGATCGAGTTCCCGAGTTCTGAGACGGTGTAGTTCGCGGGGCTGAATTGGATGACGCTTTGCACGTCGTCATCAATGATCGTGGTCACGGCGCTGCTCGGTGTGCCGATGATGGTGCCGGGACTCGGGTCCGTGAGCGTGACGCGGAACGTCTCCGGATTCTCGCTCAGCGTAGTCGTTATTGATCGGGACCAGGATTGTCTTGGTCGTTTCGCCCGGGGCGAAAATCAGGGTCCCTGAAACGGGTGAGAAATCGAAACCGGCGTAGGCGCTGATCGGGCTGGCCGCGTAGTTGACCGAGGAAGCGCGCGAGGCATCGCCGTTCTGGAGCAAGGTCACGGTCAAAATCGCGTTGCCGGTGCTCTCGAGCGCGCTGTAGGTCGCGCTGCTGAATTGCACGACATTGCCGAGATCGTCGTCGGAGATGGTCACCTTGACGGTGCTGTTCGGTCCGAACTCCGCCACGTCACTGGACGTCAAGGTGACATGGAACGTGACGTCGCCCTCGACGAGGCTGTTGTCGAGGATTGGCACACTGATGAAAGCTAGATGTTCATTGTCTACGGCGACGCCGCTGGGCGGGATGATGATCGGCTCAAACAGAAGGGTGCCGGAGGTTTCGATGAAGTTCACGCCCGCGTGCGCGGTGTCGCCACTTCGGATTTCCGTGGTGAAGGTGACGTTTGTGCCTTGCTGATCGAAAGAACCGGTTCGGAAGACCGGAACGGAGATGCTGGGTTGAGCTCCTTCGCGAACTCGGAGGTTGGCAGTCAAGAGCTGCACCAAGTTCGGGCCGCTGTTGTCAAAGATCGTCGCCCGCGCCGCCGCCTGCTGGCCAATCGTCGTGAACTGCCCCGGAGAGGTCAGACGCGCGGTGAAGTAGGTTTGGCCCTGCGCTTCCGGCCGGTTTACCACCGGGACGGTGACCCGAACCTGGCTGACCCCCGGCGGGAACGACACGGTGATCTGAGAAGCAGAAGTGTAATCGATGCCGGCAAAGGCGGTGTCACCCGTTTGGCCGACCAGCAGCACCGCCGTCAGCGTCTGGTTTGGGTCGCCGCCGCGTTGGGCGTTCAGAACGAAGGTGATCGCTGCCGGCGGCTGGCCCGGCCCGAGGGTTTCGACGGTCCCGTACTCAGTTAGGGCGAATTGGATGCTATTGATGCCGTCGTCGTCCTGGATCGTGACGGTCGCGAGGGAAGGATTCCCAAGTTGAGCGTTGGATGGATTGAGGAGGACAACGCCAAAGCTCTGCGGGGGCTGGATGATCGCGTCGTTTCGAATCGGGACGGTGATCGTCGCGACGGCGGAACCGGGAGCGAAATTGATCGTTCCGTTTGTGGGCACAAATCGGTCGGCGGTCGCTGATCCCGGCACGGTGGTGTAGCCGACGCTGACCGCGGAATTCGTGTTTCCGGTGCGGTTCAAAAGCACCGTCAGGGTAACCGAGCCGGAACTCTCAAAGACCGAGTAGTTCGCGCTGCTGAATTGCACCGTGCCGGCCGCATCGTCGTCGAGAATGCTGAGGCTCGCGGTGGCGTTCGTGCCGAGGGTGGCGTTGGTCGGATTCGCCAGGATCAGTCCGATGGTTTCGGCATTCTCGGGAAGCGAATCGTTGACGATCGGAATTGAGAAGGTCTTGATCGTCTCGCCTGGCCCGAAGGTGAGCCGGCTGTTTGATGCGGCCGAGATCGGCGTGTAGTCATCTCCCGGTGTGGCTGACCGTGCCTCGGTGAAATACTGAACACTCACCGTCTGGCTGGTATCCGGACCGCGATTCAGGCGCACCGTCACCACTGCATCGCCGGACTGCTCGTTCACCGAGAAATCAGTCCCGGCGAACTCCAGGATGTTCGTGCTTTCGTTGTCGAGGATGCGGACCTCGGCCGTCGCGGTCCCGCCGGGGACCACCACGCCCGAGCCCGGGCTGGCGCTCAGGGTGACATAGAACGACTCGGTGCCCTCCGCGATCGTGTCGTCGAAGATTGGAACGTCAAACGTGGCGTAGGTTTGTCCCTGCGCGAAATCCACGTTCAACGAGGTGAGCGACGCATAATCTTCGTCCGACGTCGCCGTCCCTCCAACGGTGGAAACCTTCACGCGTCCGGCAGTATTCGTGTTGCCGGTGCGCAACAGCGTGATGGTGGCGTGGCCGCCATTTTCGGTTACCGAGTAGCTCGTCGCACTGAAGCTGACGCTGCTCGTTTCGTTGTCGATGATCGTCACCGTCGCTGTGCTCTGGTCGAAATCGTAGAGTGCGCCGGGGCCGGAAAGATTGACGGCGAACGTCTCATTCCCTTCCACGGCCTGATCGTCGAAAATCGGGACCGTGATCGTCATCGAGGTTTCGTCCGGCGCGAACGTCAGCGTGCCCGTCGGTATTCTGGTAATCGGCCCCGATTCCGGGGCCCTCCGCCCCGGTCGCGGAGCCGGGCGTCGTCGTGTAGTTGACGGTATCGGTGCGGCTGAGGTCCCCCGAACGTAAAACGGTCAGCGTGACCGAGCCGGCATTTTCGTTGGGAGAATAACTGGCGGGATTCGAAGCCGATGATCGTGGCACTGCCGTCGTTGTCCTGAATCATCACCGTCGCCGAGCTTTTCGCGGGGTCGATCGTTGCGCCCGAGGGGTTCGAGATCATCAGCATGAACTGCTCCGTGCTCTCCGGCGTCAGATCATCGAGGATTGGAATCTGGACGAGTTTGGCGGTCTCGTTAGGGGCAAACGTGAGCGTCCCGTTGGTGGCTGTGTAATCCGCACCCGCCAGTGCTGTGCCGTCGTTGGTCGTGTAATTTACCGTCACGGTGTCCGTGTTTGTGCGCGCGAGCCTCACGATGATGCTGGCGTTGCCGGCGCTCTCCGCCACCGTGTAGGAGGTCCGGTCGAGCGACAGAACATTCTGACCGTTCGCGTGCGCACCCAAGCCGAGAAGCAACAGCGCGGCGATGGCCGCATACAGGCGGGTAGGGCGGGAGGTCATAGACGTGTGGAAATGCGGAACCAAGACGAAGCTGGCGAGTGTGCCAGAACCTTCAGGCGATGCCAAATAAAGGTTTTACGTTTTTGACGTGCTTCGAAAATGACAACGGACCGATAACCGCACGGCAAGATGCTCGTCGCCAGGCGCCGGCTTGTCGGCGGGACTACGGTCCGCGGCCCGCCTGCTGGATCGCCGTCCTCAAGTCACTGATGCTGCCATCGGTGAAGATGATGAGGTTGCCGTGGCCGTGGACGTCGCCGGTCTCAATGAACCAGGGCTGCCGAGGCCACTCGTGAGGCGTGCCGGGTTTGTCGTCAAACGGGGTCGCGATGTAGTCGATGCGGGCGGTTTCAGGCGTGGAGTAGTCTGGATTCCGCAGCAGATTTTGGATCGTGGGGCAAATCCACGTCTCTCTCGTGGCGCCGAACGGAGCGAGCGCGGCGACCCAGGCTTCCGCGAACTGCGCCGGGCTGCCATTGCGACCGGCGGGAGGGATTTGCGGCCAGGAGCCGTTTTGTTGCACGAACTGGTTGGCCGCGATCGAGAGGTTCCGCAGGTTATTCGCGCAGCGAACCCGCTGCGCCCGCGCGCGCAGTTTCCCGTAAACCGGCAGGCTCAACACCGCGATGATCGCGATGATGAAAATGACGACCGCGAGTTCGAGGAGCGTGAAGCCGTTTCTGGGGAAGCGGCGGGGACGCACAATGAGAGACGGGGCGGCGTGCGTTAACCGCCGGCGATACCGGTGCCGGCAACGGTATCCGACTGCTTCACTCCGGTAACGTTAAAGGTTATTTCCTGAGTGATCGTCGGGCTTCCGTCGTCGTTTACCTGTCCCTGGGAGATAAAGAGCGTGGCTTCACCATCAACCCGGAGCGTGGCGGCCGACGAGATCGAAGAGCTCCGCACGGCTCAGGATGTCTGCCTGGATGGGGCCGTTGGCCGACGCAGTTACGGGAATTTGCTCGATCGTTACCGCACCATTCTCGCCGGGCACGGCGACATTGAGGGTATAGCTGTAGCTCGCGGCGAGCACGCCCTGGAGCGTGGCGCGAATCGGGTCACCGTATCCCTGTATCGTGCCGGAAAAGACGCGGCCGCGTGAGAACATCACGAAAATACCATTGCCGAGGCCACTCTGCGGGACACCCAAGGAAAAAACGCCGATGGAATTAAGCCCGGGGCAGTTCGCGGGGTTCGGCAAGGGACAAAACGGCGGTTGCAGCACGCCCGCATAGGTTCCCACGATGTTAGTGCCGATGGGATACGGCGGGCCACCGCTCAGCGCGAGACATTGGGCGGCGCCGAGAAGGAGGCACATCAGGGAACCGAGGAGGGCTTTCATTGAGGAGAGGCTAGGGGAAAGGCGGAGCGGGGGTCAATGTCAAAGGAGAACGGGGGCTCGGAATGGGATGGCGCGTCGGTGGTAATCCCCTCGGGCGGTACGGAAACGTCGAACCTCGAACTTCGAACGACTAGCAGATCTCGGCTTCGCACAACGGCTCCCCAGTCGGCGCGTCGGCTTCGATGTGGAGGCCGAGCTCACGCAGCAATTGCACATCGGCATCCGCGGCGGGATTGGCGGCGGTGAGGAGTTTGTCGCCGTAGAAGATGCTGTTGGCGCCGGCAAAAAAGCAGAGCGCCTGGCCTTCGCGGGTGAGGCGGGTGCGGCCGGCGGCGAGGCGGACGCGCGCTTTCGGGATCGCAATGCGGGCGACAGCGATGAGGCGGACAAGCTCGAAGATGTCGACCGGCGGCTGGTCGGCGAGCGGGGTGCCGGGCATGGCCATGAGGCAGTTGATGGGAACGCTCTCGGGCTGGGGATCGAAGTTGCTCAGGACTTCGAGCATGCGGAGGCGGTCGTCCTCGGTTTCGCCCATCCCGATGATGCCGCCGCAGCAAACGCTCATCCCGCTCTCCTGGACAGCGGCGATGGTGTTGAGGCGGTCGCTGAAGGTGTGGGTGCTGACGATCTCGGGGTAGAACTCGGGCGAAGTGTCGATGTTGTGGTTGTAGGCGGTGACGCCGGCGTCGCGGAGCTTGCGGGCTTCGACGGGCCCGATCTGGCCGAGCGTAACGCAGACTTCCATGCCGAGCTGGCTGACTTCGCGGACGGTCTCGAGGACCTGCTCGAATTTCGGGGTGCCGTCGCGGACGCCCTTCCACGCCGCGCCCATGCAAAAGCGGGAGGCGCCCTGCGCGCGGGCGCGATGCGCAGCGGCGAGGATGTCGTTGAGCGGCAGGAGATCTTCGCGCTCGAGGCCGGTGGCATAATGGGCGCTTTGGGCGCAGTAGCCGCAGTCTTCGCTACAGCCGCCGGTCTTGATGCTGAGGAGGCTGCAACGCTGGACTTCCGCGCCGCGCCAATGCTGCAGATGGACGGCGCGGCTTTGCGAGATGAGATCGAAGAGCGGCTGCTGATAGAGGGCGCGGAGAGCGGTCAGCTGCATCAACGTCGAACGTCGAACGTTCAACGCCGAACGTCCAACTCAAAACCACGAACACAGGCATTCTGCCGGTGGGGCGGGCAATTCAACAATCGAAAATCAATACGCCCACTTGCCGCCCGGCGAACACAAGACCGGCAGCTCGTGGGTCATGTATTGGGTCTTGCCCATCGCGCCCCACATCTTGGTGCCGGTGGCCGCGCGCCATTTTTTCGACATGCTCTCAGCGGTGTGGCACCCCCAGCTCCGGACGATGGCGTCGCGAGCGAAGGCGTTCTTATTGATCTTGTTGAACTCGCTTTCGTGCAGCCACGATTTGCAGGCGCTCTCGATGTTGCTGCTGTAGTCGAACATGAAGCAGGCTTTGTTGGAGTGGCCGAAGAATTCGAATAACGCGATCTTCATCTGGTCGCGCGGCTGGCCGCTGTTGAGGTAATTGATGACCTCGACGCCGTCGTGGAAGTAGACAAGGTTGAGATTGAACTTGTCGCGGACCGAACCGATGAACTCGAGCAGGTTCCGGTTCTCCTGCCTGCCGCGGTCGATGTAACCCTGCTTGTAAACGAGCCAGGTGATTTTGGCGTCGGGGCCGTATTTTTCGCGCAGCTGCTCGGTGCGGATGCGGGCGGCGCGGACGAAGTTGGCCCACCAGTTATCGTGCGGCTGCTCCTTGTATTTCTCCCACTGCATCAAAGAGGGGCCTCCGACGAGAATGATGTATTCCGGCGTGGCCGCCGCGCGCGCCGGCAGGGCAGTCGCAGCGAGCAACAGGATGGGAATGAGAAAGGCGACGATTCTTTTCACAGCGGTTTCCGAGGAGCAGTATTTATGCGTGCGTGGCAAATTCGCAAGCGGGGGAGGTGGAGTGTTGGAGCGAATCACGGATCACCCGTGAGCAAACCGAGAGCTGCGTGGGGCTCGCGCATGAATCGCAGCCCGGCGAGCTTGGCATCCGCCGCGACTGCCTTCGACAGAACAAGGAACTGGAACTTCATCCCGAGATGCGCGGGGTGCAGCAGCGTCTGAAGTGCGGGCCCGAATTTCGCGTCGCGGGGCGCGGCGAGCTCCGGATGCGCTGCGAGCAGGCCGGTGATGAAGTGGTGCTGGTCGGTAAACCCGGCGAGTTGCAGCCCGCACTGTGCGGCCCGTTCGGACAAGCTGGTCCACTCGACGTGGGCGGTGATGTCGCAGTGGCCAATCGCTTCGAGCGGGGAGGCGACAGCCTGATGTCGGGCATACGCGCGCAGCGTGCCGGCGGTGCGATGGGGCGCGAAGAATTCTTCGCGTGGAAATCCGTAGTCAACGGCGATGACAAAGCCGCGCTTGAGCCGTTGCGCGACTGACTCGACCCAAGCGATCGCGGCCAGATTGATCTCGGTCTGGTAGCCGTCGGGCACCGGCGACGGAATCCGCGCCAGACGCTCGGCGAGCCGGCTGTCAGCGAGCGGGAGATCGACAACGGTGAGCGCGTCGCCGGCGAGCGTGACGTGGCGTTCATGCCAGGCGGAGCCCGTCCACTTCACGAGATGAACCGGCAGGGCGTCGAGCAATTCGTTGGAAAAATGCACGCCGTGGAACGGGGGCAGTTCATCGAGTGATGGGCGCCACTCCACTTTGGCGGCGAACTCCGCCAGCGTTTCCGTCTGCCTATCTCGCAGAACTGGAAACGGCTCGACGATCGTGTAGCGAATCGCCTCGAAGAAGGCGCCGTCAGCCACACGCGTGGCGGTCAAGACATCGTGCGCGAATTGCCCGCTGTGTGCGCCCTGCTCCACGATCTCGAATTCGCGCGGGCGGCCGAGCGTTTCCCACATCCCGGCGAATTGCACGGCCAGCAGCTCGTCCGAAAAGCGGCCCGACACTCACGCTCGTGAAATAGTCGCCGCCGCGCCCGATCGTGCACCGCCCCGAGGCGTAGTAGCCGTAGGAGGGGTGATAGAGCGCCTGCTCCATCAGCCACGCGAAGGGCACCGGACCGCGCGCACGGATTGCGGCGCGGATGAAATCGAGCAGGGCTGCGTCGCCAGTTTGCAGGAGCCAATCTCCTATGCGCCAGGCGTAGCGTCCAACGGGTCGCGTTTGGGGTTTGGATTTTGGGCGAAGTTGCACCTAAGTTGCGCGCGGACGCTCAACCCCCGCCGACGTGCGTATCGCCTAGCATGCCAGTCTCCTACCTGCCCCGCCGTCACCGTTACGTGGTCTACCGGCCGCCCTGGTATATGCGGCCGCACTTTTACGTGCCGGCGGGAATCGTCGGCGCGCTCCTGGTCGCGGTCGGAATTTATCTCGTCGTGCTGATGGCCGATCTGCGCGCGCAGGCCGACACCTACGACCTGAACGAACTGGAGAAAATGGAATCGGCGAGCGTGATCGTCGACCGCAACGAAAAGATCTTCGGGCAGATCTACGTCGAGAATCGTCAGACCATTCCCTACGATCAACTGCCGCGCGATCTGGTGAACGCCGTGGTGGCGATCGAGGACACCAAATTCTACCAGCACAGCGGTTACGATTTCTTCGGGATCGTCCGCGCGGCGTTCAAGAACTTCACGGCGGGCCATGTGCGGCAGGGTGCGAGCACGATCACGCAACAGCTCGCGCGCAATACCTACTCCCTAAAGGAACGGACGTTCCGCCGGAAACTGGTGGAGATGTTTTTGGCGCGGCGGATTGAGGAACGGCTGGGCAAGCAGAAGATCATGGAGCTTTATCTGAACCGGATTTATTTCGGCGGCGGACTCTATGGCGCCGAAGCGGCCGCGCGCGGCTATTTCGGCAAAGCGGCGAAGGATATGACGCTGCCGGAATGCGCCACCCTCGCCGGGTTGATCAAGAGCCCGAACCGGCTTTCCCCGTGGACCGATCGGGAGGGTTCCAAGGAGGCGCGCAATGTCGTGCTGAGCCGGATGCGCGAGCTGGGATTCATCACGAACGACCGCATGACAAAGGCGCAGGCGGAAGAGGTGGTGACCGGTAGCCGTCAGAGCGCGCAGGGGCAGACCTACGCGGTTGAATACATCCGACAGCAGGTGATCGCGGCCGTCGGCTGGGACCGCGCCATGAACGAGGGCTACCGCATCCGCACCACGATCGACGCGGAGTTGCAGAAGGTGGCGGAGGAATCGCTCCGCGCGCACCTGGAGAAAGTGGAGCAGATGCCGGGCTACAGTCACGAAACGTTCGAAGCCTACGCAACGCGATTCCGCGCCGCGAAAAAGGCCGGCAACGTCAATGGCAATGCGGCGCCGGAGTATCTGCAGGGCGCGGTCATCGCGCTGGATAACCAGACGGGCGGCATTCTCGCGCTCGTGGGCGGGCGCGATTTTGAACACAATCAATACGACCGCGCGCTGCAGGCGAAACGCCCGGCCGGCACGGCGATCAAGCCGTTTGTATTCGCGGCCGCGTTTGAGAAAGGGCTCTTTCCCGGGACCGTCGTGGACGATTCAGCGCTCGATAACCGCGCGGTCATGATCGGCGGCACGACCGGAATTCTCGGGGAATGGGGCCCGGAAAATCCCGACAATCGCTACGAAGGACCGATCACGGCCCGGCAGGCGCTCGCGAAATCGAAGAACGGCGCCACGGTCCGCATCGGGATGCAGGCGGGCGTCGACGCCGTCACGCAGCTTTGCAAGGCGGGGGGCATCCGCTCGCCGCTCCGGCCGTTTCCGGCGACCTTTCTGGGCAGCAGCGAAGTGACGCTGGCGGAGCTGGCGTTGGCCTACACGAGTTTTCCCAATGGCGGTTCGCGCCCGAGCGGCAGTTACATTCTTGACCGTATCGAAGCGAAGGATGGGGCGGTCGTTTGGCGATCATCCGAGAAGCGCACCCGCGAAAACGTGATGAAACCCGAGACCGCCTACGAGGTGCACTCGTGCCTGGTCGACGCGCTCGAGACTGGCACGGGCGCGGCGGCGCGGCAGCGGCTCGGGCTCCAGCAATTTCCCGCGGCCGGCAAAACGGGAACGGCCTATGATTTCACGGAAGCTCTCTTCGCCGGCTACGACAACGCGATCACGGTGGCGGTGCGGGCTGGGTTCGATAAGCCGCAAAAGATTTTTCGCGGTGCATTCGGGAGCGAGATCGCGCTGCCCGTGTGGGTGGATGTGATGAACGCCTCGGTTGCGCGTTATCCGGCGCGTGAATTGCAGCAGCCGGCCGGGGTGCAGACGGTCGAGATTTGCTCGAAATCCGGTCTGCTGGCGACCGACAAATGCCCGGCCGAAACGACCTATCGGGAACTGGCGACCAAGGAGCAGATGCCGAGCGAGCCCTGCAGTGTCCACGGCGATCCGCGCACCCGCATCGTGCGCGATCTGCCTGATGCCGGCGTGCCGCGGGCGGCGTTGGCCGTCGATACTGCGCGGGTCAGGCCGGTCGCGCTCCAGGGCGCGAACCTCCTGGCCGAAAACGATCCTTACAACGCGGTGAAATCTACCGTGCGACCGCCCAAATCAGAAGTGGCGGCCGACAACCAGGTCAAACCTGGCGCCCCGGCGGACGATCCGAACGTGCTGCGCGCGCTCCCGGTTGATCCGTCGGAATTGGCGACGCCCGATGACGCGGTGGAGGTGCGCCGCGCCGAACCGGTGCGGCCAGAGGAATTTGAACCTGCCCCGCAGCCCTACGTGGTGCCGCGGGGCGAGCGCTTTCCGCGCCCGACCGTGATCCCCCGCGCCTTGCCAGTGGACCCGCGCGATTTGCGCCGCGCTCCGCCCGAAGAGGTAGAAGAGCAGCCGCGGGGCCGTTGAGCGGCGCAGCTGAGGCCGCTGCGCGCATGGAGACACTTACGACGCCGTCGCCGCGTGCCAGGCCGTTTCGGTTGCACGTGTTGAACCCCGGCGGCAACGACCCGGAGCAGCATTTTGATGTGCGCGCCGGAGCGGGAAGGCAGCCGCATGCGCCGGTTAATTTCCATGCCTACGCTGCCTGCACCGGCGGCAGTTTCTTTCGCGATACGGCGCGGGCAGCGGCGACGGGTGACCCGGTGCTGCTTCTGCTTCGCGGCGATTTCCGCGCCTCGGAACACGCGCTTGATGTCCTGCTGAGAGCGGGCATCGACGTGGCGGTTTCGCTGAAGGAGACCGGACTGCACCAGATCGCGGAACAGCTCGAAGACGGCTCGCGGCTGCGGCGCTTTCTGCGCATGATCCGGAAGGCGCGCCGCTGCCTCGCGTCAACTCCGGAAGCGGCCGATGTTTACCGGTCGGTAGGGGATGGGCACGACCCGGTGGCGTTCATCCCCACACCGTATCCGCTCGACGATCCGCGGTGGGATTTCTCCCGGCCTAACGACCAGCGCTGCGGCATCCTCGTCGGCACGCGCGAGTGGGATGTCGCCTCGCGGAACCACGCGGCCGCCTTGCTGGCCGCGCGGCAACTAAGCGCGGCCACCGATGCGAGCGTGACGGTTTACAACGATGACGGCCGCAAAGGGGAGCGCCTGCTGCGGGAAATTGGCTTCGCGCCGGATCGATTGCGGGTCTGCGAGAGTGACGCGCCCTACACGGATTACCTCCGCGTGGTGGGGGAACACCAATTGGTGTTGGAACTCGATACCAGCTTCGTCCCCGGTCAGGTCGCTGGCGACGCGCTCCTTTGTCGGCTGCCGTGCGTGGGCGGCAATGGTGCGGTCGACCGCCTGAGTCATCCCGCGACCTGCGGTGCCGGCCGTTCCGGGGCGGAGCTGATGGAACTCGCGCAACGCCTGCTCGTCGACCGCGAGTTCCATGCGCGCACGGTGGCCGATTCGCAACGGAAAGCGACGGAGCACCTTTCGTTCGGGCGCGTGGCGGCGGATCTCGAAGCTTTCTTTCACCGCTAGAGGTTCCGCGATTTCGGACAACCAGCTGGCGTGGCGGGCGCGAATAGTTCCTGATGTCGGCGGGAGGGAAATCAAAAAGTGAGCGTTACGGCAGGGCGCGACGCCGGTCCAATGGCATGGCCGAAACCGCGGGCCTGGCCCGCGGGCCGCGGGAAGAACCGCTGACGCGAACCCTCACGATCCTGAATGCGGCCCTGCGCGCCTGGGAAGCCCGGCACGGCTACAGTCACTTTCGCTCGGTCTGGGAGCGACGCTCGCAAGCCTAACCAACGTGCGCGCGGGATGCTTGGGGCTCCACCTTTTCTCGGCTGGCCGCACCTGCACTCGTTGATACGGCTGAACGAGGCGACCATTTCGAATCAGTCTGCATGAGGAACTTCATTACAGGATTGCTCGTGGTTACGGCCCTACCGTTGCTGGCATTCTTGGTTGTGATGCCCATGCTGGTCCTAACCTCGTGCACCACCGTGGTGTCGGACCCCACGCCGGCCGCGACAACGACCGTGCACACTCAACGCACGGTCGCGCATCCAGCCGCCACTTCCACGACAACGACGACCACTCGTAGCGGGTATTGACGGCAGCGCGCGCCGGACTTGATTCGCGGTGCCGTGAAAGCGCAAGGACTAAGACACGCACTCCGCTCGTGCACGCTGGCCAGTTCGCTGCTGGTGGGTGTGTCAATCGGGATCACGCCACCCGACAGCATCGTGAGCGGCGCGTTCGCCCTCGAGTCGAAGACGTCCACGGGTGCCAAGACCTCGAATTCCAGCGCCTCAAAGGGAAAAAAATCATCCGTGAGCGCGGGCGGCGGTAAGAAGAGCCCGAAGTCGAACCCGACGAGCGTCGAAGACTTCTTCCGTCGCGTGGGGGACACGCTGGCGAAGCCTTTCCGCCCGCCGCCGCGGCCGCGCGCGCGCAAGCCGCGTCGGGCGAAGCAGCGCGGCGCGCCTTCCGAGGAGCCGACGCCAGGCCCAATCGCGGAGAGCGCCGGCACCCCGACGCCGGCACCGACGCCGGAAGTGCGGGTGGGTGCGGCGGCGGCGCGCGCCAATCTCCGCCGCGATATTCCGTACGGGGTGCCGGTTCCGGGCCGCGACGGATTTGTGACCAGCCCGTACGCCCCGACGCAGGGGTTCGTAGACGTGCGGGAACTCGCGCCCGGCACTCCCGTGCAGGATCCGTTCACGGGCAAGGTATTTCTCCGTCCGTAAGCCGCGCCCCCGCTGACGGGGCATGCGCCTTACGGAATTACGGAAACGGCGCGCCTCCTGCTCTGAAGGAAAGGCCTGCCATGCCTCCGATGAAGCCCCCGACTGCCCAGATTCCCGCCGCCACCACGAGCGAGCTGAATAACCTGCTCCAGATCATCGGCAGCACGACCGACCTGATGGAAAACATCTGGGAAGGCCGCACCGATGCGGATAAGTATTTCGCGATGTTGCGGGACAGCGTGCAGCGGGCCGCTGATCTGACGGCGCAGATGGTGGAGGAGGCCGGCGGCGCCCATCAGGGATTGCTCCGTCCGCCACCACCGCAAGCGGATTTCAATGCGCCCGGCCTCGTGCCCGAGCGCACGGTGCCGAGGAAGCCCCGCGTCATGATCGTTGATGACGAGCCGGCGGCCCTGCATCTGTTCGATCGGCTGCTGAGCGAAGCCGGCTACGAAGTCGCGACCGCGCAATCCGGGTTTGAATGTTTGGACCAGTTTACGCGTTCGCTCCCGCACTACGATCTCGTGATCCTCGACCTCACTTTGCCGTTCATGGATGGCGAGGAGACTTTTCACCGCCTCCGGACGATCGCTCCCGAGACGCCGGTGCTGCTGACCACCGGGTTCGTCGCTCGGCAACGGCTCGACGCAATGTTGGCAGCGGGTCTGGCTGGATTCATGCCGAAGCCGGTCCCGGCCGACGAGTTGCTGGCGCAAGTCGCGGCTACGATCAATCTCGACAATGCCGGCGAAGGGTCACACGCCCGCGGCATCGCGGCTGCTTTTTGAGGACCTGACCAATGCTCGCCACGAATTCGCTAGACCGGTTCAAATGTTTCGCGGCGAACGCGCTCTTCGAAGGCATCTCGTCGGAGGTGCTGGAGGATATCCGTGATGAAATCAAGCCGCTGCGCCTGAAAGAGGGCGAAGTGGTCTTCGACGAAGGCGATCCGGGCAACTCGCTCTACCTGGTCGGCGAGGGATCGATCAAGATCTCCAAGGCCGGCCGGGGCGGTCGGCAGGAAACACTTGGTTTCATTGAATCGGGCAATTTCTTCGGGGAGATGGGGCTGTTGGATGGTCAACCGCGTTCCGCCAAAGCCACGGCCGCATCGCCATCGCTGCTCGCGAGCGTGGACGAACGCACTTTTCAACACATCCTTGAGCTGGCGCCGAGCCGTCTGCATATGAATTTCCTCCGCTCGGTCTCCGAGCGGCTCCGCGCGGTCAATGCCCATTTCATCTCGGAAGTGATGCGTAGCGAGCGGCTCAGCCTCGTCGGCTCGATGGCGAACTCGATCATTCACGACCTGAAGAATCCGATCTGCATCGTGCGCTGCTGCTCCGATTTGATCGCGAACGAAGTGACCGATCCGCGTCTCCGGGAACTCACCGGCATGATCGACGGGGCGGTCGATGGCATGCTCGCGATGACGCAAGAGTTGCTCGATTACGCGCGCGGTTTCACCACCCTGCGGCGCGATCGTGTCTCGATCTGGCGCTTGCTCGATGACCTTAGCCAGGGCTCGCTTCGGCTCCTGCCCGGAAAAAATATCCAGTTCGTGAAACACATCCGCTACGACGGCGAGATCGAGCTCGATCTCGTCCGCTTCAGCCGGATGATGGGTAACCTGATCAAGAATGCCACTGAGGCCATGAATGGGGGCGGCATCTTGACGATGACGACTGACCTCGTCCAGGGACAGGTGGTCATCCGTTTATCCGATACCGGCTGCGGCATTCCGCACGAGATCACGCAGAAGGTGTTCGAGCCCTTCGTCACCCACGGGAAGTCGCACGGCACGGGCCTGGGGTTGGCGATCGCCAAGTCGATTGTCGAAGCGCACTGCGGGAAAATCTCGGTCGCGAGCGTGCCAGGCAACGGCACCACGGTCGACATCCGCATTCCGGAGCCGGTCGGGGCTTAATCACCGCTCCAGGCCGCAGCCGGAGCAGGGGACTCATTCCCGTGCCGCCGAGCCCGAGTCTCGAGGGGGAATGTGCCCGCCTTCGTGCCTTACGGACTGGATCGAAGACAGATTTGCGGCCACTTTTCGCAAATCTGAGTCGCAGAATCGACCTGTTCGACGGCAGGAGACAGACTTCGGCCCAAAAACCGAGTCACCAATGATCAGAATAGCCGCCTGCTTAATAGCTATGTCTGTTTTCACCTCGTGCCAGACGACGCAGTCCACCGCGGGCCGCCAGACGCTGCAGGATCGCATGGTCGCGCAGAATGCCGTGCCCCCCGGGGCGATCGACGAACCGCCGCCGCCCGCCGAAGGTCCCGAAGATATCCCGGCCGACGGACCGGTCGACCCGATCCGCAATCCTGCGCTTCTCCCGACTCCGCTCCTGCGCGCCAACGCCGCCGCCAGCCTTTAGGCCGCCGCCGACAATTCCGGCCTGAGGCGTGTGACCGCCTCCGCCAGCGAGCGCACCTGCGCATCTGTGTGCGCGGCCGTCGCGGTGATGCGCAGCCGGGCGGACCCTTTCGCCACCGTCGGGTAACGAATTGCCGGGACAAGGAAACCTTCCGCCTGGAGCGCGCGCGACAGTTCCACGGCCGCGCGTTCGTCGCCCACCATCAACGGGTGAATCGCGCTTCCGTGGCGCAGGGCTTCGGTTTCACTCTGCGCCACCCCGCAGACGGCGGCTCGCAGCGTTCGGATGCACGACCACAACTGCAGGCGGCGCTGTTCACCCGCTTCGGAGGCGAGGAATTCCACCGCCGCGGTGCCCGCCGCCGCTAGCGCGGGCGGGGGAGCGGTCGAGAAAATGAAGGAGCGGGCACGATTGACGAGCCAGTCGATCAGCGTGCGCGAACCGCAGATATAGCCACCGCTCACGCCCAACGCCTTGCTCAGCGTCCCCATCTGCACATCGATGTGGCGCGTCAGCCCTTCATCCGCAGCCAGTCCTCGCCCCTGGGGCCCGACGACCCCGAGGGCGTGCGCTTCGTCGAGCAAGAGCAAGGCGCCGAAGCGTTTCTTCAGTCCGACCAGCTCACGCAATGGCGCGCGATCGCCATCCATCGAGAAGACTGATTCGGTCGCAATCAATACCCGCGCATCCGGGTGCTCCCGGCGCGCCCATTCGAGATGGCTCTCGAGTTTGCCGAGGTGATTGTGCGGGAAGACGCGCAAGGTCGCGCCGCTGAGCCTCGCGCCGTCGATCAGCGAGGCGTGGCTCAGTTTGTCCAGCAACACGACGTCGTGCTTGCCGACGAGCGCCGGCACCGTCCCTACGGCCGCCGCGTATCCACTGCTGAAGCTAAGCGCCGCAGTCGTCCCTTTCCATTTCGCGAGGGCGGCTTCGAGCCGGACATGGGGCGATTGCGTCCCGCTCACCAGCCGCGAGGCGCCTGCGCCGACTCCGAACTCCGCGATCGCGGCGGTCGCCGCCTCCCGGAGGAGGGGATCGTTGGCCAGCCCGAGGTAATCGTTGGAGGAAAAATTGACAAGCTGCTGGCCGACGACCTGCACCTCGGGCCCTTGGGCCGTGCCGATTTCCCGTAGCTTCCGGTGCAGCGAGGCCGCACGTAACGCCTGCAACTGCTCCGAAAACAGATCGCTCATTGCGCGCCGCCGGCCATCGAGGGCGGGCGCCATAACGCCCACGTCAGAAAAGCGGCCGAATCCTGCCAGATCCGAGGCTTGGTGTGGCCGAGCACGACGGCGATCACATCGCGGCCCGGGCGCGACGCGCTGGAGATCAGGCACGAACCGGCCGCGTCGGTGTAGCCGGTTTTCATCCCGTTGCAGTAGGGGAGGCGCTTCAACACCTTGTTGGTATTCTCCAATTGCCGCACATGGCCGTCCGAAAAACGGAACACGTATTCCGGCATGCAGACGATGGAGCGGATCGTGGCGTTGGCGTAGGCGGCGCGCGCGATTGCCGCCAGGTCCCGCGCGCTCGAAAACTGCGCCGGATCGGGCAGGCCGTTCGGGTTCCGGAAGTTGGAACTAAACGCTCCGGCCGCACGGGCGCGCTGGTTCATGGCCTCGGCAAACATTTCAATGCTGCCGGCGTTATCGCGCGCCAGCGCCCGGGCAACGTCATTCGGGCTTTTCACGAGCAGCGCGCGCAGCAGGTCGATTCGGCGATAGGTCTCGCCCGCCTTCAGTCCGAGCTTGGTCGGCTCCGCGAAGGTGTCGCTCGGCATGATCATGATCGGCTGATCGAGACCGCCACGCTCCGCTACCAGCAATGCCGTAAGCAACTTCTGCGTGCTCGCCGCCGGGCGGCGCTCGTCGGGATTTTTTTCGTAAAGGATTTCCCCGCTCCGCGCATCGATTACCATCACCGCTTTTGCGCGCGTCGCCGGGATTCCGCCCGGCAACAACTCCGGCTCGGGCACCGGTTGCGCCTTCCGCACCGTCTGCGCCTTGCGGGCCGATGAACTCTTGCCGCTCTTCTTCGACGTGGGCGCTGCGACGGCGGTCGTGCAAACGCAGCACAACAGCACCGTCCACAATTGCCATTGACGGCGGAGGTGGAGGTTCCGGGCGAATTTCATTGAGGGGAAAGTGCGTGAGCGGCGGGATTTCGCAAGCTGCGCGCTACGAGGCAGGACCGCGTTGGATCAATTCAATCTCGTAGCCTTCCGGCGCATCGATGAAGGCGATCGCGCCTCCGCTGCTATTCTGGTGCGGGCCATCCGAGAGCGGATAGCCCTTCGCCGCGGTGTGTTTCGCGAACTCCTCGATGTCGTCGACCTCGAACGCGAGATGCGTCAGGTCCGGGCCGACGATGACCGGCCCGCTCTCGTCGAACTTGCAAAGCTCGATCTCTTCTTCGCTTCCGGGCGCCTTGAAAAAAACCAGCTGCGAGCCCCGGCCGGAGGTGTGCCGGCGCGTCTCTTCCAACCCGAGTACATCTTTGTAAAACGAGACCGTCTTCTCGAGATCGGTCACACGGTAGCGGGTATGGAGGAGGCGTTTGATCATGGCGGAAAAGGAGTCGTGCAAAAGGTGACAGGAAGGTTACATCGTAACTGCAGGATTCGCACCGCCTTGGTTCGTAAGTTTCTACTTTTCTTCACCAACCCATGAAGCTCGTCATCGCCGCCACCGGCGCCAGCGGAACGATTTACCTGCAGCGCCTGCTCGACCAGATCGACAGCGCCGCGCACGAGGTGCATCTCATCCTGAGCGGCCACGCCCGGCAGGTCGCCGCCCAGGAAGTCGATGAGCTGCGCGTGCCGGCGGGCGTCGCCCGGCATCCCGAGAACGACCTCAACGTCCCTTACGTCAGCGGCTCCGCGCGTTTTGATGCCATGGTGATCGTGCCCTGCTCGATGTCCACGCTCGGGCGGATGGCGAGCGGCTCCGGCGAGACCGCGCTCCTGCGGACCGCCGACGTGTTTTTGAAAGAACGCCGCAAACTCATCGTGGTGCCGCGCGAGACGCCCTGGAATCTGATTCACGCGCGCAACGTCGTGACCTTGCTGGAGGCTGGCGCCGTCGTGCTGCCGGCGATTCCGTCTTTCTACAGCCGGCCGCAGACGGTGCAGGACGTCGTCGATACCGTTGTCTGGCGCATTCTCGATCAGCTCGGATTGCCGAACCCGCGCGCCTTTCGCTGGAAGGACGACAGCGAGCCATCCGCCGCGAGTGACGTGTGAAGATTCAGGGACCGCTCGCGCGTTTGCTGATCGCGTTTGGCTATCGCCTCCTGCAGGTCTGGGCGCGCACGATCCGTTTCGAGATTGAGGATCACGGCGGCGTCTTGACGGCTCCGCCGGCCGATCGCTTCATCGGGGCGCTTTGGCATAATCGGCTCCTGTTGGTGCCTTACTTCGTGCGGCATTTTCTCCCGGGCCGGGCGGGCGCGGCGCTCATCAGTGCCAGCCGCGACGGCGATCTGCTGGCTGATCTCGTGCAGCGGTTTGGCTTCGATGTCGTGCGCGGGTCGAGTTCGCGCGGCGGCACCACGGCGATGTTGCAGCTCGCCGAAGTGATCGCCCGGGGGCGCGACGCCGTCATCACACCGGATGGCCCGCGCGGTCCCGCCTATCGCCTCGGGTCGGGGATTATTCTGCTCGCGCAAAAATCGGGCGCCGTCGTGATCCCGGTGAACATGGAATACGCGAGCGCCTGGCGCTTGAAGAGCTGGGATCGCTTCTTTCTGCCGCGGCCCTTCTCGCGCGTGCGGTTGATTCTAGGCGAGCGCCACACGGTGCGGCCGACGGCGAACCCCGAGGAGTTTGAATCCGAGCGCCTCCGTTTGGAGAATGCAATGATGGCACTGGTGGAGACGCGATAAAACAATGGCAGCAAAAATCATCGATGGCCGCGCGGTGGCGGAGAGTGTGTATGCGCAACTGCGCGGCGAGATTGCGGAGCTGCAAGGCACGCGGGCTCACGCCGGGTCTGGCGGTTGTGCTCGTTGGCGACGATCCGGCCTCGCGCGCCTACGTGCGTGCAAAGGATAAGATGTGCCGCGAGCTGGGCTTGCATTCGGTCAAGCTCGAGCTGCCCGCCGCGACGACGCAGGAGGAATTGCTCGCGCAGGTCGCCGCGCTGAATCGCGATCCCGCCGTGCATGGCATCCTCGTGCAATCGCCGCCGCCCCCGCACATCGATGAGGCGGCCATCGTGCGGGCGCTCGATCCAGCGAAGGACGTTGATGGGTTTCACCCACTGAACGTTGCCAAACTCGCGCTCGAGGATGAGACCGGGTTTGTGCCGTGCACGCCGCTCGGTTGTCAGCGGTTGCTGGTGGAGAGCGGCGTCGAGATTTCCGGCGCCCATGTCGTGGTGCTCGGTCGCAGCATGATCGTCGGCAAGCCGATGGCGTTGCTCCTGATGCGGAAAGGAAAAGGCGCCGACGCGACCGTCACGGTGGTCCATTCGCGCACGCGCAATCTGCCGGAGATCACGCGCTCGGCCGACATCATCATCGCCGCCATCGGCCGCGCGGAATTTTTGAAAGGCGGATCACGTGCGTGCGGGCGTGGTCGTGATCGACGTCGGGATCAATCGCGTCGATGACGCCAGCGCGCCGCGCGGCTACAAGCTCGTAGGCGACGTGGCCTTCGCGGAGGTCGCCGAGAAAGCGATGGCCATCACGCCCGTTCCCGGCGGCGTGGGCCCGATGACGATCGCGATGCTGATGGCGAACACGGTAAAGGCCTGCCGCCAGATCACTGCACAATCTTAGTGGTCAAGGCGCGCAGCAGCGCCGTCGGAAAAATCCCACCGCGCAGAAGCGCGGAGGTGATCTGCGGCGACAAGCACGGCCGTGCGGGCGACGCGATTAATCCACAGACGTCCGCGATAGAGCTGCTCGTGCGCGGCCGCGTAGCGACCCATCCCCGCTGCTTCGCCGCTTTGCCCCAAGGCGACGATCGCCTCCGCCGCGAGTTCGGCGGAGCGCAGCGCGTAATAAATTCCCTCCCCGGTGAACGGTTCGACGACGCGCGCGACGTCGCCGATCAGAAACGCACGCTTCCGGGCCGGAGCGATTGCCGCGCGACGCAGCGGCGTGATCGTGCGCCACGTATGATCGAGCGGAACGCCGAACTGCGTTTCCGCCCATCGGCGCAGCGCCGGGATCGATCCTGGCCGGCCGACGAGACAGAGATTGAGCTCGCGGTCTCCCACCGGCGCCTGGCCGGAATAGCCCTCCGGCAGGAATTGCAGGACGACGCGTTGGCCGAAGTCCGGTGGCAACGGCAGGTGCGTTTGCAATGCGACCCGTTCCTTTCCGATGCGCGGCAGCAGCCCGAGGAGCCGCGCCACCGTGGAGTTGCGGCCGTCGGCGGCGACGAGGATACGCGCGTGGATGGTTTCCCGGCCGGCGGTGACCTCCCAGCCATCGCTTCCGAATCGCGGCGGGGACAACGCCGTCACTGTGACACCATCCCGCACTTCCGCGCCCGCTTCCGCCGCGCGCTCCATCAACAGTTGATCGAACAGGCTGCGCTTGACCGCGATCTCGGCGTCTGGTGGCAGCAGGACGCTCACCGTCTTCCCGCCGATCGCGACAAAATCGACCCGCGTCAGCTTGCCGTGCGGCAAGGCTTGGACGCGGTCGTGAATCCCGAGCCGCGTGAGCACGGGAATGCACGAAGGGTTCAGGCAATCGCCGCAGACCTTGTCGCGCGGAAATTTCTCGCGCTCGAGCAGCAGCGTGCGCAAGCCGGCCCGCGCACAAAACGCCGCACAGGTCGCGCCGGCCGGTCCGCTGCCGACAATCGCCACGTCATACATTTGTAGGGGAAGCCGCTAGCTTCTCTTACAATACGGCGGCGGCGCGATAAATTGCAGCGCCGACGTTCGATCATTCTGTCATCCAGGAGAACAATATGAGCTGGTCAATTCCCATTTTTCGCGTCGGCGGGATTCTCGTCCGCGTCCATGTCACGTTCCTGCTGCTGATCGGCTGGCTGGCCTTCAGCTATTACTCGCAAGGCGGGACGGCGGTCGCGGCCGCGCGGGTCGGGTTCATCCTCATCCTTTTCGGGTGCGTGCTGCTCCATGAATTCGGCCATGCGATCGCGGCCAAGGCATTCGGGATTAACACGCCCGATATCACGCTCCTGCCGATCGGCGGGGTGGCGCGGCTGGAGCGGATGCCGGAGAAGCCGAGCCAGGAATTGATCGTCGCGCTCGCGGGCCCGGCCGTGAATGTGGTGATTGCGCTCGGGCTCTTCGCGGTCGTCGGCTTCGGCGGCGTGCTCGATCCCGAGGCGGTGCAGACGCCGAGCATGCTCGTGCAGTTGATGGTGATCAATGTCTGGCTGGTGTTGTTCAATCTGCTCCCCGCGTTTCCGATGGACGGCGGACGCGTCCTGCGCGCGCTTCTCGCGACGCGCCTGAACTACGCGCGGGCGACCCAGATTGCCGCCACCGTCGGACAGGCATGCGCGTTTATCTTCGGCTTCGCGGGGTTGTTCGGGAACCCGATGCTGATCTTCATCGCGCTCTTTATCTACATCGGCGCGTCGCAGGAAGCGGCGGTGGCGCAGATGCGCGATGTCTCGCGCGGGATGCCGGTCTCGAGCGCGATGGTGCGCGAATTCCGGACGCTCCCGGTGGATGCGACGCTGCTCGAAGCAGTCGATGCGTTGCTTGCCACGTCGCAGCACGACTTTCCGGTCCTGGAGCCGAATGGCGCGATCGCGGGCGTCCTCTTGCGACACGATTTGATCGCGGCCCTGCGGAAGGACGATCCCGCCATTCGCGTCGGCGACATCATCCGGCGCGGCATTCCCACAGTCACAACCGGCACGCCATTCGATGAAGCGTTCCGCGTCATGCAGGAGTCGAATTGCCCGGCCGTGCCGGTGGTCGATCGCATGCAGCGGCTCGTCGGCTTGCTGACGCCGGAAAACGTGAGCGAGCTGATGATGGTGCACGCGGCGATGCCGCGGAAACGTCGCGGCGTGGAACTCGCGCCGGCGTGACGAAAGGTTCAACTTTCTAAGTCCCAGCGCGTAGCTGCCGACCTCGCGTTGGCGCAGATGCAGCATGCCCCCCGGCTATGCTGAGGCAAGAAACATCGTCTTTCACAAGACCGACATCGTGGCCGCATCGTGAGGCCATGAAAATCTTGACTCAGATCAGTCGGTCGCTTCGGGCGATGATTTTCGCCGACGACGCGAAGGAGAATCAGCCATGATCATCCAATCGATCGCATGGGCGTTGGTCCTGGCGCTCTTCAACCTGAAGTTGGAACGGCCCCACCAGACGAGATCAGGCATGCTGGCGAACTCGCAGGCAAATACCGGTATGAACTGGGCGCGCTGGTTCGCGGCCCTGAGTCCGGTCATCGGAGTCTCGTGCGGCGCGCTTGGCGTTTTCATCCTCACACATTGAACGGAGGCAATTCATGAACACAGCCAAGACCAATCAGAAGAAGTCGCGAAAATGGTTTCGCGTCCGCCGGCGTTGGCACGACCCGATGCTGGTGTTGAACATGACGCTCTTTAATTCGGACAGCGGTTGGAACCGGATCTTCACTTCGGCTCCGCAGCGCGAAAACGTCTGGGGCTGGCGATGAATTCGATCGGGTCGACAAATCTGGTCGCGCAGGCTCCGGCCTATGCCGCTCTCCGGCGCGAGATGCACGATGCGCTCCGGGCACAGCACCCGGAATGGATTGAGCCAAATGGCGATTGCCCGAGATGTGATTCTTACGAATCGCGGCTCGCGCATTTGCTTCGTCTCTCGCTGGCGTTCGAAAGGCGCTCACGGGGGAATAAACAAATGAAGGCTCGGAGCGGCCGCCGATTCGCGCGGCGAATCGGGCAGGTGGCAAGACGAATTTTCAGGCACGCGACAATGACTGGACAAACCACGCCGCGCATCCTCCTCGTTGCGCTTTTGGCCGGCCTCAGCGCTTGCGCGCCGCTGGCCAGCGTCCGCGAAGTTGCGCCCACATTCGTCGCACAACATGCAAGTGCGCCCGAGCTGCAACGCGCCGAGCAAGCGATCGCGGACGCAGGGAGCTTGCGGCACGCCGATCCGCCGCGGGCCATCGGCCTCTATCTCAGCGCAGTCGAAGCGAGCGGCGCGGTTTTGCGCAGGAATCCGCGGGATGCTGTCCGCGTTGCGCGATTACAACTTCGCCCTCGCGCGCGTATTTTCGGTTCTTCGAGACGCTCCGCTCGACCCGTGGACGCACAAGCTGAACGTGCCGGCGCCCGATGGAAGCAAATACTTTGTCGTGCACCGTCCATTTGCGAACCGCCTCTGGAAGCCGCAGGACTTCGAGTTGGTTCCTGCCGACGAACTCAGTGTAACCGGCAAATTCGTTCTGCCCCGCGTGACTCGAGCCGGCCTCGGCGCGCCACTGGTCGTGATCCGCAAATCGCAGGCTCCCACGCTGAGCGAGCCATTTCTTCCCCCGCGGATCTTCTTCGGTGTCACGGCGATCGCCCATTTCAGCGGGCGCCGATGCGAGATCGAATTCCTCAACCCCCTCGCCCGGGAAACGGCGAGCGTGGACGGGAAAACCTTGCCCGCCGCGGCCGATTTTACCGCACCCTTGGCGGTCGGTCTGTCGCGCGACCGTCTGGACAAAATCGCAATGCCGGCAATGCTCGATCCGGAGAAGTTCGCGAGCCGGACGCGCCTTGTCCTAACTCAGCCGTACGACCCGAACAAAATCCCCGTGCTTCTCGTCCACGGTTTGCAGGCCACGCCGGTGACGTGGGCGCCCATGGTTAACACCCTCTCGGCTGATCCCCTCCTGCGCCGCCACTATCAGGTCTGGGTCTTCACTTATCCTACAGGTTATCCGGTCCCGTATTCCGCCTTGCTCCTCCGCCGCCAGCTCGAAGAAATAGGGAAGACCTATCCCGGCCACCGCCGAATCATTCTCGTCGGTCATAGCATGGGCGGGCTCCTTTGCCGGCTCATGGTAAGCGATTCGGGCTCGGACAAATTATGGCGGCACTTTTTCGCAAACCGCCCGCGCGAACCGAGATTTCATCCGAAGGCAAGGCTGTGCTTAAGGAGGCATTGATCTTCCAGCCACGGCGGGATGTCGCGCGGGCTATTTTCATCACGACGCCACATCGCGGCAGCATGGTGGCGAAGGGGCCGATTGGTCGCATCGCATCCAGCTTGATCCGCCAGCCGGCGCAATTCCTCCAACTCGGAACCGAAGTCATGCAGGCCTCCGTCGTGCGCCAGGAACCAGGCGTGCTCAAATTGGAGCGCATGCCAAACAGCATCGACACGCTCGCGCCGAACGACGCCTTCGTCCAAGCCATGAACACGCTTCCGCTGGCGAGCGGGATTCCCTTGCACTCGATTATTGGCGACCGCGGCCGAGGAGATACACCGCGCAGCAGCGACGGTGTCGTCCCTTACTGGAGCTCGCACGTTGAGGGCGCGGAATCGGAGGCGATTGTGCCTTCCGATCACAACGCCAACCGTCACCCCACCGGCATCGCCGAGGTCAGTAGAATCCTGAAGGAACAGATTGGATACACTCCGAAGAAGCGGCCGGTAATTTCGAGCCAACAGACGTGTTGGCCCTGACCTGACCACGGCCGCGGGTTCCGGCGAAGCATGCTCACCGGCTATGCTGAGGAAAGAAAGATGAGTCTTTCACAAGAGCACAGACTTCGCGCGACGATTTTGACATGAAGAAGACAAGGATCGTAATCGCGGGCGGGGGATTTGCCGGACTCTACGCGGCAAAATATCTCGACAAGCATCTGGCGCGTCGGCCGGACATCGAAGTCACACTGATCGCGCGAGAAAATTTCATTCTCTTTACGCCGATGCTGCATGAAGTCGCGGCGGGCGATCTCGCGCCCGGCGATATCGTGAATCCGCTGCGGCGAATTTTGCGCCACGTCAACGTGATCGAGGCCGAAGTGCAGGATGATCGATCCTGCGCGCGAAAAAGATTCGCTGCGTGCATGGAGTCGAAGGCACTGAGCTCGAGTTCGGCTTTGATCATCTGCTCCTCGCGCTCGGCTCCGAGACGAACTTCTTCGACAACGCCGGCATCCGCGATTGGGCGGTGACGATGAAGACTCTGAGCGACGCCGCGCTGCTGCGAAATCGAATGGTGGCGTTTTTGGAAGAAGCGACGCTCGAGCGCGATGCAGCCACGCGCCGGCAATGGCTCACGTTCGTGATTGCGGGCGGCGGATTTGCCGGCGCGGAAACAGCCGGCGCAGTGAACGATTTCCTGCGCGAAACAGCGAAATTTTATCCGCGTTTGGGCGACGAGGAGATTCGCGTCGTCGTGATTCATCCGGGCGATTATTTGTTGCCCGAGTTAGGCGAAGAGCTGGGGCGTTATGCCGAACGAAAATTGCGCGAGCGCAAAGTGGAAGTAATCAAGGGCGCGCGCGTGGCGAGCTACGATGGCTGGGTCGTCAACCTGGACAATGGCATCTCGCTTCCTGCGGCGACACTCATCTGGACGGCAGGGGTGAAGCCAAGCCCGGCGGTCGCGGCGCTGCCGTGTCCGAAAGAGAGGGGACGGATTCGCGCAAATGAATATCTCCAGGTTCCCGGACTTCACCGGCCTCTGGGCGGCGGGCGATTGCGCGGCCGTGCCCGATTCGCAAGAGCGGAAATTTTCACCCGCCCACGGCGCAGCACGGAATGCGCGCCGCGCTGATCGCGGCGAAGAACATCGAGCGCACAATTCTCGGACGACCGCTGCAGCCGTTTCGATATCGCGCAATGGGCATGCTCGCGAGCATCGGCCATCACACCGGCGTGGCGAGTATCTTCGGGTTCAAGTTTTCCGGTTTCATCGCCTGGTGGATGTGGCGCTCGGTTTATCTCGCGAAGCTTCCGCGAATGGTGAAGAAGCTTCGCGTCCTCACCGCATGGACGCTCGATCTTCTCTTCGGGCGCGACATCGAACAGATGATCACGTTGCGTGATGTGGAAGAACTGAGTGAGCGGTGGGCTCGCATTCGCGCCCGACGCGCCGCGTAGCCATGGACACGACGATCGTCAGCGCATTGGCCGGCATTATCGGCACGATCTGCGGCGGTTCGGCAAGTTTCGCGACCGCCTGGGTCACGCAAAAATCACGCGCCAGGCGCGAAGAAGTTCGCGCGGAGGTCAGCAAGCGCGAAGCGCTCTACGGCGAGTTCATCGACGAATGCTCGAAGCATCTGATGGATTCACTCGAGCAGAATCTCGATAAATCGGAGCGGCTGTTGTCAATCTATGCGTCGCTCAACCGCATCCGGCTGTGCGCCTCGGAGGCGGTGCTCGTGCAGGCACAAGAGGTCGTGACGTTCATCGTGGAGCAATATTTCGCCCCCAATGTTTCGGTCGAGGAATTACACCAGCGCGTGCACGACCAGGGCGATGATCCGCTCAAAGCATTCAGCGAAGCCTGCCGGACGCGAGCTGATGTCGATGCACGCGCGCAGCGTAGGATTGATGCGCCTGGCGCGCGACGCCGGGTTTAACGAAGCGAGGCGAATGCTTCTTTCGCGCATTGGCAGAACTTTTCCGCGGCCGGGGTAAGTTTTCCTTTTCGCATCAGGATTCCGATCGCGACGCGCTTTGGTTCAGGCGTCAGGCGCACGAGTTTGATCCGATCGGCGGACGCATGACTGAACACGCTCGAGGTGATCGCGACGCCAGTGCCGGCGCTGACGGCGGAAAAAACATAGGACCAGCCGTCGTGTTCCTCCACGATCCGCGGCTTGTCGTTCACGCGGGCGAAGATCGCCGACAGGTATTCCTGGTAACGGGGATATTCCTCGCGCGTGAGTCCGATGAACGGTTCGCGGGCCGCGTCGGCCAGCGAAACCGACTGCCGCCGCGCGAAGGAATGATTGCATGAAACCGCCAGGCAAACCCGAATAGTTGATCAGCTGCTCGAAGCGGAGTTCATCGAGCGCGTTTGCTTTGAGCGGAGGCACCAGAATGGCAAGCTGGAGCCGGCCATCGCGGACGCCCGCGATGTTCTGTTCGACCGGCCAGTCGTGCAGTTTCACCCGCACGTCAGGCATCGTTTCTCGATAGGCGCGAAGAAGCGCGGGCATGATCCGCTCCGTGGCCAACGGCCAGTCGCCGATCTGCAGTTCGCTGGCGCCTTTGCCGGCAATCGCGCGCGCTTTCTTGACCGCCTCGTCGGTCTGCTGCAGAATCGCGCGCGCGTCGTCGAGAAATGCCCGGCCGGCGTCGGTGAGGCGGACCGACTTGGGGGTGCGTTCGAGTAACTGCACGCCCATTTCCTCCTCGAGATCGCGAATCTGCCGGCTCAACGACGGTTGCGAGACGTGCAATCGCTGCATCGCAGCGCGCGAGACGTTTTCCATCTCGGCCACAGCTACGAAGTAGCGCAGATGCCGCAGTTCCACTGCCGGTCAGGCTATGCCCGTCAGGCATGGTGAGGCAAGGAACATAGTCTTTCACAGCAACCGCGGTGCGGCGCATTTTTTCTCCAGCAGAAGAAAGACAAAACATATGAACGAAACAATTGAACTGGGCACCTCGCCCTTAACCGCCGCGGAAGGATTCTCGCTTCTCCGGAAGTCCAGGCTGGTAATGCAGTGGCAAAGTGGGCCGCAAACGCTTGCGGGGTATGAGCAGAGCAAACTGCGTCTGACGTTCGCGCGCTTGCCGGTGGATACGCGGCAAACCGACCTCGCCGCCAAAGAATCCTGAAAGGAGCCGACCGTTATGCCATTCGACAAGTTTGTGGATCTGCCAACGCTGTGGGAAGAGCGGCGCAAACACCTGCGCGCTTCTTTGCGAAGCATCAGCATCGACGAGCTCAGGAAGCTCGCAAAGGAGCATCAGGATGAGTTTGTCGATAACCCTTCGCGGGACAAGCTGCTGCGCCTGATCGAGGAGCGTCCGCACGCGAGCTTCTATCATGCAGTGCCACAGGAAAACATCGTCGTTATTTATTGCCGCGAGGAAGACTTTGGTCTCTGGATCCTGCCCGGCAGCGGCATGGGGCCTCTGGACGAGACCGGAAAACGCCACCTTCGGGAAGCTATTACATTCGCTGCTTCGGCCGGCCCCGCGCGGACTCAGCGCGCAGGAGCGCATATCAAGCGATCCCAGCTCTGGACCGTCCTCGCCGTTCTCGCCTTCACTCTGGTCGGCTGCAAGAAAACCGTGCCGACCGCGCCGGTGGTCCGCCCGGTTCGCTCGGTCGTTGTCGAAAAACGTGAGGTCGGAGACCCCATTGTCGTGAGCGGCCATCTGCGCGCACGCGACGAGGTCAATCTTGCCTTCCGGATTACCGGCAGGCTCATCGAAAGAAAACTTGGCGTCGGCGACATGGTCCAGGCCGGGCAGACGGTGGCGCTGCTGGATGCCGAAGTTGAACGAAACTCCCGGAACTCCGCGCAGGCCGACGTTGCCGCGGCGCAAGCTTCGCTTGATCAATCGGAAGCATTTGAACGGCGTCAGAAGAAGTTGCTTACCGATCGGGTGATATCGCCCAACGAATACGATACCGCCTTGCGGCAACTAAAGACGACACAAGCGCAGTTGGATGCGGCGAAAGCCCGACTGAAATCCGCCGAAGAACAGTTGAGCTACACGGAACTCAAATCCGATGCCGCCGGCGTGATCACGCAAACAGGCCCCGTGGTGGGCGAGGTCGTGCCGGCCGGCCAGATGGTTCTGAAGGTGGCGCAGCAAAGCGGGCGCGATGCCGTTTTCAACGTGCCCGCCCAGGCCATTCGCGACGGCCTGTCGTTGGATCAGGAAGGTGAGGTTTGGCTCGCGGACCATCCAGAGATCAAGGTGGACGGGAAGCTCCGCGAGATATCGCCGCAGGCCGATCCGGTCACTCGCAACTATCAGGTCAAAGTCGAACTCGCCGATCCGCCAGCGGAAATGCTTCTGGGGGCGACGGTCCTCGGGCGCCTGAAATTAAAGGGCGAGTCGTTGATCGAAATTCCTTCTTCCGCGCTGACGATGATCGAGGACAAGCCTGCGGTCTGGGTGGTCGATGCCAAGGATCAGCGCGTGCATCGTCGGGAGATCGCCATGGCGCGCCATGCGCCGGACTCTGTCATCGTGACGGGTGGGCTGGAATCCGGCGAAAGGGTGGTCACAGCCGGGGTCCAGGAGCTCCATGAAGGTCAGGCCGTGAAACTGTTGGGAGGCCAATAATGAAGGGCTTCAATCCGACCGAATGGGCGATCCGCCACAAGGCGCTGGTCATCTACTTCATGCTGGTATGCCTCGTGGCGGGGTTCTCGGCCTACCAGCATCTGGGGCGCAATGAAGACCCCGAATTCACGGTCAAGACGATGGTGGTCCAGACGCTCTGGCCGGGCGCGACCCAGGAAGAGACCATGCAGCAGGTGACCGATCGCATCGAGAAGAAGCTGCAAGACACGCCCAATCTCTACTACTTGAAGAGCTATACCGTCGCCGGGACTTCCACCGTCTTTGTCTATCTGCTCGAGTCCACTCCTAAGAAGGATGTGCCGGACCTTTGGTATCAGGTCCGCAAGAAGGTCGGCGATATCAAGCAGACGCTTCCGCAAGGAATCGTGGGGCCGTTTTTTAACGACGAATTCGGCGACACCTACGGGATCATCTATGGCTTCATGGCGGATGGCTTCAGTCACCGGGAATTGCGCGATTACGCGGAAGAGGCGCGCTCGCGCCTGCTGCGAGTGAAAGATGTCTCCAAAGCCGAATTCCTGGGCACCCAGGACGAGCGGATCTATGTCGAGTTCTCCACGCACCGCCTGGCCGAACTCGGCATGGACCGCACCGAGCTGGTCCAGGCGCTCGTGACCCAGAACGCCGTGGTTCCCTCCGGCGTCGTCCAGACGAAGAATGAGGCCTTGCTCGTCGATGTGACCGGACGGTTTGAATCCGAAAAGGACTTACAGCAGGTCAATTTCGTCTTTGGCGGCAAGATGCTGCGCCTCGGCGATATCGCGACGATCACGCGCGGCTACGCCGACCCGCCGCAGCCGAAGTTCCGCGTCAACGGCAAGGACGCCATCGGCGTGGCGCTCTCGATGCGCACCGGCGGCGACATTCTCGCTTTGGAAAAGAATCTCGATCACGTAATGGAGGAGCTCAAAGCGGACTTGCCCGTCGGCATCGAGACCTTCCTGGTCTCCAATCAGCCGAAGGTGGTGGAAGAAGCGGTGGACGAATTTATGAAGGCGCTTTGGGAGGCGATCGCGATCGTTCTCGTCATCAGCTTTCTGAATCTGGGCCTGCGGCCGGGCTTGGTCGTGGCGGCCTCGATCCCGCTCGTGCTGGCGATCGTGTTCATCGTCATGCAGATCTGCGGGATCGACTTGCAGCGCATCTCGCTCGGGGCGCTGATCATCGCGCTGGGGCTGCTCGTCGATGACGCGATGATCACCATCGAGGCCATGGTCTCGAAGGTGGAACATGGCTGGGACACGATCAAAGCGGGGATCTTTGCCTATGCCTCGACGGCTTATCCGAGGCTCACCGGCACCCTGGTGATCGCGCTCGGCTTCGTGCCGGTCGGGTTCGCCAAGAGTTCGGCTGGCGAATACACCTTCACGCTTTTCGCGGTCGTCGTGATCGCCGTCCTCACCTCCTGGGTCGTCGCCGCGCTCTTCACGCCTCTCATCGGGACGATGCTCCTAAAGCCCCCGAAGCACGACGCCAAGGACACGGGCAAGGGCCACCACGAGGGTGGCGGGCGCCTCCTCAGTTTTTATCGGCGCCTGCTGCTCTTCACCATGCGTCACGCCAAAATGACGCTGGCGGTGACGATCGTGATATTCGGCATATCGCTGTGGCTCGCGCGGTTTGTGCCCAGCCAGTTCTTTCCAGCGTCGGACCGGCCGGAACTCGTGCTCGATCTGCGCCTGAGGCACGACGCCTCGATTTACGCCGCGGATACGGCCTCGCAAAAGCTCGACGAAATCCTCCGTGCCGACCCCGATATCGTCCACTGGAGTTCCTACGTTGGGCGCGGCGCGATTCGATTCTACCTGCCGCTCGACGTGCAGCTCCAAAACGATTTCTTCACCCAAACGATCATCGTCACCAAGAGCCTGAAGGTGCGGGACCAGGTTAAGCAACGCCTTCAGTCTGCGCTTCAGGAAAAGTTCCCCGAGGCGGTCGGGCGCGTTTTCCCGCTCGAGCTCGGCCCACCGGTGGGCTGGCCGGTCCAGTACCGGCTCAGCGGCACCGATCCGCATCAGGTGCGTGAAATTGCCGACAAGCTGGCGGGGATCGTGGGCGCGAGCCCCGACATCCAAAGAGTGGCGTTCAACTGGATGGATCCGATTCGTAAACTCCGGATCCGCATCAATCAGGATGAGGCGAGGCAATTGGGGCTTAGCTCGGCGACCGTCGCCCAGATGATTAACGCCGCCGTCTCGGGCATCCCCGCGACTCAGGTGCGCGACAGCATCTACCTCATCGACGTGGTCGTGCGAGCCCAAGCCGATGAACGCATGTCGCTGGAGACGATCCGGACCCTGAAGATTCCGCTTCCGAACGGACGGTCGGTGCCATTAAGCGAGCTGGCCAAGGTCGAGTACGAACAGGATTTGCCTCTGATCTGGCGCCGCGACCGGCTGCCCACCCTGACGGTCCAGGCCGAGCCCAGGGATGGCGTGCTGGCGGCGACCGCCGTGGCGGGCCTCGTCGGAAAAAGTATCCGAGCTGAAGCAGCAACTTCCTGTCGGCTACAAGATCGTCGAGGGCGGCAGCGTCGAGGAAAGCGCGAAAGGACAGGGCTCCGTCCTCGCGGTCTTCCCGATCGTGGTCGTGCTGATGATTACGGTCCTGATGTTCCAGATGCAGAGTTTCAGCCGGTTGTTCCTGGTCTGCAGCGTCGCCCCGTTGGGCGTCATTGGTGTCGTCCTTGCGCTCTTGGTCACGCGAAGCCCGATGGGGTTCGTCGCGATGCTCGGCACTGTCGCGCTGATCGGCATGATCATCCGAAACTCGGTCATCATGGTTGACCAGATCGAAGTCGAGAAGGAAGCGGGACGCGGGGGTTGGGATGCCGTGGTCGAAGCCTCCCTGGTGCGCTTCCGTCCGATCACCCTGACCGCGCAGGCGATGATCCTGGGCATGGCGCCGATCGCGCCGACCGTCTTCTGGGGTCCGATGGCCTACGCCATCATGGGCGGTCTTGCAGTGGCCACAGTACTCACGCTGATCTCGCTGCCATCGCTCTACATCACCTGGTTCAAAATCCGGCAAGACGAAGAACGGGCCACCGCGACCGACGCCTCGGCGCCAGCTCTGGCCGCGGTAGCAGACCCCAGAGAGATCCTTCAGCCAGCCGCAACGCATTAGAAATGACTGCCGCTCCGTCAACCGCCGAAGCCGAGCGAGTCGCATCGCGACGTCCGGTGACACCTGCCGGCCGCGCCGATGAGGTAATGCTCTCCGGCCTAGCTGCTCCAGGCCGAAGCGTGGCGCTGCGCGAGGTTCCAACAATGATCGACAGGACCGGCGCTATGGAACGGGGATGCCGTGCCGTTTCAGCGCAGCATTGAGAATCGGTTCCGCCGCCTTATCAATCGAACCGGACATCACATCGCCGTAGTGACGCGCGCGAGCCGATCAGCACTCGGCGCCGCTGAGCTGCTCACGCAGACGCTGCCTGGCAATTGCAAGCCGCCCGCAGTGGCGGCTACTGTTTGCACGATGCCGTCCGCATTGCCCAAGGAGAAACCCGACTTCGCGAAGCGCGTGCACGAGGTGCCGCACAAGCCGGGCGTGTATCTCATGCGCGATCGCTTCAATCGCGTGATCTACGTCGGCAAGGCGCGCGATCTGCGAAAGCGGGTCGGTTCTTATTTCATGCCGTCGAAAGTGGCCCAGGCCGATCTGAAGACGCGCGCGCTTCTCGAGGCGGTGTGGGATTTCGAATTCCATACCGTGGCGAGCGAGCCCGAATCGCTCCTCCTCGAAGGCAAGCTGATCAAGGAATACCGGCCGCGCTACAACATCTCCTTCCGCGACGACAAGCGGTTCCTCGTCGTGAAGGTGGACCCGACGGAAGACTGGCCGCGTTTCCGCCTCGCGCGTTTCAAGAAGGATGACGGCGCGCGCTACTTCGGGCCGTATGCACATGCGGGTGCCCTGCGGCAGACGCTTAATTTCATGCGCAAGAAATTCGGCGTCCTGACCTTTGGCCGCGGCGCGCCGACCGAGCGGGAGCTGAAATCATCCACCTATCAGGTGCCGTTCCGGTT
Organism: uncultured Verrucomicrobiae bacterium; assembly: GCA_963844275.1. GTDB lineage: Bacteria > Verrucomicrobiota > Verrucomicrobiia > Chthoniobacterales > UBA10450 > JACCTI01. The sequence continues at coordinate 277,258 of CAWJNS010000010.1, forward strand.
AAGCGAGATCACGGCGGAGCAATACCGGCAGCGGGTCGAGCAGGCGTCGGATTTTCTCGAAGGCCATTCGCGCGAAATGATCGGCGCGCTCGAGGAGGAAATGCGGAAAGCGGCCGAGAAGCTCGATTTCGAGAAGGCCGCCGAGCTGCGCAACATGCTGGAAGATCTGCGCCGCACCACCAAGCCCATGCGGCGCTTCACGCGGCACAGTTTGCCGAGCGCGATCAATCCCGCGGAAGACGTGCAGTCGTTGCGCGAGGCGCTGCAACTGCCGCGCGACCCGACCGTGATGGAGTGCTTCGACATCTCGAACATTTCCACCACCCACGTGGTGGCTTCGATGGTTTGCTTCCGGAACGGCGTGCCGGATAAGGATAACTACCGGCGCTACCGCATCCGCACCGTCGAGGGCCAGGATGATTTTGCGAGCATGGCGGAAGTGGTCCGGCGGCGGTATTCGCGCGTGCTCTTGCAAGCGCGGGAGGCGAACCCGGACGGGGAGTTTTCGCAAGAGGAGACGGTCGAGGGATTGCGCAGGTTGGAGCGGGAAACGTCGAACATCGAACAGCCGGGCGGCCAGCCGTTCGTGGCGGTCCGGTTGCCGGACCTGATTATCGTTGATGGCGGGAAAGGCCAGCTGTCGTCGGCCTGCAGGGAGCTGCAGCGACTCGGCTTGCACGATCTCCCGATCATCGGCCTGGCGAAAGAATATGAGGAGATCTACCGGCCGGACCGCGCGCTGCCGCTCCAGCTGTCACGGGATTCAGGCGCGTTGCGTTTGCTGCAACGCATCCGCGATGAGGCGCATCGCTTCGCGAATACCTATCACCAGCTCCTCATGAAGAAGCGCATCGGCGAGAGCATTCTCGACGATTGCCCGGGCGTGAGCCAGAACCGGAAGAACCTGCTCCTGCGGAAGTTCGGTTCCGTCAGCCGGCTCCGGAAAGCGAGCGCGGAACAGATTGCGGCGACGGAAGGCATCGGGCCGAAGCTGGCCGAAGACGTGCACCGTTTCCTGCAGCGGCATTGAACGCGCCGGTTCCCCAAAATGCCCCTTGCTTGAGGACGGGCCCCGATTCTCCTCCCGGCTTCAGAATTTCGGCGCCACGGCCTCCGGCGTATAGGCGACGTCACCATCCTCGAAACGGACGCTGGTGGAGGACTTGAACTGATACACGCGGCGACCCGAGCGCAGCTCCTTGATGGTGAAGCTGACGCGCCGGCTGCTGATCTGAAAGGCGAGCCCCATGGAGACTTTCCGGAATTTGCCGTCCATCTGCCGGATCCATTCGCTGAAGCGCTCGGGACTAAAGTTCCCCAGCTCCGAGATGATCATGGTGTGGAGTAGCTCCGCACCGCTTCGCGTTCTCCTTTCGATAAACTGTGCAGGGACATGAAACTGCAAAAAGCAGGAGCGATGCCCGGCCGAACGGGAGATTTCGCCCGCGAGTTCAAGAGCGCGGCCGGGGATGTCAGCGAAGCGACGCGGCGAGCTAGAAAGTAAGCGTTCCTTCGATCGAATCGTCCAGCGTCTTTCCGATGGCAGCGCCAACTAAAATCTTCACTCCGGCGACAGCATTCCCGTGTTTCGTATCCCAGTAGTAACCCCCGGTGGGGGCGACCTTGATCACAGTAATGCGTGGATCGTCCACGCCTTCCGTGAACCACGTCTTCACGATCGGTTCCCAAAGCTCTTCGATCTTCACCTTGTCGCGCGAGATGCTGGTGCGTCCACTTAAAACCAGGAAGTCCGAATGCTTTGAACCCTGGAAATACAACCGTACCGACGGGTCGCGCTCAATCTCCGCGTTCTTGTGGCTATCGTCGGAGCTGAGGAACCAGAGATTCCCCTCGTCGTCTACCTGCTGCACGCTCATCGGGCGCGTGCCGCTCGAGCCGCCGGTCGCCAACGCCGTACAGAAGAAACACGTTTCTGCCTTCTCCACCAACTCCTTCATTTTCGCGACGGCCTCCTCACCACGGAGGTTGCGGCGGTTTTCCTCCGTCTGGTTCTGATTGATCGAATCCATGTTTAACTCCCAGTGCCCTTTCGCGATTGCCGCTCCACTTTGGCGTTCTACCTCGCATTGGCCGTGGGTCGGTTCTTTTCCCGAGTAGGCTTCGCCCGTGGAGCGATTTTCTTCCCACAACTTATCTTCGTTTGCCGCGCCAAACAGGTTGCGTTTCCTGGGAAAATTCCTTATCGCGAACCCGGCTTGGTGGTCGGGGCAATCGAGATCGATTAGGCGATAGCGTGGATATTTTGCCGGAATTTCCGTGTTCCTCGCCGGGCGCCGGGCTTCGTTTCACAGTCTTTTCGAGAATTGAGAAATCACGAGGCAGCTGTGGCGGACGGAAAGCCGGCACTCTTGTCGCCGTCTCAGAAAAAGGCGACAAGGAGTGTCGCCCTTCGTATGCCAACCAGTCCGCGCATCCCGAGCTCGACCTACCGGTTGCAATTCAACCGGCAGTTCACGTTCGCGCAGGCGCGGGAAATCGTGCCGTATCTGCACGAGCTGGGGATCAGCGATTGCTATGCGTCGCCTTATTTCCAGGCGCGGGCGGAGAGCACCCACGGCTACGACATTACCGATCACAACAAACTGAACGCCGCCATCGGCACGCGGGCGGAGTACGATGCGTGGGTCGCGGAACTGCAGGCGCACGGCATGGGCCAGATGCTCGACTTCGTGCCGAACCACATGGGCGTGGGCGAGCCGCTCAATGCAGTGGTGGATGGATGTGCTCGAGAACGGGCCGAGCTCGCACTACGCGCCTTATTTTGACATCGACTGGCAGCCGCTGAAAACGGGTCTGCGGGACAAGGTGCTGCTGCCGATCCTGGGCGATCAATACGGCCGCGTCCTCGAACGCGGTGAACTAAAGGTGCGGTTCGAGGCGGGCGCGTTTTACCTCACTTACTACGAGCACGAGTGGCCGATCGCGCCCGGCACTTATCGCCACATTCTCCAGATCGCGCTCGAGCTCCTGGAGCGGCAGCGCGAGGAAGATTTCTACGCCGAATTCCAGAGCATCATGACCGCGCTCGATTACCTGCCGCGGCGCAATGCCCACGATCCGGCGCGGCATCGCGGAGCGGACGCGGGAGAAGGAAATCATCAAACGACGGCTCGAGCGCCGCTGCGCGGAAGCGCCGCAGGTGCGCGACGCGATCGAGAAGGCTGTCCTGAGAATCAACGGCACGCCCGGTGATTCCCGCAGCTTCGACGCGCTCGACCGTTTGCTCGACGACCAGGCGTATCGCCTCGCCTTCTGGCGGGTGGCGGCGGAGGAAATCAACTACCGCCGTTTCTTTGACGTCAACGATCTGGCGGCGATCCGGATGGAGTTGCCGGAGGTGTTTGACGCGACGCATGAGCTGTTGCTCGAACTGGTCGCCGCCCGCGCGGTCACCGGGTTGCGGATCGATCATCCGGACGGGCTTTGCCTGCCGCGGGAGTATTTCACGAAGCTGCAGCAGCGGTGCGCCCAAGCGCTCGGCCACCCGCTGCCGGAGGATCGACGCGCCATGTACCTGGTGGTCGAGAAGATCCTCTCCGGCAGCGAACGCCTGCCGGGCGACTGGCCGGTGCATGGCACGACCGGCTACGACTTCGCCCGGCGGGTGAACAGCCTGCTTTGCGATGCGTCGAGCGAGGAGGCGATGACAAGAACATTCCGGCGTTTCCTCGGTCACTCGATGCACTTCGGGCATTTGGTTTACGCGAAGAAACGGCTCGTGATGCGCCTCGCCCTCGCGAACGACGTCAAGGTCCTCGGCGACATGCTCGATCGACTCTCGGAGGAGAATCGCTGGTTCCGCGACTTTACGCTCGAAGCGCTGGGCCGGGCAGTGCGCGAAACGATCGCCTGCTTCCCGGTTTACCGCACCTACATCACGCCGGGCGAGCCGGTCAGCGAGGCGGACCGGTCGGTGATCGAACGCGCCGTCGCGGCAGCCAAACGGCGCAATCCCGCGATCGAGGAATCGGTCTTCAATTTTCTGCGCGATATTCTGCTCTTCCGTTTCCCGGAGAACCTCGACGATCAAGCCCGCGCCGAGCACGCGCATTTCGTCCTGAAGTTCCAGCAATGCACCGGGCCGATCATGGCGAAGGGGCTCGAGGACACGGCGTTCTACATCTACAACCGGCTCGCGGCGCTCAACGAAGTGGGCGGCGAACCGCAGCAGTTCGGTCTCAGCGTGGACGGCGTTTCACAAGCGAAAACGCGCACTCTCAGAAGCATTGGCCGGCGACGATGCTGACCACTTCGACCCACGACACGAAACGGAGCGAAGACATGCGCGCACGGATGGTGGCGATCTCGGAAATCCCGCAACTCTGGCGCACTTCGGTGCAGCGCTGGCGGACGATCAATCGCCGCGCCAAGCGGCAGGTGGAAGACGTGGAAGCGCCGGATGCGAACGAGGAATATCTACTTTACCAGACATTGCTCGGCACCTGGCCGGTGGAGGCGGATGGTGCCGCGCGCCACGCACGCCACGCCGGACTACATCGAGCGCATCCAGGCCTACATGGCGAAGGCGTTAAAGGAAGCGAAACTGAAGACGAGCTGGATTCAGCCGAACGAAGCGTGGGACAACGGCGATGCGGGAATTTCGTGGCGCAGATTCTGGATCGCCGAAAAGCAAATTTGTGCCGCGAGCTGCTTCCCGTGGTCGAGGAAATCGCGCGGCTCGGCGCGATCAATTCGCTCTCGCAGGTCCTGCTCAAATTGACGGCGCCCGGGCGTGCCGGACATCTACCAGGGCAACGAGACTGGGATTTCAGCCTGGTCGATCCGGACAACCGCCGCCCGGTCGATTACCAGCGGGGTCGCGAGATGCTGGCCGGCCTAACCAATGCTGCTCCTGACGAATTGCTCGACACCTGGCCCGACGGGCGCATCAAGATGCTCCTCACCCAACGGCTTGCTGCGCTTCCGGCGCGAGCATCCGCGAGCTGTTCCTGCACGGCAGCTATCTGCCGCTCAAGACGAGCGGCTCTCACGCGGACTCGTGCGTGGCGTTCGCGCGTGAGCACGAGGACCGGTGGATCGTCGGTCGCTCGCTCCGCGGCTCACGTCGCGCGTTGGGTTTCCCGCGACCGGCGACCGCTGGCAGGACACAGCCGTTGAGTTGCCGCCGGCGCTGCGCGCGAAGGCGGCGACGGATTTGTTCACCGGACGCGAACGCTCGCGTCGAGAAATGGCGCCCTTCGTTTGACGGACGCTTTCGCAGTGCTGCCGTTCGCGGTTTTCGGCAAGGAGCGGTGATTTGAGATGCCGTCCGATGTAGTCGGCGGTCTGAAACCGCCCGTCCGAAGAGCCCACGCCCGCAGCCAGAACGAACGATCCCGGCGCGAACGTTCTCGCGCTTTCGACAATTCCGCGCCGAAATCCAGGAAGGTGATCTGCGGCTGAAGCGACCACCAGCATCACGCTGAGCAGGAGCAGATTCATCAGGTAGATCAGGACAAGGGAGAAAAACGTGCCGTGATCCGTCAGGTCGGTCTGCCTTTTCGAAATCATCCAGCAGGTGAAGGTGAAGTGGAACGCCCAGGTGACGCCGATCACCGCATAGAGCAGCCGGCCAAACGGCTGCACATCCATGAACAAGCTGAGCGCGCCGTAGATCGCGATGGCGATGATGCTGTAGAGCGGGAAAAAATACGGCGCGAGCGCGATCCAGAAATTGTTCCGGTCGGTGACGATGTGTCCGCCGTCGCGGCCGACGCGGAACTGGCTGACGCGTCCGCCCATCACCAGACCCAGAGGGCATGGGTCAGTTCATGGCCGAAGACGTAAACGAGCAGCGGCCGCGGCAAGCCGAAAAACGCGATCAGCCACAGCACCACGCCGAGCGAGAAGAACCAGAATTCTTCGCCGGCCCAGAGGCGCTGCGTCACCGTCGCGCGGGTGAAGACGGTGAAAAACGTCTGGGTGAGGACCGCGCAAAACGGCAGCAGAAAAATCGCGACGACGAACTTGACCCAACTGGTGGGCACCATCATCGGCGAGTAATTCGGCTGCGAGCGCCGGGTCGGGACGATGTAGCGGCGCGACCTTGACGCGACGTGATGGCGTTGGGCGGCCCACGCTGCGGCGCGAGGTTGATCGCTGTTTCTGCGACAGGCACGCGAGCCGCAGGTTACGCAGATGATCGGATGTCAAGCAACGGGAATTCACGCCTCGTCTGCCGCAGCGATGGGACGATCCGATCGAATCACGCGCTGCGGTGCAGCTCGTCTACAACCAACGCCTCGCCGCTAGGCCCGGCCCATGTAGTTGCCGGTGCGCGTGTCGATTTTGATCATCTCGCCTTCCTGGATGAAGAGCGGCACGTTGACCGTCTTGCCGGTCTCGAGCACGCCGGCTTCGTCACATTCGAGGCGGTATCGCCCCGCAAACCTTCCGGCGCTTCCACCACTTTCAGTTGGACCGAGGACGGCAACTCCACCTGCACCGCTGCCTTCGGTGGAGAGCACCTCACCTTCAGGTTCTCGACCAGATAATCCTTCGCTTCGCCGAGCAGATTCTCGTTCAGCGTGATGGTCTCGTAGGTCTCCGGATCCATGAAATGGAACCCGGTGTTGTCTTTGTAGGAGAACTCGAGCGTATTCCGCGAGACATCGACCAGCTCCACTTTGTCGGTCGAACCGAACCGCACGTCCGCGCTTTTGCCGGTGTTGATATAGCGAATGATCGCCTGCACGAAGGCGCGCAGGTTACCCGGCGTGCGGTGCTGCACATCGAGCACAATCGCGACGTTGCCGTTGTATTTTATTGCCTGTCCTTTGCGGAGATCGTTCGCGGCTGCCATAAGAGTGAGAGTGAAGAGTTGAGTAGTTGAAGGGACGGCGCAACGATGCCTCAGCAAGACTGAACCGCAGGCTCGGGATCCTACAGCAGCTTGAGCTGCGTCAGATCCTGCGAATCGACGATGCCGACCGGCACATCGCCTGATCGTCCACCACCACCAAGTCGTCGATCCGGTGGCGTTCCAGCAGGTTCAGCACTTCCACGGCGAGCCTGTCCTTCTGCACCGTCACCGGGTTCAGGGTCATCAGGTCCGCCACGAGCCGCTCGCCGACGCGGGAATCGGTCTGGAAATGTCGAACGAAATCGCCGTGGGTGAAAATGCCGAGCAGCCGGCCCTCCCCATCCGCGACCACCGCCGCGCCGGCGCGCACATCGGTCATGGTCTTCAACGCGAGCGGACCGGCGTCTCCGGTGCGACCAGCGCGAGCGCCTCGCGCGGCCGCATGACCTGATGCACCCGCAGGAGCAGGCTGCGCCCGATCATGCCGCCGGGATGAAACCGCGCGAAGTCTTCCTTCTGAAAGCCGCGCGCCTCCAGCAGGACCATCGCGAGCGCGTCGCCCAGCGCGAGCATCACGGTCGTGCTCGAGGTCGGGGCGAGGTTTAGCGGACACGCTTCCTCCTCGATGTTCACGTCGAGCAGGACCTGCGCAATTTTGCGCGAGGGTCGATTTCGCGTCGCCGCAGATGGCGATGATCCGCACCTGAAAGCGCGCCAACGCCGGCAGGATGCGGAGCAATTCTTCCGTTTCGCCGCTGGCGCTGAGCGCCAGCACCACGTCGCCATCCGCCACCATTCCGAGGTCGCCATGGAGCGCGTTTAACGAATCCAGCACCACCGCCGGAGAACCGGTGCTGGTCAGCGTGGCTGCGATTTTGGCTCCGATATGCCCCGACTTGCCGACGCCGAGCACGACCACCTTGCCCCGCGCCTCGACCGCCTCCTTGGATCAGCTCGACCGCCCGCGCAAACTCCTCGCCCAGCCGATCCCGCAAGCGCTGGAGCTCGAAAATTTCGCAATTGAGCACACGTTTAGCCTTTTCAAGATACTGCATCGCCTCATAATCCTGCGTCGTAGCCTCCGGTGCGGCAAGCACTAGCGCATCCCCATCCGAATCAATAATATGAAGAAACTCCTCGCTCTCGCTTTTGTCCTTGCCGCTGCCGGCCTCACTACCGCCGGAGCGCAGACGCAAAGGCAAACGGAGACCTACACCGCACCGGTCGGCGAACCTCGCCGGGAAACGGCGCAACGTCCACCGCCCACGGTCGCGCCGCGCCCGGTCGCGGGCGCCCTGCCGCGCGCGGTCCGCGGGAATCCGCTGCAGATGTTGAATCCGCGCGCGCCCCAGAAATATCGCGGCGCGGTCGATGATACCGTGACTTACGACCAGAATAACCCGTCGCACATCACGGGCATTATCCTTTTCGGCATCCGCTGGTAACGCGCGACTACGCGCCGGCCTGTCGCGCGTGTGCACACGCTGGGCAAAAAACCGGTGGTCGCGTGCTATTGCGCGACATTTTTGAAGCCGGAGATGCTCCACATCTACCGGCAAATCACCGCGCTCGAGCGGGTGCGGCCGATCGTCATCGCCCAAAAACGCGAGCAGGCCGATCGCTTTCCGTTCGCGGACCTCACGGTGGTGCGCGAAGCCGGCGATGCACTGGCTGCGGCGGATCTGGTTCCGGCAATTGCGCGACGTTCCCTGGACGATTTCGCGCACGGGAAACGGACGCGCTCCGGCGTGTCCTCGACCGCGCCGGCGCGGAGTTATTGCACATCTACTTCGGGCACATCGCGGTCCATCTCCTGCCGCTCATCCGCACCTGGCCGAAAGCGTCGGTCGTTTCGTTCCATGGCGCGGACGTGATGGTCGATCTCGACAAGCCCGCCTACCGCGGCGCCACGCTTGCGATGCTCGAGGCGGTGCGGCTGGTCCTGGTGCGTTCCGAGTCGCTGCGACAGGCGTTGATCGGCCTCGGCTGCGCCGCCGGAGAAACTGCGCCTGCAACGCACCGGGATTCCGCTCGAGGCAGTGCCGTTTCAGCTCGCGGACGTGGCCCAACGACGGGGCGTGGCAACTGATGCAGGCCGGGCGACTGATCGAGAAGAAGGGATTGCGGACGAGCCTGCGCGCGTTTGCGGAATTTTCCCGGCAGTTCCCGCGGGCGCACTTCACGATCGCGGGCGAAGGCCCGCTGCTGCCGGCGCTGCAGGAACTGGCGCGCGAGCTGGGCGTCGCCGAGCGCGTGACTTTCGCCGGCTTCATTTCGCAGGACGAATTGCGCGCGCTTTTCCTCGGCTCCCACATTTTCCTCCATCCGAGCGAGACGGGCCGCGACGGGAACCAGGAAGGCGTGCCGAATGCCATGCTGGAGGCGATGGCGAGCGGGCTGCCGGTGTTCGCCACCACGACACGGCGGTATTCCGGAAGCGATCGAGCATGGCGTGAGCGGCGTGCTGGTGGCGAGAGCGAGATGCCGACGCGCTGGCGCGGGAGTTAATCGGCTACGCGCGAGACCCTGCCGCAGCTGCAGGCGATCGCCGAACGCGGTGCGGCTGCGGTCGCCGCCAAGTTTGAGCAGCGCGCGCAGGTGCGGGCCCTGGAGGACTACTACCTCGAGGCCATCAGCTTGGTTCCGTGACGACGACATGCGTGGAAGTGGCGTGTAAACGCCACCCCTGGCCGCCGCGCGGGTCAGGGTGCGTGATTCAATTGGACGCCGTAGGTGCGCTGAGGTAAAACGCGCCCGCTTCGAACCGCATCTTGAGCTCGCCGCGCTCCAGCACGCGGCCGTATTGATCGCCCAGAATCGGGAGCAGCACCTTGTTTCGCAGGTCCGGCTTGAGCGGCTGCCAGTCGATATCGAAATACGGTGCGTTGTGCGAGCTCGGCCCGTTCTCGAGCAAATCCATCCACCAAAGATTGAGCGGCTCGCCCACGCCCATGTGGTTCGGCACAAAATCGAGCACCTGGCCCATGTCGTGCGCCTGCAGTTCGCGACCCACGCATCGTATTCCGCCCGCGTCCCGATCGCGGCGTTCAGCTTGTTGTGATCGGTAATATCGTAGCCGTGCGTGCTCTCCGCCCGCGCCTGGAAGTAAGGCGACGCATAGCAATCGCTGATCCCTAGCTCGTGCAGATACGGCACGATATCCCGCGCCTGCGCGAAGGTGAACTGCCGGTTGAATTGCAGCCGGTAAGTCGAGCTCGGGATGCGCGGCTGATCGGTCTTCACGGGCGGCAAAGTAGCACACGTCTTGTGTGGTTCGATCCTTCTGAGATGACTCGCGCGGGCAGGGCGCGGAATCTCGTCACGGGGCGTGCTGCTGCTTCGTTTGTCGGCGGCTGCGCATCCTGGTCAGGCGCGGCGAACAAGCCGGCGTGACGCGCTCGGTAGAGCAAATGACGCAGACCGCGTACGAGTTCCTCAAGATCAACGCTCTGGCGACACGCTATCATTTTCGTCGCGGCCGGCTCTCGGGCGGCGGGGCTGGTGAGTTTCTGAGCGCACCAAGGGCGGTGGATCAGCGACCGCCCGCCGAGGCAAACTTGCCCTCGGCCACCCAAGCCGGTCTCGCCATGAGCATTTTCCAAGAGACGCAACCTATTTGGCACGGCAAACGAAGAGAAGTTGTGGAAAAGAAAAAAAGCTCCATGGACGAAGCCCACGCCGAAAAAAGAGCCGGCCCACAGCTAACGCCGAGAGTAAAACCAGGAGTTAATGATGGACTCGATCAATCAAAACCAGCCGGAGGAAAACCGCCGCAACCTCCGTGGTGAGGAAGCGGTCGCGAAAGTGAAGGAGCTGGTGGAGAAGGCAGAAACCTGTTTCTTCTGTACGGCGTTGGCAACCGGCGGCTCGAGCGGCGCGCGCCCGATGAGCGTGCAGCAGGTAGACGACGAGGGAAATCTCTGGTTCCTCAGCTCCGACGATAGCCACAAGAACGCGGAGATTGAGCGCGACCCGTCGGTACAGTTGTATTTCCAGGGCTCAAAGCATTCGGACTTCCTGGTTTTAAGTGGACGCACCAGCATCTCGCGCGACAAGGTGAAGATCGAAGAGCTTTGGAAACCGATCGTGAAGACGTGGTTCACCGAAGGCGTGGACGATCCACGCATTACTGTGATCAAGGTCGCTCCCAGCGGGGGTTATTACTGGGATACCAAACACGGGAACGCTGTCGCCGGAATGAAGATTTTAGTTGGCGCTGCCATCGGAAAGACGCTGGACGATTCGATCGAAGGAACGCTTACCTTCTAACTCGGCGCGTGACGCATCTTAACCTATCCTGAACGGATGCCGCGACTCCGTCGGCCTCCGTTTGGTCGCCGGGCGCAACTTCACCGCGGATGAACTGACCGAGAAAAAACCGGTTCTGATCGTCAACCAGAGCCTCGCCCAACGCCTCTGGCCGAATGCCGACCCGGTCGGCCAGCATTTGCGCAGCGTCCCGTCTAAAGCCGGCACGCCCGCGGTCGTTTCCACGGTCATTGGCGTCGTCGGCGATACCCATCAAGTTTCACTCGAAGAAGGGATGCGGCCCGAGATCACCAAACCCATGGTCGATTACACCCAACTCACCCTCGCGCTCCGTACCGGCGCCGATCCCGCCGCCATGATTCCCGCCATCAAGCACCAGATCTGGTCGGTCGATCCGAAGGTGCCAATGTTCGAAATTGCCACCATGGAGCAAGTGCTGCGCGAAACCACCAGCGCGCGCCGTTTCCAGTCCTCGCTCTTCGGCCTCTTCGCGGCCGTCGCCGTGTTGCTCGCAAGTTTGGGCCTTTACGGCGTGCTCGCCTCGCTCGTCACCCAGCGCACCCCGGAGATCGGCCTTCGCATGGCCCTCGGCGCGCAGCGGCGCGATGTCCTCGGTCTTGTCCTGCGCGAAGGCGCCCGCCTGGTCCTGCTCGGCGTGGCCATCGGGCTTGCCGCCGGCCTCGCTCTCAGCCGCTATCTGTCGAGCCTCCTCTTCGGCGTCACGCCGGCGAATCCCATCACCTACCTCGAGGTCGCCCTCCTCATGCTCGCCATCGCGCTCCTCGCCTGCCTCCTCCCAGCCTGGCGCGCGGTGCGGGTCGATCCCATGGTCGCGCTCCGCTACGAGTGAGGAACTGGGGAGCCGGGGCTCGTTACGCGCCAAAAGTAATTGCATCGAAGTGCGGAGCGGCGGTCTCATTCCTGTTCCCTATGAATCCAAACAAAGCTCTTTGGGAAAAAGGCGATTTCACGCGCATCGCCGCGACGATGCGCGACAGCGGCGAGGCGCTCGTGCAGCGGCTCGGGATCACGCCGGGAATGAAGGTCCTCGATCTCGGCGGCGGCGATGGGACGACGGCGCTGCCGGCGGCGAAACTCGGCGCCGAGGTGCTGGTCGTCGATATCGCGCGCAACCTGGTGGAAGCGGGGAACCGGCGGGCGGCGGAGCATGGCCTCACGAATCTCCGGTTTCAGGAAGGCGATGCGTCGAATCTGGAGCAGCTGCCGGATGGGGCGTTCGACCTCGTGGTCAGCATCTTCGGCGCGATGTTTGCGCCGAAGCCGTTCGACGTGGCGAAGGAGATGGTGCGCGTGACGAAGCCGGGCGGCCGGATCGTGATGGGCAACTGGATTCCGAATGATCCGACGCTGGTGGCGCAGATCTTGAAGATCAGCGCGCACTACACGCCGCCCCCGCCGGAAGGTTTCGTGAGCCCAATGACATGGGGGATTGAGAGCCATGTGATCGAGCGGTTTACCGCCGCGGGTGTGCCGGCGGAGAATATCGCCTTCGAGCGCGACACGTTCACCTTCCACTTTCCGGGCGCGCCGGCGGCGTTCGTGGATGAATTCCGGAAATACTACGGGCCGACGATGAACGCGTTTGAAGCGGCAGAGAAGAATGGCCGCGCGGCGGAATTGCAGAAGGAGCTGGAAGAGCTGTTCGCGAGCCAGAACAAGAGCGGGCGCGACGATGCAACGACGATCGATGCGACGTTTCTGCGCGTGACCGTGATGCGTTAGATCACATTCTCGTTGATGCCGAGCAACCGACCGCGCCTACCTATCATCCATCAGCGCGCGTCGACGCTGACTTGATGTCAACCACCGGGGTGCCGTCGAATGCCTCGATCGGTCCAATCTTCAGCCGGGAGCCGTCAATCTCGCGCACCGTCACGGGATGCAGCGCGAGCGGGTTCGGCCGCGCCGGTGAGCGCGTGTAAAAAACGCCGGTGAGCGGACGGCTTTCATCGCCGCGCGGATGGTTTTGCAGCACCGCGCGGTTCGCCTCGTGCATGAACGTGATGACGATGAGCTGGTGACCGACCTCCATCCCGAGCAGTGCATCGGCGAAGTGTGGTTCGATCTCGAGCCACGCGTCCGGCGCACCTTCCGCTCCCTGCCGCGGCGCCTCCGCCCGCGTCTTCAGGGTTGAACGAATGAATCCAATTGGCTGCAGCGTGTAATCAATCATGTGGTCCAAGCTTGTTCACGCTTCCTGCGACGCATCCGCGGCAGTCGATCGATTGCAGCCGGCCGCTCATCGCCCCGGGGTTGCGAACTGGACGGCGTCTTCGGGGGAGAGTTCCAGTTCTTCGATCAGCGATTCTAGTTCTTCGGGGGTCAACGTTCGCCGCCCGGCAAGGGCAGCTAGAACATCACGGTGGAGGTCACCGTCAGTAGTGGCCAGGACTTGTTTCAATTCCTCCGGTGCCAGGTCCCGCCCGAGTTCGCTGGCGATCGCCGATCGGGTGTGCGACGGGAGTCGAGCCATCCAACTCACGGAGCCCTCCGGATCGAGTTCGCGCCATTGGCGCAGAAACCCGGACATGCTGTTCGGCCAGTCCTCCGGTGAGAATTTCGTGACCCACTCGGCCAGACCCGCGCAGAGGGCGGCATGGCTGGTCTCCTTGTTGACGAAGGCCTCAGTGTTGAGGTCGAGGATACCGTCCAGCCCCGCCCGGCGGGCGTCTTTCGTAGGTAGATGACTGATGAATTCAGTCGCGTCGTCCGCTGAACTAAGAAAGGTGAGACGAGCCACCCCTTTCAGACCGGACTGCACCACTTCTTCGGTGGCGTGTTCGGTCAGGTAGCGCCGGGCGCTCGCCGGATCACCCTGATATAGCCCCTTGAGGTATCCACTCATGACCTCGGGTTGCTTCGCGAGATCGGGATGTTCCTGGAGCCAGCGCTCCGCCGCGGCGGGATCCGCGACCGCGAGGCACTGCACGATACCGCCAACCGCGAGGTTCGGGTAAATGCTCAGGTATTGATCGGCGAACTGCACGGCGGCGGGCGGATCCAGGGCCGCCCAGAAGAACATCTGCCCATTCAGCATCTGTTCGCGCCACCTCTGGTCTGTGTCCGCAGGCAAATCGAGAAGCATTTTCACGAGAACCGGGGTTTGGGAGGCAGCCGTGGCACCCAGGACTGCCTGGACGGCCCGCTCGAGATCGTCCTTGCCAATCTGCCGGACAAGGTCTGCCGCTGCTTGCGGACTGACGCTGGCCATACACTGGAAAAATGCGGTCAGGGCCGCGCGGCGATCAGGACCGGCAGGAAGCGCCTGCAGCGAACGAAGATAAGTGGCGCGTTCTTCGGCACTGGAGGAGCGAAGGCTGCGATATAGATCCACAAAGGGCACGCGGCCGGCACGCTCCGGCGGCGGCAATTCCACAGGAGCCGCGACCTGAGAATCTGCCGTGCGCCGCTCATCAGAGAGCGGGGCAGCGCTGGCGCCGGCGGGCGGCGAGAGCCAGCGGCCAAGGGCAAAGCCGCCGAGCGCACAGCAGCCAATAATTATCAGTCGCTGGAACGTCATTCTCTCGGAACAGGCCGCAACTTCAGCAAGTGGTTCGTCTGGGAGACTGATAATCCGAGGGCGCGGATTTTGTCCGTCGCATCACCGGTTTCGAGGGCGAGGTCCTGGACGAGGAGGGAAAGAGTTTCATTGCGCTTCTGCACATCGCGGATGGTGTAGGCTAGGGACACGATTTCGGGCGACGCGGGCGCCATTTCGGAACGAATCATCGCGACCAAGAGGGATTCCCGCTCGACTGCAGGTTTGGCTCGGAGCCAATCGAGAGCCTGGCTGGGATTGAGGGAAACCCAGCGCGAAAGCGCAAGTCCAAGACCGCCCTCGGCGACGGAGCTCGGCAGCGTGGAGGCCCACGCCACCAAATTGGCGACCTGATCATCGTCCAGAGACGGAACCAGGCTTACCAGGATCTGTGACGCACGTCGGTCACCGACCAGTCTGAGGAACTCCCGGGCTTGCTCTGGCGAACTGCGGAATAGATGGGCAGCGACAGAATTGGCGGCGTCGCCCATCCCTTCATTGTCCCGGTGGGTTACCACATAGTTTTGCGCTGCCGCCGGATCCTTCGCGAACCAGGAATCTACCAGCGAACGGAGCACATCCGGTTCGCCAAAAAATTGGCTCGCTTCGAGCCATTTCCTCGCCGCGCCGATATCGTCCCTTGCCCAGGCGGACATTAGCGCGACCGCATCAGAACGGGAGGTGAGTTTCGGGTGCGAAGCAATGAAACGGCCGGTCACCGCCGGGTCAGTCTCGGCGAGTGCGGAAAGAAAGGCGGGCAGGAGGGAGCGCCGTTCCGCGGCCGAAAACTCCGAAATCACCTCAATCAAATGTGGCAGCAGCGCAGTTGGAACAGCCGCACCGAGGGCGGCGAAAACTTCCATCCGGTACATCAAGTCAGGAAAGCGGTGGAGTGAACGAAGAGCCTCTTCCGGTTCCAGATCGAGCCATGCCGTATAAAAGGCTATTAGCGCGATCGGCTTGAGAGGCCCGATGGGAAGCGCGCCCAATTCCCGGGCCCAAAGCTCGCGCTGCTCCGGCGAGGCTGTCGTCAACAATTCCTCCATTTGGGCAAAGCCGATCCTGGCGAAACCTTCCACCTGCAAACGGTCGCGTGACAAGGTGCTGGACGTGGTGACAACCGGAGCGTGATTGGTCGAGGCGCGAGCAATCTCGGGCGCCTGCTCGACTTTGGTTGGAATCGCCGCCGGCAGCGAACTCGGAGCTCGATAACCCACGGCGAACGCCGCCGCCGCGATCGCGAGGGCCGCTCCCGGAAAAAGCAGACGCGTTGCCCACCGCTGGCGCCTGGCCGGTGGCGCCCGGCGACCACCGGCGGGCGGCACCTGCGCGGGGTTCCCTGGCCACATGCCCTTCCTCGTCCGTTCGTCCACCGCCGCCAGGCTATCAACTCTATTCCCGATCGACAATGTCGCTGCCGCCGGCGCTTTCCTGTCGAACTAACTTGGCGCACGGCGGTTCCTGCACGGCACCGCCGGCTGGCGTTCAGGGCGGGTCGACCGACGTTTACGGCACTGACGTCCCGGCGGCGGACCGGACCACGAGCGCATCGCCGCCGCTGATCGTGCCGTCGAGGTTCACGTCCATCCGGAAGTTGCCCCCGTTGGTTATTTCACCGGAGCGGGCGCGGGTCTGGAGGGCGTCGCCGGAGTTCACCGTGGCATCGGCGTTCGTGTCGCCGAGCAACACGCCCATGGTCACTGAAACCGGTCCCGCGGCTGCGCCGGTGGTATCGACCACGCCGTTCAGGCTAACGGTCAGGTTTTGCGCATTTGTCACCCCGCTCAGGTTGACGACGTACTCGCGCGCGTTCGCGCCCATGCCGCTGCTGGCCACCATGCCGGTGCCGCCGCTCACGGTGGCGCTGGCGACGTTGACGAGAGAATTTGAGAACGTGAAGACGACAGTGTGTGCGCCACCCGCGCCACCGGTGCGGCTTTCGATGCCACGCCCACCGCCCAGCGGGAGGTAAACATCGAATACGCCCGCGCCGCCGTGCGTTTTCCTGGAGACGGCGCTCGTCAGTTGCCCGGCGGGAATGGGCACGGCGATTTCCCAAATGCCGCGGCCATGAGTGGCGATACGCAGGACGCGCTCCGTCGTCGCGGTGCCGGCCTGCTCCTGGAATGCGATGTCGAAGACGGCAACGCGCGGCAGCCCCATGCTGAACGGCGCCCACGTGGCTCCGTCGTCGGCCGAGCGATAGACGCCGATGTCGGTCGCGGCGTACATGTATCGCGGCGCGCGTTCGTCGTAGGTGATGGAGTTGACCGGGACATCGGGAATGCCAAAGCCGGTCGGCGTCCAAAGCACGGCCGGGACGCCCGCGTTCGTGTCGAGATTTGTGGTCTTCCAAATGTGGTGCCCGTCGGGCACGCCGTAGCCGCCGAAGGTGATGAACGCTGTGCGCGGCAACTGCGGGTGAATCACCGCGCGCGAGACGGCGCGGCGAATCGTGCCGGCCGGTGGCGGCGGAAACGCGGCGCTGGTGATATCGGCCAGCGTGGCTCCGCCCGTGGTGGTGGCGAAGACCTTCCCGTTGCGCAGACCGACGAGGCGGACGTTGTCGTTCTGCGGCGAGATGGCAATTGTCGTTACGACCTGATTCACCGGCGCGGCGGGCGGCACGGAGTCAACCGCAAGCGGCCGCTGGCTGGCCGCCGCCGCGGTGAGGCCGTCGGCGGAGCGATACAGCCGATCGGTGCCGTAGTAGAACGTGTTTGGATTGCCCGGCCCGAGGGCGATCGGCGGGTAAAACAAAACGGTATCGGTGCAGGGGATGCCGTTCGTGCCGCAGTTCCGGCTCGTCCAGCTGGTGCCGGAGTTGGTCGAGCGCCGCCAGTTGATGCTGCCGCTGCCGGCCTGCGTGGTGTGATAGGCAATCGTGGTCTCAGCGCCGGTGCCGTTGCGATCAAAGAGCGCATACCCGCCATCGCCCGAATCCGTGCGGGTCCAGGTGCCGTCGGCGTTCTTGCGGATGGTGCCGTTATCCTGCGTGCCGCCGAGCATGATCTCGCGATGGGTCGGATGTGTCGCGATGCTCTGGAACTGCGTGGCGCGGTAGGTGGTATTGTTCATCTGGGTAAAACTCGCGCCGCTGGTCGTCGAACGGTAAATTCCGCCGTCAGTCCCCATGTAGACGATGGTGGAATCCGACGGCGCGAAGACGACCACGTGGTTATCGGCGTGGACGCCGGTATTGCTCGGCGCAAAGGTGGTGCCGCCATCGAGCGAACGGCCGATCAGCTTCGAGCAGGTGCCGGTGACGCTGCCGCCGAGCAGGACGCCGAGCGGATTCGCCGGATCGACGCCCAGCGAGATGTCGTAAAAGCATTGCGCGGCGCAAAATCCGCTCCCGCCGACGAGTGGCAGCGACCATGTCGCCCCGCCGTCATCCGATCGGCGGAGCGTTCCGCCCGTGGTGCAGGCGCCACTGCCGGCTGATTCGCCCGATGCCACGTAGACGGTGGCCACGCTGCCAGGTTTCGAGATCCCCAGCTCCGCGCGTCCGATGTTCGAATCGAGCGTCGCCGCGCCGAGGGTGAGGGTGCGCGTGAATGTCGGCGCCGCCGCGAGCGCGTTGCTCGTGACGTAGACGCCGCCATCCGGTGGCGTGTTGCCGTTCGTCCCGAGCACCGTGCAGATCAACTTATCCGGCACGCCCGGCTCCATCACCACGTCGATGATGCTGCGGTTGCCGGTGGTGTCGGGCGCGAGGCTGTTGGCGGTTGTCACCGTCAGCTTGTCGAATGCGATCGCGGCCGGGTTGGCCGTGGCGTTCGTCGAGCGATACAACCCCAGGAGCGCGAGCGGCGGCACGCTCGTGCTCACCGATAGCCCGCTCGGGTTGCCGCTCGTGCCGCTCGCGGTCGAGACGAAGATGATCGCGGGATTCGTCGGGTGGACCACGACTTTGCTGATTGCCACGCCGGTGAACGCCCGCGTGCCGGCAATGCCGGTCGTCACCGGCGGATTGATCGGTCCGCTCAAGATCGGATTCGCACCGAGCGCGTCATCGATGCGGTAAACGCCGACGCCAAAGAAACTGTCGGCCGAGAGATTCGCCTCGCCTGTTCCCACGTAAACAATCGACGGGTCCGACGGCGCGAACGCCACCGCGCCGATCGCGAGCGACTCTGCGGTGTCCATCATCGGCGTCCACGTGGTGCCGCCGTTGAGGCTGCGATAAAGGCCGCCCTGCGCGGTGCCGACATAGACGATGTTCGGATTGGTCGGATGCACCGCGATCGCTGTCGTTCGTCCGCTGACCGGCGTCGTGTTGACTTCCGTCTGGCCGTTCGGAATCGGCGCCGGCCCGAGCTCGGTCCATGCGGTCGTCAGAATCTCCAGCTCGGCGCGCTCCAGCGAGCCCGGCCCGCTCTGCGTCGGCCGGCCGCGGAACGCCTTCACGATATCCGCCTGCTCCGCCTCCAGCCGCAGGACCGCTTCGGTTCGCTTAAGCGGGTCGAACTCGCCGCCCTCATCGATGCCGCGCATCGAGGCGATGAACTCCGCCCGCTCGCGCAGATATTCCTCCTTGTCGATTGGCGCCGTGATCTGGTCCGGCGACGGCAGATCGGGATCGTTGAACCAGCTGACGCCACCCTGGCCCGAGAGCCTGAGAGTGGCCGCGAGGAGAAACGCAGCAGCGACGACGATAAAGAGGATGGCGAGGAGTTTGCGCGGCATGGGGAGTTTGTACGGGAGAGAACGTGTTAGGTCATCCGAAAAACTACGAAAGAACCGGCAGCGCGGCGCGGGCGTTTCGCTTCTCCCGGAACTCTGCCGGTCTTCGGCGAATGATCGGACCTGAAAAATTCCGCGAGTCGCGCAATACGATTTCGGTTTTTTTGCGAGTGATCAGCGTTGGCGGTGGTGGGGGGGCGCCGCTGACCTCGGAACTACCGAGATTTAAGCTCCTACCTCGACCGTCCGTCCCGGATTCGCGCTTCGGAAAATTCATCCGATAGAGATCGACGTCCATGCGGATCTCACCTGCCAAAGCTGCGTTGCGCTGCTCAAGGGCAAGTTCCTGCGCTCGTTTCGCAGCATCAATCGCATCGGTGAACCGTCCTCCTTCGGCGTACGCGGCTGCCAGGGTGCGGACAATTTCCGGGCTCTGGCGATTGGAAAGCCGATCGGCTTTTTCGGCCAATTCGATCGCGCGAGAACCATTCCGGATTTGAGCATCCGAGCAAGTCGCCAAAAGAAGGGCGAGCTTGTTGAGGATGACGATGGATTGGGGAGCGATCGCCAATGCTTTCTCGTAATGGGCCGCTGCATCGGTCAACAGGCGTTTTCGGAACAGAGCGGTGCCGAGATTCAGATGAGCGTTCGCGAAGTCGGGCTGCAACCGCACCGCTTTCGTGGTACTGCGCGATGGCATCGTCAAACCCACCCTTTTGGAAGAGAACACCGCCGAGGTTGTAATGCACCATTGGGGTCATTACGCGGTAGCGAGCCTGCAAGGCGGACTCGTATTCCGAAATGGCGGCATCGGGCTTCTGACTCTGCTCGTAAAATAAGCCAAGATGATAATGCGCGACGTCGTTATCTGGTGTCACGCGGAGCGCGTGTTTCCAGAGCGTCTCACTGTTTTTCCAGGACGATGTTTGATTCCAGGCATAGGCCGCCGAGCTACCGATTAGAACTGTTGCCAACGTCGCCAACGCTGGTTGGCGATACCGCCAACGGGCGGATAGGTCGGCAATCACCCAGGTAAATGCAATTAAAAGTCCAATCTGCGGCAGATAAGTGTAGCGATCGGGAGGGCCTACAACGTCAACCCGGAGAAGGCGGATTACAGGAAGAAGACGTACTCGTTGTCATCATAATTCACGAAATCATGGCGGAGCGTTTGGCCGAAAACCAACCACGTGATCGACGCCAGCCCGAAACAAATCGCGAGGACAGCAAACATGTTGCGGTCACTGGCCTTGTTCATATCAAGTGTCCGAACGGCGATCGAGCGAGGGAAGCCGGTACGGGGGCAGTCTGTGAATCTCGCTTACTTGGCACGGCAGGCGGAGCCTTTCAGAGATCGCATCGAGAATCGAAGCAAAAGAGAGCGAGATTCACAGACCCCGTACGGCTTCCCGGTTTTGCATCTGCACGACTGACCCTTCACCGTTAGCCCCGGCGATCTCCGTCGCTCGCGGGCAATAATCCGGGGGCGGTGTGGAGGTTGGGCCGACAGGCTGGAAGCCCGTCGGCCGAGTCAGGCAAGATGCCTGACTTCCGTCGCGACCGGCGGGACGCCTCTGCCACCGGCTTACATGCGATCGGGCACTTCGATGCCGAGCAAGCCGAGGCCGCGCTGGAGAATGCGGGCGGTGAGCCGACACAAGGCGAGGCGGGAGCTGCGAGCGGGCTCTTCGGATTTCAGGACGGGGCAGGCTTCGTAGAAGGCGTGGAAGCTGTTGGCCAATTCGAAGAGGTAGTTGGCGAGGATGTTCGGGCGGAAGTCGTTCAGGATGGTGGGGACGACTTCGGCGAACTGGGCAGAGGCGTTTCGCGAGGACGAGCTCGGCGGGTTGGCCGAGCGTGATTCGTGAGATGCGTGAATGCGTGATCCAAGCTGAATCCGCCTTGCGGAAGATCGATTGGATGCGGACGTAGGCGTTTTGCAGATACGGCGCGGTGTTGCCCTGAAGCGAGAGCATGCGGTCCCAGGAGAAAATGTAATCGGTCATCCGGTACTGGGAGAGATCGGCGTACTTGACCGCGCCGAGGCCGATGATCTGCGCGATGCGCGCGCGTTCTTCGTCCGGCGAGGTCGGGGTTTTTCTCGTCGACCATTTTGCGGGCGCGGACGACCGCTTCGTCGAGCACGTCCTGGAGGGCGACGTTTTCGCCGGAGCGCGTTTTCATGAGCTTGCGGTCTTCGCCGAGGATGCTGCCAAAGGTGATGTGGCGGAAATCGGCGTTTTGGCCTTCGCGCCGGGCGATGGCGAAGATTTGCTTGAAATGCAAGATCTGCGGCGCGCCGACGACATACCAGGCGGTGTCCCGTTGCAGGTCGCGGATGCGGTAATCGACGGTCGCGATGTCGGTGGTGGCGTAGTTGTAGCCGCCGTCGCTCTTGCGGATGAGGCAGGGCTTGTCAGCCAGTTCGGGGATGTCGGGGAAGAAAACGACGATGGCGCCCTCGCTTTCCTCCGCGATGCCGGCCGCAAGGAGGCGGGCGACGACATCGGCGAGGCGATCGTTGTAAAAACTCTCGCCGCGCTGGATATCGTAGCGGATGCCCGAGCAGTTCGTAGGTGCGCGCGAATTCGCCCAACGAGAGATCCACGCATTCCTGCCAGATGGCGAAGTTCTCCGGATCGCCGCTCTGTAGTTTAACGAGTTCTTCCTTGCACTGGTCGCGGACCGCGGGGTCGGCGGTGGCGCGCGCATTCGTCTCTTTATAGATGCGGACCAACTCGGCGATCGGGTCGCGCGCGAGGGCGTCGCGGTCCAGCAGGTTTTTCCAGCCCCAGATCACCATCCCGAACTGCGTGCCCCAGTCGCCGATGTGATTGTCGCGAATGACGTCGTGGCCGAGGAACTCGGCGATGCGGGCGAGGGCGTCGCCCAGCACGATGCTGCGGATGTGGCCCACGTGCATCGGTTTGGCGACGTTCGGTGAGCCGAAGTCGATCACGATTTTCTTCGGAGCGGCGGCGGGCGGGACGCCGAGGCGCTCGTCCTGGAGGAGCGCGGCGGTGTGCTCTGCGACGGCTGCGGGAAGCAGCGTGAAGTTGATGAAGCCGGCCCCAGCGATCGTGGGCGGGGCGCAGAGGTCGCATGGGACCCAAGCGTCCAATATTCGCTGGGCGACGGCGCGCGGATTTTCGCCGCGTTGCTTGGCGAGGATCAGCGCGGCGTTGGTCTGGTAATCGCCGAAGCGCGCGTCGGTCGCGGGAGTGATTTCGCCGGTGGGCGGAAGAGCGGCGGCGGCGAGCGCGTCGTGCAGTTTGCGCGTGAGGCGCGCCTGGAACGTTTCCACCGGCTACTTCTGGGGCCGGTCGCGGAAGATGGCGAGAATCTCCTCGGCCGAGCCGGCGCTGGCGAGGCTCTCGCGGGTGCCGCGGTCGTTCAGGAATTTTGCGATCGAAGCGAGCGTCCGGAGGTGCGTCTGGAATTGGTTTTTCGGCACCACGAAGAGGACGACGAACTTGACCGGCGCGTTGTCGAGCGCATCAAACTCGATGCCTTGCGACGAGCGCCCGAAGCAGGCCACGACCTGCTCGATGCGATCGGAGGAGGCGTGCGGAATGGCGATGCCGAAACCGATCCCGGTGCTCATCGTTTCCTCGCGTTGCTTGAGCGAGGCGAGGATGCTCTCGCGATCCTCGGCTTTGATGCGGCCCAGACTAACGAGCAGATCGATCAGCTCGACGATGGCGGGCCAGCGCTCGGTCGCCACCATCTCCGGAATGATCTGCTCGGCAGATAATAAGCTGGCCAGGGACATGCACTTTCCCGCTCGGGGAGGCCAAGCTTACTGTGAGCCTCTCCGACTACAAGCGTGTTTTGGGAGGCGAAAATCGTCGACGCCCACCATTCGAATTCCCTCACTGTGCGAGCTGCTGCAATCCTGGCCAACCGGGGCGACCCCGTCTTCCCGAAAGGGCCAGAGCTGCCTTCCCGAGCGCGTAATTTCCGTTAAACTCCATCTCTCCCCATTCTATGAAACTCAAGCAGTCACTCTTCGCGCTGGTTGGCACACTCTTTCTCGCGACCGCTTCCCTCCCCGGGCAAACTTATACGGAAATCGGCGATGCCGGGCAGACTCTCGGGACGGCGCAGGCCTCCGGACTGACGGTGGGCGTCACGACGGTCTCGATTTTCGGAACCATCGGATCCCCCACGGATGCCGACGTCTTCTCGATTCAAGTCACCACGCCGATGATGTTCACCGCCACCACGGTGGGCGGGTCGACGCTCGATACCGCGCTCTTCCTTTTCAACAGCTTGGGCATGGCGATCTACACCAACGATGACGCGAGCGGCACGTCGCTGCAGTCCACGCTCCCCAGCGGCGCCAGCTTCACCATGTCGCTGGCCCCGGGCCTCTATCACATTGCCATCAGCCTGTCGGGCAACGAGCCCGTCAATTCCAACGGGCAACTACTCTTCCTTCCCTACTCCGGTGGCGATCCGACCTCGGTGCGCGGCGCCGCGGCCGGCGTCAACCCCGCTACGCTCGCCAATTTCAACGGCCTCACCTCCTTCCCCGAGATGGGTGCGTATCGGATCGATCTGATGGCGGTCCCTGAGCCAAGCGCTACCGCTCTTTACCTTGCGGGGGCGGGGGCCATCGGCTTTCTCCTGCGGAAGCGACGCCATACCGGCTCCGCCTGAACTCGATCAGCTAACCCTCTAGACTCGCAGCTCGCCACTCGTCCATGAAACTTGCCTCTTCTCTGTTTTCATCCTGTGCCCGCGTCAGGCGGGCGACGTTCCTCACCATTTGCGTCGGTTTGGTTGCCGCCGTTTCCGCCGTTTGGGCGAAGCCAGTGCCGGATAATCTGGGCTACGGTTTGGACAAATTGATCGAGAGCGACCTCGCAATCAAAGCCGGCCTCGAGAAAGGGGCCCAGCTCTACAACGGCTACGCCACCGAAGTGGCGGCCGTCACTGCGGAAGCGGCGATCTCTTCCGGGGACGGCCGCTTCCTGATCGACATCACCCTCACGGGCAGGGTCCCGGTCGACAAACTCCAGGGCTCGCTCGAGAGGGCCTTCCCTTCCTTCGAGGTCACCGCGATCGATCCCAAATACCGGGACGTGGGGATCATCGAAGGCTGGATCGCAGTGGAGGAAGCAGCCGCCCTCGCGCAAACCCCAGGGGTGCGGGCCGTCTTTCTGGCATTGAAGCCTCACACCAACGGCAGCATCCAAAAGGGCAATGCGGCGGCCACCGGCGGCGAGGACGCTGCCGCTCCTGCCGTGCCCAACTTCGCCATGCTCGGAACCAAGTTCCTGCAGGGCGTCATCCAGCATCGCGTGGACAAGATCAACCAATTCTACAATCCCGCGGCTCCCGTGAACTACGATGGGACCGGGATTACCGTGGGCGTGATGTCGGACAGCTTTAACAAGCGCACGACCAACACCGACACGAACCCGAATTACGCGACCAATCTGGCCAACTTCGATCAGCCGGGCGCCGCCGGGAACCCCGTCAACACGACCGAGGTGGTCATTCTGGAAGACTACCGGCAGCGGGGAGCGACGAAGGGCGCGGCATGACCGAGATCGTTTACAAGATGGCGCCGAAGGCCAAGATCGGGTTCGCGACCGCATTCCTCGGTGAAGTCAGTTTCGCAAATAATATTCGCGCCCTCTCCGGCCTCTTCCCGGGCGTGCCCAACACGCTGCCCACTTTCAAGGCGGACGTGATCGTGGACGACGTGAGCTACCCCGGCGAACCGGTCTTCGCGGACGGCGGGGTGGTCATGAACGGCGTGGATGACGTCACCGCGGTCGGCGTTTCCTATTTTTCGTCGGCCGCCAATTTGTATGGCGTCAGTGTTTACAACGCAGATTTGCGGATTGTGCCCAACGGCACGGGCAACACGGCCGCGACGAATACGGCTTTGGTCGGAACCAATATCGACCTTTCCGGCGTCCCAACCAATCTGTATCAGGGGGGCTTCCATAACTTCAACCCGAACGGCCAGGACGTGGCATGTCTTTGGAACGTCAGCGCCAGCAGCTCCTGCGAAATGCAGTGGGATGATCCCTATGATCCCTCAGAGCCGGTCCTGAACCAGCCGCCCATTTACACCAACACCGGCGTGGGGGGAGCGACCCCGGTTGTCTTTAACGACCTCCCGACGCTGAATGCAGGGACGCGCTATGTGGTCCAGGAAACCGCCACCAGCGGGGATTTCGATGGCATTGTCACGATCACCGATTCGATGGGAACGGTCATCGTCGATCAGGATGCGGGGATCGATGAGGTGGTCGACCTTCTTCCCGCCTGCGACCGGCAATTATACCGTCACGGTCCGCCAGTTCGGCACCACGACAGGCAATTTCGACCTGGTGGTGAACACCGCCACCGGCTCGGCGCTGATCACGACGGACCTGAACGTGCTCGCCTTCCGGGCCGATACTGGCGCCTACATTCCCGCCAGCTCGCTCACCAGCAATAACATCGCGAACAATCGGCCGGTCGAGCTCGGGTTCCTCATCCGCCCTGCGGGAGCGACCCAGGTGCAGCTGGTCATCGCTCGCTCCAGCGTGCCGACCGCGCCGCGCCCGGCCACTCGCGTCCGGCTCGGAACAAGTGAGAACAGCAACCCGGACAACGCGCCGGCGGAGTATTTTGATTACAACTCCGCCGTCACCAAGGGGCACTCGATCGCGGCTGGTTGCAACGGCGTGGCGGCCTACGATGTCTTCCGACCGAATGTGCCGCAGAACTTCACCTCGGGCGGACCGGCTCTGATCTTCTTCAATCGGGATCAAACCCTCAAGCCCACGCCGGAAGTTCGTCTCCAGCCGCGCTTCGCGGCCGCCAACGGCTCGAACAGCACCTGGACCGGAGGCGATTCCACGAACGATATTGATACCGGCAACGGCCAGTTCTATGGCACCAGCGCGGCGGCGCCCCACGCAGCGGCGGTCGCAGCCCTGGTCCTCCAGAAAAATGGCGGGCCCGGCAGCGTCACCCCCGCGCAGATGCGCACCATTCTGCAGAACACGGCCTTCCCACACGACTTGGATCCCTACCAGACAACCGGCGTGGCCCGGGCCAGCAATGGCGGGAAAGTCACGGTGACCATCCGGAGCGACAATACCGCGGTGCAGAGCCGCGGACGCAATGACCCGAACTCGCACGCGATCGCTTACGTCGGGCCCAGTTCGATCAGTACGTTCGTCTTCAATCCCAACGGAGTGCGAACCGAAGGCGGTGCTGTGACCAGCGGCCAAAACGGCGTCAACGAGACGAATGACTACTTCTCGAACGTGACTCCCGGCTTGTACTTCACCGCCATGAACGCGACCGGCGCATTCCCGTTCACTCCGGGCACGAGCACAGGCTTGCAGCCGGGCGATGTGACCCTGCAGCCGCTAACCAACCCGGCGCCGGATCCCGCCCCGCAGACGGCAGGCGCGCAGGGCCAGACGATGACGTTCACGTTTGCACCAGGCAGCTTTACCGGTGGAGATGTCTTCCGGTTTACGGTCGGCCGCGGCATCATCAAAGGTCCATCGGTGGCTGGTGGAACGGCCAACCCAAAGGGCGCTTCGCTCGCGCATTACAATGCCGATCTCCTCGGCGGTGGCGTGCTTATTCCGGAAGGGACGGTCATCCCGGATGGTATGCGTTTCAGCGGAACGCTCGCCGATGGCGCGACGTTCGATGGCGTGATTCGAAACCGGCTCGGCCAAGGGTTCTCGCAGCTCGACGGCTTCGGCTTCCTCAATGCCGAGGCGGCGGTGAACGCCCCTCTTCCGTGAAGTTTTTGTGTTCACAGGCCGGGTCGAGCCGGGCTGTTTCCGGCGCCGGCGGAAGCCCGTTGCCCACGGGAAAACGGGCCGCCGATCGCGGCCTCAAAAAAAAGTTTAAATAATTTTGAACAAAAATGTTGACGCTTGCGGGTCAACTCGTGTTTAAAGAACCCCGTAATTCAATCGAGTCCATCGAGAGAGCTGCAATCCCTAATCGAAACAACCAAAAAAAAGCTCGGCAATCACATCCGAACCGAATAGACATCATCCTATGAAGAAACTCCTCATCATCGCGGCGATTGCCGTCGCGACCGTTATCACCGGCGCTCCCCGCGCATCTGCCCAGTCTGCTAACTTTAGCTACACCGGCGTACCCGTGGCCCCGCTACTCCCGGGAAGCAGCTTCACCGTCGATGTTTTCATCAATTTCACCAGTGGCGGTGCCATCAACAACCTCGGTGGTTTCTCCTATTGGATGTGGCAGTCGGCCGGCGCCGGCTTCCCCTTCGCCATTACAAACCGTGACGTCACCAACCCTCCCGCCGGTTTCACATCGATCTTCACCGATCTGCAGTCGGGGCTGGTTTATCCGCAGATCATGGACCCGATTAACCGCAACCCGAACGGGACGACCAATGGCACGGACCTCGGAGCGCTCTTCAACATCAGTCTGGCGCCTCAGCCAACCGGCACCTACTTCGTGGCCCATCTGACGTTCTCAGTGGGCGCCGGGGCCGGTGCTTACACGATCGCAAATACGACGCAGGCCACGCCGGGCATTGGTGGCCGTTTCTCGGTCATCACGGATAGCGAAGGCGATACGTTCAACATCGCGAACTCGCCGTTCACCGTCACCATCGTTCCGGAGCCGAGCACCTTCGCCCTTCTCGGGATCGGATTGGTCTCCGCTGGTGCGTGCTGCTTATCGCCGCCGCAAGGCCAGCGTCTAAGACGTAGAGGATTGTTTCTCGCAAATAGCTCCAGCAGCGTCGCTGCTGGAGCTGTTTTGCGTACCTGAGTTTACCAGGCAGCTCGGCAGCGTTTTCGACCCAGGGAGCGAACGCGCCGCCTCTCGGTCAGCGAACGGCGGTTGACGGCTCTCCTCATCGCCCGCATATTCCGCGCTCCTCACCCTCGAGGATTGCTCCATGGATAAGATCAGAAACATCGCCATCATTGCGCACGTCGACCACGGCAAGACCACGCTCGTGGATCAGTTGCTGCGGCAATCGGGCACCTTCCGCTCCAATCAAAAAGTCGAGGAGCGGATGATGGACTCGATGGACCTCGAGCGGGAGAAGGGGATTACGATTCGGGCGAAGAACGCCGCTTTTCAGTGGAACGGCTACCGGGTCAACATCGTCGATACGCCCGGGCATGCCGATTTCGGCGGCGAAGTCGAGCGCATCATGAAGATGGTCGACGGCGTGTTGCTCGTCGTCGACGCGCATGATGGACCGCAGGCCCAGACGCGCTTCGTCCTGCGCAAGGCGCTCGAAAACAAGGTCAAGCCGATCGTCGTCATCAACAAGGTCGACCGCGAGAACGCCCGGCCGCACAAGGTGCTCGACATGGTTTTCGATCTCTTCGTCGAGCTGAAGGCGAACGATGAGCAGCTCGATTTCCCGATCGTCTACGCGAGCGCGAAGAACGGCTTCGCCATGCGCGAGTTG
This sequence comes from uncultured Verrucomicrobiae bacterium, assembly GCA_963844275.1. Classification (GTDB taxonomy): domain Bacteria; phylum Verrucomicrobiota; class Verrucomicrobiia; order Chthoniobacterales; family UBA10450; genus JACCTI01. Next base: position 306,031 of record CAWJNS010000010.1, read on the forward strand.
CACGAGAACAGCGAGGATATGACGCCGCTTTTCGAGACGATCATCGAGCACGTGCCGCCGCCGACGATCTCGTCCGAGCCCTACCTCCAGATGCTGGTTTCGAATCTCGACTACAGCGATTACCTCGGCCGCATCGCGCTCGGCCGCATCGTCAGCGGACGCGTGGCGGTGGGCGATTCGATCGTTTGCATTCACCGCGATGGCCGCCGCGAACGCGCGAGCGTGACCGCGCTTTTCACCTTTTCCGGGATGGGCCAGGTGGAAACAAAGCACGCCAGCGCCGGCGAAATCGTTGGTCTGACCGGATTCGAGGAAGTTTTCATCGGGGAAACGCTGACCGACCGCGAAGAGCGCACCCCGTTGCAGTTCGTGGATATCGATCCGCCGACGATCCGCATGCGCATCCTGGTGAACGACTCGCCGTTTGCGGGGCGGGAAGGAAAGTTTGTGACCGCGCGGCACGTGCGCGAGCGGCTGATTCGCGAAACCCGCGGCAACGTTTCCCTCCAGGTCAACGACACTGAGGCGGCGGGCGCGTTCGAAATCAATGCCCGCGGCGAGATGCAGATCGCGATTCTCGTCGAGCAAATGCGCCGCGAGGGCTACGAAGTGATGGTCTCGCGGCCCGAAGTTATTTTCCAGCGCTCGGCCGACGGCAGCCTGCTCGAGCCGATCGAGAATCTTTACGTCGAAGTGCCGAACGAAAATCTCGGCGATGTGCTGCAATCAGTCGCCGGTCGCAAGGGCGAGATCGTCGGGATGGATCACCACGCCACCCGTGTTTCGGTCGAGGCGATCATCCCCACGCGCGGGCTGATTGGATTTGAGAGCGATCTCGTGAATCTGACGCGCGGCGAAGGCATCATGAGCCACCTCTTCCGCGAGTACGCGCCCTATAAAGGCGAGGTCGAAGGCCGCAATCGCGGCGTGATGGTTTCGATGGAACCGGGCGTCAGCACCGCCTACGCGCTCAATAACATTCAGGCGCGGGGCAAGCTTTTCGTCGGCCCGCAGGAAGAGATTTATGCCGGGATGATCGTCGGCGAGAACGCCCGGCCCGAGGATCTTCCGGTCAATCCCTGCAAGGCGAAGCATCTCACGAACATGCGGAGCCAGGGCGACGGCAAGGGCATTCAGCTCGAGGCTCCAATCAAGATGACCCTGGAGCGCGCGATCGAGTACATCGGCGCGGACGAGTATGTGGAGGCAACGCCCAAATCGCTGCGCCTGCGCAAGCGCATTCTCGACGCGACCGCGCGCAAGCGGGCCGGTAATGCCACCACCGCTGCCGCCGCGTAGCCCGAGCCAACGGAGCGCGGGTTTTCAACCCGCAGAAGCAATTCCGCCGGGTTACAAACCCGGCCTCCGTATTCGCGCGCCGCATTGACAATCTCTCTCCGCTGAAGTTGAATTTCCCTGTTAGCCCGCCGCCTCGATAACCTCTCCTTCGGGGCGCTCCTGCTTTCCCTTGTCAACGTCGGTCTGACCGGCCAAGACGAATGTTAAACATCCGCAATCATGGCCGGACACAGCAAGTGGTCCAAGGTGAAGCGCTTGAAAGGCGCGCTCGACGTCAAGCGTGGCGCGCTCTTCAGCAAGCTCGCGAAGGAGATCACGATCGCGGCGAAGCTGGGCGGGGGCGATCCTGCCGCGAATGTCCGCCTCCGGAGCGCCATCCTTTCCGCGCGCGCGCAGAGCATGCCCAACGACAACATCGAGCGCGCGATCAAACGCGGCACTGGCGAGGGGGCCGAGGCGACAGCATTTCGACGAGATCGTCTACGAAGGCTATGCGCCCGGGGGCGTCGCGGTTTTGGTGGAGGCGGCGACGGACAACAAGAACCGCACCGCCGCCGAGATGCGGCGCATTTTCAGCAAGAATCACGGCAACCTCGGCACGAGCGGCAGCGTTTCATACATGTTCCACAAAAAAGGACGGATCACGGTGCCGCGAGACGCGATTGCAGGAAGAGCGCCTGTTCGAGCTGGCCCTCGAAGCTGGGGCGGAGGAGTTGACAACGGAGGAAGAAGGGTATGTTATCACCACTTCCCACGATCAGCTCTACGCAGTAGCTGAGGCGCTCAGACACGCGGGTGTCACCACCAGTGGGCAAAAGTTTACTTTCATTCCCGATACGACAGTTCCTGTCGTCGACGAGGCGACCGCGCTCCAGATGTTGCGGTTGTGCGAGAGCCTCGAGGACGATGAAGACGTTCAGAACGTCTATTCCAATCGTAGATATTCCCGACGAATTGCTGGCGAAATTGCCGGCCTAAGCAAGCTGAGCTCCGGTTGCGCCTGACGTGCGTCGCGCGCCCGCGGCGCGGCCCAGTTTCATTATGAGCGAAGAATCAGATAACCAGCCGGCCGCCGAGACGAACCCCCGCGCCGGCCCGTCGCCATCGGGCGCCGCGCCGCCGCGCCCCGCGCGCGAAGAATGAAAGCGCGGTCGAAGACTCCACCGCGGATCGCGGGGACACCGGAGCGGTCGGAAATGGACGTCACGCACCCACCGGTTGGGTCCGATTCCGCTGCCGCCCGCAATGGCGAATGGGAGCCATCCGCCACCGCGGCCGCTGCGGTCGCCGATCAGATGCCGATCGGCACCGAAGAAAACGCTTCCGGTGCCGCCCCTGCCAATGCCTGAGACGGAGCGGCCGCGGCACGATCGTAACTTCCGCGGGCGCGACCGCGATCGGGATCGTGACCGGCCCCGCGACTACGACGATCGGTGGCCGCACGCAACGGCGGGGGGGACGGGCAGTCGCAGCAACAACAACTCAACAGCAGCCGATCGAGCTCGAATTCGGCGAAGGCATCATCGAAATTTCCGGGCAAAGGCTTCGGCTTTCTCCGCGACGCGAAACGCAATTTCGTCCAGACCCCGCAGGATATTTTCGTCACGCCCGAGATCGTGCGCCGCTTCGCGCTTGCGCGACGGCATGTGGATCCAGGGCGAGACGCGCCGCGGCAATCGCGGCCCGCAGTTGATGCGGCTGAACAAGATCAACGACGACGAGCCGACCAAGTATCAGGATCTGCGCCCGTTCGAAGAACTGACGACGATCAATCCGAACAAGCGCATCAAGCTCGAGACGGTGCCGGATCGTTACACGACGCGCATCATGGACCTGATGACGCCGCTCGGCATGGGCCAGCGCGGTCTTGATCGTCGCGCCGCCCCGCACCGGCAAGACGACGCTGCTGCACCACATCGCCGACGCGGTGACGAAGAACCATCCGGAGATGAAGCTGATCATTCTTCTCGTCGACGAACGTCCCGAGGAAGTGACCGATTTCCGCCGTTCCTGCCCGGGCGCGGAAATCATGGCCAGTTCGAACGACAGCGACATCAAGAGCCACACCCGCATCGCGCAGCTCGCGATCGAGCGCGCCAAGCGCATGGTGGAAGCCGGCAAGCACGTCTTCATCCTGCTCGACTCGATCACCCGCACGGCGCGCGCCTTTAACAACGCGACCGGCGGCGGCGGCCGCACGATGAGCGGCGGTATCGATGCGCGCGCGATGGAAATTCCGCGCAAGATTTTCGCCGCCGCGCGCAACACCGAGGAAGCCGGCTCGCTGACGATCGTCGCGACGGCGTTGATCGAAACCGGCAGCCGCATGGACGAGCTGATCTTCCAGGAGTTCAAAGGCACCGGCAACATGGAGCTCGTGCTCGATCGCAAGATCAGCGATCAGCGCATCTATCCCGCGGTCGATATTTTCCTCTCCGGCACGCGGCGCGAAGAGCTGCTCCTGCAGCCGTGGGAGCTGGAGAAGATCAATCTGATCCGCCGCGGCCTCGCCGGCCACAAGCCGGGCGAAGCGATCGAGCGTCTGCTCATGTTCGTGAAGAAATTCCCGACGAACGACGCAGATGCTGAAGGGCATTCCGGGCTAACGATTCGATTTTCGAATGGCGATTCTCGATTGGTCTGACGTGCGCTGCGGCTGATTGCCGATCGAAACCGAGAATCAAAAATCGAAATCGCAGGAGATCGAGTGGGAAGTTCTCCCGCCGGAACGGCAGCGGCGAGCCGGCAGCGATCGAGCCGCTCTTCCGCTGGATTGCGTTGATCATGGACAACCTGCATCCGCGTCCCCGGCACGCAGTTCCGCGTCGGCATCGATCCGCTGATCGGGCTGATTCCCGGCATCGGCGACACGGGCGCGGCGGTGGTTTCCGCGCTGGCCTTGATTCAGGCCGCGCGGCAGGGCATGCCGAAGATCGTGCTCGCCCGCATGTCGGTGAACATTCTGCTCAACGAGCTGATCGGGATCGTCCCGGTCGTTCGGCGACGCATTTTCGTTCTGGTTCAAATCAAACGCGCGCAATCACGAACTGATCCGGCAACAGCACCGCCTCGGAGTGGCGGCGAAGCGCAGGTCGGCGCGCGGCGACTGGCTGTTTGTCGTCGGCGTGCTCGTCGCGCTCGCCGCTAATCGTCGGCGCCGGTACTTGCGGTGACGGTCTCTTCGTGCTGCCGCGTCAGCTCGATACATCGGGCTCTGGTCACCGAGCGCGCTGAGTTCGCTACAGCGGACATAGCGCTGCGTAAACAGCGTGAATCGTCTCCCGCGCTTCCCGGTATTGTTCGCCAAACGCGTCCAAGGTCTTTCGCCCCGAAGCGCAGTGCGCCAGCTTGCGTTGTTCGCTCTCGGCGACGGGCAAAGCGGCGACGCTTTTGTTCTCCCAGCGCCGGAGCACGATTCCAGCCGCGCAGAAATTCGTAGCTCCGGCGAGTAACGCGCTCGCGTCATCGCCGTCGCCAAAACCTCGAGCTCGCCGCCAGATCGTTCGACGGCGCCCGATGAATTGCGGCGTTCCAAAGGCCCGTCGCGCATTTGCAGGGCCTGCACTAGAAACTCCGCTTCGACATGCCGCCGAGGCCGGTCTTGTAAGTCGAGAATCTCGGAGCCGGTCCCGCGGTCACGCCGGATTCGCTCGCGCATCGCGTCGATCTGGCGCGAAGCAAATCCTCGCGCTGGCCGGCGCTCGCGCCAGGCGCTGTTGTGCGAGTTCGAGGAACTCAGCGGTCTGCGCGGCCCGCAGATCGGGACGCGCCCGCGTCAGCGCCTGAATCTCCCAGAACTGCGCGCGCGTTCCAGTAGTAGCGCTCGTAGCCGTCCAGCGGACAGGCGAGCGGACCCTTTTCCGCCATCGGGCCGCAGCCGCGCGTCGAGCGGGTAGATGCTTCCTTCGGCCGTCGCTTTGCCCATCTCGACGATTAACTCCTGCGGCGGCGCGGGTGTTCTCGCCGACGAAGACCACGTCGAGATCAGCGCCGTAACTCATCTCGGCGCCGCCGAATTTCCCCAGCGCGATGATCGTTAGATCCGTCTCGCCGGCCACGAAGCCCGTGCACATGAACCAGGCAGGCTTCCGCGAGCGCGGAGTGTTCGCGCCAGCAAGCGCTTCGACAGGTCCGCAAGGCCGAGAACATCGCGCAGAATAATGCGGAGCAACTGCGCCTGCCGATAAGCTCGGACCGGATCGAGTTGGCCCGGCTGCCGCGCCGGTTGCCGCAAGCGCGTTCGAGATGCTCGCGCCACCGTGACACGCTGCGGTCGAGAATGCCCGGAGCGCGTGACTGTCTTCGAGCAACTGCGGCCGGCGAATCAGCAGGTCGCCGGCGTGACGGCTGGCGTCGAACGTCTTCACTAGCAGCTCGAGCAGGCGCGGATTCGCGACCAGCAACTCGAAGAGCAAGCTGCGCATTCCGTACGCTTCCACGAAGCGAACGAACTGCGTCAGCGTGGCATCCGGATCGGCCGCCTGGGCCAGCCATTCGAGCAACATCGGGCGGAGTTTGCGAAACACCTGCCGCGTGCGCGGCGCGACATGAAAACTGCCCCGTCCCTGGCTCAGCTCGCGCGAGCACCTTGGTGGCCGCGGCTTCATCGCGAAAAATCTGGAGCGGCGGAGGCGCCGCTTGTCGCCTGGTCCTGTGGCTGCTCGGCGATGACCCGTCGGAAGATCGCGCGCACGCGATTCGTGTGCTCGTCGCAGCGCGGCGGTAAAATCATCCGGCGCGAGCGAACCCAAGGCTCCGCGAGAGCAGCGCCAGCGCTTCGCGGTTCTTCGGGCACGGTGTGCGTTTGTTGTTCCGCCTCGATCTGCAGGCGGTGCTCGACGCGCCGGAGGAAGCGATACGCGCTGTCGAGATCGAGTGCTTCGGCTGCGGCAAGCAGCTCCAGCTCAGCGAGGGCCGGCAGCGCCTTCAGCGTGCTCGTTTCCTGCAGAAACGCGTGCCGCGCGCCGTGCAAGAAGCTGCAGCGCCTGCACGACGAATTCGATCTCGCGAATCCCGCCGGTGCCGAGCTTGACGTTCCGTTCGAGGTGTTCGTGCCCGACGATGTCGCGCTCGATCCGGCGTTTGATCGCCGCAATCTCGTCGAGCAATTCCGGAGGTCGGGCTCTTCGGATAGATGAACGGCTGATGCTGCGCGGAGGAAATCGTAGCTCAATTCTTCGTCGCCGGCGACGTGTCGCGCCTTGATCAGGGCGAGCCGCTCCCAGGTTTCGCCGAAGCCGGAGTAGTAGTTTTCCAGGCTCTCGAGCGACCGCGCCATCGGGCCAGCGGAACCTTCCGGGCGGAGGCGCGAGATCCATGCGAAAGAGCGATCCGGAAGGACCGGCGAAAGCGAAGGTCTCAGAAATCTTTGCCGCGAGCCGATTGAACCATTGATGGTAAGTCAGCGTGGCGGAGAGCTGGCCCTCTTCGCTGTAGAAAAACAACACGTCGATATCGGAGCTGTGGTTCAGCTCGCGCCCGCCAAGTTTGCCGAGCCCCAGGACCGTAAAGGCCGCGTCCGGAGCCCCGAGGCGGCTGCTCAATTCACGATGCCAGTGCTGCAGCACCTCGCTCACGCAGATTTCGGCGAGTTGCGAGAGCTCGGCCGTCGTCTCCTCAAGGGCAGCCACTTCCGCGATTTCGCGGAGCGCGATTCGCAGCATCTCGCGCCCTTTCCAGAGCCGGAGCGCCCGGAAGTTATCCGCGCTGATGTTGTCACTCGCGCCGCGCAGATCCGCCAGCATGCGCCGGCGGCCGCGGCGTTGCTCACAAGTCTCCGGATCACTCAGCCAGAGGAGGAGTTGCGGATCGCGCGTCGAGCCGCGCCGCACAGATACTCGAGACCGAGAGAAGATGGAGCAGGGCGGCTTGGCCGAGAGGGAACTGCTCGACCACGTGCTGTAACTCAGGCGCCTCCGCGGGCCATTGCTCTTCCAGGGCCGTCAGGGCGCTTTCGACGCGGCGCGGAGCGAGCGCCTGCTCGGCTTTCGCTTCAATCCAATCGGCCGCGACGTTCATCCAGAGACAGCTACCGCGACATCTTCGCGCTGGCGAACGCCGCCGGAGGGCACGAAAATCCCGAGATCAACGAGGTGCCCGAGGCGCTACGGTTTTGCCGCCAGCTTCTCGCGGGCTTTGGCGAGTGTGCGCCGCTCGGCCCGCGTCAGGCTGGCGATGCCAGTGCGCGAAATCTTTTCGAGCAGCGGATCCACTTCCTCGGCGATGAATTGCTCCGCATCCATCCGTTCGTAGCGTTCGGAGGCGGCCCGGTGCCGGTGCAAGGCGCGCTGCATGCGCGACGGGCGACCGAACCCCAGCAGGTGCGCATACAACCAGCCGGCGGCGCAGCCTCCGAGAAATGCGCCGTGCATGACCGCGGCCGCACGGTCGAGGAACACCAGCAGCACACCGACGGCGCAGGCAGTGTAAGCAAGGTGCTTCGCCTTCAGGCGGACCGGCAGGAGAAACCGCGTCGAGGTGAGCTCCAATTCCGGCAGGATCGTCGCGTAAGCAATCAGGACCGCGGCGACTCCACCCGAAGCGCCGAACAGGACCGTCGTGGCCGGCATCAGGAAAAGGTGCCCGAGCTCGCCGGCGGCGGCGCCGGCAAGGTAGAGGAGGAGGAAATGGCGTTGCCCAATGATGCATTCCACATCGCGCCCGAGGAGGTAGAGCACGATCGTGTTGCCCAGGAAATGCCAGACGCTCGCATGCATGAGCGCGGCCGTGACGAACTGCCAGGCATAGGCGTTCTCAACCCCGGCCTTGCTCAGGCCGAGATAGGCGCGCGCGAACTCCGGATCGTACGCGTTCAGGAAGACATGCGCCACATAGGCACTCGTGTTCAGGGCGATGAGCGCGAGCAGAACCAGCCGCTGCCGCTGGGCCCACGGTCGTGTAAACGACGAGGGTTTCCGGCCGGACAGGCGCATGCAACGAGAGTATCGCACGCGGTTTTTCTTGTCGATTGGGAAAACGGAAGAGCTGCTCCTCGCGTCGGACGAGAATGTGTTTCTGCACAGAGGAAATGCCGCGGGCACAGTGGCAGGGCCATGCGCGCTCCAGACAGCCCGAGTGCGAAGGGGTTACGGGAACAGGCAGTGGGGAACTGATGCGAACACTGGCGGCAGCGAGGGGAGGCGGCGGCGCGCGGACGAGTTCGTGCGCGTTGCAAGACGATCAAGGCCCAGCTGCGTTCATATACATGGCCACCTCGACCATCGCGTGCGGCCTAACGAATGGTGGGCGGAGAGTGGAAAACTAAAGCTTCCGATCGTCGTCTTTTCCTTGGACTCTGCCTTCGAGTCCTGAATTCGGGACCATTACGTTCAGCGATATCGGTTCGTTGGAAGATCGCGCTGATACGATCGTCGGTTCCAGCGCCGCCGAATTCATCGCCGGCAACCGCAGCCGTCCGTGCGCGCTCCGGCACCGCGCTGCCGCCGCAGCGAGGATCACCAGCCTCACGCGAAAAAATCTTTCTCCGGCGTGGTGGGTTTGAGGTCGGGATTCCGCTTTGAGGAGAGAAGGAACTCATTCTATGAACAAAAATCATTGTTGCGGTGCCTTGGTCCATTGTGCGGAGTTTTCATGGAGGAGATGGCGATGGAAGCAGCCTGAATTCTTTCGGCTCTCGCTCATCGGCGTGTGTCTCTTCACCTTCACGCGCGTCGCTCAGCCGGCGGTCTTTAACATCGCCGGACGGCGACATTGTTGGATTGAAAGTCGCCATGGCCGTCGCGAACGCGAACGGCGTTAGCGATACCATCAACCTCGCTGCCGGCGGTATCTATACGCTCACGGCGGTCGATAATCTCGTGAATGGCGCAAACGGCCTGGCCGCAATCGACGACGATACCGCCGGCCTCGATCTCACGATCAACGGCAACGGCGCCACTATCCAGCGCAGCACTGCGGCTGGCACGCCGGAGTTCCGGATTTTGCCGGTGGGAATTGGCGCGAGCGCGAGTTGTGTTGATCTAACCATCGCGAACGGAAAGATCACTAGCGGCAGCTTTCCCGCGTACGCGGGCGGGGGCATTCATAATTCTGGGACGTTAAGTCTGACGAACTGCACCGTCCGGGAAAGTCGCGGCGTCCTGGGCGGTGGCATTTTCAACCACGCTGGCGTGCTCAGCCTGACCGGCTGCACCGTCCACGCAAATGTCGCCGATAGCGGCGGGGGCCTGCACAATTCCGAGGGCACACTCACACTGCGAAACAGCACGGTGAGCGGCAATACCGCCAATGTCTTTGGCGGCGGTCTGACTAATTACGGGGGTGAGAGCACCGTGCAGGGCAACACCTTTCGCGCGAACAGCGCTTTGGAAGGCGCCGCCATTAACAACAAGAATACGATAAACTTCAGCGCGCGATTGCGGATTGGCAGCACCATCCTCCATTCCAATCCCGGCGAAGCGAACCTCGACAACGTTTTTGGCGTCGTCACGAGCGAGGGCTACAACCTCAGCAGCGACAACGCCGGTGGCGATGGCAACACCGGACCGGGCGGGCTCTTGAACGGCTTGGGCGACATCCGCAATACCAACCCCAATCTCGGTCCGCTGCAAAACAACGGCGGGCCCACCCTGACGCATGCCCTGCTTTCGCCCAGCGCGGCGATCGACGCCGGGGACGATGCGCTTCTCGCTCCGCCGATCAGCCTAACGACTGATCAACGCGGTGCCGGCTTCCCGCGCCGGAAGGGTCCACGGGTGGATACCGGCGCGGTCGAAAGCGGCGTGGAGCTGGTTGTGACCACGACCGACGACCACAATGATGGCGCGTGCACGGTGGCGGATTGCACTTTGCGCGAAGCGATCACGGCCACGAACGCGGCCGGCGGCGGCACCATCTCCTTTGCCCCCGGCGTCACCGGCATGATCCAGCTCGGCGGATTTCTTCCAGATCTGAGCACCAATCTTCTCTTGCAAGGGCCGGGCGCCAATCTGCTCACGGTGCGGCGCAATAGCGCCAGTGTTTTCCGTATCTTCTCGATCAGTAACGGGACGAGCAATGGACCTGTGGTCAGCATTACGGGGTTAACGATCAGCAACGGAGAGGCATCCGGCTCCGGTGGCGGAATCCAGAACGACCACGGCATTCTCTTGGTGAAGGAATGCGTGTTCACCGGCAATCACAGCTCGCCTTCCGATATCGGCTACGGCGGCGGCATCTTCAATTGGGGCGGCAGCCTGACGATCGAGGACAGCACCTTCACCGGAAACATGAGCAACTACGGCGGCGGCGTGGCCAGCAGCCGAACAAATTCCGGTTCCGCCCTGCTCTTCATCCGCGGCAGCACCTTTAGCGGCAACAGCGCCAACGGTGGAAATGGCGGCGGCATTTACAATGAAGCGGCGAACGCCGGGAGCAGCGCCGACGCTTTCTTGATCAACTGCACGCTCAGCGGCAACAGCTCCACCGCCAGCGGCTTCGTCGGCGGCGCCGGCGGCGCGATCTTCAACTTCGGTTCCCTTTCGGGCAATCCCAGGCTTTCGCTCGAGGATTGCACCCTCAGCGGCAACAACGCCTTCAGCGCCGGCGGCATTTATAACAACAGTTTCAGCGCAACCGCCATGGTCACGCTGCGAAACACCATCCTGAAAACAGGTGCCATCGGCGAAAACTTCATCAACTCCAGCGGGAGCATCACCTCGTTAGGCCACAACCTGTGCAACGACGCCGCCGGCGGGCTGAGCGGCACCGGCCCCGGTGGATACCTCACTGGGGTTGGCGACATGCGCCAGACCGATCCACTGCTCGGTCCGCTGCAGAACAACGGCGGCCGCACGTTAACCCACGCCCTTCTCAACGGCAGCCCCGCGATCAACGCGGGCGACAACAATGGTTCCGATCCGTATGATCAGCGCGGTGCTCCGCGCGTCGGCACGAACGACATCGGCGCCTTCGAGTTTGGCAGCGTCGCGCCCGCGCCGGCGGTGCTCAGCGCCGTCTCGCGGAAGCTGCATGGCGGAATGCCGTTCGATATTGATCTGCCGTTTGTTGGCGAGGTCGGCATCGAATGCCGGAGTGGCGGCGCGAGTAACGATTATCAAGTCGTGGTCAGCTTCGCCAACGCCGTGACCTACACCGGGGCCTCGGTCAGTTTCGGCGCCGGGAGCGTTTCTTCTTCCACCGGCAGCGGGACGAACAGTATCACGGTGAATCTCACCGGCATAACGAGTGGGCAGACGAGCACCATCACCCTCGGCGGCGTGAGTGATGGCGTGGACACGGGCGACGTGAGTCTCCTGATGGCCGTTCTGATCGGGGACACGAACGGCAATGGAGTGGTCAATTCCGGGGACACGTTTCAAACCCGGAACCGTTCCGGTCAGGCGGCAGATACCACCAATTTCCGTTCCGACGTGAATGCCGATGGCTTCGTGAACAGCGGAGACACAACAGCAGTACGTTTGCGTTCCGGCACCGCGCTCCCGCCGCAGCCGGATTAATGCGGCTTCAAACCTGGATCTGGCTGCGGGTAGAAACCTCCACTGCCGACTACGGAGCCGGCAAGCTCGGCAACGAGATGCGGACACGGCAACTGCGCAAAAAACTGGCGTAGTCTGACCGCTCCTGGGCCGCGAAAAACAAGGGCACTGCGTCGTAATCAGCCGGTTGGTTGTCGCGGATTAAGCACACAACGTGGTAGTCGCCTAGCAAATCCTCAAATTTTGGCAGAGCGGAGCCGGGCGCCCGGGGGGAGCATCTCGATCGCGCACCGATGAATGGGTGAGCCACCTACAGCATCGTCGCGGGATGAGAGAGGATGCTGCTTGCGGAAGCCCCTCGTCATCTGGTAGAAACGCCCGATAAATAGGAAGTTTACTTATGAGCGCACAACAAGCCCAGCCCCTCCAGGTGGTGCCGGACCCCCCGCCCGCCGCAACAGTGGCGATGTCATCGATGAGAGCGGCAAGGTCGACCGGATTCGCGACATCCTCTTCGGGTCGCAGATGCGCGACTACGACGAGCGCTTCCAGCGGTTGGATGAACGGCTCGCCCGCGACGCGGCGGAGGCCCGCAACGATGTGCAGAAGCGGCTCGAAGCGCTGGAAGGCTTCCTCAAGAGCGAAGTCGAATCGCTCCGCAACTGGCTGCGCTCGGAGCAGGCAGAACGCGGCAACGCGGTCGAGAAGCTGACGCGCGACATCGCGGAGACGGCGCGTGCCTTGGAGATGAAGCTCAACAATCTCGACGAGCGCGCCGGGCGCGACGTGCACGATCTGCGGCAGCAGCTGCTGGAGCAGACGGCGTCGCTCCGCAGCGAAATGCGCGAGCGGCACGATCAGGTGCAGGCGAACCTCGGCCGCGAGGCGGAGCAGATCCGCGGCGCCATGACCGGCCGCGAAGCCCTTTCCGAAATGCTGAGCGAGGTGGCGCTCCGGCTGAAGAACGAATTTCGCATCCCCGGAGTGTAGCGGCGCCACCCGATGCGCCGTCTCCATGTCGAACCGGCGGCGGAGTATGAGGAACTGCGCCGGTTGTTGGTCAGCCGGGAGCGTGAGCAGATCCGCGAACTGCGTGAGCGGATCAGCGACAAGGAGAGCCGGTCGCGGGACATCGCGAGCGTCCTGCCGGAGGCAATCATCCTCAGCCGGGAGCGCGGCGAGGAGCTGACGCGGGCGCTCCGCCCGGCGGTCGATAGTTCAATCCGCGAATCGATCGAGCTGCGGCCCGACACCTACGTGGAGGCGCTGCACCCGATCATCGGTCCGATGGTGCGGCGCTCGATCGCGGAATCGCTCCGGCGCCTGCTCCAATCCCTCAACCAGACGCTCGAACACACGTTTTCGTGGCGCGGCTTGAAATGGCGTTTCGAAGCCTGGCGCACCGGCCGCAGTTTTGCCGAGGTGGTGATGCTGCGGAGCCTCGTTTATCGGGTCGAGCAGCTCTTTTTGATCCATCGCCAGACGAGCATGTTGCTGCTCCACGCCACTGCGGATGCGTCGTTGACCAAGGACTCCGACATGGTCGCGGGGATGCTGAGCGCGATTCAGGATTTTGTGCGTGACGCGTTTGCGACGGGCCAGGACTCGGCCCTCGAGGAGTTCCGCGTCGGCGATTTGCAGGTCTGGATCGCCCCCGAACGGCACGCCTATCTGGCGGCGGTGATCCGCGGGAATCCACCGCGCGAACTGCGCACCACGCTGGACGAGGCGATCGAGTCGATTCATGTGCTGAAAGGCTCCGCACTGGCGAAATTCAGCGGCGACGCGGCGGAATTTGAGTCGCTGCGGCCGGAGTTGGACGCGTGCCTGCGCGCCCAGTACGCGACCGCGGAAGGGAAGCGCAAGACCGGGCGCGCGTGGCTCGTGATTCTGGTCGCGGCGGCGCTGATGACAGCAGCGCTGGTGGTTTTTGTGCGCGGAAAATTGAGGTGGAATGACTTTGTGCGGGCGCTGGCGGCGCAGCCCGGAATCGTCGTCACCGGGGCGGAGCGGCATTGGTTCTCGCCCTCGGAGATCAACGGTTTGCGCGACGCGACGGCGCCCGCTGATCCCGCGGCGATCGCACGCGAGGCGAGGGTGAATCCGGCGAGGGTCCGCTTCGAATGGAAGGACTTTTTGGCGCTCGATCCGGCCAGTGTCCGGCGACGGATCGAGCAGCGGTTCGGGATTCCGCCGGGCGGGCAGGTGGTGGTCGCTGATGGAGTGGTCACCGTTACGGGCACGGTGCCGTATGAATGGCTCGAGCATCTCCGCCGCGAAGGTACGCTCGTTGCGGGCGTGCGCTCGATCGCCGATGGCGACGCCCAGATCACCTACGATCCGCGCCTGGCGCGGGAGCGATTTGAGGCGCAGCTCGGCCTGCCGGAAGGCGTCCGCGCCAATGTGTCCGAAGGCGTGCTGAAGGTTTCCGGCGAAGCATCCCACCATTGGCTCACGCGTCTGCGCGCGCTGGCGCCAAGTCTCCCCGGCATCACCGCGGTTGACGACGCGGCGGTCGTTGATCTCGACGAGCGCGCTTTCCAGCAGTCAAAGTCGGTGATCGAGAGTGCGTTCGTTTATTTCCTCGTGAACAAGGACAACATCGCGACGGAAGGGTTCGCTGCGCTCTCGCGTTTGCCGGAGGAACTGCGCCGCTGCGTGACCGCGGCGAAGCGGCTCGGCCAGGAGGTCGCGCTTGAGATTCGCGGGTATGCGGACCCGGTCGGAAACGAAGCGCTCAATCTCGATCTGAGTCGCCGCCGCGCCGCGCGGGTGCGGGAGTTTCTCGTCGGGTGCGGGTTCGAGGCCGGGATGCTCAATGCCGTGCCGATGGGGGTGCACGCGGCCGTTGCGCCGGGCGGACCGCCCTTGCCGGACGACGCGGAGCGCCGCGTCGAATTCAAAGTTACCGCCCACCCGCCCCCGCCATGATCCAGAAAAAGGTCTGCATGATTGGCACTTCGAGCGTGGGCAAAACCAGCCTGGTGGCGAAGTACGTGCACAGCATTTTTTCCGACAAATACCTCACCACCGTCGGCGTGAAGATCGACAAGAAGATGGTCAACATCGACGGCAACGAGGTGATGCTGATGATCTGGGATCTGGCGGGCGACGACGATTATCAGCGGTTGCAAATGTCCTACCTGCGCGGCACCAGCGGTTACCTGCTGGTCGCGGATGGCACCCGGCAGGTCACGCTCGACCACGCAATCGAGTTGCAACCGCGGATCGCGGAGGCGACCAACGGCGCGCCGTTTTTGCTCGCGCTCAACAAGGCCGATCTGGTGGCCCAATGGGAGATCGATGACGCGCGCATGGCGGAGCTCGCCGCCCGCGGCTGGAAGGTCTTGAAAACGAGCGCGAAAGAAGGCGCGGCGGTCGAGGAAGCGTTCGCCGAGCTCGCGCGGTTGATGGCGAAGTAGGGCGCATGGCGGACGCGAACGGTAACTCTCCGGCCAGCGCCGCCCTCGCCGCGCTTGGCTTTGCGGTTTTCGTGCGCGCGGAGTCCGGTGCCTTGCGACTCGCGGGCGCGACGCCGGATTGGCTCCGCTCTCTCTGGCCTTCCACGGCCACGGCCAATGCGGAATTGCCGGTCGCGGAGGCGTCGCCGTTTTTCGAGAATTTTTTGATCGACGCGGCCGAGGCGTGGAACGCGGGAGCCGGAACGCGGACCCAATCCGGACCCTGGATTGAAACCGCCGCCGACGGGACCGAACTCACGCTCGAAGCGACCGCGCTGACGGCGGGCGACCAGCCGATTCTTCTGCTCGAGCGGCTGGGCGAAACCTTCGAGGCGAAGAAATCGATCCTGCAAAAGGCGCGCGAGACCGTGATCGCGTATCAACGGTTGAACTCCGAGACGCAGAAGAAGGAGATCCTCCTCAACTGCATCGCGGAGGAAATGAACTCGGCGCTCGCGAACGTGATCACTTCGTTGCGGCTGCTCGAATTGGAGCTCAGTCCGCCGCGTACCCAGCAGCTCGTCGGACTCGCCTCGCGCGCCGCGGATCAACAGCAACTGCTCATCAACAAGATCCTCAGCGTTTTCGCGGCGGAACTGGAGGGACTGCATGCGAGCGGCTCGTCGGCGTCGGATCTCGCCGCCGCCCTGCATGCTGCCAGCGAGGAGCTCGCCCCGCAGTTTGAGGAAAAGCGCGTCCGCTTCGTCGGCCCCGCGTCCGCCGAGCCGGTGTCGCCGGTCGCGATGGACGCGGACCACCTCCAGCGCCTGCTCGCGGCCCTCCTCGAAAACGCGCTCCAAAATTCGCCCGCCGGGAGCACCGTGCAGGTCGACGTTGCCGATGAAGCGGAGGCGGTTCGCATTCAGGTCTGTGACGAAGGTCCGCTCCTGCCGCCCGATCTGGCGGAAGGCATGTTTTCAAAAACGGCCGTCGCCACGCCCGCGACGGAAACGCTCCTTCTCCGGCTCCAGTTCTGCCGCGTGGCAGTCGAGAACTGCGGCGGCGAGATCGGCTATGACCCGCGGGGCGATGAGGGGAACTGCTTCTGGATGTGTTTGCCGAAGGCGGCGGCGGAGTCATGAACACGCTTGTCCTGATCGATAACGATGCGCTCACGCGCCTGCTGATCGCGCAGTGTCTCACCGGCCAGGATTGGGTGGTGCTCGAGGCCGAGAACGGGCAGGCGGGAGTGGATCTGGTGGTGAAGCACCGGCCGACCGCCGTGCTCTGCGATCTGCGCACCCCGAAGCGCAACGGCTTTCAAGTCTGCCGCCTGATTCGCGAGCAAGCCTCGCTCAAGGACACGCGCGTGATTCTCACCACGGTCAGCCGTTTCGCGAACGACCGCGAGACAGCCTTTGCGGCCGGCGCTGATGATTACCTGATGAAGCCCATCATCCCCTCCGAGCTGCAGCGCGCGCTCGAGGAATGCGGCCGGAATGGCGCGGTGGCGGCCGCGCCCTCGGTTCCCGAAGCTCCGCCCGGTCCGACCCTGATTCGCTTCTGGGGGGTGCGGGGCTCGATTCCCACCCCGGGGCCGGACACAGCCCTCTTCGGCGGCAACACCTCGTGCGTGGAGGTGCGGGTGGGCGATCAAATCATCATCCTCGACGCCGGTTCGGGCATTCGCCGGCTCGGCCAGGCCTTGATGAAAGAGATCGGCGAGAATGGGCTCAACCTCACGATGCTGATCACCCACACGCATTGGGATCACATCCAGGGCTTCCCGTTTTTCATCCCGGCCTATCATCCCAAGGTCAACATGCGGATTCTTGGCTACGAAGGCGCCGTCCACGGGCTGCGCGGCGCGCTTTTCGAGCAAATGACGAGCGCCTTCTTCCCCGTCGGACTGAACCAGATGGCGACCCATCTGGCCTTCGAGGAGCTGGACGAGATGCAGTTCGACCTGGGCGCGGTCAAGGTGCGCACGATGTTCACAAATCATCCGGGGATTTGTCTCGCCTACCGCCTTTGCACCCCCGCCGGTGACATTGTTTTCATGCCGGACCACGAGGCTTACGAGCGTTGCGAGATCGAGCGGCAAAAAGCGGAGCACGATGAGTCCGGCCACGGCCTCGAGTATGCGCGGGCCCAGGATCAGAAAGTGGTTGAATTCCTCCGCGGTGCCGACGTCGTGATCGCGGATTCCCAATATGACGCGGTCGAGTATCCCTCCCGCCGCGGCTGGGGCCACACCTGTGCGGACGATACTGTGCAGCTCGCCGCTCGCGCCGGCGCCCGGCGCCTCTATCTCTTCCATCACGATCCCGACCGAACGGACGAAAAGCTCAAGGCGCTGGTTGAGCGCGAGCGCGCCGGCCTCGCCGGGAACGGCGCCAAACTGGAGGTCAGCGCCGCGCGGGAAGGGGAAGAGCTCGTGTTGGAGGCTGCGAAACCGCGATAGCCTAACGGGGAGCCGACGGCTGAATCGCCGGATTCGCTGCGGGAGCGAGACGCCATTCCCAAACGGGGCCGTCTTCTGCGTCGATCACCTGACCGGCGAATTCGAAGCCAAGCCTGCTGAGGAGTCTGTTGGAAACGTTGGGCTCAGGGAGCGTGTGCGCGAAGACCTCAATGTCCGGCTGAGCGGCGCGAGCCATGGCAATCAACTGAGCGGCCATGGCGGAGGCGACGCCGCGGCGTTCGAAAAGCGGGAAAGTGAAATACGCGATCTCGACTCGACCTGCAGAAGGGGCACTTGTGAATGCGCACGTGCCAACAGTGTCAGGGCCCGAGAGCGCGAGATAGCCGATCCAAGGCGGTGAGAAGCCCGCCTTTTTATAAAGCGCGGCCGTCGAGGCACAGACTTCGGATGCGACTTTCGGAAGGCTGCTCAACGCTTCGGCCGGCGTGCCGTCGCGTCCAATCTCAATGAGTCGGATCGGTTGCGTAGGCATCGCAAGGCCACCAGAAGGCACACAGGCACGGACTGACCCCAGCTCAGCGACCCCGGCCCGCGAGACGCATTGATGCAACCGAAGCGCGATGGCGGGTTCGCTGCCGCGCATGGTTAGGTCGACAGATACGATCAAGCACGAAAATTCCCATAACAGAGCTTTCTGAGAATGGACCTGGGACGCAGATGCCAACTGGCCCAGTTAAGCGCGGAATCTCCGTTCATGTCTTTGGCATCAATCCGCGCACCGGCATCCAGAAGCATCTGAATGGTTTCTTCCGTGCCAAAGGCCGCCGCGCGGTGCAGGGGCGTTTCCGCTCTGGTTCTGACATCACGCATGAAGGCTTGCGTTTCCACCGCTGGCTTAGTCACGCAATTGGGATTCGCGCCATTGGCGAGGAGCACTTTCAGCACAAGATCATGGACCTTTCGATCGGCTGTGCACAGGGCCGAATGCAGCGGTGACTCTCCCGTGTCCGGCTGCGGCTTGTTTACGTCTGCACCTTGCTCGATCAGATACTGGCACAGACGCGGATGCCCGTGAAAAACAGCCCCGTTGAGGTCGTAGTTGTCTCCCAGTGACTGGAGCGACTCTCCATGGGAGAGCAGAAACTTGATGGCGCTGACATCGCCGTGGTAGGCGCACCATTTAATCAGAGACAACTTCGCCATTGTCTGCTGAAGACGCCGTGTGGCCCGCAGCGACGTAATCAAACACCAAGTCTGTGCACCCGTCTGCAATTTGATCGAGTATGCTTTTGCTCATCTCGCGATGTCTGGCGGGGAGGCTCGTCGGCCTAACGAAATGGATACGAAAGTGCGTATTTAGAGACGAACATTTTTGCGTCTATCACGTCCGGCGGGCCTCATGATTCGTCGAGGGAGTGCGTGGCAAGTGGCTGGGAGGATTAGAGCGGGACGCAGACGCGGAGGCCGTGACGCAGGATGTGGAACTCAACCGGGCAATTGCCGATCAGTTCGCCGTCGATCTCCGCTGGGACGGGCGTGTCGCTGGTCACGCGAAGCCAGGTTGTTTGGAAATACTCGACTTCCGGGGCGGTGATGGCGGAGCTGAAGATGACGTCCTGCATGTAGCGGATCATCTCGAGGTAGTTGAGGCGCTTGAAGACGAGGACGTCGAAAAGGCCGTCGTCCAGGACGGCTTGTTTGAAAAAGGGGAACGGGCCGCCGTAAAGCCGGCCGTTGCCGACGAGGACAAACGAGCCTTCCTCCGCGACAGCATGTTCGGATTCGATGTGGAGGAGGGGCGGGGTGCGGGCGGCGATCTGGGCCGCATTTACGAGATAACTGAGCGGCCCGAAGCTGTGCTTGAAGGCCTGGCTGGTTTCTTTTACGACCTGCGCGTCGAAGCCGACGCCGGCGAGCTGGACGAAGCGTTTACCGTTCGCGCTCGGCAGATCGATGGCGCGGGTGTGGCCGTCGGCGATGATCTGCCAGCAGCGATCGAGGTCGCCGGTGGGCAGGCCCAGTTCGAGCGCGAAGACGTTCATGGTGCCGAGCGGGAGAAGCCCGAGCGCCGCCTGGCTGCCGGCAATGCCGTTGACGACTTCGTTCACGGTCCCGTCGCCCCCGGCCGCGACCACGATGTCGAAGCCTTCATGCGCCGCGGTGCGCGCGAGCGTTTCCGCGTCGCCGCCGCGCGTGGTGGAAAGCAGGACCGCTTCGCCGGCGAGCGACTCAAGGCGAGCGCGGAGACGCCGTGCCCGCTGGCCCCGGGCGGCGGGATTCAGAATCACGGCAATGCGTTTCATAATGGGCGGGGGCGGGGCTTTGATCTTTGCTTCGAGGCGCCGCTTGGTAAGTTCCCCGCGTGCAAAAAGCCGGCCGTATCGCGCTGATTGTGGCGGGCGTCATCTGCGCGCTGGCCGCGGCGGCGCTGCTGGCAGTGAATTTGTATGTGCAGTCGCAAGGCACACAAGCGCGGATTCAGGCGGAATTGAGCGACCGGCTGGGGACGACGATCCGGATCCAGCGGATCAGCGTGACGCCGTGGTGGGGATTGAAGCTGACCGGCATCACGATGCCGCAGGAGGATGGGAACGGCGATTTCCTGCGCGCAGAGACCTTTCGGCTGCGGGTGCGAATCGGGTCGCTCTTTTCGCGCCGGCTGGTGATCAAGGAAGTGTCGTTGATCAAACCAACGGTCGTCTGGGCACAGAACGCCGCAGGGAAATGGCGGCTGCCATCAAACCGGCCAGAGGTGGAAGAACCGGAACCGCCGCTGGCGCCAGCGGCTGGAGCGCCACTCCCGACGGCGAGTGAAACAACGCCAGGGCCCGGCATACCCGCTCCAACGGCGGTGGCAGCGGCCAGCGCGGCGCCGGTCCCGCCAGCGAGCGAGAGCGAACCGACCACGGGGCGTTTCACCCCGGAAGTGCGGCGGGTGCGTTTGCTCGACGGCAACTTCCGTTTTCTCGACGTGAAGAAGAAGCCGGTCGCGACCTTCGAGGGGGTGCGTTTTCGCTCGGAGTTCCGGAGTGCAACCGCGCTCCGCGGCCGGGCGAGCATCGCGAAGACCTCGCTGCGCGACCGTTTTTTCCTCCAGGAGCTGCAATCGCCGGTGAAATACGATCCCGACGATCTGGAGTTTGCCGACATCCGGGCGGAGGCGGCCGGCGGGGAAATTACCGGGAGCTTTCGCATGTCGCCGACCGCGCCGGGGTCGCCCTTTGACGTGCTGGTGCGATTCAAGGGCCTGGACGCGGACCGCCTGATCGCCGACGCGCACGGGCCCGCCGGCATGTTGCGCGGACGGATCGAGGGACAGCTGGAGGCCAAGGGGCAAACGGCCGACCCGAATGTGCTCAGCGGGATCGGCGAGATCTATCTGCGCGACGGCGAGGTGCGGCAATACAGTTTGCTCGTGGCGTTGGCGCAGGTGTTGCAGATGGATGATCTGCGCCAACTGCGGTTCGACCAGGCGCATGTCCGGTATCATATCGATCCGGGCGTCGTGACGGTGGATGAACTGATGCTGAGTTCTTCGACGATCCGGGTCTCGGCGACCGGCACGATCGGCTTCGACGGACGACTCGAGCTGGCGTCGCGGCTGGCGATCAACGATACCATTCGCGGCCGGCTGTTCCGAGCGATCCGCGATAACTTTCGGAGGAGCGCGGAGGAGGCGGGATGGGCGACGGTGGACTTCCGCGTCAGCGGGACGGTGGCACGGCCGCGCACCGACTTGATGGAGAAACTGGTGGGGCGGGAACTCAAAGGGCTTGGCAATGTGATCAGCGGATTCCTGCGGCGGGAAATCGGATCGCACCAAGCGGAAGCCAGAACCCGACCAGCCCGCAGCCGCGCCGCTTGCGCCCGCGGCCGCGGCGGAGCCAGGTGCACCGGAGCGCCGGCCGAGCCAGTCCAGCCGGTGGAAAGTCCGCCGCCGGCGGACTCACCATGAGGGTCATCGCCGGGATGGCCGGCGGCATCCGGCTCGCCGTGCCCGAGGCGGGCGTGCGGCCGACGATGGACCGGGTGAAAGCCGCCATCTTTTCGAGCCTGCAGGACCGGATCGCGGGGGCGCGCGTGCTCGATCTCTTCGCGGGGACCGGCGCGCTCGGGATCGAAGCGCTCAGTCGCGGCGCGGCCTCGGCCTTGTTCGTGGAAGAAAACCGCGCCGCCGTCCTGATGATCGAGGCGAACTTCATCCGCACGAAACTGCGCGGGCCGGTGCGGAAGCAGGAAGTCTTTGCGTTCCTCGAGTCGGCGGGAACGCGCGGGCCGTTCGACATCATCTTCGCCGACCCGCCGTATGAGAAGACGAAGCAGGGCGGGGAATTCACGCGGCTGCTGCTGGAGAACGGGCGGATCGCGGAGATGCTGGCGCCGGACGGCGTCTTTGTCCTGGAGAAAAGACCGGGCGAAGAAATCGTGCCGCCGCGCTTGTGGGAGATCATCCGGGCGAAGCGCTATGGCGCGACCGAGGTGCTCTTCCTGCAGCACGCGGACGCGCCGGCGGCGACGACGGTGGCGCCGGAGGCCGAATGATCCGCCTGCTCTACAACCTGCTCTTTCCGGTCGGGCTGCTGTTGTTCCTGCCGGCGTACCTCCTGAAGATGCGGCGGCGCGGGAATTACCGGCGCAATTTCGGACAGCGATTCGGATTCTATAGCGCGGAGGTGCGCGCGCGGCTGGCGGGCCGGCGTTCCACCTGGATTCATGCCGTCAGCGTGGGCGAAGTTGCGATCGCGCTGAAGCTGGCTGCGAAGTTGCGTGATCTCGACCCGGCGTTCGCCTGTGTGCTGACGACGACGACAACGACCGGGTACGCGTTTGCGGCAGGGCAGGCGCGCGCGTGGATGGAGGTGATGTACAATCCGCTCGATCATTGGCCGATGGTGCGGAGCGCGTTTGCGACCATCCGGCCGGAGCGAGTCATCCTCGTGGAAGCCGAAGTGTGGCCAAATCTCGCCGCGACCGCGCAGGCGCGGGGCATTCCGCTCGCGCTCGTCAACGCGCGGCTTTCGCCGCGTTCGGAGCGGCGGTTCCGGCGCTTCCGGCCCATCGTGGCGCCGACGTTTCGTTGTCTCGATCTCGTTTGTGTGCAGGAGGAACGCGACATCGCGCGCTGGGAAGCGCTCGGGGTGCGACCCGGAGTGATCCGCGAGGTCGGCAGCATCAAGTACGACCCGGCGGAAGGGGAGAGCGATGCCACCGGACCGCGCGAAGTCCTGCGCCAGTTCGGCGTCGACGAAGCGCGGCCGATTCTGCTCGGCGGCAGCACCCACGCGGGCGAGGAAGAAATCCTCGCCGCCACGTTTCTGCGGCTGCGGCGCGACTTTCCCGACCTGTTTCTGGTCGTCGCCCCGCGCCACGCCGAACGGACCGCCGAGGTGCGCGCGGCGCTGGAACGTGCGGGACTACCTGTGGAGCTGCGCAGCGCCGCCGCGACTGCCGGCGGAGCGGCGCCTGACTGCCTGCTCCTCGATACGACGGGCGAACTGCGGCATTGGTATGCCGCCGCCACGGTGGTGTTCGTCGGCAAGAGCCTCACCGCGCACGGCGGTCAAAATCCGGTCGAGCCGATTCTGGCCGGACGCCCGGTCGTGTTCGGACCGCACATGGAAAACTTCGCCTCCCTCGCGGCGGCGTTGCTCGCCGCCGACGGGGCGATCGAAGTCGCCGATGCGGATGCGCTCGCGGCGCAGACCGCGGAACTTCTCCGGGCGCCGGAGCGCCGCACGCAGCTGGTGGCCAGCGCGAAGCGCGTCCTGGCCCATCATCGGGGGGCGACGCAGCGAACCGCCGAGTTGATCCTCCGTCTCAATTCCCCGGCGGCGCGTGCGCTGGCGACGGCTGCCAAATAACTTGCAACCGGACAGTGTGCTTCTGATATTGGCGCCGCTTCCTCGACCCTATCGTCCAGAGGCCTAGGACACCGCCCTTTCACGGCGGTAACACGGGTTCGAATCCCGTTAGGGTCGCCATTCCGAATGGTTCTTGCCTCGCGCGGGCGAAATGAGGTAGGAGAGTCTTGAAGGTCCGCGCGATGAACCTCCGAAGCATCCCGACCTTGCCCGCAATCGGCGGGCTGACAGTTCTTTATTTTGTCGCCGGGAAGCTCGCGTTAAAGCTGGCCTTTCTTAACGCCAGCGCATCGCCGGTGTGGCCTTCCGCTGGCATCGCCCTTGCCGCCTTGCTCCTGCTCGGATATCGCGCCTGGCCGGCTGTTTTTCTCGGCGCGTTTCTGGTAAATTTCACGACCGCGGGAACGATCGGAACCTCCCTCGGCATTGCGGTCGGGAATACGCTCGAGGCGGTTTGTGGCGCCTGGTTGGTGAACCGATTCGCCGGCGGCACCTCTGTTTTCGAGGGCGCGGGCAGAGTGTTCAAATTTGCGCTCGCGGTCGCCCTCAGCACGGTCCTCAGTCCGTGCTTTGGCCTCACCAGTCTGGCGCTGGGCGGTTTCGCGTCGTGGAGTGACTACAACCAGATCTGGCTGACATGGTGGCTGGGGGATGTCACCGGCGATCTCGTCATGACTCCGCTGGTGGTGCTTTGGTGCCGGGGAACGACGCGGCGCTGGACGCGGGGCGAGATCGTCGAGGTGAGCCTGCTCTTCCTCGCCTTGCTCGCCGTTGCCGAAATCACTTTCGGCGGATGGTTCCCGATCAATGCCAAGAACTATCCGATCGCATTTCTCTACGGCCCGATCCTGGTTTGGCTGACTTTCCGTTTTACGCCCCGCGAGACGGCCACCGGCATTTTCATTCTCACCAGCATCGCCATTTGGGGAACGCTGCATGGCCTGGGGCCATTCGTGCTCGAGACGGAACATCAGTCGCTCCTTATCTTGCAAGCGCGGACCGCCCTTCTCGCGATCACCGCCATGGCATTGGCGGCCGCCATGGCAGAGCGCCGCCAGGCCGAAGCGATGATTGAAAAGCAAAAGGAGGCGGTCGAGGCGGCCAACCGGACCAAGGACAATTTTCTGGCGATGCTCTCGCACGAGTTACGCACCCCCCTCACTCCCGTGGTCGCAGCGTTGGAAACGCTCCAGGCCGGATCCCTCGATACGAGCGAAGCGAAGGCGGCGCTGGCGATGATCCGGCGCAATATTGATTTGGAAACCCATCTGATTGACGATTTGCTCGATCTGACCCGGATCACCAAAGGCAAACTGCAATTACAACTCGAATCCCTCGATGCGCACGCCGCGATCTCAAACGTGGTGGAAATGTGCGCCACGGAAATCGCCGCCAAAAACCTTCACCTCTCGCTTGACTTGCGAGCAGCCGAACACCACATCGCCGCGGATCCGCCGAAGTTTCAGCAGATCGTTTGGAACCTGTTGAAGAATGCGATCAAGTTCACCGCGGAGGAGGGCAGAATCGCCATCGCTACTTCAAATCCGTCGCCGCAAAGCTTGACGGTGACCATGACCGACAACGGCATCGGGATCGAACCGGAGACGATGAGGCGCATGTTCGATCGGTTCGAGCAAGGGGGGCGCTCATTTGAACGGCGCTTTGGTGGTCTCGGGCTCGGGTTGACCATTTCGAAATCGCTCGCGGAGGCGCACGGCGGCACGCTGCGGGCCGAAAGCGAAGGGCGTGGTCGGGGGGCGCGCTTCTTTTTCACCGTCAGGACAGCTCCGGCGGAGGAAGGCGGCGGCGAGTCACCCGCCGCCGAGTTTAAAACCAGGCCGCGGTCCCTGCGCATCCTGCTTGTGGATGATCATCGGGATACCGCTGTGGCCCTGGAAAAATTGCTCCGGCGACGCGGGCACATCGTGGCGACCGCCCATGATATGCAGTCGGCACTTGAGGTCGCGGGTCGGGATGAGTTCGATCTTCTCATCAGCGATGTCGGCCTGCCGGATGGCAGTGGCCTGGAACTCCTGAACCGTCTGCGCGCAACTGCCGAAATCCCGGGCATCGCGATCAGTGGCTTTGGCATGAGTGTCGATATCGAAAAGAGCCTGAGGGCGGGTTTTCATGAACATCTGGTCAAGCCGGTGCACCTGGAAAAACTCGAAGCCGCGATTGAGCACGCAACGTCTGTGGCGGGCAAAACTGGCGTGCGTTCGTCAGGTCCGCGGCGCGGAGGATAGGGATTATTCGCGACGATTCCGCCAACGAGGCGCACAAAAAAACGCCGCGGCGCCGGGAACCGTGACTTGCATCTTGGGCCGAGCCTTGCGAAGGATTGCGTCGCTTTCGTGCCAAAGCGTGAATCCTCCGTGGCGGCTTCGAACCCCGTTACGGTCGCCAACCGCGGGACGCCGGGAGCGCAAACCTGTTCCCTGCTAACCATGAAAGGCGCACCCCAATCCCTTTATGCGCGACGGGAAAAGGACCGCGAAACGCGGGAGCAAAAGATGACTGCGTTATGACGTTGATTCCAAGCTGTTTCATTCCCATCATGCATAGATGCACATGAGAGGCGAACCGCGTCCGGAGTCCGACAACGGCTTCGATCCCAGTCTGAGCTTGGGCGACTTTGTCGTCGGCGAGCGCGCGGATGTCTTGAGTCCTCCGTCCGGATGGGCCGAATGGCGGGAAGGCGCGGCCTGGGAGGCGCAGCTTTACCAGCCGATGATGCTGCAGAGCGCGGATGCCCGCACCGCGATCGAGTACAACGGCAAGCGCCAGCCGGTCATCAATCTTTGCTCGTACAACTACCTCGGGCTGGCCAATCACCCCGAGGTCCTGGAAGCCGCGCGGGAGGCGCTGGGCAAGTACGGCCTGGGGGCATGCGGGTCGCCGATGCTTTCCGGCATGACCGACCTTCATCGGCAGCTCGAGCGCGCGCTGGCGGATTTCCTCGGCCGCGAAGACGCGATGCTGTTCAACAGCGGATTCGGCGGCGCGATGGGCACGATCGCCGGCTTGCTCCGCAAGAGCGACGTCGCGATCATGGACGATCGCTCGCACCTGAGCCTGCGCGATGGCGCGGTCCTCTCCCGTTCGCGGATCGACCGATTTGAGCACAACGATCCCGCCTCTCTCGATGAGGCGCTGACCCGGCGCGCCGGCAAGCGGAACCTCGTGATCGTGGAAGGCATCTACTCGATGGACGGCGACTTTGCGGCGCTCGGCTCGTTGTTGGACGTGGTGGAGGCGCATGATGCGAGCGTCTTCATCGACGAAGCACATTCGATGCTGGCCTGCGGCGCCAATGGGCGCGGCGCGGCCGAACATTGCGATGTGGAACACCGGCTGCCCCTGGTTTACGGGACGTTTTCGAAGGCCTTCGGCGCGATGGGCGGCTTTGTCACCGGGGCGCGGGAGACGATTGAGTATCTGCGGTTCTACGCGCACTCCTATGTTTACTCGTGCGCGCTCCCGCCGCTGGTGGTGGCGGCGATCCTGAAAGCGCTGGAGCTCGGGCAAAACGACCCCGGTGCCCGGCAGCGGCTCTGGGAGAATGCCGAGTATTTCCGCGGCCACGCCAACTCGCTGGGCATCGACACCGGCGCCTCGAACACCTACATCATGCCGCTTATCGTCGGCGAGCGCGGCCGGATGTATCGCCTCGGCCACGAGCTCCGCCGTCGCGGCTTGTGGGTCGCCCCGGTGGATTACCCGGCGGTGCCGGAGGATCGGATTTGCTTCCGCGCCTGCGTGACGGCGAACCATACCCGCGCCGATCTCGACGAAGCGCTCAACATTCTGGAAGACACGCTCGTCCCCGACCTGCTGCAGAAGGCTTGAGCGGCGACGGCGGTGGGAGCGTGATGATGGCGGCAACCGGGCAGCCCGCGATCGAGGCTGGCGTCGCAGCCAGCTACAAGGCACGCGATGTCGAAAGCGTGATCGACATTTATTTTTACCGGCCGATTGGCTATCAGCTGGCGCGTCTCTTTGCGGCGGTGGGATTCACCCCGAGCAATGTCTCGCTCCTCGGCGCCACGGTCGGGATGCTCGCTGGACACTTGTATTTCTACACCGACCTGCGGCTGAACGTGCTCGGGATGGCGCTGCACGTTTTCACCAACGCGCTCGATAACGCCGACGGGCAGCTCGCCCGCCTGACCAATCGCGGCAGTCTCCACGGCGCGATCATGGATGGCGTCGCGGACTACCTCGTCTTCGCGAGCGTTTACCTTCATCTCACGCTCCGCTACATGGCGGAAGGAGGCTCAGCCCTGATCTGGCTGCTGGCGATCGCGGCTGCGGCCAGCCATGTGGTCCAGAGCATGATGGTGGACTACTACCGCAGCGCCTATCTGCAGTTCGTGGCCGGCCGGAAAACCGCGGATGGCAATGCGTATGCCACGGTGCGCGCGATTTATGAGGCAACGAGCTGGCGGGATTTCTGGAAGAAGCTCGGGTTGCGGAATTATCTCAACTACACGCGCCAGCAGGAAGCCATTGCGCCGAGCCTGCTGCAGTTGCGACTGGCGGTGGCGAAGGAGAAGCCGGCGTGGTTCGCGGCGGAGTATCGCGCCCGTTGTCTGCCGCTCGTGAAGTGGTGCAACGCTCTCATGACCAATCCGCGCATGCTGTTGTTGTTCGGGCTCCTGCTGCTCGGTCAGCCGGCGTGGTATTTCGTCATCGAACTCACCGTCCTGAACGTGCTCTTCGTGTTCGTACTGAAACGCCACGACGCGATTTTTCGTTCGCTGCTGGCGCGGCTGGCGGAAAGCGGCCGGGCCGTTCCCGCCGCCGCCTGATGGGGCACGACATCACAGTCACCGAAGTCACGACGCGCGCGGAGCGCGATGTCTTCATCAAATTTCCGTGGCGCATCTACGCGCACGATCCGGTCTGGGTGCCGCCCCTGATCATCGAGCGCCGGGGTTTCCTGGATCGCAAGAAACACCCGTTTTACCAGCATGGCGACGCGGCCCTGTTTCTCGCTCGTCGCGGGGGCGAGATCGTCGGTCGCATCATGGCGAGCGACGATCCGAACTACAACGCGCTCCATCAATCCAACGTCGGTTGCTTCGGCCTGTTCGAGTCGATCGATGACGACGCGGTCGCGCGTGCGCTTTTCGAGGCCGCCGCCGGTTGGCTGCGCGCGCGGGGCCGCAACGAGATCATCGGCCCGATCGATTATTCGACGAACTACGTTTGCGCCCTGCTCGTGGATGGCTTCGAACATCCGCCGACCATCCTGACTGCGCATAACCCGCCCTATTACGAGCGCCTCCTGCAGTCGTGGGGGTTGACGAAGGCGATCGATTTCTACGCGTGGTGGTTTTCGAATCCGGACCGTGCCTGCCAGCGCCTTCGGCGCCTCGCGCGCTCGATCAAGGACCGCCAGCGGGCCACGATCCGTCCGGTGAACCTCAGCCATCTCGGGGCCGAGAGTGAGCGCCTTCGCCGGATTTACAACGAAGCCTGGCAACACAACTGGGGGTTTGTGCCGTTCACGCCCGCGGAGTTCGAATACATGGCGCACGAGCTCAAGCCGATCATCATTCCCGATCTCACGCTCCTCGCCGAGGTGAATGGCGAGCCGGCTGGATTCATCCTCTGTGTCCCCGATATCAATGCTGCCCTCCGGCATGCGAACGGCCGGCTTACGACTTTCGGGCTTCCCATCGGGCTGGCAAAACTCCTATATCACAAGCGCCGTTTGCGGCGGATGCGCCTGGTGGCGCTGGGGATCATCCCGCAGTATCGTCGCAGCGGCATTGCGGAAATGCTGGTTCTGCGCATGATCGAGACTGGAATGCTGGAGCGGGGCTACTTCGGCGAATGCAGCATGACGCTCGAAAACAACCACATGATCAACCGCTTCCTCGAAGCCATCGGAGCCGACCGTTACAAGACCTACCGGGTCTTTTCGCGGAGCCTGGGATGAACGGCCGCGACGGTGCTGCGAAGACGCGCCCGCTGCGGCGGGTACTGATCCTGGCCGACGAGTCGGCGAACTGGAAGGTCGCCGGCCTCACGCAACTCGACCGCCTCGCGCTGACGCTGCAGGAGTTTGCGGAGGCGGATGCGCTGCCGCGGAGGCTGGAGGTTTGCGTTTACTGGAAGAGCGACATCGCCCCGCAGGACCGGCGGCTGCCGGGAGATCCGCGGCTGCGTTATCTCGAGCTCAATGACAAGGCGGCAGCATTCCTCCGCGAGGACGAGCCGATCGACCTCGTCCTGAGCACGCACGTTTTTCTTTTTCGCGAAAGCGTCGGGCCATTGCTGGCGGCAGTGCCCGCCCCGGCGCATGGGGGTGCGATGGGTGGCGATGCCTGGCAGAACCTGGATCGTCGGCTCCATACCGATCTGGCGGCCTTCGCCAACCGGAAAGCAGCGCCGCCGCCGTGGCGGATGCTGGCGGCGCGGGACGAAATTCCCGCTTGCGAGCGCGCCTTCCTCCGCGGGAACGGCAAGTCGCAGGACGGCCTCGTTTCCCGCCACCTGAATCGCCGGGTCTCGCGCTTTATCTCGCGCGGTTTGCTCAAGCTGCCGCTGACCCCCAGCACCTGGAGCCTGCTGATCTTCGTTCTGCCGATCCTCGCGGCCTGGGAATTCACCCGCGGTTCCTACGCCGGCTTTGTCATCGGCGCTGCGATCTTTCAGCTCTACAGCATCCTGGATGGCTGCGACGGCGAGATTGCGCGCGCCAAATTCATGCAGACGGAATTCGGCCGCCGGCTCGACAGTTTTCTCGATCTCATCGGCAACATGCTGCTGGCACTGAGTCTCGGCCTCGGCCTGGCGCGGCACTCCGCTGCGCTGCGGGTGGATGATTGGTTCTACCTCACGGAGGGGATTGCGACCGCGATCCTGATCGCGACCAGCGAGGGCATCGTCTTCATCCGCCGGTCACGCGGCGAGAACGTTCCCTCGACGGTAGTCGGTCGCTGGAACGGCGCTCTTTACCAGCGCCATCATGAATTCCTCGAGCGTTCGGGCATTCTCTTCCTGGGCGATAAATTCGCCTGGTGGCTGGTTCAGCTCACGAAGCGTGACATGGCGATGCTCGGATTCCTGATCCTCGCGATCGTTGCCTGGCCGGCCGGGATCCTGCATTTGCAGTTCCTGGTCGCGGGGCTCAGCTCAGCGCTCGCCGGCAACGCGTTCCTGCGCCAGCCCGCGCCCGCGCTCGCGCCCGAGGCGAGCTGACTCTTCCTCCGCGCGCTGCAGCATCTCGGGCGTGTCGACGTCCTGCCACCACGCCTCGCCGATATCGATGGCGTGCACTTTGCCATCGGCCGCCATCAGCCGGATCCCATCGGACAAACTGCAATCGCCGTCGCGTTGCGCGCGCCGCAGGTAGGTGAAGATCTCCGCCGCGCAGAGAAAAACGCCGGTGTCGATCGCGTCAAACCCGGCCAAATCCTTTCCGATCGCGACGATCCGTTCCCCCTCCGTGCGCACCTTGGTCGCATCATCCAGATCGAAGACGGAGGCGACCTTGCGATCGATGGCGAGATTGACGGCGGCGCGGTCGCCATGACGGAGGAGTTCGGCGAGGATGGCGGATTCGAAAAGGTGGTCGCCCATCGCGAGAAAAAACGGCGCCGGGACGTGATCCGCCGCGGCCAGCACCGAGACGCCGTTCTGTTTCCGCCATTGGTGGTTGATGATGGTGTGCAAGCGCATGCCATCCGGAACGAGCGGCTGCAGTTCGCTCGTCAGGCGTTCGCTCGTCGCCCCCATGACGGCGTGGACGGTTTGCACGCCGGCCTGGCGGAGGGCGTCGAAGGTGTAGCAAATCAGCGGCCGCCCGTTTATCGGGACGAGCGGTTTCGCAAAGGCGCCGTTCTGCTCTCCGAGACGGGAGCCGACGCCGGCCATCAGAATGACCGCATCCGTCACGGCCTTGTCGGGTTCGAAATCCATCGCGCTTAGATCCGGTAGTACTGACGCAAACCCCAGACCCGCGCGCGCGGCGGGAGCAAACTGAAGAGCGCGGGTGCGATCGCGGTCTGGAACTTATCGCCGACTGTGACGCGCGGGGGCGGATTGGAGTTCTCGACCAGTCGCGCGATCCGCTCCGCCACGAGCTCTGGTTTTGGGGCCGTCTTCATGTTGCGGTCGATAACATCCCACGCGCGCTGCATTCGGTTCCCATAACGCGTATCAGGCGTTTCGTCCTTCCGGATGGCGGCATTGAAGTCGGTGCGGATGTCGCCGGGCTGCAGATCGACGATGCGAATGGGCGAATCACCGAGCTCAAGCTGCGTGGTCAGGGTCCACGAGGCAAAGGCCGCTTTGCCGGCATTGTAGGCCGCGGTGAACGGCAGCGGCAGGCGCGATGCGAGCGAAGAAACATTGATGATCAGCCCGTGCTGCTGGCGGCGCATTTGCTGAAGCGCGAGCTGACAAAGCTGCACCGGCGCAAAGACGAGTATCTCGAATTGGGCACGCAACGTTTCCGCCGGCAGAAATTCAGCCGCCCCGAAATGTCCGCTTCCGGCATTGTTGATCACCACGTCGAAGCCGCCTGCTTCTGCCACCGCCCGCGCGAATGCCGGTTGCAGCGACCCCGCCTCCGACAGATCGAGCGCGACCGCGTGCAGCCGTTCGAGCTGCGGCACGCGGACGGGATCGCGCGAAGTGCCCCAGACTTCGTGCCCGCGGGCGAGCAACGCCTTCGCCGTCGCGAGGCCAATGCCCGCGCTGGCGCCGGTGAGAAAGATCTTCTTCATGCCGAAGTCCCGTTCGCGCGCGGATGCGTCTGCACGATCCGCCCGTCCTCCATCACATGAATCCAGTCGCACTTTTCCGCGATGTCGGGGTTGTGGGTCACGAGCAGCAGCGCCTTGCCGCGGGTTTGCACTATTTCCTGCAGCAGGTCGAAGGCGCGATGCGAGTTCTTCGTGTCCAGATTCCCCGTCGGTTCATCGGCGAGGATCACGTCGGGGTCGTTCGCAAGCGAGCGCGCGATGGCGACGCGTTGTTGTTCACCTCCCGAGAGATGCCGGCTCGGCCGCGCGCGTTTCGTGCCGAGCCCGACTGCCTCGAGCAGCATTGCGGCGCGGTCGCGCATTTCGTTTTCAGGGAGACGGCCGAGGCGGCGCATGGGAATCATGACATTCTCCTGCGCGGTGAAATCCTCCAGCAGGAAATGGAACTGGAAAATAAACCCGATCAGCTCATTCCGCTTCCGGGCCAGCTCGTCATCCGGCAAATGGGAAACCGGCTCGGATTTGATCGTGATGCTGCCCGCGTCCGGCGTGTCGAGCAAACCGAGAATGTAGAGCAGTGTGCTCTTGCCGCAGCCAGAGGGACCGACAACCGCGTGCACCGTGCCGGCCTCGAGCGTGAGCGAAACGCCGCGCAGGGCGTGCACCCGCGATTCTTCCTCGCCGAGATAGCGCTCCACCGCGTCGCATGTGAGACAGACGTCGTACTTCATGCGCTGGACCCGCGCAGCGTGGTGACCGGCGGCAGATAGGCGGCGCGGCGCGCCGGCACGTAGCTCGCGATGAAGACCGCGATGATCGCGAGGACTGTTCCCCAGAAATAATGCCGCCAATCCCAGGCGACGAGAAAATGGTCCGCCACGATCAACCCGCGGACGCGAATCGGAATATGCGACACGCCCCAAGTGAGGAGCGCACCCGCCGTGCAGCCGAGAATCGAGCCCGCGGCCGCGATCATGGCGCCCTGCCAGAGAAAAATGGCGCTGATGTCGCCGCGCCGATAACCCATCGAGCGCAGAATCGCGATCTCCTTCACCTTCGAAAGCACCGACATGGTGAGGACGTTGAAGATGCCGAACCCGGCGAGCAGAATGATGAGCGAGACGGTGATCGCCGCCGAGATGCGCAGGGTCATGAAGAGCTGGAGGTTGCCGACCTCGCGCTCCTGCCAGCTTTGCGTGTCGTGCTGGAAAAGCGTTTCGAAATGTTTGGCGAGGGCCGGCGCGCGGTCGGGATCGCGCAGCTTGTAGATGATCATCGACGCCGGGAACGGCTTCCGGAGCAACGTCTGCGCGACCTTGGAGTGGGAGTAGATGCGACTGGAATCAACCGCGCCGACCCCGCTGCGCGCGAGCGCGGCGACGGTGAACCGCCAGTAATCGCCTCCGGGCGAGAGGAGTTGGACGGAATCACCCGGCGCGATGTTCAACGTCTCCGCGAGCTTCGCGCCCACGATGACCGAGAGCGCGTTGTCGCGAAAATCTTCGAACCGCCCGGCAATCAGCTGCCGGCGCAGATCGGTGGTTTGCGGGTGCAGGACGGCGTCGATACCGAAGAGATCGGCGGTGGCGTTCTCGAATCCGGCGCGCGCGCTCAGGGTGCCGCGGAGCACCGGCGAGGCCGCCGCCACGTCGGGAAACTGGCGGCTTACGCGCATGATCTCGCGCGCGTTCGAGATTCCTTCCGTGTAGCGCCGCTGGGTAGCGTTCGTTTTTTCCGAAGCCGACGTTTTCGGTGGCACCGGCAACCCGCTGCCGAGCGGCTGAAAGCGCGCGCGCAGGACGAGCGAACCGTTGCTCCCGAGAGTGGAGCCGATGAATTGCTGCGCGAAGCCCTGCGTCTGCGCCTGCGAGCAAATGAAAATCGCAACGCCGAAAACGACTCCGCTCAGGCTGAGCAAAAACGCGCGTTTGCGATGCGTAAGAAAACGCAGCGCGATGTAGAGCGGCGGAGTCACCGTTTCGGGGCGTTCGCGCCCGTGTCGCTCTGACGTTGCCGCGCCGGCTGACCGGGCCGGAAACGGTCCTGATCCGTCAGAATCACACGATCGCCTTCGGCCACTCCGCCCAGCACTTCCGCGAAATCGAGGGTGCGGTAGCCGACCTTGACGGTGCGGGCGTGCACCACGCCGTTCGAGACGATCAAGGCCTGATCCACGAGCAGGGCGCGGCTGGGAACGAGGAGTGCGTTCTCATGCCGACCGGTGATGATGTTCATTTCCCCGGTCATGCCCGCGAGGAGGTTTTCGGGCGGATCTTCAAGATCGAGCACGATCGTATAGCGCTGCGTCTCCGGATCAGCCGCGGGCAAAATCGCAGTGACCTTGGCCTGGAATTGCCGGCCGCGGAACGCATAGACCTGCAGCATCGCTTCCATCCCGATCTTCACTTCGCCGACGTCTTCTTCGTTTACTTCGCCGCGCACGTAGTTCTTGGCGCGAGGAGACGGTGAAGAGCTCGTTGCCTTCCGAAACCAGATCGCCGTTGATCGTTTTGATTCCGGTGAGCAGCCCGTCCATGGGCGAGCGAATTTCCGAGTTTTTCATCTGCGCCTCGAGCTTCTTCGTGGCGCTATCGAGCGCTTCCAGGTTGCGGTCGCGCTCGATTCGCTCGTTTTCCAGCTGTCCCTGCAGCCGGGCGACGTCGCTCTTGGCTTTTTCCTGTTCGACCGCCGGCACGTTGCTCAACGACGAGAGGCGCTGGAGCCGCGCGACCGTGTCTTCGGCGACGCGCAACGGTTCGGACGAGGGCAAGGGCAGTTGCGCGCGCTGCGTCGCGGCCTGCAAATCGGACTGCGCCTGTTTGAGCTGCCGCGCGGTTGTTTCGTCGGCGATGGTGGCGAAGAGATCGCCCTTCTTCACCGTCTTCCCAATCGCGCCGCGTCCGGCGGCGAGTTCATCGGACAGACTGAATGAACCCGGAGTTTTGCGCCCGGACATTGAGGATGAACGTCGGCTCGATCCGAACGGTGCCGTAGACGGCGGCAATCGCGGTGCCGCGCCGCACCGGGGCCACTTCCGCCACGGGCAGAAACACGTAATAGCCAAGCACCGCGAGCAGCAGCAGCGCCGGCCCGCCGACCCACAACAACTTCTTCAGGGGCACAGCCTTCAACGGCTGCAATTATGGCACGTTTCGGGCGGTTTCGTCGGAAAACTGAAAGTAGCGGCCAGTGACCCGGTCGAGTTCTGCGAGCGCGATCTGCTGGTCAAAGGCGGATTTCAGGAGCCCGGCTTTCGCCTGCAGGAGACTGGTTTCAGCGGAGCGGTATTCGAGTTGGGAAGAGAGACCTTGCTCGAGATTGCTCTGCACGCTGGTCACCGTTTGCTCCGCGACGCTCGCGCCGCGCTCCTGCGCGCGCTGCTGAGCCACGAGGGCGTTCAAGGTATTTGCGATTCGCTTCAGCTCTCGCGGGACATTGGTTTCGAGGCGTGCGAGCACCGTTTCGTTGATCTCGCGAATGGCACGCTGCCGCATGACCGCGCCGCGCACCTGCCCGTTATCGATAACTCGCCAGGTGTAGACGGCGCCCGCTCGGATCTCCGAGGAGATGATGTCATCCGAGCGGCGCGCCGAACCTTCACTGCCGCGGTGGATGTCGGAAACCGGGATGTAGTCGCCGCTGATGACTCCATTGAGCGCGGGGTAATATCCCGCCTCCATGATTCGCTGGTCTTCACCGGACGCGCGCACGAGCAAACGGGCCAGCTGCAGGTCGGGCCGGCGCGCGAGCGCGGCCTGCGCCTG
This sequence comes from uncultured Verrucomicrobiae bacterium, assembly GCA_963844275.1. Taxonomy (GTDB): domain Bacteria; phylum Verrucomicrobiota; class Verrucomicrobiia; order Chthoniobacterales; family UBA10450; genus JACCTI01. The sequence goes on from CAWJNS010000010.1 coordinate 341,937, forward strand.
TGCTTGCGGCTCCACCCTTGCGCTCACCCATTGCAGTTTGCCGTCCGCTGTCGGGAGCTGCGCGCCCGGGCCGATCTCCGCGCCCATCGTGCGCGCGAGCTGGAGGAGGGCACCGTTCGAAATACGGCGCGAATCCTCGATCCGCGGCGGCAATTCCTCCTCGAGGACGCGCGCCATCATGACTTGGCCGCGCTCCGCCTGCCCTTCCACATAACGTTCCTGCTGCGCCGCCGCGTTGCGGACCAGGCGCTGGCGTTGTTCCTCGCCAAAAGCGCGGAGCGAATCCTGGTAAACCGCGGTCAGGAACGCCACCCGGGCGATGTGGAGCTGCTCCATGACCGTGACGTTGAGCCGCTGTTGCGCGATCAACGTTTCCAGATTCCCGCGCCGAAACGCGGCCGGCACATCCGCATGGAAGAGCGGTTGCGTGAACGCGCCGCGCGCAAACGCAAACGGCTGCACGGAGTTCTCCCCCGAGCGGTGGCCACCCTGCAGGCCCGCCGGCGTATTCACGATTGCATCCGGCAGACCGGTGGCGCGTAGCACGAGCCGTCGCCCGGAGGCCGCTTCGAGTTCGAGCTTCGCCTGCTGGATCGCAGGGTTTTTTTCGAGCGTCCGCGCGAGGGCAGCTTCCAGGGTAATGCCGTGCAACGGTTGCGCACCGCAGAGCAGGATCGCGATGAGGGCGATGGATCTCATCGGTTGCCTAAACTCGAGGGCGGCCGCGCTACATCAAACATCTGCGCCTGTCGCCGCGCCTCCTCGGCTGTCGGTCGTCGGCCGGTGAACCCGAGCGCTTCCGGATCCCGCGCCGTGGCCCGCGCGAGTCGCGCCAGCGCCGCGTTATGCAGATAGACGGCACTCAGCCGGGTTGTGCGCACCCGGGTTACGTCCGCCGTCGCCTGCAGCACATCCAGCTGGGTGCCGAGTCCGGCGGCGAGATTGCCGCGCGCCATTTCGAGCGATTCACTGGCGTTCTGCACGTTCTGCGTTTCCGACTCGAGAACGCGGTCCGCCTGTTGCAGATCGAAAAATGCACTCCGGACATCCGAGGCGACGGAGAGCTGGGCGGCCTGCAGGGCCTGCTCCGCGGCGGCGCGGCGGGCGCGCGTGGCCATGATGCGGCCGCGCGTCGCATGGCCGTCGAAGATGTACCACGCGGCGTTCAGCCCGACCACGTAGCCGTGATTGAATTCCGGGCCGACGTCTGGATCGCGTTCGCTGTAGACTTCGTAGCCCGTGAACGCCTCGACGCGGGGCTTTAATTCGGCCCGGTCGATGATTTCCTGCTGCGTTTCGATTTCGACATCGATCTGCCGGGCGCGAATTTCGGGCCGATGGACGGACGCATAGGCGAGCGATTCCGTCAGGTCCGGCCGGGCGGCGCGGTAACGTAACTCGCCCACAGGCGAAAAGGTGGCAACGGAACGCCCCTTGCCGGAGCCGACACCGCACAACTCGTTGACCCGGAGATAGGAATTCTGTAACCGCGTTTCCGCCTCCACCAGTTGCGGCTGCTCGTTCGCGAGCGACACTTCCGCCCGCCGGACATTGAGCTCTCCCACGGTTCCCGCCACGAAGCGCTCCTCCTGCGAACGCAATTCGTCCTGCATCACCCGGAGTGAGTCCTTTTGCACGCCGACCTTGGCGCGATTGAGGAGCAGTTCGTAGTAGGCGAGGCGCAGATCCATCGTCACGCGGTCGGTCACGGCCTGCAGCTCGAGCGCGCGCTTTTCTTCGTTCAGCCGCGCGATCGCGATCCGCGCGGGCACGGCGCCGCTCGTATAAACATTCTGCACTACCCGCAGCGAGGCGCTGTAATCCGTGTTGCGCAAATTCGATGATTCCTGCTGCTCGCGCTGCCGGAGGAGCCCGGTGGAGAGGACAGACGGCAGCCTGCCGGCCCGGGCCGTGATGTAATCGCCGCGGGCCGCCTCGACCATCTTGCGGGCGATGATGATGTCGGGGTTGCGCTCCTTCGCGAGCGTGACCGCCTCCGCGAGGCTCAGGCTCCGCTGCGCGCGTGCGTTCGCGGCAAGAGCGCACGCGAGCAGAAGAATCAGGATCACACAGCCGCGCGGCATCGGCGTATTGTGCATCACCCCTCAGTTTTTTAAAGCTATCGCTCGGAAGGGTGATCGCGACAGCAGGGCCGCGGAGCTGGCACAAGCACTGCTACGAGGGCCTTCTCTGAGTAGTAATCTGGAAGGATCCTCATTCACTGGCAACCGCCCGCCGGTTCACCCTGGCGGGCGGTTCGTTTTTAGATCCGCGTCCATTTATTGGACGCGGTGGCCGCACCATTCCTGACTCCTCGGGAGCATGTGTAAGTCCCGTCGCCAGAGACAGACATTGACGACGGGGCGGTGCGATCTAGACTCCGCGCCGGATGAAAAAACTAATACGCGTCGGAATGTGTGCATTGCTCGTCGGGTTCGGCGTCGAGCGCGGAATTATCGGTCGCGTCGCACACGCTGCTTCGCCGACGCCCATGCCGACAACCTCTCCATCGATGACGTCGCCGACGTCGGTTACCTCGCCAACGGCCAAGGCCTCACCGAAACCGAAAGCATCGCCGAAAACCAAAAAGCAAAAGACGCCGAAGACGCCGAGTGGGAAAAAGGCCACCGCCAAGCAAGCGCTGGATGGCAGCCGCAAGGCTTTCGCGGCCCTGACGAAGGCGGCCCGCGCCGACAAGGGCCTCGACCCAAAGACGCCGAAGAACAAGCCATTCTGGGTCTCCACCAAGAAGATGGCGCAGCAGCTCAACCGCGCGCAGAAGGGGCTCGCGGCCAAGAACGACGACTTCTTCAAGGCGATCGGCGACGCGCGTTCCACCGAACAGCAGATGAAGATCAACTGGCAGCTGACCGGCTCGAAAAACAAGCAGGTCATCGAGAACGGGAAGAAGCTGGGCCGTTCCCTCGCGCTGCTGCGGACGGATTTCTCAAAAGAAGCGGCCCGAAAGAAAAAAGGCGGAGATTTAACGCCGGCGGAGAAGCAGCAGTTTGCGAAGCTGAAAGCGCAACAAACGGCCCTGCTCGGGAAGATCAAGACCCTTGGGCCGAAGGCGAAAAAGGACAAAGCCCTGGCGCATGGGCTGGGCAAGATCGCGAAGCGCGCGAACAAAATTGCGCAGGCGCCCGACTCACTCGACGCCTACATCGCGGCCTTGTATCTCCTCGATCAGATCGAAGGCATGCTCTACGGCTACGACTATTACGTCGACAAAGGATGGCGCGGTGACTGGATCGACGTTCCCGCCTGGAGCCGGGACCGGGACACGGTCTACACGGATTTCGTTGCCACGGAGCCTTATGAATGGGTTCTGGTCGACCAGGCCGCCGACATTGACACGGGCGAGGATTTCGAGGTTGCCGAACCGATCAGCGATCAGGAGATCGAAGTCCTCGAGGATACGGCGGAATCGGAGCCAATCGACATGTCAGAGGGCGAGAGGGACCGGGTCGCCGAGGAGGAAGATGCGGATCCGGCCGTGGAGTCCGACGACAGCGATGACGACGACAGCATGGAAGACGACTCCGATGACGACGGAGAAGATTTTGACGGCGACGGCGAGGACGACGCGGACGACGAAGAGGATGCGGATGATGAAGAAGAAGATGCCGACGACGACGGGGATGATGATGACGAAGATGATGACGAGGGGGACGACGACGACGAGGGGGACGACGACGACGGCGGGGATGATGACGATGGCGGTGACGACGACGGCGAATAGCCTTCCGCCGACGAGCGCCACTTAGGGCTGCCGGATATCGCTTACGATGGCCGCGCTTGGGAGGCCGCCGCCAACTCTGCTGCGAGGGTGGGGACGCTGGACGCGGTCGGCTGCGCGACCGACTTGCGGAACATCAACCGCAGGTTCGTCAACTCCGCGCGCCACCAGCGGAAAAGGCCCTTCTGGATCAGTTTCCGGACGCGCGCGTCGGGGACGAAGCCGTCGTAGAGTTCGCGCCAGCCGGCATTGCGACTCCCGAAGTGCCCGGTGGCCTTGCGGCGTTTCGCCAGCGCGACCAGGCGGCGATTATAGAACTTCATCATTTCGCCGAAGACGCGGCCCGGCGTGCCTTCAAACGGGAGTTTGAAGAACGCGCGCTCCGGGTCTTTGTAGGCCGGGATCACAAGGCCAATGAAGTAGGTCCCGACATCCAGGAGCAGCGCCGCCGACATGAGTTCGGCATCGCCCATGTAGTAGTATTTGTCTTTGTAGAGCGTCTCGAACCAGAGGCGATACATCACCGGATATTGTTCCCGGTAATAGCGGACGCGCTCGCTCACCTCTTGGCCAGCAATGCTGCGCGCCACGAAATCCGCCACGTAGTAGCTGGTGTAGGAACAAAAATCCAGGCCGGGGCTGTAGAGCGGATCGATGAAGCCCGCGGCATCGCCCACCAGCGCCCAGCCGTCGTCGGCCACCTTCTCGCACGAGTAGGGCAGGGCCGAGAACGCGTGCACGTCTCCTTCGATGATGCTGCGCCTGGGCGAAGATCTCACGCCCGATCGCATGGCCGAGCAGATGCGACCGCAGCCGTTCGCTCAGGTTAGGACCTTCCGGCAGCGTGAAAATTCGGGCGTCATAAACCAGGCCCGCACTCACATCCCCGCCGCGGAGCGGGATGATCCAGCACCACCAACCGTCGCCCATCAGGTGATTCGTGGCCCACGAGCGGCTCGTGCGGCAGGCATTGGCGTAGGCGGGAAAACGCTGCCGCCATTCGTAGCTGTCCCAGTCTTTCACGCCGGTGAACCGCGCCCAGACCGCGTTGATCGGATGCTCGGTGTTCGGACGAAAATGGCCGAGCTTCCGCGCCAGCAGCGCCGCCCGGCCGCTCGCGTCGATCAGCCAGCGCGCCGTGACCGTTCGCTCGCCCGCGTCGCTTTGCACCACGACGGTTTGCCCGCTGCCGCCGTTCAGCTCGAATGTTTTGACCTTCGCGGGCCGAAGCAATTCGCAGCCGGCGGCGCACGCATTTTCCAGCATGTGCTGGTCGAGGGTCGAACGATCGACCTGAAAGGTCGGCAACCGCGTCTGGTAATGCGCGCCGATTTCCACGCAGTCGTCGAACTGCTGCGCGGGCGAATTCGAAAACCACATGCGCAGCCCCTGCTTGGCGAGCTGATGATGGCCGAGGTAATTCGTCAGGCCGAGGATCCGCGTCATGTAACAGCTGCTGATCTCGGTGGTCGATTCGCCCACCTTGCGATCGAACTCGCTCGCTTTCTCGATGATGAGGACGCGCGCGCCGGGTTGCTGGCGCTTGATCATGAGCGCCGTCGCGGCGCCGGAAAACGCGCCGCCAACCACTACTGCATCATAGTCGCACTCCATGGGTCGCGAAAATGATGGCCTCTGGATGGTGCGAACGCAATGCGTTCAAGGCTGGCGCTCTTTCGCCTGCTCGCGATCGTGATCGTGCTCGTATTTCCGATCAGAACCGAGTCGATTACGAGCACGATCATGAGCATGAGCAAGAGTCAGGCGCGCCGGATCGACATGCACGTCCACATGGTTGGGAATGGCGTGGCTGGTTCGGGCGGCTGGCTGCGGTTGCACGGGTGGCTATCGCTGGCTGGCGCATTTCATGGTGCGGCAGGTCGGCTCTCGCCGGCCGTGCTGGAGCAGGATCTCGAGTCGATTTACGCGGAACATCTGCTCGCGACGGTGCGCGCGTCGTCGTTTGATGCGGTCGTCCTCTTGCGCACGAGCGCGTGCACGATCCCGACGGCACGCCGCGGCGATGATCTCGGCGCGATGTATGTGCCGAACGATGTGGTGCTCGATCTCGCGGCGGCGCATCCGGAATTCCTCGCCGGCGTTTCGATTCATCCGGCGCGGCGCGATGCGCTCGAGGAACTGGACCGCTGTATCGAGCGCGGCGCGGTCTTGATGAAGTGTCTGCCGAACTGCCAGAACATCGATCCCTCGGATGCGCGCTATCGGCCGTTTCTGGGAACGAATGGCGGAAGCGCGAGCCTGCCGTTACTGGCGCACACCGGCGGCGAGCACACCCTGCCGGTGGTGAATCCGCGCCTCGCCGATCCGAAGCTGCTGCGCCTTCCCCTCGAATGCGGCGTAACCGTGATCGCGGCGCATTGCGCCACCAAGAGCGGGCCGCTCGATCCCGATTATTTCGACGATTGGGCGGGATGCTGGCGGAGTTCCCGAAGCTTTATGGCGACATCAGCGCGATGGTTTCGCTGAACCGTTGCGGGCACTGGCGCGATTGCCTGCGACCGGAGATCGAGCCGCGCATTCTGCACGGCAGCGATTTCCCGGTGCCGGTCGCTCGGGCATCGGCTCTGGCTGCGCGGGGATCGAGCTGGGCGAGTTTCGCCGAGCGCAGAGGATCGAGAATCCGCTCGAGCGCGATTGGGAATTCAAGCGGCTGCTCGGCTTCGCGGAGGAAGTGCGGACGCGCGCGGGCGAGTTGCTCCGGACTGATAACGCCGATGATCCTCACGAACGCCCGGTTGGTTCTGCCTGATCGGATTGCGCGACGGACTCGAAGTCGTCGTCGCGACGGCAGATTCCGGAAGTGCGCGCGGACAGCGCGGGATGCGGATGCGATCGATCTGGGCGGCAATTATCTCGCGCCTGGTTTCATGGATGTGCACGTGCACGGCGCGCTCGGGCGTGACACGATGGAGGCATCGCTCGGAAGCATTTCGCGACGATCTGCGAATACCACGCGAGCGGCGGAACGACTTCGCTCCTGCTCACGACGGCGACCGCGCCGATGCCGGAGATCGTGCAGGGTGCTGGAGATGGTGCAGCAACTGCCGCCGCGAGCTGCCGCAGATTGGCCGGGGTGCACGTGGAGGGGCCGTTCATTTCGCGCGCCCGCGCCGGCGCGCAGCGGGCGGAGTTCATCTGTGAGCCCGATGCCCGAGATAGATCGCAGAGCTGCTGGAATTTTCCGATGTGATCAAGCGGGTGACGTTGGCGCCCGAACTGCCGGGCGCGCTCGCGGCGATCGCGCGGCTAACGGCGCGCGGCATCGCGGTGAGCGGCGGCCACAGCGATGCGTGGGATGAGGAAGCGCGCGCCGCGTTCGAGCGCGGGATGCGCCATGCGACGCACACGTTCAACTGCATGTCGTCCACGCGGCGTCGCGGCGGCGAGCGCGTGGCGGGCCTGCTGGAATTCGCGCTGAGCGAACCGGAGATCATGTGCGAATTGATCGCCGACGGGCATCACGTTTCCACCACGCTGATGAAGATGCTGTATCGCGCGAAAGGGGCGGATCGGCATTTGCCTCGTGACGGACGCGACGGCCGGCGCGGGATTGCCCGACGGGCGCCGCGTTTCAGCTGGCGGGCGTGGATTGCGTCGTGAGCGACGGCGCCTGCTGGCTGGCAGATCGCTCCGCGCTCGCGGGCAGCGCCGCCCGCATGATCGATCTCGTGCGGACGATGACGGGTGACGTCGGTGTCGGCTTGCGGGAAGCGATCCGGCATGGCCAGTGCGAACCCGGCGCGGGCGCGCGGGCCTGGAGTTGAAAGGCCGAATCGAAGCCGGCTGCGACGCTGATTTTGTCGTCTTGTCGCCGCAGCTGGAAGTGCGTCGCGACGTGGATCGCAGGCGCGCTGCGCGTCGCTGACTACAGCGACAGGAGAAAGCGCGCGGTATCGAGCGAAGCGGCGGGACGGCTGAGTCGCGCGATGTTGGCGGACCATTCGTGCCAGCGGGCGCTGCATCATTCGCGAAAACGGATTCGACCGCGCGAATGACCGCGCCATCGGTGGTGGTGGCGATCGCGCCCGCGTTCGTCTCGACGAGGTAACGCGCGTTGCCTTCCTCCTGTCCCGGGATGACATGGTTCACGATCATCGGACAACCGGCGGCGATCGCTTCCTGCACGGTGGCGCCGCCCGCTTTGCTGATGAGGAGATGGCTGGAACGCAGCAGGCGCGGCAGTTCTTCGCTCCAGCCGACGAGTTGCAAAGGGCCGGGGCGCGAGGGCGCCGGATGTCGGCGATCGCTTTGCGCAAGCGCCGATCGCGCCCGACCGCGACGGTGAGCTGAATGCCGGGCAAGGCGGCGAGCCGGAGGACCAGCTCGGGCGCGGTCGCTTGGCGGGCGTTGACGAGGTAGAGGACGTGCGCGGCTGCCGTCGGCGAGGCGCGGCGCGGAGGCGGGCGTTCGTCGGCGAACTCGGGACTGACGGAAAACCAAACGTGCGCGTTTTTTCGCGGACCGATCCCGGCGCGATGCAGGACGGCGGCGCTCTGTTCGTTGGGCAGGAGGTAGTAGTCCGCGCTGCAGCGATACCAGATGGCGTTGACGGAAAGCGAGTCGGTGATCACGACCACGCGTTTGCCGCGCGACGCGCCCGGTCGCGCCGAGCATCTCGTCGAGCATGTGCGGATAGGCAGGATAAACGGAGACGATCACGTCCGGCTCGAACTCGTCGAGGAGCCGGCGAAACTGATTCTTGAGCGTGAAGAAGACCCTGAAATTGCCGGCGAATCGCTGCTGCCGATCGAGCCAGCGATAGACGGCGCGCCCAGGCATTGGGCCACTGGTTGATGAGGCCGAGATACGCTTCCCGGGCGCAGATCATTGGCCAGCGCCGTAGGTTTCGGCGAAAAGATCGTGCACCTCGACCCGCGCCGTGCCGCCACGACGCGCGCCAGCCCGGCGCGAATGCCGCGGGCGGCGCTGTTATGGCCCTCGCCGAAAGCCGGCGGTCAGGATCAGGATTTTTTTCAAAAGTCGTTAGGCTGGACCGCCCGGCCCGGCACGGCGGAGAGTTTAATGGATATTTATGAGGGGCAAAGTAAAGTCTCCGCCGCAGATGAGACGTCTCCGCTTCGTCGGCCGAGTCACCCGGCGCATGATCTGGGAGACGGCGATGGATAACACCATGGGGCTGGCCGCGCAGATGGCGTATCAGTTCCTCTTCACCCTCGCGCCCGGGCTGCTTTTTCTCTGGCATCTGCTCGGCCTCTTCGGCACCGATCCGGCGAAGCTGCACCAGATGTTCTCGATCCTGAAGAGCTTCCTGCCGCCGGATCAGAAGGTGCAGGACATTCTCGATGCCGCGGTCGCGAACGTGGTCACGACCGGATCGAGCGGCCTCGTCGGCAACGTCGGAATTTTTCTCGGCATCTGGCTTGGCACGCTCTTCATCTCGACGATTTCGCACGCGCTCAGTCGCACCCACGGAGTGGCGGAGGATCGGAACTGGTGGTCGAAATACATCATCTCGTTCTTTCTCCTCTTCTGGTTCGGGATCACGATTCTGTTTGCGTTTAACGCCATGATCTTCGGCGAGACGCTCGCCGGAGTCGCGGAGGTGAATTTCCAACTCACCATCCCGCTGCAGCTCTGGGTCGGTTTTCTGAGCCTGCCACTGACGACGGTCGCGCTCATCATTCTGGCGCTCGCGCTCTATCTGCTCACGCCGGAAAATTATTTCACCATGCGGCAGGCGCTCCCCGGCGCGATTTTCTTCGCGCTCGGCTGGATCATCGTGACGAAGCTCTTCCAGTATTACGTGGCGAAGTACGACCGCTACAATCCGACCTACCTGGCGCTTGCGTCGATCATCATGCTCCTCACCTGGATGTATCTGACGTGTCTGTTCCTGCTTCTGGGCGGGAAGCTGAACGCGATCCTGCGCCGCGAACGCGAGCGGGCGGCGGTCGCGCAGGAGGCGGCGGAGGCGGAACCACAGCCGGCTTGAACGCGCCTTCTGTCCGGCCGTGCGGGAGCGGTTACACGCGTGCTGCGATCTGGTTGGGGACGCTGTTGGTGCTGAGTGGCGCCTTGGGCACGCTGTTGCACGGGCAAATCAGCGAGGCGGACAAGAAGAAGCGCGACGCCTTTCTGAAAGCGCGCGAAGAGATGCGCACCGTCAGTTCGCCCACGCCGGCGGCCTCGCCCCGGACATCGCCCAAGCCGAAACCGGCGGCGAAGAAAAAGAAAAAAAGCGGGAAGAGCGCAGATGATGCGGAGCGCGCCGAGCCGGCGAAAAGTCCAACGCCGAAGCGGGCCACCGCCGTCGATGACGACGAGGAAAGCGAGACCCCCGGCGCGACGAAGCGAAAGGCGAAAGCTTCCCCGAGTCCGGCCGAGACTCCGAAGGCGAAGCGGAAACCCGCGGCCGATGAGGACGACGAGCCCACCCCACGCCCCACCGCGACGGTGATCGCCGAGCCGCCCGCTCGCGCCGTCACCCCGCCGATGCCCCGCGTGACCGCACCCTCACCGACGCCGGTCGACGTCCCCGCAGATATTGTGATCCAAAAATCCGGGATGGAAGAGGAGCAAGGCTATGAGCCGCCGCCTCCGCCGCCGCCCCGCAAGAGTGTCTGGTCGCGCCTCTTTGGTGGGCGCGAGCCCAGTTATCGCTACCTGAGCCGCAGCGTGATCGAGGCGATCCGGCGCGCGCCGGTGCAGCGTTCACGTTGGAAATTCGTCATCGTGCACAACAGCGGGACGCGGCAGGGGAACGCGCGCGCGTTTGATTATTATCACCGCCGGGTCAAGCGGATGAAGAACGGAATGGCGTATCATTTCGTGGTCGGGAATGGCACTTCCTCGGGCGACGGTCAGGTCGAGATCGGGGATCGCTGGCGGCGGCAGATTAACGGCGGCCATGTGCACAGCGATTACCTGAACAACATTTCGCTCGGAGTCTGTCTGGTGGGCGATTTTAATCGCGACCGTCCGACGCGGGCGCAGTTGGAGGCGACGGCGGAGTTGATCAAATTTCTGCGCGAGCGCTGCGGCCGGATGCCGGTGCGGCCGCACCGCGAGATGAATCCGCCGCGCTGGGCGACCGATTGCCCGGGCGACGCGTTTCCCTACAACTGGTTTGCCGCCGCTGCAGTCCGGGAGCTGCCGGGCCGGCCGACTGAATCGCGCCATGGCCGAAGTCCATGATGCGATTCTCCCACCGTCACTGCAGCGAAAGGGCTAGTCGGACCCGCGGCGCAAGGGAATCGGCCCTACGGGTTGTCAGCTGGTTTCTCAAATCTTAGCGCGGGGGCCGATTATCGCAGTCCACGATTTCGACAGGTTGCCGGTTGAAAACCGTCGGCATCACTCAACCCGCCGAAAGAAACGTGCCCCCAGTCGTCGTAGTCTGCGAGGGTGGTCAACGTGCCACCGCAGGTTGAGCCTTGGGTGGTGTCGCTTGAGTTCAGATCAAAGACGACATTGGACTCGATGACGCTGTTGCCATTGAAATCCACCGCGGGGCTGCCGCAGACCCCGAGGTTCTCGTTGAGCGCGGTTTCGTTCAAGGTAAGGCGCGTCCCGCGCGAGTAATCGAGCACACCACTGCCCGGGATAGTGCAATTCGAGTTCACTCCCGGGAATTGATAGCGGTAGTTCATGACCGAGTTGTAGTTCGGCTTGTAATTGCAATCCACGTTGCCTCCGTGCCGGAGGTTAAGGTTGTGGCCCAGCTCGTGCATGATGGTATTGGAGACGTTGTTGTCCGAGCCGGCGCAATACAGGGAGACGATGAGGTCGTCGCCATTGATTTCGGCCTGGCCAGAGGAACTGCTGGTAGAGTTGTAACGGTGAGGCATCAGCACGTAGTGGAAGTAGCCATTGCGATTCGCCGGGAAGCTGGCGTTCTTGTACGCTTGAAATTGTGCGCCGTTCACGCCTCCGGGAATATTGGCGACGCTATTCTGATCGGAGATGCGCGTGCCGGCATTAAAGATGCCGCCATCGCCGCGGTCATGGATCATGAAGATACCGAGAGTGCCATCGGGGTTGACGCCCGACGCGGCGGCAAAGGAGGCGGTCACTCGATCGAGCGCGGCCTGGGTGGGGCGGTGGGAATGAAGCGCGCAATCCAGGGAATCATCAAACCAGTGATATTCGAGGAGAAGATTTCGCCTGAGCGGGCTGCAGCCCATCTGCGGTAAATTCAGGCCCGCCAGCGTGCCCAGTGTCTCGTCGCCATCCCTAATGCCGTCGCCATCGGTGTCTGCCTGGTTGAAATTCGTGCCGGGATTACCGGGACCGTTAAAGACGTGGCTGCCATTTTCGATCGCGTCCGCCAAGCCGTCAGCGTCGCTATCGATAAGCAGGGGCGTTAGTTGGAGGCGCGCGAAAAATCTTGCCTGATCGGTGACCGGCGCGAGCACTCGGCAAGTGGCGATTTCTATAGGGTTCGCGGGATCTACCGGGGTCGTGGCAGAGACAAATGCCGCGGGCGCGGTGGTAAAAACGGTGGCGAGACTGTCCGTAGTCTGGATTTCCACGAGGATGTTCGGGTCACTGGATGATTTTCGTCGAGGGAAGCTGACGAGGGCGTAGGTTTGGCCGGCAATAGCAGTGAAGCTCAAGCCTAACGCCGGCGGTGCCGAACCGGTTGTCGGCGAAGTGCCGACGAAGTATTCGACTTGATTACGCGTGCCGTCTCTGTCCGGGTCGGCGTTTCGACCCCACACCGTGGCTTCCTGTGAAGGGTCGTTCAGGACCGCGGGCGAAAAATAGCTGGTCAGCCAAAGATTGTACGTGTTCCGCAGAACAGGGGTGTTGGGTGGAGGCGCGGCGTCGGGGTCCTGGAATTCAGGGGAACTTTGGAACTCTGGAGGCACCGGTGCACCGACGCGGGCACTTTTGACGGAAGTCCCCTGGGGAATGGTGCGGAGGCTTCGTGCGTGCGCTGGAAGCACGATGATTGTCAGGAGGACGAGGAAAGTCAGGTTCTTCATCGGGTTCGAGCGAAGGACGCTTCTTACACATTGCAATCCAGGCTGTCGAGCAATGCTGCGAATCGTTGCCAACCGCATTTCTGTAGCGGATAGGAACGCCTCCGATTTATGACACCGGTAAAAATCTGGCTCGGGTATCCATACCCGCTCGGCGCCACCTGGCTCGGGAATGGCGTCAATTTCGCGATCTTCTCGGAGTCGGCCACGTCGGTGGATCTCTGTTTGTTCGACGGCATCGAGTCGGCGCAGGAGAACATCCGCATCCCGATGACGGAGCACACCGATCAGGTGTGGCATCTGTTTCTTCCGGATGTGCGGCCGGGGCAGCTTTACGGTTATCGCGTTTACGGGCCCTACGATCCGGAGCGCGGAATGCGGTTCAACAGTTCCAAGCTGCTGCTCGATCCGTATGCGAAGGCGATCGCGGGTCAGATCAATTGGGCGGACGAAATGTTCGGCTATGTCGTTGGGTCGGAGGCCGGTGATCTGACGCGTGATTTTCGTGATGACGCGTGGGGCATGCCGAAGGCGGTGGTGATCGATCCGGCGTTCGACTGGGCGGATGACAAGCCGCCGCGCCGGCCGCTCAACGAGAGCGTCATCTACGAAGTGCACGTGAAGGGATTCACACGCCTCTGCCCGGAGGTGCCGGAGGAATTGCGCGGCACCTACGCGGGACTCGGGAGCGTGGCGGCGATCAAATACCTGACCGAGCTGGGCGTGACGGCCGTCGAGTTGCTGCCGGTCCATTCATTCGTGAACGACAAGATTCTGGTCGACAAGGGCCTGACGAATTACTGGGGCTACAACTCGATCGGTTTCTTCGCGCCGGAAGCGCGATACGCCAGCAGCGACGGGCTCGGCGAGCAGGTGAAGGAGTTCAAGTCGATGGTGCGGAATCTCCACGCGGCGGGGATCGAGGTGCTGCTCGACGTGGTCTACAACCACACGGGCGAAGGCAATCAGATGGGCCCCACGCTCAGTTTCCGCGGCATCGACAACCAGGCCTACTACTGGCTCACGCCGGACGATCCGCGGTTCTACATGGATTTCACCGGCACGGGCAACACGTTCAATCTGCTCCACCCGCGCACGCTTCAGCTGGTGATGGACAGCCTGCGCTACTGGGTGCTGGAGATGCACGTGGACGGCTTCCGCTTTGATCTCGCGTCGACGCTGGCGCGCGATTTCAACGGCGTGAACAAACTGCACGCGTTCTTCGAGATCATCCACCAGGACCCGGTGCTCTCGCAGGTGAAGCTGATCGCCGAGCCGTGGGATGTGGGCGAAGGCGGTTACCAGGTGGGCAATTTCCCGGTGCTCTGGGCGGAGTGGAACGGGAAGTATCGCGACGCGGTGCGCAGTTTCTGGAAAGGCGATGAAGGCCGGGTGGGCGAGATCGCGTATCGGCTGATGGGCAGTCCCGATCTCTATCAACACAACGGCCGCCGACCGTATGCGAGCATCAATTTCGTGACCGCGCACGACGGGTTCACGCTCCACGATCTCGTGAGCTACAACGACAAACACAACGAGGCGAACGGCGAGAAGCAACAACGACGGCGACAATCACAACCACTCGTGGAACCACGGCGCGGAGGGCCCCACGGACGACCCTGAGATCAACGCGCTTCGGGCCCGGCAGCGGCGGAATCTGTTAACCACGCTGCTGCTCTCGCAGGGCGTGCCGATGATCTGCGCGGGCGACGAATGGGCCCGGACGCAAAGCGGCAACAACAACGCCTATTGCCAGGACAATGAGATCAGCTGGCTGACATGGGATTGGAACGACGAGCAGAAGCAGCAGCTCGAATTCACGAAGAAGCTGATCCAGTTGCGCCACGATCATCCGGTCTTTCGGCGGCCGAAATTCTTCCAGGGCCGGCGGATCCGCGGGTCCGAGATCAAGGACGTGATGTGGTTCAATCCAGGTGGCAACGAGATGAGCGAGGAGGAATGGAATTCGCCCTTCGTCCGCTGCCTCGGCATGCTCCTGAGCGGGGACACGATCGACGTGCTCAGCTTCGAGGGCGAACCGATCCGGGATCAGACCTTCCTGCTCCTGTTCAACGCGCACCACGAGACGATCCCGTTCGTGCTCCCGGGTGAGGAGCATCTCGAATGGCAGCTCGTGATGGACACGACCGCTAACGAAGGATTTGTCGGAGCCGAAGAGAAATACGCCTCAGGCGACGATTTTCCCGTGGAAGGCCGGGCCGCGAAACTGTTGCGATTAACCGCGGGTTCGCAGGCGAAAGCGCGGCACGAATCGTGGAAAAAACGGCAGGTGGAGGTGCCGCGTGGCGACCAGCCGGAAGCGACGGCCCCGCAGAGACCCGCGCACGCGGAGCAACCTACAGAGGGGGCGCCGGCGGAGGAGAGCGAAGGTTGAACGCCAGCGCCGTTCGCTCTTGTGCGGATGATCTGCCGAACGATCTTGCGTCAGCGCCCGACGCGCGCCGCCCAGCGACCTATTTTAGAAACTGAAATCTCATGACATCGACATCCCTCATCGTCACCGCGGATCGCGGGAGCATGAAGGCCTACAAGGTCAGCGAAACCCCAAATCGCGGTCCCAGTTTACAACTGGTGCAGGCAGTCGATTTCACCGACGCCCATGGGCGTTACGCCGACAAGGTGACCGACCAGGCGGGCCGCTTCCCGACGGGCGACGGCGCCAGTCAGTCCGGTCGACACCAGAATTCGGTCGCCGAGCGGCAGGGTATCGAAACCGAAAACGATCGCCGCATTTTTCACGAGCTGGCGGAGACGATCGCGAAGGTGGTGAAAGCGCAAGGCGGGGAGGGCTGGTCGTTTGCGGCACCCGCCTCGATTCACACTGCGATCGTCGCGCTGCTCCCGGCGGCGGTGCGGGGCCGAATCGTGGAGAACGTCAAATCCGACCTGGTCAAGACCGAGATCGCGAGCCTGCCGCAGCATTTCCGTTCGCTCCAGCCGATCTGACGCGCCCTTTTCCGTGGTGAGGCGCGTCGGTCGAACTGCGGGGTTGTCGCGGGCCGGAAACACCCGGAGGTTCTTCGCACCAAGAGCATATGCAACTGCCTGTCGAAATTACGTATCGTGGGGTCGAGAAGTCCGATGAAATTGATGATCTAATCCGCAACAAAGCGGCGCGGCTCGATCGCTTCTGCGATCACATCAGCCGCTGTGATGTCGCGGTCGAACATCCGAATCACCAGCAGCGCTCGGGCAATCCATTCCGCGTGCGCATCGATCTCACCGTCCCGCCCGGGCACGAACTGGTAGCGGACGAAAAGCAGAGCGAGCACGCGATGCACGAGCCGCTGACGAAGATCATCAACGACGCGTTCAAGACGATGGAACGCCAGCTCAAGGATCTCGTCGAACGCCAGCGACACGAGGTAAAAAACCACGTCGAGCCGCGCGCGCTCGTGACGAAGCTTTTCCCGGAGTATGGCTTTATCACCGACGGCGCCGGGATCGACATTTACTTTCACCGCAACGCGGTTGTCGGCGCGGATTTTGCGGACCTTAAAGTCGGTGCGGAAGTGCGTTTCGATCTCTCGCACGGCGACATGGGTCCCCAGGCCAGCACCGTGCACCTCATCAGCACCGGCGGGCCGAAGCTGTAGGGGAAGCGCCTCCGTTTCAGAAGCGAAGCGCCGCCGCTGAATTACGCCGGCGCGCCACTGAGGCCGCCGCCCAGAGGCGGTGTGACCTCCGGCGCGACCACCACCTGCTTGGGCGGTTTCTCCGGCTGCATTTGCTCGCCGCTCGATGTCGGCGGACCCGGGGGCGGGTTCAACATCCGGCCGTGCTGGATGATGTCGCGGATTTGCGCGCCATCGAGCGTCTCGTACTCGAGCAGCGCTTTCGCGATTATCTCCAGTTTGTCGCGATGCTCGATCAAGGTTCGTTTGGCCGTGTCGTAGGCGTCATCGATGAGTTTCCGCACTTCGCGATCGATCTGTTCGGCCGTCGCTTCGCTGTAGTCCCGCGCGCGGGAGATATCACGGCCGAGGAAAACGTAGTCCTCATGCTCGCCGTACTCGACCATCCCGAGGTTTTCGCTCATGCCCCATTCGCAGACCATCCGGCGCGCCACGTTGGTCGCCATTTTGATGTCGCCGCTGGCGCCGTTTGTCACATCGCCGAAGACGATTTCCTCGGCCACGCGGCCGCCCATTTTCACGATCAGACTGGCGAGCAGTTCGTTCTTCCGGTTTGTGTACTTGTCCTCTTCCGGCAGCCACATGGTGCTGCCGAGCGACGGACCGCGCGGGATGATGGTGACCTTGTGCAGTGGCTCGGTATGCGGCATCAGCTCGAGCAGGAGAGCGTGACCGGCTTCGTGGTAGGCGGTGTTCGTCTTTTCCTTTTCGCTCAGCGCCATGCTGCGGCGTTCTTTGCCCCAGCGCACTTTGTCGCGCGCTTCTTCGAGCTCACGCAACGTGATTCCCTTGAGGCCGCGGCGCGCCGCCAGCAGGGCGGCTTCGTTGATCACGTTCGCCAGCTCGGCGCCGGAGTAACCCGGGGTGCCGCGCGCGACCACATTCAGATCGACGCCTTCGGCCAGCTTCACTTTTTTGGAATGGACGCGCAGGATTTCCTCACGGCCCTTCACGTCCGGCAAATTGACCGTGATCTGGCGATCGAAACGCCCCGGCCGCAAGAGCGCGGGATCGAGCACATCGGGCCGGTTGGTGGCCGCGATGATGATCACGCCTTCCTGCGTATCGAACCCGTCCATCTCGACGAGGAGCGCATTCAGCGTCTGCTCCCGTTCGTCGTGCCCGCCGCCCACTCCGTGGCCACGATGGCGGCCGACCGCGTCGATTTCGTCGATGAAAATGATGCAAGGCGCGGACTTTTTCCCTTGCTCGAACATGTCGCGCACGCGGCTGGCGCCGACGCCGACGAACATCTCGACGAAGTCCGAGCCGCTGATCGAAAAGAACGGCACGTCGGCTTCACCGGCGATGGCGCGGGCGAGGAGCGTCTTCCCCGTTCCCGGAGGGCCCACGAGCAGCACGCCTTTCGGGATGCGGCCGCCCAGTTTCTGGAATTTCTTCGGGTCGCGCAGGAATTCGACGAGCTCCGTAACCTCATCCTTGGCCTCCTCGACGCCGGCGACGTCCTTGAACGTGATCTTGTTCTTGTCCCGGGCGAGCATCCGGGCCTTCGATTTGCCGAAATTAAGGGCGCCCTTGCCGGCCATCCGGATCTGTTGGCGGAAGAGAAGGTAGAGGATCACCAGGAAGACGGCGATCGGGAGGAACCCGAGCAACGCCTGGCCGACGAAGTTCGAGTCCATCTTGAAAGTGAACGGGACGGCGGCAGCGCTGAGGCGGTCTTCCAGATTTTTGGCCACGTTGGCGTAGATCGTGGTCCGAAATGCGACCTGCTGCGGCGTTCCGCCCGCCCCTTGCTTCAGGTAAGCGCCGCGCAAGGTCTGGGTGGGCCGGCCATCTTCGACCACGATCTGGAGCGGGTATTTGCTGTCGGCGACGATCTCCTTGTTCTCGAGCAACTCGAGGAAGCGGTTATAAGGAACATCCTCGAAGTTATTGTAGCTGCCGCCGCGGAAGAGCACCGCCATCGCGATCAGGGTGAAAGCCACCGCGATCAGCACGACGCCGCGCCAGTTAAAACTCGGCTCGTTTCCGCCGGATTTATTGTCCTTTTTCGAGTTGCGATCGGGTGAGGCCATAGAAGAGAAAGCACGCTTCCGGCGAGCGGCAAAATGCTAACATGAAGAGGTTGGCATTGCAAAAGAGCACGTCGCGCGCCGCCGGGGTGTCTCCCGGGGGCGGACTGGCATTGCGCCCCGGCATCGTCAGAATTACTCTTACCGCCGGATAACTGATGGCCAAACCCGAACCTCCAACCTTCGTCGACAAGATCGATCGCGCCGTCCAGCGGGTGACGCCGTTTGCCTATCGGATGCACCGGAAAGGCCGGCGCTGGGTGCGGCGTGCCCTGCGCAAGCCGCGCAGCGTGGCGGAAGCGCCCAATCTGCTGCCCTTGCTCATCCAGGTGCTGGCGGGGTTCTCGAAAGCGGACGGCGTCCTCCTCGAGGAGGAAATCGACTCGAGCCTCGGATTCCTGCGTTATGACTACCCGGAGGCGGTCTACTCGGAGCTCCGGCAGCTATTCCGGCAGGCGCTCTACGAGCAACAGGATCTCGGCGCGATGGCGCAAAAACTCTCCGCGCAGCTCAGCGCCGACCGTAAGATCATGCTCGGCGTCCAGCTTTATGACCTGATCTCCCAGGCGGGCCTGAAGCAGGAGCAGGTGGTCGCGTTTTATTCCTTCATGTCGCAACTCGGAATGGCGGCGCAGGCGATCGACATCGTCTATCAGCTGAATGCGGCCGAGGATTCGGACACTTCCATTTACCAGCGGGGCGCGTCGCCTCTGGAGTCGGTTTCGTTCGGACCGAACGGCTCTTCCGATGTGTTGCTCAAGAGCCTGGCGGATGGCGACCGCCTGCTCGCCTTTCGCTATCACGACCTCATCCTGCTGAAGAACTACAGCGGCCAGCAGGTCTCGGTGCGCGGCCGGCCTCTCTCGCGGGGCGGATTCTGCCGCATCTACCCCGGGCAGCGCATTCTCATCGGCGACCAGGTGCTGACGTATCAGGAGCTGGCTGCCTATTTCAATGCGAAGAAAAACGTCTCGTTACCGCAAATCTACGTGCGGGTGCCGAAAGACGGCGACCAGGTGCAGCTGGAGCGTTCCCGTTCCCGGGAAAGCTCGCTCGAGATCACGTTCGGTTTGAAGGTGCGGGTAAAAGCGCTCCGCCCCGTGGATGCGGTCATCAATGGCGTGACGCTGAAGGCCGGCACCGATGTGGAGGCGACCCTCGACGATCGGATCATCTTCCACAACAACAGCGAAATGGACCTGAGCGACCTGCGCCGCCGGGCCCGTGCCATGGGTGGTCGCTTTCAGCTGCAGGCCTCAAAGTCGGAATATCTGGTGGCGAACAATCCCAGCCTCCTGGAAGCGGACGACATCCTGCTTTCGCCCGGAACGAGCGGCGATGTGTTGCTGAAGATTTTCTGCGATTACGATGCGCGGGTCGGGACCTTGGAGGTGATCGAGGCCGACCGCCCGATCATGGTCGGCGAAACGGTCGTGCGCGGCACGGCACCGCTCAAGGATGGCGACACAATCCGGATCGACGTCGGGCAGTTCCTGCGCTGCAATTTTTCCGAGCGGATCATCGAAGAGGAGCGAAACATCATCCGCAGCCTCGAGGTGGTGGACCTTAACCACCGTTTCTCGAACTCCGAGGTGGCGCTCGACGGCATCTCCTTCAGCGTCACGCGCGGCGAGCTGGTTTGCGTGATGGGCGCCAGCGGCTCGGGCAAAAGCACGCTCCTGAAGGTGCTCGGTGGCCAGATTCAACCGAGCAGCGGCAAGGTGCTGCTCAACGATCAGTCGCTCTACGACAACCTTGACGATCTGAAGCGCTACGTCAGTTACATCCCGCAGGAGGATGCGTTCGACGAGAACCTGACGATTGGCGAGAATCTGCAGTTTGCGGCCGCGATTCGTTCGCCGCACCTCTCGCGGCGCGATCGGATGCGCCGGCTCGAAAGCAAACTGGTCGAGCTCGGGCTGAGCGAGCGGAAAGACAGCATCGTCGGCAGCCCGGTGAAGAAAACGCTCAGCGGCGGCGAACGGAAACGGCTCAACATCGGGCTCGATATGATCGGGTCGTCCGACGTTTACCTGTTCGACGAACCGACCTCCGGGCTCTCCTCCAAAGACTCGGAGCACGTGATCGAGATCATCCGCGGGATGGCGCACAACAAGATCATCATCGTCACGATCCATCAGCCGAGCTCGAAGCTCTTCCAGATGTTTCACAAGGCGATCCTCTTCGACAAGGGGGGCCGGCTGGTCTTCTTCGGCACGCCCTCGGACATGCTGCGCTACTTCGCGGAAGCGGAGCATCAGCATCAGTTCGGGGCCGATCTGGGGGCCTGTCCGTCGTGCGGCACGACCCGCCCGGAATTCATCTTCGACGTGCTCGAGACTCCGCTGCGCGACATCAGCGGCGACGTGATCTACGAGGAGAATAATCGCGGGCAGCTGGTGGCGGCGCGCCGTTATTCTCCGGAATTCTGGCGCGACAAATACGAAGCCTTCCGCCTCATCCAGGACGTGAAGCAGGTCTCGCTGAAACGCGAGGCGGTGCCAGTCCTGCCGAAAGCGCCCGCCGCGAAAAAGAAACGGACCCAAATCCGCTGGCATGACGAATGGACGCAGCTGCGCACGCTTTTGCGCCGCGCCTTCATGAGCAAGCTGCGCAACAAGGGCAATCTCGTCATCACGATCGGGGTGGCGCCGGTGCTCGCACTCCTGGTCGCGACCATCCTGCGCTATTCCGACAGCGGGACGTATGACTTCGCGTCGGCCTATCACATCCCGACGTTCCTCTTTCTGGGGTTGATCGTGGCGATGTTTCTGGGGCTGACAAACAGCGCCGACGACATCATCGGCGATCGCGCCGTGCTGCAGCGGGAGCGGAATCTAAACGTGCGGCTGACCTACTACGTGCTCGCGAAGGTGCTTTCGCTGGGCATTTTCGCCCTCATTCAATGCGTGCTCTTCGTGTTGATCGGTAACTGGATTCTCGCGATCCGCGGGATGTTCTGGTTTTACCTCGGCATCATGTTGATGACCGCGATGGGGGGCGTCGCGCTCGGGCTGGTCGTCTCCTCCCTCGTCGCCAGCCCGAAGACGGCGGCCAACGTGGTGCCGCTCATTTTGATCCCGCAGATCATCATGGGTGGAGCGCTCATCAAGTACGAGGACATGAACCGCAACCTCGGTCTGCAGTACACGTTTTTGCGCTGGTTCTCCGAGCACCCGAACGAGGAGAAGGGGACGAAGATGGACAGCAAACTAAAGGTGCCGTTCGTCTGCCAATTCATCGCCATGCGCTGGTCCTACGAGGAGCTGGTCGTGGCCCAGGCCAAGCTCAATCCGCTCACGCGAGCGGCAGGAGCGCGTCAACGCCGAAATCCAGCGCCTCGCGCCCACGGCCAAAACGCCGGAAGCAACCGCGCGCCTCAATGAACTGAAGGAAACGCTCGCGGTCCTCTCGGGCCTGGAGGCGAAATCCGCCAAGGAAGTGGATCGCTACCTATACCGGATCGACGAGGTCGTGAGCCGGAAACGCCCGTTCAATCGCGACGACTTCAAGAATGCGGTCGGGCCCGTGACGGCGGAGCAGCTCTACATCAACCAGAAAGTCTCCGACCTGATCTCGAACGCCGAGATGGAGCAGCACGATTACCGCCGCGGCGGCAAACCGAACGTGTTCTTCGGCGCCGAGAAACGGTATCTCGGCATGAAGGTTGGCATCTTCGCATTCAACACCGCCGTGCTCATCGTCTCGTCGCTCGGGCTGCTCGGATTGTTGCTCTGGATCTTGCGCCGGCAGCTCGAAGTGCGGCGTGGCTGACCGGCCGGCAATTTCAACGGAGATCTCGTCAGCCGGGGATGACAGCAGGCGCGGGAGCGTTCACAGTCACCCTCATGGCGAAGAATCCTAAATCCATGACACGCCTCATCGTGGCCGACAGCGAACGCGATGCGGACATGCTTTACGCGACGCGCATGTTCGTGCCGGACCCGTTCATCTTCCTCGAGCAGAACGGCAAGCGAACGATCGTGCTGAGCGATCTGGAGATCGATCGCGGGCGCAAGCAGGCGCAGGTGGACGAAATTCTGCCGCTCAGCCAATTCGAGCGAGAGGTGCAGGGCAACGCAAGAAAGGCGCCGCCGTTCGGGAAGATTGTCGCGCATTTTCTGCAGAAGCGCGGTGTGCGATCGGCGGTCGTGCCGGCTAGTTTTCCGCTTCGGCCTGGCGCAGGAGCTGGCGGGCATCAACATCCGCCTGCAGACGACGAACGGCCTCTTCTGGCCGGAGCGCGAGTCGAAGACGGACGACGAGCTGCGTTTGATGCGACGCGCGTTGTCGATCACCGAAAAAGGTCTGGCCCGCGCCATTGAAGTGCTCGCCGCGTGCAAGGCACGCCGCAACAAGCGGCTAGATTGGTTCGGCCAGGTGCTTACTTCCGAAATCCTGCGCGCGGAAATCGACTCCGCGGTCCTGCGTGCAGGCGGGCTCCCGGCCAACACGATCGTGGCCGGCGGTGATCAGGCGTGTGATCCGCACGAGCGCGGTTCGGGTCCGCTCTTCGCGGATTCGTTGATCATCCTCGATATCTTCCCGCGCGACGCGCGGAGCGGTTACTTCGGCGACATGACCCGGACGGTCGTGCGCGGCCGCGCCACGGAGGCCCAGCGCAAGCTGTGGGAGACGGTGCGCAAAGGCCAGGAGATGGCGCTCAAGAAGATGAAACCGGGCGTGGACGGCCTCGCGTTGCACAACGGGATCAAACAGTTTTTCGCCGACGAGGGATTTCCGACCGAAGTGCGCGAGGGGCGGCAGGTCGGTTTTTTCCACGGTACCGGCCACGGTCTAGGGCTCGAGATCCACGAGTATCCGCGGTTGCAAAAGACGACGTTAAAAAAAGGGCAGGTGCTCACGGTCGAGCCGGGCCTGTATTATCCCGGTATCGGCGGCGCGCGCCTTGAAGACGTGGCTGTGCTCACCGACACGGGGATTCGCCTCTTGTCGCGGTTTGAGAAGCGCCTGGAGGTATGACTGATGCCAACACGCCTGATCGCAGGTTGTTGCGAGATTGTAATGAACGCCGGTGCCCCCGCGGCGTCTAATCTACGAATTTCTTAAGATAACTATGTACTCCTACGGTTTTGGTTCGAACTGGCTGCTGCTGGTCGGGCTGCCATTGATCATCGGGCTTTGGGCCCAGTGGCGTGTCAGCAGTGCCTTCAAGAAATGGGGCCAGGTGCGCGCCACCTCGAACGTCACCGGCGCGGAAGCGGCCCGCGAGATTCTGCAGGCGGCCCAAATCACCGACGTGGAGGTCGTGGAGGTGAACGATTACCTCGGTGACCACTACGATCCAACGAAGAAGCGGCTTTGCCTCTCGTCCGACGTTTACAACACGCCTTCGGTGGCCGCGCTCGGCATCGCGGCGCACGAGGTCGGGCACGCCATTCAGCACGCCAAGGCGTACGCGCCCCTGCAAGCGCGGATGGCGATTGTGCCGATCACCTCGATCGCGTCGCGGATGCTGCCGTTCGTGATCCTGGGCGGGTTGTTCTTCCACATCACCGGGCTGATCACGCTTGGCATCTGGTGCTACCTGATCTTGCTCGTGTTCCAGCTCATCACGTTACCGGTGGAGTTCGACGCCTCGCGGCGTGCCAAGGTCATCCTGCAGCAGATGGGCATGGTGCAGCCGGGCCAGGAAGTCGCGGGCGTGAACAGCGTCCTCAACGCCGCCGCCCTCACCTACGTGGCCGCGTTTGTCGCCACGCTCGGGAACCTCCTCTACCTCTTGTCGGTGCGGAACCGCAACTAGCGCGCTATCGCCACGAAGATGAGCACGGCAGTAGCTCTGCCGCCCGGCCCGGCGCGGCGGATTTCCGATTTGTTGTCGTCGGGCTTTCGACCGCGTGCTAAGGCTAAGCGGAAGCCGATGGACCAGTCGAGAACCGATGAGGATCAACAGCTGGTCGCGCGCACGCAGGAGGGGGACGTGGTGGCGTTCGACCAACTCGTGGTCAAATACACGCCGCGGCTCTACGGTCTCGTCTACAACATGACCTCGAACCACGAAGATACGAATGACCTGCTGCAGGACGTGTTTTCGAAGGCGTACAAATCGATCCGCGGCTTCCGTGGCAAATCGTCGTTCTACACCTGGATCCACTCGATCGCGGTGAACATGACGCTGAACTTTCTGAAGAAGCGCGGCCGCCGTTTCAATCTCAGTCTGGATGACGTCGACGCCAGCATCCAGAACGACAAAGAGTTCCTGGAACTGACACAATCGAGCAGCCCGGTGCGCGAGGCGGACCTCTCCGAGCTGCAGGTAAGATTGAACGAGGCCATGCAGAAACTGTCTGATGAACACAGAGCGGTCGTCACCATGTTTCACATTCAAGGAATGCCCCACGCCGAGATCAGTAAAATCTTGAATGTCTCTGAAGGCACGGTACGTTCCCGACTCTTCTACGCGAATCGTCAGTTGCAGAATTATCTGGAAGAATTCCGTAAGAATCCAGTTTCATAGATCGACCGCTGCATGAATAATTTCGACGAAAACGATATCGCCACCCTGCTCCGCTTGAAACGTCACGAGCAGCCGCCTCCCGGATATTTCGATAATTTCCTGCACGAATTTCATCGCCGGCAGCGCGCCGAGCTTCTGAAACAGCCACTCTGGCGCATCGCTCTGCAGCGGGCGCACGACTTCATGTTTCAGTTCGACGTCCGGTCGCTCACTTCCTATCCCGTCGCCGCGGCCGCGGTCCTGGTCTGTGCCGCCGTTCTCACCCTCAACGTTTCGCAATCACCGAAACAGGCGAACGTCGCTGCCGTCAGCGTGGAGAATCAGGCGCCGGCACTGGCGCGTGTCACGGGCGATTCAGCGTGGAACCTCGCGACCCCCGTTTCTGTCTCGACACACGAGTTTGATTCCGCCGTTTTCCGCACCGCTACTCAAGCCGCCCCGTCTCGTCGCCCCGGAGCGCCTCCGCGCTACGTCCTCGACAGCACTCCCGTGAGCTATGAGGCGTCGCTCAGGTTCTAGAGCGGCGGGCGGTTTGCGACTGCGTCCGTCCACCTGCACCGCGGTCGCCGCGCTCGCGTTGGCCGTCGCTCTCGGCGGCGTCTCGATCGCATTCGCTCAGTCGGCGGCGCCGGCGGCCGAAGGCATCAGTCGCGAGGTGAAGGAAGTCTTCGCCCGTTCCGCCAAGGCGGTCGTGAAAATTGGTGCGACCGACAAGCACGGCAAACTCGCCGGCACCGGCTTCTTTATTGATCCGGCCGGCACGCTTTACACCGCATTTTCGGTGGGGGCCGACGCGGACGATTTCACGGTGGAGTTCGATGGCAAACAAATCCCCGCTCGCCAGGTAATGGCAGATCGCCGGAGCGGGATAGCACTTCTCAAAGTTGATGTGCCAACGCCGGCGTTGCCCATCGGTCACGGGCAGGACCTCGAAGTCGCGACGCCAGTGCTGACGGTTGGGTTCCCGCTCGATCTGCCACAGACGCCGAGCTTCGGGATGATCGCGGGTTTCGATCGGAAGTTCCTCGGCCGCTATTTCTCGACCACGCATTTGCGCGTCAATTTGCCCACGCAGCGCGGCGAGGCCGGCGCCCCGCTCTTGAATTTCAAAGGCGAAGTTGTCGGCATTCTGGTCAGCAGCGTCGACAGCGGCTCCGCCTGCTACGCCTTGCCGATCGAGGCGGCGGAGAAAATTCGGAGCGACTTCGTCCGTTTCGGCGAAGCCCGCCACGGCTGGATCGGGATCGACGTCGCTGAAGCCGTCAAGGAAGTGGAAGGATCGACGGCCGTCTTCACCGAAATCATGCCGGGTACGCCTGCGGCCGACTCCGGCGCCAGACCCGGAGATATCCTGCTCGAAGTCGGTCGCACCAAGGTGCACCAGCCGGAAGACGTGATCGATGCATCGTTTTTCATCACCGCGGGCGACAAAGTTCCGATCACCGTGATCCGAGGGAAGGAGAAGCTGACGTTCGAGGTGGACGCCGGTTTCCATCCGGCCGCGCAACGGCCGCCCGTGCTCGCTTCTCCGCTTTCGCCCGGCCAGTTGATGCCGCTTGGACTCGATCGCACGCCGTAATCGACGGCCGCGACTGGAGCTGCTCTGGCACGCAGCTAAATCATTGCGCGGAACTCTGCTTCGCTGAGCACTCGCACTCCGAGCTTCTTTGCCTTCTCGAGTTTGCTGCCGGCTTCGTCGCCCGCGAGCAGGTAATTCGTTTTCTTGCTCACGCTGCCGCTGACCTTGCCTCCGCGCGCGATGATCAGCTCCGCGATTTCATCCCGGGGCTGACTTAATGTGCCGGTAATCACCCAGGTCGTTCCCGCGAACGGCGCCGCCGCATCGCGCGCTGGCGCGACGGGTTCATCATCCTCCATCCGCACGCCTGCCGCTGCGAGGCGGCCGATCAAACTGCGATTGGCCGGCTCCTGAAAGAACCGGTGAATGCTATGGCCGACGACTTCACCGACGTCCGGAATCTGCTGCAGCTCTTCGACACTGCTCGCCATCAGCCGCTCCATCGTGCGGTAATGGCTCCCCAGCGCCCGCGATGAGGTAACGCCGACGTGTAAAATGCCCAGCGCGAGAATTACGCGCCACAGCGACCGCGCTTTGCTCGCCGCGATGGCATCGAGCAAATTCCGAATGCTCTTTTCACCCATCCGTTCCAGGGTTGCCAGTTTCGCTTCATCGAGTTGATAAATCTCGCTCACGTTTCGCAACAGCCCGCGCGTCACCAGTTGCGTGACGAGGGCTTCGCCGAAGCCTTCGATGTCCATCGCGCCGCGAGAAGCAAAGTGCTCGATCCGCCGCCGCACCTGCGCGGGGCACTGCGCGTTGACGCAACGGATGGCCACCTGCCCTTCATCTTTTTGCACCGTGCTCCCGCATTCCGGACAATGCGCCGGCATCTCGAACGCACGCTCGGCGCCGGTCCGCAGATCCGTGCGCACGCTCACCACGGCGGGAATCACTTCACCGGCTTTTTCGATCACGACCACGTCGCCAATGCGGATGTCTTTGCGCTTGATCTCGTCTTCGTTGTGCAAGGTCGCGCGCGCCACGGTCGAGCCGCTCACAAAGACCGGTTCGAGCGCCGCGACCGGTGTGAGCACACCGGTGCGTCCGACCTGGATCAGGATGTCGTGCAGCCGGGTTTCGACACGTTCGGCTTCATACTTGTAGGCGATTGCCCAGCGGGGTGATTTCGCGGTAAAGCCCAGCGCCTCCCGTTGCGCGAGCAGGTCCACTTTCACGACCGCGCCGTCGGTTTGGTAAACAAAATCGTGCCGCACGCGGTCGAGCTCCCGGATCGCGGCGAGCGTTTCCTCGACCGAGTGCGCCATCCACCAGCGCTCTGTCGCGGGCAAACCGAGTTGTCGCAGGAGCGGAAACAACTCCGAGTGCTTTCCAATTTCGATCCCATCGACCGCGCCCGTGCCGTAGCAGACGAGGCCGAGCGGGCGTTGTGCCGCCATCGCGGGATCGAGTTGCTTGAGCGAACCCGCGGCGGAGTTGCGCGGATTGGCAAACACCGGCAGACCGGCTTCCTGGCGCGCGGCGTTCAACTGCGCGAAGCCCTTCTTGTCCATGTAGACTTCGCCGCGCACCTCGAGCAGCCTGGGGCCCTTCCCTTTCAAACGCCCCGGCACGCCACGAATGGTGCGCACGTTTTGCGTGATATCGTCGCCGACCGTGCCGTCACCGCGGGTGGCAGCGTAACGCAGGGCGCCATTTTCGTAGAGGAGCGAGACGGCGACCCCGTCGACCTTCGGTTCGATGACGACCGGAATTTTCTTATCGGGCAACAAGCGCTCCAGCCGTTTGTAGAAGTCGACGACCTCCGTTTCGGAATAGGTGTTGTCGAGGCTGAGCATCGGCACGCGGTGTGTGACCTGGGCGAAGGCCTTGAGCGGAACCCCGCCTACGCGTTGCGTTGGGGAATCAGGGGAGGCGAACTGCGGGAACTCCCGTTCCAGATCGCCCAGCTCGCGATAAAGCGCGTCATACTCGCGGTCACTGATCGTGGGAGCCGCTTCCTCATAGTAGCGGCGATCATGCTCCGCGATCTCAATGCGGAGTTTGGCGATGCGCTCCTGGGCGGTGCTTGGATCGTCCGGCACGCGGGCATCATACGGATACGGCGTCACGGAGCAACGGAGGTGGCGGCGTGGGCGACGCAGCCGGCCGATTGTTTAGCGGCAGCGTGTGACTGTGGGGATCCCGAAACTCGCGTTGAGCCTGGCCAGGCGGACGCAGCCTCTCCGCGGTTGCGGGTGCAATTCTCGCGATCGTCACGTCTTCGGCCGGCGTGACCTCCCTTGGCTTTGTCGCGACCGCAGGCTATCGGCACGGGTGCCTTCGCCGCAAAGAGCGCAGCAATTCGCGAAACTCTAGTGAATCAAAATTTCGCAATCGATAAGCGCAGACGGCTCCCGCGGAACGAAGCACAGTCGTAAACTCAACCATAAAGGAAACATAACTATGCTCTGGACTATCTTTGTTATTCTACTCGTTCTGTGGCTGCTCGGGCTCGTCAGTTCGTATACGATGGGCGGATTCATCCACATCCTGCTCGTCATCGCGGTGGTCATCCTGATCATTAACCTGCTTCAGGGCCGCCGAACCCTTTGACCGGCGTACGGCTTACCTCACGCGTTCATGAAACCAGCAGGCATCGTGGGCATCATCCTGATCGCGATCGGCATCATCGCCCTCGCCTACGGCGGTTTCACTTACACCACACGTGAGAAAGTGATCGATGCCGGCCCGCTGCAAGTGAGCGCCGACAGGGAGAAGACGGTGCCGTTCCCGCCGATCCTCGGCGGGATCTGTCTCGTTGGCGGCATCATTCTGGTGCTGGCGGGCAACAAGAAGGCCTGAGCACGGGCACGCGAATCCGGGGCGCGGCAGGGAAGCCGCGCTCCGAGTGGCGCCGGGTGGCCGCGACCGACTAGCGCTCGGTGCCGGCTTTCAGCACTGCGAAGGTCTTGCTCCCTTTGCGGTCGAGGTAAAGCAGGATCCCTTTGCGCGGGTCCGCTTTTGTCAGCGCGTTTCGGAACGACTGCACGTTCGTGACCGGCTTGCCGTCGACTTCAGTGATGACGTCCTCGCGCTCGATCCCTTGGGCGGAGGCCAGGCTGTTCTCCGCCACGTCGGTGACGATGACGCCCTGCGAGACGCTCAACCGCAAGCGCTCTGCCACTTCCTTGGTCAGGTCCTGCACTTGGAGCCCGAACTTGCTGCTCGCGTCCTCCGGATTTTGGGGCGCAGGCGCGGGCACGTTCGACGCCCGGCCGACCTCGCCCGGGAGTTCGCCGGTCGTGATCGGAATCTTCAACGTCTGACCCTTCCGCCAGACGCTCAGCTCCACGTTCTGGCCGATTTTCTTCTTCAAGACCTCGCGCTGCAGCTGGGTGTCGCTGCTGACCGCCGCGCCGTCCACCTCGGTGATGACATCGACCGGGCCGCAGGTCGCTCTTGTAGGCGGGCGCGTCGGCTTCGATCGCGCGCACGACCACGCCCTTGTCGAGGCCCTTGAACAATTCGCGAATCGATTGGTCGTCGCCGAGCGTCTCGATCCGGATGCCGAGCCACGGGCGCAGGATCTTCTGCCCGGCGATGAGCTGCTGTCCGATTTCGTTCGCCAGATTGATTGGAATGGCGAACCCAAGGCCGCGGTTGAGTCCGTTAATCAGCGTGTTCATCCCAATCACCCTCCCGTCGATGTCGCAGAGCGGGCCGCCGCTGTTGCCGGGATTGATCGATGCGTCGGTCTGGAGGTAATCCGAGATGGAATAGCCGCCATTCGAGATCAGTTTGCTGCGGCCTTTCCCGCTGATCACGCCGTAAGTGAAGGTGTAATCGAGCTTGAACGGCGCGCCGATCGCGAAGGCGAACTGCCCCACGCGCACCGCCTCGCTGTCGCCCATCTGCACCGCGGGCAGATTGCCGGCCTCGATCTTGATGACCGCCACGTCGGTCTTCTCGTCCGTCCCGACAAGCTTCGCCTGGAATTCGCGGCCGTCCTTCAGCTTCACGTCGATCCGGTCGGCGCCTTGCACAACGTGATGGTTGGTGAGGATGTGGCCGTCCGCACGGACGATGAAGCCCGATCCCTCGCTTTGGCTCGGCTGGAGCGAGCGCGGTCCACGTCGCGGCGGCTTGTCGTCGTCTGGGTTTTGGAAGAAGAGGTCGTCGAGGCTGGGGCTCTCGCTTCCGTCGTTCTTCTTTGTCACCTCGATAATGACCACGCTTGGCGCCACGACCTCGAAGACCTTGGTGAAAGCGCTGTTGAGCGATGGACGACATCCTTGCCGGCATCGGCGGCCTCCGGCGGAACGCTCGGGGTCGGGCCGGTTTCCGGCTGGCCGAGGGGCGGCGCGGCTTGCACAGCCGCGGTCGCGACCAGAATAAAAAGGAATCGCGTCACGTCACACATGGTTGCGAATTTTGACACGCCATTACCGTAGCTGTTCAATCGGTTGCCCGCGACTGCCTCCTGAAAATACCCGTGTGCGGCACATCCGGCGCGTTCATTGACACGATAGTTAACGACGTTAACGTTTTTTCCCGAATCAAAAAAATGCGCACTTTCGACCCGGGCAATTCAGATGGAAAACAGTTCGTCTCACACGCGCCAGGCTATTGGCCGAATGTGGCGGCGGAGCAGTGGAATGACTGGACGCTGGCAGCTGAAAAATCGCGTCACCACGCTCGCCCAGCTCGAGCAGCATTTGGAGTTGTGCGACGACGAGCGAAACGGCGTGCTCCTCTCCGGAACGAAGCTCGCCCTCGCCGTCACGCCGCACTTTTTCAACCTGATCGAGCGGGACAATCCCGATTGCCCGATCCGCCGCCAGGTCATCCCGCGCATCGAGGAAAGCTGGACCTCGCCCTACGACATGGCCGACCCGTGCGGCGAAGACTCGCACATGCCGGTGCCGGGTCTCGTGCATCGTTACCCGGATCGCGTTCTGTTTCTCGTCACTGACCGCTGTGCGAGCTATTGCCGCTATTGCACCCGCAGCCGCGTCGTCAGCGGAGTGGGGGAACAGGAACTGCACACCGAATTCGAGGATATCTACCGTTATCTCGAGCAGCACACCGAAGTGCGCGACGTGCTCCTTTCCGGCGGCGACGCGTTGCTCTTCAGTGACAGCAAGCTCGAGAGAATCCTCAGCCGGCTGCGCGCGATTCCGCACATCGAGTTCCTCCGCATCGGCACCCGCGTCCCGATCTTTCTCCCGCAGCGCATCACCCCGGAGCTCTGCCAGATGCTGCAGAAATACCATCCGCTCTGGATGAGCGTGCACGTCAACCATCCGCGCGAACTCACGACCGAAGTGAAAGCCGCGCTCGAGATGCTCGCGAACCACGGCATCCCGCTCGGGAACCAGAGCGTGCTCCTCGCCGGCGTGAACGACAATCTCGAGACGATGCAGACACTCGTGCACAAGCTCCTGATGTGCCGGGTTCGTCCGTATTACATTTACCAGTGCGACCTGATCAACGGCTCGTCGCACCTGCGCAGCTCGGTGGCGAAAGGGATCGAGATCATCGAAGGCCTGCGCGGCCACACCACCGGCTACGCGGTGCCGCAGTTCGTCATCGATGCTCCCGGCGGTGGCGGCAAGGTGCCGATCAATCCCGGCTACGTTCTCTACCACGACAACGAGAAAATCGTGATTCGCAACTACGAGGGCCAGATCTTCGAGTATCCGGAAACGGGCGACCAGCAGGTGCAATTCGCCCCCGCCCGCGAATATCACGACGAGTATCTGTACTCGTAATCTCTACTCCCGCGGCGCTTCGTAGGCGATCTCGCCGGCGATTACCGTCATCATGCATTTGGTTTCGAGAATCTTTGCCGGGTCGATTTTCATGATGTCGGCGGAGAGGATGGTCAGGTCGGCGAGTTTGCCGACGGTGATCGAGCCGCGGTCGTTTTCCTGGAACGCCGCAAAGGCCGGCCAGATGGTGAACATTCTTAGCGCCTGCTCCCGCGTGACGGCTTGCTCGGGATGCCAGCCTTCGGCTGATTCGCCTTTGAGGCTCTGGCGCGCGACCGCGGCATAGAATTCGATCATCGGTTCACCTCGCTCCACGGGCGCGTCGGAACCCCCGCAGATGATGGCGCCAGTCTTGAGCAGACTCTGCCAGGCATAGGCGCCGGCGAGCCGCTCGATGCCCAGCCGCGCGGGGGCAAAGAAGAGGTCGCTGATGGCATGTGACGGCTGCATCGAGGGGATGACGCCGAGTTTTGCGAATCGCGGAATTTCGGCTGGGCCCATGACCTGCGCGTGCTCCACGCGCCAGCGCGGCTCCTGCACCTTGCGTTTGTCCGCTGGGACGGCTTTGAACGCTTGCTCGTAGAGATCGAGGATCAGCCGGTTCGCGCGGTCGCCGATCGCATGGGTTTCCACCTGAATGCCGCGGCGGAGTGCCTCCTCCAGCAACGGCCGCACCTCCTCCGGCTTCGTCGTGAGATAACCGGATGTCTCCGGCTTGTCGGCGTAAGGTTCCCGCAAGGCCGCGCCGCGGGAGCCGAGCGCGCCGTCGAACATCACCTTGATCGTCCGCTGCGTGAAGCGGCCGCCGCCAGCGTTCATGGTCGCACCGTCGTCCAGTAGCTGCCGGGCGGCGTCGCCCGGTCCGTAAACGGCGTTGTAGATTCGCAGCTTAACCTTGCCCGCATCAAAGGCGCGACGGAGCAACTTCACGTCGGCCACGTTGCTGCCGGCGTTTTGAATTTGGGTCCAACCGAGGTTGATCTCCCGCTGCGCGCCGGCGAGGAGTGCCTGCTCGCGGTCGGCTTCAGTCGCTTTCGGCAGGTGTTGCGCGACGAGCCCCTGCGCGTGGTCGAGCAGCATTCCCGTCGGCTCGCCATCCCGTTGCAAGATTTCGCCGCCGAACGGGTTCGGCGTGTCGCGTGTGATGCTGGCAATCTTGAGCGCGGCGGAATTCGCAATCGCGGCATGGCCATCGGCACGCACCAACAGGACCGGATTGTGAGGCGCGACTTTATCGAGGTCGGCGCGGGTGGGGAATTGAGGGGGTGTCCAAAACGTCTCGATCCAGCCGCGACCGGTGATCCATTTGCCGGACGGTGTTTCTGCCGCCCGCTGCTTCACTCTCGCGAGAAAGTCTTCGAGCGTGTTTGTCCCTTCGAGGTTCAGGTTCATCTCGCGCTCGCCGATGCCGAAAATGTGGCAATGCGCATCGGTCAGGCCCGGCATAACCGTTTTGCCGCCGAGGTCGATCACGCGTGTCTTTTCTCCGCGGAGTTTCTCCGCCTCGGCATTGGAGCCGACAAACGTGATCCGCTCGCCCTGCACCGCGATCGCTTCAGCGTGCGGCTGTTTCTCGGACACGGTGTGGACGTTGCCGTTCACGAAAAGCAGATCCGCCGCCGCCCAGCCGGGAAGCGAGGTCGTCAAGAGGAGGGCGGCAAGTAGGAAAGCGCGTTTCTTCATGTCGGATCAAGGGTTTGGTGCTCAAGCCTAGACTGCCGCCACCACCGAGAATTGAAAGCATGATGACTCACCGGTGGGCGGCGTTCTGTTTCATTAAGGGACATGACCAAGCGCAAGGAATTCGCGAAACGGATCCAGACTTGAAGCCGGGACACCGTTTTGCTGTGATGCCGGACGCTCCCTCCTCCCAGGCTGCGGAATACCATGAAATCCATTCGCCAGATCTTCGCAGCATTGAAGGCGTGGCTCGGCATCACGCGGCAGGCGCCCGAACCCCCGGCGCATCACGAATTTCCGCCGCTCCCGCCAAAACGTCAGCGCACCCGTCACTCGCAACGCGAGTTTCGCCATCGCGAATGATCGCGAAAACGCCCAAGCGGGCGTTGCCCGTAGCTTGAATATCCGGCCTAACGCTTCATCCACTCGCCCAAAGGAGCGATTGCGTCGCCATAGATGGTGTCGTGCGTCGCGTGCTCGATCGGAAAGAACTCGATCATGCCGGGGGCGGACTCGGCGAGCGTGCGGCCCATCCGGATCGGGATGAGCGTGTCGGCGGTGCCGTGGAAAATCGCGATCCGGGGCGGCGGGCGGCGCGCCAGGAGCTCGGCGAGGCGGGCGCGGTTGTCGTAATCCTCGCGCAAGAGCCACGAGGCCGGGCGACTGAA
Source organism: uncultured Verrucomicrobiae bacterium (assembly GCA_963844275.1). Taxonomy (GTDB): domain Bacteria; phylum Verrucomicrobiota; class Verrucomicrobiia; order Chthoniobacterales; family UBA10450; genus JACCTI01. The sequence continues at coordinate 376,456 of CAWJNS010000010.1, forward strand.
ATGCACGGCCGCCACTTCCCGCATGCTCGTGAACGGTGCGAGCAAGGCGATGCGCTGCACCGGATGGCCGGCCGCGAAATCAAGCCCTGCGGCGCAGCCCAACGACAGGCCAAGAACGCACAGGCGCGGCTCGAGATCGACGGCGGCGAGGGGCAAATGCGCGGCGAGCGCCGCGACCGCCGCCTCGGTGGAGGCGCGGGTGCTGGCGATGTCGGGGCGGCCCTGGCTGAGCCCGTATCCCGGATAATCGACGAGCAGGAAAGCATCGGAGTCGTTCGGTTGTTGCTCCGCGAAATAGAGCCAATCGAGCGCCACGGAGCCATTACCCGAGAACGCGACCCAGACCCGCTCCGGGAGCGTGGCCTGAGAGCGGGGCGGAACATAAAACGCCACCTGTTGGCCGGCGGCGGTCGTGGAAGCGAGCTGGATGGTGCCGCGCGGCAGGAGCCGCTCGAATCCGGCGGGATACTGCCGCGGATGATAGATGAGCGCATGCTGCAGCATGAACATGAGCGCCGCGACGATGGAGACGGTGACCACCGCGGTAACGAGCGAAAGCAGAATGTATCTCATCGTGGGGAGGAAATTCTCGCGCTTTTTAGGGGATCACACTTGCGCGCGGGGCGCTCTTCTCTAACGAAAGGAAAGCAGTATGCGAGTGCGTGCCGCAAGAACGCGCGACAAATTTTCTTTTGCCAACGTGATGTCGATTTATAGAGTGGGCGCCACCGTGGCTCTGCGCGATCCTTCACCAAATATCAAACGCCGCCGAGCCGCCCCTCCTAACTCCTTCGCTTTTCCCTTTCTCGGACGGCAACTGCCGTCTGGCACGACCGCGTTTCGCTAGACCCATATGGCGAATTTTTTTCCACGCTGGTCGAATTGGCTTCCGCTCAAGATGCTTGTCATCGCGGTCACGATCGTGACCGGATTGACGGCCGCGACCTGGTATTACGTCACGCCGAAATACACGCGCGTCGGCTACGCGCCAATCCAGCCGGTGCCGTTCCCGCACGATCTGCACGTCTCGCAGCTCGGGATGGATTGCCGCTATTGCCACAGCTTTGTCGACGTAGCGGCGCACTCGAACGTCCCGAACACGCAAACCTGCATGGCCTGCCATCAGCAGGTGCAAAAGGACAATCCGAAGCTCGAGCCGATGCGCGCCAGCTGGAAGACCGGCCAGCCGGTCGAGTGGGTGCAGATTCATCGCTCGCCCGATTACGTTTATTACAATCACGCCGCGCACGTGAATCGCGGGATCAGCTGCGCAGAGCTGCCATGGCCAGGTCAATCAGATGGCGGTGGTGCTAGCATGCCAAGCCGCACAGCATGGCGTGGTGCCTGGAATGCCATCGCAACCCGGAGAATTTCCTGCGCCCGGTCGACCAGGTTTACAATCTGAATTGGAGCCCGAAGGACGTGAACCCGGCGGAATTCGTCGCGAAATATCGGCCAGCCGCAAGGATGCGACCGAAGACTGGTCGAAAAGAGAGAATCTCACCCAGCAGGAGATCGGCCAGACTTTGAAGGAGCGGTGGAATATCCAGCCGCCGTTGAATTGCCAGGGGTGCCACCGATGAAACACGTCTTCGAACATCCACCGGAAGAGCAGACCGGAAAGCGCTACTGGCGCAGCCTCGGCGAGCTGAGCGACACGCCGGAATTCCGCGGCTGGCTCGAGCAGGAATTTCCCGCCGGTGCAGCGCAGATGGAAGGCGACGAAGTCTCGCGGCGCAGCTTCCTGAAGTTGATGGGTGCCTCGATGGCGCTGGCCGGGCTCGGGTCTGAGCAGCTGCCGCCGACCAGAAGCGCACCTGGTGCCATTCTCGAAGAGCGTGGAATGGGCGATCCCGGGCAAGGCGCTTTATTACGCGACCGCGATGCCGCGCCGCACCGGTGCATTGCCGCTGGTGGTCGACAACGGTCGACGGCCGGCCCGATCAAGATCGAAGGCAATCCGCTGCACCCCGCCAGCGGAGGCGCGACCGATGCCTTCGCGCAGGCTTCCATTCTCGATCTTTACGATCCGGCGCGTTCAAAGCGCTACGTTGAGCAGGTCGAGGAACGCGAGGAGGTGCACCATCGCAGCCGGCGCCGCGATCAAGCGGGCGCGGTCCCTGACACTTTCGGGCCCAAGAAGATCGTGGCCGAAACGCGGGAGCGGGAGGCGTTTGAAAAATATCTCGGCGGAGGTGCGGTCACGCCTCGGAGCGGCCGGCGGCGCCGGGCTCGCGTTTCTGGTCGAGGAAACGATCTCGCCCACGCGCGAACGCTTGCGCGGGCAAGCTCGAGAAGATGTTACCCGAAGATGCGCTGGGCGCAGTACGAGCCGCTCCTGAGCGAGGCGCAGAATTTCGGGACTCAGATCAGCTTCGGTGACAACTCCCGTCTCGTCCCGCGATTCGATCGAGCCGACGTGGTGCTCTCGTTAGGCGGCGACTTCCTCGATTGCGGCGAAGGCGATGTGGCGTCGATCTCGCGCCTTTACTTCGCGGCGCCGGGTGTCGGCGTCGAAGGACATCGATGAACCGGCTTTACGTGGTCGAGAATCGCTACACGCTGACGGGCGCGATGGCGGATCACCGGTTGCGTATTCCCGCCAGCCAGATTCCGGCGTTCACCCACGCGCTGGCCGGCAAAATCGCGGTCGCGACGGGGGACGGCGGACTCGGTTCGACGATCGCCACCCTGACGGCGCCGCCGGGGCGATGAAGTTCGACGAACGGTGGCTGACCGAATGCGCGAACGATCTGATCTCGAAGCCGGGCGCCAGCCTGGTCGTGGCCGGCCCGCAACAGCCGGTGGTCGTGCAATTGATGGTCTACGCCATCAATGCCGCGCTCAAAAATGTCGGGCGCAACGCTGCTCGTCCGCGAGTTCCCGCGCAATCCGCGCACGAACAGCATCCTGCAGCTCGCGAATGAGATTGCCGCCGGCCGGATTAAGCAGCTCTTCATCTTCGGCGGCGACCCGGTTTACAACGCCCCGCGCGGGCTCGCGATGGATCCGCAGACGAAGCAGTTGCTCAACTGGGAGGACCTGCAGAAGCGCGTGCCCGGACGTGGTGCGGCTCGGCTACTACGAAGATGCGACCTCCGCGCTCGGCGAATGGCACGTCCCGGCCGCGCATTATCTCGAGAGCTGGGGCGACGCCCTGACCGCGGAAGGCTCGTACTCGCGATCCAGCCGATGATTCTGCCGCTCTTCGGCGGCGTCTCGGAAATCGAACTGCTGAACGGCCTCCTCGACGGACCGAGACTCGAAGGACCGGAGCTCGTGCAGGAGACATTCCGCGCGACGAACCCCCCGGGGGATTTCGCGGCCGCCTGGTCGCAGCTTCTGCGCGATGGCTTCGCAACGCACATTCCCCTACCGCGACAAGCCGCCGACGTTCAACGCCAATGCGGCCGGCGGCGTCGCCCACACCCTTTGGTCGCACCGCACCGGCGCCGACGCAGGATTCGCCGGAGATCGTGCTCGTGCGCAGCTCCGCGATCGATGACGGCCGTTACATCAATAACGGCTGGCTGCAGGAGATGCCCGATCCGATCACGAAACTGACGTGGGACAATGCCGCGCTGATCAGCCCCGCCTACGCCAAGCAACATCTGGGCGTCGAACGACCGGCGACATGCTGCAGATCACCGTCACCGAGACGACGGTGCGGCTCCTGACGAGAAAGCCGCTCGAACGCCAGTTGCAGGTCGCGGCCATGGTCATCCCCGGGCACGCCGATAACTCGGTTACGATTCCGCTCGGCTACGGCCGCAAAAAGACCGGGCCGGTCGGCGAGGAAGCCGGCTTCAATGCCTACCTGCTGCGCACGAGCACGAACCCGCATTTCATCGTCGCCGACGAGAAGACGGTAAAGTCGTGTCAAGGTCGCGAAGATTGCCGGCAGCTACAAGCTTTGCCAGCGACGCAGGAGCACTGGAGCATTGAAGGCCGCGGCCTCGTGCGCGAGGCGACGATCGATCGCTATCGGGAGGATCCGAAGTTCGTGAAGAAGGTCGGCGGGCGACGACGAGCTTCCGGCGACAGCTGCCCACGCTCTACAGCCATCCGCCGCTCACCGCCGCCGCAGCAGTGGGGGATGACGATCGACCTCAACACCTGCACCGGCTGCAGCGCGTGCGTGGTCGCCTGCCAGGCGGAAAACAACATCCCGATGGTCGGCAAGTTGCAGGTGGGCCACGGCCGCGCGATGCACTGGCTGCGGATCGACCGTTATTTCGCGAGCGCGAAGCCGTTCAACCAGGATCGCGGCGAGTTCCCGGAAGATCCGGAGATGGTGCACCAGCCGATGATGTGCCAGCACTGCGAGAACGCGCCGTGCGAAACCGTTTGTCCGGTCAACGCGACGGTCCACAGCGAGGACGGCCTCAACGTGATGGCCTACAACCGCTGCATCGGCACGCGGTATTGCGCGAACAACTGCCCGTTCAAGGTGCGCCGGTTCAATTTCTTCGATTACAACCAGCGGCCGGTCGGCAAGAAGAAGATCGGCGGCGTTCTCGACGTCAATCAGGAATATCTCGGACCGCTGACGGAGAAAGGCGCCGCCCGACACGGTGAAGCTGCAGAAGAACCCGAACGTCACGGTGCGCATGCGCGGCGTGATGGAGAAGTGCACCTTCTGCGTGCAGCGGATCCAGGAGGCGAAGATCGCGGCGAAGGTGAAGGCCGGCGCATCGTCCGACGTGAACGATTCCGCGCGATTCATTCACCGACCGCCTGCGCGCAGGCCTGCCCGACCGACGCGATCGTTTTTGGTGACATCGCCGATCCGGAGAGCCGCGTCTCGAAGATGAAGGCGCAGGATCGCAATTACCGACTGCTCGAATACTTGAACGTGAAGACGCGCACGAGCTATCTGGCGCGGATTCGCAATCCGAACCCGAAGATGCCCGGACGCCGCAGCGCATTGGTCATCGCGAGTCCGCACGCGGCACGATACATGCAGGCCATGGGCGATCACCGACGCACGATGTCATCGAGCCGCAAAACCGGCAAGCCGATTCCCGGGACTCACTAATGCGACGGCAGCGACCACAGTTCCGGACGTGATCGTCAGGCTGAAGCGTCGTCCTCGAGTGCGAGCGCGACCGCTCGCGCGCGTCCCGCTGGTCCTGAACAAGCGCAACTTCAGCTGGATCACGGAACGCATCTCCGGCGTGATCGAAGGTCCGACCCCGCGCTGGTGGTGGGTCGCGTTTGCGATCACCTCGCTGGTCGCGGCGATCGGGCTCTTCTGCCTCGGCTACCAGATCTCCACCGGCGTCGGCGTCTGGGGATTGAATCATCCGGTCGGCTGGGCGTGGGACATCACCAACTTCGTTTTCTGGATCGGTATCGGTCACGCCGGCACCCTGATCTCGGCGATCCTGTTCCTGCTCCGGCAGAAGTGGCGCACCTCGATCAATCGCGCGGCGGAAGCGATGACGCTCTTTGCGGTGATTTGCGCCGCGATTTTCCCGGGCATCCACGTCGGCCGCGTCTGGATGGCGTGGTTCCTCGCGCCGGTGCCGAACAGCTATGGCATCTGGCCGAACTTCCGCAGCCCGCTGCTCTGGGACGTGTTCGCGGTCTCGACCTATTTCACGGTCTCGGTGCTCTTTTGGTACACCGGCCTGATTCCTGATCTGGCGACGTTGCGCGATCGCGCGACGTCCAAGATCAAGAAGTTGCTCTACGGCATCTTCGCGCTCGGCTGGCGCGGCTCGAACCGCAACTGGCGCCATTACGAGATGGCGTATCTGCTCCTCGCCGGTCTCTCCACGCCGCTGGTGCTCTCGGTGCACAGTGTCGTGTCCTTCGACTTCGCCACGTCGGTCATCCCGACCTGGCACACCACGATCTTCCCGCCCTACTTCGTTGCCGGCGCCATCTTCGGCGGCTTCGCCATGGTGCTGACGCTGCTGATTCCGGCGCGCGCGATTTACAAGCTGCAGGACATCATCACGCCGCAGCACGTCGACAAGATGGCGAAGATCATTCTGCTGACCGGCTCGATCGTTGCCTACGCCTACGTGATGGAGTTTTTCATCGCCTGGTACAGCGGCAACCAATACGAGAAATACGCGTTCTATAACCGCATCTTCGGTCCCTACTGGTGGTACTGGTGGGTCGGGCATGATCTTCTGCAACTTCGCTGGCGCCGCAGCTCTTCTGGTTCAAGTGGTTCCGCTACAACATCTACGTCGTTTATTTCGTCTGCATGTGCGTGAACGCCGGCATGTGGTTCGAGCGTTTCATCATCATCGTCGGCGGTTTGCACCGCGATTTCCTGCCGTGCTCGTGGGGCATGTTCTACGCCGACCTGGGTCGATATCTGGACCTTCATCGGCACGTTCGGCATCTTCCTCTCGCTCTTCCTGCTTTTCATCCGCTTCCTGCCGATGATCGCGATGTCGGAAGTGAAGATCGTCCTGCCGGAAGCGGATCCGCATCACGCACTCGCCTGACGGAGCATCACGTCGCTGCAAGCCGGCGGAAAGCGAGCGCACATGAGAACGCCGATCCGGCAACAAGGTCTACGGAATCGGCGGCGGAGTATCCGAGCGCCGCCGCTCTTTATGAAGCGGCGAAACGAGTGCGCGATGCGGGCTTCAAGCGCTGGGATGTGCACTCGCCGTTCCCGATTCACGGCATGGACGACGCGATGGGCCTCGGCAAATCGTGGCTGAGCGCGCCGGTCCTGATCGGCGGCATCACGGGCTTGCTCACCGCGTGACGCTGACCTTCGGGCCATCGTGGTTCATTTATCCCTTGATTGTGCACGGAAAGCCGATCAACTGGTGGACAGTGCCGGCGTTCTTCCCCATCATGTTTGAGCTGACGGTTCTCTTCGCGGCCTTCACCGCGTTCTTCGCCATGCTGGTCATGAACGGACTGCCGCGCTGGTATCATCCGATGTTCAACTGGGAGCGGTTCAGCCGGGCGACGAACGACGGGTTCTTCCTCGTGATCGAAGCGCGCGATCCGCGATTTACCGAGAACCGAAGCCACGCCAGCTGCTCGAAGAAACGGGCGGCCAGCACTCACCGTGGTGCACGAGGACTGATATGCTGCGCGGCTTTCTTCCTCATCTTCCTGCTGGTCGGCGATCGCGATGGTCGCGTTCCTCGGCTTCCGCGGCCAGACGAGCGACCGGCTCGCCGATCGAGATTTTCCCGGACATGGTGCGACAGCCGAAAGTGCGGCCCAGGCGCCGCTCGGATTTCTTTGCTGATGGTCGCGGCGATCGCGCATGCCGGTCGATGGGCACGGTGCCGATCGGCTACGAGATGCCGCAGCCCGAGCCCGCAGGCCAGCCCGGGCGCCCGCTCCGCATGCCGATCCGGCCCGGATGCGACCGCGCCTTTTGGTTTCAGCGCAGGGACGGATTACTGGAACACCGGCAAAATGGGCGCGAACTGGGGCACCGGCATTCCGGTGCGAGGTGACGCCGGCAACTGATGCGAGCGCGGCGAGCAGCGCTTCAATATCAACTGCGCCGTCTGCCACGGCCCGATCGCGCGCGGGCGACGGGATCGTCAAGCAGTATGGCCTGGCGACCGTCGTGACCCTGCAGGACGAGCGCATCCGCAACATGGCGGACGGCGAAATTTTCAACACCATCACGCACGGCAAGAACACGATGATGGCCTACGGCCCGAACGTCACGGTGCAACGATCGCTGGGCGATCATCGCTTACCTGCGCGCGCTGCAGCGGAGCCAGACGCAGCGCGGCCGATGTGCCGCCGACTCTGCCGCCGAGAAGCAGCGCAGCCCGCAACTCGGAAGAAGCCATGAGCGAACGATCCCAGTCAGTGCCCGACGCCCGAAGGCGAGTATTTTGAGAACAGCCGCGTTTCGCCGGGCTGTCGCTGATCCTCGGCGTGGTGGCGGTGATCGGCGCTCGGGCTCTGCGTCGTCGGCGGCTTCTCGCCGCCGGAGCAATTCAGCCTATTCGTGGCTGTTCGGCTTCGCCTATTTCTTCACCCTCTGCGCCGGCTGTTTCTTCTGGATCATCGTCCATCACGCGGTCGACGCGGAATGGTCGGTTGTCGTGCGGCGGAGCTCGAGAACATCGCGTTGCTCCTTCCGTTGATGGCGCTCCTCTTCATCCCGATCTGTTTTGCTGCGGCATCATCTCTACGAATGGCTGACATCCCGGCCGGGCCAGGATCACCTCCTCGACTCGAAGCGGGCCTACCTGAATCTCGCCGTTCTTCCTCGTCGCGCGCGGTCTTCTTTTTCGCGCTACTTGCGATCGCGGCCTGGCTGTTCCGCAAGATTCTCCGTCCGCCAGGATCGCGATGGCAATCCGGCCTCCACCTTGCGGATGCGGAAGATGGCCTTCGTCTGCCTGCCGCTTTTCGCGCTTTGCGCTCACGTTCGGCGCCTTCGATTGGCTGATCAGCCTGAACTACAAGTGGTTCTCGACCATGTGGGGCGTCTACATTTTTGCCGGCGCCGCGGGCAGTGCGATGTCGCTCATGGTCCTGGTCACGACCTGGCTGCGGAAAGCCGGTTATCTGGCGGAGCGGTCACGATCGAGCATTACCACATCATGGGGAAGTGGATGCTCGCCTTCACCGTTTTCTGGGCCTACATCGGCTTCAGCCAGTACATGCTGATCTGGTACGCGAACATCCCGGAGGAGACCGAGTATTTCATTCTCCGAAACACCGAGTCGTGGAACCTGATGAGCCTCCTGCTCATGATCGGCCGCTTCTTCATTCCGTTCGCGCTTCTGCTCATGCGGAGCACGAAGAAACAGGTCCGCATCGGCTCTGCCTGCGTCGCCGGCTGGATCATCTTCATGCAGTTGCTCGACATGTATATCGTCGTCATGCCGGAACTCCATCGGCACCGGCGTGCACCTGAGCATCATCGATTTCCTGCCGCTCATCGGCATCGGCGCGACCCTGGGATTTTTCTTCCTCCGCATCGTCGGGAAAGCTTCGCTCTTCCCGGTGCGTGACCCGCGCCTGCTCGAATCACTCCGCATCGTGAACTAACCGTGGCGAACTCCGAAACCGAACTTCACATCCAGCAGCCGCGTTCGTCGCTTCGGGACGTGGCTTGGCATCGTGCTGTTGTTCGGCTTCTTTGCGTTCCTGGTGTGGACTGTGATCGGAGCGCTGCCGCGAGGCGACCAGTACGAAGAGAAGCGTGGCCAGGCCCGGCTGGAAAAACTGAAGACGGCTCACGAAGAATGGAAGCGCCCTTGAAACCTACGGCTGGGTCGACAAGGAAAAAGGCGTGGTCCGGATGCCGGTGCAGCGCGCGATGGAGTTGAGCCTGGCGGAGCTGGCGCAACGGAAACCCGCCCCCGCGGGACCGATCGCTCCCGCCAACCCGCCCGGTCGCCTGCGGCGGCCGCCCCGACGACTCCGCCAGCGGGAGCGCCGCCCCAACCGCGCCGACTATGTCGCCGAAGCCTGCGGCGGTCACCGGGCCAGACTCTCAGGCCGGCGGACAGCCCGCCGCCGCGGCCAATCCGCCGAACGCGCCTGCCGGCACGCAGCCCGGCTGGCGAGCCCGCCGCCTCACGCGACCGCGAATTTCACCGGCGGCGATCGCCCCGCCGGTCGCCGCCGGGACCACTGCCAGTGCCGGGCACAACGCCCGGCGCGACCGCTACGCACATCGGAGCACGGCAATGAGCTTTTTCGCCGACCTTTTCAAGCGCGTGCAGCTCTCGCCGCGTGACGCCGAAGTGATTTTTGATCGCGACGAACCAATCGGCCGGCCGACTGATCTTGTGATGCCGCGTCGACAGTGGTTCCGCCGCCATCAAGGCGGCGCGGATCAGGTCCGTCGCGCGAATGCCCGCGAGCGGCAAATGAAGCCCGCGGGCTAACAAAGTTCGCGCATCCCTTTTCCAACGTCATGACCCCAGCTGAAATCCCGTTGAAAGCCCCGAGCAGCGTGACCGCGGCGACGACAGCAACGGACGTCACGCGCAGCGACGTCGAGCAGGTCGAACGCGCCTTGATCGACGCCTCGACCCGCGTGCCGGTGCTGGTGTTTTACGCGTCCGCGGTCATCTGGCTGTTGCTCGGCACCTTCCTGGCCGGCATTCACTTCGTTCAAGATGCACATGCCGGATCTGCTCAGCGGCGTGAGCTATCTCACCTACGGGCGGATCCGTCCGGCGCACATGAATGTGATGCTTTACGGCTGGGCGTCGATGGTCGGAATCGGCACCGCCATCTGGCTGATGGCGCGACTTTGCCGCACAACCTTGCGCCATCCGCTCCTGCTGGTGGCGGGCGCCGGCTTCTGGAATCTGGGTGTGTTCGTAGGGCTGCTCGCGGATTCTGGCCGGGCGACAGCACCGGTTATCAGTGGCTCGAGTTCCCGCCTTACGCGGCCGTCATTCTTTTCGTCGCCTACACCGCTGATCGTTTCCTGGGCGGTCTTGATGTTCCGCTTCCGGCGCGAAGGCCACATCTACATCACGCAATGGTATCTGCTCGGCGCGTTCCTCTGGTTCCCGTGGCTCTACGGCGCCGACGCAGGTGATGCTGTTTCGTCGTGCCGGTGCAGGGCGTGATGCAGGCCGCCGTGAACTGGTGGTACTGCCAACAACCTGCTCTTTCTCTGGTTCGGCTCGATCGGGCTCGGCACCGCTTATTACATGATCCCGAAAGTGATCGGGCGCCCGGTCTACAGCTACCATCTGGCGGCGATCGGCTTCTGGACCTACGCGCTCTTCGCCAGCTGGACGGGGATGCAACGCCTCGTCGATGGTCCGTTCCCGGCCTGGATGATCACCGCCAGCATCGCGGCCACGATCTTCACGATCATTCCGGTCGCGACGGTCGGATTGAATCATCACATGACGATGCGCGGCCATTTCGGATTGATGCGCTACAGCCCGACGCTGCGCTTCACGGTCTTCGGCGCCATCTCCTACACCGTCTTCAGCGTTGTCGGCGTGATCATCTCCCTGCGCTCCATGGCCGGGTATGTGCAATTCACGGAGGCGCATGTCGGCTACTCGCACCTCGGCCTCTACGCTTTTTTCACCATGGTGATGTTCGGCTCGATGTATTACATCGTGCCGCGACTCGTCGGCCGCGAATGGCGTTATGCGTCGCTGATCAAGCTGCATTTCTGGGCCTCCGCCTACGGCGTCGATGTTGATGGTGCTGATGCTGCTCGTGGGCGGAATTCGTGCAAGGGAGGGATCTGAACGATCGCGACGCTCTCCTTCACCGAAAGCACGCAATCCATCCTGCCTTATCTGCGCGGACGCAGCCTTTCCGGGATGCTCCTGACGATCGGGCACTGCGTGTTCGCATTTCACTTTGGCATGATGATGTTCGGCCTCGGCCGCGACAGCCGAGTCTGCCGACATTTTTGAATCCGCAGGAACCGGAGGGCCACGGCACGCACTGATGAAGAGGCTTCAGCTCCGCTGATTCTCGGGATTTTCGGCACGTTCGCGTTTTCGTGGATCGGCCTGGCGCTGATTCCGGATGCGCAGATCGGACATCTCGATCCGCAGATCGGACGAAGAGGGGACCGACATTTATCCCGATGCCGAAGTCCGGTATGGTCGAGCGCGGCCGGCAGGTGTACGTCGCGAACGGCTGCGTCTATTGCCACAGCGCAGCAGGTGCGGGCCGACTACGCGGCTCCGATATCGAGCGGAAGTGGGGCACGCGCCGCAGCGCTCCGCGCGATTACATTTTCGATCGTCCGGTGTTGATCGGCCGGATGCGGATCGGTCCGGATCTGGCGAACGTCGGAAAGCGCGCGCCCGTCGATGATGAGAAGCGCCGCAGCCCGCGGCGCCGGCCGGCGGCTCGCCGGCGCACCAGCCCGCGCTCGCCACCCTGCGCCTGCGGCAGCTCCGGCAGCCGGCATCACCGCCAAGCGGCTGCTGCCGCACCGGCACAACGCCTCGGCCAGCCACGCCCGCGCCACGGCGGCAGCCGGCAACCGGTCGCGCACCGCGCGCCGCCAGATCCACGACGGCGACCTTCGCCCACCGTCGGCAACCGCGCCACTGCGGCAGCTCGCCGGCCGTTGCGGGACCAAGGGCGAACTGCTCGCCTACTCCGCCGCCTGGCATCACCGCCACCTCTATGATCCGCGCAGCGTCAACGGTTATTCGATCATGCCGTCGTTCCGTTTCCTTTATGAGAAGCGTCGGGTAACGGGAGAACGCGCGGCCGATGCGCTGCAACTCGCCGGCGTCGACGCGCCGGAGGAGGGCTGGGAAATTGTGCCGACCTATGAGGCGCAGTGCGCTCGTCGCTTATCTGATGTCGCTCGACCAATCGCACGAGCTCAAGGAAGTTAAGTCCGCACCGCCGCGCCTCACCACCGGCGCCCGGGGAGGCAGTGAAATGAACGAGAACACGCCCGCTACCAGGCCGCGTCCGGCAGGGGATGGACTACGGCGAGACCGGAAGACGTGCAGCAGGTGCATGCCGCGATTCAGCGCGAAAAACGCGAGCCGCGGGTGGGCCTCGAGCCGCTCTCGATCTGGCTGATCGCCGTTTACGGTCTCGCGATTTTTTTCGGCGGCGCGTATCTCGGCCGTTACGCGCGGCAATTTCAGCGGCGAGGCCTCGATTACAGTCTGAACCCGACCGCGCAAAGACGGCGCGGCGGCGACCGGCGCGGTCGCCCAGACTGGCGCAACTCGGCCCGGCCGAGCGCGGCAAGAAGATTTACATGGCGAATTGCGCCACCTGTCACCAGGCGAACGGCTTGGGCGTGGCGGGACAGTATCCGCCGCTCGCCGGCTCGGAATGGGTGATCGGGCAGCACCAAACGTCTCGGCATGATCGTGCTGAAAGGGCTCGAAGGGCCCCATCACCGTGAAAGGCGCAGCAGTACGGCTCCGCTGTGATGCAGCCGTGGGAGAAAACGCTGAACGATGCAGAAGATCGCGGACGTGCTGACCTACATTCGGCAGGAGTGGGGGAACAAAGCGCGGACCGGTCGCGCCTGAAGGCGTGGCTGCTTTGCGCAAGGAGATTGCCGGCCATGCCGGATCGTACCGCGAGGCCGGACCTGAAAGCGGTGCCCGACGATGCCGGATTGCCGGGCGGCAGCTGCCGCGCCTGCGCCGGCGGCGCGCCTGCCACCGGTGAGGCGCTCTGCCGAAGCTAAGTCCTTCCGTCGACAGGACCAGCCGCTGCGGCGTCGCGACCGCGGCGAGATTCGCGTGCGCCGAAGCGACTGTCGCCTGCGCGGCGCAGCGTAAGTATCGCTTGCATGATCCAGCACAAGGACCTGGACGATCCGCGGCACGCGCGAAGTGATCGTCATCGGCGGCGGAATCGCCGGTTTTCCGCCGCGATCTATCTGGGTCGCGCCCAACGGGACACGCTCGTGATCGATTCCGGTCATTCGATGGCGAAATGGGAACCGGTCGTGGAAAACTATCTCGGGCTTTTCCGAAGGTGTGGGCGGCGAGGAGTTGCTGCGCCAGGGCCGCCAGCAGGCGAAGACGGCATGAAGTGCGATTTCGCGGACGACAAGATCGAAGAGATCGCGTCGCGAAGAGGAGTCTTCATCGTTGCGACGGCGAGAGCGCAAACTACCGCGCGAAACGCCTCCTGCTCGCCACCGGCATTTTCCACCTTCCGCCCGAGATTCCGGGCGTGAGGGAGTGCCTCGGGCACAGCATGTTTTTCTGCAAGGACTGCGACGGCGTTCGCGTGCGCGAAAAGCGGGTCGCGATCTTCGGCGCGAACAACGAAGCCGTCGAATATGCGCTCGGCATGCTGCATTATTCGGCCTGCGTCATGATCGCCGACGAACGGCGAAAAGCCGCGTTGGAGCGAGCAACACGCCCGGTGGATCGAGGAATATGAAATCCCGGTCTATTCGAGCGCGGATTCAGCGACGTGGAGCATCGCGACCGGAAGATTCTCGCGCTCGCAATTGGCGAATGGCGCAGGAAGTGAAGATCGATTACATCTTCACCACCCGCGGCGATGTTTTTCACACCGACCTGGCGGAGCAGCTCGGCGCGAAGCTCGATCAGGACGGGCAGATCGAGGTCGACCATTGCATGCGCACAACCGTGCCGAGTCTCTACGCTGCCGGCTGCGTGACGCCGGCCAATTGCCAGATGATCATCGCCGCCGGGCAGGGCGCGGCCGCGGCGCAGGCGATCAATCGCGATCTCTTCGAGGAAAGCCTGAAGAACCATTCGTTGCGGCGTTTTCGCGAAGTGCAGCTAGCGGAGGAATAGACTGTCCCACCGGTGCGAATGAAGCGCGCGGGACTTTACCTGGTGCGGGACCATTCTGAATCAGCAATTTGCTCCTTTTATCTTGAAAACTTTGCCGTGATATTGAGCTTCAGATTTCCCAAATATGGACGTTTCGACTGACCTCGCTTCCCATTCGCCCGCCGCGCACCACGATCACGGGCACGACCATCACGAGCTGGGTTGGTGGCGGACATACATCTTCTCCACCGATCACAAGGTGATCGGCATCCAGTACATGATCACCGGGCTCATCTTCCTGCTCTTCGGCTTCATGCTGATGATGCTGATGCGCTGGCAGCTCGCGTATCCCGGGCGGTCGCTGCCGTTCATCGGCACGCTGATCGAGCAGGCGATGGTGCCCGGCGCGATGCCGGACGGCAAGATGGCGCCGGAATTCTACAATTCGTTAGGCGCGATGCACGGCACGATCATGATCTTCCTCGGGATCGTGCCGGTGGCGTTCGCGGCCTTCGGCAATTTCGTCGTGCCGCTGCAGATCGGCGCGCCCGACATGACGTTCCCGAAGATCAACATGGCCAGCTACTGGTCGTTTTTCATCGGCGGCGTCATCATGCTCGTGAGCTTTTTCGTCCCGGGCGGCGCGGCGAAAGGCGGATGGACCTCCTACACGCCGCTGTCGGTGATCGCGGACACGGGGCCCGGCGTATCATTGGTTTTGGAATGGCCAGAACCTCTGGCTGATCGGCTTCGTTTTCCTGATCACCTCGTCGCTGCTCGGCGCGGTGAATTTCATCGCCACGATCATTCAGCTGCGCGCCAAGGGCATGACCTGGATGCGGCTGCCGTTCTTCGTCTGGGCGCAGTTCATCACCGCTTTCCTGCTGCTGCTGGCGTTCCCGCCGCTCGAAGCCGCGGCCGTCATGCAGCTGATGGATCGCATGGCGGCGACCAGCTTTTTCATGCCGACGGGTCTGGTCGTGAACGGCGCGCCGCTCGCACATCAGCGGCGGCGGCAGCTCGCTGCTCTGGCAGCACTTGTTCTGGTTCCTCGGCCACCCGGAGGTTTACGTGCTGATCCTGCCGGCGATGGGCATCGTCGGCGGAAATCATCGCGAACAACACGCGCAAGCCGCTCTGGGGATACAAGTCGCTCGTTTTCGCCGCCCTGGTGCTTGGCGTTCCTCTCCTTCATCGTCTGGGCGCACCACATGTGGCTCACCGGCATGGGCACGGTGGTGAGCGCGTTCTTCCAGACGACCACGCTCATCATTTCGATTCCGTCGGTCATCATTCTGAGCGCGTTCTTCATCTCGCTCTGGGGTGGATCGATTCGCTTCAACACGCCGATGCTCTTCGCCACCGCCTTCCTGCCGATGTTCGGCATCGGCGGGCTGACCGGCATTCCGCTCGCCTTCAATTCGGCCGATCTTTACCTGCACGACACCTACTACGTGATCGCGCACTTCCATTACATCGTGGCGCCGGGCACGATCTTCGGCCTCTTCGCGGGGGTTTATTATTGGTTCCCGAAAGCGACCGGTCGGCGCATGAACGAATTCTGGGGGAAGGTGCATTTCTGGCCGTCGCTTATCTGCATGAACGTGATTTTCCTGCCGATGTTCCTGCAGGGAATGCTGAGCATGCATCGCCGCTGGTATGACGGCGGCCAGGGCTGGACCCTCGCGAACGAAAAGGTCTGGGGCCTGACCGGGTTCGAATGGAACGTGCCGATCTCGATCGCCGCGTGGGTCATGGGCGCTCGCGCAGATTCCGTTCATCATCAATTTCTTCTGGAGCATCAAGCGGGGCGAGAAAGTGAACGACAATCCGTGGGAAGCGACCACGCTCGAGTGGACCGCGCCGCACCGCCGCCGCACGGCAATTTCGCCGTCACCCCGGTGGCCTATCGCGGCCCTTACGAATACAGCCTGCCGGGCCGGGAGAGGATTTCACCATGCAGAACGAGCCGATCCGCGACAGCGATCGTCGCGCCTACGAAGCCGCGGCTGCCGGCGCATCACTGACGCTCGCACGAACGCTCGCTCTCATGGACATTCCTTACACGACAACCGCCCGGCCGGACACCGGGCTCTACAACGCGAAGATCGGCATCTGGCTCTTCCTCGCCTCCGAAGTGATGCTCTTCGGCGGCCTTTTCTCGGCCTACATTTTCCTCCGGCTCGATGCGCCTCCCGGGATACTGGCCGCACGGCCTGCTCAACGTGCCGGTCGGCACGATGAACACCGCCATCCTGATCGCCTCGTCGGTCACGGTCGTGCTGGCGTGGGCTGCGCTGAAGATGCGGCAGTTCTCGCGCTACAAGGTCTACATGGGGATCACGATCCTCTGCGGCATCATCTTCCTCGTCGTGAAGCTGGCCTACGAGTGGCCGGACAAGTTTCACCATTTCGGCGCTTACATTCGGCAGGATCGGCTGGAGAAATACGAGCAGTATCTCGGGAACCACCACCTCCTGGAGAAGGGACTGGAGCCCCGCATCGAGATCACCGGCCACCTCCATAACCACGAGGCGTTGCACGATCCGAACATCCACGAATACGACGTGCAGCTCGACCGGTGAATGCCGATCCGACGAATCCCGCGAGCGACCGGCCGCACTTCTGGCCGCTGGCCGAAGTCCGACAAGATCGCGCATATCGCGAAGGAGGACGTCGAGCACGCCGAGATGTTCGTGCCCGAAGCACAACACCTTTTTCGCGACCTACTTCACCATCACCGGCTTGCACGGATTGCACGTGCTCGGCGGCGTGATCGTCTTCACTCTATTTCTGGCTGCCGATCGGCGCGAATCTCTACAAACGCAATCCCGAACACCTGGCCAACCGGGTTGAGGTGGCCGGTCTTTTCTGGCACTTTGTCGATCTGGTCTGGATCTTCGTCTTTCCGCTCTTTTACCTGCTCTAACGCATGAACGAAACCCATCATCCCGCGCACTGCCGCGTCGTGCACGACAGCACGGTCACGCATCGGTCACACGACACGACGACCACGACGTTTCGAAGCACGTCAACAAATACCTGCTGGTCGGTGGCGTCCTGCTCCTCTTCACGCTCCTGACGGTCTTCCTCGTTATGTCGATTTCGGCTCGCACAAAGCGAACATGGCGATCGGCATGCTGGTGGCGACGTTCAAGGCCGGACTCGTGGCCGCGATCTTCATGCACCTCTCGTCCGAGCGGAAACTCATCTATCGCGTCCTGATTTTCACCGTGTTTTTCGTCTTCGCCTTGTTCTGGCTGACGTATCTTCATTGGTATGATCCGGTGATCCGCTGACTATGTCGCTCAAAGGTTTCCACATCGTTTTCATCATCTTCTCCACGCTGCTCGCGCTCGCGGTCGGCGGGTGGTGCCTGTCGGTTAATTCCATGGTCGGCGCGCCGGTTTATCTGGCCGGGGCGATTATTTCCTTTGCGGCCGCGGTGGCGCTCGCGATCTACGGCGTCTGGTTTTACCGGAAGATGAAACGCCTCCGGATCTTCACATGAAAACGAAACTGCTTCGTCACCGCCTTGGTGCTCCTGACGCTCGCAAGCGGGTCAGGCTCTGGCCTGCTCGGTTTGCTTTGGCGCGCCGCAATCGAAAACGTGCGCAGAGCATGGCGGTCGCGATTTGGTTCATGATGGGCGCCGTGATGTCGGTGCTCACCGGGGTGGGCGCACTCAGCTTCAAGCTTTGGAAGCATGGGCGGATGCCGCTCGAGCCGCACCAGGAGTTGGTCGAGGAAGATTTCCAAAAGTATGATTAGCCCGTTTCTCGCCCTCATTAACGAGTTCCTTGGCCAGCCGCCCAATGCCTCCGAAGAGGGGTTTCAGATCGATCACATCCTTGAATTCAGCCACTGGTTCATGGGTGCGCTCTTCGTGGGCTGGTCGTTGTTCTTCATCTTCGTCCTGATCCGGTTTCGGAAAAGCCGCCAGCCAGTCGCCGATTATCAGGGCGTCAAGAGCGGCATCTCCACCCACCTCGAGTTTGCCGTCGTTTTGATCGAGGCGGTGTTGCTAATCGGTTTCGCCATTCCGATCTGGGCCAAGTACGTGAACAAGTTCCCTGACGACAAGGAAGCGATCCTGGTCCATGCGATCGGCCAGCAGTTCAGTTGGAATTTCCACATGCCGGGACCGGACGGCCAGTTTGGGCGACGCGATGTCTCTCTCGTCAGCAACTCCAATCCGCTCGGCCTCGATCCACAAAGCCCGGAAGGCAAGGATGACCTCGTGGTGCTCGGTGAATTGCATGTCCCGGTCAATCGCCCGGTGATCGTCGAGACTTCCTCGAAGGACGTGATCCACAATTTTGCCGTCCCGCACATGCGCGTGGCGCAGGATGCGATTCCCGGGCAGATCATTCCGCTCTGGTTCACGCCGATCAAGACCGGCACCTACGAAGTCGTCTGCGGCCAGCTTTGCGGCCTCGGCCATTACGGCATGAAGGGCACGCGTCGTCGTCGATACGCCGGAAGATTATCAGGCCTGGCTAAAGGAACGGGTCGAGCTCGCCGGGACCGGGACCGCCCCGGCTGCCGGAGGGAGCGACTCCCGGCACGCAATCCGGAGTCCGGTGCTCCGAAGGCCGGGGATCCCACAGGCACGAACCCGGCCGCCACCCCGAGCGGTCCGCATCCCGGCGCATAAGTCTGCCGCCGGCGCGAATCCGGCTGGCGGTGATCCGCGATCACATGCGCGCGCACCCTTCCACCCGCAGTCGCTGGTTGCAGCGGTTTCATCTGGGCTGACGGCCGCCGCCACGCTCTTCCTGATCTGCAGCGGAGGCATGGTCACGAGCAAAGGCGTTGGTCTCGGCGGTGCCGGATTGGCCAACCACGTTCGGCTACAACATGTTTTTGTTCCCGGTCTCGCAGTGGGTCGAAGGCATCTTCTTCGAGCATACCCATCGCTTGATCGCGTCGGCCGTGGGGTTGCTCACGATCGTGCTCGCGGTCTGGCTCTGGCGGGTGGAGGAACGGCGGTGGCTTCGGATGTTGGGCTGGATCGCACTGGGCGCGGTCGTTCTGCAGGGCGTGCTTGGCGGATTGCGCGTCACGATGCTGAAAGACGAGATCGGCATCTTCCACGCCTGTCTGGCCCAGGGGTTCTTCGGGCTCCTGGTCTTTATCGGCGTCGCCCGCTCGCGCTGGTGGCAGGACGCCGCCACGGAAACGCGCGCCCACGCGACCATCGTGCTACGCCTGGCCATTGTAACGACGTTGCTCATTTACCTGCAACTCGCGCTCGGGGCGACGATGCGCCACCAACACCGCGATCTGGCCATCCTCGACTTCCCGATGGCCTACGGGCAGGTCATTCCGGATGTCAGTGACGCGGCGCTCACTCAGGTCAACGAATGGCGCAACGCCCAGGCGCTTTCGGAGGTGACGTCGGGGCAGATTTGGCTGCAGATGGCGCACCGCGTGGGCGCATTGCTTATCGCCGCTGGCGTGATCTGGTCCTGGTTCGCGTTGCGGCACCCGGCGCACCATCCGGACGGTACACTGCAAGAATCTTTCCACGCTCTGGTTCTTCTGCCTCGCCTGTCAGGTCACCCTGGGTGCCTGGACGATCTGGAGCAACAAGGCGGCTGATGTGGCCACGGCGCACGTGGCCGTTGGCGCCACGCATGCTCGCGCTTGGGATCAGCATTTCTGCCATGATGGCCCGCCTGGCGGCATCCTCAAGAGGGGTTGTAAGGCAGGCGGGGCGAAGCCAAGTTACGCTTCCGGAAAAAGCGCACGCTCTGTGAACGCCGGCACGATGCAGACCACTTCCACTCTCGAGCCGCCCAGTCTTGCCAAGACTGAGGCGCGGTCGCGTTTCGCCGCGGATTTCGCGGAGCTCGTCAAGGCGCGGCTCACACTGCTCGTGCTCGTCACCACGGCAGTCGGTTTCTATCTCGGAGCGGCCGATGATCGTGGCTGCGCTCGCGTTTTTCCACGTCGTCTTCGGCACCGCGCTGGCCGCAGCCGGAGCCGCCGCCTTGAACCAATGGTGGGAACGCCACCTCGACGCGCTCATGCACCGCACGCGCACCCGCCCGATTCCCGCCGGTCGCATGTTGCCACGCGATGCGCTTGTACTCGGCAGCCTGCTCTCGGTCGGCGGCGTCACCTATCTGGCGATCGCTTGCAACTGGCTGAGTGCGGTGCTCGCGGCCGCGACCATTGCCATTTACATCTTCGCTTACACGCCCCTGAAGCTCATCAGCACTACCAACACGCTCATCGGCGCGATTCCGGGAGCATTGCCACCAATGATCGGCTGGGCGGCGGCGCGTGGCTCGCTGGAATGGCCGGCCTGGAGCCTCTTTGCAATCCTGTTCTGCTGGCAAATGCCGCACTTCTTCGCGATCGCCTGGATGTATCGCGAAGATTACGCGCGCGCGGGATTTCGCATGCTCTCGAGTCGCGATCGCGATGGACGCCGCAGCGGACGCCAGAGCGTCTTTTTCGCGACTCTGCTCGTGCTGGCCAGCTGCTTGCCGGCGCTGCTCGGGCTTTCGTCCCGCCTGTTCCTGCCCGCGGAATTGCTGCTCGGCCTCGCCTTCCTTGCCCTCGCGATTCGGTTTCATCTGCGCCGCGACGTCATCGGCGCACGCCAGCTGTTTCTCGCCTCCATTATTTATCTTCCGCTCCTGCTCGGGTTGCTGGTGCTGACCAAATCGTGAGCACAGCACGGCGCAGTCACCGAAGCCAGCGCCGTCGCTCCGTTCGATCGCGTGGTACGTCACGCTCATCCTCATCCCGGTGCTGACGGCGGCGTTCCTGTTCTGGCTCCGCCAGGCGCAAGTGGCGCAACTCTCGCGCCGCACGATCTCGAGCTACGGCACGATTCCGCCGTTCGAGCTGACCAATCAAGACGCGCAGCCGTTCGGCACCGCGCAATTGCAGGGCCGGATCTGGATTGCCGACTTCATTTTCACGCAGCTGCCCTGGCCCCTGTCCGTTGATCAGCAGCCGCATGGCCGAGCTGCAGCGGCCGCTCGAAAAATCCGACGTGCATCTCGTTACGATCACAGTCGATCCCGAGACCGATACGCCGGAGGTGCTGCGCGATTACGCGGAGCGGCTGCACGCGCGGCCGGGTCGGTGGGATTTCCTCACCGGCAACAAGGACGCGATCTTCAAGCTCACGCAACAGGGGTTCAAACTCGCGGTCGCTGACGGCGAGGAGAAGGGAAATCCGGTGCACGCGACGCGTGCGGTGCTGGTGGATCGGCGGGGAACAATCCGTGGCTACTATGATGTCACTGCTCCGGACGGAGTGACGAAGTTACTCGCCGACACCAGTCACTTGCTGCGAGAGCAACCGCGATAAGTCCTCTGGTCCGTCGGTTACCGGTTGTCTTCGAACCAACTGACAATCGCGTAGCTGTTGATGATCCCGCCGGCGCCGAGCGCCTCGTCATAATGAAGTTCAGTCGTGCCCACCATCGCGACGGTCTTGCCGACGAAGGAGCCGTAGATTACTCCGCCATTGCCGCTGTTGTTGATATGGATGTCGTAGGCCGGAGCATAAACGGCCGCGGCTAGGACATTGTTGCCGCCGAGATTAAACGATCGCGACGTGGTGGGATCAGGAGGATTAATGCCATAGAAAGTCAACGCCGTGGGGCGGGCACTTTGGTTTGCCACACCATTGCCTGCAATGTCGACGTTGCCGGCGACATAGATCCTTGCCTGTACTCCGGGTTCAATAATGATCTGCCCGTTGCCAGTAATTGCAATATCGCCGGTGACGTAGATGTCGACGTAGGAGGTGCTGCCATCGGGGTTGCCGCTAATGGTGAGAGCCTGTCTGGTATTTCCGTTAAGAGCGATTGTGCTAAGCACGTAACGTGAGGCCGGCGAGCCTTGGACCGCACCGGCTGCAATGCTCGCCTCGCCAGTAATAACCGAGGGCGTGGGATTGATGGAAGGCCAGTCGGGCGTGCCGACCGGAATGGGGTCCTGGTAGAAATCAGTGCGTTCAATGCCGGTGATATTCTCGATATTGGTCGCAACTCCGGCGTTCGTCGCCACGTCGCCATAGACGTGGGCGCCGCCGGCATTGAGGACCGCTCCGTCCGTAGCGATATTGCCACGCTCTGTCCGAAGCCTAACGTCGTAGAGGCCATCACGGGATTTCAACGGATCCCGCGAATCGTAGCTATCGATGACAATGTCTGGCGTTGTTCAGGTCGAGTGCGCCGACGGCCATGATGGCCTGATCGAAGGCTGAAACCGGCTTGACGATGGCCTCGATCCGCCGCGAGACGCGAGGGGAATCAACCGCTTGCGAGGCGAGAAAATTGCCAGTAAAGCGATCCGCACGCAGGCTCAGCTTGCGCAGGCGCGTGTCCTGTTTGTTGTCGGCGGCCCGGGCGGGTCCGGTGATCGGCATGGTCCCGATCGCTCGAATCCGATAGTACTGCCAGTTATTCTCAGGATCTCTGATTTCTGGCGGTGCGTCCACCGTGACGTCGACGGTCATGGGTGTGCCGGCAAGTCCGGCATTAGGGATGGTGGTCAAGCCATGATTGACTGCGAAGCCGTTGGGATCCCAGCCCCTGGACGCTGCCCAGGGGTCGTTGCGGACATCGCCTGCGGGATAGAGGGTCTTGCGCAACTCCATCACCGCGAGGTCGATCCCCGATTCCGCAGCGACCAGTGACTCCTGCCAGATAGAGGTGTGGAGTGCGTTCTGGTATTTGCTGGAGACGACCCGGAGGAGTTCCGCGGCGACCAGGGACATGATTGAGATTACGAGAACGACCCAGACGAGGACGTTCCCAGCCGTATTCGGATTTATTTTTGTTCGCATGTTAGTAGACGCCGCGGTTGTTCCGCAGCAGGGTGGTGTTGTAGAAGGCGGTAGCGGCCACAACCTGCGTGGTCGCGCCGGCCGAGCGGAAGGTCGGCTTGAAGGTGATGGAGGTCTTGATGACCTTCCCGAGATCAGTCGTATCGAAAACGAAATCCTGCACTTCGCTCGCCAGGACAACCGGTGCGGCCAATCCCTCTTGTCGATAGATGGCGGTCCCGGAGAGATAGTAGCGCACTCTGATCGAGGCGTTCAGATCTCCGTAGTATACCCCGCCCTTTCCATCCAGCGTAGGCGTCCGTGGGTTAAGCGCCGGGGTGGAATCGTCGTAATAAGTCGGGATGTAAATCGAAACATCGTTCCGGTTTGGGGGATCCACTTTGACGGCCCGGCGGAAGTCCATCGCCATGTAATCGGAAATCCGCATTTGGTCGGCGTGATTGATGGCGAAGTCCGTCGTCGCCGCGAAGTTCCGTTTGAGAGAGACAAACCCCATCAGGAGCGCGGCACCGACAACGGACAGGATCGTTGTGGCCACCATCAACTCCGCTAAAGTGAAACCGCCACTTGAGCTACACTGATGCTGGCGGCACTTGAAGGAGGCTACCATTTTGCGACTCCCCCCTTGGCCAGAATCGCCACCGTCTGGCGCATTGTGGCTGTGCTATTGATTCCGCCGCTGTAGTCCAACTTCCAAATCACCTTCACCGCGCTCTCAGTAAGGAAGGAGCTATTGCGACTGACGATTTGAGTCGTTCCTCCCGCACGGACGACCTCGATATTGCCCACCGTGGCGCTGCCATACGGGACCAGGGTCAGAGTTTCGGTCAACACGTTCAGGCCGTTGGCGCCTGCCGCGTCGGTATTAAGCAGATTATCCTTGAGCCAATCCGCGTTTGTCGCCTGTTGCCAGTTGGCGATTCGCAGGGACTCGATTCGCTGCTGCAGGACCTGGCTCGCCGAGGTGGCTTCGCGCGCGGTTCGGATCGTCTTCATGCCGGTCACGTTCAGGGTGAACAGTGATCCGAGGAAGAGGGCGGAAACAAAGGCGGCGACCGTTGCCTCGATGAGCGAGGCGCCACTGATTTTGGTTTTTCCCGCTGGAATCATAGGAGTCCTTTCAACCCCCATATTGAGCAGGAAATGGTCCAATCTGTTATAATTTCTAGAAAGAATCCGGCCTTCGGTTGCGCACCGCGTACCCCTGCTTCCGGCGGATCAGCGTGGGCTTACGCCCTTGGTTCTGGGTAAAGCGCAGGATTCGCTTCGTCGCAAACCAAGGCGAGGTAATCGCGATACTCGCCCTTCGGTAGCCCCGCAATGATCTGCGCGAGCTGACCTTGGTCGATAAATCCAGCGCGATACGCCACTTCCTCCAGGCAGGCGATTTTCAAACCTTGCCGATGCTCGATTGTGGCTATGTAGTTCCCTGCTTCGAGCAGGCTCGTCTGCGTTCCCGTATCGAGCCAGGCCATGCCCCGGGTGAGCATCTTCACGTGAAGTTGATGGCGGTCGAGGTAGAGCCGATTGAGATCGGTGATCTCAAGCTCGCCGCGCGCGGAAGGTTTCAGACTCCGGCAGAATTCCACCACGCGTTCGTCGTAAACATAGAGACCGGGAATCGCGAAGGGGCTTTTCGGATTCTGCGGTTTCTCTTCCAGGCTGATGGCTTTTCCGTCCGGGCCGAACTCGACGACGCCGTAGCGCTCGGGATCGCGCACCTGATAGCCGAAAATACAGGCCCCATTCTCGACCGCCAGCGCCGCCCGATAGAAGTCGAGATTTCCGTAAAAGATGTTGTCGCCCAGGATGAGCGACGCGCCCGCCCCGCCCAGAAAATCGGCCCCGATCAAAAAGGCCTGCGCAATTCCCTCCGGTTTCGCCTGGGCCGCGTAGGTAATGTTGATACCCAGCCGCGAACCGTCGCCCAAATAATCCCGCAGCATCGGCAGGTCTTTCGGGGTCGAAATGATCAGCACTTCGCGCAAGCCGCCCAGCATCAGCGTCGCGAGCGGATAGCAGATCATCGGCTTGTCGTAAACCGGCAGGAGTTGCTTGCAGACGATCTGCGTGAGCGGGTAGAGGCGCGTGCCCGCCCCGCCGGCGAGGAGAATTGCTTTCTTGTTCATAAGGAAATCACCGCCAGCGCAGGAGCAGGTCGGCCCATTGCTGCCACCGACGGCTTTCGCCTCCGCGCAGGGCGCCCTGGATCCGGCTGAGGAGCTTCGATGCGGCGGGTTGATGAAGAAACGAACCCGGCAAATCGGCCTGGAGCTTGCGATCGACGATCCGGCCTCCCGCGCATTGTTCGAGGGCGGCGCGAATCACGGCCGGCGGCAACTCGGGGTTTTCCTCAATCGTCGCGCTTAACGTCACCCCCAGCAGCTTCTTCAACATGACGCCGCAAAGTAACGAGCGCGAGCTGGTGGCATGCAGATGGGAGACATTTTGCTGCTCGATGAGCTTGCGGAGTGCGACCGCATAGCGCGCCTGCCGCAGGAATTCCGCCGCCGGGGCCCGATGCTTTTGGTTGGCGCGCTCGTCTTCGAGTTCGTGCGCCAGGGTGCGGTTGGCCTGCCATTCCGCTTCGATGGCCATCTCGTCGGGCAGAATCACAAACTCGGTCGCGAGCTTCTCCAGATCGCGCGGGAAAGGCTCCGCTTCATTCAATCGGCCGACGAAAGCCGTCACCCCGACGTGCCACTGCGTGATCTCCCGCAACTCCCGTTCGAGCTGGGGCAGCTTGTGATCCGGCCAGCAATCAATGAGATACCCGACGCTCGGGGCCGGTGCCGGCAGCCGCGCCGGCTCCTCCTCGGCGGCGCGCGCTTTCGCCAGACGCTCGAAGAGCGCCATCAAGGGCCCCACCGTTGTCTCGACCCGGAAAGATCGCTCCACCCGCGCGCGTCCTTCGTTTCCGAAAGCAAAGCGCAGCCATTCATCGCAAATCAGGCGCTCGATAGCATTGGTCAGTGCGCCGGCGTCCCCCGGCGCCGTGAGCAAACCGGTGAGTCCGTGCACCACCGCCTCGGGGATACCGGCCAGCGTGGTCGAGACCACCGGCCGCGAGGAAGCCATCGCCTCCAGAATGACGGTCGGGAAAACATCGCTCGCGCCGTTGCGGTCCACCACACAGGCCAGCACAAAAATGTCGCACTCCCGGAGCTTTCGAAAGACTGCCTCCTGCGGCAGAGCGCCGCTCAAGGTCACCACCGAGTCCAGCCGGGCCACGGCGATCGAGCTCTGCAGCTCATCCCGTAACGGCCCATCACCAATGATCTCGCAGGTGAACTCAAATCCACGCTTCTTTAGCTTTGCACAGGCGGCGATCAAGTGGCTGAAGCCTTTGAATTCAACCAGGCGCCCGATGCTGACAATCCGGATCGGAGCGCGCGAACCTTCGGCCATGCTCGCCGGTGCGAAGTTGCTCAGGTTCATCCCGTTATAGACCCGGTGAATCTTCCCGCTCGCCGCCGGGCAGCGCGCCGAAAGCAATCCGCGGCTGTAATCTGTCTCGACGGCGACGAACTCCGCGGCCTCGCAGATTTCGCTCAGCAGCGCTTCGCTGCCCAAGTCCGACATGAAGTCCTGGCCGTGGGCCGTGACGCTGAACGGGATGCCGGAGATTTCCTTCAGGAAAAGGGCGGTGTGCGCGGCCCGATTCGCGAAGTGGACGTGGAAATGCTGAATGCCTTCGCGTTGGAAGAGCTCGGCAAAATAGCAGGCGTTGCGCGCGCGCAGCGCGGGCTTAAATGTCGCACCGTATTTTCGCTGGTGCGTTCGGACCATCTCCGTGGGCCAGCGCATGCCCTTTCTCACCTGCACCTCCCACAGTTTCAGGATGGGCGCCGGGGGCGCGTAATGCACGGGCGCCTTGAGACGCTGCGCGTGCGCATGGCGAATGGAGGTGAGCGGCGAGTGAATGGAACCGATCAGGAGCTCAAATCCGCGGCGCTCAAGTTCGAGCATTTCCGTATCGCAGAATGTCTGCGAGAGCACCGGATACCGCGAGTAGAGATAAGCGAGGCGCACCTGAGGATTCGTCGAACGCGGAAGACTCGATCAGACGGGGGCCGGCTCCGCTTCAGCTGAAGGAACTTCTGAGCTGCGGGCGGCGCAATCGATCCTAGGAAAACTGCACGTCCTTGCCCGGGTCCATCTCGAAGTCGAGCCGGAGCGTGTCGGCGACGTTCGGCTTGATCACGTCCTCGTTGAATTTCACGTAAATCGGGTCTTCGGCGTAGATATCGTATTTGTCCATCGACTCAAAATCGATCGCAACGAAGAACGGCCATTCCATCTCGTCGTTGATTCGTTTGCCGCACTTGATGCTCAGGACCTCAGGAATTTTGAGCAGCTGCATGCGAGCGTTCATCATCATCTCTTCCACACGCGCCGGGGTGACCTCGGGCTTCAATTTGTAGAGGGAGATGTGGTGCACCATGGGCGACTAGGTTTAGGCGGAGAGACCGCGGCAGGCAAGCGCTAAACGGGAGCCGCCCTGCTCTCGGGCGGGCCGCTTCGCCCGGTGCAAATTGCCGCCCGCGGCGTGTCTATTTTTTCCAGTCGAGCGCGCCTTTTTTCAGCGCGTAGACGTAGCCGACCATGAGGACGGAAACAAAGCAGAGCATGCTCCAGAGGATGCCTTTGCTTTGCACGATCGATTCCTTGTAAACGACCGCCCACGGATACATGAAGACGATCTCGAGGTCGAACAGGATGAAGAGCATCGCCACGAGATAGAACTTCACGCTGAAGCGCGGCTGCGCTCCCCCCTCCGGCAGCATGCCGCACTCGTAGGCGCTATCCTTGCTCCGGCGTCCGTTTCCCGGCCTGACCGAGGAGCACGCTGACGATCAATGCGCCGGCGGCGAAACCGATCGCCACTGCGATGTGCAGCAGAACGGGAAGGTACTCGCGAATCATGCCGCGGTTCCGTTTGGGCGGCCGGGGAGCCGAACTATTTCGCGGCCGCGGCGGCCTTGGCGGTGGCTGCCGCTCTCGCCGCCGCAATGGCAGGAATGTGGCCGTTCTGCGGGGCGATGGCTTGCGCGAGGGCGGACGGTAGACCCTTGTACTTCTTGCCGGTCTTCTTCACCGCACCGCGGGCAACGAGGTTCTGAAGCTTTTCATACGCACGCAGGCGCAGCATTTCCTCGCCTCCGCTGGCGGCATTGCGGGCGCGAAGGTTCTCATGCACGATATCGAAGAGTTGCTTGAACTCGAAGGAGCTGCGGCGGGAAAGCACCGCCACCAATTCCTCGGTGACAAGATCAGGAACCCTGCGGGAAAACGCATTTTTCTTCAGAATGGCCATAAGCCAGACACGATAGCAGTTTTTGACGATTTAGCAGCTGTTTTCTGATGCCGGAGCGAATAAATGCACGCGCCGCAGGCATTTGGATCGCTTCCGCGCGGGTGCCGCCGTCGGGCGAGGTAAATCACCAAAAGCCGGCGCGGAGCCTGAGACCGCGCCACAAAGTCGCAACCGGCTCACCGTTCGTCCTCGGGCTCAGGTGTTTCCTCCGGCACCGGTGTCTCGTCCGGCTCCGGATCTGGCAGAGTGGCGTTGGACGCCGGGCCGCCGTCCCCGCCCTGTAGCTGGCGCTGGTAAAAGGCCGCCCCGACGCCCGACATCGTGGCCAATCCCAAGACCGCCTGATACGCCGAGACGGGGCCAATCGACGAAGTGAGGTAGCCGTCTCCCTTGATAGCTCTGGGAGAGAACCAAAGGGACTGAGATGCCGTGTGATCACTTCCGCCGCGGGCAGTTTGTTCAGGTCGACCGTCTCCGCTATCTTCGGCATGAACGCCGCCGCCATGATGAGCATCGGCCGCACCGCTGTATCGAGGCGGGTGTAAAGCAATGAGGGGTCGACGTACAAATACGCTTGGGTGGCCGGCGGCACGAGGCCCTCGGCCGTCCGGAAATTTTTCGTGCCGGCGAGTCCGCTTTCGGCCGAACTGGCGCGCCTGAGCGCTGCTTCCGCTGCCGCCGGGTCGGGGGCGAGGACCAGGATGGCCTTTCCGATCGCGAGCGTGGGCGAGAGGGGCACCATTGGATTGCTCGGCGGCAGTGTCAGATACTGGACACCTTCACGCTCGGTCGCGACCCACTCACTTTCACCCGAACGGGTTGTCAATGCGGCTGCGATCGCGCGGGCCTTGACCGCATCCTTCACCGGCAGGGTCGCGAAGAGCGAGGGCGTCCGACCGTTCTCCACCCAATCGCCCAGCAGACTGATCTCCGGCCCGAAGGCCGCGTTCCAGTCTTCGAGCGTCAGCCCCGTGCCGGCGAAGGCCCCGAGCAGCGATTGCAAGGCGCCCGGGAGATTCGCTCCGGCCGTCGCCATATTCTGCAGGCCGGCTTGATTCGAGAGCGCGAGCGCACTGGCGAGGTAAAGGAACGTGTCCTTGGTGCCGATCCCCAACGAACTGCGCTGCAAGGGCACCAGCTGCTTTATTTCCGGCATGCTCACGAAGAGCACATCGCGGATCTTACCATTCTCGAACGCACTCGCGCCCATGATGCTGCGTATCTTCCGCAAACTCGCGAGCTGCTCCGCATTCGCGGAATCCGGCGGGAGTGTGCCCGCCAGTTTCTCGGCGTAGCGATCGACCCGCCCGTAGGCGAGAACGGCGTATCCCGCCGGCATCTGCTTGAGGGCCCCGGTGAAGTTTTCGTCCGCCGCGAGGGTGGCCGCGGCGTCGCGGACGCGCTTGTCCGCGCGGTCGAGCAACGCTTGCAGCGACGGCAGATCGTTGGCCGCGAAAAACCACTCGCCATCGTAGACGGTCGCGATCGTGATCTCGTCGCGCGTGATGACTTCGATCTGATGTTGCGCGTGGGTGACCGTTTCGCGTTTCGCCGCTGGTGCGTTTTCCTGCACCCGCGCGCGCCAGCCGCCCACTACCTTCTCTGCGTCCGCCGGCGAACCCTTGAACCGAAAGCCCCCCAGCATCTTCAGCTGCTTGTTCTCCCACGACGTGACGGCGAGAAACGCGTCCTTCATCTGCAGTTCGTCGAGTTGAAGAATTTTGCGCTGCGCCTTGCCGGTGTTTGGGGTCTGCGCCAGCGGCCTGGCCAGGAACTCCTGCACGGCGGGCTCGCGCCAGAGTTTATAGAGATCGCTCCCGTGCCACTGGGCGCGGGTGCGGGAGAAATCGGGCAGATGCACGAAGGCGAGCGTCTCCCGCGGTAGAAGTGAGGTGACCTGGCTGGGAGTGGCCGCCGCCAGCGGAGAATGGCCGCGCCTCACGTAGCAGACACCGAACGCCACCGCCGCCGCGAGAATTAGAAGGAGAACGATTCGTTTCATCGGGCGCGATTGTAGCCGCGCGGCCAGGCGCTGGCGACGTTTTAACGTCGCCCCCGACAGCGCTTCACGCCCGGGGATGAAATTTCCGGTGCACTGCTTTCAGCCGTTGCTGATCCACATGCGTGTAGACCTGCGTGGTCGAGATGTCGGCATGGCCGAGCATTTCCTGGATGATGCGCAGATCGGCGCCATTGCCCAGCAGGTGCGTGGCGAAGCTATGCCGCAGTAAGTGCGGGTAGATGTTCGCCTCCAGGCCGGAATGGCGCGCCCGTTCCTTCACGATCTGCCAAAGCCGCACCGTTGTTAGCTTCGTCCCGCGGGCCGACAGGAAGATGTCGCTGCTGGTCCGCGGCCGGACCAGTTTGGGCCGTTCGCCCGTGAGGTACGCCGCCAGGGCCTCGCAGGCGCGGCGGCCCACCGGCACGAGCCGCGTCTTGTTGCCTTTGCCGGTCACGCGCATGATTCGCTCGTCGAGGTTCAGGTTTTCTAGCCGAGCATTGGCCAACTCGGAAATGCGCAGCCCGCTCGCGTAGAGCAATTCCACGATCGCGCGGTCGCGCAGGCCACGCGGCTTCGTCGTGTCGATGCTCTCGATCAGTTGCTGCACCTGCAACTCGTTCAACGTCTCCGGCAGGTAGCGTTCGATGCGCGGCAACGTCAGCGTCTCCGTCGGATCGCGGTCGACCCGGGCCTTCGCGGTCAGGAAGCGAAAGAAGATCTTCAACGCCACCACCACGAGCTTAATCGAGGAGGCTGCCAGCCCGGCGCGTTTCCGGTCCGCGAGGTAATCGGTGATCAACGGTAGCGTCACCTCTTTGACGTCCATGATCTGGCGCGCTTTTCCGCACCAGTTCGCGAACTCCGTCAGCGAATGCCGCGTGGAAAGCTGGTAGTTGTCCGACAGCCCGCGTT
Organism: uncultured Verrucomicrobiae bacterium; assembly: GCA_963844275.1. Classification (GTDB taxonomy): domain Bacteria; phylum Verrucomicrobiota; class Verrucomicrobiia; order Chthoniobacterales; family UBA10450; genus JACCTI01. The sequence goes on from CAWJNS010000010.1 coordinate 407,700, forward strand.
CCACCGCGAGGAACCGAATGAACGAATCGATTTCCGCCTCCATCTGGAAGCATGCTTCCAGCTTGCACTCGCCGCGCAAGCCCGGAGGTCAACAGCAGCGCTCCTGATGCCTTCTTTTCCGAAGACGTAAATTGAACAACCACCGGACTTCGAACGTCTGATCATGCAGCCATGCATCCATCTGCAAGACGGTTGCGAATTAGCGAGGGAGGCATCGGCAATGCGAGCGAGCTACGATTGACAATAGAAGACCAAATATCCGAACCTTGACTTCACGATGAGCCTCGATCTCAACACGCTGCTGCAGGATTGGCCGCACGAGTCCGGCAACATCAAAGTCCGCAAGATCCTCGGCCTCGACGGCCGCGAAAAACTGCAACTGCGCATCGATCTCGGTCTGCTCCAGATGGAAATGAGCGGCCGGCCGGATGGTCACCGGCCCCATAATTGCGACTCGCTTCTCCAGTATCATCAGCGCCGCGCCGCCCGGGCCGCGACGCGTGGCGACGAGTACGAACTCACGGCTGAGCAATGCAGCGAGCTGCAGCAGGAAGGCATCCAGTATTACCATCGCTACTTGAGCCTGTTTCAGATCAACGAGTTTCCCGCTGTCATCCGCGACACGCAGCGGAACCTCGACCTTTTCGAGTTTGTGGCTGAGCACACCGACCGTGACGAAGTGGTCTGGAGCTTCCAGCAGTTTCGCCCCTACGTGCTGATGATGAACACGCGCGCGAAGGCATCGATCTTTCTTGCCGACGGCAAGTTCCCCGAAGCGATTCGCGAGATCGAGCGCGGCCGCGACGCCATCGTCGATTTCTTCCAGCAATCAAACTTTCCCGAGATGGCGCAGAAGAGCTCCGAGATCGCGTTCCTCGAAGAGTGGCTCGAAGAAGTCACCTCGAAGCGACCACTCTCGAAGCTCGAGGTCATGCAGCGCGAGATGGAACTCGCGATTGCGAGCGAACTTTACGAGCGCGCCGCCGAATTGCGCGACGCGATCAAGCTCCTGACGAAGTAGCGAGCGGAGGGCCGCTGCGTCGGCCACGTCCAAATTCTGTCTGAATTTTTCCTCAGCCGTGTAGTCTATCGGACGCGTGGCGAGGAAAACCGTCGGAGCAAAAAAGCGAAGTCGCAGTCCCGTTGACCGGGACCAGTTCCATTCCGCTGGCGAACGGGAAGCCCCCCGACTCACGAACCGGCGCGGGGGCATGACCGGACTGATCTCTGGATTGCGCTCACGCTGACTGTCGCCACCCTCGCGGTCTACGCGCAGGTGCTCGGTCATCAATTCATTTTTTTCGATGACGATCTCTACGTCTGGAACAACCCGATGGTGCTTGGCGGCCTGACGCTGAAAGGGATTGCCTGGGCTTTCACGACTTTTCACGCCGCCAACTGGCATCCGCTGACCTGGCTGTCTCATATGATTGACGGCCAACTCTTCGGTCTGAACGCCGGCGGGCACTTGATTGCGAACGCGCTCATCCACGTCGCGAACACGTTGCTCCTTTTCTTTTTTCTCAAGCGAGCAACGGGGGCCAGATGGCGAAGCGCGCTCGTGGCGGCCCTTTTCGCCCTGCACCCTTTGCACGTGGAATCGGTCGCATGGGTCGCCGAGCGCAAGGATACACTGTCCACCTTCTTCGGATTGCTCTGCCTGCTCGCCTATGCCCGCTATGTGGCGAAGCCTTCATGGAAGAAATACGCTCTCGTGGCCGTTTGGCTGGCTTTGGGGCTGATGGCCAAGCCCATGCTCGTGACCTGGCCGTTTGTCATGCTTCTGCTCGATTACTGGCCACTTCGCCGTGTCGAGTGGCGGCCGGCCGAAGGGATCAAGCGATTCGCGCAAGACTGGCTGCCCCTGGTTCGCGAAAAGCTGCCGCTCTTTTGCCTCGTCATCCCTTCCATGGTCGTGACTTACATCGCGCAGGCCCATGGAGGCGCGGTCGGTGGCCTGGTTAACGCACCGCTTTCCTGGCGCCTGGCCAATTCGCTGGTTTCGTATGCGAAATATCTCCTTCTGTCCTTTTGGCCGACGGACCTGGCGATATTTTACCCGGCTTCACGTCAGGCGGCGCAAGCCTGGCAGTGGGCCGCCGCCCTTGTTTTGCTCGGCGCCATTACCATCGTGGCGCTTCGCTTCGCAAGGGAACGATCTTACCTGATCACGGGCTGGCTTTGGTTCCTGGGCACGCTCGTGCCGGTGATCGGACTGGTGCGAATTGGGGCCCAGGCCATGGCCGATCGATACACGTACATCCCCTCGATAGGGCTGTTCGTTGCGCTCGTCTTTTGTCTGGCGGATCTCGCAAACGCCTGGCGCATCGGACGCGTCGCCATCGCGACGGCCTCGGCGGTGGCGATTCTGCTCCTGGCTTCGCTAACTGCGTCTCAGATTCGCCGCTGGCGCGACAGCGAGACTTTGTTTGGGTATGTCCTGTCAGTCACTGCCGACAATGCAGTCGTGCAATACAATTTGGCGTGTGCCCTGATCCAGCAGCAAAGATATGCCGAAGCCGTCCCTCATTTGGCCGAAACGCTGCGCATCAAACCCGATCATCTTCATGCGCTCGGGAACATGGGACTGGCTCTGCGGAAGCAAGGGCAGGTCGCGGAAGCCATTGCTTTTTATCAGCGAGCGCTGGCAGTGAATCCAGGCTCCGCCAAGGTGCGTTGGCAGCTCGGTCAGGCCCTGGCCGATCAGGGGAGGAATGATGAAGCCCTCCCGGAGTTGTTGCAGGCCGCGGAAGTCGCCCCGGACGATTTTGATATCCGCATGGACCTTGGGCTGACGCTGACACGTCAGGGCAAACTCTCCGAAGCAATCTCACAGCTGAACGAGGCCGTCCGCATCAACCCCGACAGTGCCGAAGCGCACAACAATCTGGGGCTCGTTCATCTCATGGCGGGGCAGCCGGAAATGAGCCTGCCGCATTTTTCCGCGGCCCTGCGCTTGAAGCCGGACCTCACCGCGGCCCGCGCGAACCTGACGCGGGCGCAGAACCAAATCGACGCGCGCCCAAGATAAAACGGCGGGGGCGGCGCCTTACAAAATCCGCGCCATCTGCGTAATCTGCGACTAAAATTGCCTCGCGTGAGCAGTTCGAACCCCAGCTTTATCGAGCGCAAGGAGCGCTTTGCCCGCAAGATGGCCGGGAAAGCCAAACCGACCGTCCGTTCCGAAAACCGGCTCCCGCCCGGTCAGCATCTCACGCCTGGATTTCCAGTGCTCGACCTCGGCATCCGTCCCGAGATTGCGTTGGCCGACTGGCGCTTGGAAATCGGTGGCGCGGTCGAGAACCCGCGCACGTTCACGTGGGACGAATTCAACGCCCTCCCGCGGTTTGAAGACGTGAGCGACTTCCATTGCGTCACCACCTGGAGCAAGTTCGACGTCCGCTGGACTGGCGTCGCCTTCTTCACCCTCGCGGAGCTGGTGCGGCCGCAGCCCGAAGTGAAGCACGTCATTTTCTCCAGCTACGACGGCTACACCTCCAACGTCCGCCTCGAGGACTGTGATGGACGACGACGTCCTGATCGCCACGCAGTACGATGGCCAACCGCTCCCGCGCGAGCACGGCGGCCCGGCCCGCGTCATCATCCCCAAGCTTTACGCATGGAAGGGCGCCAAGTTCATCCGCGGGATCGAGTTTAGCGTCGAGGACAAGCTCGGCTTCTGGGAAGTGCGCGGTTACAGCAACACCGCCGATCCCTGGACCGAAGACCGGTTTTCGTGACGTGGCCGTAGGCTCGCGTAATGCCCGGCGGCTTGTAGAGTCGGCCTGCGCATGGGCAAACGAGCCGCAATGAAACGCAAACGCGCGAGCGCGACTGCGCCGTCGCGGGTCGCCTCGCCGTCCACGTCGCGGCCCGCGCCGCTGACTCTCGTCCTCGCCATCGTGCTCGCGGTGGTCACCTTCGCGGTCTACGCGCAGGTCATTGGGCACCAATTCATCAGCCTCGATGACGACCTCTACATCGTGGACAACCCGATGGTGAACCGCGGGTTCACGCTCGCGGGATTGGGCTGGGCCTTCACCACCTTCCACGCCGCCAACTGGCATCCTCTCACCTGGATCGCCCACATGCTCGATTGCCAGTTGTTCGGGTTGAACGCCGGTGGTCACCTCCTCGTGAACACCCTCATTCACGTCGCCAACACGCTCCTGGTTTTCTGGCTGTTGCTTCGCACGACGGGCGCCCGCTGGCAGAGCGCGATCGTGGCGGCGCTCTTCGCATTGCACCCGCTCCACGTCGAGTCGGTCGCCTGGGCGGCCGAGCGGAAGGACACCCTGGCGACGTTGTTTGGCCTGCTCTCACTTGTGGCTTACACCCGCTACGTCGAGACGGCTTCCGTCCGACGCTACGTTTTGTGCGCGGTGTTCCTCGCCCTCGGCTTGATGGCGAAGCCCATGCTGGTGACGTGGCCGTTTGTCATGCTCCTGCTCGATTACTGGCCGCTGCGCCGCGTGGCGCCGGTTTCACTCGGCGGCGCGGGAATCATCGCCGCCTACCTCCGGTTGTTCCGCGAAAAGCTGCCACTCTTCGCCCTCGTCGCGGCGTCGATGGTAATCACCTACCTCGCGCAGGCGCAGGGCGGCGCCGTGCGCACGCTGGCGGACGCTTCGTTTTCGCTGCGCCTCTCGAACGCCATCGTCTCCTACGCGAAGTATTTGCTCCTAACATTCTGGCCGCAGAACCTGACGGTCTATTACCCGTTCCCGGCTGCGGGAATTCCGGCGCTGCAGATTGCAGGCGCTCTCGTTCTGCTCCTTGCCGTCACGGCGTTCTGCGTCGCCCAACGCAAGGAGCGGCCCTGGCTTCTGATCGGCTGGCTCTGGTTTGTCGGCACCCTCGTGCCGGTGGTCGGGATCGTGCAGGTCGGCGGCCAGATGATGGCCGACCGTTACCACTACATCCCGTCGATTGGCTTGTTCACGGCGCTCGTGTTCGGCGTCGCCGGTGCCATGGAGGCGCGACGCTTCCCGCAGTGGGCGAAGGTGGCCGTGGCGGCCGTGCCACTGGCGGTGGCCATTCCGCTCACTGCGCTCCAGGTCCAGCGCTGGCGCGATAGCACAACGCTCTTCCAGCACACGCTGCGCTTCACGCCGCCGAATCTCGTCATCGAGTATAACTACGGCCTGGTGCTGGGTCGGAGCGGCAAATACGAGGAAGCCGCCGCGCATTTCACCCGCGCGCTCGAGATCCGGCCGGACTTCTTCGATGCGCTCTACAACATGGGCTTCACCCGTTCGCAGCAAGGCCGGCCGGCGGACGCGGTTGCTTTCTTCCAGCGTGCGATCGCGGCGCAGCCGGACTCGGCAAAAGCGCACAGCGAGCTCGGTCTCGCCTACGCGAGCCAGAACCAGAACGAACCCGCCGCCACGGAACTGCAACGCGCGATCGAGTTGGCGCCAGCCGGTGCCGACATGCGCGCCAACCTCGGCCTTGTTCTCCTGCGCCTGCGCCGGACCACCGAAGCGACCGCGCAGCTCCAGGAAGCCATCCGCCTCGACCCGAACAACGCCGAAGCGCACAGCAATCTCGGGCTTGTCCTGCTCGCCACCGGCCGCGCCCGCGAGAGCATCCCGGAGTTCGAGACCGCGCTGCGACTCAAACCGCAGCTCCAGCCCGCGCGCGACAACATCCGCCGCGCCCAGCAGCAACTAGACTCCTCCCGCTGAATGAGGGGCCGTCTCCTCTTCGCTGTTCTGCTTATCGCGTTGTCGTCGGCGGCTGCGCATGAGCGGAAGTGGCGCGGGTCGGCTGCCTGCTGTTGGCACGATCAAAGACTACCCCGCCACCGGTTTATGACTGGTGGCGGCAATCTCGGCTTCGCTTTGCCGATTTGGTGCGCGACCCGCTTCAGGACGCCAACCCCTGCACGAGGCTACTGCGTCGCAAAGATGTCGGGCGAGTTCGCGTAGTCGTAGGCGAACCAAGGTGTCTGGAGCACGTTCAACAAGAGGCCGGGATACTTGTCGAATTGTCGCTCCCAATTCGCAGGGATGTTGCCGGGTCCGCGGTAACTGGCCTCGTCCGCTAGGTCATCCTTATAGAAAGCGCGCACGGTCGCGGCGACCGGTGGGCCGAAACGCTCAGCCGTGTTCGGGCTTATGTACATGACAGCTCGGCTGACGCCGCCCTTTACGTTTGCATAGCGGGCGATGCCTTGGAGCACCCGAAAGTTCTTATCCGAGCCGAGCAGGACAGTGTAGTTGAAGGCGATACCATCGGCCCACTTTGGGGTCGTTTGGAAGCTCGCCACGACCTTGACCCACTGTCGGTTTGAGCCGGGTAGCGCTGCTGCTTCCACGGTGACCTGTTGGATCTTAACTTCTTTTGGAGTGGGCGCGGGTTGCTGCGCGCGCAGCGAGGCGGTGCTGGCGAGGCACGCAAGGAGGGAAAGAAGGGGGAGGCGGATGTGTTTCATATGCGTGCTAGTCTACGTAGTAAGCAGTGCTGAGGACTGCTGGAACAGGTTTGCCGTTTTGGTCGACCCGCATTTCTATCTCGGCGCGAAGGTTCACGCGCGCGCGGGTGACGATATTTGGGCCGGCTTTTTCGCGTGCTTCGCCGACTGAGTAAACTGTGAAACGAGTCGATTGGGTGCCAAGAACATTAGCCGTTCGGCGGGCGAGAGTCTCCCGTTTGAAATCAGCGGTCTGAGCGTCGGTGATGGCACGAACCGCAGCCAGCGAGAGGACATCGCCGGGGAAAATAAGGATCCTGACGGCGGCATTGGCTGCGACTCCAGCGGCAAGGGCGGAGGCATCGTCATCAGGTTGCGCGCCGCTCGCGCGATCTCGCGCGTCTGTGTCCGTCAAAGCCGAAGCGCCCAGAAAGAGGGAATGCAGAGTCGGCTGCTTGTTCGTGTTGACGTTCAGCGGACCAGTGACGAGGGGAATTCCAGGTGACGGAGAGGCGCTCGCGCTGGCTGCTCTCGGCACGGTCGAGTAGTCGGCGGCGCTGAAAGTGCCGGCCTGCACGTAGGCCAAAACCTCACGGTCGCGGCTCTTGGTTGTCGGCGTTGCCGCTTCTGCGCTTGTGACATACATGCGCAGCGTTTCCCACGGGATGCCGGTGTGGAGAAACCCAAGCTCTCCGGCGGAATCGAGCGTGGGCGCGGAGCCGTCAGTGGCGGGACTTTTGACGTAGAAATCCTGCGCGATGTCCGTCTTGGTGTACCAAAGATGATTCCGCAAAGTCGGGGCTTGGCCCGTGAAATCCCAATTCGCGTTGTCAGCGCCGGAAAACACATCAACCGCGGTCGAGGGAACTGGAGGGGCGGCGCCACTCTCCGCGGATTTTGACAGGTTCCAGCCCGAAGCCTCGAAGTTGCGCCGTGGGTCTGTCTTCAGGTGAAAATCTGTCTTGTCGGGGGCGCCGTTCGCAAATTTAAAGACGAGGGAGCCACCTTGATGATCCATGTCAACGGTGCTGGGATTGGCAGGCTGCGGCGTCACGTTCAGTCCATCGAGAACCTGGACGTAACCGGCGCGGCCATCCGTGCCTGTGTATTTGAGCCGGAGTTTCGTGATCTTGAATCCGAGATTGCTAAAGACCATTCCCGGCGGTTGGCGGCCAACGGTCCCCAGCATGTCATAGTTCGTCGCATAATTTGTCGATGATCCCATGTTAGTCGGGAACGAGAAGCCCGACAGGGCTGGGATCTTTCCGTTGCTAAGCTGCGGCGTTGGGAACGAGGTCAGCTGATTAGAGCTGTCGGTCGTGTTGAAAGCCCGCGACGGAGGGTTCGGTATCGCGGGCCCGTGAAAGTAGGCGCTGGCAGCGGACCCTAGGTTCCCTCCGGAAGCAGTGCCCTGAATCGAAATCTCTATCTCTGGCTTGATGTAGAATTGCGTCCAATCTTTTGTCTCCAGAGTCCAAGGATTCACGAGTCCGATAACCGCGAGGATACGAGTGGAATTCAGTGCGCCGACAAATCCGCTCGCGCTGCTGCGGTTAAAGACGAGCCCTGTCCCGACAAAATTGATATACGGATGCCCGACGACGTTCCCGTTCGCGTCGGCCTTGCCCTCGACTCCGAAGTATGTCGGAGCATCGACGTTGTCAGTCGTCGGGAAAAGGTCCGAATCGAGGTAGTCGATCAGATTGGCAACAATCTGGTTGGCTTTGTCAGACGAGTAGCGGCTTGTATCCAGCCTCTTTAGAATGGAAAGGTTGCCACCGCCCCACTCGCTGCCTGTTTCTGCTGGATTGAGCAGCCGATCGACGAGGGCGGCACGCTGATTTCCGGCCGCCTGGTCGACCGGCAGGGGCTCGATGTAGTCCTTTAGCCTCTTCAGGTCGACCCGGGGCTTGCCTTCGGGGTTCAGGTTCGTAATCGCGGAGGCAGTCGCGTAGTGAGGGTAATCGAGGCCAGGAGTCGCAGGAGAGTTCTGTAGAACCGCGTTGCCCGTGGGCGGAGTGAATAAAAGCCACCGACCTTCGTTGATGGCCTGGAGTTGCGAACCAGCGAAAGGCACAGGCGAAGTTGTGGCGGTGACCAACGGAAGCTCATTGGGATCGCGGGCGTAGGCGCGTGCGCGAGGCGTGGGTGTTTGCGCTGGACCTTGCACGCCGAGGTTTTGACGGCTGCCCGCTTCGTCGACAAAGAAGGCGTACCTTTCCAGTTCCTGCGGCGCACCCGCCGAGTTTGTCGAGTTGAGCGAAATGAAGTCAGCTGGTCTCGTAATCCTGGGCGTGCCAAAGGTGGAGAGAGTGATGGTCGCGGCAGGTGCGCCCGCTCTCTGCGACGAAAGGTTGCGCTGCGCCGCCGTGTTCGCCGTGAGGATGCCGCTCGCGGGATCGTAGTTGAGCGGGATCAACAGCGGTTTGTTGTCATCACCCGCGACAGTGATGTAGCGAAAATCGGGTGCGCCCGAGAGTGCATGCAACGCGGCTGCGAGGCCGGATTGCGCGGCGGCTTCCGCACGGGTGCGTTCGTCGAATGACTTGGACGTGATGCGCTCCAGCGACGCATTAGACAGAAACGCAATCACCATCACAGCCACGAGCGTGATCATGATGAGGGTCACGATGAGGGCGAAGCCGGCGACTCCGGGGAGCGTTGGTTGCTTCTGACGGCTGATCATGTTCAGAGGTGAATCCGAGTCCGGAACAGATACTTATGAGGGGCGATCAGGCGCTGATGATTGGATGTGGTGCTGTCCATCCAGTCCGACGCAGTGGCGCCCACCGCGATGGCGGTGCGAGCGGCCTGCGGGCTCATTGCGTTGAAGGAAACTTCGACGTATGCGGGGAGCGGAGCGCTCGCCGCCGCGGATTCATCGTAGATCAATGGGCTCGTCACAGCGGCGCCTGTCTTATCGAAAATCGCGAGCTGCAGGTTCCATGCGTATGCCGCCAGCAGATCGTCGCCAGCCGAGGCGGTGTCTGGTTTATAGATCGCGGTTAGAGGAACGAAACCGGGTCCGCTTGTCTGGAAGGCATTGAACGTCTCGAAGCTCGGCGCAAAATAGCGACGGAGGGTGTAGTGGCCGTTCTCCCATTTGCAATAGTAGCCGACGGCGCAAAGGTCGCCACGGTAGGGCGGCGGGGGTCCGCCTGCTGTATCCTTGATCGCGGAAAGCAGATAGAGCTGCTGATTTCTAGGGTTGGTATTTTCATCCTGGAAGCGCTCATCGATCGCGAAATACGGCGCCTTTCCTGGTGTCCGGACCAGCCCCGCGACATCGCGCTGCATGAGCTGGAGGGCGGCGCGCGCATCGCGGAAGGCATCGATCTGTTGGTTCGAGCGCGTCGTAGTGCTGGTCAGTGAACCGAACATCGTTCCAAGCATCACGACGATCAGGACCGTGATGGCCGAAGCCAGCAAAACCTCGACGATTGTGAAGGCAGAGAGCGCGTGGCGAGCGCCCGAAAGCACGCGCCTAGAACCTGGAGATGATGCGAATGAAATCACGCTTTGTTTGGCTGGGAGCCGGCGCGAGAGCAGGCCATGCAACTTGCACCGTTACCTGGTTGGCGGAGAGGGGGTCGAATTCCGAAGGTGCATTATCGGTTTTTATCGTCACGAGATAAACGGCGCCAGCCTCGGTGCTGGTCAGCTGACCGGCGTTGTCACCGTAAAGCGTTTGGCTCGCGCTGCCCGTCAGATCGATCGCGATGTTGCCCCCAACCGCGGTGATCGGGACGCTCGCAAAGTTGGAGGGAGCACCGCTGGCAAGGGATGCGAACACCATCTGCGCGAGTTGGGCGGCGCGGGTTTCGTCCTGCGAGGAGCGACTGGAGCTAAGTCCAGCCGGGATGATGCCCATGATGGCGAGAATCGAGAAGGAAAGGACGCCGAGCGCGAGCACAACTTCGACAAGACTGAAACCCGACGGGCGTCTGTTCATCGGAAATTACGGAATCTGGGAGGCCCGTCCCGTGAGCCTGGCGATGGTGATTGTCTCGCTCAGATTCCTGTCTGTGCTGGTCACGACATCGGCGCCAGCCGACACCGAACCTTCGAACACTTTGATCTCAATCGGGCCAACAGTGGCGTTGGGCGTCGAAGCGCCATCTACTTCGCCGTTTGAGTTGAACTTCAGGAACGGGAATGGTGCGCTCGCGTTCGAAGGGTTGAACATGAACGAGAGCGAGTTCCCGAGGTTCGTCAGGCTCGCGCTGCGGATGCTGATACCGGTTGGCAGGGTCTTCCACGGTGTCACTTGTTTGGTTGTGCCAGCGTTTTCCGGATCATCTTCGAAGATTGCGAAGGACCGGTACGCATACCGCTCGGAGTTGGCTGGATCACCTCCGGGTGGAAGCTGGTCGGGAAACACGACATAGGTCGGATGACCTCCTTTGATCGCCAGCGCACGCGCTTGTTCGACGGCGCCAAGCAAGTTCCCGACCGCAGCCTTACGGCCGCCTGATTTCGAAACCGAATTGATCGCCGGGACAACAGCGACCAAAAGGACCGCGATAATCCCGATCACGACCATCAATTCGAGGAGCGTGAAGGCGGGCGGGGAGCGGCGTGAACGGGAGGCGAAAGCGGGGAGATCCAAGGGGGGCGATCATGACAGCTTTTTGCCGTCAATCGCATCAATTTATTCCGGGATCCCTGAGTTCAACCGCATTTTGGCCCTCGACCGGACCGGATTTGCCACGCCAGCGGGTCGGCGGGACAGGAGACGTCCGCTTGGGCACCGGAGGCCGAGCCGGGCACGATTACGAGCAGGAGCGCGAGGCGGAGTACATTTTACGTGGCCTTTTCACACGGATGACACAGGGGCACGGTTCTAGCTTTTACAGGCTTTGCTGTGCTGGAACACACGTCGCTATCGAAGGAAGAGCATTCTCAGATCGTCCAAACGATCGAGATGTTTGAGGTCATTACTCAAACCCAGCCCGACGATTATCAATCGCTCGAGATCCTCAAGGACGCCTATTTTAAAATCGGCCAGCCGGCGGAGTCGCTCCGAATCTCGCGCAAGCTGGTGGAGGCCTATTTCAATGTGGGCTCCTACACGCTCGCGATGCAGGAGTGCGAGGTGGTCCTGCTGAAGGAACCGAACGCGCCGGAAATCCTGGCGATGCTGGGAGATATCGAGGCGCGTTTGCAGGCGGCGGGGCAGTCGATCGTCCAAGGAACGGGGAAAACTGGCATAATGCCGCTGCTGGCCAACGGCAGCAACGGGACCGGCAGCGGAGGGCCGGGCGGGCCACCGGGCGGCGGGTTGATTCCTTTGCACAATCGGCATCACCCGGAGCTGAAGGAACGCGGGGACGATCAGCTGGGGAAGTTTCTCGTCATGCAACAGCTCTTCTCCGAGGGCGAGGTGGAGACGGCGCTCAAGTCGGTCACGAAGCTGAACAAGGACCTGAGCGGGCAGGCGCTCGGCAGTTCGTTGCTCGATGAAGTTTGCCGCGACGAGGCGGACAAACTCGACGCGGCCATCTCGCAGTTGCTCGACCGGACGAAGTTTGCCTTCGTCCCCCTGGAGTATTACGACGTCGACCGGCAGGTGGCGCGGATGTTGCCGGATTACCTGACGCTGGGCCGACTGATCATCCCGTTCGACCTGATCAGCCGCACGATCATGGTGGCGTGCTGCAATCCCTTCGACAAGCTGGCCATCGAAGCGGTGCAGCAATCGCTCGATTACACGATCTCGTGGTATCTGGCGCGGCCGGCGGCGGTCATCAAATGTCTGCAGGAAATTTACCGGCTGGAAAGCCGTGGGTAGCGGGAGCCTGGCGATGAGAAGCAGATCATTTGCCGAGCGCATCGCCGATGTGCTGATCGAGGACGGGCTCCTCCTGCCGGATCAACTGGAGGAAGCGACCGGCATCCAGCAGCGGGAAGGCGGCCGGCTCCTCAGGATCCTGACGGACCGGCAGTTCGTCACGGAACACGACATGGCGTTCAGCATGGGACGCTGCCTGAACACGCCTCCGATCAATCTGTCGAAACTGCGGGTGCCGGAGGAGATCACCGAACTGGTGCCGCGGGAGATGGCCAAGGCGAACAAGCTGGTGCCGATCGCGCGGTTGAACGGGAAGCTGTTCGTGGCGATGGCGGACCCGACCAACGTCCTTGCGCTCGACGACGTGAAGCGCCGGGTGCAGCTGGAGGTGATCCCGATGATCGCCACCGAGAAAGCGATCGCGGATGCGCTGGCCGGCGTGCACAACACCGGGGCCAACATGAGCCAGGTGCTCAAGAAGGTGGCCGAGGATGCGGCGGCGGCGGGCGAAGTCGAAATCCAAGCGAAGAAGAACGAAGAGATCGATCTCGATCGGCTGACGCAGGACACAGAGGACGCGCCCGTCATCAAGATCGTGAACCTGATCCTGGTGCAGGCCTTAAAGGAGAAGGCGTCGGACATTCACATCGAGCCGTTCCAGCGGTCGGTGAAGTTGCGTTACCGCATCGATGGAGAGTTGGTCGCGGCGGAGTCGCCGCCGAAAGCGCTCCAGCTGGCGATTACCTCACGCATCAAGATTCTGGCCGGGCTCAATATTGCCGAGCGACGGTTGCCGCAGGACGGCCGTTTCCGCATCCGGGTGATGGGCAAGGAAGTGGATTTGCGTATCTCGATCCTGCCGACGGCGCACGGCGAGAAAATCGTGATCCGTATCCTCGACAAGTCGGCGCTGACGGGGTCGCTCGACCAGATGGGAATGGATGAGGGGACGCTCCAGAAATTCCGCAAAGCGATCGATGCGCCGCACGGGATGATCCTGGTGACGGGGCCGACCGGTTCGGGCAAGACGACGACGCTCTACTCGGTGCTCCAGGAGTTGAACAACCCCGAGTACAACATCGTGACGGTCGAGGACCCGATCGAATATGAGCTCGCGGGGATCAATCAGGTCTCGGTGCGGGCCGACATCGGGCTCGATTTCTCGTCCGCGCTCCGCTCCATCCTGCGGCAGGATCCGGACATCGTGATGGTGGGTGAAATTCGTGACAACGAAACCGCCGACATCGCGGTCAAGGCGGCGCTCACCGGTCACCAGGTGCTGTCGACGTTGCATACGAATGACGCGGCGGGTGCCATCACGCGCCTCGATGACATGGGGATCGAGCCGTTCCTGATCTCCAGTTCCGTGATCATGGCCTGCGCGCAACGTCTCGTCCGGCGCATCTGCACGAATTGCCGCGAGGAGTTCATCCCGGAACCGGAGATGATGGAGCGGCTCGGGCTGCAGGTGAACGAGGGCGCGATGTTTTACCACGGCAGCGGCTGCGACCGGTGCAAGAACCGCGGGTATCTCGGCCGCGTGGCGATCATCGAAGCGTTGCCGGTCACGGAGACGATTCGGCGCCTGGTCATCAAACGCGCCTCGGCGGCGGTGGTGAAGAACCAGGCGGTAAGCGAAGGCATGAAGACACTGCGCATGGTCGGGATCGACAAGGCGCTCGAAGGGATCACGACGCTCGAAGAAGTCTGGCGCGTGACTGCCGAGGACCACTAGCGATGACATTTCCTTTTCTGAGTTTGTTTAAGAAGGCGCGGGCGCAGGCCCAGGCCCAGGCTCCGGCCGCGCCGGCGCCGATGCCGCCGGCGGTGGAGAAATCGAGCGAGGATCGGTTGAGCAAGACCGTGATGCCGAACGCCACGCGCACGGTGCCCTCAGCGGGATCGTTCTCGCCCTGGTTGAATTCAGTCACGCCCGCGCCCACGGGCCCCGTACCGTCCGGGTCGCGCACAGTCTCGTTTGGTTCGTCCTCATCCCAAGGGCAGGGTCTGCCGCCGGCAGTCGCGCTCGCGCTGGAGCCGCGCGTCGAGCGTGCGATCTCGCTCGAGCTTTCGGAGGTGATCGCGCAGATGCCGGAAGGATTCGTCCGTCCGCTTGAGCCCGGCGAGGCCACCCGGCCGATCTTGCTGAAGGCGGCGGAAATCGAACGCGGAATGGCCAACGGCCGCCCCACCGTTTCAATGGCCACGATCTACCAGCAGCTGCCAAGTCTCTTCGTTCGCGAAGTCGAACCATCGGACCCGACGCAGCTGCCGCTGCCATTTGAGAAGGTGCTGGATCAATTCACAAAACTGCAGGTGCGCACCGATCAGTATCGTGAGCAGGTCGTGGCGTTTGTGGAGACGCCATTCCTGCGCGTCACCCTCGAAGACGACACGAAGTTCGGCACCAGCATAGGTCCGATCGAGACCGCCCCGACCCCGGAGGTCCGGATGGAGCTCGCGACCGCGGAGACGATCGCGGCAGCTAATCCAGAGGCTGCGCAGGCGAGGTCCTCGATTGCGCCCCCACCCAACCCGCGGGCCGTAAAGCTGCACTCAGGACCGGAGCGTCCGGTTTCGCGCAATGGCAGGAGCAACGGAAACGGGCAGACGCCCGTGCCATCCACCCCGGCAGTTCCCGCGCGGATTCCTTTCAACCTTTCACCGAAAGGAGCGGACGTGCCCGCCACCGAGAGAGTTCCAGCCTCCGGCGGGCCGTCCGTTCCGAATGTGGCGCCGCCCAATGCGGCGGCCCGCATTCCATTCCGCATCAGGCCATCGAGTGACGAAACCGGGCTGCCCGACGAGCCATGGCTGACGAAGGACAACCTCGAATCGGAAGGCGAAGCGGCCGGGGAAACGCCCGCGACGGAGATGCCCAGCGCATCGGTAACAGCGGATGCGCCGGCGATCGCGCTGCCGCTGAAGGCGATCATGGATATATTGACGCCCTTCCAGCTGATCGGCGACACCAGCACGATCCCGTCGGAGGCGCGGGTAAGCTTCTCCTTCGCCCTGATTGAACCGCAGCTCGCGAGCGGGCGGGTCCAGCTGACACCGGAGCAGTTCGCGGCGGCGCTGCCGGAAGAATATCGCGCGCTCTTCGACGCGCAGGCTTCCACCGCGCCGGTCTCTCTGCCGTTGCACGATGTGCTGAGCAATTTGCCCACCACTTCCCTGCGGATGCGCGACGACCAGGTCGAGCAGGAGAAGGGCGCGGACTTTGACACGCCATTCTCCGCCAAAGCGGCGGAAGACGCGCGACGCTTCAAGGCCGCGAGCGCGCCGGTGCCGAAGCCGGCCGTCGCAGCGGACGAGGAAGTGTTGCTGGTGACGGAGGAAGACAGTTCGTCAGAAAGTGGCAGCAGCACGGTGCCGAGAAAGGCAGCCGCTTCAACCCCCGCGGAAGCAGCGGATGCGGCTGCGCCCACACGCACGGCCTTGCAGGCGGCACTCGACACGGACGACGAACTGGACGCCAAGGCGGTCGTCAGTCACGTCAACAAAATGCCCGGCGTGGAAGCGTGCGCGATCATGTTTGGCGACGGCCTCAGTCTGGCCGGCAAGCTGCCGGAGGAATACGGAGCGGAGGGTCTTTGCGCGATGGCGCCGTCGCTCCTGGAGCGGATCGAAAACCACATGGTGGAGACGAAGCTCGGCGCCCTGCGCGCGATGACGCTCTCGTGCGCGTCGGCGGCGGTCACATTCTTGATGCACGACAACCTTTGTCTCGCCGCCCTACACCCGGCCAACGATCTCGCCGCCGAGGTCCGCGAACGCCTCGGGTGTGTCGTGCACGAACTTTCCAGGAAGTACTCAAACCCGGTCTAGAAGCAGCGCCATGTCGATCATCAACTACGCGAGTCGCGAGATTCAATTCAAAATCGTTTACTACGGTCCCGCGCTCTGCGGGAAGACGACGAATCTCGGCTTACATCCACCAGCGCATTAACCCGGAGAACCGGGGCGACCTTGTCTCGCTCGCGACCGCGGCGGATCGCACCCTTTTCTTCGATTTCCTGCCGCTCAACGCGGTCGTCATCAAAGGCTTCGTGACGAAGTTCCAGCTCTACACCGTCCCGGGGCAGGTGATCTACAATGCCACCCGCCAGCTCGTCCTGCGGAGCGTGGACGGCGTGGTTTTCGTGGCCGATTCGCAGTGGGAGAAGATGGAGGAGAACGTCGAGAGCTTTAAGAACCTCGAGGACAACCTCGCGAAGCAGAACATCTCGCTCGACGAGATTCCTTACGTGATTCAGTACAACAAGCGCGATCTCGAGAACATCGCGCCGGTGAATTATCTCGAGTACGTGCTGAACAACCGAAAGAAGCGGGTCCAGAGCTTCGAGGTCATCTCCAGCACCGGGCAGAACGTCTTCGCCTCGCTCAACGCGGTCTCGCAGATCCTGCTCCACAAGTTCAGCAAACAAAGCGAATCTCCGAGGACGCCGGCGGCGCCGGTCGCCATCCCGGCGGACGCGCCCATTCCGCAGACGCACGCGGCCGTATGAATGCAATTCCCTGTCTCACGATCGAGGACGTTGCCGCTCTCGACGCCGTGCTGGCGGATTTCCTGAAGAAGGCGGAGGCGGAGTTGACGGTCGTGATCGATCGCGGCGGCAACGTTATTTCGCAATTTGGCGACATGACGGTGATGGACGTCACGATCATCGCCGCGCTCGCGGCGGGGTCATTCGCCGCCACGAAAGAGCTCGCGCGTCGCATCGGCGAGGTGGAATTCAATGCGCTCTACCACCAGGGCAACGGCAACCACATCTTCATGAACTCGGTCGATGACGACACGATCATGATCACGGTCTTCGGCCGGCGGACGACCGTCGGCCTGGTGCGGTTCTATTCCTCCGGCGCCGCGCTGGCAGTGGGCTCGTTGTTGAAAAGCCTCTCGCGCGAGGGCCACGGCTTCTCCTTCGATGCGTCAGACATCACGTCGGCGCCGGTCTTTGCGGAGTAGCAGGGGCGGTCCCGCTCCAGCCGCGGAGCTCCCGGTGACTAGCCGTTAAACTCGCGTGCGATCAGGGTGGCGTTGTGGCCGCCGAACCCGAAGGAGTTGTTCACCACGACGCGCACCTTTCGCTCTTTCGCGACGTTCGGGGTGTAGTCGAGGTCGCACTCTTCGTCGGGATTGTCGAGGTTGATCGTGGGCGGGATTACGCCGTCGCGGATGGCCAGCGCGCAGGCCGCCATCTCGACCGCCCCGGCTCCGCCTAGCAGATGGCCCGGTCATCGATTTCGTCGAGCTGATCGCAACCGTTTCGGGCGTGGTCGCCGAAGACCGTCTTGATCGCCCGCGTTTCGCAGACATCGCCGAGTCCGGTGGAAGTGGCGTGCGCGTTGACGTAATCGACCTCCTCGGGATTGATCCGGGCGTGGTCCAGCGCCATCCGCATCGCGCGGGCGGCGCCTTCCCGTCCGGGCGGCGGCGCCGTCATGTGATAGGCGTCGGCGGTAAGGCCGTAGCCGGTCAGTTCGCAGTAGATTTTCGCGCCGCGCGCCTTGCGCGTGTTCGAGCTCCTCGACCACGACCACGCCCGGCGCCTTCGCCATGACAAAGCCGTCGCGATCGCGGTCCCACGGCCGCGAGGCGCGCTGCGGGTCGTCATTGCGCGTGCTGAGCGCTTTCATCGAGGCGAACGACGCCGATACCGATCGGAATGATCGAAGCCTCGGAGCCGCCGGCGAGGAAGATATCGGCGTCGCCGAACTTAATGATGCGCCACGATTCGCCGATCGCGTTATTGGAGGTCGCGCAGGCGGTGACGATGCAAAAGTTCGGTCCCTGCAGGCCGAATTCCATCGAGATCAGGCCGCTCGCCATGTTGCTGATCAGCATCGGGATGGTGAAGGGCGAGACGCGGCTCGGTCCCTTGTTGAATCAAGTACGCTGTGCTGATCCTCGAGCGTTTTCAGTCCGCCGATGCCGCTGCTGACGATGACGCCGAAGCGATCGCGATTCACCTTCTCGAGGTCGATGCCCGCTGTCCGCCATCGCCATCTTCGCCGCGCGCCATCGCAGAGATGCGCAAAGCGATCGGTGCGCCGCACGTCCTTCGGATTCTTGAAGATAGTTCTTCGGCTCGAAGTCGCGCACCTGCCCGGCGATCCGGCAATCGTAATCCGGTCGTATCGAACGCATCGAGCGGTGCCGATGCCGCTGACGCCGTTCTTCAGGCTTTCCCAAAAGGTCGCGAGATCATTCCCGACCGGGCGTGACGACCCCAAGGCCGGTGATGACGACTCGTGCGATCATTCATGGCGCGAGAGTGCGTGACATGATACTTGGCGACGAAGTCGCTCGTCACCTGTCACTTCATTCCTAGCTCGTGTCCCATCCCGACGCTCTGGACCGTTTGGAACAGTTTGCCTTCGGTCTTGATCGAAGGCGCGATGATGATTTCGGTCTGCTGGAACTCGGCGATGTTGCGCGCGCCGACGTTGCCCATGCAGGTAGTGATGGCGCCGACCAGGTTCTGGCTGCCGTCATCCACTTCGGCCGGACCAAACAGGATCTGCTTGAGCGAACCGGTCGCGCCGACTTTGATGCGCGTGCCGCGCGGCAGGTTGGCGTGCGGCGTCGCCATGCCCCAATGGTAGCCGTTGCCCGGCGCCTCGTGCGCTTTGGCAAACGCGCTGCCGACCATGACGGCGTCCGCGCCGCAGGCGAACGCCTTGCAGACATCGCCGCCCTTGCTCATGCCGCCATCGGTGATGATCGGAACATAGCGTGAGCTCTTCTTGAAATAAGCATCGCGCGCGGCGGCGCAATCCACCGTCGCCGTGACCTGCGGCACGCCGAGGCCAAGGACGCCGCGCGAAGTGCAGGCGGCGCCGGGTCCGACGCCGATCAAGCACCGCGGCGGGCCCGCATTCCATGATCGCGAGCGTGACTTCGTACGTGACGGTGTTCCCGACGATGACGGGGATGCGCATGTCGCCGGCAGAAATTCCGCAGATCGAGCGACTCGTATTCCGTCGAGATGTGCTCGCACCGTCGAGACGGTGCTTTGCACGACGAAAATGTCCGCGCCCGCTTCCTGCGCGATGCGCGCCGAAGCGCTCCGCCTTCTGCGGAATCGAGCTGACCGCGGCGATCGCGCCCGCTATCTTTCATCTCGCCGAATCGCGCGCGCGCGATCAGCTCTTCCTGCACCGGTTCGGTGATAAATCTTTTGCAGGAGGCCGGTGACCTCGAGTCTTGTCGGCATCGACGATTTTTTGCAGAACTTCCTGCGGGTTCTTGTAGCGCGTCTGCACGCCTTCGAGATTGAGCACGGCGAGCGCGCCGAGCTTGCTCATCGCGATCGCGAAATTGCACGTCGACCACGCCATCCATCGCGCTGGCGAGGATCGGGATTTTGAACTCGAGCGGCTCCTGGTCGCGGCGCGGCAGACGCCAGGTGGTGTCGACTTCGTTGGGATTGATCGTGATCGCGTCCGGGGACGAGCGCGATCTCGTCGAAGCCATAGGTCACGCGTGCTTTGCGGTTTCTGCCAATCCACATTCCCATAGATTAAATTTGTTCCGGTTTAAGTCGTTCGTTCAAGCTGCCGCAACGCGGGCATCGCGGAAGCAAAGCTGGGCGTTCGATCTTCGAACTCGAAAGCGCAGATCACACAGCGCAATCGGTAGCGCAAGGCCCGGCGCTCACGCCGGCGGCGATTCCACTCTCCAACTATCCAGAGCAGAAAAACCGCCGCAAGAAAAACCAGCAAATAGATCGTGACCAGCGCCGACAGGCTGACGCGGATCACGGCGGGACGGCTCCGGTCGAAGCGGATGGAGCGCTCCCGAAAGGAGCGATGTCGTTACCCCACTCGATCGTCGCCGTGCGTCCAGAGCGATGCCCGATGATTGACGCTTTGCGATCGCGGGAAGCGGCAGAGCATCAGGTAATGCCGCGCCTGGTCGTCGAGGGCGGCGATCGCCGGAGGAGCGTTGGAGGAAGCAATAGCGGACCGCGCCGCGCGCGTCGATGCCGAGGCGAAATTGGGCGCGCTTGGGGCGATTCCGCGGCTGGAGGCGGCGAACTGCAGCGCCGGGAGGTTAGCGGTGCCCAGCACCGACGCATCTGCGAAAACGATGCTACTGCGGGTGGTCGTGCGTCGGTGCCGGCGCGGCGACTGCGTGCGGATCCGGACCGGCGCGGGCGGCTGCGCGCTCGGGATGCGAAGATCCGGTTGCGCGGGCGGCAGTTGCTTCAAGCGCCGGCTGGTGATTGGCAAGTAGGAAGGGAGCGTGCGGCGGCTTGGGCAGATCGAAGGAGCGTGCTCCGGCGAGCGGCTGCTGTGGTGGAGGAGAGCGCGGGATCTTCTGCTTCCAGCCAGCGCAAGAGCACGCGGCCTTCTTCAGTGTCGGCCGGTGATCAGGTTGACCCGCGCCGGCGGCGGCAGCAGCGCGATGGTCGGCGGATAGACGATCTGAAAGAGATAAAAACAGAGGGCGTGCAAGCGCGGTGGAGGCCAGCGATGAAGCCGACGAGCGGCGACTTTCCGCGGCGACGGCCGTGCTCCAGTCGAAAAGCGGCGTGAACTCCGTCGGCCGCGGAAGCTCGGCGGGCCTCATTTTGCCGGTGCCGTGGCGAGCGAGACAGAGGTGATCCCGTGCTCGAGGGCGGCATTGGTGACCGCGACCACCAGTTCGTAGGGCGTCAAGCGGTCGGCCTTGATGATGATCGGGCGGCCTTCTTTTTTCGCCGCGTCGAGCAAAGGTCCGAGCTGCTCGAGCGCGACTTTTTGATCGCGAAAGTAAATCGCGGGGGCGGCGCCGCCCGTGATGCTGATGATCTGCGGGTTGATCTGCGGGCCAAGGGTGAAGCGCGAGACCGGCAGCGAGACGGAGATTCCCGGCTGCAGGACGAAGTTGGAGCTGAGGAGGAAGAAGAAAATCAGCAGGAAGACGACATCGATCATCGAGATCACGCCGAGCCAGCCGAAGTGGTATTCTTTCGTGCGGGAGAGCTTCATCGGGAGTCGCGGTCGCAGCCGGATGACAACTGGCGCGCTCGCTGGTCGCCGCGTGGCTGCTGAAAGGTGATGATGTCGCTCGGCGCGTTCCAGGTCGGTCAGCATGTGCACGACTTCGATTCCGGCGCGTTCCATCTCGTGCATCATGGTATTCACGCGCGAGGAAAGATAGCTGTAGGCGACGAACGTCGGCGTCGCGACGACAAGCCCCGCCGCGGTCGTGAGCAGGCTCTTGTAAACGCCGCTCGAGAGCTCCGTCACGGTGGCATAGCCGCCATTGGAGGAGAAATCGTCCCGAAAGCATCGATCATTCCGGCGACCGTGCCGAGCAACCGAGCAACGGCGTCAGGAAAGCGATCGTCGCGAGCACGCCGAGGAAACGTTCCAGCTTCGGCACCTCGAGTTGACCGGCTTCCTGCACGATTTCGCGCAGTTCCGAGCGCGGCGCGTCATGCCGGATGATCGCGGCGTGAATGACACGCGCCACCGGGCCCGGCGTGCCCGCGCGATTCATGGAGCGCTTCGGCGAAGTTGCGCCGCGTGATCAGGTTCGAAAGCCCCTGCAGAAACTCGCCCACATGGATCGTGGCGCGGTGGAAGTAGAGCAGGCGCTCCGCGAAGACAGCGATCGAGATGATGCTGCAGACCAGGATCGGCCACATGAGCAGGCCGCCCTTCTGGATGTAATCGATCATCCGGATCACTCTCTTAGCGCCTTTGGCGCCTGCGGCAAGGTTGGAGGGCGAGAACCTGTCGTGGCCCGGGAGTCGGTGACAGGGCGTTGGCCGCTTGTTGGCGTCGCCGGCGCAGTGTTCTACCGGCGTTTTTGCGGTGCGGGGGTGCGGACCGCTCGCCCGTGGAGCTGCTGCGCGGCGTCGAACCGCGCGGCGAGGTCTCGCCGAAAGCTTGCCGTTGGCGTCGTAGACGGCATATCCGCTTTGCTGCCCTTCCATGTCGTACGAGTAGACGAGCTTGATCTGCATGACGTCCTGCTTCGTCAGGCTGCGTTTCCTCCTGAAGCTGGCCGGCGGGATCATATTTGTAGACCGCTTTGAACTGAAACCGGCCAGCCGCGCCGAGCGATTCGCCTCGGGCGAAGCGACCCAGATCGTCGAGTTCGTAGCTGATCGTGCCAAGCGACTTACCCGCCGCGTCCGTGGTGGAGGCTTTCGCTTTCTGATTCGCGGGATCGAATTCATAGGCCGTGCGCGAGCCGTCGGGGTGCTGGGAAACGGTCACGCGAATGGTGTCGGCGGGAGTGCCAGTGGCGAGCTGCGCGCGGGCGGCCGGCGCGAGCGCACAGCAGAGCAGCAGAGCGGCGAGGAAGGCGGCAGGCACGCCTGATAGTAAGGGGCGCGGAAATTCGCTGCAAACGGCCATTAATTTCGTTGACCCTTGGTACGCAAAGTGGTTAAAAGTGGGGCGGAGTGGATTAAAATGGCGCGATCCTCCACGGCGCATGGACACCGATTCTCAGACCCAAATCTTCTACGCCGGCGAATTCCGCCATTCCATCGACGAGAAGAATCGTACTCACGATCCCCTCCCGCTGGCGTCGCGGGGAGGCCGAGGAGTTCATCATTCTCCCCGATCCGCAGCGGGCAATTTCTCCTCGTCATGCCGCCGGAGGAGTTCGCGCGGATGAGCGCCGCGGTCGAGAACGAACGCTCGATCTCAGCCGGCGCGATCGCCGCATTGTGTTGCGCCACCTCCATGCTCGCGCGCAACATGGCGGCGCCGACAAACAGGGTCGTCTCGTTTTGCCCGAGGATCATTGCCGGCAACTCGGCTTGAAAGGCGAGGTCGCGCTCGTGGGCGGACGCGGGCGTTTTGAAATCTGGAATCTGCAGAAATGGAAGCGCTCCGAGGAACCGAGACCGCCACGTATCAGCACGTGGCCACGATGATCGGGCTGTAGAGGAGCGCGCGAGAATGTTGAACGCAATGTTGTTCGAGCGGCCCATCTGGTTCGCCACTGGTCCGCTGCTCAGGAAACAGGAGGCGCGAAGAAATGGAGGACTTCACCTATCACCGGCCGGTGCTCGCGACGCGAAGCGATCGAGCTGCTGGCGCCCCGCGCCGGCGCGCTCGTGGTCGACGGCACCTGCGGCGGTGGCGGGCATACCGAGCTGATTCTGCAGCAGGGGGCCGATGTGCTTGCGCTCGATCAGGATCCGGACGCGATCGCGTATGCGACCGCGCGGCTGACGCAATTCGGCGGCCGCGTCACCTTGCGGCAGGCGAATTTTCGGGACGCCGCGCGCGTCCTCGATCAGCTCGGCATCGTCGGCATCGGCGGCGCGCTGCTCGATCTCGGGGTTTCCTCGCGCCAGCTCGAAAACGCCGATCGCGGTTTCAGCCTCATGCGCAACGGCCCGCTCGACATGCGGATGGATCCGCGCCGCGAGCTCACCGCCGCCGACGTGGTGAACAGCTACAGCGAAGAAGAGCTGACCCGCATCTTCCGCGAACTGGGCGAAGAGCCGGCCGCGCGCCGCATCGCCAGCCAGCTCGTAAAGCAACGGAAGACAGAGCCCTTCCGCGAGACACTCCAGCTCGCGAAAGCGGTCGAGAAAATCGTCTGGCGCCATGGCCGGCGTCATCCGGCGACGCAGGTCTTCCAGGCGTTGCGGATGGAAGTGAACGACGAACTCGGCGCGCTCGCCGAAGGACTGCAGGCGCTTAGTTCCGCGCCTCGAATCCGGCGCGCGGATCGCGGTGATCACCTTCCATTCCCTCGAGGATCGGATCGTGAAGAATTTCTTCCGCGATCGCAGCCGCGAATGGCTCGACCGGCCCGGAGTGGCCCGAGCCGCGGCCGAATCCCGGACTACCTCTTCACGCTCATCACGCCGAAGCCGGTCGAGCCCGGCGCCGAAGAACAGCGGGTCAACCCGCGCTCGCGCAGCGCGAAGTTGCGCGTCGCCGAAAAAATCTGATGCCAACGCATCACGCCGCAAACAATTCAATGCCGATCAACGCCGCCTCGCTCGCGCGTTGGGTCGTCATCACCGGATTCCTCGCCATCACCGGGTTGATCTACGTCTACCTCAGGTGCAGCTCTATCACCTCGGCGACCGCAAGAAGGCGCTCGAGAACGAGCTGACGCATCTGCGCTGACGAGAACGACGTCGCGAGCAGTGCAGATCGCCGCGCTGACCTCCCGCGCGGCGCTCCAGCGCCGGCTCAAGGAAGGCTATCTCAAGATGATCCCGATTGCCGAGCAAAACATCGTGCGCCTGAGCCCTGCCGGTCGTCACCTCCGCGGAGGACGCGGTCCAACCGGTCGCCAACCAGCGTGCCGGCAGATGAAGTGGAACAGCCGGGGACGTTGCGCGCTGGTCTGCATCGCATTCATCGCGCTTGTTCAGCGTGTTTTCGTTCCGGCTGGTTTACCTGCAGATGATCAAGCACGACGAGTACGCTGGAGCTCGCGGCCGAGAAACACGGGCTGCAAGCAGTACAATCTCCGCCGAGCGCGGCGCGATCGTCGACGCCAACGGCGAAGTCCTCGCGCACAACGCGCCGGGCTCGATGACGTCGTGGCGGACGCCACGCACGTGAACGAACGCCGGACGCAGCTGGTGCCGCTTCTGGCGCGAGATGCTGGAGTTGCCGCCCGTCGAGATCTGGCGGAAAAGCTGAACAGCGGCCGGCGCTACATCGTCTTAAAGCGCGAGGTGCCGCAGGCGATCGCGACCGAGCTGCGCGAAAAGCTGCACGCAGCAGGGCTCTTGCGCGGCAGTCGTGTTCGAACGCGGATCCGACGCGGATCTATCCGAACGGCTCGATGCTTTGCCACGTCATCGGATTCACCGATTTCGACAACGTCGGCATCCAGGGCGTCGAAGCTTCGATGGAGCAATATCTGCACGGGCAGGATGGCTATCCGCTACATCGAACACAACCGCGCGGGACAGGAGATCGTGCCTTACCGCGGCCAGGAGCGCGCGCCGCGCGACGGCTATCAGGTCCAGCTGACGATCGATCTCAACCTGCAGAACATCGTCGAAAACGAAATCGACGCCGCCATGCGCGAATACGCGCCGCAGAAAGCCACTATCATCCTGATGCGACCGGAGACCGGCGAGATCCTGGCGATGGCCAACCGGCCCGCATTTCGATCTCAACCAGCGCTCCGACGCCGGACCCGGAGCGAGATGAAGAACCGCGCCATCATCGACATGATGGAGCCCGGCTCGACCTTCAAGATCGTGACCGCGGCCGCGGCCTTGAACGAGAAGAAGGTGCGGCCCGAGAGCACGATTTTCTGCGAGAACGGCGTCTGGAACGTCGGCGGCCGGCCGTTGCACGACCACCACGGCTACGGCGCGATGAGCGTGCAGGACATTCTGATCAAGTCGAGCAACATCGGCGCCGCCAAGCTCGCGGTGTCCGTCGGCGAACAGAAATTCTACGAATACATCCGCCGCTTCGGCTTTGGCGAACGCACCGGGATCGAGTTGCCGGGCGAAATTCGCGGGATTGTTCGGCTCGCCGCAATCGTGGAGCAAAATCTCCATCACCCGCATTCCGATGGGCCACGAAGTCGGCGTCACGCCGCTGCAGATGGTGACGGCGATGGCCGCGATCGCAAACGGCGGCAAGCTCGTCACGCCGCGCATCGTGAAATCAATCACCGATGCGGATGGCAAGACCGTGAGCACGTTTTCGCCGACCGTGCTGCGGCAGGTGATTTCGCCGCGAAACGGCGGCGCAGATCGGCAACGCGTTGCGCGGCGTGGTCAGCGATCGCGGCACGGCGGCGGCGCGCGGCGGTGCCGGGTTTCACGGTTTGCGGCAAGACCGGCACCGCGCAAAAAGTCGCTCCGAAAGGCGGCTACGAACACGGCAAATATGTCGTCTCTTTCTCCGGCTATATGCCGGCGGAGCACCCGGCATTCGTCGGCGCTGGTCGTGCTCGATGATGCGAAGACCAAAATCCGGAGCTGAACTACGGCGGCACCGTGGCCGCGCCGATCTTCTCCCGCATCGCCGAAAAGGCGGCGCGGTATCTCGATCTTGAGCCGCATGAGGAACCCAGCAAAGCGAGCCACGGCGCGCGCAGGTCGCCTTAACCGATGCCCGCCGCCGTTGACTCTGACGCTTTTGCCATTTGAGCGTTCTGATCCGCTTGCCGACACCTCATGCTGCTCAAAAATCTCCTCGCCGCCATTCCGCCGCAATCGGTCGTCGGGACCAGCTTGATCGCCAGATCGAGAGCGTCGCCTATGATTCGCGGCGCGTGCAGAAGAATGGACTCTTCGTCGCGCTGCGCGGCGAGAAGAGCGATGGCCACCAGTTCATCGACCAGGCGGTCGAAAGGGGCGCCACGGTGATCGTGACCGAACGCCTGCTGCCGCAACCCGCGCGCCACCGTCGTCGCAGGTGGCGAATACGCGCGACACGCGCTCGCCGATCTGGCCGCGCGCGTTTTACGACCGCCCGATGCGCCGGCTCAAGATGGCCGCCGTGACCGGCACGAACGGCAAAACGACCACGACGTTTCTGCTCAAGCACATCTGCGAGAACGCCGGGCTGCGCTGCGGCCTCATCGGCACCGTGCGCTACGAAATCGGCGAGCGCGTTTTGCCGGCTGTCCGCACGACGCCGGAGTCGCTCGAACTGCAGGAACTGCTCGCGCAGATGGTGAACGCCGGCTGCAAAGCGGCGGCGATGGAAGTTTCCTCGCACGCGCTTGCGCAGGACCGCACGCGCGGCCTCGAATGGGACGTCGCGGTCTTCACGAACCTGACCCAGGACCATCTCGATTTTCACGGCACGATGGAGACTTACTTCGAGTCGAAGGTGAAGCTCTTCACCGGACTCGCCGAGCAGGAGACGAAGAAGAAGGCCGGTCGCGGTCGTGAACATCGACGACCGCTATGGCGAGAAGTTGCTGGACCGGCTCGACAAGGAGTTGCCGGTCGTTACCTACGGCATGAGCGCGCGCGCCGATTTTCGCGCGTCGAATTACCGGCCGGAGTTTTCCGGCACATCCTTTCAACTCGACGCGCGGGGGAAGAGCTACCTCGTCCGCCTGCCGCTGATCGGCCGCTTCAACGTCTGCGAACTCGCTCGCCGCGCTTGCCGCCGCCAACAGCCTGGGCATTACCCTGCGCGACGCCATTCTCAGCCTTGCGAAGTCACCGCAGGTTCCCGGGCGGCTCGAAGCGGTGCCGGCGAAGCGCCAGTTCCAGGTCTTCGTCGATTACGCGCACACGCCGGACGCGTTGCTCAATGTCCTCAAAACGCTGCGCGAACTTTCGCCGCGGAAACTGATCGTCGTCTTCGGCTGCGGCGGCGATCGCGACCGCGCAGAAACGTCCGCTCATGGCCGCGCGCCGCCGACCAGAACGCCGACTTCAGCATCATCACTTCCGATAATCCGCGGAAGGAAGATCCCGATGGCGATCATCGCCGAGGTCGAGAAAGGTTTTCGCTCCGAGCGTTACGAGAAGATCACCGATCGCGCGGAAGCGATCGCCCGCGCCATCGCGCTCGCGCAGCCGCGCGACATCGTCCTCATCGCCGGCAAAGGCCACGAGGCCTACCAGGAATTTGCCGATCACACGATTCCGTTCGACGACATCCAGATCGCGCGGCGGGCGCTGGAGAACAGTCCGGTGGAATTTCGAATCATGGATCCTCTTCCACTTCGCCAGATTCGCCGAATTTGCCGGACGGCGTCGCATCGCGTCCGGCGATCCGGCCGACGACCATCACTCGCGTCAGCACCGATTCGCGCACGTTGCAGCCCGGCGACCTTTTCGTCCCGCTCCGCGGCGACAACTTCGACGGCCACAAATTTGTCGAACAAGCCGTCGAACGCGGCGCCGCCGGCGCGATGGTGGAGCACAGTTGGAACGGGCAGTGCCCCCGCCGCTTTGCGCTTGATCCGGGTCGCGCGACACGCTCGTCGGCTATCAGCAGATCGCGGCGCGACTACCGGCGAATCGCTGCCGCTAAAGGTGATCGCGATCACCGGGCAGCAACGGCAAAACCAGCACGAAGGATTTTGTCGCCGCCGCCCTGGGCCGCCGGTTCCGCGTCACAAAGACGGAAGGCAATTTCAATAACCACGTTGGTCTGCCGCGGACCATTCTGGAGGCGGACTCTGAGCGACGAGATCGCGGTCTGGGAAATCGGGATGAATCACCCGGGCGAGATCGCGGCGCTGGCGCGATCGCGCGGCCGGACGTCGGCATCATCACCAACATCGGCATCGCGCACATCGAGTTCATGGGCTCGCAGCGAAGCGATCGCGCAGGAAAAAGGCGCGCTCGCCGAAGCGATCGGCACGAGCGGCGACGTGATCCTCAATGCGGACGATCGCATTCAGCGAAGTCATCGCCAGACGCACCCGCGCCAAGATCATGCTCGCGGGCATCGAAACACGGCTGCGTTGCGCGCGGAAGAGATTCGCCAAAGCGCCGACGGGCTCCGAGTTCACGGTCCTGGAAGGCGCGCATCGTTGCCGCGCGCAGCTGCCCGTGCCCGGGACTGCACATGGTGCAGAATGCGATGCTCGCGTCGCCGCCGGCCGCGGCTTTTGGCTTCTCGCTCGAAGAATGCGCCGCCGGGCTCGCCTCCACGCCGCTCACGAAAGCGCGGCTGCAATTGCGCGAGATCCATGGCGTGCAGTTCCTCGACGACAGCTACAACGCCAATCCCGATTCGATGAAGGCGGCGCTGCGCACGCTGCGTCGAACTCGAGACCGACGGGCAGCGCATCGCGGTGCTCGGACACATGGGCGAGCTGGGTGCGCGAGTCGGAGCGCGGCCATCACCGAAGTCGGCGAAGCGGCCGCGGCGCTGCGCGTCGATCACTTGATCACGGTGGGCGAGCTGCGGCGCGCGATATCGCGCGCGGCCGAGGCGGCCGGCCTCGAAACAGCACCCACGTCGCGACTCGCGGCGGAAGCGGCCGAGCTGCTCTGCGACCTAACGCAACCGCCGGCGATCTCGTGCTCGTGAAAGGCAGCCGCTCGGCGCGAATGGAGCGCGTGCTGGAAGAATTCGCGCAACGCGAACCAGCGGAGGTGCCTGCGCGATGATGTATTACCTGCATCTCCTGAGCGAGCAGGTGCCCGGGCTTCAACGTCTTCACCTACGTCACGTTTCGCGCCGTCGCGGCGGCGATCACCGCCTTCGCGATCTCGCTCGTCTTCGGCAACTTCGTCATCCGGAAACTGATCTCGCTCAAGATCGGCCAGCCGATCCGCACCGCGGCGGAAGTTCATCGTCTCGCGGAATTGCACGGCGGCAAGCAGGGCATGCCGACGATGGGCGGCGTGCTCATCATCGGCGCGGTCTTCGTCGCCAGCGTGCTCTGGGCGCGAGCCGGACAATCGCTTCGTCTGGCTTGCGCTCTTCGCGCATGACCGTCCTCGGCGGGCTCGGATTCGCGGACGATTACCTGAAGGTCACGAAGAAGAAGTCCGACGGCATCAGCGGCCGGATGAAGCTGCTCATCCAACTGGTCGTCGCCGGCGTCGTGACCGCGGTCTTTCCTCACCAGTCCCTTGCTCGAAGTGCAGGCGCGCTCGCTCTACCTGCCGTTCTTCAAGGCGCCCGTGATCGTGAACATGGGCCTCTTCACGTTCGTCTTTTTCGCCATCGTCATCGCCGGCGCGTCCAACGCCGTCAATCTCACCGATGGTCTCGATGGTCTCGCGATCGGCTGCACGATCACGGTCGCTTTCGCCTACGCATTGCTCACCTACGCGGCCGGGAATTTCCGAATCGCGGAATATCTGCAGGTGCCGTTCTATCCGTTCACCGGCGAGCTCACGGTCGTCTGCTCCGCGCTCGTCGGCGCCGGCCTCGGTTTCCTCTGGTTCAACTGCCATCCCGGCGCAAAGTCTTCATGGGCGACACCGGCTCCCTCGCGATCGGCGGGATGATCGGCGTGGTCGCGATTTGCTGCAAACAGGAGCTGCTCCTCGCGGTCGTCGGCGGCGTCTTCGTGATCGAAGCCGCCTCCGTCATCCTGCAGGTGCTGAGCTTCAAGCTCACCGGCAAACGCATCTTCGCGATGTCGCCGATTCATCATCATTTCGAGCTGAGCGGCTGGAAGGAAAACACCGTCATCGTGCGGTTCTGGATTCTCTCCGCGATCTTCGCGCTGCTCGGGCTCGCGACTTTGAAGCTGAGGTAAACCCGTGCGTTACACCGACAGAAAAGTGGCCGTCCTCGGCGCGGGCCTCAGCGGAACCGCCGCGGCGCTCCTGCTGCAGGACGAAGGCGCGGCCGTCACCGTGCTCGATAGCGCGCCGGAGCAGACGATCCTGCAAGACGACGATCGAGGGTCTGCGGGCGCGCGGCGATCACCGTCATCTGCGGCCCGGAAGCGGAGCGCGATGCGTCACATTACGAGTTGGTCGTGCTGCAGCCCCGGGATCGATCCGGCCTCGCCGCTCGCGCCGAAATTTCTCCTCGCGGAACATCGAGACGATCGGCGAACTGGAGCTCGGCTGGCGTTCCGTCAGCGCGCCGGTCATCGCCATCACCGGCACGAACGGCAAGACGACCACGACCGAGTTGCTCGCGCAGATGTTGAACGCCTGCGGTCAGCGCACCATCGCCTGCGGCAACATCGGCAAACCGCTCTCGGAAGTCGGCGCGCGAAGGACGCGATCTCGACGTCCTGACGGTGGAGGTGAGTTCGTTTCAGCTCGAAACGATCTCGACTTTTCGCCCGTCGATCAGCGTCTGGCTGAATTTCGCGCCCGATCATCTCGATCGCTACCGCTCGTTAGCGCGAATACCGCGCGGCCAAGCTCCGCATCTTCGATAACCAGACCGCGGACGACGTCGCGGTCGTCAACGCCGCTGAAGACCTGCCGCCGATCAAGCCGCGCGCGTCGTGACTTTCAGCGCGTATACAGGACGACGCGGATTTCCGGCTCGACGGAGGCGCGATCGTTTACCGCGGCGAACCGGTCTTGCGCCTGTCGCGAAACGCAAGCTGCGCGGCTCGCACAACATCGAGAACCTGATGGCCACGCTCGCCGTCGGCCTCGCGCGCGGCCTCTCATTCGAGCAGATGGTGCCGCCGCTTTGCGCCTATGAGCCGCGGCCGCACCGGCTGCGAGTTTGTCCGCGACGATCGGCGGCGTCGATTACATCAACGACTCGAAAGCGACCAACCTCGATGCGGTCGAGAAGGCGCTCCGGTCGCAGACCAAACCGGTCGTGCTCGATCGCCGGCGGCAAAGACAAGGGCTTCGAATTCGATACGCTCGCGCCGCTGGTCGCGGAGAAGGTGCGCGCCACGGTCCTGATCGGCGAAATGGCGGAGCGCATCGCCGCGACCTGGAGCGGCACGGTGCCCTGCGAGATCGCGATCTCGATCGCGGACGCGGTCGAGCGCGCGCATGCGACCGCCCAGCCGGGCGAAGTCGTCCTGTTTTCTCCCGGCACCTCCTCTTTCGACATGTTCAAAAGCTACGCCGATCGCGGCGATCAATTCCGTGCCCTCGTGCACGCCCTGCCGGAGTAACCAACCATGAAGATACCGAAGTTCATTCGACCCGAAAAGAAGCTCCGCGCCTCGACCGCGCGGCGCTCCCTCGACCTCCGCCGGCGAGATGGACTTCGAAGAAATGTCCGAGCCGAACATGAAGCTCTCGCGCGCGTTGTTGATCGTGCTCGTGCTGCACGTTGTCGCGGTCGCCGGGATCATCGCCTTCAACACGATCAAGAGCCGGCAGGGTGCGTTTCCCGCCGGCGACCGCCCCGACCAATCAGACTGCATCGAAACCCGAGGCGGTGGAGCCAGCGGCATTGAAAGCGGACAGCGGCGAGCCGGGCCAGTGGCGAACCAATCGACGACGGCGTCGAAGAGCACCGTGCCGCCCCCGAAAGCATCGCCGGAGTCATCCGCCATTCCGCGCGCCTTGCCCGTTGCCGGCGCCGAGAGCGGCAACGTTTACGTCGTCGCGAAAGGGGACAATCCGGTCAAGATCGCGAAGCAGCTGAAGGTCTCCGAGAGCGACCTGCTGGCGATCAATCACATCGACGACCCGCGAAAATTACAGATTGGGCAGAAGCTGATCATCCCTGCGAAAGCGAAAACGAAGAAGGTGGGCGAGTAGGCGCGACGCCGGGATCAGTCGAAAAGATTCACCGGAAAGCAGATGCATCGGAAGAGCGCATATATCCTTTGTCTGGCCGTCCTCGGGCTCCTGGTCATCGGCATCGTGATCCTCTTCAGCACGAGTGCTTTTGCCCGTCAGACAGAACGGCGACGTTTACTTTTTCGTGAAACATCAGGCGGTCTTTCTCGCCGTCGGTCTCGTCATTTGTGCCGCGGCGGCGACTGATCGACTACCACTTCTGGGCGCGGACCTGGTGGATCTGGTTCGCGCTCGCGGTCCTCTTGCTCGCGCTTTGTTTCGTCCCGCCGATCGGCAAGAACGATCAATGGTTCGCGGCGTTGGATCGAGCTGGCCGGGCAGAGCATTTCAACCGTCGGAACTGGCCAAGATCGCGGCCGTTTTCTTCCTCGCCGCCTGGTTTGCCGTTCGCGAAAAAGTGAGCGGCAAATTGCTGCCCGGACTTGATCATTCCGCTCGCGATCGTGGGCGTTCTCCTGCTCTTGATCGTGGCCGAAGTCGATCTCGGCACGACGGCTCTGATCGGTGCGACCGCCTTCGTCGATGATGTTCATCGCCGGGACGCAATCCGTCGCCCTCGGGCTCATGTCGTTCGGCGGGATCGGCGCGATTTTCCTCGCCGCCACGACCATGCGGAACGAATGGGGCGGCTGCTCGCATTTACCGACCGGAAAAGTACAAGGAGGACGCCGGCCTGCAGCAGATGCAGGCGCTGATCGCGTGGGGCAGCGGCGGCATGGAAGGCCTCGGGCTCGGCAATGGCCGGCAGAAGATGCTCTACCTGCCGTTACGCGCACACCGATTTCATCTTTCCCATGATCGGCGAGGAACTGGGCCTGCGCGTCAGCCTGCTCGTCGTGTTTCTGTTCGTCCTTATTATCGTCTGCGGAATGATGATCGCGCTCCATGCGAAGGATCGCTTCGGTCTGCTCCTCGGCTCCGGGATGGTTTCGCTGCTCGGCGCTGCAGGCGGCGGTGAATATCGGCGTCACGACTTCGCTCCTGCCTAACAAAGGCATGCCGCCTGCCCTTCATCAGCTACGGCGGATCGAACCTGGCTGCTGTGCCTCTTCGGCGTCGGCCTTCTGCTCAGTATTTATCGGCAGGGCGATTCTGGAACCGGCCAACACCAAACGCACCGCTATGCAGGTGCGGACGACTCCGCGCATCTGAGATGAACGCCGTGATCGCATGTGGAGGAACAGGCGGGCACTTGTTCCCCGGACTCGCCGTGGCGGAGGTGCTGCGCGACCGCGGACACGAGGTGCTGCTCTTCATTTCCGAGAAGGAAATCGACTCCGCTCGCCGTCTCGAACCAGCAGGCGGAGTTTCGCTTCGAGCAACTGCCGACGATCGGGCTGCCGTCGCCGTTTTCCCCAGCGATCGTGCGTTTTCATGCAGCGGTTCCACGAAAGCCTTTCGCGGTGCCGCCAGATTTATCGCTCCTTCCAGCCCCACGCGGTCCTGGGGATGGGAGGCTTCACCTCCACCGCGCCCATCCTGGCCGGGCGGATGCGGCGCATTCCGACCTTCATCCACGAATCGAACGCCATTCCGGGCAAAGCCAACCGCCTGACCGCCCGGATGGTGCGCGCGGTGTTGCTCGGCTTCAAGGAATGCGCGCCGTTTTTCCCGAAGGTGCGCACCGAAGTCACCGGCACACCCATTCGCGCGGGCTTGCAGCCGATGGATCGCCGCGCGGCGCGCCGCAAACTGGGGCTGCGGGAAGATCTGCGCACGCTTCTCGTCATGGGCGGCAGCCAGGGCGCCTCCGGCATCAATCAGGCGATGATCAAATCGTTGCCGGCGCTTCAGGGTGGATCGCTCCAGGTCATTCATCTTTCCGGGGCGCGTGACGAGCGGCTCGTGGCGGACAATTACCTGCGCGAAAACATTCCCGCTTATGTCGCGCGCGTTTCATCATGCGATGGAGGAAGTCTACAGCGCGGCCGATCTCGCCATCGCCCGCGCTGGGGCCGCGAGTCTATCGGAGCTGGCGCTTCTTCGGCCTGCCGTCGATTCTGATTCCGTTTCCCTACGCGGCGGACGATCACCAGACGCGCAATGCGGAAATCTTCGCGAAGCGCGACGCCGCGATCGTGGTGCGGGAAGCCGACCTCGCCGGTGACGACCTGGGGCGAAAAATCCGGGAGCTGATCGACGATCCGGTCAGACTGCACCGCATGTCTCAAAACGCAGCCCGTCTGGCACCGAAAGAACGCGGCCGCACTGGTCGTGGATGTGATGGAGAGGTACACCGATGCGCGCTCCTGACGCTGCCCTGCAAGCGCAACTGACGCAGGAGCGGCATCGCATTCATCTGATCGGCGTGGCCGGCAGTGGGATGAGCGGGATCGCCGCGTTGCTCCTCGAACTCGGGCACGACGTCAGCGGCTCGGACCGCGTCGGGACGCTGGAAACCGATCGCCTGCAGCGGCTCGGCTTGCGCTTTCACCTGCAGCACCGGGCGGAAGACGCGGCTGATGCGGAGATTGTCGTCTATTCCTCCGCG
Organism: uncultured Verrucomicrobiae bacterium; assembly: GCA_963844275.1. Classification (GTDB taxonomy): domain Bacteria; phylum Verrucomicrobiota; class Verrucomicrobiia; order Chthoniobacterales; family UBA10450; genus JACCTI01. Next base: position 442,520 of record CAWJNS010000010.1, read on the forward strand.
ATCAAGGACGACAATCCGATCCTGGTCGCCGCGCGGGCGGCGGGCACGCCGATGCTCCGCCGGGCGGAGGCGCTCGCCGCCATCATGCTCGGCAAACGCGGCATCGTCGTCGCGGGAATGCATGGCAAGACCACGACCTCGGCCATGCTCGCGCACATGTTTCGCGAAGGTGGCTTGCACCCTTCGCACTATGTCGGCGCGGAGATTCCGATCCTGGGCAGGAACGCGCACTGGGATCCGCGGGGCGAATATTTCGTGGCGGAAGGCGACGAGAGCGACGGCACGCTGCGCTTCTTCCATCCGGAGCACGCGCTCATCCTGAACATCGAGGAGGAGCATCTCGATTTTTACGCCGACCTCGCAGCGATCGACGCCGTCTTCGCACAGCTCCTCGACCAGACGACCGGCTCCGTTTTCTACTGCGCGGACGATGCGAACGCGGCGCAGGTTTGCGGCGGACGCGCGCGCGCGATTTCCTTCGGATTCGGGGTGGAAGCGGATTACCGCGGCGACCGATCTCGAGTTGCAGCGATTTCGCGTCGGTCTTTTGCGTTCGACAGCGCGGCGAGCAGCTGGGTGAGGCCGTCTTGAACGTCCCCGGCCGGCACAACGTCAGCAACGCGCTGGGCGTGATCGCGCTCGCCACCGAAGCTGGGCATTCCGTTCGAGAAAATCGGCGACGGCGCTGGGCCGTTTTCAGCACGCGCGCCGGCGCTTCGAGATCAAATACGCGAGCGAGCGTTACCTGCTCGTCGACGATTACGCGCATCATCCCACCGAGATCCGCGCGACGCTCGCGACCGCGAAAGCGGCCGGCCGCAACCGCGTGCTCGCGATGTTCCAGCCGCACCGCTACTCGCGCACGAAGGCGCTGCGGAAGGAGTTTGGCGCGCGCTTTCGACGACGCCGACCGTGTCTTCGTTATCAGACGTTTATCCCGCGAGCGAGGCGCCGATTCCGGGTGTGACCGGGAAGACGATTGTCGGACGAGATCGCGGCGCACGGGCACCGCCGATGGCGTTTATCAACCGCGACTCGAATCGTCTGCACTGCGATGTCGGGAACATCATGGCGCCGGGCGACCTGGTCCTGAGCCTCGGCGCCGGCAACATCCACGAACAACTGTCCTTGCTCGCGGCCGATCTCGTGATTGCCGAAAAGCTGCAGGAGATCGTGGGCGCGGAAGGCGAAGTGCGCCTCTACGAGCCGCTCGCCAAACACACCACGCTGCGCGTCGGCGGGCCGGCGCAGTTTTGGGTCGAGCCGCGCAGTGAGGGGGCGTTGGCGGAGATCATTCGGCTCTGCCGGCAGGAGAGTCTGCCGCTTTTTGTCATCGGCCGCGGCTCGAATTTGTTGGTGCGCGACGGCGGGATTCGCGGCGTGGTGGTGCATCCTTCCGGCGGCGAATTCGACCGCGTCGAACTGGTGCGGCGGCGAGATCGTCGCCGGCGTCGGCGCGAAACTGAAACAGGTCGCCTACGCCGGCAAGGCCGCGGGCATCGGCGGCCTCGAATGGATGGAGGGAATCCCGGGCGAGGTCGGCGGCGCGCTGCGGATGAATGCCGGCGCGATGGGCGTGCAGACGTTCGACAACGTCGTGCGAATTCGCTATCCTCGATTCCCACGGCGATGCCGCACGAGAAGACGCCGGCGGAGTCTGGAAATCCACTACCGGCAGTGTGCCGCTGCTGAAGAGGAACTTCGCGGTCTCGGCCGTTTTCCGCGGCACGCCGGCGCCGCTGGCGGAGATCGTGCGCAAGCTTGACGAGTCGCAGGAGAAACGGCGCACGACCCAGCCGATCGCGAAGAGCGCCGGCTGCATTTTCAAGAACCCCGACAGCTGCCCGGCGGGCAAACTGGTCGATGAACTGGGGCTCAAGAAATGCGCCGTTGGTCAGGCGCGCGTCTCGGAAGTGCACGGCAATTTTCATCGTCAACGACGGCGGGGCGACCGCGGCGGAGGTGCTCGAGTTGATCGAGAAAGATGCAGACCGTGGCGCGCGAGAAGCGCGGGATCGAGCTGGAGACGGAAGTGCAGATCGTGGGGGAGGAAGCATGAGGAGGGCGCAAGGATGATCGATCTCACCGGCAAACACATTGCGGTTCTGATGGGCGGCCCCGGCTCGGAGCGCGATGTTTCGCTCGCGACTGGTCGAGGCGTGAGCGAACGCCTTGCGTTCGCTCGGCGCGGAGGTCAGCGACGTCGATGTGCGCGGCGCCGACTTCGAGCTGCCGGCTCAGACGTCGAGATCGCGTTCATCGCCATCCACGGCACCTTCGGCGAGGACGGCCAGGTGCAGCAGATTCTCGAGGATCGCGGCGTCGCTTACACTGGGGAAGGCGTCGCGGAGAGCCGAGCTGGCTTTCGACAAAATCCTCTCGAAGGAAAAATTCGACGCGGCGGGAGTGGCCACGCCGGAGTGGGAAATCATCCGTCGGCGAGCAGCCGAAGATGCCGCTGCCGTTCGTGATCAAGGCGCCGCGGCAGGGCTCCACCGTCGGCGTTTACATCGTGAAGGAAGAGGCGGAGCTCGAGCCAGCGCTTGCGGACGGCGCGAATACGACGAGCGAACTGCTGGTCGAGGAATTTATCCCGGCGCGTGAACTGACCGTCGGCGTGCTCGGCGACCAGGCGCTTGCCGATCATCGAGATCATCGCCAAAGGCGGCTTTTACGATTTCGCGGACAAGTATCCGTTCCTGAATCCAAGCGCCGCTGCGGCGGCGGAGCGCGGCACGTCTGCCCGGCGCAGATTTCCGCAGGACCAGACGCGCGCGATCCAGGATCTCGCGTTGCGGCGCATCGCGTCGCTTGGTCTGCAGGTTTATTCGCGCGTCGATGTGATGTTGCCGGAGAGCGGCGAGCCGACGGTGCTCGAGATCAACACCATCCCGGGCATGACCGAGACGAGTCTGCTGCCGGAGGCGGCGGCGGCGGCCGGCATTACCTATCCGGAACTCTGCGCGCGGATCATCGAGCTTTCGCTCGCCCGAGGAAGGAGCGGAGCGAAGTTGAAGAAAGTGGCTCAGCCGGCCGCGCGCCCGCAACGAGCGCGTCTCGAACACGAGGCAGCGCCGGCAGCAGCACCTGCTCGACGTGAAGGTGCGTTCGCACAAGGCGACGCAACATCGCAATCACCGCGCTGCTCGTGATCGTCTCGAAGATCTTGCTCGCCTGCTGCGCTCTGCGCCGGCCTTGTCTTACGGCGTGCGCTACGGCGCGAAGCGGCTCTTCTTCGAGAATCCCGATTACCGCTGAGCAACATCAAGATCGCAGACCGATGGCACGCTGCAGCGCGAGCAGATCCTGCGAGCGGCGGAGCTGCGCGAGGGCGAAAACATTTTCAGCGTCAATCTCGGCGCGGGTGCACGATCGCATCCAGCAGCTGCCGCAGGTCGATGAGGTGCAGGTGGTGCGCAAGCATGCCTTCGGAGATCGACATCCACATCATCGAGCGCAAGCCGATCGCCTGGATCACCTCCGACAAATCAAATGACCGATCCGTTTGCGTCCGACGGCGCTTTTCTGGTCGACGCCCGCGGGGTGCTGATGAAAGAAAAGAAGTTGCTGCCCGAATACCTCGGCCTGCCGCTGATCGTGGGGTGCTCGAGCGAATCGCTCGATGCCGGCAAGATCGTCGAGTCGTTCGAAGCGAAGGCGGCGCTCGAGCTTTTGCGGCTGAGCACGCGCAGCTTCATGCAAACGCGTTTTCAGGTCCGCGAGATCGATGTCTCAAAAGGCTATTGCCTGCGTCGTGACGGACAAGAACCACACCCGGGTGACGTTCGGATTCGATAATCTCGAGAGCGCAATTGCAGCGGCTCGAGCAGTTCCTCGTCTAGGTCGATGATTCGCAGCGCGAGCTCGAGACGGTCAACCTGCTCGTGCAGCGAAACATCCCGGTCACATTCGCGCGAACGCCGTCGGAGATCATCAACGAAACGATCGATCCCGAAGGCCAGGAGCCGAGAATTTTGAAAGCAATGCCGGTTCAGCCCGGGACGCAAGACCGAGGCGGCACCGGCGCCGCCGAAAGCGCGAAACCAAGGCGACACCGAAACCGAAGTCCGCAAGGCAATTCCGGCACAACGGGGAAGGAAGAACTAAGCGAAATGGCAAGCAGTGACTTGATGGTGGGACTGGAGATTGGAACCTCGAAGATCTGTGTCGTGGTGGGCGAAGGGCGCCCGGACGGCACGATCAAGATTCTCGGCGTCGGCCAGGCGCCTTCGCGCGGCGTGCGCAAAGGCGAGATCGTCGATTTCGAGACGGCGATGAAATGCGTCCACGAAGCGGTCGTCGACGCGGAGACGAAGAGCGACGTCATGATTCGCAGCGTCTACGTGGCCGTCGCCGGGTCGCACATCCAGAGCTTCAACAATCGCGGCTCGGTGATGCTGCCGGAAGACCGCGAGGAGATCGACGAACAGGACATCGAGGACGTGAAGATCAACGCGCGCGAAGTGAGCATTCCTGCGCAGAACGCGTTCCTGCATTCGATCATCCAGCATTATCACGTCGATGGGCAGGACGGCGTGCTCAATCCCGTCGGCATGCTCGGGCGAGAAGCTGGAGGCGGATTTCCACATCATTCACGGCGTGCGGACGCGGATCCAAAACACGATCCGCTGCGTGAAGGAGTTGCCGCTCGAGGTCGAGGACGTCGTCTTCAGCGCGCTCGCCTCCGCGCAGGTGGTGCTGACGCCGCACCAGAAAAACCTCGGCGCGCTCGTGATCGATATCGGCGGCGGGACGACGGATTACATTCTCTACGTCGACGGCGCGGTGAAGCAGAGCGGCGTGCCTCGGGGTCGGCGGCGACCACATCACGAACGACATCTCGATGGGGTTGCGCATTCCGATGACGCGCGCGGAGAAGCTGAAGATCGAGGAGGGGAGCGTCACGCTCGGCAATTGTCTGCCGGGCGAAACCGTGTTGCTGAAGGACGACTCCGGCTTTGCCGGCAAGGAAATCGAGCGCGAAACGCTGAACACGATCATTCATCTGCGGCTGCGCGAGACGTTCGAGCTGCTGAAGCGGCAAGCTCGAGGAGGAACCGTTCATCAACTACATCGGCGAAGGCATTTTCATCACCGGCGGCTGCAGCCACCTGCAAGGGATCGATCATCTCGCCGAGGAGGTGTTCGAAATGCCGGCGCGCGTCGCGCATGCGCAAACGATGTCCGGCCTGACGAGCGCGTTTGAGAACCCGCAGTTCTCCGCCGCCATCGGCCTGATCAAGTATGCGCAGGCGGTGCAATCGGATCGCCGGCCGCGCGGCGGGCAATCTGGCCGGATTCTTCGGCAAGATTTTTCAGCGGAATGCGCGTCGTGAAATCCTGAACAATCTGAACTGGACACATCATGATTCAACTCAGCCGTAACTACAGCCTGCCCGAGCAGCAGGACGAAGTCATCCCCATCAAGGTCATCGGCGTCGGCGGCGCCGGCCTGAACGCGCTCGATCGCATCGTGCTCGATGGACTCGAACGAGGCGGACTCGATCGCGGCCAACACCGACGTGCAATCGCTCGCCAGCTCGGTCGCGGCGCACAAGGTGCAGCTCGGCCGCACGAGTCACGCGCGGGCTGGGCGCCGGAGGCGATCCCGAGATCGGCTATGACGCCGCGCTCGAAGCGGCGGATGAAATCCGCAAGGCGCTCTGCGGACGCGCGGATGATTTTCGTCTGCGCGGGTCTCGGCGGCGGCACCGGTTCGGGCGCGGCGCCGGTTATCGCGCGGGCTGGCGCGCGAGAGCGGCGCGCTGGTGGTCGACTTTCGCGACGATGCCGTTCGCGTTCGAGGGCAAACGCCGCATCGCGCAGGCGCGAGAAGCGCTTGCAGCGACTGCGAGGAAGCTTCGGATGCGGTGGTCTGTTTCGAGAACGACCGGATGGGCGACATGGTGGCGCCGAAAGCGGGCATGCACCAGGCGTTCGCCGCCGCCGACATCACCATCAGCCAAAGCGTGCGCGCGATCGTGAACCTGATCCAGCGGCCCGGGCTGATCCGGATCGGCTTCGACGATCTGCTGTCCGCGCTGCGCAGCCGGAACGGCGCGTTGCCTGTTCGGCTTCGGCGAATCGGACTCCGACAATCGCGCCCATGACGCGCTGACGCAGGCGCTGAAGAATCCGCTGATGGATCGCGGCCGCCTGCTCGCCGAGGCGGCGAACGTGCTCGTCCACGTCGCCGGCGGGCCCGGCATGACGTTGTCCGAAGTGGAAATCCTGATGCAGGAACTCGAGCGGCACGTCGGCGACGACACCCAGATTCTGTTCGGGACGGCGGTGGACAACCGGATGGGGAATCGCATGACCGTGACATTGATCAGTTCGCTCGCCGCGGATGGGGAACCGGCGCAGCAGCCCTTGTGGGCGGCACCTCAGGTGGCGCCACAGCCCAAGCCGGCGCCGCGCCCCGCCGCGCCCGTACCCACTGCGCCCGCTCCAGCGGAGGCGATCGAAACGTGTGAGGAGACCACGCCGGAGCCGCCCATGGAGACACTGCAGACGATCGAGGCATCGGTCGGTGTATCGGAGGTCCTCTCTGAGCTTCTCGACCGCAACGAAGTCGAGAGGGAACCCGAGGAACCCGTCGCCCAGTCGCCGAGGGAACCGATGGCCGAGCTGGTGCAACCAGAGCCGCAGCCGCCCCGCGTGATTCTGCCGACCAAAAGCAAGCCGGCGCCGCCGAAGGAAGCGAAGCCGGTGGAGAAAATTGTCCACGCCCGGCAGGAGGTGTTGCAGTTCGAATCGGTCACCCGTGGCCGCTTCGAGAAGAGCGAGCCGACGATCGTGGAAGGCCAGGACCTCGACGTGCCGACTTTTCTGCGCAAGAACGTCCGCGTGAAGTAGCGCGGAGCTGCCTACTTCTTCATCAAATCGAGCACCGCGCTCACCATCGTGATGATGCCGGTACGAATGGTCGGCTCCGGCACCGGCGCGAACTTGCTCGAGTGCAGACTCGGCAAAGGCGCGGCGCCCGGCTTCTTCGATTCCGCGACTTTCTCCGGCGCGACTCCACCGATGTGAACATCAACCGCCGGAATGGAATGATCGGGCAGGCTGAACTCGGAGAAATCTTCACCGCCCATGGTAGGATCGACCATCTCTACGTTAGCGTCGCCTAACGACTTCTTCCAGACGGCGACGAGCCGCCTGGTCAGTTCGGGATTGTTGTAGGTCGCCGGGGTGTGAACTCGTCCTCGCGCACTTTGACCGTCGGCATGCGGTCCGCGGGCACTCCGGCGGCGATCGCGCAGCCTTTCGCGATGCGTTCGATCGCCGCGAGGACGCGCGCTGCGAACTTCATCTTTTGTAGGTCCGGACGGTGAGCTGCATGTCCACCTGCTCGGAAATGATGTTGTGTTTCGTCCCGCCGTGAATGGATCCGACGGTGACGACCAGCGGATCGAGCGGGTTGTTTTCGCGCGCAGACGATGGTCTGCCATGCGTTGATGATTTCCGCCGCGAGGACAACCGGGTCCTTTGTCCGATGGGGATATGCGCCATGACCGCCGACGCCGCGCACGGTCACGTCGACGGAGTCGACGCTCGCGTAGGTATAGCCCTCGGTCACGCCAATCTTGCCGGTCTCGCAGCTGCGCATTGTCGTGAAAGCCCAGCGCGAAATCCGGCTTCGGCCAGCGCGTGTAGAGGCCATCCTTCAGCATCGCGCGCGCGCCGGTGCCGATCTCTTCCGCCGGCTGACCGACGAACAGGATCGTGCCCTTCCATTGGTCCTTCAGCTTCGCGAGCGAACGCGCTACGCCGATGAACGTCGCCATGTGAATGTCGTGCCCGCAGGCCTGCATGACGCCGACCTGCTTGCCTTCGTCGTTCGTTGCGGTGTCCTTGCTCGCGTAGGGCAGTCCGGTTTCCTCCGTCACCGGGAGCGCATCCATATCAGTCCGCACCAGCACCATCGGGCCGTCGCCATTCTTCATCACGCCGACGACGCCGTAACCGATGTGCTTCGGGCTTCTCGTATTTCCCGACTTTCTCCGTCACCTCGCAACCGAGCGCCTTCAATTCCTTTGCGATCAGGGCCGATGATTTCTCCTCGTGCCCGGACAATTCCGGATGCGCGTGCAGATCCTTGTAAATCGTGATCAGCGACGGCAGCTCGGCGTCCGCGAGTTGCTGCGGGGTTTGCTGCGCGAAGGCCGGGAGCGCGGCCGCGAAGAGAGGGGCGAGGAGGAGACGTGCGTGCATCCCCTTCTATAACAGAGCAGTTCTGAAACGCACGCCTTCCGCTGACGGGAAGCGCCTACTTCTTGCGGGTGTAGCTGATCTCCATCGTCTTCGCTTCGCCCTGCGCCGCGATCCTCGTACCACTCGAAGTTGTGATGGTCGGCGTCGACCACTTTGATGACTTCGCGGATCTTCACGTTCATGCCCGGCATCATCTCGCACGCGGCGCGGTAGGTGAACGCCTTCGCGGTCGGATCCCAGGTGCCTTCCGACGTCAGGATCATGGTTCCCATGTTATCGATCCAGGCCGAGGTGAATTTCTTCTTCACGTTATCGTAACCTTCGATCGCCATGCCGGTGAAGTTCATGTCCGTCATCTTGCCGTCGGGGCCCGGCATCTGGAACTTGCCACTGTGCTCGCTGGTGCAAAAGCGCCCGTCCATGATGGCTTTCCGCGTCGCCGTGCCCTTCGATTCGGTCGCGGCCGCGCTTGGATCCATCCACATCTTGACCGTGTAGGTCCAGTCGCCGGCGAGCTGCGCGAGCAGCTTGTGGTTCTCGCCGGGTTTCGCGAGCTCCATCATTTGCGCCATCATCTGTTGCATCTCGGCCGCACTCGGCTGGCCGCCTGTTTTTGGCGGGCTGATCGCGGACGTGGGCGCGGCGGCGTTTGGCGAAGCCGCCGGCGCCTGCGCGTCGGCGGGGGAGGTGAGGAAGGAGGCGACGAGGAAGGCCGCCAGGGACAAGCGGGTGTTCATAAAGCAATTCTTTCAAGATGTTGTCGGCGACGTCAAGGCGGCAGTCAGCTCAAGCGAAAAGCGGTCGCGGCTGTTGTGCGCCACCACGTCACTGATCAACCGGCACTTTTCTCAGCGCAGCGCTGTTGTCGCACCGCCACACGACCTTCGTCATCGTCCTGGGGGCGACCTCGACGCTGAACGGACCGTAGCGGCCGATCGCTCCGTTCCTGTCTTTCAGCGCCACGGTGTAGTGCCCAGGCGGCAGCGAAATCGTGAATCGGCCGAACTCATCTGTCGTGAACGAAGTCACGGTGGTGCCGTTCTGCTGGACGACAAAGGTCGTGTGGGTCACCGGTCCGGGATCGGTCGGTTCGACCACAATCGCTCCGGAAACGCCTGTCGCCGGTTCCTTCCGGGGCGAGCAACCGGAGACCATAATGAGGCAGGCGGCGATCGCGATGGAGAAAAAGCGCAGCGGCATCCGGGACGGTTAGCGCATTTCGAGGGTCACGACCACAGCTTGATTCCGCCTTTGCCGTCGCGCGGCGTTCGCGGTTTTTCACAGAGAGGACCGCCGGGAAATCAGCCGCGCGCGAATTAGGCGCAGCGCCTAGGGCCGATTCTTTTTCGCCGCGCGATCGCGGGAGGCAGCGAAATCTTCGTCGGCGAGGTGAAAGCGGTGCAGGATTCGATGCAGGATAGGCGCGACCAGCACGGCCATGATCGCGATGAAGACAAGGCCGCTGAACAGAGCGTAGAGCGACGCGAAAACCTTGGCGCGATCGTTTGGCAGATCGCCCACCGGCCCCATCCCGCCGAGAATCATGCAGGCATTCAGGAGCGAATCGACCCAGGAGAAGCCAGCGAGATGATGATACCCGAGCATGCCGAGCCCGACGCCGAACGCCACCATCCCGAGGGCGAGCGCGAGACATAGAGTCATTCGTCGCAGAAAGAGAGGAATCGGGAGGAGAGGTTCCTTGTGATGCTCAAACATGGGGCGGGAGGGAGGGCGCTACGCCGGTGCGTCGCCGAACTGCTCGGTCTCCACCGGGCGGACCGCCTGCCGCATCATCTCCGCGCTGGTGCCGAAATCGAGCTTCTTCTTGATGTAATCTCAATGCGCCGGAATCGTTTTCGGGTTGAAGGCTCCGGGCTCGGCCTTGTCCGTCGTCATCGGCGACGAACCGAGCTTCATACCTTCCGGCGTTGATCAGCTGCATTGAGGAATTCACGGCCGCATAGGGCTGGGATGTTCGCTTGGCCGGTGCGGCGGTTGTCAGCCGGCGGAAAGTCGCGCACCATCCCGTGTGGCTTTTGAGGACAACACGCTGCTCTTCGGCTCCGATCCCACGCCGCGCATCGTCGCGATCGAGATGGGCGACACCGGAACGGTGCGCGTTTACCGGCGCGAGCGCGACGGCAGCACCGTCTGTGACGTGGAGCGGTTCCATCCGTTCGTCTGGGCTGATGCCGACGTCGCAGATCTCGGGATGGAGAATGCCGGGAGGCTCGCGGGCGATCTGAAGTTCAACTGGCTCGTGAGCGTGGGCAGCTGGAAAGAGCTGATCGCGCTTCGCAACGGCCTGAAGAGCGCCGGCCGCAGCTTCTTCGCGCTGAGCGATCCAGTGCAGCATTACCTCACGCACACCGGGCGCACCTTGTTCAAGGATCTGCGCGTTCGAGGAACTGAAGCGCCTTCAGATCGAAGTGCTCTCGTTCTGCGGCGGCGAACGCGAACTGCCCGACGCCGGCACGCCGGAGGATCACATCATGAGCATCGCCGTCTCGGACAACACCGGTTGGGAAGAGCTGATCGTCGTCGATCTCGCGAACGCCGAGGAATCGGAACGCGCCGCGCTCAAGCGCCTGACGAGCCTGATCAAGGAACGCGACCCCGACGTGATCGAAGGCCACAACCTCTTCCGGTTCGACCTGCCGTATCTCGTCGCCCGCGCGCGCAAGGCGAAGATGAAGCTCGACTGGGGACGCAGCGGCGGCTTTCTCCGTTCGCGCCCGTCGCGGCTCCAGATCGCGGAGAAGACGATCGATTACCCGAAGTTCACGGTCGATGGGCGGCACTTCGTCGACACCTTCCTGCTCGCGCAATTCTACGACGTCGGGATGCGCTCGCTCACCGGCTTCGAGCGCATCGATGTCGCGCAGCACTTCGGCCTTATGCGACAGCGCCGAGTTTTCGCGCTTAGCCGGCAAGGAACTCCAGCGCGCCTATCTCGAAGAGCGCCGATCGTTTCCAGAAGCGCGCCCTCTGCGCGGTCCGCGAGACCCGCGCCGTGGCCGATCTCCTGAGCCCGAGCTACTTCATCCAGGCGCAGCATTTTTCCCTACAACTACCAGGACGTGATCGTGCGCGGCAACGCCACCCGGATCAACGCCCTCTTCCTCCGCGAATACTTCCGCCAGCGCCATGCCATCCCCGAGATGCCGATGGCGCGCGGGTTCGAAGGCGGCTACACCGCGATGTTCTTCACCGGCGTCGCGCGCAACGTCTGGCATTGCGACATCGCCTCGCTTTATCCGAGCGTGATGCTGCAGTTCGATTGCTTCCCGGTCACCGACCAGCTCCAGATCTTCCGCAGCCTGCTCACCGATCTGCGCACCTTCCGCCTCGAGGCCAAAGCGAGCATGCGCGCCGCGAGCCGATCGCGCCGCGCAGCAATACTTCCACGCGCTCCAGAACACCTTCAAAATCCTGATCAACAGCTTCTACGGTTACCTCGGATTCGCGCAGGGACACTTCGCCGATTTCGACGCCGCCGCGCGCGTCACCCAGATCGGCCGCGAGCTCCTGCAGAAGATGATCGACTGGCTCAACGCCACGCGGCGCGCAGGTCATCGAAGTCGATACCGACGGCATCTACTTCGTCCCGCCTGGCGGCGGCGGCGATCCCGAGCAACTCCGCAGCGAACTGGCGAAGGAACTTCCGCCCGGCATCGAGGTCGAGCTCGACGAGCAATTCGACGCCATGTTCAGCTACAAGGCGAAGAACTACGCCCTCCTCACGCAGCGACGGCGAAGTCATCATGAAAGGCGGCGCGCTGAAATCGCGCGGCCTCGAGAAATTCCAGCGCGTTTTCCTCGAGGAGATCATCAAGCTCCAGATGCAGGGCAAACCGGAAGCGATCTCCGCCTTGCGCGACGACTACGAGCGCCGCATGCGCGCCGGCGAAATGCCGATCGAGATGCTGATGAAAACCGACACCCTCCAGGACAGCCTCGAGAAGTATCGCCAAAAAATCGGCGCCGGAGGCCGCAACCGCGCCGCCGCCTACGAGCTCGCGTTGGGCAGCGGCCGAGCCTACAAACCCGGCGACCAAATCAGCTACTACATCAAAGCCACGCCGAAGAAGGTCGCCGCCTACGAAGCCGCGAAGCTAGCCAGCGACTTCGACCCGCAAAACCGGGACGAGAATGTGGACTACTACGTCGGGAAGCTGGGCGAGCTGGTGAAGAAGTTTGGCGGCATCGGTGAAGCGCCTGCAGCAACCAACGCGAAGCAGGGAAGCTTGGCATTGTAACCGTCGAGGCCGCCAGCAAGCGCCGACATACGCACGGCGGTCGATCATCTCAGCGAACTGGCATTCCGCCCGCGCGCGGAGGTCCTCGAAAAACTCGTCAGGCAAATCGCCCCTGTCCTGCCACATGCGAGCGCGATGCCAGGCAATGATCGCTGAGTCGCCTTTCGTCGCGAGCCGGATCACGAAGTCGCCAGACACACCGCGAGGCTACCGCGCCCCCCGGTTGGGTCGATCTGCCGCTACTGCGCGGCGACGGCGTTCAACTGCAGCGCGGTCCGCAGATGCGGCACGAGGCGACGCGTGAATTCAACTGAGTCGGGCGCAGAGAGGTGCGACCATTCAGGAAGTTCGAAGCTCGCCAACTCGGGATGATCCTCGAAGTGGATTCCCGGGGCTCCGGTTTCGCGGAGGACGCGGTCCCAGGGGCCCTGCCGAGGTGTGGCCTTATCTTCATGCTCCTTTAACGGACCGCTGACCGGGAAGCGAACGAAGACGACTTTGCCGCCGCGTTTCCGCAGTTTCTCGACCAGCGCCGCGGTGTCACGAAAGCGATCTTCGATGGTCTGTGCGACCCGCGCCTGGAAGGCCTCGCGCGGCACCCAGCTTGGCGGCGGTGGCGGCGTGAAAAGCGGGAGCCATCCGTTTTTCACGCGGTCCTGCAATGGGCCAGGTTGCGCGCATTGCTCGGTCATGCGGGCGCGGCGTTCGCGATCGAGCGATGCGAAGTAGGGCGGCAGGGCCGGCGGCACGAGGGCGCGCGGGCGGTTCGGCAGGTGGATGCGCTTGAGCAAGCCACGGGTATCGAGTTCATCCATCTTGAGGAACGCGACGTGTTCTTCCAGTGGGACGGCGAGAAGGTGACTGGCCCATTGCGCCCATGTCTGCGTCTCCTCGCGCTTCACCGCGCCCTCGGCGTTTGCGACCAGCGGACCGCCGGGCGCGAACCACATCAACGGCACGATGCTGCAGATGATGGTGCCGTGAAACGTCTCATCATTGATGACGTCTTTGAACACCGGGAAGGCGCAGCTGCCGGCCTGCGCGAGCTGGATGGGGCGTGTGCCCAGCCCGCGCTCGAGCTCGTCGAGGTCGAGATCGAAAAGCGGCCGTGAATCGCCCACGATGACAACGGAACCGGGAGTGACGCGGCGCCGCGCTTCGGCCCACAAATCTTCGGTGTCGTTCAACGTCGGCGCGTAACCGGCCGACCGCGCGTAAACCTCCCACGCGATCGTCGCAGCGATGACGATCAGCGCGACGAGCACCGCCATCCCCCGCCACGGGTGATCGGGGATCACCCGTTGAAAATCAAAATTGGAAGTAGATGAAGGCATTGCTGTTCCCTTGCGTGAGGATGAGCGCGCAGACCATGAACGCCCAGGCGATGCGTGACGACCCCGCGCGGCAGCCGCGCGACGGCGGCTTCGAGTGAGCTTTCGCGCAGGCTCCAATGCGCGGCGAGCAGGAGCGCAGTCACGCTGATGACCTGCACGATCTCGCGCGTCCCGAGGATGGCGTCGGCCTGCGCGTGGGTGCCGAACATGCCGCCGAGAATGCGGTTCGCCGTCTCGAAATCTTTCGCGCGGAAATAGACCCACGCGACCAGCACCGCGACATAAGTCGTCAGGCCGATCAGGAGCTTGAACGGTGTGCTCTCGCTCCAGGCTTTCTCTTTCACGAGCGCTTTGATCAGGCGCTCGATCGCGAGATAGAAGCCGTGCAGCAAACCCCAGACGACGAACGTCCAGGCCGCGCCGTGCCAGAGGCCGCCGATGAACATCACGATCACGAGATTGACCATCGCGCGCGCGGCGCCGGAGCGATTGCCGCCGAGCGGGATGTAGAGGTAGTCGCGCAGGAACGTGGAGAGCGAGATGTGCCAGCGTCGCCAGAAATCGGAGAAGCCGACGGCGGCGTAGGGGAAGTTGAAGTTGTTCCTGAGATGGAAGCCGAGGCAAAGCGCGGCGCCGATCGCGCAGGTCGAGTAGCCGGCGAAGTCGAAGAAGATCTGGCCGGAAAACGCGATCACACCGATCCATGAATCGAGCGGGACCAGCGGACCGCCATGCCCGAAGACGTTGTCGGCCGAGCCGGCCAGCATCGTATCGGCGAGCACCACTTTCTCGAAAAGACCAAGCGTCATCAGCAGCAAGCCCCAGAGGAAGCGGGACGTGTCGCGCTTTGGCGGCTCATCGAGTTGCGGCAGGAAGTCGCCCGCGCGCACAATCGGTCCCGCCACCAGCTGCGGGAAGAACGACACCGCGAGCGTGAAATCGCGCAGCGAACGCGTCGGCTTCATCACGCCGCGGTAGATATCGAGCGTGTAGGAAAGCGAATGGAAGGTGTAGAACGAGATGCCGATCGGCAGGAAGAGATCGAGATGCGGCGGTTTGTATTCGATCCCGCCGCGCGCCAGCGCCCAGGTGAAGTTCTCGAGCAGGAAATTCCCGTACTTGAAGAACCCCAGCATGCTCAGGTTCGACGCGACGCTAAGCCAGAGCCAGACCTTGCGCTCGGCGGGCGTGTTCACCTTGCCCATTTTGCGGCCGAGGTAGAAATCGAGCGCGGTCGTCGCGAAGAGGAGCGCCGCGAACGGCGGATTCCACGCGCCGTAGAAGATGTAGCTCGCGATCACGAGCAGGTTCTTGCGGCCGCGCCAGGAATTCATCATCCAGTAGGCCGACACAACGACGGCAAAAAAGACGACGAAAGTGAGCGAGTTGAAACAGCATCGCGCGCCTTGAGTATCAGGCGCTGCCCCTCGGCTCAACGCAATTTGAGCGGGGTAATTGAATAGTTCTCGGTCGTCCTGATCGCGCTGATTCGGATTGCCACCAGCAAATCGAAAGGCGAGAAATTTTCATGCATCCAAGTCCTCGCATAGCCATCACGCTCGCAACCGTCGCCTTCCTCGCGATGGCACCGAGTTCCCACGCCGCCGAGAACGACCTCGCTCCGATTAAGGCGGAGGTCACGAAGCGCCACGACGAGGCGGTGAAGCGCTTGCAGGATTGGATTAAGCAGGTGTCGATCGCGGCGGAGGATCGCGGGTTTCCGGAAGGCGCGGAATACATGGCGCGGTTGGCGAAGGAGGCCGGTTTCCAGCAGGCGACGGTGATTCAGACAGACGGGAAGCCGGGCGTGTTTGCCACGCTCGACGC
Source organism: uncultured Verrucomicrobiae bacterium (assembly GCA_963844275.1). Classification (GTDB taxonomy): domain Bacteria; phylum Verrucomicrobiota; class Verrucomicrobiia; order Chthoniobacterales; family UBA10450; genus JACCTI01. The sequence goes on from CAWJNS010000010.1 coordinate 458,157, forward strand.
GGGCGCGGCGAAGACGGTGGGCCTCTATTTCATGTATGACGTCAAGCAGTTCGACGCGGCGGAATGGAAGACCTCGCCGCCGCTCGATGCGGCGATCATCGACAAGCCGGATTTCGGAAAAGTGATGGTCGGCCGCGGGGCGGTGAATCAGAAGGGGCCGCAGTCGGCGTTGCTCGCGGCGCTGCATGCGATCAAAGGCGCGGGCAAAAAGATACCGGTGAACCTGGTGCTGGTGGCGGAGGGCGAGGAGGAGATTGGTTCGCCGCACATCGGGCAGATTGTGCTCAAGCCGGAGGTGAAAGCGGCGCTGGCGAAATGCGTGGGCGTTTTCATGCCTTCGACCATGCAGGGTCCGGACGGCGTGGTGACGATCAACCTCGGCTCGAAGGGCGTGGTCGAGTTGGAGCTGGTCTCGACGGGCGAGAAGTGGGGGCGCGGTCCCGCGAAGACCGTGCATTCGTCGCTCAAGGCGATGATCGACAGCCCGTCGTGGCATCTGATCAAGGCGCTCAACACGCTCGTCTCGGACGACGGCAACAACATTACGATCGAGAACTATCCGCAGCCGCGACCGCTCAGCGCGGATGAGAAGGCGATGATCGCGAACGTCACGAAAGTGCGCGACGAGGCGAAGATGAAGGAGCAATTCAGCACGAAGCGGTGGATCGACGATCTGCCGCTGCAGCAGGCGCTCGAGCGGCTGCAAGTCGCAGCCGACGGTGAACATCGAAGGCTTGGTCGCCGGCCACACGGGCCCGGGTGGCATGACGGTGTTGCCGCATCGCGCGGTGGCGAAAATCGACATGCGGCTGGTGCCGGACATGAAGAAGGATGACGCGGTGGCCGCGTTGAAGGCGCATCTGGCGAAGCGCGGCTTCGGCGACATCGAGGTGAATGTGACGGGCGGTTACGACCCGACGAGCACGTCAAAAGATTCGCCGCTGATCCAGGCGCAGGTCGCGGTGCTAAAACGCGCGGGGATCGAACCGCTGCTCTGGCCGCGCAATGCCGGTTCGTATCCCGGTTACATTTTCACCGGTGAGCCTTTGAAGCTGGCCTCCGGGCATTTCGGGCTCGGGCACGGAAGCGGGGCGCACGCGCCGGATGAATATTACGTAATCGAATCAGCGAACCCGAAGATTCAGGGCTACGACGGCGCGGCGATGTCATTCGTCGATATCTCTAATATAATAAAGTAGCTGATCATGACGTCATTGCTGGTCTGAACAAAGCAGAGAGAGCTGATGTTAGACAGCTTAGCATTTACAGACTGAGAGAGGTAGTAAACTTAGATCAAGAAGATGAAGGTGGTATTATCTACACAGAGCAGCAAGGCAGTGTGTGCAAGAGGGTACAACGTTAAGAAGATAGAGGACTAAAGATCAAAGGTAGGAGGAATAAAGGTGGAATAGATTTAAGACTGCTGGAAGAAGCTTTAACAGTAGTAGTAGGAGAAAGAGAAAACAAACAGATAGAGAAGAGGGTAATGCAGAGAGAAAGATAAGACAAATGCTGACAGGGAAGGAAAGATGAAGAGGATGAGGAAAAGATAAGGGATGTAGACTGTAAAGATGAAGCCGGCGATGAGAAAGTTTTCTACAGTAAGCACAGCGAGGCGGGTAGAGATGTAAAACAGCTGAGATGGTGAAATAAGAGAGGAAGAAGTAAAGGAGAAGATAAATGGACATCAAATTGATCGATAGAGAAGGATATGGTAAAGGAAGACACAGCTACTTGGACACTGCTCGGAGAAAATGATACTGAGAAGAAAAGGATAGTAATAGTGAAGTTGATGCTGGTATTACAAGGAAACGTCGGCGCTATCGCTTTCGAACGTGCCGCGGTACTAGTGGCGCCCGGTAAAATACTCCCCTCGGTGCTCATGCTCCAAAAACTGGCCATTGCGTGAGGCGACAGACTGAGCTGGTACAGAACTGGAAACGAGACGTTAGAATAGATGACGAAGCTGTAGGCGGCAGTCGCACGATAGATGGGCGTAGATGGTGAAGTTCACGCTGAAGGTGATCGATGCTGTAGCTGGAAGGCGTCGGCCTGACTGTCGTGTTACAGGTGACGAGCGCGAGAGTCAGGTAGAACCAACTCTACCTGGACTGTGCTGTCGCTGAACGCGGCTGCCGGGCTGTAGTTAGGACCACTGGTGATCGTCCAAGTTATACAGAGAAAGCAGTGCTAACGGCTGTCATCGAAAACGCTGCGACTACAGCAAGGAACGTAGGATTCTGAAGGTCGCTGATACAGACAGTGATGGCGCCGGTGATCAGGATTTGTTTTCATAGAATTGTCGGCAGGGGCATGTACGCTGCACGAGGCCTGGATCGCGAGTGCCGAAGTGCTCAGTATGCTCCCGGGCTCGACATCGTCCCGTTGAACGAGCCGGAGGAAAGACCGGTTGTAAGGTCGACCAGACGTTGCATCGTGAAGCTGCCTGTCGCGCCGACGAAGCGTCCAGTGCCGCCGGTGATGGTGGCGTTTTCGACGAGGGAAGCGATTGCAGGATTGCCGTGGCGTCGGTGTGCCTGACTCCTGTGAAGCTCGCAAAGAGTTTGTCGCCGTTCGCCGCGGTCATTTCCATCGCGCCGGTGCCGATAAAGAGCCGGTCAGTAAGGCTCAACCTGAGACAGTGAAGGTCATGGTATAGCGTCCGAGCAAGAGTGCTATGGCCTGTTCCAGCTGCCGGCTGACGTTCATCACCGGGAATTGAACGTCGTCCATTTCGACTGCTGCGACGGTTCCTTTGAGTGCGACGGGGCCAGCGACCGCTGGACTGGCGAATGCGAGGGCGACGGATAGCGCTGCGATTAAGCTGAGTGGTTTCATAGTCGCGTTTCTAGTTTTGGGTTGGGTTGGATTTTGTCTTTCATCGCTACAAACAGGAACCGGCCGCCAAAGTGGTCATTTTGTTTGGGCGTGCAGAAAATTTCGCCGCGTGATAGGCTGCGCGGCAGCTTGATGAACACGTCCCCGCCCGCGGCGCAGCGAGTGACCCAGCTCCTGGCCGATTGGAGTCAGGGAGACGATGCGGCGCTGGCGGAATTGACGCCGCTGGTTTACGACGGCCTGCGCAGTATCGCTCACCGACACATGGCGGGGCAGCGTCCTGATCACACGCTGCAAGCCACGGCGCTCGTGCATGAGGCTTATCTGCGCATGGCTGACCAAAGCAAAGCCAGCTGGCAGGATCGGGCGCACTTCTTCGCGGTCGCGGCGCGGGCGATGCGACAGATTCTCGTCAACTACGCGAAGAGTTCGGGCGCGATCAAACGTGGCGGCGGCGCCTGCAAGGTGGAATTCGATGAGGCCGCGCTCGTCTCGCCCGCGCAATCAGACGAGATCGTCCATCTGCACGAGGCCCTCGAAAGACTCGCCGCGATTGATCCGCGCAAAGCTCAGGTCGTTGAGCTGAAATATTTCGGCGGGCTGAACTATGACGAACTCGCCGAAGTGCTCGACATCTCGGCCGTGACGGTGCGGCGCGACTGGGAATTCTCCAAAGCGTGGTTATACACTGAGTTGCACGACGCCGATTAAGGCTTCTCTTCAGCGCGACGGAGGGATGACGCCGGCGCGCTGGCAGGCGGTCGAGGAACTTTTTCATTCGGCGCTCGAGCAGGAACTGCATGAGCGCGGCGCGTTCCTGGATCGCGCATGCGGCGGGGACGTGCTTTTGCGAGGCAAGGTCGAGACACTGATTCTCTCGCATCAACGAGCAGGCGGTTTCATTGAAACGGCGGCTGCTGGCCTCGCGGTCAAACTCGTCGAGGATTCCCAGGCCGAATTGCTGATCGGCCACACGCTCGGTCATTACAAGATCGACCAGAGAATTGCCGCGGGCGGGATGGGCGATGTTTACCGCGCGACCGACATTGCGGCAGGACGCGAAGCGGCGCTCAAAATATTACCGAAGCGCTTTACGGGCGATGCCGGGCGCCTGAGGCGGTTCAAACAGGAAGCGCGTGCGGTCGTCGCGCTCAATCATCCGAACATCCTGACCGTTTACGAGGTCGGCGAAGAGCAGTCCGTCCACTACATCGCGAGCGAGCTGATCGAAGGCGCAACGCTCCGGGAACGGCTGGCTCGCGGGCCGATCGCGACGGAGGAAGCGCTTGACCTCGCGATTCAAGTGGCAAGCGCGCTCGCGACGGCGCACACCGCCCGCATCGTCCATCGCGACATCAAGCCCGAGAACATCATGCTGCGCCCGGACGGCTACGTGAAGGTGCTCGACTTCGGAATTGCCAAGCTGGCCGAGCAGGAGCTGCCGGTGTCCCTCGCGGAAGAAACAGCGGTCTTGCTCGCGGAGACGAATGCCGGGTCGATCCTGGGAACCGCCTGCTACATGTCGCCGGAACAGGCGCACGGTGGAGCCATCGATCAGCGGACGGACATCTGGAGTCTGGGCGTGGTGCTTTATGAAATGCTCGCGGGCGCTGTGCCCTTCAGCGGTGACACCCCGATTGGGGTAATGAATTCAATCCTGAAGCTGGAACCGGCACTGATCGCGAACTCAGGTCCGACGCTTCCGCGCGAGCTTCAGCAGCTCATCGCGAAGGCGCTGCAGAAAGAACGCGACGACCGCTATCAGAGCGCCGAGGAATTCCTTGCGGCGCTCAAGGCTGTCCGTCGGCAATTGGAGTTCACCGATGAGCTAAAGCGCTCGATGGCCGAGCCTTCGTCGCGGCGGTGGATGCGGTCGCGAAAGTGCTCTGGTGCTTGCATCGTTAGCAATTGCTCTCGCCCTCCTCGTCGCTTTCGCGTGGCGCGCGAATCGAACCGTCAGCCCGCCACCGGAGAAAAGCATTGCCGTTTTGCCCTTTCAGAGCGGAAGCGACGATGCAGAGAACGCCTACCTCGCCGACGGGATTCACGACGATGTGCTGACGAGCCTCGCGCAGATTCACGAGCTGAAAGTCATCAGCCGCACCAGCGTGATGGCGTACCAGAAATCCGAAGGGCGCAATTTGCGGGAGATCAGCCGCGAGCTCGGCGTGGCGAATGTTCTCGAAGGAAGCCTCCGTCGCGTGGCTGACCAATTCGTCATCAATGTAGCGTTGATCGATGCGAGGAATGATCAGCAAATCTGGTCTCGACGATACGAGCGCAGCCCTGCCGGGATGCCGTCGTTGCAGGGCGAACTCGCGGTGGAAATCGCGCGCGCGCTGGGCGTGACGCTCACACCGACCGAGCAGACAAGCGCGGCAACGAAGCCGACCGAGAACTCCGAGGCGTATCTGCTCTTTCTCCAGGGCCGTGAAGCGGAGAGCAGGTTTGGCCGTAGCTACGATTTCGTCGACGATCGCCATCCAGCGTTATCAGCAGGCGGTCGACCTTGACCCGAGCTTCGCGTTGGCACGTGCGCGTCTGTCGCTTGTCCTGACGGATTTTGCGGGTTCGGCTGGTCAGGAAACGCGATCGGTCTTTTGGAGTTGTTGGACGGTGGGAAGAGAAAGCTCGTCACGAGGCCGCGGAAGCATTGCGTCTTCGCCCGGATCTCGCTGAGGCCCATCTGGCGCTGGCTCATTGTCATCTTAGACCCGGAGGAGAGCAGCACGGCGATGCTGAGCGGGCATTGACCGAAATCCGCAAAGCGTCGCAACTGTCGCCTGGCTCCGCGGAGGTGACCTCTTCGAAGCCTTCGCCTACAAGCAGCTGAACAGGTATGGCGATCGACTCGGGGCGCTTCGTCGAGCGGAAGCACTCGATCCACGCAATTCGAGAGTCTTGTTCTTTATTAGCCTAACGACGCGATGGCTGCGCGATTGGCGGGAAACCTTGGACGCGAGCGACCGCTGGGCGATCGTGGGACGGCCAAACGATTCCAGTTCATTTCCGTGGAATCGCGCTCAGATGGAGTTCCGGCTCACTGGCGACTTGCAGGTGCTCCAGAAACGCGATCGCGGAACAACTGAACGCCAGCCCACCACGCGATCTCCGCTGGCTCAGCATCGCTCGGTATGAGATCGCCATGCTAGAGCGCAACTACACTGACGCGGAGCGCTTCCTTGCGGCGACTCCGTCTCAGACGTAGATGCCACCGTAGCCAATGCATTCGCGGGTCCTGGGCAATCCAGCGCGAAGTCGTTTCACGAAGCGCTGCTCGCGGTCGCTCGCGGGAGCGGCGCAGCCTCGACGCAGCAGGCGCTCGAAACCGCGCGGCGAGAGCTCTTGGAGCGGCTGTCCGGCGCCAGCGATAGGACCCTCGAAGGTCGCCTCCGCGCGAACCTCGGTCTGGTTCTTGCCTTCCTCGGCCGCAAGGAAGAGGCGATTCGACGAGGCGCAACAAGCCATCGTAGTGCTGCCCTCACTGCCCGGCAGCGCCGAGAGAAACGCGATGTCCTCGGCCCTTGCGCTCGTCTATGCGCACACGGGAGAAAGCGAGAAGGCGCTCGATCTCCTGGAGCACCTGCTCACGGTTCCGTGCGAATTGCTCGGCGGCGCGGTAACCTCTACGAGCTGGGGAAATAGCGTTCCGAGGCGACACCATGGAAATGCCAAAACCGAGCTCGGGGCACCGGACGCTGGAAAAACTGGCCGGTCGATGGGAGGGCGAAGAAAAAATGTACCCATCGCCCTGGGACCCGGCCGGAGGGATGGCGATTGGCCGCATGCAAAGCCGCGTAGCCCTGGATGGTTTCGCGCTCATTGTCGATTACGAGCAGGAACGAGATGGCAAGGTCACGTTCGCCGGCCATGGCGTCTTCACTTTCGATCCGAGGGAGAATCTCTACACGCTCACCTGGTTTGATTGCATGGGGTCGCCGCCGGAGACTTTCAAAGGTCGATGCGAGGACGATGTGATGGTCGTCGTCCACGCCGGGCCGCCGGTGCACGTGCGGTTGACTTACGATTTCAGCGAGGACGGCACGCTCACCAAGAGCATGCAGATCTCGCAGGACGGCGAGGATTGGAAACGCTTTTTTGACGGCCGGCTGAAGCGGCTTTGAGAGACGGCGTCGCCCGGCGAGTCGTCAGCCGATCATCTGCCGATACGCGGCCGCGTCTTTCAGCTGTTTCACGTCGTCGGGTGACGCCATTTTCAGGACGAAAATCCAGCCGTCTCCAAACGGATCGGTGTTCACGAGCGCGGGATTGGTGGAGAGCGCTTCGTTTGCTTCCACGATTTCGCCCTTGATCGGCGCGTAAATGTCACTCGCGGCTTTGACTGACTCGACGACGGCCGCGTTGCCGCGCGCCTCCATCTGCGTGCCAACTTTCGGCAACTCGACGTAAACGACGTCCGTGAGCTCCGCCTGCGCGTGATCGGTAATTCCAACGCGGGCGCGATCGCCTTCCACGCGGACCCATTCGTGCGACTCGGTGTAGTAAAGATCGTCGGGGACGTTGCTCATGACTTTTTGTAGAGGGGTTTCTTCTCGATGACAGCTGGAAATTTCTGGCCGCGAATTTCGATCTCGAGCGCGGTCCCGACCTTCGCCGCACTCGATGGGCAGGTAAGCCATGCCGATGCCCTCGTTCATGCTCGGCGAAAGGGTGCCGCTGCTCACTTCGCCGAGCCGTTCGCCCTCGCGGTAAACCGCGTAATGCGGACGCGGCGGGGGCGTTTTTCCCTGCATGCGGAAGGGCACGAGCTTGCGTTGCAAGCCGTGCTCTTTGGCCTGCGCCAGAATCTCGCGGCCCGTGAAATCTGGCTTGCTCAGGTCAACGAAGAATCCGAGGCCCGCTTCAAGCGGGTTGTGCTCGGGGGTGAGGTCGTTGCCGTTGAGCGGGTAGCACATTTCGAGGCGAAGGGTGTCGCGCGCGCCGAGTCCGCATGGGCGAATGCCGAGGCGGCTGGCCTTTTTCGAGAACGGTCGTCCAGAACGCCGGCGCGTATTTTGATTCGAAGAAGACTTCGACCCCGTCCTCGCCGGTGTAGCCGGTCCGCGCGATCGCCAGCGGCATGCCGTTGAAATCAACTTCGCGGATCGTGTTCCGAGCCGGCAGTTCGTAATCAGCTCCGAGGAGAGCGCGAAAGAGTTCGCGCAACGCGCGGGCCTTGAATTGCGAGCCCGGCGTAGTCGGCGCTGCGGTTCCGGAGATTCACCTCCGGGGCGATGTGCTCCTGGAGCCAGGCGAAATCTTCCGCTGTGCGGGAGGCGTTCACGACCAGGAGGAATTCCGCGGGCTTGGTGCGGTAAACGATCAGGTCATCGATGATGCCGGCGTTCTGATTGAGCAGAAAAGTGTATTGGCCACTGCCGACTTCGAGTTTGTCGACGTTGTTGGTGAGCATCCGGTTAAGCCACGCGCTGGCGCCGGCTCCAGAGGCGATGAGCTGCCCCATGTGCGAGATATCGAAGACGCCGACGTTATTCCGCACTGCCTGATGCTCGTCCGCGATGCTGGTGTACTGCACCGGCATGAGCCAGCCGCCGAAGGGAATGATCCTGGCGCCGGCGCGCCGATGCTCCTCGTAAAGTGGCGTCGTCTTCGACTCGGCGGCGGCCTCGGTCACGAGCGCGAAGCTAGGCGGCGGGTTGTGCGGCGTCAATCGAGGGCCGTGAAAGGCGGGTCGACAGCCATCGGCCCCCGGTATTACCTTGGCCGCGCGATGACTTTCCTGGATCGGCTGGAGCGGCGCATTGGTTTCATCGCCGTTCCCGGCCTGATCAAGATCGTGGTGGCGTTCACGGCGCTCGTTTACGTCCTCACCTATCTGAACCCTGAATTCATCGCGCTCCTGCGCCTCGATCCCGCAGCTATCAGTCGCGGCGAAGTCTGGCGGCTGTTTACGTATCTGTTTATCCCGCGGTCGATCGCGCAGCCGGGCTCGATGCTGGGGCCGCTCTGGGTCGTCGTGGCGCTCTGGTTCCTGTGGTTCATCGGCGAAGGGCTCGAGCGGGCCTGGGGCGCGTTCCGTCTCACGCTTTATTTCCTCGTCGGCATGATCGGCACCACCGTGGCCGCATTTCTGTTTGGCGACATGTTTTCGAACACGATGCTGGCAGCGACGCTTTTCTTCGCCTTCGCGTGGTTCTACCCGGATGAAGTGATTTACGTCTTCTTCATCCTGCCGATGAAGATCAAATGGCTCGCCTGGGTTACGGCCGCGCTTTTGCTTTACGGATTCCTCGTCGAGTCGAACGCTTACCGCATCGCGCTGGTTGTCGCGACGAGTAACTTCTTCATCTTCTTCGGCCCGCAGCTCTTCCACCAGGCGCGCCACCGACAGGAGGTGAGCGCGCGCCGGCGGCGCTTCGAAACGCAGGGCCGGAGTGATTCCGAGCCGCTCCATCGTTGCGCGACCTGCGGCGCCACGGAGTTGAGCGATCCCAACCTCGAGTTCCGCGTCTCGCGCGACGGCGAGGAGTATTGCATGGCCCACCTGCCGAACACGGCGGCAGCGGCGCGGTGAGCGACCGTCCCCAGCCACGCGATGCTTGACCCTCACCATCCGGCTACGACACTGCGGGCGATGAGCGATACCAACGGCGCGATTATTCCCGAGCAGGGCTGGCATTGCCTCCACCTCTTCTACCGTGTGGAGCAGGGCCAATGGCAAATGCTCGGGCCGGATGAACAACGCGCCGCAAAGACACGGCTCTCCTCGCTCGTGCAGGAAGTGCGGGCGTTGCCGGATACGCAGTTGCTCACCCTCAGCGTCGTCACGCCCAAGGCGGATTTCGGGTTCATGCTCATCACGCCCGACTTGCACGCGGCCAACCGGATCGAGAAACAAATCAGCTTCGCGCTCGGGGCGGATGTCTTGATGCCGGTTTACAGCTATCTCTCGTTGACGGAGGAGAGCGAATACGCGACCAGCCCGGACGAATACGCAGCCGTCCTCGAGGCTGAGCAGGTCACGCCCGGCACCGAAGAGTATGACAAATCGATGGCGGCGTTCGATGAGCGCATGAAGCATTACCGCCACGATCGCGTTTACCCAACGCTGCCGGATTGGCCGGTCGTCTGTTTCTACAACATGTCCAAGCGGCGCGGCGAACAACGCAACTGGTATGCGCTGCCCTTCGAAGACCGCCGCAAGCTGATGCTCGGCCACGGCGCGGTCGGCCGGCAGTATGCGGGGAAGGTCAAACAGCTCATCACCGGCTCGACCGGGCTGGATGACGCGGAATGGGGCGTGACGCTGTTCGCGCGCGACACGTTCCAGATCAAATCGATCGTCTACCAGATGCGCTTCGACCCGGTCAGCGCCGATTACGCCGACTTCGGCGAATTTTACATTGGGTTGCAACTGCCCCTCGACGAGTTGTTCCGCCGGCTGCAACTTTGAGGCCGCTTCGCGAGGATGGGTGGCAGAGTGGTCTAATGCGCACGCCTGGAAAGCGTGTTTGCCGCAAGGCAACCAGGGTTCGAATCCCTGCCCATCCGCGCGCGGCTTTCCGGCCGGCGCGCGCAGCGTTAGATAAAGGAATGCCCCTCCTCTTCGCGATCTCGCTCTTGCTCGGGGGAGCCCCCCTCGCGGTCGCGGAACCGCCGACCGCCGGAGTTGATCCACTCGCAGTCGCGGCGCGCGATTTCGAAGAGAGAAGGTTCGACGCCGCGCTCGCGCTCCTGACCGAAGCGGTCAAACAGGACGCTCCGGCAAGAGCGCTCGACCTCCGCGGCTGCATTTACATGGAGCAAGGGAAATGGAACGAGGCCATGGAGGCGTTCAAGGCCGCCGAGCAGGCCGATCCGAAGCTCTTCCCGCCCCGCCTCCACTACGCGGACGCGTTGCTCCGCCAGGGAAAATGGCAGGAAGCGCGCGCGCTCTACGCCGACCTGATGAAGCAGACGAACATCTTGATGTCCAACGAGCGGCTGCGGTACGGGATGCTGATCGCCAGTCTCGCCGGCAAGGATGAGGAGAACGCCACGGCCGCGCTGGGCCGCCTGACCTTTCCCACGGAAAGCGCCGCCTACTATTACGGCCAGGCCGCGTGGTCGTTTGCGCACGGAAAGAAAAGCGCAGCCGAAAAGTGGCTCGCGCACCGCTGAGGAAATTTTTACGCCGAAACAGACGGCCTGGTTCGCGCGGCCCCTGCACGATCTCGGCTGGTTGCAGGAAAAGCCACCGCTGGTGGCCGAATTGCAGTAGGAGCAGAGGCTACTCTTCCGCCGTGGCGCGGCGGGTCAGCACCTGGACGTTCTGCCGCACCTTGACGATGCTCGCGCTGGGCAGGACCCCGCGGAAGTTTGTGCAGGGATAAATGACGCAATCGCGCCCCAGCACCGTGCCGGGATTAATAACCGTGTTGCAGCCGACCTCGGTGCGATCACCGATGATGGCGCCGAATTTCTTCAGCCCGGTCGCGATGTTGCCATCGGCCGCGCTGACGTGGATCTCGCGATGATCGAGTTTCACATTCGAGAGGATCACCCCGGCGCCGAGATGGGCGCGGTAACCAAGAATTGAGTCGCCCACGTAGTTGAAGTGCGGCACCTGCGCTTCATCGAAGAGGATGCAATTCTTGAATTCGCACGAGTTCCCCATCACCACCCCGTCGCCCGCGATCACGTTTTCGCGCACGTAACAACCGCTGCGGATTTGGCAATTCTCACCAATCCACGCCGGACCCTTCAGGACTGCGCCCTGTTCGACGACGGTGCCGGCGCCGATGAAGACCGCATTGCTGATGAACGGCTTGCCGACCAGTTGTCCGAGCACTTCCGGCTTCAGCCGGAACTGCAGGTAGCTGGCGATCTGCTTCAGCGCGTCCCAGACATACTTCTGGTTTTCGAAAAGCTTCGGGTGCGCGGTGTGCGCGAGGGTCAGAAATTCTTCAGGCGCAAACATTCGTCAGGGTCCGCCGCGGCGCGTGAGTTTCTGGCCATCTTTGGTGTCCCGCACATCCCAGCCGAGCGCCGCGATCTGGTCGCGCAATTCATCACTTTTTCCCCATTCCTTGGCAAGCCTCGCCTGTGTGCGAGCCTCCGCCAGCGCGGCCACTTCGGCCGGCGGGCCCGTTTCTTCTGTCGTTAGCGCGAGCACGCGGTCGATCCGCGTCCACCAATCCAGCCAGCTCCGTGCCTCCGCTGGACTGAGCTTTCCCTGATCGAGGGCGCGATTCGTCTCCCGAATCGTCTCAAACAGGAAACCGAGCGCCGCCGAGATATTGAGATCGTCATCGAGCGCCTCTTCGAACTCTTCAGTTCGACCTTGGACGTTCGACGTTGGACGTTCGGCCTTTTCCTCCTCGGCGCGAATCTCCGCAGCCGTCCTACCCAGTCATCGATCCGCGCCAGCGCCGTTCGCGCCTCCTCCATCCCTTCCCAGGTGAAATTCAGCTGCGCCCGGTAGTGCACCCGGAGCAGCGCATACCGCACCTCTCGCCCGCTGTAGCCCCGCTCCAGCACATCGCGCAAGCGTGTGAAAATTGCCCAGCGACTTCGACATCTTCTGCCCCTCCACCAGCAGATGCGCGCAATGCAGCCAGTAGCGCACAAACTGCTTCCCGGTGCAGCCCTCCGTCTGCGCAATCTCCGCTTCGTGATGCGGGAAGATGTTGTCGACCCCGCCGCAATGAATGTCGAGTTGCTCGCCGAGGAGCTGGGTCGCCATCGCGCTGCACTCGATATGCCAGCCGGGCCGGCCCGGTCCCCACGGACTCTCCCAATGCACCGGCCCATCGGCTTCGTCCCACGCTTTCCAGAGCGCGAAGTCGCCGATGCTTTCCTTCTCGTACTCGTCGTTCTTGACCCGGCCGGTCGACTGCAACTCGTCGAGAATGAAGTGCGCCAACTTGCCGTATTCCGGGAAATTCTTGATCCGGAAGTAAACCGATTTGTCCTCCGCCTGATAAGCGAGGCCGCGCTCGATTAGCAGGCGGATCATCTCGATCATGGCCGCGATCTGCTCGGGATCCGTCGCGGCTGGATATGTGTCCGCGCGTTTGATGCGCAAGGTGTCGAGATCGGCAAAGAAGGCGTCCTTAAACTCCTGCGTGAATTGCGCCAGCGGCACGCCCGCCGCCTGGCAGCCGCGGATCGTTTTGTCGTCCACGTCCGTGATGTTCATGACCCGCTGCACCTCGAAACCCGCGCAATTCGAGATGCCGCTGCAGCAAGTCCTCGAACAGGTAGGCGCGGAAGTTCCCGATATGCGCGTAGCTGTAGACCGTCGGGCCGCAGGTGTACATCTTCACCGTGCGCCCGACCGGATCGAGCGGCACGAACTCTTCGATCTGCCGCGACTAGGTGTTGAAGAAACGGAGCGCCATCGTTGCTGCGTCTTAGTGGAACGGGAGCCGCGGCAGTCTCATCGCTCCACGCTCTGTTCCACACTCGCGACCGCCATTGCCGCCATGCCTTCCCCGCGGCCAATTGTGCCAAGTCCTTCGTTGGTCGTGGCCTTAAGGCTGACGCGATCTGTCTCCAGTTGCAGTGCGTGGGCGATGTTCGCGCGCATCGCAGCGATATGCGGCGCAATCTTCGGCGCTTCCGCGATCAGCGTCGCGTCGACATTCACCACCGTCGCATGATGCGCGGCCAGCACCGCGTGCACGCGCGCGAGAATAGCGAGGCTGCTAATGCCACGGATGCTCTCGTCATCGTTCGGGAAATGATGACCGATGTCGTTCTCGCCGATCGCGCCGAGCAGCGCATCCGCGATCGCGTGGCAAAGCACATCGGCGTCCGAGTGGCCCTCCAGCCCGACGGAATGCGGAATCTCCACGCCGCCGAGAATCAGCTTTCGTCCGGCGACGAGCCGGTGTGCGTCGTAACCAATTCCGCTCCGCGTCATAGCTCGACTCCGAAATCGAGGCGGCCATTGGATGCGATCACCTTGTACTTGTCGGGCGCATCTTTTCTTTCGTGCATGTCGACCGTGCCACCGGCACCTGTGATCAACAGCGAACCCGCCGCGATGTCCCAGAGGCTGACCCCTTGCTCGATGTAGGCATCGAAGCGTCCGCACGCCACGTATGCCATGTCGAGCGCCGCGCTACCCATCAGCCGGCACTTGCGCACGCGGGTCGCCATGTGTTGCAAGAGCGGGAGCCCGGCTCCGATCGTGAGGGCGGTCTTCGAAAGACCAACCGAAAGGACCGCTTCCGCGAGAACCGTGCGGGGGCTGACGCGAATCGCGTTGCCGTCCAGCGTCGGCGCGGCCCCTTTCGTCCCGCTCCATAATTCGTTGCGCATCGGATCGTAGATGACGCCGACGATGATTTCGTCGCGCTGTCGCAACGCGATCGAAGTGCAGAAGTGCGGGATGCCGTAGAAATAATTCACCGTGCCGTCGAGCGGATCGACAATCCATTGATACTCGGCGGTCTGATCGCCGACGATTCCCTCCTCGCCATAGAGCGCGTGCTGCGGAAATCGCTCGAGCAACATGGTTGTGATCAGTTCCTGCGTGCGCACATCGATCTCGAGCTTGATGTCGTGCTGCTCGGCCGAGTTGACGACTAGCGGTTGCGCGAAATTTCTCCGCAGCAATTGCCCCGCAGCGCGGGCCGCTTCGATTGCGACGTCGAGAAACTCTGTCATGCGCGGAGACTAGAATCGGTTTCAAGATTACTTCACGCGCTGATTTCGCCTGGGCTCCGTAATCGAATCGGTGCCGGGATTTGATCGACAACTATACGAGCACGAGTACAGCAAAAACCGGGAGAAGAACTGAATCTCCTCCCGGGTTGATTTTGCGTTTAGAACCAGGCGAAGGCCCGATTCTCTTGGAATGAGGGGCTAGCTACTTGCGGCCCTTCTTCGCTGTTTTTTTGGCGGCCGCTTTTTTCTTAGCCGGAGCTTTCTTTGCTGCTTTTTTCTTTGCTGGCATGAGGTATCCCCCCTTTCAATCCGCAGATGCGGTTGTGAACAACTTTGTGAATAAGTTCACAAGCGACTCAGTAAACATCACATTTTTTTTGTCAAACTTTTTTGATGCAGATTGGAAATTATTTTCAAAATCTCGCGCGCGACGATGATTTTTTTTGCGCGCGAAATTGTGCGCGGCGGCGCATCGCGAAAGAAAATTGTGACTTCGTTGTCGTCACTTTCCATTCCGGAATCGCTCCGGCTCACATCATTCGCGATGATTGCATCACAGTTTTTTGAGATCAGTTTTCGCTGCGCGTGGGCGGCGAGATCATGCGTCTGCGCGGCGAAGCCGATGACAAGGTACGACCGGTTTTCCCGGGGCAGGGAGGCGAGAATGTCCCTGGTAGTCGTTAGGCGCAGGCTGAATTCGCCCTCCTGTTTCTCCATTTTCTGCGTCGCGACCGCAGCAGGCTTGTAATCGGAAACGGCGGCGCACATCACGAGCAGATCGCAGGCGCGCGTCTGCTCGTGCACCGCGTCATAAAGTTCGTCGCTCGTCGTGATCGCGAATGAACGTGGCGGCGCGGCGGAGGGGTGAGCGCCGTCGGGCCGGAGATGAGCGTTACCTCGTGTCCAGCTGCGAGCGCCGCTTCCGCGAGGGCATAGCCCATCTTGCCGGATGAACGGTTGCTGATGAAACGAACGGGATCGAGCGGCTCGCGTGTCGGACCGGCGGTGACGACGATCCTCACGCGATCAGATTATCCTGACGGCGGAGCAGAAACTCCGCGCGGAACGCGATGTCATCGGTCTTCCACAAACGGCCGGTGCCTTCATACCCGCATGCGAGCATGCCCGCTTCCGGCCCGATGAATTCCACGCCGCGCGCCTTGAGCTGCGCAACATTATCCTGCGTCGCGGCGTGTTCCCACATTTTGCCGTTCATGGCGGGAGCGAGGAGAAGGGGCGCGCGGGTCGCGAGCGCGATGGCGGCGAGCGGATGGCCCGCGAGCCCATGCGCCAGCTCCGCAATGATGTGTGCCGTGGCGGGGGCGACGAGCAGAAGATTCGCGCGATCGGCAAGTTGGATGTGGCCCGGGCGCCAGTTCTCTTTCTCGTCGTAGAAGCTCGTCATGACCGGATTTTTCGAAAGCGTCTGCAACGTCAACGGCGTGATAAACTCCGTCGCATCCTGCGTCATCACGACGAAGACTTCGTGGCCTTGCTTGACGAGCAGGCTCGCGAGTTCCGCGGATTTGTAGGCCGCGATCGAGCCGGTCACGCCGAGGACGACGGTCTTGCGTGGCTGTCAGTCGCGGAGTCTTCGGTGGTCATGTCAGCTGAGAACGAGGCGGCGACTTAGATATCGTTCCGCGCCCATGATGTGGCGAAACTTCAGCAGGTCTTCTTCCATCGATTTGCTGATGATGGTGTAGCGGTAATCGCGCCACAGTTCCATCTCGCGCGCGGCGTTGATGAGTCGCAGCTCGATCTGCTCTTCCGTTTCGGTGCCGCGCTTGGTCAGGCGCCGGCGCAATTCTTCGAGATCGGGCGGCATGATGAAAACATCGCAGAGGGCCTGGCGGATGAACGCGTCGTTGTAATTGCGGATCGAGGCCGCGCCCTGCGTATCCACATCGATCAGAACATCGACGCCGGTCTCGAGATCCGTCCGGATCGGAGCGCGCAAGGTTCCGTAGTAATGCTCATGCACCCGCGCGTATTCGAGGAATTCACCGGCGGCGACGCGCTCCTGGAAATCGTCCTCGGAAAGAAAATGATAATCCTCCCCTTCGATTTCGCCGGCGCGTGGTTCGCGCGTGGTGCATGAAACCGAGTAAACGAAATCGGGCGTTTGCCGGAGCGCATCGCAGAGAGTTGTCTTGCCCGCACCCGATGGCGCCGAGACCACAAAGAGAATTCCACTGCGCGTGAATTGATTACTCAAGGTTTTGAATTTGCTCCCGGATTTTCTCCAGCTCCGCTTTGCAGGCGACGACGTGCTTCGAAATCTCGGCGTCGTTCGCTTTCGCCCCCAGCGTGTTCAGCTCGCGCGCGATTTCCTGGGTGATGAACTCGAGCGTGCGGCCGACCGGCTCGTCTTTGCGGAGCTGATCGGTGAACTGCGCCAGATGGCTGCCCAGTCGCGTCAGCTCTTCCGAGACATCCGAGCGATCGGCGAAGAGAGCCACCTCCTTCAAGAGGCGCTCGTCGTCAGGCGCGAGATCGAGGTGCGCTTTGCGGATGCGTTCGTGCAGAGCCGTGCGGTATTTTTTCACCACTTCGGGAAACAGCGCCCGCACCTGTTTGATCTCCGCGCGAATCGTTTTCAGCCGCTGCGCCAGATCCCTGGCGAGATGTTTGCCTTCGCGATCGCGCATTTTGATCAAATCGGCGAGCGCGAGCTGCAGCGCTTGGGCAATCGAAGGCCAGGCCTGCTCCGGATCGAGGCTGCTATCGGAGAACCGCATCACGCCGGGCGCCTGCAGGATCGTGCTGATCGTGATCTCGCCCGGCGCATCGAGCTCCTTTTGTAATGCCAGCATCGCACCGTGGTAGGAGCGGGCGAGGGCGGTGTCGAGCGCGAGCTTGCGGGCGCCATCGTCGCCGCTTTCGTGGGTGACGACCACGCTGGTGCGGCCGCGGGAAAGCTTCTCGTTGATCGATCT
Source organism: uncultured Verrucomicrobiae bacterium (assembly GCA_963844275.1). GTDB lineage: Bacteria > Verrucomicrobiota > Verrucomicrobiia > Chthoniobacterales > UBA10450 > JACCTI01. Next base: position 475,550 of record CAWJNS010000010.1, read on the forward strand.
GCCGGATGCGCGGCTCCACCTCGGCGAGATCGCGTGGCAGGTTGATGACGATGTCGCTCTGCTTCCGATTAACCGAATTCAGCTCGACCCGAAACTTCGCGCCGCGCGTGGTCCACTTCGCCGCGGCCGTAGCCGGTCATCGATCGCATGGCAGAACCTTTCGTGGCATTCGCCGCGAAGTCGAGGCGGGATCGGAAGGGCGGGCCGCGAGGACGGAGGCGACGGCCCGCCGATGGGGTGACGGCAGCGGGATGGTGTCGAGTTCGTGAAATCCGAAACCAGCGGTGATCGGCCGCGGTGGTGTCGGGCGGCGACGCGGCGAAGACCACGAGGTTGATGCGATGATGCGTGAATGGAAAATCGGCGGAATGGAGCGGACGACGGCGGGCTGGCGCCTTCGCGAGGCGCGGCAAAATCCACATCCCGCGCCAGCGCTCCTGCGATTGCTGGAGGAGAAGGCGACCATTCCGCACCGCGAAGATGTGACGCTCGGTGAGCCGCTTCATGGCGGTCCGCGTGCGTTTCCGCGGCAGAATCGACGGATTTTCTGCGCGGCAAAAACTGCGCACGGGGCAAATGCCACACTTTGGTGTTCCCGAGACACAAACCGTCGCCCCGAGATCCATCAGCGCGGAGTTGTAGCGTCCGGCGTTTGCACGCGGGACGAGTGTCGCCGCGAGTCCGCCAAATTTGCTCCGCGCCTGCGCCGGTGTCGATTCGCTGGTGGAAATTCGTCAGTCGCGCCAGGAGCCGCGCCGTGTTCGCTTCCACAATCGGCACAGCTGCGTCGAATGCGAAGGTGGCAATGGCGTTGGCGGTGTAGCGGCCGATGCCGGGCAGCAGTCGCGATTGCTCTGGCGAGGCCGGGAAGATGGCCGCCGTGCTGGGCGACGACGGTCCGTGGCCGTGGCGTGGAGATTGCGAGCGCGCGCGTAGTAGCCGAGTCCCTGCCAGGCGTGGAGCACGTCGGAGTCACCGGCAGTGGCGAGGGCGGCGAAATCCGGGAAGCGGCGGAGCCACTCTCGATAATAGGGGAGCACAGTGGCGACCTGCGTTTGCTGGAGCATCAGCTCGGAGACGAGAATCGCGTAGGGATCGCGAGTGCGGCGCCAGGGGAGATCGCGGCCATGCGTTGCGATACCAGGAGAGGAGCGCGCGGCGGAAGGCGGGCCGGTTGAGGGCAGCGGACGCTTTGATGGGGGAACGTTCAACGACCAACGGGCAACGTCCAACGTTGAACTCAGAAAGCCATTTGAGCGTTGGACGTTGCCGGTTCGACGTTGGACGTTCCCGGCTTCCTCCCGGTGAACTCCTACACGCATCTGCTCACGAGCCGACAGGCGAAAAGCTGCGGGCGCTCTTGCTGGAGCTGCGGTTTCACAGTTCGCGGCGCGGCCTTACACGCTGTTTTTCGCGCAGAAGGACAAGCTCAGCGTCGCGGTCTACGAAAAGGGTCCGAAGGTGCTGCTGCAGGGGAAGGGGATCGAGGAATTCGTGCAGTTTTATCTCGAGCCGGAGATGCTGGGCGAGGCAAAGCTCGGCTACGAGGAGGTGCATTCGCCTGAGATGTTCGAGCCGCACTTCGGCGTCGACGAGAGCGGGAAAGGCGACTTCTTCGGGCCGCTGGTAATCGCGGGTGTCTACGTAGACCGCGGGATCGCGCGCCAGCTTCATGGAGGCCGGCATTCAGGACAGCAAGCGCATCGGCTCCGACGCGCGGATTCATGCGCTCGCGGATACGATTCGCAAAACGCAGGGCGCGGTCTGGGACGTGGTGGCGATCGGGCCGGAGCGCTACAACGTCCTCTACGAGAAGTTCGGCAATCTCAACAGCCTGCTCGGCTGGGGCCACGCCCGGGTGATCGAGAATCTGCTCGCCAAGCGCCCGGACTGTCCCGCGCGCGTTGTCGGATAAATTTGCGGACGCGCGTGTCATCGAGCGGTCGCTCTTCCAGCGCGGGCGAGGCGATCAAGCTGGAGCAACGGACGAAAGCGGAATCGGATCTGGCGGTGGCGGCGGCCTCGATCCTGGCGCGCGAGGGGTTCATCGACTGGCTGGACGAAACGGGGGAAGGCAATCGGCGTGAAGCTCGGCCGGGGCGTCTCGCCGGCAGTGAAGGAGGCCGCGAAGGCGCTCGTCGACGAAGAACGGTCCGGATGTGCTCCGGCAGGTGGCGAAGGTGCATTTCCGCACGGCGCACGAAATTGCCCCGGAGAGCTTTGCGGCCCCGCCGCCCGCACCGCTGGCGTGGAGTCCGGCGAGATCGGTTAACGCACTGCGACAAGTTCGCCCCGAGGCAGGCAAGCTTCCTGCTACGTAGGATGCTTGCCTTTCATCGTCCGTGGAAACCCGCCTGCTTATTCTCAATGCCGATCCGGTCTTCCAGGACCGGGCGCTCGCCATTCTCGATGAAATGGACGCACTCGAGACGCGGATCGTCCGCACCATGTCGGAGGCGGTGTCAGCGTTCTCCTGGCCGAGAATTTCGATGGATTCGTCGTGGAAGGGGAGCCGGCGATCGCGCTCGAGCAGGCACCAACCGCGCGGCAGCATTTCCCGTCCCTCCGAATCGTTTGCCTGACGCCGGACGATCGGCGACTGACTTCACAGCAAGGCGCCGAGCAACAAAAGATCGCGTCGGATCGTGAGCGGACCGGAGCGGAGCGCGAGCTGCGGCGGGCGCTGCGCGACATTCGTCGGTTCGCTTGAGACAAATATACCGGCGAAGCGTCGGAAGGGATCGACCCGTGCCATTCATTGATCGGCAATCTGAATCAATTTTCCGCCGCCGAAATTCTGCAGATGAGCTGCCTCGGCCAGCGGAGCGGGCGGTTTACGTTCAAATCCGGCCGCGGCAACAGCGAGATTTACCTGCACCATGGCTCGGTGCGGCATGCGGTCTTCGGCTCGCTCGAAGGCGAGTCGGCCGTGGCGGAAATGTTCCGCTGGCGGCAGGGCCGTTTCTATTTTGAAGAAGGAATCATCTAGCCAGGTGCAATCCGTCGATCGGCCATGGGCGCATCTGTTGATCGATAATCTGCAGAAACTCGACGAGACGATGGAACTTTCCGCCTCACGCCTGCCATGAGAGACAAATCCCTGGAAACGCAGCTGCGCTGCTGATCAGTCTGCAGCTCGATAACTGGAAAAAGCTGCACGACCTGATCACCTACGGGCTCGATAAAGCCAAGCCGATCATTTCGGCCGAACAGGAACGCCAGTTTACGGACATCCGCGCGAATCTTCTGCAGGAGACCGAGCATGCGTTTCGCGAGCTGGGCCTGCTGGGCGAACTCTCCGGCCGGGCGATGAATGTTCTCCAGCGCGGCGTCTCGATGCGCGGCGTGCGCGAGCTCTCGAACGAGGAAGTTCGCCGGCTGGAGGCGGAATGGAACGGCGTCTTCACGAAGCTTGGCGTGCTGCAGCGGGCAGTTGAAATCGCGCCGCAAGGCCCTCGCCGCTCAGACGTCTAATTTCTTATCATTTGTCGTCGGCTTTTTGCCGGCCGGCAGCGAGCTCAGTTACTAACTTCGCTCAAGGCCGGAGCGCGTACGTCACTTCCGGCCGACTGGGCATTTTTTTAACTAATTGCACAATCATGCCACCTAAACGGCTGGTGGAAACCGATATGTTACTGGTATGGCGAAACTCACCAAACGAGACATAGTCGTCGCGATCAGTAACCAGACCGGGATGGTGCAGCACGAAGTCTTCGAGGTCGTGCAGCGCACGCTCGACCATATCACCGACAGCCTGGCGAAGAATGTGGCGGTCGAATTGCGCAATTTCGGCGTCTTCCAGCCGCGCCTGACCAAGCCGCGGGTCGGACGCAATCCCAACGAGCCGGGCAGCAGTTTCGTGATTCCGCCGCGCGCCACGGTGAAGTTCAAGGCGGGCAAAATCATGCGCCAGCGGGTCGAGAAGCTGTCGCGTGAGATGAAGGACGCGTCGGAAGAGACTGCCGCGGCCTGACGGGCTTTGGCGCGCGGGAAGGCACGGGAATGCACGCCCGTTGTCGGCCTCGCGCCTTCCGCTGTCTAGCCGGCTTCGGACAGAGGCGTTAGAGTCCGTTGCGGCAGCGGATTCGACATCGGCGATCCGGTGAATGGCCTGCTCGAGCCGCTCGAAATTAATCGGCTTCGTCAGGTGCTCGGCAAAACCGGCTTCGCGCGCCCGGCTCACGTCGTTCTCCATCCCGAAACCGCTGAGCGCGATCCCGCGCAGGCCTTTGGTTGAGCGCAGCTCCTGCATCAGCTCGTAGCCGGAACGATCCGGCAGGCCGATATCACTGATCAACAGGTCGAAGTCGTCCTGCTCCGGTCTTGGTCACCGCTTCCTCGGCCGAGTGCGCTACCGTCACGCGATAGCCGCGGCGTTCGAGCATCATCTTCATGCCGATGACAGGTGTCGTGGTGATCGTCGACCACCAGGAGACGAAGCGGCCGGAGCGTCCTGCCGCCGCTTCGGCACTCCGGCACCGTCCAGCGGTGCAACGGTTCCCTCGCTCGGGCTGGGCACCGGGGCCGCGACGGTCTGCAGCGTGACGATGAAGGTCGCGCCACGATCGTGTCCTGCGCTCGCCACGGCCAGATGTGCCGCCGTGCGCGTCGACCATCGCCTTTGAAATCGGCGAGGCCGAGGCCGAGCCCGCCGAAGCGCCGCGTGATCGAGCTTTGACCCTGCTCGAAGGCGTTGAAAATCTTGTCGATTTTTTCCGGCTCGATTCCGATGCCCGTGTCGGTGGTGCTGATTTCGATCTGCGTCGGCGAGCGGATTCGACGTGCTCAATAATGATTCGCCCGTTGTCCGGCGTGAATTTCACGCTGTTCTTGATCAGGTTCCAAAAGACCTGCTGGAGGCGCGCCGGATCCGCCTTCGACGTGCGTGGTCGCGGCCTCGCAGCCGGAACTCCATGTGCAGGTTCTTCGCGAGAATGTCCTCGCGGCAGATCTCGTAGGCGCGCTGCAGGATTTCGTGCACGCTTACCGTCTCGAGGCTGAGCTGCAGTTTGCCTTTGCCAGATGCGAGTCACGTCCAGCAGATCGTCGATCAGGCGCGCTTCCAGCTCGACATTGCGGCGGATCACTTCAGCGCGCGCCGGACCTCGCGGCGAGTCGGGGGCGGTCGCTTCCAGTTCGCCGACCATCGCGATCACCGGCGAGAGCGGGTTTCGCAGCTCGTGCGAAAGGAGGGCGAGGAACTGATCCTTCGCCGCGTTCGCCCCGATCAGTTCCTGGCGCAGAGTCACGTCGCGAGTCTTGTCTTCGACCAGATAGAGCACGCCCTGGATGCGTTGCTCGGAGCCTTGGAGGCGGAGCAGGTTGACGTTCACGAAATGCGTCTTGCCGGCCGCGATCGGTGAACGGTTGCTCGACCATCTGAAAGGGCGCGCCAAACGCGAGCACCCTTTCGATCGCTTCGGCGGGCGCGATCTTCACTTCGTCGTACGAGACCTCGTAGATGTCCTTCGCCGGATCGATGCCACCGAACTGCTTCGCCATCGCTCGCGAAAGCCTCATTCGCCTGCAGGAAACTGCGCGAACTCGGGGTCGACCAGCGCGATGCCGCTCGGCATGTTCGCGAGGATCTTCTCGTTGAAGATGACTTCGCGCTCGATGCCGTCGCGCCGCCTCGGCCTGGCGCCGGGTGAATTTCCCGGCAAGACCAGCGCCCGACGGCCGTGAGCAGGATCAGCCAGACGGCCGGGAAAGTGATTTTGCCCAGCAGATCCGCGCACCGGCTTGTAGGCGATCGCTTTGGGCTGCTCGACCACCGTCACCCAGCCGGTCGTGTCCGATCGGGCTGAACGAGTAGAGATCGTCTCGGCGCGATCGAGATGCCCGCGATCGCTTCGCCCGAATCTCTTCAAACAACGCTCTGCGTCCTGGCAGTCAACGGCGCCTTCGGGATTGGCCCGGAAGTCTGTCCGCGAAAAGACCCGGCGCCATTCTGGTCGATGATCTGGCAGACCGACTTGTCGGCAAACTCCACCGTCGAGAGTCGCCGTCCCATGCGTTCCACCAGGACCGCAGACTCCGAGATAGCCGACGATCTGTGCCGTCCTGGGTGCCGGACCGCGCCGACGATGTCGGTCGTCATTCGCCCGTCCGCCAAGCGCGAATGGACGGGCGAGACGTAGACGTCTGGGCGTCGCGCCGGCGCCCTCTCAGCCAGGATTGCGCATTGAACTTCTGCGCCATGTCGGGCCGCGACCAGGCGGAATGGAGGCGAGCAGCCGCCCGTCCGCGCCGGCGATGAACATGCCGTCAATCCGCGGATGCGAATAGAAGGTCTGGTTCAGCCATTGCTGCGGCGGCGACGTCCGGATTCGGGCTGGTGAGAATCGCGGCGACGTCCGGCTGCGTCTGGTAGTACTCGATGATGCTGCCGGTGCGGCTGAAATCATCGCCGACCAGGTGCGCGATCAAGTGCACGAACGTCTGGCGGTCGCGCAGGATCTTCGATTCGAGGGTGTTGGTCAGGATCGTGTAGGAGACGACCAGCATCAGGATCGACGGCACCCAGCCGGCGAGCAGGATGGCGACGACGATATTGAAACGCTCGAAGCGGTCCGAATCGCGTCCCTGTGAAAGATGGTGCGCAGTCGCGCGGAAGTTGATGCAGCGCCATCGGAGTGGGTAAAACTCGACCCGTGACAGGCGGCGGCAAGGCCGGATTGGTATGGCCGCTGCCATGGGCTGCGGGTGCCCATTGCGGGACGGTCCGAAAGGCGGCGGCGACGGGGTAGTTTTTGCGACCGGAAATTAGGCACGACTCGAGCAACCACGCGCGCCCGTTTACGAGGGAAAACACGGATTTTTGATTTGACGGCTGCAGCGGACGCGGCATCATGTCGCCCTTGCCGCCCCGAGGGTCGGCTCGTTTCACTCTCACCCCGTTATGCAAGGAAGCGTTGGATATCTCATTTGGACCATCTGCTACCTGAGCGTGCTCTGGGCCTCTCCGCGTACGGGGTCCATCGCTACTTCATCATCTATCTCTTCCTGAAACATCGGAAGCGGCCCACGCTGCCGAAAGCCACAGTTTGATCAACTGCCGAAGGTGACGGTGCAGCTGCCGATCTTCAACGAAGTTTACGTCGTCGAGCGCCTGCTAAAGTCCGTCAGCGAAATCGATTATCCCCGCGAACTGCTCCAGATCCAGGTGCTGGACGATTCCACCGACGATACCCGCGAGCTTGACGCGGCGTTGCGTCGACAGAGTTGCAGGAGCGCGGGCTCGACGTGGAGCTGATCCACCGCGACGATCGGACCGGCTTTAAGGCCGGCGCACTGGAAACCGGACTGGCGACGGCGACGGGTGATTTCGTCTGCATCCTCGATGCGGATTTTGTTCCGCAGCCAGACCTGCTTCGAGAAGACAATCCAGCTATTTCACCGACCCGAACGTCGGGATGATCCAGACGCGCTGGGGGCATCTGAACCGCACCTATTCTTTGCTCACCCGGGTGCAGGCGATGTTCCTCGACGGCCACCTCCTGCTGGAGCAGACGGCGCGCAGCCGCAGCGGACGGTTCTTCAATTTCAACGGCACGGCCGGTTTATGGCGGCGCTCCTGCATCGAGGAAGCGGGCGGTTGGCAGCACGATACGCTGACGGAAGATCTCGACCTCAGCTACCGTGCGCAGCTGGCGGGTTGGAAGTTCATCTTCCTCCCGGACGTGATCACGCCGGCCGAACTGCCGGTCGACATGAACGGCTTCAAGTCGCAGCAGCATCGCTGGACGAAAGGTTCGGTCCAGACGTGCAAGAAACTGTTGCCGACGATCTGGCGCAGCAAACTGCCATTTCCGCTCAAACTGGAGGCGACCGCGCATCTGACCTCGAACTTCGCATACCTCCTGCTTGCTTGTCTATGCGTGCTCCTGCATCCCGCGGTCGGTGGCCCGCAAACCGGGTGGCTGCGCATGTTGCTCGTCGACGTGCCGATCTTCCTCACCGCGTCGCTGCTCGGTCGCCGTCGTTCTATATTTGTGCGCAACGCGAGCTGCATCCGCGGACATGGATGAAGGAGATCCTGCTCCTGCCGGCGTTGCTCGCGCTCGGCGTCGGCCTTTCCTTGAACAACGCCCGCGCCGTGCTCGAGGCGGTCTTCAACCATCAGTCCGACTTCGCCCGCACGCCGAAGTACGGAATCGAGCGGAAGAAACAGCCGTGGCGGAATGCCAAGTACATGCCGCTGAAGTCGTCTCCTGCCGCTGGTCGAAATGGCGTTCGCCCTCTATTTCACCTATTTCATTTGGTTCGCCATCCAGCATGGCCAATTTCTCTCGGTTCCGTTTCTATGCCATGTTCCAGCTCGGCTTTCTTTACGTGTCGGTTTCTTCGCTTTCGCACTGGTGGCCGAGGTTTGGCCTCGGGAACTCGCGCGCCGAGGTTACGATTCCAGCGTGACAAAGAAGAAGGTTCTGAAAAAGTGAGCGCCGCGATGTTCCGACCATTCCTGATCGTTTTCGGCTCCTTCCTTCTCCTCCCCGCCCTCGCGCGCGCAAGACGCCCCGCAGGTCGTCAATGAGGTCATCGTCAGCATCAAAGAGCAGAAGCTCATGCTGCTGCAAAACGGCGCCCGGGTCACGACCTATCCGGTGTCCACCTCGAAGTTTGGCCTCGGTGACGGTTTCGGCAGAATGACCACCCCGATCGGCTCCATGGCCGTCGCGCAGAAGATCGGCGACCATCGCTCCCGTCGGCGCGGTCTTCCACAATCGCCGGTTCACCGGCGAGATTCTGAAGCCGAACGCGCCCGGCCGCGATCCGATCATCACCCGCATCATCTGGCTGCGCGGCCTGGAACCGTCGACCGCGCACGCGTTCGCCGTTGCATTTACATCCACGGCACGACCGAGGAGAAAAAGATCGGCCAAGCCGGCGAGCTACGGCTGCATTCGGATGAAGACGAGGGATGTCGCGGCGCTCTACAGCCAGCTGCCAGTCGGCGCGAGTGGTGCAGGTGGTGCCGGAGAAACTGCCGCCCGTGTGCCGAAAGCGAAGAAAGTCTACGAGATACAAGGCGCCAGATGCTCCGCAGGAAGTCGGCCGTCCGAGCGCCCTACGCGCAGGCGCAGCCCGCCGCGGAGCAAGGCGAAAGAGCACGCGACGCAGCGGCCCGCCGGCGCAAGAGCAAGAACGCGTAGCGCTGGCTCCGCGCCTCGCTGCGCTCCCGTCTGGAGTTGACAAAACAGCCCGCCGCTCCGAGCCTGCCCGCCCACAAAACTTTCATCTCATGGCCAACACCAAATCCGCCGCCAAACGCTCTCGCCAGACGAGCGACCGCACCCTTCGCAATCGCAGTGTTCTTGACGCGACTGCGCAAGATGCAGAAGAAAGTTATCGGCGGGACGGCGGCGCAGAGGACGAGAAGTCGGCGTGCGCGGGCTGGTGTCGGCGGTCGATAAAGCAGCCAAACGCGGCATCATCCATCGCAACGCCGCCAACCGCCGCAAAGCGCGCCTGCAAACGGCGCGCTGCGCTGCGGCCGCGGCTGCCGAAGACCGACGGCGGCCTACAGAGGGCAGCCGCGCTCCCTGGTCGGGCGAGCAAGCGCTGGTTGCAACGTGATAACCCGCGCTCGACAAACCGCATTGCATATCTCTCAGGAACGTTCCAATTCACCCCGATGATTCCCGCTGTTCTTCTCGTCCTCGCTCGCCGTCGCGTTATCGTATCGTGATGGCGCTCTTCGTCCAGTCCGATTCGACCTGGCTCTCGAACTTCGCGCCGCTCGCCGCGATCGCCCTTTGCGGTGCGGCGTATTTCCCACAGAAGTTACAAGTTCACCGTCCCGCTGCTCGCCCTCTTCGTTTCGGATGTCGTTCTCAATCTCCACTACGGCGCGTCCCTGCTCGATCCGCTGATCTTCGGCCGCTATCTCGCCCTGGTCGCGGTCGGTCTGCTTGGCGTTGCGCTGCAGAATCGCGCGTCGTTGAAGACGATGCTGCCGGCCTCGATCGCCGGCTCGGTCATCTTCTACGTCATCACGAATACGTTCTCCTGGCTGAGCGATCCCGGTTACGTGAAGAACTTTGCCGGCTTGGTCCAGGCGCTGACCGTCGGCCTGCCGGCCTATAGCGCGACGCCGACCTGGATGTTCTTCCGCAACTCGCTCGTGAGCGATCTGATCTTCACCTGCGCTGTTCGTCCTCTGCATGAACTTCGCGCGCATCCCGCGAACGTTCACGCGCCGCTGCGGCTCTGCCTCGCACCCGCGTAATCCGGCATGTCACAGCCGGAGCAACGCGACGAAGTCGAAATGCTCTCGCTGATGCTGCTGATTCGGCGTTTCGAGGAGCGCGCGAGTCAGCAATATCAAGCGCAGAAGATCGGCGGCTTTTGTCATCTCTACATTGGGCAGGAAGCGGTGGTCGTCGGCGCGATCGCGGCGACGCGGCACGATGATTACCTGATCACGGCGTATCGCGATCACGCCCATGCGCTGGCGCGCGGCACGACGCGCCAACGCCTGCATGGCGGAGTTGTTCGGCAAGGCGACCGGCTGCTCGCGCGGCCTCGGCGGCTCAATGCATTATTTCGACAAGGCGAACCACATGTATGGCGGGCACGCGATCGTCGGCGCGCATATCCCGCTCGCGACGGGAATGGCGTTCGCGTCGAAATACCGCGAGCGAAGATCGCGTCACGCTCTGCTTCTTCGGCGACGGCGCCATCAATCAGGGCGCATTTCACGAGGCGTTCAATCTCGCTGCGCTCTACAAGCTGCCGGTCATCTTCATCTGCGAGAACAACCTCTTCGCGATGGGGACGAGCGTGGAGCGCTCGACTTCGCTGAAGCAGATCGTCGATCGGGCGGAAGGTTACGACATGCCGGGCTACGTGGCCGACGGGATGAATTTTCGCGACGTCCGCGACAAGCTCACCGAGGTGGTCGATTCGATTCGCAAGGATCCGCATCCGGCATTCGTCGAGATCCGGACCTACCGCTACCGCGGCCACTCGATGTCGGATCCGGCGAGTTATCGCACGAAGGATCAGCTCGAGAAAGTATCGCATGGACGATCCGATCACGCGTTTGCGCGCGCAGCTCACGCGCGAGGGCAAGCTGACGAACGAGCGGTTCGATGAGATGGACAAAGCGGCGAAGGAGACGGCGCTCGCGAGCGTGAAATTTGCCGAAGAAAGCCCGGAGCCGCCGCTCGAAAAGCTCTACGATTACACCTACGCGCATGAGCAGCGAGATGCGCGAGATCACCTATCGCCAGGCGTCTGAACGAAGCGCTGGCCGAGGAGCTGGAGCGCGACCCGAACGTCTTCCTCATGGGCGAGGAGGTCGCGCAATACAACGGCGCCTACAAAGTCAGCCAGGGACTGCTCGATCGCTTCGGTCCGACGCGGATCATCGACACGCCGATCAGCGAAAACGGCTTTGCCGGCATGGGCATCGGCGCAGCGATGGTCGGGCTGCGGCCGATCGTCGAGTTCATGACCTTCAGCTTTTCGTTCGTCGCCTTCGATCAGGTCGTGAACAACGCGCCGAACATGCTCACGATGTCTGGCGGGCAGTTCAACATTCCGATCACCTTCCGCGGCCCGAACGGCCCGGCCCACCAGCTCGGCGCAACCCATTCGCACGCCACAGAGTGCCTCTACGCGAATGTGCCGGGCCTGAAGATCTGCACCCCGGCGACGCCGCGCGATGCGAAAGGGTTGCTCAAGACCGCGATCCGCGACAACAACCCGGTGCTCGTCCTCGAATCGGAGATGCTCTACAGCTCGAAGGGGTTGGTCGAACCGGAAGGGCATGAGCTGCTCATCCCGCTCGGTCAGGCGGAGGTGAAGCGCGAGGGCACCGACGTTACCATCATCTGCTATGCGCAAACGGTGCCGATGGCGCTGGCCGCCGCGGACGCGCTCGAGGAGGACGAAATCAGCGCCGAGGTGCTCGACCTGCGCTCCATCAAGCCCCTCGATCTGGAGGCGATCCTGAACTCGGTCGCGAAGACCCATCGCGTCGTCGTGGCGGAGCAGGACCGGCCGTATTGCGGGATTGGCTCGGAGATTTGCTTTCGGATCCAGAACGAAATCTTCGACGAACTGGATGCGCCGATTGCCCGCGTCGCGCAGGAAGATGTGCCGATGCCGTACAACGAGCGGCTCGAGAAAGCCGTCCTGCCGAGCGCCGAGAAAATCATCGCGCGCCGCGAAGAAAGTTTGTCACGCCTGACGAAGGAGATCGCCATGCCCGAAATCCAGATGCCGAAGCTGAGCGACACGATGACGGAGGGAACCCTCGTCGCGTGGAAGAAGAAGAAGGGCGAGCAGGTCACGCCGGCGACGTCATCGCGGAGATCGAGACCGACAAGGCGACGATGGAATGGGAGTCGCCGGAGGATGGCGTCCTGACTGAGATTTACGTCGAGGAAGGCGGCAAGGTGGAGGTCGGCCAGAAAATCGCGTTCATCGGCGAGAAGGGCGAAGCCGCTCCCGCGGTCGAAGCAAAGGCAGCGCGACCGAGAAACAGCCGAGCAAGCGCCGGCAGAGCAGGCCGAGACCGAAAAACCCGCCCCGGCGGAAGATAAGGAAGCCGAGACAGCGCCGCCGCAGGATGAAGAAAAAGAAGCGAACGCGATCGGATGCAGGCGAAAGCCGAACGGCCGGCTGCAAAGCCGCCGCGGCCGCCGCCGCGCCCGGGCGGCATCCGATGACGCGCGGGTGAAAGCCTCGCCGCTGGCGCGCCGACTTGCCGCTGAGCAGGGGCTCGACCTTGCGCAAATCAAGGGCACCGGCCCGGAAGGCCGCGTCACGGAAAGCGACGTGCGCGCGCGCGATGAAATCGCAAGGCGACCGCACCCGCTGCCGGCGCCTCGCAGAAGAAAGCTGCACCGGCGCCGGCGCAGGCGAGGGAAGGCGCGCGCATCAACCTCGCGGGAATGCGCAAAGTGATCGCCGCAGCGGCTGGTGGAGAGCAAAGGCCCGGTGCCGCACTTCTATCTCACAATCGAGATCGACGCCGGCCCGCTTGATGTCCGCGCGCGCGGAGTTGAAAGCGGCCGGTCCGGAAGGAGCGACACGGCGAAAATCACCGTCAATGACTTCATCCTGAAGGCCTCGGTCGACGCCGCGGTGAAGGTGCCGAAGGTGAACGCTTCGTTCGATGAGGACGCGATTGTGCAATACGCGGATGTGGATCTCGGCGATCGCGGTCGCGATCGAGGATGGGCTCGTCACGCCGGTGGTTCGCGCGGCGCAGAACAAGTCGCTCCGCGAAATCAGCGATGCCGTCAAGGACCTCGCCCATCGTGCCCGCAACAAGCGCATGAAGCCGGAAGAATTCCAGGGCGGCACGTTCACGGTCTCAAACCTCGGCGGCTACGGGATCGATTCGTTCTCCGCCATCATCAATCCGCCGCAGGGATTCATTCTCGCGGTTGGCGCCGTCACGAAGCGCGCCGTCATCGACGACTGCGACAACATCGGCGTCGGCCATCGGATGGCGATCGCGATGAGCTGCGATCATCGCGTGATCGATGGCGCGCTCGGTGCGGAATATCTGAAAGAACTGCGGCCGGCTGCTGGAGAATCCGACGCTGCTGCTGATCTAGCTTATCAACTGTAGAACCGCGGCAGGGTCAGCAGGTTGTTGGCAGCGGTCACGTCTGGCGCGGTGCACAAATACTCCCGCGGATGATGCGCATCAGGCTGCAATGCGCGAACCCGCGCGCGCGTGCCGTCCGGCGCAACCGTGAACACTTCCGTGCCGGCCTGAATTCGCCTGATCACTTCCAGACGTGTCATGTTGTAAGTGCGTGCGCCGTCGGTGAGCCGCAGGCGGATGATGCCCTGCGGGCGCGGCGACTGGTACCTGCAGACGCACGTGAGTGGCGCGCAACGAGACAATCCCGGTCGCCTGGGTGTAGTAAAGACCGCGTCCCATGGTGGACGCATAAAGCCGATGCGTCCCTGGGTGAATCGCGAGTCCGGTCACGGGAACGCGAGGGAGATCGTATTCCTCGAAGCTGTCGTTCGCCCAATACCACGTTGCGCCGCGGTCGTTACTCCGGAAAACGCCAATGTCTGAGCCGACGTAAAGCACGTCGGGGTTTTCGCTGTCGATGACAATGTCGAGGAGCGCGATGTCCGGCAGCGTCATTGCCGGGTCGGTGCCGTTGCACGCGAGCCAAGTTTCTCCCCCATCCGTGGAGCGATAGATGTGCGGATTCACGCTGCCGTAGGTGATGTAAACCCGGTCCTTGTTGAAGGGATCCACTCTGATCGCGGTGATGTAACCGTTGGGCGGCCGAGTCAGCGAAGTGCCAGGCCTCGTCAGCCGCTTGCGCCGGAATTGCTGCTGCGATAAACGCGACCCTCGGCGGTGGCGAGATAAACGCACGTGGGATCGCTCGGGGCAAAGCAAAGCCGCGACCCGCGATGCGGAAGAGTGAAAACGCGGTCCCAATCTACTCCACCGTTGCGGCTGTAGTAAATCCGGTGTCGCGCGGCATAGGTGGCGGTGACGGTTCCACTCGCGTCTTTCACTTCGTCGCTGACCGTGGCTGCGCCGACCAGGATATTGGAATCGCCCGGCTTGACCGCCGCGTGCGCAAAAGAAGCCGCCTTGGTGTCACGGTTCTGCGCGGCCCACCAGTGAGTCAGGCCCTCGGTTGGGTTCGTGTAATGGACACCGCGGTCGGTGCTTCGCCTGATCTGGCCGTCGCCGGGTGAGATGAAAACGTTGCGTGAATCATTCGGATCGACCACGAACATGCCCCACTCATTGCCGCCGCCGTAGTCCACCCAGGTGGAGGAGCCGTCGGTCTGAATGATCCCCTGGTCTTGCGTGGCGCAACCGATCACCAGGTCGCCGGTTTGTGCGACGCCCAGGCTCATTAGCTGCGCGGCGGAGAGATAATGCGCTGCGCAGGTGCCACGAATCGCCATTGTCAGTCGTGCGATAGACGCCGCCGTCGCAGCAAACGAAAGCGATATTGTCGTTCGAGCGGTGGAACACCATTTGGTGATGATCGGAGTGAGTGCCAGGCGAGCCGGAGTAGTTCCAGCCGTCGAACGAATGCTGCATCCCCACGCTGGCCAGATAGATGTGGCGGGTCTGGCGGGGATGCAGCGCCACCATGCTGCACCATTCGTCGTAGTCGGCGCCGACGCTGCCAGGAGTCTTCAACCATTGTTCCCCCAGGTCCGTGCTGATGAGAGTCGTCGCGGAGTCCTTGCCGAGCTTGACCACCACGAAGTTCGATCCCCCTTCGCCGGCGCGGCCGATGGCGAGTTTAATCCAGCCGGCATCGGCGCCGGTCGGGAACTGCTCGCGGAAGGCGATGATGATGGCGAAAACGACCACCCGTTCGCCATCGAGGCGTGTCCAATGATCGCCACCATCGATGCTCTTATAGACGCCGTCGTTGTGAATGCCGGCCAGGAGCACATTTGGGTTGTCGTGTTTCATCACCAGGTCGGTCGCGCGGCCGGTGAGCACGCGCGTGAAGCTGACGGCCCCACCGAGACCGACCACCATCCCGCCTATGCCTGTTTCCGCGCGGTGCACGCCGGTATTGCTGGCGACGAAGACGCGCCGGCTGTTCGAGGGATGGACGACGATTTTGTTGCAGTAGCTTCCGATCTGGGCGGCGGTGGCGATGCGAGTCCAGTTCGTCCCTGCGTCGGTGGATTTGTAGAGACCGACACCACCGTAGGACGGGCCATAGCCGGGCGTGTCTTCACCGGTTCCGGCATAGACGACGTTCGCATTGCTCGGCGCGGTCGCGACCGCGCCGATCGCGAGGCTATCTTCGAACTTCCAGCGCGTGGACCAGGAGTCGCCGCCGTTGGTCGAACGCCAGACCCCGCCGTTGGCCGCGCCCGCATAAAGGATGTCGCTGTTCGAAGGATGCATCGCGATCGATTTCACGCGCCCGTTGATGTTGTGAGGCCCGAGTGGGAACCAGGGGCCGACGCGATTTGCGACCCGGGCAAAGATCGGCCGGTAAGGAGCGACCATGTCCAGGTTGATGGCTCTTCGAACGTCCTCGAGCCGGAACATGATCTCCTCGAGAACAAGCCATTGCGGGTTGCCGCCCAGCGGCTCGGTCTCCCACGAACGGCCCAGCTCGCGCACAATCTGCCGATGCGCCTTCAGCGCCAGATCGATGTCGGCCTTCGCCGCGCGTTCGTCGAGTCGGTTGCTCTCGATGAAGTAATCACGAAAAGTTGCGCGGTCGCCGAAGTCGGATGCCCTCGCGAAATAACCGGAAGCGACCCCGCGATTGATCATGCGGCGGGCGAGCGACTCGAGAGCAAGGCGACGAAGCCCGCTCCGTCCTTTCGGCAGCGCCACCGCGGCGTAGATGCCCGGCCGATCGACTTTACCCCAAACGTATTTGTCTTTCGCGTTCCAGCCGGAGGCTTCCACCAGCGCCCAGGTTTCCCGTTCGTTGTCATAGCGGAACATCCGTGCGGTGCGCGGGTCGAGGCGTGACTGGACGCCGCGGCGAAGCCTTTGTTTCAGCGTCGTGGCGAGGTCTTCCTTTGAGGAAGAGACTTCAACTGCGTCGGTAATAAATCCTTCCCCGACGTGCCCTGGAATAACGACAACCGCAGTTTTTACCCGGCGTCTCGCGCCCACCAGTAAGTTTTGCTTCCGAATCGCGCCACCGCCTGGATCGAGCCGCGTGCTCCGCGCCGCGCGCATCCGCTCGACTTGCACGAGCGCGCGATCGCGCAGCCGATCCATCGCTACGAAATCCGTCGAGCCATGAATCTCCGCGAACCATCGGGCCTTGCGCCGCATGTCTTCGTAAAATGGCTCGCCTTTCAATTCTCCCGTCCTTGCCCCCACCGTTCTTTCATTCATAGGTTGGACTTTCCAGTTCCTCGCGATTGCGAACGCGAAATCGGCTGGCGACCAGTCGCCAGGCCGCCAATGCTAGCGGGGGCGGCGTTTTCAGCGCAAGTTGGAAGAACATGAACGAAGGCGAAGAGCATTCGCGCGAACTGAAGACCGCGCCTTTGTTGCCCATGCCACCCGCGGCATCATTCGCGACCGCAAAACCCGGCGTTGGGCGATGTTCCTCGTCCTGCTCGCGGCGCTCTTGATGGCCTTTTCTGGCGCGACCGTTCTTCGCGAAGCAATCGACCCTCGCGCGCACACCCTCCGGTTTATCGTGTTTTGGCTGGCCTGCGCCTGGCTCACCTTCACCGTGCTGTTCCTCGCGCTCTTTGATTTCCTCATGGTGCGCGCGGAAGGGCGAGCCGCGCGGCGTGAATTGGGCGAGCGGTTTTCCGATCCCAAATCGCGCGACTATTGCCAATGAGTTGGAAAACGCGCGAGCAAATGGAGGCGGACGGGCAACGTCTGCTCGCGCCGTTTGCGCAGAAATCAGGCGAATCGCGCGGACGCCAATACCCGGAACCGCGGCACGCTTATCGGACCGAGTTTCAGCGCGACCGGGCCCGGATCATTCATGCGCGCGCCTTTCGCCGGCTGGAATACAAGACCCAGGTTTTCCTGAACGGCACCGGCGATCATCTGCGGACGCGGCTGACGCATTCCATCGAGGTGGCGTCGATCAGCCGCACGATCGCGCGCGCGCTTGTCGCTGAATGAGGATCTCGCGGAGGCGATCGCCCTCGCGCACGATCTCGGGCATTCGCCCTTCGGGCATTCCGGCGAGGAGATGCTCGCCGAATGCATGCGCGGTCACGGCGGCTTCGAGCACAACGACCAGAGCCTGCGCGTCGTCGATCTGCTGGAGGCGCCGTATCCCGGATTTCCGGGTTGAATCTCACCTTTGAAGTGCGCGAAGGTTTGCAGAAGCATCGCCAAGGAAACGTTGCCCCTCGCTGGAGGCGCAGGTCGCCGATCTGGCCGATGAAATCACCTACTACAGCCACGATCTCGACGACGCGGTCGACTTTGCGATCCTACAGCCCGGAGCAGCTCGCAGGAGGTCGACGGTCTGGCGCGAGAGCCATGCCGTCGTGCTCCGGCGCCATCCCGGACGTGCACGAACCGGAACTGCACAAGCTGATCATTCGCGACATCATCGATGTGCAGGTGCGCGATGCCGTGACCTCGAGTGCGGAGGCGATCGAGCGGGCGGGCGTGCAGCAGCGTGGAGGAGGTGCGGGGGCAGGCGGCGCAATTGATTCGGTACAGCGAGGAGTTGGCGGCCGCGAATCGCGAACTGCGCCGCTTCCTCTATCAGAATGTCTACTACCATCCGCGGGTGGCGAAGGTGAATCGGCAGGCGTGTGAGATGTTGCGCGCGGCGTTCGAAGCCTACTTCGAAAAATCCCGAGTTGTTAGGCGAAGGCGCCACGAAACGGATCGAGAGAGAAGGCCTGCATCGCACTGTTTGCGATTACATCGCCGGCATGACCGACCGCTACCTGATCGAAGAGTACGGAAAGGTCGCGGAGCAACCTCCGGCCGCCTGAGGACACGGCGGCCTACATCGGCGTGGCCGATTCCTCGCGCAGATAGCGAATGACCAGCCGCAGCCGACGCCCGACCGAGAGCTCCTCGAGCACATCCTGACGGCGTGAGGCGTCGCTCACAAACGTCGCTGCCATCAAGTCGACCAGCATTTCCGGCTCGCGCAGATGGCTCAGGTATTCGTCGACTTTCTCCGGTAGCTGGCGCCCCTGGCGTCGGAGACCCGGTAAAGCTCCAGCACCTCCGTGCCGAGTTCCTCCGCTTCATCCGGGTCCGCTGGTCTCGACTCAAGCGCTTCGAGGCGCGCGATGGGAAACGGGGTTTCCTGTTCGAACCCTGCGAAGCGGACGCGATGCAATCCCTGCAGGATCAGATTCGAGGTGCCATCCCCGCGCCCAACGCAAGCCCGAATGAGGCCCACCGTCGCGACCTGGCAGAAGTCGTCGACGTTGTCCCACTCGCCCGCGGGCGCATCGATCAGCGTGACGCAAAACATGCGGTGCTCGCCGAGGGCGTGCTGCAGCATCGCGCGATAACGGGGTTCAAAGATGTAGAGCGGTAGCAGGGCGTGCGGGAAAAGCATCGCGCCCGGCAGCGGCATGACCGGCACGGCGTCCGGCAGAGTTAGAGGATCGTTCATTCGCGGGAGTCGCAGGGCGGGCTTCGATCGAATATACGCACAGCCGAAGCTATGAGATGGTGCGACTTTGCGCGCGGCTGTGATCGCGCAAGCGCGCCGCGCATCTCCGCGAGCGAAAGCTGCCCCGGAACCCGGGTGCGGCCGAGGTGCACATAGTTCAAGACGGAGCCGCGTTGCGCGAACTCCAGCCGCGAAGCCCGGCCGAGTTTCCCGATTCCCATGGCGCTGATCGCCATCACACCGGCCTCGCATTCTTCCTGGAAGAACGCGCGCAGGCGTTCGAGCTGCGATTCGGTGTCGGTGCGAACGGCGATCTTGAAAACGTCCGCTCCCAAGGCGCGCGCCGCCTCCGCCTGTTGCCGCATCCGATCCCCCGGCGGCGCCAGTTGGAAGTCATGCACCGAGATGATGCGTTTCACGCCCAGCCCATCCGCCGCCTCCAGCACGGCGCGAAGTTCCCTGGCCGATCGCAGTTCGACATCGACCAACGCGACTTCAGGCAGGAAGCGCAGCAGGAGCGCACGGCGCTGGGCCGCGGTGAGCTGGTTCCTCCCGCCTTCACGCGGGTGCCGCGCCGTCGCGATGAGCGGTGCACGAAGGTTGAGCAGGCTCGCTTCGACTCTCGTCAGCTGGCGCCAGAGGCAGTCGAGTCGCAGCTCGAAGAAGTCCGGCGGGCGACGCAGGCGAGACGCGCGGTCGAGGTCGGCGCGAGTGGAAATCACCGCCACGAGCGCAGCCCGCGCGGTCTGGCCCTTTGACCGGGGCGGCTGCTGTCTTATCGTAATGGTTCGCCATTTGCTTGTGGAAGGCGACGAAGGGCACCCATGCTCGCGCGAAGGCAAGAATTAAACACCCAACTGCAGCAGATCTTCGATGCATTTCTGCTCGCCGCCGCGCTGGTGGCGGCCTATTGGCTGCGCATCTACAGCACGGATTGGTTTCATCTCGATTACAACATCGACGCGTTCACCAATTACCAATGGCTGCTCGTCGTGATCATGCCCTTCGGCCCGATTCTGCTTGAACTACAGGGCTTCTACCAGTCGCCGCTCACCAAGACGAAATGGAAGTCGTTCATCCAGATCGTGCAGACGATGGTCTACCTCAGCATCATCGTGAGCGCTTGCGTGATCTTCCTGCGGCTGCCGCTGGTGGCGCGCTCGGTACCATTGCTCTTCATGGCGATCGCCGCGGCGGCCTTGCTCGTGAAGGAACGCATCATGATCGCGGCGGTGCGACGCCGCGCGCTGCGGGGGGAACTGCGGGAGCGGATTTTGCTGGCCGGCCTGCCCCAGGATATTGCGGCCCTCGAGCAATCGTTCACCCCCGAGCAGAAGCTTCTGATGGTGATCGCCGACCGGATCGACATCGAGAAGCAGCCCCTTTCGGACCTCGTCGAAGCGATGCACAAGCACGCGGTCACACGGGTGGTTTTCGCCGCGGGTCACAGCCAGTTCAACCGGATCGAGCAGGCCATCGGAGCCTGCGAAGTGGAAGGCGTGCCGGCGTGGTTGGTCGCAAATTTCATTCAGACGTCGATCGCGAAACCGGACTTCGACGCCTTCGCCGGCCGGCCGATGCTGGTTTTTCGCTCCACCCCGGAAGTGTCGTGGGCGTTGCTGCTCAAGCGCATGATCGATTGGGTCGGGGCCCTGGCGGCGCTCATTGTGCTCGCGATTCCGATGGTCGTGGTGGGGGTGATCGTTCGGGCCACCTCGCGCGGTTCAGCCATTTTCCGGCAGCAGCGGGCCGGTCAGCACGGGAAGCCGTTCACGATGTACAAGTTCCGCTCCATGGCGAACGACGCCGAGCAGCGGCACGCCGACCTCTTGCCGTTTAATCAAATGAGCGGGCCCGTCTTCAAAGTTCACAACGATCCGCGGGTTACGCCGTTTGGCCGCTGGTTGCGGCGGACGAGCTTCGACGAGACCCCACAGCTCATCAACGTGCTGATGGGCGACATGAGTCTGGTCGGGCCGCGCCCGCTTCCGCTCTACGAGGTGGAGAGGTTCGAAAACACCGCCCAACGCCGACGGCTCAGCGTGAAGCCGGGGCTGACCTGTCTCTGGCAAATTCGCGGACGAAACGAAGTGAGCGATTTCGGCGATTGGGTGAAGCTCGACCTCGAGTACATCGACAAATGGTCGTTGGGCCTCGATTTCAAGATTCTCGTGCGAACCGTCCCGGCGGTCGTCTTTGGCTCAGGGGCGAAATAGGCAGTTTGCTCGTCCTCATGATCTTGCTCGTGCTCGAATGAGCGCGAATTGATCACGAGCGGAAACCTTAATCCTTCGGGGCGAAGCGGCTGACCATCCGCTCGACATATTTCGCGAGCAGATCAAATTCAACGTTCAACATGTCGCCCTCGCCGACGTCGTGCAGATTCGTGTAACGGCGCGTGTGCGGAATCACGCAGACGGTGAACCTCTCCGTCAGGACTTCCGCCACGGTCAGGCTGACTGCCGTTCAGCGCCACCGAGCCCTTGTAGGTGACGTAATGTGCGAAGTCGGCCGGCAATTCCACCTCCAGCCGGTGATCCGCGCCCGCCTCCTCGAATGACAGCACGCGCACCGCGCAATCGATGTGGCCCTGCACAAAGTGCCCGCCCATCCGGCTCCCCGCCGCAATCGCCCGTTCCAGGTTGACCGCGCTTTCGCGCCGCAGCGTCCGCAGATTCGTGCGATCGAGCGTTTCCTCCAGGAGGTCGAACGTCAGCTGCTCGCCACGCCTCGCGGTGACAGTGAGGCAGCATCCATTGACCGCGATGCTGTCGCCTTTGCGCACGTCTTCCGCGATCTGCGGCGCCGCGATCTGGAGCTGGGTGCCGCGATCCGTGGCGCGAATCCAGAGGACGCTGCCGATTTCTTCGATGAGGCCGGTGAACATGAATCGTTCGCAATTAATCCGCCCGGCCCGAAACCGCAACGCCATTGCTGGCAGCAGAAGGGAACGCCAGGGCCGGAGTCCGCCCCGCGGCATGGTCAGGAGATGGCCTTCCGCAGGGGTTTGCCGCGTTCCTGGCTCGTGAATTGACCCAGCTCAGCGCCTCGCCTAACCGTCGGCGTCCCAGGAAAATGCAGAATCTCCGCCTCGTTTGGCCGGTCTGGCCGAAATCCTGCTGACATCCCTTTGGCGGTGGCGTTCAAAGTTTTTTGAAAAAAGTGAAAAAAAACCTTGTCACCCCCTTCATACTTCTTTAATGCTCCCGCCAAACCTAACCCAACCATGGAGAAACTAATGATAAGAAACGTGCTTTATAAGCTCGGCTCGCTCCGCTCGGCTCTCGCAGTCGGCGTCGGCGTTCCGTTCCTCATCGCCGCGAGCGCCTTTGCTCAAGTCGGCTCGACCGATCCCGCGACCGCCCCGGCCCCGGCTGCGACGGACACGACGGCTGGTGCCGGCGTGGCCACCACCGAACGCGTCGTGGTGACCGGTTCCTACATCCCGACGGCGGAAACCGAATCGGCCCTGCCGGTCACGGTTTACACCTCGGCGGTCCTGCAGAAGGCCGGCGCCAACACCCCGGCGGAAGGTCTCCGTCAGTTGCCTTCGTTTGTCGGCAATACGGCCACCGAAAACGACTCGAACGGCGGCGACGGTTCAGTCCTTCGTCAACCTCCGCGCGCTCGGCTCCGAGAACACTCTGACCCTGATCAACGGTCGCCGCACCGTGATGTTCGAAGACATCAACGGTATTTCGATCGGCAACCTGGCACGATCGGAAGTCCTCAAGGATGGCGCTTCCGCCATTTACGGTTCTGACGCCGTCGCCGGCGTTGTGAACTTCATCCTCATCGGCGGTCCCGGTGAGGCGCCCTACGAGGGTGCGGAAGTCGATTTCCTCTACGGAAACACGACCGATACCGATGCGCGCGTCATCCAGACCTACATCCGCGGTGGCGTTGCTACCGACAAGGTTTCGGTCGCGGCGGCCGCCAGTTACTACGACGCGTTGGGCCTTTTCTCCCGCGATCGTGAGATCTCCGCCACCGCCGATCGCCGCCCTCTCGGCGGTGCCAACACCGGCAGCCCGACGTTCCCGGGTAGGGTGAGCGTGGGTGCGGGAATTCCGCGCCCAGGCGGGACTCCATTCCCGCAGGCGGCTCGCGGCGTCCGGGTCATCAACGATCCAAGTGGTGTCAGCGACCCGACCGATCCGGCCCGCGGCTTCCGCCTCTACGGTGGCGGCAACAGTGCGGATCCGTTCAACTTCCGTGCCTACACGCCGGCGATTCCGGCCCGCACGACCTACAGCACCTACGTGACCGGGCGTTACAAAATCTTCGGGGACGCGCTGCAAGTCTATGGCGACATGCTCTACACGAAGCGGAAACAGGACAACGGTCTCGCGCCCTCGCCCTTCGCCTTCAATACCGTGGCAAATGGGCTGGGCGACGCCCAAAACTCGCCCTTCAACCCGTTCGGCAATGCGCTCACGATCGTAAGCTACCGCACGGTGCA
This sequence comes from uncultured Verrucomicrobiae bacterium, assembly GCA_963844275.1. Classification (GTDB taxonomy): domain Bacteria; phylum Verrucomicrobiota; class Verrucomicrobiia; order Chthoniobacterales; family UBA10450; genus JACCTI01. The sequence continues at coordinate 499,076 of CAWJNS010000010.1, forward strand.
GGAGGCGGGGCTCCGCCGTTCGTTCTTCGACTATGACTACTATCGCTGGACGGTAGGGTTGAACGGCAACTTCACCTTCACCGGCAACGGCTTCATCAGCTACCTCGGTTATGACACCGGGATGGTTTATGAGCGCGGCGATTACAAGCGCGTCGACAGCGGTGACATGACCCGTGGCGGGGTTCGCGCGGGACTGAGGGGTGACGGCCCTTCAGGCGCCTTCTTCAATCCCTTCATCGGGTTGAGCGCTCCGGTGAGCGGCCAGGCGCCCACCTATGTGGGGGGCGTGCCGACGGGGATGACGGCCTTCTACGACAACCAAGCGGCGATAAACGACGCCCTTTACGTCGGCAACTCCTTCTTCTACGACCGAGAGTTCCTGGCCGACGCGAAGGTGTTCGGTAACCTGTTCCCGAACATGTGGCAGGGCGGTGTCGGGTTTAACGTCGGTTACGAGTATCGCCAGGGCCGGACCAAGAACATTCCGGACGTGGTGCAGGCACAGGGTGACCAGCTGGGATTTAACGCCGCGGCCAACAACTCCTTCAAGCAGGAGGTCAACTCCTTCTTCACCGAGTTGCAGATTCCGTGGGTTACCTCCGCCATGGGCGTGCCCTTTGTGCGTTCCCTGGAGACCTCGGTTGCCTGGCGCTATGAAAGCTTCGACAACACGGACCGGTTCACGAAACGGACATCGTCGTTCAACAACAATGGGGACTTCCGCATTACGCTTCGTTACCAGCCCATCGCGGACGTGACGCTGCGTGCCTCCTGGGGTGAATCGTTCCTCTCGCCGACGCCGACCCAGTTGTTCGACCCGGTGCAGCAGAACTTCCCGCAGGTGTTCGATCCGTTCCCGATTCAGTCGTTAGGGCCGCCGGTTCAGCGCGGTCAGACCCTGCAACCGATCAACGGTGTGCAGCAGGGTGGCAACGTGGCCCTCGTCCCGGAAACCACGCAGACGTGGACGGCGGGCCTGGTTTACACGCCGAAGTTCGTCCCCGGCCTCACGATGACGATCGATCTCTATCAGATCTACACCCAAAACGTGATCCTCGGTTCGGCTGACTTCGCGCAGCTGGCTCTGACCCAGAACGGTAACTTCCTGGCGGCGGCCGACGTGCCTCCAGGGGGCCCGCCTGCGGGGGGCGCTCCGTTTGCCAACATCATCCAGCGCGCCGCCGTGTTCCCCTACCAGGTGGAGTCGATTGACGCGGTCTCGGCCAACGCCGGCAAGCGTCTGGTCAACGGCATGGATATCACGGCCGCGTATCAGATCCCGACCACGAACTGGGGAACGTTTACGCTCTCGCTCGGTTACAACTACTTCTTCACCTGGAAGGCCGAGCCGGTTGCCGGCACGGGGACGCACAGCTTCCTCGGCGACTACAACAACGGCACCCTGCCGCTGGCGCCGGGCGCAGTTCCTTACCACAAGGGATTCCTCCGCGGGGAGTGGGAGTGGAGGGGCTTCGACTTCGTGGCCACGACCAACTACATCAGCTCGTTTAACGATGACTCCGCCTTCGTGGTGACAGTTGGAGGCGTGCCGGTGGAGGTCGTTGGTGGGACCGACACCGATCCGCAGTACAACCTGTATCGCCGCGTGTCCGACTACATCACGCTCGACCTGCAGTTGAGCTACGCGTTCGTGAAGCCGGCGATGGAGCCGGTCACCGGTTACACCAAGGACGCCAAGAGCGGCAAGAATGTGGCAGTGGCCGGAGTGGAGAATAACGGCACCTTCTGGCAGCGCATGCTCTGGGGCACGACCATCCGGGTGGGTTGCAACAACGTCTTCGATCGGACCCCGCCGACGGTGCTGGGTGCGTTCAACGACAACTACGACACCTCGCTCTACAACATCCGCAACCGCTACTACTACGTCGGAATCAACAAGAAGTTCTAAGCTGACTTAGAGTTCACTCACAGAGAGGCAGCGGGTTCGCCCGCTGCCTCTTTTGCTTTTCTGGGGGAGGCGCGCGCCCCCGTCGGCGTCCGCTTGCCGAACGACCGCGGATGCCGCATCTTCTTGTATGAAACGTTTCCTCAGCAAGCCCGGCGCCCTGGCGGCGTTCGTTTCGATCGTGGCGATCACATCCTCCGCCCATGGTCAATCCCCGCGGAAAGAGACGGCCGGCGGCTTGATTACTGACGCGCCTGAGAAGTACGTCATGATCACCGGGTCGAATATCCCGCAAAAGGTGAAGCGGAAATCAATCGGCACCGACACGGCCTTCAACGTGCGCATCTTCACCCAGCGGGAGTTGATGAGCACTGGTCGCGCCACGGTCGGGGAGGCGCTCGCTCTGGATCCGGCAGTGCAATTGTCTTCGCGTCGCTAAACGCGGCTGATTGGGTCAAAATCGAGGGGGTGGCCAGCGGGATGGCCACCCGATGAATTCGGCGCCGCGCCAGCTCGGAGACGATCCGTTCATGGGCGATGTAGGCCGCGTCTCCCGACGCGGCGGGAGGCTGCTCTCGCCTCACCCCGAAACGCCTGCTGGGAAGCGGGAGCAACCCCCAAGTCAGGAATTTGTGGTTTAGCGGCGACGGCAGCCCACCCCTTGGTCTTTGCAGGTCCGGTGCCCACTGGGGTGCCCGGATGGGAAGGCAAACACACGGTGCGCAAGCCGCGAGGTGGCATGGCTGTTGCTATAAATACCAGAAGTCTAGATGATTTTCATAAGCCTTCATCCGTTTGCCCCGAAGAAGCTTTTCGCCCTCGCTGCGACGCTTGTTTGCCTCTCCACTGCCTCCTGCTTTGCGTCTTCGCTACTTCTTGCGGTCGACACAACTCCGTACGACCGGCAGATGTCGCCCATCCGGCCGGTTCTTCTTGGGACGAGCAGCGCCTCCCGGCAGGTGTCCCTCGCGATTGTGAATCACTGGATGGAAGATCTGCGCGACATTCCTTATGGGTTTCAAATGGAATGGAAAACGCCGACCGAGGTCGCATCGCGGCGGCCAGCCGACTGCAAAGGCAAAGCCGTCGCGCTCTACGAGCGGATGCAGAGAAGCGGCGCAAGGAATTTGCGCCTCGGGATTGGCCAGCGCGCCCCCACTAGTCGAACGACACACGCGTGGCTGGTCTGGGAGACTGAGGACGGCACCTATGTGCTGGATCCGACTTTCAATTGGACGGCGTATCGGGCGACCCAAATTGGCGAGCGTTCCTATCAGCCACTTTACGCCTACGCCGGCAACAAGAAGTATCGCGCAGCGGCGTCAGGGCCGTTGCTCGCCCGGAACTGAGCGGACCGTTGCGCTGGTCTTCCGAAGGGCGATAGCGTCTAAAGCTGACAGAGGGAGAATTCGTGACGCGCGTCACGAATTCATTCTCCCATGCGGTGGAGGGAACCTTTGGCATTGCCAGAGGACAAGAACGATAGTTTCATCGTTTTCGTGGACATGGAAATTATAGTTCCCTCCGTCTCGCATTCCCGTTTCCTCTGCGCCCTCGCCGCATTTTCAATCGGCCTTGCTCCAGGTCTGCTGGCGGGGGATGTCGTCCTCCACAAGGTGCCGCCGCTGAGCGTCTCCCAGACGCCAGACTATCCTGAAAATCTGGCGCGGCACCTTCTCGGCGCGACGGTCCAGAACCTCGACGCCTCGTCTGGCACAGAGTCCATTCTTTTGAGCGGCGATCCGACCACGAGCTACCCGCTACCCCTCGGCCCAACGACGCTGCTCGTTTCGCTTCCGCAGATCGAGAACGTCGGCAGCGTCGCGCTCCTGAGTCAGGGCGCCAAGGGCAGCATTTCGATCGCAACATCGAGTGCAAAAATGCCGGCCGACAGCCCGCAGTGGCGCAACGCATTCGAGCGTGAACTCTCTGCGGAGGCGATCGCAGCGAAAATCGGCCCCATCGAAGCGAAGTACGTCCGGCTGACATTTAACGTCACCGAAGCGGGCAGGATCGCCGGGTTGGGCGTTTACTCGACTCCGCAGGTATCCGATTTCACGGCCGCGCGGAAGAGCCGCCCGGTCAAAGACGAGGCGGTCGGCGGCTTCGGGTTTGTGGCTTACAATTACACCGACCTCCACGCACGGGCGCGGGCGCTGTATGTGAGCTCGGGGGCTGACCTGCAGCAGGCGAACAACATGATCGATGACCAGACCGCGACCAGCTACAGTTTCGCGGCGGACGACGGCTCGCCCACGACCGTAATCGACCTCGGCGAAGCGCGTCCGCTACGCCGCTTGGCGGTTGTCTACTCACCCCGCGCCGGGAAGATGGCGTTTTATGTTCTCTCGACCTTCCCGGGCCGCAAACAACAGGCGCCCGCGACCGCCACGGGCGCTGATTCCCTTCCGCCGAGTGAAGTGGCATCGGAGAGCGTTACCTTGGACGACGCTGCACTCTCGGCGATGAAGATCGTGGGCACGGCCACCGACGATGGCACCCAGGGCCGAGCGTCGATCGATTTCCCGGAAACCACCGGGCGTTATGTAATGGTGCGCTGGACACCGGCCAGCCGGCAGGACGGCTCCTTTACTTTCGCTGAGGTCGCTGCATTGGGTTCCGCAGATCACCGGCTTCTTACGCTCGCGGCGAATTCGGAGGGCGGCGATCGTTGGTCGAGGGACAATAAGACGGTGCCGGACGGGAAGACGACGTTCGAAGCGAAAGACATCCCGGCGGAAGGCCCACCCGAAGCCCCGACGCCGGGCCTGCCCCAACCGCCGCCAGTTTAGTTTCATCCCGGTGCAGTTGCCAACTCCAAGCCCAGTACCGTCGGTAGTCCCATTCAGTTCTTGAGGTTGAACAGACACCCGCCGTGTCGCTCTCTAAAGGTTATCGCGGATGATTTGGAAGACGGCGGTGTTATCCAACACTCCGTGCAATCCGTCGGCGCCAAGGCCGGTCGCAAGCGCGATCACATCCTCGGGCGGTCCCGCGGGCGCTTCACTGCTGGCGGCCGAGAGCGGTGTTGGCGTCGGCTCCGGTGAGGCCGCGGCCACGGCGACGTCGGGCGCAACCGCGGTCGCGTCCGGGGTTGGTTCCGCGCCAGGCGCCTGATCGGGTGTCTCTTCAACGACGGGACCAATTTCCTCCTCCTGCGGTGCGGCCGCCGCGGGTGCTGGTGGTCGCTCGCGGCGACTGGCCTCCGCAAAATCTCCGCAGACAAAAATTGCGGATTTGTTGCCGGCGTATTCGAGGGCTACGCCAATTGCTCGATCGAGTTCGAGCAACTCCTGCACCGCACTCTCAGACTGGTTTTCGTCCCGTGCCTTTCGCATCAAGGCGGCGTCGACAATTAACAGGTAGCCTCCGCTGTTGAACTGCAATAACTCGATCGCGTGGCGGACCATATCCGCCAGCGTGGGCTGGTCGTCGAGCGTCTCTCCATCGCGCCGCAAGGTGAGTTCCGCCTGACTGAAGAGGCCGAACAGTTTGGCGCGACGCCAGCGCGGAATCCCTTCCAGGTCCTGCAAGGTGCGCACCACCATGTAATCGGCGTCCCGGAGCTCGGTCACCAACTCGCGGCCATCGCTGCGCGTGCCACCGCCATCCGTCGGATAAAAGTCTGCCGCACCTCCACCTAGTGCGACATCCACATGCGCCTTCTCCGCGAGTTGCAGGGCCAGCTCCTCGCGCTTCTCGCTCGTGGGGCTGTGTCCGTAAAAACTCGCCATCGTCGGCGCGGTCAGGCTGCCGTTGGTGATCACGCCCACCATGCGGCCCTCCTCGCGGGCCAGCTGTAGCAGCGTCGGCAAATGCCGCCCGTCTCTATCGACGGAGATGGAGCCGTTGTTTACTTTGACGCCGGTGGCGAGGGCGGTGGCAGCGGCCGCTGCGTCAGGGGTCGCCGAGTTCTCGGAGGAATTCCTCAGTAGGGCTGCGAACGGCAACGAATCGATCGTCAGAGGCCTGCCGGCGCCAGCCGCCACCCGTGCACTCGCGAGGCTGGTCGCATCCAGCCCTTCGCCGACGAACAGGATAATACCGAACGGCTTCTGGATGACCCAGTGTTGGAAATAGAAAATCCCGCCGGCGAAAAAGACCAAAAGACAAAACAGCGCGAGCAGTTGGTTGCGCCATTTCATGCGACGCGATGTAGAAGCCGCGGCTCGGCGATGTCAACGCAAGAACCAGCTTGTGCCTGCGGTACCCCGTCGCGAAAGTCGCGAAGATGGCGAAGCCGGTGATGCTCTTGATTCGTGACGGCTGGGGGATCAATCCGGGCGGGCGGGAGCAGCGCCAACAAAATGGCGATGCCACGATGCTCGCGCGGACGCCGTTCCATGATCATCTCTATGCCACGTATCCGGGGGCGACATTGAGCGCCAGCGGGCTCGACGTCGGCTTGCCCGAAGGCCAGATGGGGAATTCCGAAGTCGGTCACATGAACCTCGGCGCGGGGCGCATCGTTTATCAGGACCTCACCCGCATCAACAAGGCGATCGCAGACGGCGAGTTTGCCCAAACCTCGGTCCTGCAGGAGACGTTTGCGCGCGCGAAAGGCGCCCGCCTGCATTTGCTCGGCCTCGTCTCGGATGGCGGGGTGCACAGCCACTACGCCCACTTGGTGGCGCTGGCCGGGGCCGCGAAAGCGGCCGGCGTCGATGACATCATGGTGCATGCGTTCACCGATGGGCGTGATACCTCGCCGACGGGCGGGGCGGCCTATCTGCAAATATGCGCGGCCGAGCTGGCGCCGAGCGGCGCGCGCATCGCGACGGTGGTGGGACGCTACTTTGCGATGGATCGCGATCGTCGCTGGGAACGGACGAAGCTGGCGTGGGATGCGGTGGTGCTCGGCCGCGGTGAAAGCTCGACGCTTTCCCCGGCGGCAGCCGTCCGCGCCGAATATGCGCGCGGAACAACCGACGAGTTCCTGCCCGCGCTCGTCTTCACCGCCCCGAACGAACAGCGCGTGCGCGACGGCGATGTGGTCTTCTTCTTCAACTTCCGGGCCGACCGCGCGCGTCAGCTCTCGCAGGCGTTTCTCGATCCCGGATTCGCCGGCTTCGACCGGACGGTGCAACCGAAAGTGCACTACGTCACGCTCACGCAGTACGACGCGACCTACTCGTCACCCTATGTCTTCGCGCCGGAAGCGTTCGCCAACATTCTGGGCGCGGTCGTGAGCGCGGCGGACAGGACGCAGCTGCGCATCGCCGAAACCGAGAAATACCCGCATGTCACCTATTTCTTTAATGGCGGGATCGAACAGCCGTTTCCGGGCGAGGACCGCAAGATCGTGCCCTCGCCGAAAGTGGCGACCTACGATCTGCAGCCGGAAATGAGCGCGCCCGAGGTCACCAATGAGGTGCTCGCGAGAATGCTGAACTACGACCTCATCATTCTGAACTTCGCGAATCCCGATATGGTCGGCCACACTGGGGTCGTGGCGGCGGGCGTGAAAGCCGTCGAGACAATTGACGAATGTGTTGGCCGGATCGTCCCGGCGTTGCTCGCGCTCGGCGGCAGGGCGCTCATTACCGCGGACCACGGGAACTGCGAGCTGATGCGCAACCCCGACGGCTCGCCAAACACCGCCCACACGACGAACCTCGTGCACGTCATCTACGTCGGCGCCGACGCGGAAAAGTTTCGGGTGGAGGATGGCATTCTGGCCGACGTCGCTCCGACGCTGCTCTTCCTGCTGGGATTACCGCAGCCGCCGGAGATGACGGGGCGGAATCTGCTCGTGCCGCGGTAGGCGCGGCGGAACGGGGCGCAGCCTTCTCGCGCCCTTCTCAGCTCGCGCGCAGCCGTTCCGACTGGACGAGCTCGAAATCAATCTCCAGCTGCCGGTTCAGATGGCGTGTCCCCGCGACGGCGATGCGCTGCAGAAAACGGAGCCGGCTTTCCGCCGCGTTATCGTGCCAGGCGGGCTTGCTCCGTAGCGTCAGTGCTCCCTCCGATTCGACAAGCGCACCCCAGCCGAGCGGCACTTCGGCGTCGCGGAACAAATCGTGCGGCACGACCAGGAAGAAGAGGTTCGCGCAGCGGTAGCGCGTCAGACATTCGAACTTGGTCCCGCCGCGGATTTGGTTCTGCAGCGCGCGCAACTCGCTGAGCACCCGCCGGTACGAGCGGTGATCGATGGCGGCGAAGTCGTGCGTGTCGAACTCAGGGAAGAGTGACTCGCCGCTGCGCAGGGTGGGGTAATGCACGCGCAGATGCTTCTCCAGCACCTGCCGGCGTCTGCTCACCGTCTCGAGGCGCGTCCGCGCGGCGGCGCTGCAGCAATTATCGCGGCGCAAATCGGCGCGCACTTGCTTGCACTCGAAGACGGCGGTCACTCCCGATTCCCTGCCACGCGCCCGGTAGGCGGCCACGTCTGCACGATAACGGCAGCCCGGCAGGGAAACTTCAACCGCACACGCGGAATATCCCTGTGCCTGGGCCCAGAGCACGGCCAGCCGCTTCAGACGCCGGTGGGCTTCGGTCTCGCCGCGTTTCGCTGCTACGGGCGCGTCCATCCGGCGAGCTCCTTCGCCCAATAGGTGACGATCAGATCCGCGCCCGCGCGCTTCAGTGACGTCATGATCTCGAGCACGGCCGCGCGCTCCTCGAAGCAGCCTTTCTCCGCGCCGGCCTTGACCATCGCAAACTCGCCGCTGACGTGGTAAACAGCCGTCGGTTTGCCGAAGCGCTCGCGCACGCGCCAGAGAATATCGAGATAGGGCAAAGCGGGTTTTACCATCAAAATGTCCGCCCCTTCGTCGACATCCAGCGCCGCTTCGCGCAACGCTTCCGCGGCATTCGCGGGATCCATCTGGTAGGAACGGCGATCGCCAAATTGCGGCGGGCTTTCCGCGGCTTCGCGAAACGGGCCATAGAAAACCGAGGCGAATTTGACCGCATAGCTCATGATCCCGGTTTGCTCGAAACCGTGCTCATCGAGGGTGTTGCGAATCGCGCCAATGCGGCCATCCATCATGTCGCTCGGGGCGACCAGATCAGCACCGGCCGCGGCATGCGACAATGCGGTCCTCGCGAGGAGTGCGACCGTCTCGTCATTCAGGACGTGGAAATGCTCTCCGTCCTGCCGCGTGACGCCGCAGTGGCCGTGGCTCATGTATTCGCAAAGGCAAACGTCGGTCATGACGACGAGCCCGGGGACCGCGGCTTTGATCGCGCGGGTGGCTTGCTGGACGATGCCGTCTTCTGCGTAGGCGGCGCTCGCGGCTTCGTCTTTTTCCGCGGGAATGCCGAAGAGCAACACCGCTTGCAATCCGAGCTCGTGGGCGTCTTTCGCTTCCGCCACCGCGGCCGCCACGGAGAGCTGAAAAACCCCGGGCATACTGCCGATTTCGCGCCGTGTCTCCACCTTCTCGCTCACGAAGAGCGGTAGGATGAAATCGTGTGCGCTCAGCTGGGTCTCGCGCACCAGATTGCGCAGCGCGGGCGATTGGCGCAGCCGCCGCGGACGATGCACCAGCTTGTTCACGCCCGAGGCTAAGCGGGCGCCGGAATACTCGCAAGCGGGCGAGAAGAACGTTGCACTCCGGGCGCAGGTGCGGTGTGATGCGCAGCGTTTTGGCTGCGCCATCCGCCTACCTGCTGATCGATATCAGCAACTCGTACACGAAGCTGGCATTCGCGAGTCGGGACCGCATCGGGAGTCCGTTTCGCATCCCGACAAGACAGCTCACACGCGCCGCCCTGCAAACGCATCTGCGCCGCCGGAATGCGACGGCGGTGATCGTCTCCTCGGTGGTGCCGGCGAAGAACGCGATCGTGCGTGCCGCCGCCGACGGGCGGCGTGTGTTGTTCATCGGCCCGGGCTGCAAACTCGGGGTGGGGATCGATTATCCCAAGCCACGCACGATCGGGGCCGATCGCCTGGCGAACGCGGCCGCGGTCGCGCAGTTATACGGCGTGCCGGCCATCGTGGTCGATTTCGGAACCGCGGTCACCTTCGATGTAGTGTCGGCGAGCGGGGACTACGTCGGTGGCGTGATCGCGCCCGGGCTCGAGGCGATGACGAGCTTTCTTTACCAACGGACGGCGCTGCTGCCGAAGCTCACGTTGCGGGAACCAGCGCGTGCGATCGGAAAAACCACGCGCGGCGCCATGATGACCGGCGCGGTCTACGGTTACCGCGGATTGGTGCGGGAGATCATCGACCGGATTCGGGCGGAGTCCTTCCCGAGCGGGAAGGTGCAAGTGGTGGCGACCGGCGGTTACGCTCGATTAATCGCGCGCCAGCTGCCGGAGATCGAGGCCGTGCACGACGGACTCACGCTCGACGGCTTGCGGCTGATCGCGAACCTGAATTTCTGACGCGCCTCAGAAGGCGGTTTCATCAGGGAGGCGCTCCACGCGGTGCGCCAACAGCACGTCCCCATCGAAGACAAACGCGCCGCGGAATTTCTCCCCGGCTAACAAGTGCGGAATCCAGAAGCGATCGTCGGGCCACATCTCGTCGTAGGGAATCCGATCCACGGGCGTCCACAGCGGCACCGCTTCGTCGGTCTCCTTTGGCATTCCTTCAAAATCGTCCGCGCGGAAGACCGCGCCGTGCAACAGCAGGCCATCGCGGAACTCAAAAAGAAGTTCGCCGACCTGGCGGACGCCGAGCGGGGTGACGCAGAGTTCTTCGAACGTCTCCCGGACGGCGGATTCCATGGCCGTCTCACCAGGGTCGACCTTGCCCCCCGGTCCGTTGATTTTCCCCGCGCCGAGGCCGCGCTTTTTGCGGATGAGCAGCACCCGCGCATCCTGCACGATAAAGCAGAGATTCGCGTGCAGGGTTGGCTCCCATGTCGGCCAGGGAAGTAAAGGAGCGGCATTGGTCTTCACGCGGGTGTCGGTTGGGTTGTGGCTGCGAGGCTGGGGCCTGTATCCTGCTGAACACGAGGATCGACGGTGCGGGGGCAGCCAAAAAATGGCTTGTCAGCACAGCATGTGAGCGGTTCCATCACGATAGCAATGAAGATTCGGAAACTAGCTACCGTCACACTCCTGGTCCTCAGCTCGTTCGCCGCCAGCGGGGTGGCCCCTTCCAAGACAGAACTGGAGGCGATGTATGACAAGGCTTTCCGCGAATTCGATGCCAGCAATTACGAGCAGGCGCTGAAGGATCTCGACGCGATCGACGCCCGCCAGCCGGATCTCGCGGAATCGCAAAACCTGCGCGGTGTGATTTTGATGCGGCAGAAGGATTACGCCAAGGCCGAGACGGCTCTGGAGAAGGCGCTCGCCGCGGACCCGAAGTTCTGGAACGCGCGGTTCAACCTCGCGGAGATTCCCTTCCTGCAAAAGAACTGGCCGGAAGCGCGGAAGCGTTTCCAGGATCTGCTCAACAGCAACGCCTCGGAACTGCAGGGTGAGGCGACACAGCTCATTCAATACAAAATTCTCATCACCCACCTCATGGAGGGGAAGGAGAATATGGTGAATGCGCTGATCGCGAAGTTTGAGCTCTCGCCCGAAACGCCGGCGGTCCAGTACGCCAACGCGGCGATCGCCTTGAACAAGAAAGACGATGCGGAAGCAAAGAAATGGCTGGCGAATGCGGAGAAGGCATTTTCCCCGCAGCTGAACAAGCTCTTCGCGGAGTCGCTCTATGAAGTCGGCTGGCTCGAAAAGCCCGCCGGCCAGTCGCGCGCGGCGCTCGAGCTGAACACGGTGGCGGAACGCGCCGCACAGGCCAAGTCGTTCGCCAAAGCGAAGTTCGAGGAAGCGGAGATGGCGCTGCAGCAGCGTGACCTGACCGCCGCCCGCAAACTGATCGAGGAAGCCGATGCGGCGGATCCGAACCAGGCCCCGATCCTGAATCTGCGCGGCGAAGTCCTGCTCGAGCAGCAGGATTATAGCGGGGCCGAAGGCGAATTCCGCAAGGCGATCAAAGCCGACGCCAAATTCCGCGATGCGCAATACAACCTCGCGCAAGTCCCGTTCAAGAAGAAGGACTACGCGCAGGCGCGCGAGCGTTTTGAGCAGCTCTTCGCCACTACGACCGGGGTGGACAAGGACCGGGCGGCGCAGCTCATCAAGTTCAAGATTTACCTGACCTACCTGCTCGAGAACAAAGACGCGCGCGCGCAGAAAATGATGGAGCAATTCCAGTTTACCGGCGACACGCCGGCGCTCTACTACGCGCAAGCGGCGTGGGAGTTCAAACGGGATAACGCAACGAAAGCGAACGAGTGGGTCAGTTCCGCGCGCAAAATCTATCCGCCGGCGTTGAACGGCGTTTTTGCCGACGCCTTCTTCGATCTCGGTTGGTTGCAGTCGCCAGCGCAGGCTCCCGCGGCGGAGGGTTCACCTGGGGTCAGCGTGGCCGAAGCCGGACAACCTGAGTCGGCGCCTTCGATCGAGCCGACCCCGCTTCCAGCGGTCGTGCTGGCCCAGAATACCCCGGCCACCGGCCAGGATCCGCTGACGCTCGCGGCGCCGACCAACGCCGTGGTGCCGGGAATGGAGGCGACCACATCGAATGCGGAGCAAACACCTTCCGCTTCGATCGCGCTGGCCGCGGCCTCTTCGCCCAGCGTCGAAACGCCGGTGGCGTCCACCTCGTCGCCGGTGGCAGCACGTCCGGTTGACGCGAACGCCGTCGCCCCTTCCGTGGGGGAAGCAGCCCCGGCCCCAACCGCAGCTGCTCCCGCTCCTACGGCGGCGGTGTGCCGCGGTAGCATCGTCTCCCGCCACTGTGCTGGCGCCCGCGCAGGTGCGTGAATGGTCGGAGCCGAGCCTGACGGATCGGCTGAGCACTGGAACCTTGCTCGCCGGTCTGGCCTTTCTCGGCGGCATTGGAATTCTTGCCTGGGTGGTTGTTCCGGTGGTCCGGCGCCGGCTCCAGAGGGCATCTGCCGGCCGTGCCGTGGCAGGGGCGAGGGCGCCCGAATTCGATGACGAAGAGTCCGTCGGAACCGTCGAGCAGCTCGTCGCGCCAACGCGACTCGCCGGTGGCCCGCCGCAAGTGTCCCTGCAACTCCGCGCATCTGAGCCAGCGCTTCGCCGGGCTGTCATGCCGGTGGGCAAGGCCGCGCGGCTGGCAGGCAGCGTGCACGGAACAGGCAGTGGTAATGGGTTTGCGCACGAAGGGAATGGTCAGGGCAGCGCCTACGCCGGTGCCGTAAACGCACCAGCCGAGAATTTCGCGCCCACGGCCGAAGCCGCGCCCGTCGCCGAGCCGGAGATCGCGCCGGTCGTTCCATCGTTCGATGAAGGAGTGGAGGAATCGCTGGAGGTCATGGCCGAGGAAAGCTCATTTGTGCCGAGCTTCAGCGAGCCGGCGATGGCTTCGGCCGAAAGGACAGTCGACCAGTTCGAACCGGCGATTTCAGAGCCAATCTTTAACCCGGAGCCGGCGTTTGCATCGGAACCGCAGTTCGCAGCCCTCGAGCCGGAATCTACACCTGAGCCGCAGTTCACGGCGCCCGAGCCGATTTTCGCCTCTGCGACCGCCGCCGACTGGGAAGAGACGCCGGCCAACACGGTGCCGGAGCCGGTTGCAGCGCCGGCTGAGGAATTCACGCCATGGGCCGCAGCTGAACCAGTCGCAGCCACCGCGGCTGACGAACCAGCGGCCATGGAGGAGCCGGAAGAGGTCGTTTCCTTCGCGGCGCCCGCAGATGAAGAGTTCGAGCCCGTCGGCCAGGGTCAACCCGTGCCGTATCTGACGCCGGCAACTTCCGAGGAGATCGCCACGCCTTCCATCGAAACCCCAGAGGAGCCAGCGCTCCCAATTGCTGCGATCGGCGCCGGCCTCGCAGGAATTGGCGCATTGCGCAATTCTGGTGTAGACAGTCCGGCCTTCGCCTCCAATCTTTCCAGCGAGCCGTCGGCTCAGCAGCCAACCACACCAGTAACCATGCCCCAACCGATTCAACCCACACCCGCTCCTGTTATTCGCACCGGACCTCAACCCATGACCCCCGGGGCTGCACCTCAGCCAAGCGGCGGCGGGATGCAACCTGCCGGCGGCGGCATGCATACGGCCGTGCAATTGACCCTGTCGTTCGAGATCGCTTCGCTGCAGTTGACCCCGAACTTCAAGATGGGTTCGATCCAGCTGCGTCCGACTTCGAAGGTCGTGACGATGCGCCTGGCGCCGTCGCAACAGCCGCAGCCCGCCATGAACTTGCAGGTGACATTCGAGATCGCCAGCGTGCAGGGCTCAGGCAACTCGCTCGGGGTCGTGCGCCTTACTCCTTCGCAGCAGCAGCGCCCCGGCATCATCAGTTCGCCCTCCTTTAACATCGCCGGGTTGCAGCTCGTCTCCGGCGCCGATGCGGCTCCCGTGCAACTCACGCCTTCGCAACAAGGTCAGGCTTCGGTGCTCGTCACCGCCGCCTTCCAGATCGCGACGGTGGAGTTCTCTCCGTCTTTCGAGATCTCGTCGATCATCTTGAATGCCACCTCCCGCAACGTGAGCGTGCAGTTGCCCGGCAGCGGCCCAAGCGCCGTGGAAGGCGCGCCCGTCTTTGAGATCGGCAACGTCCAGCTGTCCGGTTCCGACATCGCCATGATGCAACTGAACCCGCGTGGAGCAGCGGCGGCGCCGAAGGCATAGGATCCGGCCGCAACTGCTTCCAGCAAACGGCCCGCGCGAAAGTTCGCGCGGGCCGTTTTTGCTTGCGGTCGTCAGCCGAGGGCCGCTAACGCCGGGCGAATTTGCCGCGGTTTAACGACCGCAGCTCTTTGGGCAGGAATTCCCCGTCCCGCCGAATCAATTTGCCGTCGAAGTAAATTTCGCCGCCGCCGTAATCGGGCCGCTGGATGTTGACCATGTCCCAGTGCACCTGGCTGCGATTCCCGTTGTCCGCCTCTTCGTACGCCTGGCCGGGCGTGAAGTGGAACGAGCCGGCGATCTTTTCGTCGAAGAGGATGTCGCGCATCGGATGGAGGATGTAAGGATTAAAGCCGAGCGAGAACTCGCCGATGTAGCGCGCGCCCGGATCGGAATCGAGAATCTTGTTCAGTTTCTCCGTCTGGTTCGCCGTCGCGTTGACGATTTTCCCTTCCTGAAATTCGAGCCGGACGTTATCGAAGCCGATGCCCTGGTAAATCGTCGGCGCGTTGAACGTGACGTGCCCTTCGACCGAGTCCTTGACCGGGCAGCTGAAGACTTCGCCGTCCGGGATATTGCGATCGCCCCCGCAGATGATCGCGCCGATGCCCTTGATGCTGAAACGCAAGTCGGTGCCCGGTCCTTTGATCTCGACGCGGTCGGTTTTTTCCATCAACGCTTTCAGCGCCTTCATGCCGGGCTGGAGCTTGCGGTAATCGAGCGTGCAGACGTCGAAGTAGAAATCTCTCAAACGCCTCGGTGCTCATGCCGGCGAGCTGCGCCATCGACGGCGTCGGCCAGCGCAGCACGACCCATTTGGTTTTCTTCACGCGCTGGTCCTGCACCGGCCGCATTTTTTTCGCGACCAGCTTCATCTGCTCGGCCGGAACGTCCGCCAATTCGGTGATGTTGTGGCTGCCGCGAAGGCCGATGTAGGCGTCCATGCTTTTTCATCCGCGCCAGCTCGTGAATGGCGGTGAGATTGAGTTGCCGCTCGGTCGCCTTGCATCGCGAGCTCGCGGCTGACGCGGCCGCGCTGGATTTGGGTGAACGGGATCGCACCCGCTTTCCGCGCGGCGCGGACGAGCGCGATCGTCATTTCGTCGGGCACATCGAAGGCTTCGATCAGGACCGTTTCGTTCCGCTTCAAGCGGGTGGAATACTCGACCAACAGTTGCGCGAGTTTATCGAAGCGGGCGTCTTGCATAGGGAGCAATGATTCCACCGTCGCCGCCGCGATGACAACTCTGCGCGCGGAACGTCACGCCGCACGGCGCAGCTTCGCGGCAAAGGCGCCGTCGAAACCGTCGCGAAACGGCAGGACGGATTTCTGTTCCGCGAGTGCAGGAACGGGAACTCCCGCATGGCGCGCTGCACGACCTGTTCGTTCTCCTCCGGTTCGATGCTGCAGGTGCTGTAAACCAGCGTGCCGCCGGGCTTAGCAGCGGAAGGACCGCGCGGACGATCTGCCATCTGCTCGTCCGGCATCCGCACTGAAATCATCCGGGTGCAGGCGCCAGCGGACGATCGACGCGCCGCCGCATCACGCCGGTATTCGTGCACGGCGCGTCGATGAGAATGCGATCGAACGACTGCGCGCTCTCCGCCGCTCGATTGACGGTCCGCTGCGACCAGTCGTGGCGAACGGTCGCGCGCGATGGTCACCCGCAGACGCTGCAGATTGTCGCGCAAGCGTCGCAGATCGCGGTCGGCGTCCCGATCGCAGGCCACGAGCGGCCGCGATTCTGCATCAGCTCGGCGAGCAAGCCGCTCTTGCCGCCGGGCGCGGCGCAGGCGTCGAGCACCGTTTCACCCGGCTGCGGATGCGAGCAGTTCGCACGCGAGCGCGGTGCTCGGATCCTGAATGTAACATTCGCCGCGCGCGAGCGCCGCGCGTCGGAACGTCGATCGAGGTGCACGAAACGCGGCCGGCCGGCAGCGGCCGTCGCGTCAGAGTGCACCGCGCAGAAACTGTTCGGGCGCTGTCGTTTGAGCTGATTGATCCGGGCGTAAATCGGTGCTGGCTGGTTGTTCCACTCGCAAAGCGCGCCCGTCGTCCGCCTCGCCGAACTGACTGCGACCAGCGCTCGATCAGAAATTCCGGATGCGACTGCGGATCAGCGAGCGGTGCGGCGGCCGCCGCAGGCGCTCCAGTTCTGCGAAGCGGCGCAGCGCTGCGCGGAGCACGCCATTGACGAGCGACCGGCTCGCGGCGGGGCGAGCGCGACCGTCTCGAAAACCGCAGCGTGGCCCGGCGTCCGGAGGATGAAGAATTGGTAGAGCCCGAGGCGCAGGAGATCGCGTGAGTCGTTCGATCGAGTCGCGCTGGAACGCAGCCGCCCGATCCAGAAATCGAGCAGCGTCAGGTTGCGCAGGACGCCGTAGAAGAGCTCAATCGCGAACGCGCGGTCGGAACCGCCGAGCGCAGCTGCGGGCGAGAAGTTCCTGCAAGAATCGCATCGGCAAACTGCCGGCCCTGTCGCCACTCGCTAAGCGCTGCGAGCGCCAGAGCGCGAGCAGAGCGATGCGGCATGGC
Organism: uncultured Verrucomicrobiae bacterium; assembly: GCA_963844275.1. GTDB lineage: Bacteria > Verrucomicrobiota > Verrucomicrobiia > Chthoniobacterales > UBA10450 > JACCTI01. The sequence continues at coordinate 516,092 of CAWJNS010000010.1, forward strand.
GAACGCGTCTCGGTGCTACCGCGGCGTCACGCGTTGCGCGGCCAATCGAGTGGTAATGGAAGCCGAGCGTCGCCATCGTCTGCGGGTCGAACAGATTGCGCCCGTCGAAGATGATCGGCGTCGCCATTTTCTCCTTCACGGTGCCGAGATCGACGTTGGCAAACTCCGCCCACTCCGTCGCGAGGATCAGCGCCTCCGCGCCCTCCACCGCTTCGAGCGCGGAATTCGCAAACGTCGCGCCCGCGATCTCCTTCACCTCGCGCGCCTTCTCCATCCCTTTCGGATCGTAGACGGTAACATGCGCGCCTTCCTTTAGCATGTCGGCCACGAGATCGATCGCGACCGAGGAGCGGATGTCGTCGGTGTCCGGCTTAAAGGTCAGGCCCCAGACCGCGATCTTCTTGTCGCGCAACACCCAGAGCGCGTCGCGGATCGCGTTGAGGAAGCGGTCCTTTTGCGAGGCGTTGATCCGCTGCACTTCCTTCAGCAGCGTGAACGGCACGCCGAGCTGCTCGCTGATCGTGATGAACGCCGCGATGTCCTTCGGGAAACAGGAGCCGCCGTAGCCGATGCCGGCGTTCAGGAAATTGCGGCCGATCCGCCGATCCATGCCGATGCCGTCGGCGACTTTTTCGACATCGGCGCCGCTCGCTTCGCAGATCGCGGAGACGGCGTTGATGTAGGAAATCTTGAGCGCGAGGAACGAGTTCGCGGCGTGCTTGATCAGTTCGGCGCTGTTGATGTCGGTCACGAGGATCGGCGCCATGAACGGCTCGTAGACCTTCTTCATCAGGTCGATCGCGCGTTCGCTCTGCGCGCCGATCACGATGCGGTCCGGGTTCATCAGATCGGCGACGGCGCAGCCTTCGCGGAGGAACTCCGGATTGCTCACGACGTCGAACTCGCGCGCCGTGCTTGTTATAGCGCTTGATCGACTCCGCGACCTTCTCGCCGGTCTTCACCGGCACGGTGCTCTTGTCGACGATGACGCGGTAATCGCGTCAGCACGCCGCGATTTCGCGCGCGACCTTCTCGATGAAGCTGAGATCGACGCTGCCGTCGGCGCCTTGCGGCGTCGGCACGGCGATGAAGACGACCTGCGAGTTATCGACGCCGTCCTTGATGCTGCCGGTGAAGCGCAGGCGCTTGCGCGGCGACGTTGCGGTGGATGATTTCCTCGAGCCCCGGCTCGTAGATCGGGCACCTTGCCGGCTTGCAGCGCTTCGACCTTGCGCGGGTCGTTGTCGACGCAGATGACATTATGGCCGACGTCCGCGAAGCAGGCGCCGGTAACGAGACCGACATAGCCGGAGCCGATGATGGAGAGATCCATGAGCGTATAAAAATGATAGCCGCGGACTAGCCGCAGCGCAGTGCAAGGAACGGGCAAAGATAGCAAATGCAATTGCAAGATGCTGGTCACGGCAGCGGCGCGTTGCCGACCTGGTCCATCGTCCGTTCGGCGCGCCCGGATCGAAGTTAAGATCGAAGCTGAATTTCGGCAGTGCCTTAAGCGTGAAAGTGAGGAGCACGCCATATTCCTTCACGCCGCCGTTGTTGCGGACCACCGCGCCGAGCGAAGCGACCCAGCTGGTCAGATCGCGATAGATGGTATAGCGCTGCTCTTCGACCACGCTGCGTCGATCGCTTCGTAGCGCTGCGGCGCCGCCGATGCCCCAGTGGTCGTTGATCCGCGTAGTAAGCGCCGAAGGTGTAGAGGCTGCTGTTCGCGAAGAACGGATTCTCGTTCAGGAACCGGTGGCCGAAAATGAGCGAGACCGCTGCGGTGGGCTGGAAACGGATCGCGGTGTTTATTTCCGTGAAGCCATTGCGCGAGGAGCGGGAGTCTGCGAATTGACGGCCGAAGATCACCCAGGGCACGGGATTGAAGCGGAGGTTGTTGTAGACGTTCGAGTAGTCGCTCTGGTTGTAGGGGTTGTCGAAGTTGACATCGAAAAAGGTCTCCAGTTCGAGCCAGTTGATGGTGCGCGTCGTCGCGCCGGGTCTGCAGGCGGTTGCGCACCCGACGCGCGCGATCGTCCAGTTGTCGATCGAATCGATGGAGGTGAACTGGGGGAAGTCGATCGGCCGCAACTGGGTGGATGGAATGAAAGCGGTCGAACTGGAGGACTTCCGCCGGGTGCGTCGTCGCCGGAGACGTAGGAGAAGTTCGCGAACGGCTGCATGATATGACGCAGGCCGTCGAGTCCCAGGGTCCGGTTTTGCGCGTTCTCCCAGGTGCGGGAGACCTTGAACGATCCCTCCACGCCGGCGTTGAAGAGAGTGCGGAGCCGGTCACCGCCGGGAGTAAGCGGGACTGGTCCGGTACTCGGCGGTGGAATCAGGAAGTCCGGGATGAGCGCGTTGGGGTTCGAGTCGAGGTTGACGTTGCTGAGGTCGCGCGATTCCGCGTAATAGGTGCTGCGAACGCCGACGCGCGGCACAACCGAAAGCCAGCCGAAATAGGTCTGCGGGTAGGTGAACTGGTGAAAGGTATCGAGGCGCAGACTATCGTAATCCTGGAAGTCTGAGCCATTTGGGAAATTGCGCTGCAGATTCGCAAAGCCGGCCTCTCCTTCATAAAAAATCGCCCGTGCCGAAGATCGGCTGCCGTTTGATGTCGAGAACGACTTCCGGCAGCCGCTCGGTCGTCTCGAAGAAGTCATTGACCTGGAGCCCGACCGATGCCGGTGACGGTGAGATTCGCGTTGCGATATGTTCAACACCGCCACGTTGTCGGGCTGCGGGTTGATTCGGAACTCCGACTGAAAGAAGTCCTGGAGCACGAATTCATCGCTCAGCTTGTCGGCGTTCACGAAACCCGAAAAACCGTGGCCGAAAGAAGTGCGATCCTGCACGGCCAGCCGATAGCGATTGGTCGGGATGGCTTCGCGCGGCACGGACGTGCGGTTAATAGTGGGGTTCTCGTCGCGCAGAAAGTAGGTGCGGAAGCGCGCGAAACTTTCCGGTCCGTATTTGATCTCCGGATCGAATCCGACCGCCGCTCCGCGTCGCACGCGGTAGTCGAGCCGCACCGTTCCCCTGATGTTTTCGGTGATCGGGAAGGTGATCCGCCCGAGCAGCGACGGGCCCCAGGAGCTCATGTAAGCGGGAGAAATGACGAAGCTGAAGGCATCGTCGAGCGACTGGTAAATGTAAGGCCAGTAGAAAATCGGCACTTTCCCGACGTAAAACGTGGCGTTCTTCAGGATCACGCGATCGCCTTCGTAGATGCGCACTGTCGTGGCCCGCACCTGGAAATCGGGGTGGGCCGAGTCGTGCGTGGTGAAGCTTCCTTTTTGCACGAGCTTGGCGTTTTCCTCGATCGTGGTGATGCGCTCGCCACTGACATAGAACGGCGGATCAACCGTCCGCAGCCGGTCGGCGCTGATCTCCTTCGTTTCGGTGTTATAGGAGGCGCCTTCGCCGACATAGAGCGACACGCCACGGTAGATGCGCACGTTGCCGTCCAGCTTGATGACCTTGGTCGTCGTATCGTAGCGCGCGGAATCTGCGTAAATATCGACGTCCCCGATGTGGATCGCGACGTTGTCCACCGCGGTCGCGACGCCGTTTTCGTAGCTCGTGCCGCCGGTCGAGGTGATCTCCAACGGCTGTCCTTTGAGCGACTGATTTTCCGCCGTTTGCGCGTTCGTGGAGGCGGCTGCAACCAGTGCAAAAAACAGAATTGCCAGCCTACGCATCGCGGACCGCGAAGGTACCGGAGCGCTTTCGTCATGCAAAGGCAAAACGCGCCCAAGCCGTTGCGGCGGAACGCGTTCATCCCGCCCTCGCGCGACCCGGGTGATGGGGAAGGACGGCTCATCAGTGAGAGCGTGCCACGGCCAGTCCGGCGACTTGCTGGTTCAGCCCGCAGGTGGAGACGATGGCGCGGCGGAACGATCGGCGCTGCGGCAGTCGGTGGAACGCGTTGGCAGTTGCCTTGCGCGCAAAGCCTGAACTGCACAAATGACCTGCCACAACCCGCTCGCGCCTACGCTCTCCCCCAGGCAGGCTTTCGGTGCGTAGACGGACGCGGCAGGACATTGCTGGCGCACTGCCATCTCTTCCGCCGCGTCGATGAATGTGCCGTTCGCGCTCGCGATGATGACGTCATCATTGCTCGCGCCGAGCTTGGCCAGAATTTGGTCCACGCACTCGGCCGCGCCGCGGCGGTTTTCGAAATTGCAGCCGGCTTCAACCTTCTGAATCACCTCCGACCCGGTGCGACCGAGCAAGAGGGCGCCGGCGCCTTCGCTCAAGATCGTGCCGCGGGCGGGGTGACTGAATGGCTCAATCGGCGGTGCCTCGCGCAACAGGCGCCAGCGATGCGTAGGCGTCGCACAGCAGCCAGTCGGTTTCCTCTGCACCGACGACAAGGCAGCGATCCAACTCCGGGTTCAGCATCAGATCTTCGGCCATTTTGATCGCGAGCAGACCGACCGCGCCGTCGCCCACGAGCGTGTAGGTGGCGCCGGTGATGCCGAGGATCGCGGCCAGATGACTGGCTGGCGCGTTGAAGACCGTCTCTGGGAAAAGCAACGGGACTCGCCGCCTGCGCGCCTGATTCGACGACGTCGTGGTAGAAGCGTTTCGTGTAAACGACGCCGCCGTTCGAGACGGCGAAGATCACCGCCGTTCGCCCGGCACTTTCCGCATCCAGCTGCACGCCGGCGTCATCGAGCGCCGCCAATCCGGCGACGACGGCAAAGCGCGAAATCGCGCTCGATCGGCGCAGTCGCGGATGCGCCGGGGCGGCGGCGAGCGCTGCCGCCCGGACGCGAAAGGCGCGGTAGCTGCGTTGGTCGATCGAGCTGGAGATTGGCTCCGCGGTCGGTTGTTCCTGCTCGATCAGGCGTTCCCAAACAGTCGTCACTCCGCTGCCGAGCGGCGTTACCCAGCCCATGCCGCTGATGTGCAGGCTCATGCGGCGAGGGCGCGGAAAATGACGGAAGCATTGGTGCCGCCGAAGCCGAACGAATTTGAGAGCACCGTCCGGACTTCGGCCGGCCTGGATTCATTCGCAACGAGGTTGAGATCGAGGGCGGGGTCCGGACGCGGAAATTGATGTTCGGCGGGAGCATCTGATCGCGGAGCGCGAGGAGGCTGATGACGGCTTCGATCGCGCCGGCCGCGCCGAGGGAGTGTCCCATCATGCCTTTCGTCGAGCTGACGGGCACGGCGCCGAAGAGCTCGGCGATGGCTTTCCCTTCCGCCGCGTCGTTGAAGGGCGTCGCGGTGCCGTGGGCATTGATGTAATCGATTTCCGAAGCGGACAGCCGGGCACTCGCGAGCGCTCGTTCCATGGCCTGCCGGGCGCCACTGCCGGAAGGGTTCGGCTGCGTCAGGTGATGGTTGTCGGTTGAGAGTCCGTAGCCGATCACTTCCGCGAGAATGTTCGCGCCGCGCGCCTACGCGCGCTGTCCCAATTTTCGAGCGCGAGAATGGCCGCGCCTTCGCCGAGGACCAGGCCGGTGCGCCCGCGGTCGAACGGCCGGCATTTCTCCGGCGTCGCCGCTTGTAGCGAATCGAACCCGACGAACACCAGCTCGGAGAGGGCGTCGTAACCCCCGGTCAGCACGCGCTCGTATCGGCCGGAGCGGATGCACTCGAAAGCGTGGCCGATGGCGTTCGTTCCGGACGCGCAGGCGTTCGCGATCACCTGGCAGGGCGCGTTGAGCCCGAGCGCTTCCTGCGCATCGACGACTGGTTTTTGCGGCGTGTAGTTGGCGATCAAGGACGGTGCATGACGCAGCGGGCGATGATCGAGGAGGGCGCGGTAATATTCTTCGCCAAAGGTCATGCCCCCGCTGGTGGTACCCACGACCGTAAGTTCCGGGACAAAGCCGGGTGATTGCTCGAGAGCTTCCGACAGCGCGACGATCATCATGCGCGCGACGCGATGCAGCCGGCGCGCTCGGTGGCCGGAGACGGCAGCGGTAGTAAGCCGTTCATCAGGGACCTGGCCTGCAGTCTTGCAGCGGCATTGCTCCACCGGGAACCGCTCCACCGCTGTGATGCAGTCACGCCCGGCGCGCAGCGCTGGCGGCGGTTTCCGCCAAGCCGCGGCCGAGGGGGCTGATCACGCCGGCCGCCACGACCGCCACGCGGGCGCGAGGCGGAGGTCGAACGGTAGGGGTAAAATCAGGCATTTCCATCAGGTGGCGTCGTCCCCCGATTCCGGTTGCTTTCCGCGGGGAACAGCCCTACTAATCAGGCCGAAAAGAAAACGGCAGCTCGGGAAGTTGGTGGATTGTCAGTTGAGTTTATCAGTGGCGGTTCGAAATCCGATGAGCGGGAACAGTGACCGTAGCGGCGTTTTCCACAGTTAAACTCAGATGGGAACTAAATTATACGTAGGAAATCTTTCCTTCAACACGACCGAAACCGATCTTCAGGATCTTTTCGCTCAGGCGGGCCCGGTGCAGGAAGTCACGCTCATGCAGGATAAGTTCACGGGTAAATCGCGCGGCTTTGCCTTCGTCACGATGACCTCGGAACAGGATGCGCAGAAAGCGATCACGGAATTCAACGGCAAGACCGTGGAAGGCCGGCCCCTGACGGTGAACGAAGCGCGCCCGCGTGAAGCTCGTCCCCCGGGCGGCGGTGGCGGCTACGGTGGCGGCGGACGCAGCGGTGGTGGTGGTGGCTACGGTGGTGGCGGCTACGGCGGCGGCGGCGGCGGGGCTACGGCGGTGGCGGTGGAGGCTACGGCGGTGGTGGCGGCGGCGGACGTCGCGAAGGCGGTGGCGGACAGCGCCGCGGCCGGTAAACGCACTTCAACAGATTTACAGAAAGCGTCTGGCGAGAACGTCAGACGCTTTTTTGTTGGCGAGGACGGCCTAACGAACGGAACTGATTTATTTTGCGCATGGAAGAACGCAGCGCGCTCCGCGACTTGCGATATAAATGAAAAGCAAAGATCAAGAACCACCCAATCTCCACTTATGGCCAAACAAAACCAACCATCAACAAGCAGCGGATCATCTTACTCCCGCGGGAATGAGAACATTCCCGCAATCTCAAAGGCGCAGGCCGGCGCGGCTGCCGGGGCCGTCGTTGGCAGCGTTGGTGGTCCAGTTGGGGCCGTGGTCGGCGGCGTGATCGGCGCCCTAGCGGGCAAAGCCGCTACCAATCCGAAGAACGTCGAGGATGCGAAACGGGCCGTCTCTCAAGCGGCCGGCGCCGCGAAGCGCGCGGCGGGTTTTGGCAGCAGCAAATCGAAGTCTTCTTCATCGATGGCCGGCGGGTCCAGGTCGGCGGGGGCAAAGCGCTCGGCTGGCTCCAAGTCTTCGGGAGCCGGGAAGGCCACCCGTGGCAAGAAATCGTCCACCGCACGTCGGGGCGCCTCCGCGAAGCCATCGCGCTCCACGAGATCGAGCGCCGCGAAGCGGAGTGGCCGTGGCAAGCCCAGCAGTCGCCGGGTGGGCGCGAGCAAAGGCGTAATGGGCGGTGCGAAAAGCAGCCGGGCGCGCGGCTCCGCCGCCGCCAGAGGTTCCCGCAAAAGCTCGTCAAAATCCAGCACTCGCGGCGGAGCGGGGAGGCGGCAAGAAAACCGGCGCTGCCGCACGGAAGGGTGGACGCAAGAGTCGCTCGCGGCGGTAAAAAGCAGCCGCACGGGCCTGGGCAGGAGTGGATTCGAACCACTGAAGGCGTAAGCCAGCGGATTTACAGTCCGCCCCGTTTGGCCACTTCGGTACCTACCCGTTTGGCGCGAGCGTTGATATAGGCTCGGCTGCTACGGGTCGCAAGTTACGAATTCCCACCTTTCGCGTGGGTCGGTTACCTGAGAAACTCCTCGATCGCGTCGACCACCGCGAGTTGCGCTTCGCGCGTCAGCTCTGGATAAATCGGTAATGCCAGCGTCTCCCGCGCGGCCCGTTCGGTCTCCGGCAGGTCGCCCGCGTGATAGCCGAGGTCCGCGAAGCACTCCTGCTGGTGCAGCCCGAGCGGGTAATAGATCGCGCTCCCGATCTCGCGTGACGCCAGGTGCTCGCGCAAGGCGTCCCGCTGGGGGCTGCGGATGACGTATTGATGATAGATGTGGTGATTCGTCAGACCGCGGTTGCGGTAGGGCTCCGCCGGCACCGTGACCTGTGTCGTAAGTCCGCGTCGCTCCAGTTCCCCAGTGTAAAAACTCGCCACCTGTCTCCGCGCCGCGGACCAGCCGTCGAGGTGCGGCAATTTCACGTTCAGAATCGCGGCCTGGATCTCGTCGAGGCGGAAGTTACCCCCTACGAAACGGTGAAAATACCGCTGCTCCATGCCGTGTTGCCGGCAAAGGCGCAGCTTTTCCGCCAGCCCACCATCGCGGCAGACAATCATCCCGGCATCGCCGGCGGCACCTAGATTCTTGGTCGGGTAAAAGCTAAAATAGCCGGCCTCGCCCATGGTTCCGGCCTTTACCACGCCGTCGCCTAGCGGGTATTCGGCGCCGATCGCCTGCGCTGCATCTTCGATCACGGGCAGGTCAAATTCTCGTCCTAGCGTCAGGATGGGCTCCATCTCGCAGCACAAGCCGTAGAGATGCACCGGCACGATCGCGCGTACCGTCTGCCCGCAGTCGTTCACCACTTTCCCGCCGGACTCCACGCGGCACTTTTGTCGGAGGTAATTTTCAATCGCTGCCGGCGAGATGTTGCAGGTTGCGGGGTCGATATCGACAAACACTGGAGCTGCCCCGACGCGTGCCACGCACCCGGCGGTCGCGAAAAACGTGTAGGCAGTCGTCAAAACCGCGTCTTCGGGCCCGATCTCCAGCGCCATGAGGATCGCGAGCAGCGCGTCCGTGCCCGACGAGACTCCGATCGCGTGCGGCGTGCCGCAATACGTGCACATCGCCGCCTCCAACGCCTCGCCTTTCGGGCCCAGAATGAACTGCTGATTCCCGAGAATCTCAGCCATCTCGGCCGCGATCGGCTCCGCGAGCGAACGATATTGTTCGCTAAGATCGAGCAGAGGCACGCGCATGCGGGGCAAGCATGGCAGGGTCGCTTTCCCGTTCAACGGGAAGTTTGAAGGCGTGCGACGCGTTGACCGTTGGTACGCCGGTAAGCTACTCTGAGCCACATGTCCCTGCTCCGCGGCCTCTTTTGGATCGCGCTCTTTATCTTCTTTTCTTTCTCCTTTGTCGTGCTTTTCGAGTACGGAACCGCCGATTTCACGAAAGGCTTCGCGAAGGAATTCGAAAAAGCGAAGGCCTTCGTGGTCGAGGCCGCCCACCCTCCCAAGGATCCCAAGGATCCCAAGGACGCGAAGAAGAAGTAGCGCCGGCTCGCCTCACGCCACGAACTCGGGCGTGACAGCGCGGGTCAGGTAGCCCCGTGTTTTCGCGGTGCCGAGGAACCGGCGAATCGCCTCGCGCCCGGCATCGCCGTAGTCACGCGTGTAATCGTTCACGTACATGCCGATGAATTTGCTGGCGAGCGGCGCGTCCATGTCACGCGCGTAGGGCATGGAATGCGCGACCGCCTGCTCACGGTGCGCCAGGCCGTAATCGATGCTCTCCCGCATGATCTGCAGCAAATCGCGCCGGACCGGCTCCGGGATGTCCTTGCGCAGCACATTCCCGCCGAGCGGCAACGGCAGCCCTGTCTCGCGTTTCCACCATTCGCCGAGGTCGACGACTTTCGTGAAGCCGCTCTGCGCGTAGGTGAGCTGGCCTTCGTGAATAATCAGCCCGCAATCTGCGCGCCCGGTTTTGACCGCCTCAAAAATCTGATCAAACGGCACCACCACGTGCTCGAATTCGCCGAGAAACAACTGCAGCGCGAGGTAGGCGCTCGTCATTTTCCCCGGCACTGCGATCCGCTTTCCGTGCAGCCATTCCCGCCGCTCCGGGTCCGAGGTGAACGTTGGATGCTCCACCGTTACCACCATCGGCCCATAACCATCGCCCATGCTCGCGCCGCAGGGCAGCAGCGCGTATTTGTCCGCCACGTAGGCATAGGCATGAATCGAAATCGCCGAGATGTGCAACTCGCCGCGCGTGGCCCGTTCGTTCAGCGTCTGAATATCCTCCAGCCGGTGCTCGAAGCGATAGCCGCGGAGATCGATCTTATTCTCCGCCATCGCGTAAAACATGAACGCATCGTCGGGATCGGGAGAATGTCCGAGCGTGAACACAGGCTGGTCGTGGGCCGTCATGGGCGCCAATGCTACGCGGCTCGTCCGGGTAAGCAATGGATGGCCCGCTCGGCGTTTGCGTGGGCTCGCTCGTTCCGATAGTCTGCCGCCGATGGCGAAATCTGCTCTCGGCAAAGGCCTCGGCGCCTTGATTGGTTCCCGACCCGCCCCGGTGATCGACCTGCAACTGACAACGGTCGAGCCGGGCGAAAAAGTGCAGCTGGTCAGCCTGACGGCAATTACGGCGAGCCCGTTGCAGCCGCGGAAGGAATTCGGAGCGGAAGCGCTGCAGGAGCTGGTCGATTCGATCCGGCAGCACGGGATCATTCAGCCGCTGATCGTCCGCATGGTCGAAGGGATGCACGAGTTGATCGCTGGGGAACGTCGCTGGCGCGCGGCGCAGCAGGTCGGTCTCACGCAGGTCCCGGTCATTGTGCGTGAGGCGAGCGATCTCGACGTGCTCGAGCTGTCGCTGATCGAGAACCTGCAGCGCGCCGACCTGAACCCGATCGAAGAAGCCCAAGCGTATGCGCGGCTGGCAGGAGAATTCGGGATGCGGCAGGAAGACATCGCGCTCAAGGTCGGCCGCAGCCGCGCCTCGGTCGCCAATTCGATGCGGCTGCTCGATTTGCATCCGCAGGTGCAGGCGTGGGTGACGCAGGGGTTGCTCTCAGTCGGCCATGCGAAGGTTCTGTTGGGCCTGAAGGCGCAGGACGAGCAGCGCGCGGTGGCCGAGACGATTTTGCGCCGGAGCGCGACCGTTCGGGACGCGGAGCGGCTAGTGGCGCGCCAACTCGGGGTCGGGCGCCGTCGCCGAAGGGTCCCGGTCAAGGCGACCGTGACTTCCGCGGCGCTCGACGATCTGCAGAATCGCCTGCAGCAGCATCTCGGCACCCGCGTAACCTTGCACCACGGGGAAAAACGGGGCCGGATCGAGATCGAATACTACGGCAACGACGATCTGCAGCGGGTGCTGAACGCGATCGGGTTCGCTCCGGCCGACAGCTAAGCTGCGTTTGAGGCGATGAGAGCCGGATGGCTGCTGTGTGTGCTGGCGCTCGTGGCGTGCGGCGCGAAAGACAAACCGGTGGCTGAGGAGCATCCGAAATTGTGGGAGGAATTCTCGGGGGAGAACGCCTTGCGGCATGTGCAGCGACTGGTCGACTTGGGCCCGCGACCGCCGGGGAGCGAGGCGATTGAGCAGGCGCGCGAGTACATCGCGCAAGAGCTGGAGGGTTTCGGCTGGCGGGTGGAACGGCAATCGTTCACGGCCGACACGCCGCGGGGGCGGGTCACATTTGTGAATCTGCTCGCCAGGTTTCCGCAGAATGCCAAGGCGGCACCGGTCTTTCTGCTCTGCTCGCATTACGACACCAAGGTCTTCGACGATTTTCGCTTCGTAGGCGCCAATGACGGCGGCTCGAGCAACGGCGTGCTGCTCGAGATGGCGCGGGTGCTGGCGACCCAGCCGCAGCTCGCCGCCAGGGTGCAGCTGGTGTTTTTTGATGGCGAGGAAGCCTATGTGGATTTCACGCAAACCGACGGGTTCTTTGGCAGTCGCTATTTCGCAAGGCAGCTCGTGGCGGAAGGCAATGCGAAGCAATTCCGCGGCGGCATTCTCTTCGACATGGTGGGCGATCGCGACCTCGGATCACCCTCTCGCCGGATTCCCCGCCGACGCTCACGGCGGACATCTTCGCGGCGGCGGAAGCGTTGAAGCTGCGGCAAGCATTTCACCTACGCCGACGTTCCCGATCATGGACGATCACACGGCGCTGAATGCGATTGGAATTCCCGTGATCAACTTGATCGATTTCGACTATCCGCCCTGGCATACCGCCGGTGACACGATGGATAAACTGAGCGCGGAGAGCCACCGCGTCGTAGGCGCGGTGGCGGCCCGGTATCTGGTCGAGGTGGGGTTGCGGTGAACGCGAACGATGCGCCCTCGCCACGGGTGTTGCGGCTCGTGCGGGCGGTGTTGTTGTTGGGAATCGCAGTGGCGGCCGGTCTCGTCGCCGGCGAGTTGCTCGGGCGCTGGCCGGTGGCCCGCAAGACGATCGCGCAGGCCTTTTCTCGTAGCGCGGGAGAGAGCGATTCTCTCGTTGTGGCGGCGAACCTGCGACGGGCGGCGCGCGAGGAGATCGTGAGTTCCGAGCAGGTCACGCGCGAATGCGATCTGCTGCGGTGTCAGTTTGCGGATGAAGAGGGGTTCGCGCACGCGCTGGCGTCGGCCGGGAGTTCGAAAGCGTCGCTCCGCGACGAAGTGGCGGAGCATCTCCGCGCCCGGCAATGGATCGATGGTCGCATCGCATCCCAACTTCAGGTGAAGGACGAGGATTGCCGTCGATATTACGACGACCATCCGGCTGCTTTCGTGCAGCCGCAGCGTTATCGCGCGAGCCATCTGTTCCTCGCGGCCCCCGACGGTTCGTCACCGGAGCTGGTGGCTGAGAAGCAGGAGGCGATCGCCGGGTTGGCGACCCGGATTGCGAATGGCGAACTGCTTGCGCACCTTGCCGGCGAAGCGAGCGAAGATGAGGCCGCGAAGCCGAACGGCGGCGATCTTGGTTATTTTGCGGACGAGCGGATGCCGCCGGAATTCACGGCCGAGATCGGAAAGCTGCGCCTCGGGCAGGTCTCGGCGCCGGTCCGTTCGCACCTTGGATTCCACCTCGTACAGCTCATCGATTTGAAGCCGGAGCGCACGTTGCCGTTTGATGAAGTGCGGGCGGAAATTGCGACCACGCTGCGCAACCAGCGACGCGCCGCGGCGGTCGAGCGGCTGGCGAACGCGATGAGGCGTCCGTAATTCATCCGCCAGTCGCAATGAGGCACTGCAATCGGGCGCCGCGATGGGAGAGGCGCCAAGTTCAGCATTGCACGCGCCCGCGTTTGCCGTGATTTTGGGCGCCCGGTCCATCGCGGACGGGCAGCAACATCATGTCGCGTCGCACTGACAGAAAACATCGGGATCATCGGGCTCGGCATTATCGGCCAACGGGTGGCCGATAGCCTGCGCCGGCGCGGTTTTCACGTCTTCGTCTGGAACCGGACGCCGCGGCCGTTCCCAAATTTCGTGGGCTCGCCGGCGGAAATCGCGCAGCTCTGCGATTTCGTGCAGATCTTCGTCGCCGATGACGAGGCGCTCCTGCAGATGGTGCAGCAGATGAAGCAGGCGTTGAAGGGCCATCATGTGGTGATGGCGCACTGCACGGTCGCGCCGGCGACGATGCGCGCCGCGGCCGAGATCGTGCAGCGCCGCGGCGCGCGCTTCCTCGACGCGCCGTTTACCGGTAGCCGGATGGCGGCGGAGAAAGGTGAGCTGGTCTACTACGTGGCGGGGGACGAAGCGGCGTTTCGACGCGCGCGGCCGGTGCTGGAGGCGAGCAGCAAGGAGATCATCGAGATCGGCGAGATTGGACAGGCGACCACGATCAAGCTCGCGACCAATATGATCACAGCAGCGACGGCGCAGGTGGCGGCGGAGGCGCTCGCGCTGGTGCACGCGTCCGGAGTTCCGGTCGAAAAATTCGCGGAGGCGATGCGGGGCAACGCTTCGAGCTCCGGCACGCTGTCGATGAAGTTGCCCAAGATGATCGAAGGCGACTTCGAGCCGCATTTCTCGGTCAAACACATGCTGAAAGACGTGCAGATTGTTTCGCGGCTGGCACGTTCCCATGGGCTGTTTTTCGGCGCGACCGAAGCCGCGCGCGACAGCCTCATCATCGAAGTTCGCGAGGGCCGGAGTGACTACGATTACAGCTCCGTCGTGCACACATTTTTCCCGGAGGGCTCGCGGCAGGAAGGTGAGGGAAGCACGGCCACGGAGGAGCAGCCCACGCTGGCTGGCCTTGACGATCGACCGACGGAACAGTTGCCGGCGGAAGTCCCAGCCGAATCGGAACAAACAGGCGGCGATATTCGAGAAACGGCGGAAGTGCCGGACGACGGGCCTGATGTGCCTTCGAGCGACGCAACCGGCGCCGAGGGGGCGACAGGAGCTGATGCGGTCCCCGAGGGGTTGTCAGCCACGGCGGCGGTCGAAGTCGCGGAAGGGAACGAGTTTGCAAAGATCGAAGGTGAGCCGGAGAGGCACGCCGGTGAACCAGAGCTGCCCGAAAAGACGGAGGTTGGGCCAGGCGCCGGGCTTGCGCCTGCGCAGGCCGGGAACGAGCCGGAGAAGCGGGACGACGAATTGCACAAGCGCGAAGGCGCGCCAGATGCCCCCGCATATCTGATTGCGGCCGAGCCTCAGCAGCGTGTGGCCGAGTTCGCTACACGAGAGAGCGTGTCGGAGAACTCGGGGCAGGAGCTGGAGCAGCGAGAAGGCCAGCCGGAGGAACGCGGGACCGATCCAACGCCGAGTGTTGTGGAGTCCACTGGGCGAGGAGACGGGTCCGAGGTGCGAGGCACCGATCTGGCACCTCGAGATACGACCCCAGAGCTGCGGCACACCGAGGCAGACCGGAGAATCGATCGGCCAGAGTCGCGCGAGCCGGAACCACCGCCGATCGCCGCCGAGCCGGAGCCCAGTATTCGCGAGGTGCCCTCGGAGATTGCGCCCGAGAGCCGAGCACAGCTGCCGGAGCATCGGGAAGGCCAGCCAGAGGCACACGTCGCTAATCCAGAGTTGCGCGAGACCGAGCAACCGCCAAGCGGCCCTGAGCCGGAGCAGAGCTTTGGCGAGCTGCCGCCGCCCCAGATTGCGCCGGAGAACCAGGAAGGTAAGCCGGAAGAGCCCGGCGCGGAGCCAGCCAAGCCCACAAATGACTCCGGAACGCGGGATAGCGATCTGGAGAGTCCCGAGACGGCGCCGGAGCAGCGCGCGGCGGTCCCGGCCCAGTACGAGAAGGAGCAGGGCAAGCCGAAGGAGCCGGCGCAAACTTCTGCAGCAAGCGAGCCCGGGGAGCCGACTGCCGGAGAGGAGAAGCGGCCTGGTTTTTTCCGTCGGCTTTTCACTTTCGATTACTGAGCCAAGCCCGCCCCACCCGGGTGGCAATCTGACGCGACATGGCTGAAATCTTCAGACCCGAAGAAGGTGCGGTTTTTGACCTCTCCCTTCGCACGAAGCTGCGCGTCACGGGTGGCGATCGGCTCCGCTATTTGAACGGGCAGGTCAGCAATGACGTTCGTAAAACGAGTGATCGGGAAGCGATCCACGCCTGTGTTCTCACCTCCAAGGGGAAGATCAACGCGGAGGTTTTCATCCGGATGGAGGGCGAATCGCTCTTGATCGACAGCGATCCGGAAACACGCGAGTCGCTCCCGGGGCGGATGGAGCGATATGTCATCGCGGATGATGTGCAGATCGAGGATGTGACGGAAGAGTTCGGGCTGTTTCACATTACCGGCATCGGCGCGCCGCTGCTCACCGTGCCCCATAAGGCAGTGCGGGTGGATCGGTTTGGCTGTGCCGGCCACGATCTCTGGCTTGAGGCCTCCGCGCATGATGCGGCGCGGCAGGAGCTTTCGGAGGCGCGGCCGATTTGCGAAGGCGAATGCGCGGAGACATTCCGGATCGAACGCGGCGTGCCCCGCTGGGGTCACGAGTTGACGGAGGAGATCATTCCCAACGAGGCAAATCTTGAACCGGCGGCGATCGATTATGCAAAAGGCTGCTACATCGGCCAGGAGGTGATTTCGCGAATCAAGATGTCAGGCCAGACGAACAAGCGACTGTGCGGTCTGCGGGCGCGGGGTGAAGCATCGCTTGTGGCAGAAATGCGGTTGTTGACCTGCGACGAACGGAAGGATGTCGGCTGGATAACGAGCGTGGCGACGAGCACGCGGGCCGGAGGGCAGATCGCGCTCGGATACCTGAAGCGAGGCTTTCAAGGCCCCGGGCTGCACCTCGACGCCGCAACCCCCGACGGCGCGATCGCCGGGGTTGCAATTGTCGCGCTCCCGTTCGTCTGATCGCAAGCCGGTGCCCGGCGGCAGAAGCCGTTTGACCCTCCGCCGCTCCGAACCGTAGTTTCACCGCCCGCCGCCTGAGCGGTGGGCCAGGACACGATGGCGAAAGTCACACTCAACCACGTCTCGAAGGTCTACCGCGCCGCGAAGGGCGGCACCGTGACCGCGGTGAAGGACCTCAGTCTCGAGATCGCGGACCGCGAATTCGTTGTGCTGGTGGGGCCGTCCGGCTGCGGCAAATCGACCACGCTGCGGATGATCGCCGGTCTGGAGGAAATCTCGGAGGGCGAGATCGTCATCGGCGATCGGCGGGTGAACGGCGTTCCACCGCAGGATCGTGACATTGCGATGGTTTTCCAGAACCACGCTCTCTTTCCGCACATGAACGTCTACGAGAACATGGCGTTTGGTCTCAAGCTGCGGAAATTCTCCAGCACCGAGATCAGGAAACGCGCCCACGACGCGGCCGCGATTCTCGGAATTGAAGAGTTGCTCGAGCGTCGACCGGACGCGCTTTCGGGCGGGCAGAGGCAGCGGGTCGCGGTCGGGCGCGCGATCGTGGGCCAGCCCAAGGTGTTCCTCTTCGACGAACCCCTCTCGAATCTCGACGCCACGATGCGCGTGCAGATGCGGACGGAAATCACAAAACTCCACCAGCGTCTGCAGGCGACGATGATCTACGTCACGCACGACCAGGGGGAAGCGATGACAATGGGCGACCGCATGGTCGTAATGGACCACGGCGCCGTCCAGCAGACCGCCGAGCCGATGGCGCTCTATCGCGCGCCGGCCAACCTCTTCGTCGCGGGCTTTCTCGGCAGCCCGCCGATGAACCTCATCCACGGTACGCTCAAGCAGGACCGGGACGGTCTGGTCTTCACCGAGACAGGCGATGGAACGATCCAAGCGCGGATTCCGGCGCCGGAGGCGGGGGCACGGGAGTTCATTGGCAAACCGGTCGTGCTCGGCGTTCGGCCGGAGGACCTCGAGCTGGTCGAGAACCCGCGGGATGGCGAGAATGCTCAGGCCCGTTTTCCCGCCGTCATCGATCTTGTGGAGCCGATGGGGTCGGAGACGAACGTCTATCTGCAGACGGGCGCGCATACGGTGGTTTGCCGCAGCCAGGAGCCGCTGGAGCACCGGGAAGCCGGGCGAAGGCGACATTTCAGGATCCAGCTGGAGCGGACCCACCTTTTCGATCCAACGTCCACGCTCCGGATCGCCTAGGCCTAATTGCTTTTCCCGCGGAAACTTGCACAAAAGTTTTGTATTGCGTTTCGAAGTCTTCTGCGGGTAATGTCGCGACCCTAACCCCCAAACCCTGTGAACCAACAACTACTCTCCGAGATTGGCCGAACCCAGCGCCTCGAAATTCTGAACACGCTGAAGCGGACGCGGGGCCTCTCCGTGAACGAGCTCGTGGCGCGGATGAAGATGAGTTACATGGGGATCAAGCAGCATTGCCTGACGCTCGAGCGTGACGGTTATCTCGATACCTGGCGCCGCCCGCAAAAGATGGGCCGCCCGGAGATGGTCTACCGGCTGACGCGCCGGACGCACGACCTATTCCCGTGTGACAGCAACGAAATGACGCTCCAGCTGCTCAATTCTGCGAGCCAGATTTACGGGCCGAACGCTCCTGAGAAAATGCTCTTTAACGTATTTGAGCGAAAAACGGCGGCGCTGAAGGAGAAGGTCAAGGGCGACACCATGGCGGATCGCGCGAAATGGCTGGCCAAAGAGCGCGAGAAGGAGGGCTTCATGTCGCAGTTCGTCACGGATGAGAAGGAGGGCGGCCCGCAGATTCTCGAGTGCCACTCGCCGATCATGAATTTGCTGGACCAATACCCGATCATGGGAAGGCTGGAGCAGGATCTGGTGGAGGGGGTGCTTGGGACGCCGGTCCGCCGGGAGGAGACCCGCACCTCCGGGCTCTACGAGTGCGCGTTCTACTTCGCGCTCGATCAGACGAATCCGTTGCCGACGCCCTGAGGCGCTCGTTTGCAGGGGAAGCGGACAGCGTCCCCATGCGCATTCCCTGCAGTCGCTTTCGTGTCGCGCCGCCCGACACAGACGGCGCAGATTTCTCTTTCGCACGGGTTCATGTTCGCTTGATTGAACCCACATGCCCCGGGCGTTTCCGACAGCGGTCATCGAGAATCTCCAACCGCTGATCGACGGCGGCCGCTACCCGGTCAAGCGCGTAGTTGGCGAAGATCTGGTCGTCGAAGCCGATG
This sequence comes from uncultured Verrucomicrobiae bacterium, assembly GCA_963844275.1. Taxonomy (GTDB): domain Bacteria; phylum Verrucomicrobiota; class Verrucomicrobiia; order Chthoniobacterales; family UBA10450; genus JACCTI01. The sequence continues at coordinate 534,370 of CAWJNS010000010.1, forward strand.
TCTTCAAGGACGGCCACGACGTGGTCTCCGCGAGCCTGAAATGGCGAAAGATCGGCGAACCGCATTGGCACGAAACGCTCATGACCCATGTCGGCAACGATCGCTGGCGCGGCGTCTGCACTTTCTACGAAAATGCCACCTACGAGTATACGATCGAAGCTTGGACGGACACGCTTCCGTGGCTGGCAGCACGAGTTCACGGCAAAGTTCGAGGCTGGGATCACGAACCTGACGAGCGAGACGCTCGAGGGCGCAGCGTTGGTGGCTGAAGCCGCGGACCGCGCGGGCGACACGGCCGATGGTTATCGCCTTCGTGAGCTCTCCGAGATGATTGGGAGCGAGCGCCAGCGCGGAAATCAATGCCATCGCGCATTCCGGCGAGCTGGAAGTGTTGATGGCGAGCTATCCCGATCGCTCCAGTGCGACCCAATACATGCCGCCGCCCCGTATCACCGTCGATCGAGTGAAGGCGCGAACTGCCGCGTGGTACGAATTCTTCCCCCGCTCGGCGGAAGGCCGCGGTGACAAGGGATCGACGTTTCGCGATTGCCTGCCGCGGGTGGATGACGCGAAGGCGATGGGCTTCGACGTGATCTATTTCCCGCCCATCCATCCGATTGGCTTCGCGAACCGCAAAGGCCGCAACAACTCCGTCACGTGTGAAGCCGGGCGAGCCCGGAGTTCCCTACGCGATCGGCAACCGGCATATCGGGGCCCCGAACGGCGGCGGACACAAGGACGTGGAGCCGGCGCTCGGGACACTGGAGGATTTCGACTGGTTGCAGGGGGAAATCCGCGCGCGCGGGCATGGAGGTCGCGCTCGATTTCGCGATCAATTGCTCGCCCGATCATCCCTACGTCGTCGAGCACCCGGAGTGGTTCTACAAGCGGCCGGACGGCACGATCAAATACGCCGAGAATCCGCCGAAGAAATACGAGGACATTTATCCGCTGAACTTCCGCTGCGAAAACTGGCGGGAGCTGTGGGATGAGATGACGGGCATCATCCTTTTCTGGGCGGAGCACGGCGTCCGCATCTTCCGTGTCGATAATCCGCACACCAAGCCGGTGCCCTTCTGGGAATACCTGATCACGCGCGTGCGCGCCCAGTTTCCCGGACGTGATTTTCCTTTCAGAGGCGTTCACGAAGCCGAAGATGATGAAGGCGCTGGCGAAGGCTGGCTTCACGGCAGAGCTACACCTACTTCACCTGGCGCAGCGGCGAAGGCGGAGTTTGCGGAGTATTTCACCGAGCTCACGCAAACCGAGATGCGCGAATATTTCCGCGGCAATCTCTGGCCAAACACGCCGGACATCCTGCCGTTCCATCTGCAAACCGGCGGCCGGCCCGCCTTCATGGTGCGCGCCGTCCTGGCCGCAACGCTGTCGAGCGTCTACGGCATCTACAGCGGCTTCGAGTTGTGCGAAAACGCGCCCCTGCCCGGCCGGGAAGAGTATTTCGATTCCGAGAAGTATCAGTGGAAGGAGCGCGACTGGGACGCGCCCGGCAATATCAAGGCTTGGATCGCACGCATCAACCGCATCCGCCGCGAGAACCGCGCCCTGCACTTTTATCAAAACCTTCGCTTCTATCGGGCCGACAACGACCAAATCCTCTTCTACGGCAAGGTGACGGTCGCGAAGGACAACATCATCCTCGTCGTGGTGAACCTCGACGCGCATCACTCGCAGAACTGCTACATTTACGTTCCGCTGGACGAGTTTGGTTTCGTCGAAGACGAACGCTATCAGGTGCATGATCTGCTGACGGACGCCCGTTACACTTGGAACGGGACCCGGAATTACGTCGAACTCGACCCGCTGACGCAGCCAGCCCACATCTTCCGTCTCCGGCGCCAGATCGCCGAGGACCGCTTCGCATAGATTGCGGCGGGCGACATCCTGCTGCCTGGCCCTCGCCGCATCCGTGAAATTGGCGCCTGGTCTCATTCTTCCTCTGAACAATCGCTTGCTGCGCGCTGTCTCTGCTCCGGTGGTGTTGCATCACCGACAGCCGCCGCCTATGATTAACGCACTTTACGGAATGAAACGCCTCCTTCCGCTGCTCGCCGGCCTCGCGAGCGCCACGCCGCTCCTGGCTCAGACTCCCGCGCTGCCGGGGCCCGATTTGCCGCGCAACACCTCGATGCTCGATGCGATGCTGCACGCCGGGCCCATTATCATCCCGCTTTTCGTGCTCTCAATCTTCTCGGTCATGCTCGTGATCGTTTATTTTCTCACGATCCGCCGCGGCGCCGTGGTCTCAAGCGGGTATATGGCGACGGCCGATGCGCTGCTGCGGAAACGCGATTACCTTGGGTTGCTCGCGGTTTCGAATCGCCACGGCGAAGCGATCGCCCGCGTCGTGCAGAAGGTGCTCGAGTTCACGACCAAGAATCCTGGCGCTGACTTCCAGCAGGTGCGCGACATCGCAGAGACCGAAGGCACGCGCGTGGCCTCGCATTTGAACAACCGCGTCATCTATCTCGCGGACATCGGGATGCTCGCGCCGCTCATCGGATTGCTCGGCACCGTCATCGGCATCGTGAAATCCTTCAGTGCGCTCGGGGCGGACCTCGGCTCGGCACGTTACATGCAGCTCTCGAAGGGAGTGAGCGAGGCGCTCATCAACACCGCCGGCGGGCTCGCGATCGGCATCCCGGCGCTGATCTTCTACGCCTTCTTCCGCGGGCGGGCGCAGCGCTTGATCTCGGACTTGGAATCGGCCGTAACGCACATCGTGGCGCTGCTTTCGCTGCAGTACAACCGACGCCCGGAGCGCGCCCCCGCGCTCCTTGAGGATGAATTTTGAGGCGTCGCGCGCGTCACAATTTTCGCCTTTCTCTCTTCCCCGCTAACCGCTCATGAACCTGCGTAAGCACGCCACGCTGCAACACCCGGGCATTCAGCTCGCCCCGCTGGTGGATGTCCTGATGTTGCTCCTGATCTTTTTTCTCCTCACCTGGAACGCCGCGCGCAACGAAAACGAGCTGGACGTGAAAGTGCCGAAAGCCTCGCAGGCGAAGGAGAAGAGCGCGCCCATCGGGGATGTGGTCGTGAACGTGAAGTCGGACGGCAATGTCGTCGTGAACCGGCGGACGCTCGGCGCTTCTGAGTTAACCGACCTGTTGCGCGGGTTGGTGCAACTCGATGCCGATCAGGCGGTCGTGATCCGCGGTGACGAGGGCGGCGCCTACAAACACGTGGTCGACGTTCTCAACATCTGCAGCGAAGCCGGCGTGACGAACGTGGCCTTCGCCACCGCCAAATGAACCGGCGGGAGAGCGCGGCTTACGTGCTCGTGACGATGTTGGCGCTCACGCCGTTGGCGCTGGCGCAGCGTTCGACCGAGGTCCGGCGGGCGCAGCCGGTGGAAGACCCGCCCATTCTGCGCGCGCAACCGGTGGGCAGTGCGACGCCAGCGCCACGCCGCGCTGCTCCGCCCGCTCCTTCGCCTCCGGCGGAGACACAAACGCCGGTGCCGCGCGCCACCGCAACTCCTCCTCCGCCGACGCTCTCTGAACCTCCGCCAGAGTCGGAACCGTCCTCCGAACCTCTCTCAACGGGCGATGTTGACGACGAAGCGTCACCCGCCCGCCGTCAACTTGACTACGCGAACGCGCTCTTTGGTCGCAAACTTTATGACCTGGCGGTGCCGGAGTACGAGAAATTCCTCGGCCAGTTTCCCGGGGCAGTCGGGCGTGCCAGCGCCTACTTTTATCTCGGGCAATGTTATCGCTCCTTGAACCGCACCGCGGCCGCGCGCAGTTCCTTCCAAAGCGTGCTGGATGAATACGGCGAGAGCGAATTCGCCGGACCCGCTGCTTATGGCGTTGGCGAGATTCTGTTCAATCAGCGTGAGTACGCCGGAGCCGTCACGCTTTTCCATAAATCGGCCGCGAAGACCAAGGAGTCGGGTCTCGCGCTTTCGGCACGATACTTTGAAGCGCGGTGCCTCGAGAATCTCGATCGCAAGGAAGAAGCCGCGAACGTTTATCTGCAGGTGATCGAGGCGAAGGGCGCCAATCCTTACCGCGAGGATGCGCGCACGGCCGCAGGCTCGATCCTCCTCGTCCGCGGCCGGAAAGCCGAAGCCCTGCGCCAATATGAAGCGCTCGCAACCGAGACCGGCAAAGCACCGTTGAAGGCGGAAGCCACGGTCCGCGGTGGAATGGTGGCAGCTGACCTGATCCAGACGGAGAAAGGAAAAACAGACAAAGCGATGCTGGAGAAGGCCACTGCCTTGCTGCAAAAGGGCCGGACGCTGCCGGAAGCAGGCCGCTGGCGGGGCATCGCGGAAGTGGGCTTGCTCCGCCTGCTCTACTCCTCCGGACAGTACGCGGAAGCAGTGCGTGCCTACAAACGCGGCCAGGAACAGATTCCGGAAGAAGTGCGGGCCGAAATGATGTTGCTGGCTGCGAATAGTGAGCGCCAGCTTGGTCATGACAAGGAAGCGGAGACGCTCTACAGCGCGATTGTCGCCAAGTATCCCAATCGCGAGGAGGCCAAGGATGCGCGTTACCAGCGCCTCATCAACATCTACAACTCTGATCCGGCGAGGTTGATCGCGGAAGTGGATCAGTTCCTTGCGTCAAGTCCCTCGGCGGAACGCGCCGATCAGGCCAGGCTGCTCAAGGCGGAGGCATTTTATAAACAAGGGAACTTTACCGAAGCTGCTCCGCTTTACGAAGCTTTGCGCGCGTCCCAGCTTTCACCAAAACTTCGCGCCGAAGCGGCTTACAAGCTGGCGTGGTGCAATGTGCAACGGAAGGATGCGGCGGGCATCATTGATGGATTTAGTTACTTCCTGAAGGCCTTCCCGGACAATCCGCAGGCACCTTCGGCGCTAACCCATCGCGCCCTCGCCTACCAGGAAGGGAAGAACTACGCCGCTGCCGTTGCGGACTTGAATACGCTGATCGCCAATTTCCCGCAGGCGCGTGAACGCGAAGCGGCGCTGCAGCAAAAGGCGTTGCTTATGGGCCAGCAGGAAAACAACGCCGGAATGACACAGACCTTTCAGCAACTGCTGAAAGAGTATCCAAAAACGGTGGCGGCGGCACAAGCCCAGTACTACATCGGCAAAGCGGCGTTCGAGGCCAGGGAGTATAAGGCAGCGCTCCCCGCACTGGAAGCGGCGCGGAAGCTAAACAAGGAGCAATACTACGCGCCCGCGACCGTGCGGATTATCTCCGCCTACTACTACCAGAAGAACCGGCCGGCGTTGACGACTGAGATCAACAACTTCCTGGCGGCCTCTCCTGACACCGCCATCCCGGGCGAAATCCTGCAATGGCTCGGGCTCGAATTCTATAACGAGAAGAACTATGCCGCGGCGGAGAAGTACCTGGCGGTTCTGGGGAAGAGCGATAGCGTGCCGCCGAACTCTGACTTCATGTTCTATCTTGCCGATGCGCAAACCAAGCTCGGGAAATTTGCCGCGGCGGAATCGTCTTTCGAACAATATTTGCGCAGTGCGACTGACCCGGTGGCGAAGGTGAAGGCTCTCCTGGCGCTCGGCACGACCAAGATTGCCGCCCATAAGCCGGACGATGCGCAGAAGATCGCGGAAGAGATCATGAGCCTGCAGCCGGAAGGCCGTGTCAACGCCGAGGCGCGCCTGCTGGCCGGGGAGGTGCAGGTCGAGCGTGGGAATTTCGACGAAGCGGGCCGCGCCTTCATGGGCGTGGCCCTGCTTTACGACGATCCCACGATCACGCCGCGCGCCTTGCAGAAAGCCGCCACCGCCTACGATAAGGCGGGCAAGAAAGCGGAGGCGGAAAAGGCAACGGAACAGTTGCGGTCGAAATATCCGGAGTTCGCAGGGCCCACTTAGGCGACGGGGTGATCGCCCGACGGTGGCGGAGCGTCAGTGTAGGCCAATGTCTCGATCGGGAGAGAAGCCAGAAAAGTTCTGGTATCGCCTACTTGCAGGACAGGGCGGGCGAGGTGCGCGGCGAGCAAGCTCGTATCCGCGATTTGGGCAATGCCGGCTAACGCGATGATTCCATTGCTGGCGAGCAGGGCGATGACGCGTTGCACTTTTGCGTCCAAATTTCGGTGGTCGGTAAATTGTAGCGTGCAAAGGCCAGGTGCCGTCGCCTCCACATAAGGCGAGAGGGTGTAACTGAACTGAAAGAGCAATTGATCGAGCAACGGCTCCTGTTCCCGCGCTCTCGTTTTAACGACCAACTCCAGACAGCGCGCTCGGCCCTGGCTCGGAGTCATGCCGCGATGCACGCCCGCCTCCTGGGCGGCGTGGTTAAGCTGGATAATCACGGCTTTGGTCGCTCGCTCGTCGATCAAAGCAACGGGCTCTTTGGCCAGTCCCGATTGATGCCGCAAGGCTGCCTGGAGATAAAAATTCGGCAGATAAATCGTGGCAAACATCAGGCGGCTCCCGTTGTTTCGAGCCGCTCTCCATGCACTCGTTGGAGCTGAAATTGCAGACCCGCCCGGCAGTCCTCCCGCTGCAAATCGCGCAGCATCCAGTGATTCTCGAGTCCGAGCTTGAGCTGCGCGCTGCTGATGAGGCTGCGGCGCGTCAGCACTAGGAACGCCGTAGGGAGCGGCTCCACCAGCCGCTGCAATCGATACCAGCTGGTCTGCGGAATTTTGCGCAGCTCGTCGTCCGCGTTCAGCGCGAGGTCGAGGATGACAATCGGAAAATTCCCATCGCGCAGCAACAGATCGGCGGCTTTTACGGCCGCGAGGCTTTTTGTGCAGCGGACCCACAGAAGGTGCCGCAAACAGTCGGCACCGGCCGTGGCGGGATCGAAAGAATCGCGACCATCAACGAGAGCAAGAAATGAGTGTTCCCGCTGTGCCACGCCGAGCAGCTGGTGAATCATCAAGGCCGACCCGGCGCTGAGCTGCGGGCTCGTCAGTTCGGTGATGGCGCCTTTGGGCAAACCGCCCCCGCACATCGTATCGAGCGTCGCCAGACCGGTGGCGAGGCGCGTGGTGGGTGCAGGTCGCGTCTGCGGGAAACGTTCCGCCAGCAGATTGCGCAGGTCGAGAATCTGGCTGCGGGCGCCCATGTTCGAAGCATGACAGCACCCGTGTGTATGTTCAAGTGAACGCCTAACTGCGTTTTCGCGGCGGCGCCGCGCTCGGTTGCCGTCGGACGAGCGACACCATCACCCCCTGGATCCTCAGTTCCCGCGCCGGTCGCAGATCGGGAAAGAGCGGATTCTCGGCTTTCAGATACGGCCGGCCATGATCCACCAAATACCGCTTCAGGGTCGTCTCGCCGTCGATTAAGGCCGCCACGATGTCGCCGCTCTGCACCTCTTTCCGATCTTCCAGAATCACGATGTCGCCATCGACGATGTGTGCGTCGATCATCGAATCCCCGCGCACCCGCAGGGCAAACGTCCGGCCGTTCTTCGAGGCGTTCAGGCTGTGGCGGTCGAGTGAAACATGGCCCTCGACCACCTGTTCTGTCAGCGTGGCCATGCCGGCGGGGATCTGGCCGTAGATCGGCACATCTGTGATGCGCACCTTTTGCATCGGCGTGATGAGCGCGCGGGCCTTGCGCGCGTGGCGGCCGAGAAATCCCTTCCGCTCCAGCGCGTCGAGGTATTGCATGACGGACGTCTGGCTGGCGAAGCCGAAATGCTTTTGCATTTCGCGCGTGCTGGGGGTGATGCCCTTCTCGCGCTGCTCGCTTTGGATGAATGCGAGGACGTCGCTCTCCCGGTCCGTGAGCACGATGCAGTCTGGGCAATTTCTACGGTGGACGCAAGTTCAAATGAACACACTGGTATGTGGGGCTCACCCTCCGCCGTGTCGGGAGACGGGGCTACAACGCGAGCGCGGCGCGGTGTTCTGCGAGCTGCGCGGCCCAACGCTGCAGGTATGAGTAGCGCACGTAGAGGCGATGCAGGTCAGCCGTTGCATCGACGTTCACACTCTGTAGCTCGGTGTCCGCTGCAGCTTGCAGCTCTTGTAACCTCCGCAGCAGTTCATCAACACGGCGCTGCGTCTGGAGCCGCTCTGCGGTCAGGAGCGACCGGCTGAGGGCGCTGGTCGCGGTGGCCGCCGTCTGCGTGGCTTGTCGCGCCTGCTGTGTCACGTCCATCAGCGCAGGGAAAAGCTGCGCGAGTTCTTCCGGCACCGTGTCGAACCGCGCTGGGGCATTCCCGGCGAGGGAAAGCAAATGCTGCAGCCGCCGCTTCGGATCCAGCAGCGTTTGATACGCTTCGTTGATGAGCGCGAAATCCGCCTCCGCGGAGGCGCTGGACGCGTGCGCGTCCGGATGCGCCTGCAGCGTCCGCTCGTGAAACGCCTGCTTCAGCTGATCAGGGTCGAGCCACGGGCGGCGCGGTTGATTGAGCAACGCGAAATAATCCGTCATGCAGCGAAACTCTCGCCGCAGGAACAGTGCGCGACCGCGTTCGGATTGGTGACTTTGAAGCCGCCCTTCTGCAGGTCGTCGCTGTAATCGAGGACGGAACCGCTGACGAAAAGAGCGCTCTTCGGATCAACGACCACGCGCACATCCGACGACTGCACCATGATATCGCGGTTCGCAGGGCCATCCACGAGGTCCATCTTGTATTGCAACCCGGAGCAGCCACCGCCGATGACCGCAACCCGTAGCGCGCCTTCCGGCCGGCCCTGCTTTTGCAAGAGGCCCAGCAGTTTGCGCGCGGCGTTTTCGGTCACCTTGACCAGCCGCTCGTTGCCGACCTTGTAATTGACGGCGCTGTCGTGGGTGTGGACACAGCGGAACTTACGGGTCCGCCCATGCTAGAGCAACACGGCGGCGCGCTCCTCGGATTCCAGATGCTCGTCCGCGATTCGTGCGATGTCGGCTAATGAGGCGACGTGCTGGAATTTCTCGCGCAATGCTTTGCTGCCGGGAAAACCCTTCGAATAGGCCATCAGTCGAGAACGCATCGAGCGCATGGCATTATTCTCATGCTGCCATTCTGCCACGGCGAGTTCGCAGTGTCGCTGGATCAAGGCCCAGCGCTGGCTCAAATCCGGCGGCGGCAGCAATTCCCCGGTCGCGAGCTCGTGTTTGATCTGCTCGAAAATCCAAGGCGTGCTCATGGCGGCACGACCAATCATTACGCCGGCGATGCCCGTTTCGGCCCGCCGTTTTGCCACATCCGCCGCACAGGTGATGTCGCCGTTGCCGATCACCGGCACATTCACCGCCGCAGCGACTTCGCCGATCACCTCCCAATCCGCCGCGCCGGAATAGCCTTGCGAGCGGGTGCGACCATGCACCGCGATCGCGGCGATGCCGAGGTCCTCCAGGATGCGCGCGACATCGGGAGCGTTGATGGAGTTTTCACACCAGCCGATCCGGATCTTCGCGGTCACCGGCAGAGGCGCGACGGCCTTCACGACCGCGCCGGCGACAGCCGCCAGGGCCGGACAATCCTTCAGCAAGGCGGAGCCACCATTCTTCGCGACGACCTTGTTGACGGGGCAACCAAAATTCAGGTCGATGAAGTCCGGCCGCACCCAATCGATCACGTTGCGCCCCGCTTCCGCCATGTGTTCCGCGTGCCCGCCGAAGAGCTGCACTCCGAGCGGGCGCTCGCATTCGTCGAAATCGAGATATTCGCGCGTGCGTTCGTTACGGCGGAAAACGCCTTCCGCGGAGACGAATTCGGTCACGAGGACATCCGCGCCACGCTCTTTGCAGAGTTGCCGAAAAATCTTGTCGGAGACGCCCGCCATGGGCGCGAGATAGAGCGGAAATCTCCCCTCCGCGAACCATGGGAGCGATGGCGAGCACGCGGGCATCAGCCGCTGGCCTCGGTCGATTTCAGCAGCGCGGAGACTTCTGCTTGCACGCTCTCCAATTCGTCGAGCCGCAACTGCACGTCGGGCACGATGAAGACGTCGCCCGTCTTCGCGTGTTCATACACGAGCACGCCGCGGTCATCCTCTGGCTCCGTCTTGATCGGTTTGAGGATGCGTTTGCGCTCCAGCATCGCGGCGAGCACGTAGCAGGCGTTCGGCTGCCGATTCTCTGCCAGCAAACGGCGGAGCAGTTCCTCCGCGCTCTCCTTAGGCGAGCGGCTCCGGCGGCTCTGGCGGCGGTGCTTCGTAGCGGGTTTTCCAAAACGAAAATGGCCGGATGTTCTCGTTTCGTGCGGTCCACGCTTCTTCACTCAGATCCTCCCGTCGAAAGCCGGTCCCTTCGCGAAACAGGAGAGTGTAAAACTGCTCGCCCTCGCCAAACGCCCGGTGTGTCACCGCGCACGCATCGGCGCGGTGTTTGATCGGCCAGTCGTTGGCGAGTGGGTTCATGGGGCAGAGATGCGGCGCGCCCCAGCCCAGGGGTTCAGGCTGCGGAGGTCGCGGTTTGTCGAGCGAAGAACCAACAGCACCAAGCCGACGGATGCGAACAGGATATTGGGCGTCCAGGCCGCGGCCCAGGGGGCGATGCGATCGCCTTCCCCGAGGGCAAGAAAGAGGTGGGTGAGGAAGTTCATCGCAAATACCAGAGCGATCGCGGCGGCGACGCTCGACAGAATCCCGCCGCGCGAGAAGCCGATCCCGAGGGGCGCGGCGATCAGCACCACGACGAGGCAGGTCCACGCCAGCGCGACGCGGTACTGCAGATGCGTTGCGAAGGCGCGAGGAGGGTGCCTGGAAAATCGGCGTTGGCCCGCAGGTAATCGCGCAGTTCGGACACGCTCATATATTCCGCCCGCATGTTCGTGCTGCTGAGCCGGAAGGGCGTCTCGCTCCAGTCGGTGATGGTGAGCTGCTCCGCGTTCTCTTCCCCGCTGATGTTGCCGCGTCGGATCGTAGCTCACCACTTTTACGCCCCGGAGTTCCCACGCCTTCGTCTCGGCATGATAGACTGCCGAGGTCGCGAGATAGTTCTTCACGATGTTTCGAATTCGCATCCTGCTGCAGCGACCTGCACGGTGGTGAATTCGTTCTCGTCCGGCCGAAACCGCTGAATGAACCAGGTGCGATCCTCGGTGCGATTGCGGAAAATCTGCGCCGTCAGTCCCGGCTCGCGGGCGTTGGCGCGCATCGAATCGAAATAAGTCTTGTGGGTTTGCTCGGCGTGCGGGGCGAGGGAGTAATTGAGCGCTCCGGCAAACGCGGTGGTGAGCAGTCCCATCGCGAAGAGGGGCGTCAGCAGTCGCGGAACGCTGACACCGGCCGTCAGCATCGAGACGATCTCATTCGTTCGGGACATGCGGCCGAGGCAGAAGAGGAGCGCGAGCAGGAGCGAGACCGGCAGAAGAATCACAAGAATTTGGGGCACCTGCGTGAGATAATATTCCACCACGATCAGGAGCGAGACACGCTCATCGAGGAAGGTGGAGATGTTTTCGCTGATATCGAAGATGAGCCAGATCGAAATGAACGCAGCGATGCAGTACAAGTAAATGCGGAGGAAATTTTGCAGAACGTAGCGATCGAGCAATCTCACCGGGTAATCAGGTTTACGAATTTTGCGCTCTAGAGCTCTTCCACAACATTCGCGCGGCGCAGCCATTGCACAAAGGCACGCTGAGTTGGTTGGCCAATTTCATGATCGCGCTGAAAGAAACCCTCGGGAGCGAGTTCGTCGAGGAAGTACGGGCGATTTTCTCCGAGAATGGTCTGCTCGCCCAGGCGAAGAATTTCGAGTATCGCGCCGAGCAGCAGGCTATGGCGGTAGCGATCGCACGCGTGCTCGAGGAAGAGACGCACCTCGTCGTGGAGGCGGGGACCGGCGTGGGGAAGTCGATCGCCTACCTGGTGCCAGCGATTCTCTATGCGCTGGCGGAGAAGAAGAAAGCCGTCATCTCCACGCACACGATCAATCTGCAGGAGCAGCTGCTCTACAAAGACATCCCGATCCTGAAGAAGGTGCTGCCGGTCGAGTTTGAGGCGGCACTGATGAAAGGCCGGCAGAATTACCTCTGCCCCCGCCGGCTGGAGCGCGCGTTGCAGCAGGCGGGAGAGTTGTTCACGACCGCCGAACACGAGGAGCTGGGGCGGATCGCGGAGTGGGCCGGCCGCACGACGGACGGTTCGCTAAGCGATCTGCCAATTGAGCCGGACTCGAAAGTCTGGACGCAGGTTTGCAGCGAGGCGCACATCTGCACCGCCAAAACGTGCGGCCAAAGCGGCGCACTGTTTCTTCCAGCAGGCGCGGAAGCGCCTCCTCGCCGCCGACGTGATCGTCATTAATCACACCCTGCTCTTCATGCTCCTCGGCAGCCCCGACGAACAGGCGGAGCGCGAGAGCGGTTATCTCTTCCCGAACGACTTCATCATTTTCGATGAAGCGCACACCGTGGAGCAGGTCGCTTCGCGGCAGATCGGCATCAGCATTTCGCAATATGGCCTGCGCGCGACCATTCAGCGACTCTACAACGCACGCACGCGGAAGGGCTTGTTCACCGTGACGCGCGATGCGGCGGGCGTGACCCTCGCCGCTTCGCTTGATCGAGGAGGTGGATAAGTTCTTCGAGTCGCTCGGGGCGCGCGCCGATTTTCGGAAGGGTCGCGAAGTGCGAATTCGCCGGCCCGACTTCGCGCCGGACACGATCAGCGCGCAGCTCGCCGCACTGCAGGTGCGCATCCTGGAGGTGGTGAAGCGCACCGAAGACGAATTCCTGAAGGCGGAGCTGCAGGAACTCGGGCGTCGGATTCGAGAGGCGCGCGTCGGCATCGTCACGTTTCTCGAGCAAAGCGCGGAGGGGCATGTGTATTGGATCGAGCGGACGGGGAAAACCGCGCAGTTCCTGGCGTTGCAATGCGGCGCCGATCGACATCGCCCCCGTGCTGCGGCGCATGATCTTCCGCGAGGATTGCTGCTGCGTCATGACGAGCGCCACGCTCGCCGTCGGCCAGCCCGATCTCGCGTATTTCCGGCGCCGCGTGGGTGCGCTCGACGCGGAGCCGTTGCAGCTCGGCAGTCCCTTCGATTTCCAGAAGCAGATGAAGCTGTTCGTCGTGCAGAAAATGCCCGACCCGCGTGACGCGGGCTACAACTGAGGCGCTCGCGAAATGGGTGGCGCATTTCGTGGCGGAGACAAATGGCCGCGCCTTTGTGCTTTTCACGAGCTACCGCGGAATGCAACAGCTCGCGGCCGAGATGGAGCCGTTCTTTGCCGCGAATAAAATGAACCTGCTTGTGCAGGGGCAGGGGGCGCCGCGCGGGAAGCTGCTCGAGCAGTTCAAGAACACCGAACGGAGCGTGCTTTTCGGCACCGACAGTTTCTGGATGGGCGTCGATGTGCCGGGCGATGCGCTCTCGAATGTGATCATCACGCGGTTGCCGTTTGCGGTGCCGGATCATCCGTTGATCGAGGCCAAGCTGGAACTGGTGCAGGAGCGCGGCGGCGATGCCTTCAGCGAGTATTCGCTGCCGGAAGCGATCCTGAAGTTGCGCCAGGGAGTCGGGCGTTTGATCCGGACGAAAAGCGACAGAGGAATCGTGGTGATGCTGGATAACCGGATCGTCACGAAAGCATATGGCCGCGCGTTTTTGCGGGCGCTGCCGGTCTGCCCGGTGAAGATCATTTAAGGGGCGGCAGCCGGCGTTTTTATCCTAAAATAAGAATACGATCACTTGAACATACAACACCACCGCCTAAAATGAATTCCGTGAAGCAGCTCATTGTCCCGGTCAGCATCGCGATTTCATCGCTGCTCGTTGGCATCGCGATTGGCCATTACACATCCTCCCCGACGCCGCCGACCGGGCCGGCGGCGGCCCAAACTGTCGTGACGACTCCAGCCCTCGCCGCGATCGATGGACCGAGCGTGGCTGCGACGTCGCGGATCGCACGCTCCAGCGAATGAAACCGAGGCGGAAGCGGCATCCGAGAGCGGCGATCTCATTACAAAAATCAAAGCTGCTCTGGCGCAGCCCGGCACCCGCCGCACCTACGCCACATTCAGCAAACTCGCCGATTCGATCGATGCCCAAAATGTGAACGAGGTGCTCGCGTTCGCTGAGACGCTCCAGAAGGCGCAGGAGAAAAGCATGCTCCTCTCGCTCGTGATCGGTCGCTGGGCGGAATTTGATCCCCAAGCCGCGGTTGCTTACGCGCAGAACATCCCTCCCGGCACGTCGCGCAACTGGGCCATCACCAGCGCGGTCGCCGGTTGGGCGGAACGCGACGCGCCCGCGGCGACGGCGTGGGCGCAGCAACTGCCACCCGGCCCGCCGCGCGAGCAGGCGATGCAGACGATCGTCTCCGCGCTCGCGGAAAAAAATCCGCAGGCCGCGCTCACGTTTCTCGAGACGCTGCCGCCGGGCCGTTACCGGCAGAGCCTTTACTGGCCGATTTTCAGCAAATGGACCGCATCGGATCCCCTGGCCGCGGCGGACCGCGCCAGTCAATTGCCGACTGGCCAAAACCGCGACGCTGCCATTCAGGTGATCGGCTCGAACTGGGCCAACCAGGATCCGGAAGCGGCCTTTGCGTGGGCCAACACGCTGCCGCCGGGCCAAAGCCGCAACAATACTTTGCAAAACATCCTCTCCAGCTGGGCGAACAAGGATCCGCAGCGCGCGGCCGCCCTGATCCTGGAATTACCGACCGGTCCGGTGCGCGATGCGTCCATCGGCAACGTGGCGCGCCAATGGGCGCTGACGGATGCCCACGCGGCGCTGGCGTGGGCGGAGCAATTACCTGCCGGCGACGCGCAACGCAACGCCGTCCGATTTGCCCTCACGAGTTGGGTGCAATCAGATCCGACGGCCGCGGCGGATTACGTTGGCAGCTTGCCGGCGGGCAAACTGCAAGAGGAAGCCACGAGCGCGGTCGCGATGCAATTAGCCAACAGCGACATTCAAAGCGCGGTCGCATGGGCGCAAAAGCTCCCGGCCGGCACCGCGCGCCAGAACGCGATGACGAACATAATCTCGCAATGGAGTGACGCGGATCCGCAGGCCGCGGCGGAATACGCCTTGCGCAGCAGTGAAGGCGAAGGACGCAAAACGATGCTCGAAAACGTTTCGCGGCAATGGGCGCGGAACGACCCGCAGGCGGCGCTGCAATGGGCGGGCAATCTGACCGAGAAAGGTGTGCGCGAAGCCGTGCTGCCCGGTATCGTCGCCGTGGTGGCGGAATCCGATCCGCGGCAGGCGGCGCGTCTGGTGACGCAGATGTCGCCCGGGGAAGCGCAAACCAACGCCACCGCAACGGTAGTCTGGCAATGGGCTGGAGACGATCCGCAAGCGGCCAGCCAGTGGGTGGGTTCCTTTGCCGAAGGTACGAGCGCGCGAGCGAGCCGTCGAAAGCCTGATCAATCGCTGGTCGCAAAACGATGCCTATGCGGTCGGCGCATGGCTCGGGACTTTGCCGCCCGGTGCCTCCCGGGACGTTGCGGTCACGGCTTATACCCGGCGAGTGGTTGCCACCGATCCCGCCGCGGCGGCGCAATGGGCGGAAACGATTGCGAACGAAAGCATGCGCAACAGCCAGATCGAATCGATCGCTGCGGCGTGGATGAAAACGGACGCAAACCGCGCGGTCGCGTGGCTCACCAACTCCTCGCTTTCGGATGAGATGAAGGCGCGATTGCTCCCGCGGCGACAATGAGTTCGCGGCCCCGACGCTCGAGCCGCCCGGCTGCTTCGCCGGCGGTGAATGCAAAACGGGCCGAGGAGTGCGCTGCCGAAATTCGCCGCATTATCGCCATTCTCCACAAATGGGGGATCCACACGCTCGGGCAATTTGCCGCGCTCGAGAAGCAGGAGGTGAGCGCGCGGCTTGGGCCGGCCGCGGTCCGGATGTGGGAACGCGCGAGCGGCACGGCGACGCGGCTGCTCAAGCTGGTGCCGCCGCCGGAATCGTTTGCGGAGGCGTTCGAGTTTGAGAACGAGATTGAAACGATCGAGCCGCTGCTTTTCATGCTGCGGCGTTTTTTGCAGCAGCTCTCGGTGCGACTCGGCGCGCTCTATCTGGTCGCGAAAGAGCTGCGGCTGCGGATCACATTCAGCGACAAAGCCGCTACGAGCACGTCTTCAAAATTCCCGAGCCGTGCAACAACGTGGAAGTGCTCTTCCGGATGCTGCACACGCACCTGGAGAATTTCACATCCGACGCGCCGATCATCGCCGTGGCGCTCGAAGCCGACCGACGCAGGCCGCCTCGCAGCAATTTGGTTTGTTTGAAACGGCCTTGCGCGATCCGATGCAGCTCTCGGAAACGCTCGCGCGGTTGACTGGTTTGTTGGGCGCGGAGCGGGTCGGCACGCCCGTGTTGCAGGAAACCCATCGGCCAGATGCTTTTCGGATGGAGCCGTTCTCGTGGCAACTGCCGGAGACGATGGTCAGCAGCCGGTCGCCCAGCCAAAGCCGCGCTTGCGGCGTTTTCGTCCCGCGCCGTCGGCCTCTGTTCTCCTCGCAGGCAGACGCAGCCGGCGCACCTGCGCAGCCGGGAGGCGGAGGGCGAAGTGGTCGGAGCACGATGGGCCTTACAGGTTCGTCGGGCAACTGGTGGGACGGAATGCCTCGTGGGCCCGCGCCGAGTGGGATGTGCAGCTGGCGAATGGCGCGGTCTGCCGTTGCCATGAGCACGACGCAAAGCGTGGGAGCTCGACGGAATTTACGATTAGGACTGAAGCGCGCGTGCATGCCTTACGTCGAATTGCATGCCTGCAGTGCGTTTAGTTTCCTCCGCGGCGGCTCGTTTCCCGGAGCAGATAGCCGAAGTCGCGGCCGAGCTGCAGATGCCGGCGGTGGCGTTGCTCGATCGCAACGGCGTTTATGGCTCGCAAAGATTCTCGGTCGCCGCGCGCGAACATGGGCGTGCGGCCGATTGTCGGTTGTGAGCTGATGATGGAAGACGGCAGCGTCCTGCCGGTGCTGGTGGAGAGCAAAGAGGGCTACCGGAACATCTGTGAGCTCCTCACGCAGGCGCATCTGCGCAGCGAAAAAGGGAGCTGCGCCATTCGGTGGAGCGAGCTACCGGAATTTGCGCGTGGCCTCGTAGTGCTGGGAAGCGCAGGCTGCCAGCCTGCAGTTTGCGGCCGCCTGCCGCAAACCTCTGGGCGGAGTAAGCGCGGCCGCCATCCGACCGTCCGGCGGGCTGCCGGAGGGCACAGGCTGGCAGCCTGCGCTCCCCGGAATCCCGCGGAATACGCGCAGCGATTGATCGAAGCGTTTGGGAGCGGCAACGTCTACATCGAACTGCAGCGCCACTTCATCCGCGGGGAAGAGCGCCGCAACGAGCAGCTCATGCGATCTCGCCCGGGCACTTCAATCTGCCGCTCCTCGCGACCAATGGCGTGCAATACGCCACGTCCGCGCGGACGCGAGGTGCTCGACGTCTTCACCTGCATCCGCGAGCACACCCATCTCGATGCCGCGGGCAAATTGCTCACGCAAAACGCCGAGCGTCATCTGAAGAGCGATGCGCGAAATGCGCGCGCTCTTCCGCGATCTGCCGGAGGCGATCACGAACACCGAGCGCCTGGCGGATCGCCTCGACGTTCTCTCTCGAGAATATCGGCTACGCATTTCCCGATTTTCCGGTGCCGGACGGCCACGACATGAATTCGTTCCTGCGCACGATCACGCTCTTCGGCGCGCAGCAGCGCTACGCCGCGATCAGCTCGGCGGTGACGGCGACAGCTGGAGGAAGAGCTCGCGCTCATCACCAAGCTCGGGTTTTCCGGCTATTTCCTGATCGTCTGGGACATCGTCAATTTCTGCCGCGAGCACAATATCATGGTGCAGGGCCGCGGCAGCGCGGCGAACAGCGCGGTCTGTTTTTGCCTCGGGATCACGCCGGTCGATCCGGTGAGCAATCATCTCGTCTTCGAGCGTTTCCTGAGCGAAAGCCGCAAAGGCTGGCCGGACATCGATCTCGATCTGCCGAGCGGCGATCGGCGCGAAAGCGTGATCCAGGAAATCTACCGCCGCTACGGCAAACACGGCGCGGCGATGACGGCGAACGTCATCACCTATCGCGGCAAGAGCGCGGCGCGCGAGATCGGCAAGGCGCTCAATTTTTCGCCCGAGCGTTCTCGACCGTTTCTCCCATCTTTTCGCGAGCGGCGATTTCCCGCACACGCTCGATCTGGCGGCGCAAATCGAGCAGGCGGGCCTGCCGAAAGCGCATCCGCGCATGCCGGCGTTCATCTCGCTCTACCAGCGCGATCTACGGTTTGCCGCGCCATCTCGGGCAGCACTCCGGCGGCATGATCATTTGCCAGGACAAACTCAGCTCCTTCGTGCCGCTGGAGAACGCCTCCATGCCCGGCCGCGTCGTCGCGCAATGGGACAAGGACGATTGCGAAGATCTCGGCATCGTGAAGGTGGACTTGCTCGGCCTCGGCATGATGTCGGTCATGCAGGATACGTTTGAGCTTTGTCGCGAACGCGGACGTCCGCTCGATCTCGCGCACATTCCGAAGGACGACGCCGCGACCTACGAAATGATGTAGCAAGGCGGACACGATCGGCGTTTTCCAGATCGAGAGCCGCGCGCAGATGGCGACGCTGCCGCGGATGAAGCCGAAATGTTTTTACGATGTCGTGATCGAGGTGGCGATCATCCGGCCGGGGCCGATCCAGGGCGACATGGTGCATCCCTATCTGAACCGGCGCGCCGGCACGCGAACCGGTCACCTATTTCGATGAGCGGCTGCGAGCCGATTCTCGAGCGCACCCTCGGCGTGCCGCTCTTCCAGGAGCAGATGCTCAAGATCGCGATGATCATGGCCAATTTCTCCGGCGACGAAGCGGAGGAGCTGCGCCGCGCGCTCAGCTTTCATCGTTCGCAGGAGCGGATGAACAAGGTGAGCGTGAAACTGCGCGCCGCGATGGAGAAAAACGGCGTCGCACCGGAAGCGATCGAGAAGATCCTGCAGTCGATCACGCTCGTTCGCGCTCTACGGATTTCCCGGAGTCGCACGCGATCAGTTTCGCGATTCTCGCCTACGGCAGCGCTTACCTGAAGGTGCACCGCGCGGCCGGAGTTTTACGCCAGCCTGCTGAACAATCAGCCGATGGGTTTTTATTCGCCGGCGACGATCGTGAAGGATGCGCACCGGCATGGACTGAGGGTGCAGCCGGTCTGCGTGCTGCAATCGGAATGGCGCTGCGTTGTCGTGTCAGACGACACCATCCGGCTCGGGTTTTGTGTGGTGAATGGCCTGCGGCGTGAGCACGCGGACGAGCTGGTGAAGCAGCGCAATGACCGCGCCTTTTGTTTCGCGTGGATGATTTCAAGCAGCGGGTGCCATTGACGAAAGAGGAGCTGCGGACATTTGCCGAACTCGGAGCCTTGAATGCGCTGGCGGAGCACCGGCGCGAGGCGATGTGGCGCGTGGAAGAGGAACCGCCCGAGCCCCTATTTGCGCGCGTTGCAGGCGGGGTCATCGACCCCGGCTGCAATGAATCGCCGCTGGCCCCGATGACGCTGCCGGAGCGAGTGCAGGCCGATTACGAAACGATGAACCTGACGACGGGCCCGCATCCGATGAAGCTGCTTGCGGCCGGAACTCCCGAATGTCTGGCGGGCGACCGATCTCGCGCAAGCGCGCCATGGCGCGACGTGCAGATCGCCGGCAATGTGATCTGCCGTCAACGACCGGGCACGGCGAAAGGATTTGTCTTCATCAGCCTGGAGGATGAGACGGGCGTTTCGAATGCGATCGTCACGCCGGATTTATTCGAGGAGTGCGGTTGGTGATTACCGAAGAGCCGTTTCTGATGATCGAAGGGCCAGGTGCAAAACTCGGATAATGTCGTGCTGGTGAAAGCGCGAGCGCATCACGCCGCTCGCGCACGCACAACTCGTGGGCAGCGAGTCGCACGATTTTCACTAAAGCGAGCCGCAGACCTGAATGGCAGCCGCAGTGCGAGCCGCAGGAGCCGACCGATGGTCCGGTCGAACTGCCGGGGACGAGCACGCCCAGGCCGCCGCTGATGACGCGCCGCACGGGCTCGCCCGTCTCGGGATCGGTGCGCAGCGGCTCGTCCTTCATGCTTTGCATGACTTCGAACCGGCGCACCGGCTTGTCGGTGCTGGTGGTTTCGTAAACGTAGGTGGGCATGGCGCTATTCGCCGCCTTCTCTGAGGTCGGCTTCGGTTGCGGCAGGTTTTTCGGCCGAGTTCATCGCCGGATTCCATCCATTCGGTGTGAAAAACGCCCGGCTTATCGATGCGCTCATAAGTGTGCGCACCAAAGAAATCGCGTTGCGCCTGCAGCAAGTTCGAGGGCAAACGCGCCTGCCGATAGCTGTCGAAGTAGGCGAGCGAGGCGCTGAACGCCGGCACCGCCACGCCATGCTTGCACCGCGGTCGCGACGGCAATGCGCCAGTTCTGCTGGGTGCGCTCGATGATGTCGGTGAAGTACGGATCGAGGAGCAGATTGTGCAAGCCGGGGTCGCGTTCGTAAGCCTCGCCGATGCGATTCAGGAAGACCGCGCGAATGATGCAGCCGCCGCGCCAGATGGTGGCGATGTCGCCGAAATTCAGCTTCCACTTGTAGACTCGTGCTGGCCGCACCGAGCAGCTCCATGCCCTGGGCATAGGAAACGATCTTCGAGGCATAGAGCGCCTGGCGGACCGCTTCGATGAGCTCTGCTCGGTCGCCTTCGAACTTCGCTGACCTGCGGGTGCGGCAAGATCTTTGCGAGCGTTTACGCGCTCCTCTTTGCGCGAGGAAATCACGCGCGCTTCCACGGCGGCGTTGATCGTGGAAATGACGACCGCCTGCTTGATCGCGGATTGCAGCGTCCAGATGCCGGTGCCTTTTTGGCCGGCCTTGTCGAGGATGACGTCGACGAGCGGCCTTGCCGGTGTCGGGATCGCGCTTCCGAAAAATCTGCGCCGTGATGTCGATCAGATAGCTGTCGAGATCGCCGCGATTCCACTCCGCAAAGATGTCGGCCAGTTCGGCTGCCTCGAGGCCGAGAACGTCCTTGAGGATCGCGTAGGCTTCGCAGATCAACTGCATGTCGCCGTACTCGATGCCGTTGTGCACCATCTTTACATAATGCCCGGCGCCATCCGGTCCCATGTAGCGGCAGCACGGCTCGCCATCCACCTGCGCGGCAATCTTGCGGAAGATCGGCGCGATGATCTCCCAGGAGTCACGCGAGCCCCCCGGCATCAGCGAGGGACCTTTCAGCGCGCCCTCTTCGCCGCCGGAGACGCCGCAGCCCACGAAGTGCAGGCCGCGCGCTTCGAGCTCCTGGGTCGCGCCGTTGGGTGTCGGTGAAGAGTGAGTTGCCGCCATCGATGATGACGTCGCCTGGCTCAAGCAGCGGGACGAGCTGGGCGATGACGGCGTCAACCGGCGCCGCCCGCCTTGACCATGATCATCGCCTTCCGCGGGCGCGCGAGGGCCCCGACGAATTCCTCGATCGTGCGCGTCGGCAGAATGTTCTTCCCCTTGGCTTTGCCGCCGGCGAACTTCTCTGTGACCTCGGTGGTGCGGTTGAAGACGGCGACGGAGAAGCCCTTCGACTCCATGTTGAGCACGAGGTTTTCGCCCATCACGGCGAGGCCGATAAGGCCAATATCACATTGCTTCGCGCTCATTTTGCGTATCTCCTGTGTTCTCGGCCAACAGCCGAACTTTCTCGTATTTACCACGCATGGCACACCTCGTCTGCGAAGTTTTCCTGACCGAAAAACCGCTGGTCGCGCCCGAATGGTGCGGGTTGCAGGAGACGGGAGCAATAATCGATTTCTGGGGAATCGTGCGGAGCGACGAGGACGGCACTGAGATTAGCGGGATTCGCTACGAATCGCACGGCGCAATGGCTGAGCACCAGCTACGGCGGCTCGCAGCCGAGGCGGCGGAACGGTTCCGCGCGACCGTCCAGATTTGGCACCGGACGGCCTTCGTGCCGGTAGGCGAAGCATCGCTGCTTGTGCGCGTCGGGAGCCGGCACCGCGCGGCGGCGTTTGCGGCCGGCGAATGGATTGTCGACGAACTGAAGAAGCGCGTGCCGATCTGGAAGCATCCGCGTTTTACCCAGCCTGCGCCTGACTTTCGCGGTCGTGACCAATTGTCGACGTCGCGCACTTCGCCGGCATGAATTGGGCGAACCGCCTCACCGTCAGTCGACTCGGGCTGACCATCCTGTTCGTGCTGGCCCTGAATTCCGAGTGGCGCTTCGGTTACACCGCGGCCCTTGTCCTCTTCGTGCTCGCGGGCGTGACCGACTTTTTCGATGGCGAGATCGCGCGTCGTTACCAGTATGTAACGAACTTCGGCAAGCTGATGGATCCGCTGGTCGACAAAATCATGATGGCGGCGGCGTTCATCTCGCTCGTGCCGCTGAAAGCGATTCCGGCCTGGGCTGCCACGATCGTCGTCGCCCGCGATTTTCTGATTACCGGGTTGCGGTTAATGGCGAGTACACAGGGGCAGGTGCTGCCGGCAGAGAAGCTCGGAAAACACAAGACGTCCTGGCAGATCGTGACGGTAATCTTCTTCCTCGTACTGCTCGCAGTGCGGGAACTGCGCTACGCGGATGGCGAGAGCGACTGGTGGACTCGCGCGTGGGATCAGGGCGGAGGAGCGCTGGTGTGGATCACCGTCGCACTGACGCTCTACTCCGGGCTACGCTACGCCTGGCGGCATCGTGCGATCGTCGTGACCGATCGATGACGTCCGCGCAACTCGAACACGCGGCAGCATGCCCGGCGGCGCAGCAACTGGCGCATTCGGCGCCGCGGACAGCCTTTAGAAGAAGCTCTGCGGAACTTCGACCCGGTCACCCGGTTGGAGTTTGATGTCCCGGGAGGGATCGCGGCGCGACTCACGCACGTCGAAGACCTTCACATCGCGACCGCGCAGGACGCGGACCTTCCGTTGATCAGCAAAATCGTTGAATCCGCCGGCGGCGTTGATGGCGGTGAGCAAGGTCATGTCTTCCGTGAATGGAACCCGGGATGGCGAGCGGACTGCGCCGCCGACGTTCACGAACCGCGCCGTCGGCTGCATCAGGATGGTGATCGTAGGGTTCGTGTAGATTTTTCCGCTGCGGTACGAGCCCTCGATGGAGGCGGCGAGTTGCGCGGGGGTAAGACCCTCCGCCCGCACCTTGTTTATATACGGCAGGTTCACCGAACCGCTCGCATCCACGGTGTACATATTGTTCACCTGCGCCTGCTCCTCGGCGGGCACGCCCGAGATTTTCAACTCCACCGGGTCACCGACGCGCAAAGTTGCCTGGGCGTGGGCCGACAGAGTGAAAGCAAATAAGACGGCCAGGAAAGCGGCAATGCGGCGCATGATCAATACTCCTCCGAATCAGAATACCCATTTGAGCCCGTGGCGGCGGTCGCCTTGCGGGATTCGCGGCGCGCCTCGACGTCGCGCGGCTGATAATAACCGTAGTAGTTGGTGTAGTAGTAGTAGTTCTGATCGTGCTTCAGGTCGACGTTGTTCAAAACGACGCCCAGCACGTTCCCGCCCACACCCAGAATCGCCTGCTTGACGCGTGTCAGCATCGCCCGCGGAAAGCGGCGATGTTGGACGACGATGATCGTCTGGTCGACTTCGCTGGCGAGGACAGACGCGTCGCTCACGCCGAGCATCGGCGGGGAATCGAAGAACACGATGTCATAGCGCGTCTTGAGCTCAGCGATCATGTCCGACATGCGCTGCGAGTTCAAAATACCGACCGCGTCGGAGGGCAGAATGCCACTGGGAAGAAGCGAGAGATTCTCGACCGTGGTCGGGACGATTACATCTTCGAGCCGCATGTCCGTGGTGAGATAATTCGTCAGACCGACCTTGTTGGTGAGGTCGAACAGGTCGTGCTGTACCGGACGGCGCAAATCGGCGTCGACGATGAGGGTCGTATATCCGCCCTGCGCAGAGGTGAAAGCGAGATTCGCCAGGGTCGTCGATTTGCCTTCACCCGGCCCGCCGCTGACAACCGAGATCGCGTTGGCTTCGGGGTTCTTGCGATTGAATTCGATATTCGTTCGCAGGATTCGGTACGCTTCCGCATCGGGTGTATCGCCCGGCTCCTTGTGGAGGAGCTTGATATTTTTCGGGATGATCGCAAGGACCGGCACGCCGAGGAGGCTCTCGACGTCCTCCATCGTTTTCACGCTGGTGTCGAGATACTCGATGAAAAATGCCAGGCCGAGCCCGACGACGAGCCCGACGAGCGCACCAAGCGCGAGGTTCAGGCCGACCCGTGGGCGCGCGGCATAGCTGGGCGGCTCGGCCACCTGGCGGATGCTCACCGCAATGCGTGGCATGGCGAGTTCCATCGTCTGCGTCTGGGCGCGAGTGCGGACGCCATCCAGCAGCATCTTCTCCTTGATGTATGCGTTCTTGGCGCGGGTGTAAGTGGCGCTCAGGTTCTTCGAGGTGAGCTGCCGCTGGTTGATTACTTCCAGGCGCTTTTGGAGTTCGTCGCGCGTGGTCTGGGCGGTACGCAGGTTCTTCTCGAGCGCGCTCCGAATGATGGTGACCTGCTCCTCCAGCTGCTTGGTGTAGACGTTTTTTGCGGCGCGGAGGGCTCCTACTTTGGGATGATTTTCCCCGAGTCCCGAGCCCAGCATGAGTGCTTCCTGCGCGACGGCATCCTGATAGTTCGGCAGAATCTTCTGGATCGTCGGGTCCTGAATCTGCAGCGTGGGCATCATGCGCATCAGGTCCTCACCTTTGAGTGATTCGATCTGCGCCAGCTGCGTGGAGAGCATGGCGACCTTGCTATCGGCATCGCTGACGAGGCCCTCCTGCTTGACGACCATCGTGTTGACAGGCGTCTGGGCGTCTTCCATCCCTTCAGGATTGAGGTCGATGATCCCTTCTTCATCGCGGATGCGCGAGACTTCTGCGGCCGCGTCGTCGGCCCGCTTCTGCTGCTTCGCGACCTCCTCGTTCATGCTCGCAATCGCGCGATTGAGGATTTCCTTCTCTTCCAGCACGCGGGTGTCCTGGTAGACCGTGACAATCTTGTTGGCGATGTCGGCGGCTTCCTGGGGGTCCGTGCTCAAGACGCTAATTTGCAGCAGGTCCGTATTGCGGACTTCCTGGACGTCGAGCTTGCTGCGAAGGCGCTGATACGCGTTCTCTTTGCGTCGGCCGATTGCCATTCTTCGCCCACTTATCCTGGAGGCGGAGGTCGTCGATCACCGGGTAGAGAACGCCGGTGCGCTGGATGACCTGAAAAACAGTGGGCGCGAGCTGCGGATCGTGAATCGGCTGGTTTGGATCGCCGGTTCCGAAAATGCGGACGTTCTGCGCGGTCGAGCGGACTTCCACGAAGACGGATGATTGGAACTCGCGGGGCTGAAAATAGGTGACGACGGCCGCGGTCAGCAGCACGAGCAGGAAGGCGAGAAGAATCAGGACCCAGCGAACGCGAATGACCCGCCAGTAGTCGAGAAAGTGAAGTTTTGTTTCTTCGGTGTGTTGCATAGAAACCCAGAGGGGGGCAGTAGATTAGCCCACTAAACCGTACGATGCAAAACCGTCAGGACGGTCGTGCCTTAGAATGTGAACGTGGCTCCGGCGTAGTAGCGGTTCCGCGAGTAGTCGCGGAGCAGGGACTCGTCGGCAGCCGATTGGGTGTGCTGGTAGCCGGCGTCGAGGGCCCAGTTGCGGTTGATCGCATAACGGACGCCGAGCGAAAGATCGAAAAATTGTTGATCGAAGCCAGAGATGCCGAAACTGCCGTAGTTATTGTCGTATTGGTAGGCGACGTTCAGGCCCGCGCTAATTCGCGAAGTGAAATTGTGCCGAACCCCGAGCGCGGTGCGATATGACATTGCGCTGAAGGATTCCGGCGCATCAGGTTGTCCGAGCCCGACGCGGTTGCTCCACGTGAGCGAAGTGCTCTGAGCGAGCGCGTAAGTAAGGGTGAGTTCCCCATAAGGCGCGACCCGCGAATCTTCGCCGCCGACATCCCCATCGAAATTCCGGATTTCGACGCCGCCACGAAAGGAGACATTGAACCGCGGACTGAAACTGTGATCCACGCCGGCCAGGAAGTAATTCGAGATCGAATCGCGATTGCTGTCGTCCGTATAATCGATGATCCCGAGCCGATAATCGAAGACAGCCGTGGTCGTGGGAGCGACGAGGAAGCGGAACTCGTTCCCGAAGGTGTGTTCGAAACGATTTTCATAGTCTGCGACTGCATCGTTCTCATAAAAGACCGCGCCGAGGCTGTAGCTGGTGAGAGTCGAAAAACGCGGCGTCCAGGCATACCCGGCGGAGAAGCGGTTGATCGTGTAGAAGAAATTCTGATTCTGATTGGAAACGCTCAAGGTGATGGCGTTGAACGTGTCGAAGTTGGGCTGCGTTTGATACGACGCATAAACCGACGCGGACAGAGTCAGGCGAGGGGTGGCCCGGTGGGTGATGTTGAAGCCGAGGGAGCGCGTTGACGTCGTATTCATCGGACTGGCCTGAGAATTCACTGTCAGTATCCCAGTAATACGTGAACCCGGCGTTCCCCGTCAGGCTTAATTTGGTGCGCGCGTTACCGAACTCGTAACTCAATCCGACCACCGCGCTCGTGAAGAATGACTCCTGCTGGTCGAAACTCGAGAGCTGGACGTTATCGTCATACCCCACGCGAGCCCCCACCGAGACGTGGAATGGGAAAGCGGTATACCTTCCCACTCCCACGACCTCTTTCGAGGAATCGTAGGTGGAGCTGAATCCCTGTCCGCCGGCTTGGGCGCGCTGCGGTTGAACGCAGACGAGCGCGAGTAAAAAAACGACCGATGTGAATTTCGAAAGGTTCAGTAGTTCCATATTGAGATCGCTGCCCGCGCTGATCCGATCCGGCATTTCTACCGAGCGCACATCATGCGGCTCGGAGAGTAGCCAAGTGATTTGGGGTCAGCAATCCTTTTTTTACTTCCCCGATGCTTCGAGGAACAGATGTTTTTTCATTCGGGAGCACTTTCCGCATTTGGGGGGGACGGCGCAGGGGTCGGGAGGCCGCCCCAAAGCTTGAGATGTCCCTCGTACGAGCGCCGCAGGCTCCGGGAGCGCGGATCTCGTTGCAACACCTCATAGAAGAGCCATTCGGCCTCTTCATAGCGCCCCTGCGCGTCGAGCGTAGTCGCCAATTCCAAGGCGTAGATATTCTCCTGCGGGGCGAGGGCGCGAGCCCGTTCCAGTTCGATCGTCGCCTCCCGGTAGAATGAGGCCGCTGCTTCGGGGATTTCGAAGCTCTCGGCGTTGGCGATCCGCGCCAGCCCGAGGTAAAAATGGAGATCGGGATTCGAAGAATCAAATGAGAGCCCGCGATGAGCGAAGTAAGTGGCCGCGACCGGCTGATTATCGCGAAGGGCCGCGCGCGCCCGCTCGGCGAAATATTCGCCCGGCAAGATCCGGCCGCTCTGGACGGCGAGCAGCAGGCCCAGCGCGGGCAGCGCAAAGCGCGAGAGTCGGTGCCATCCTGCGGCGGCGGCCGCACTTTCACGGACGATCCCTTCGTTCGCGAGCAGGCCGAAAACAAAGGCCATCAAGAGCAGATTGGCCGGGATGTGCAGGTTGAAATCGAGCGCGGAGTGGACCACGTAACCGGCGATCGCCGCGAGCGCTCCAATGTTCAGGGCCAGGGCATTGCTGGGCAACTGCGCCGACACCGCGACGCGTTTCGGCCCGAGGCGGCGAAAACTCTGGCTTCCCCGCCAAATGTGCACGCCGGCGAAGAGCACCATGCTGAGGAAACCGACAAGGCCGTATTCGGCGAGCAGCTGCAGATAATCGTTGTGCACGTAAACTGGATCCGCCTGCACGCGGTCGGTGCGGAACATCCGCCCGTAATAGAGATAGGTGGCGCTCCCGGTGCCGAAAACGGGATTCAATTTCCATTGCTGGAGCGCCGCCTGCCACAGGTCGACGCGCATGTTCGATGTCTCAAACGTATTGTGCGCTCGCGAGGAAAGCGCGGGACTTTTCCCAACCGCGTAGACCACCGTGAGCCCGATGAGGAACGCCGCGACGATCGCCGCGCCGGTGACTCTCCAGAAGAGGCCGCCCGTCGTCTGCCGCAAAACCGCGAGGCTGAGCAAGGCAAACACGACGAGACTGGCGGCCGTGCTGAGATAGCCGCCGCGGCTCCCCGTCAGGATTACGCCGAGGTAGCAAATGCCGACCGCATAGGCGAGCAGCAACTTCGCCCAGACGGGCCAGCGGCTCCAGCAGACCAGACTGGCGCCGAAAATCCCAAGCACTTCCAGCAAGCCGGCGAGATGATTGGGGCAGACGTAGAAACCGCTCGCCCGCGCCCCGTAATCGTATCGCCGCAGCCAGGAAATGGGCATGAAGTTGGAGGCGTCGCGAAATTGCAGGGCGCCAATGAAGACGTGAACTATTGCGAGGACGAGCAGACAAAAAACGAACGCGAGGCGCTGCTTCGGACCAGTCAGCACGTAGGCGGTGACAAGATAAACGACGAGCCCGGCGAGCACTGAGTAGATGTCGCTGCGGGCGATGTAGGGCACGGGCGAAAGCCACGCGCGCACCAGAGCATAAGTGAAAAACAATGCGGTCGCGGCGAGACAGAGTCCGTTCGGGAGCGGTTTCTCGCGCCGGAACGCGAGCACCGCGAGCACTCCCGCCGCGCCAATCGCCAGATAGCTCGGCAGGCTAAATACCATCCGGGTGCCGCCGATCAGTACCTGGATGGTCACAAACGCCGCCAGCAGGAGGAGGAAACAAACAGCTTCGGTGAAGGAGGCGAGGCGGTGAGGTTTGTCCATGATCAAAGCTGCGACGAGCGGCAACGCACAACGCTCGTCGCGCGCAAAAGAAAAGCCGTTGCGATTATTCGCAACGGCTTTTCAGACTTTAAACTCGAACTCGGCTTACGGGTTCTGGTTCGGCGTCACCACGCAAGGCCCCAGCGTGTCGCCAGGGTGGTTGCTCAGATGGTTTTCTGCACCCCGCGGCGAGACGAATAGCGTGCGGCCATTGTGGCAGATGGCAACCACATTGCCCTGCCCGCCGCCGCCGCCAATCGAACCTGGAGGAGGAAGCACGTTCGCGGGAGCGGGGCCAAAGCCATCCCACCCATGATCGACGGCTGCGGCCGCTCTCCAACACAGTTTTCCCGTCGCCAAACGTGCATCCAGGGGCCAGACTGACAGCGAGGTCGGTCAACGCGCTCGCGTCATCCGGGATTGGCCGCGACCGCTTCCCGGTAAATGCGGCCAAGGAGAGCGCAATCGTCTCGTGCCGGCACAATCAAAAGCGCTCCGGAGAACGTCCGCACTCCATGCGGGGCGCGCCGCCGCGGCGCTTCGCACGATTTGCGGAGCCTGGCTCCGATTTTTGCGGATCGCGGCGCAGACTGCGGAAAGCAATTGCTGCTTTCGTGGCGTTGGCCATCGTTTTGCCCGCCGGCAGATTGGCTTGGATCGAGCGTGCATGGGCGACATGCTCCTGCGCCACCGAAGTGGGAGCGGTGGCGGTCCAGAGCGCGAATCCCAGAGCCACACCGGTCAGCAACACGACGGTTGAGCGCAACAGTCGCGCCGAAAAATGGGTTCCGGTGGGTGGAGTGAGCATTTGTTTCATTAAGGGAGCCTCGTGAGTTTTGGTGGTTTGACTGAAGCGTTTGTAAGGCGTGGGCAACGGTGGGGTCAACACTTTTCTGTGCACAAATATGGAAAAAGCGGGTGAAGGGAATCGAACCCTCGTCAGTAGCTTGGAAGGCTACAGCTTTACCATTAAGCTACACCCGCGTGCGAGTGCAAAAGTGCCGCGCCGGGCCGTTACTGCCAAGTTCTTTTTCCGGCGCGTTCGCGGCTTGCCTTTTTCGGGCCTGCCGTCTAGCACTCGCCGTATGAAGGGTCGCCCGGCTGTCGTTGAAGTATCCAAAAGCGGCTGAGATCGTGAAGCAGCGGCAGGTGATGACTCCAGATGCCTGGGGTGTGACCGCGCAAGGCATTCCCAATTGCCGCGATTTTCCAGGCCTGCCGGTGCGCTCGCTCGTCACGATCGGGAGCCAGCAAATAACCACCACACTCAAGTCAGTGAATCACGATTCGCCTCCGGATTCCGCTTTTGTGCCGCCGCAGGATTTCCGGGAAACGAAGATACCGGGGATGGACGCCCTTCTGGGTGGCAAGGAGGCAGCGCCGAAAGCGGCCGCTTCGCCCAAGCGGTAACCGCGGGACAGGCGTCGTCATCGTGTGGCTTTGAAGTTCGTCCTCGCGTCGGCTTCGCCGCGGCGCCATCAATTGCTCGACGAGGCTGGCTTCGTCTTCGAGGTGGCGAAGCCGATTGTGCCGGAGTCGGAAAGCCCCGTTCTCACGATTCGCGAATTGACGGTTTGCAACGCGGCGCGCAAAGCCATTGCGGTGGCGCGCACGCGCCCGGACGCAGTCGTCCTCGGTGCCGACACCCTCGTGGCGCTCGGGCGCAAGGTGATCGGTAAGCCACGCGACCTGGCGGACGCGCGGCGCGTGCTTCGGCGGCTCCGCGGGCGCGAACATCAAGTTTGCACCTCGGTTTTCATCTGCTCGTGCGCCGATGACCGGGTCGCGAGCTTTTCGGTGACGTCCCAAGTGCGGTTTCGTTCACTGACGGACGATGAAATTGCCGCCTACCTGGCCAAGATTGACCCGCTCGACAAAGCGGGCGCTTACGCCGCGCAGGGTCACGGTGCGGAGATCATCGCGCAAATCCGCGGCTCCTACACGAACGTCGTCGGTCTGCCGATGGGCGAAACGTTGCGTGCGCTGCGGCAGTTTGGGATCCGCGCCGGCCGTGTCCACCGGCGCCGCCGGTGATTGTCCTACGGTTTCGCCACCGGCGTACGGCAGCAAATCTCCAGCTTGTTGCCGTCCGGGTCCTCCCAGAAGAACGCGTAGTAAACCGGGGTGTAATCGACGCAAAGCTCCGGTCCCTCGAGCACTTTCCCGCCGGCTTTCTTCACCACGGCGGCGACGCGATCCACTTCGGCGGGGGTGTCCGCCCAGAACGAAATGCGAGTTTCGTTAGGCCGATGTTTCGGATCCTCCGTGAAACCAAAGAACTCCCGCATGCCGTCGCCTTCTGCCGTGTACGTCATCCAGCTTTCGTCGCCGCTCACTTTCGTGAAACCGATCGCCGGCAGCACCTGCGCGTAAAACGGCAGGGCGGTTTTCATGTTCCTCACCCGCAAATCAATGTGATCAAAGCACCGTGTTTTCATCGACGCTGATTTCAGCACGGTCGATCGGCGGCGTCGAGGAATCCCGCCACCGCTCGTCAGCGCGTCGTCTTTCGGTTTTCGCGGCGGATCATCAGCTTCAGCCCGGACCAGGTCTCGTCGACCGCGCAAACCTTCACGTCCACAAAGCCGAGTGGCAGGGCGATTGTGCGGATGGTGTCTTCCGTCACATCCGTGATGACGCCAGACGCCTTCTTGGGCCAGGAGACCCACAGCATCCCCGTATCGGCCAGTTTCCTACGCAACGCCGTGAGCTGCTTTTCGAGATCGATCCGCCGCGTGACGAAGAGATGAATGAACTCCGCCCCCGCGCTGGCGCGGGTCGTGAGCGCCGCGTCCTCCGGCAACTCGCCGAGCAGCGACGCGTAATTCTCCGGCGCCTGCAAGGCGCAGATTCGTTCGTGAGGACGAATCCCGAGCTTCCGCACGAGCGGTGTTCCTGAATATCCGGCCATCGGCAGCCAAGCTCTGTAGAACCTTCGACTTCTCGCGTCACATCGTTAAACTTCCGCCGCCTTGCAACACCAGAAGAAATTGTGGGCGCACGCCCTGCCGGCCGTTCTGCTCGTCGCCGCGTTTGCGTTCTCCGCCTGCGAGCGTCGCCGCGAGGCCGTCTCCGGCACCATCGAAGTGGATGAAGTGCATGTCGCGCCGCGGGCCGGCGGCCGGGTGGAGAAAATCTTCGCCCGCGAAGGCGAGCAGCTAAAAGAGGGCCAGGTCATCGTGCAACTGGAAGCCTCCGAGCTGAAGGCGCGCCGCGACTTTGCCGCCGCCCAACTGGAAGAGCTCGAGAAGGGCCCGCGCGTGGAGGAAATCGAAGCCGCCAAGCAGGAATGGGAATCGCAAGCCGCGCAGCTGCAATTCGCCCGGGCCGATGCGCAGCGTGCGCAGGATTTGCTGCAGCGGCGCACGATCTCGCCGAGCGAAGCGGAACGCGCCGCCTCCGTCGCGAACGCAATCGAGAAAACTGCCGCGGCCGCGCGGCAGCGCTACGAGATGCTCCGCGAAGGCACGCGCTCCGAACGGTTGGCCCAGGCGCGCGCCCAGTTGGAGGAAATTGACGCGCAATTCCGCGAGATGCAGATTCGCGCCCCGAGCGATTCGGTGCTCGAAATCTTGAGCGTGAAAGTGGGTGACGTGCTCGCGCCGAACCGGGAAGTCGCGACCTTGATCCTGCCGAGCTATCTCTGGGTTCGCGTCTATGTGCCGCAGCCGTGGCTGGGCTATATCAAGATCGGCGACGAAGTCCGCGTCCGCGTGGACTCGTTTCGGAATGAGGAATTCCGCGGCGTGATCGAGCAAATCAATCGCCAGGCCGAGTTCACGCCGCGCAACGTGCAGACGGTGGAGGAGCGAATCCGGCAGGTGTTTGGCGTGAAGGTGCGCCTCGAAAATCACGACGACAAACTGCGCGCGGGCATGTCGGCGGATGTCACGTTCCCGAATGTGCCAAAATGATCTTCCCTGCGCGAAGCGAAACGGGGGCAGGGAAATGGTCAGAGATATTTCGCTGCGCTCAACATGACAGCCTAGGAATATGGCCGCGGACACGATGATCGAGTGCGAGCGCCTCACGAAGCGCTTCGGGCATTTCACCGCGGTCGAGGACGTCAGCTTCTCGATCGGTCGCGGCTCAATCTTCGGGTTCCTTGGGCCCAATGGTTCCGGCAAATCCACCGTCATCCGGATGCTCTGCGGCATTCTCGAACCGACCGCCGGCGTGGCCCGAATCGGGGGACGCGATGTGAGCCGGGAGGGTGACGCGATCAAGGAAATGATCGGCTACATGTCGCAGAAATTTTCGCTCTACGATGAGCTCACGGTGAAGGAAAACCTCACCTTCTCCGGCAAGCTCTACGGCCTTCGCTCCGAAGCGTTGAAACGCCGCCGGGATGAACTGATCGCCATCACCCATCTCAAACCCTATCTCGACCGGCGCGCCGCGCTTCTTTCCGGCGGCTGGCGCCAGCGCCTCGCGATGGCTTGCGCCCTGATGCACAAACCGACCGTCCTTTTCCTCGACGAACCGACCGCCGGGATCGATCCGGTCGCCCGGCGCGAGTTGTGGGATTTGCTTTTCGAATTTGCCGCCCAGGGGATGACGCTTTTCGTCACGACGCATTATATGGATGAAGCGGAGCGCTGCTCACATGTCGGTTACATCCACATGGGGCGGCTGATCGTTTGCGGCGAGCCGGATGAATTGAAACGGATGCCGGAGGTCAGCCCGCCGGGCACGCGCCGGCTCGATGTCACGTGCGATCATGTCACAACCGCCTTGCAAACGGTGCGTGGCCTGCCGGGCGTGCAGAGCGCGACCGTCTTCGGCCAATCAATGCATTTGCTTGTGGCGGAGGAACTCACCACTGCGCAAATCGAGGAGAACCTCCGCCGCGTCGGCATTGCGCAGCCGGAGATTCACGAGATTGGCCCGTCGCTCGAAGATGTCTTCGTCGCGTTGACGAACCAGCACGCCCAGAGCGCCAACAACCGCGCCGCCGCGTAACGCTAGCGCAGGTCGCGGGTGCGTTGGCGCACCGTCACGCGTGAGCCTTCTGCGATGAACGCCGAGGCGGGTGGCGCACGGAGCGCGTCCACGAATTTCGTCCCATACAGCGATGCCACCTCGGCTTCAAACTCCCATGTCCCGGCCGACCAGAAACGCCAGCGCGGATGCTCCACGCTGTACTCGCTGCTCTGCCGTCCGCGCGCGGTGTAGCCCCAATAATGCTCGGTGATAAATTCCTCGTGTGAATCCGGCCTGGAGTCGCTTGGCTCGCCCGCAGCTTTCATCGCGAGCCGCTCCCAGGCGCCGACTCGCCGCCACCGGTATTCGATCGCCAGTTCACCGTCTTGACGCTTGATCGCGTGCCGCATCGGAACGGCGGAGTAGGGCTCGTTGTAGAAGATCCGCGCCACGAGTGCGATGGCCTGCCGCGGCACCAACTCCCGCACAAACGCCACCCCGCGCCGCCAGCCTTCCGCGGTCTTGCGGCGCACATAGAACCGCAGGTTTACCTCCTCAAAATCCCGGTGGAACGGAATCGCCGCACCGAGCACCCGCGTGTCGAGAAACATAAAGCCGACCACACTCAGAAACGTCTCGCCACGGTGAAAATCCAGCTCCGTTCCTGCCGGCACCAGCGGCTCCAGCAACTGCGGATCGGCCACGAAATTTAGCATCGCGAGGTCACGCCATTCCGCCGTCAGGAACGGCTTCGGCAGCGCCTCATCCATGCGGCGCCGCCCCTAACGAATCAGCTGCTCCAGCGAGGGGTTCGCTTCCGCGCCCAGCTCCATCGCCTTCGAATAATGCCGTTTCGCCAGCTCCTTTGCCGGCGGCTTATTCGTCGCGTAAATGACCGCGAGATTGTAGTGCGCGTCGACGTAATCCGGATTGGCGGCGATTGCCTCCAGCATCTCTTTCTCGGCCGCTTCCTGCCAGCCTTTCTCGCTCGCGGTGATGCCGAGATAGTTGTGCGCGATGTAGCTCTTCGGGTTAATCGCGAGCGCTTTCGTCAATTCCGTGACCGCCTCGTCGTATTTCGCCTGCCGGTAGTAAACGATCCCGAGCGTGCGTCGCGCGAATTCGTCTTTCGGCGCCAGCGTCACCGCCTTTTTCAGGGTCAGCTCCGCCGCTTTCAATCGGCCGGTGCGGAAGTAAACCGCGCCGAGATTGGAGAGCGCGTAAAGATTGTTCGGACTTTTCGCGAGGATCTGCTCGTACTGCTTCTCCGAGGCGCGAAATTTCCCGGCGTCGAAATTCTGTTTCGCTTCCCGCGCCAGCGGCACCAGCTCCGAGGGCACGCCGGGCGTAAACGCCGTCTCCACATTCGGTCCGCCCGCCGCGCCTGGTTCGGCCGGTTCGCCGCCTGGTTTCGGCCATCGCGAAACTCGCTGTCACCGCGCCCGGATTCGTTGTCGGATGTCGCCACCACCGGCTGCCGCAGAAGCGCCAGCTCTTCCGCGCTCAGTTTCGTGACCGGCTGCGCCAGCAGATCGATCTGCTGGTTCAGCGTCTCGGATTTGATCTGCAACTTTTCGAACTCCGCCAGCATCAGCTTGCGCGCCTGATCGCGACGGGCTTCCTCCTGCCGCTCGCGCATCACGATCGCGCGCAGCATTTCGTTTTCCTTCGTCAGGCGCGCCGTCTCCTCGGGATTGGCGCCGGTGGTCTTCGCCTGGGCGAGTTCCTTGCTCGTTTCATCGAGCTGCGAGCGCAGCTCGGTGACGGTCACCTCAAATTCGTGATTCTGCTGCTGGCTGTTCGCGAGTTGCTCCGCAGTTGTTCGACCTGCCGGCGGACGTCGGCGATCTCCTGCTCCTTCTTCGGCTTGTCGTCGCTGATCTCACGCACCGTCTTCTCGGCCTCGGCCAGCTTCTTCTGGAGGTCGGAATTCTCCGTCACCAGCACCTCCACGCGCTGCTGCGCGTCTTTCGCGTTCTTGAGATCGGCGATTAGTTGGTCGCGCTCTTTTGTGATGCCAGCGATCTCTGTCGTAGCCTCATTCAGCTTGCCGGTGGCGGCGTCCTTCTCCTTCTCGGCGGCGGCGCGGCCTTGTTCGGCGGCGGTGAGCGCGCCTTTCAACTGTGTGATCTCGGCGCGCAAAGCTTCCGCTGCTTTCGCGTCGGTGCTGCCGACCGGTCTGGATCTTCTTCAGCGAATCCTGCGCCTGTGCCAGCTGATCGCGCACCTGCTTCTCGGCTCCGCCCTTCTTTTGCAGATCAGTCTGCGCCTTCTCGAGCTTTGAGTTCGTCTCCCGCAGACTGACTATTCAGCGTCTCCTTCTCCTTCTGCACGGAGGAGTACTGCGTACGCGATTTCTCCAGCTCGGCCTGAAGCTGATCCACCTTGTCCTGCAGTTTCTTCGTCGCTTCTTTGATGGCCGCTTCGCTGACCTTGGCCGGAGCGGCTGGAGCAGCTGTCGGTGCCGGAGTGGCAGCCGTGACGCGCGTGTCAGCTGGTGGAGTCGCCGGTAAAGGCAGCCGGGCTTCGCCGGGCCGCGGCTGGAGCTGATCTCGATGCTCGGCTCGGCCGGACCCGGATTTCGCGGCAGCAAGGGCGAAGCCGCTGTCGCCGGCGATGGCTGCCGACAGCGGCGGCAAGATCGCCCTGCGTGCCGAGCCTTGCCCTGCACCCGCAGGATGCTTTCGCCGATTTTCCGCGCGCGGTAGTCGATGATCGCCGGCTGCCAGTCTGCGGGTGATTTTTGCGCAGTTCCTCGAGGAGGCTGCCGGCGAAACGGAATTTCGCCAGCGCGGCCTTATATTGGTTGTCGTGCTCGAGCTTCTCTCCCTGCTGCGACGTCATGTAGGCCTTCAGGAAAACCTCGCTCGGATCTTCCGTCTGCGCGCGACAGCGGGAGCGGAGACGCGAGCAGCGAGGAAACCGGCGAAAAGCGACAAACCGATTTTGTTCATGCGGACGCGAAGCGGATGATACGCGAGCGCGAGGGAGTTGCAACGGACGGCCTGCCACGCCTGATGGAGAAAGCGGGCGCCGTGCCAACTGCCGCGCTTTGCCTTTGCAATCGCGGCGGGTCCAAAACTAGAATCCCTGCTGCGTCGGTGGCCATAGCTCAATGGTAGAGCTCCAGATTGTGATTCTGGCTGTTGCGGGTTCGAGTCCCGTTGGCCACCCCGCGGCGCGGGCGTTCGCCTTTCCGTACCCCGAGGAGAAGTGGCATGGCCGGTGCTTAACCGGATATGCGTGATCAATCCAGCTCACCCTGCGATCGGCTCAACCGCGCACGACGTCGCCACGTCGTTCTGGCAGCGCATTCTGAACGACGGTGCCCTGCGGGATTGTACTGATCTCGAGAAAATCCTGATCGGCTGCGAAATCATCGCCGCCCTCGACGACCTCGACCTCCTCGTCGCGTAAGCCGCCTCGTGGGCAAAAGCGATGGCGGAGCGAGACGGCCGCGGCTTTCCATTCGCTAATCGTCAATCGCAAACCTAAAATCCGGTCAGGTGTCTGTAGCTCAACCGGATAGAGCAGCTGACTTCGGATCAGCAGGTTGGGGGTTCGAATCCCTCCAGGCACGCGCTCATGGTGACGCGGCGACGGCCTCCGACGATTTATGAACATCCGCGATCGACCAGTCATTGTCCTGTTGGGAATGATGACCAGCATCCCCGTGGGCGGCGTCATCTGGCAAACGATGCACTACTTGCTCGGGCTGCGTGCGCTCGGTTTCGAGGTCTACTACGTGGAAGCGCACGGGATGCTGCCGGGGATGTTTGCCAGCACCGAGGAGCCGTACGGCACGAGTGGAGCGGCGCACTTCTTCGCGCGCACGATGGAGCATTATGGATTTGGCGACCGTTGGTCGTATCACCTTGGAGACTCGAAAATGTCGACTACGGCCTCGGAAAGCATGAGATCGCCCGGATCTGTGCGAAAGCCGCGGCGGTGATCAATCTCCAGCGGCGCCACATTGCCGCGTCCGGAGTATCTGCGCGCCGCCGCCTTCATTTACCTCGAGACAGATCCGGTCGCGCCGGAGATCGAACTGCAAAATCACGTCAGCGCGACCGAAGAGTTCCTCGACGCGCATACCGCGCACTTCACGTTTGGCGAAAACCTCGGCGCGCCCGATTGCAAGGTGCCGGTGCCGCCTGCGCGCTACCGCTTTCGGCCGACGCGCCAACCGGTGCTGCTCGAGCATTGGGCGCCGTATGCGACCGGACCTGGAGAGTGCTTTACCACGATCGCGAACTGGCAGCAGGCGGAGCGCGAGATGACGCTCGATGGCGAAGTCTATCACTGGAGCAAACACCACGAGTTCCTTAAGTTCGTCGACCTCCCGCAGCACACGAGGCAGCCGTTTGAACTCGCCCTCAGCAGCTGCGGAGAATCTGATCGCGCGCATCTGGAAGCACACGGCTGGCGCGTGCGGTCGGCCCTCGATTTTAGCGGCGACCCCGACTCCTATCGGCAATATATCGTGCAGTCCCGCGGCGAATGGACGGTCGCAAAAGATCAGAATGTGCGGCTGCGGAGCGGCTGGTTCAGCGATCGCGCGGTGACGTATCTTGCGGCAGGACGCCCCGTCGTTACGCAGGAGACCGGCTTCAGTAATGTATTACCGACCGGCCGCGGACTTTTTGCTTTCAGTAACATGGAAGAGACGACGGCAGCAATCGAGGCGATCAACGCGGACTACGCCTCACATTCCCGAGCCGCCTCGGAAATCGCGCGCGAGTTTTTCAGTGCCGATGTCGTCTTGTCGAAGTTGCTGCGGGACGCTGGTGTCTCACTGCCGTCGCATGCGGGCTAACGGCGAACAGCGCCACCTGATCGTCAATGCCGATGATTTCGGCCTCACGGAGGGCATCAACCGCGGGATCATCGAAGCGCATGAGCACGGCGTTGTCACCAGCGCGAGCCTGATGGTGCGTTATCCTGCGGCCGAAGCCGCGTCCGCGTTCGCGCGCGTGCACCCGGCGTTGAGCGTTGGCCTGCATTTTGAAACAGGAGAGTGGCGATATCGAAACGGCGAATGGTATGCCGCCTACCGCGTAATCGATGCTAGCGATTCGGCGCTGATCCGGTCGGAACTCGAGCGCCAACTGGCTGCTTTCGAGAAACTGATTGGCCAACCGCCGACGCACCTCGATTCGCATCAGCATGTGCACCAGTCGGAACCGGCGCGCTCGATCCTGCAGGAGTACGCCGAGCGGCTCCGCATCCCTCTGCGCGGTTGCGGCATGGGCATCACCTATCGGGGCGACTTCTACGGCCAAACAGGAGAGGGACGACCGCTGCGCGACGGAATTTCAATATCAGCGCTGGAGCGTATGATCGCGGTGCTCGAACCAGGCTGGACCGAGTTCGGCTGCCACCCCGGCTATGCCGATAAGCTCGATTCCGTCTACCGGATGGAGCGGGAAGAAGAGCTCCGGGTACTGTGCATAGACGAGATTCGCCTCGTCCTAGCGCGATACGACGTGCGGCTATGTTCGTTTAAGGACCTGCCGTCGAGTTGAGCAACGCTTAATCTGCCGGGGTAAAACGGCCGTTGAAGCTGTTTAGCTCAGGTTGCTGCCGGCATCGAGGCTGCCTTCCAGGGTGCGAGATCCGGCACTTGCCGCCCTTTTTCCCTCTGGTTGTCGTTACTCTTTCCTTCTTGTGGGTCGTTGCGTGTCTGTTGCACCGAAGAGCACTTGACGCCCGCCGGTAATCGTCCCCTTCGGGATCAGGTCGTCCAGCCGAATCAACTTTTCCTTTTTTCGCTTCTGCTTTTGAGTTCCAACCTCATCGGTACCCGCGGCGGCTTTCCGGTCCTTCGGCAGGCTCACATGCGTCTTCTTATCACGATCCATGCCAGACTTTCATTTCGAGCAGAGTAGACCGTCGACGGCGCACCTTGAACGACTCCCTAAACTTTGATCTGGAACACTTTACCAATACGAATGCGGAGAGTTTCTCCGGGAGACTCGCGGCCTTGCATTTCGGCATGATGGCTACTCGATGTCGCCATCGGACTCGATTTGCCACCAGGATTTCGGCCTCGTTCTTGTGCCAGGGCAGATCTTGGCTCGGCCCGAGAACCGTGCGGAGGAATCGAACCCCGGCACGGGTGAATCGACCGGCGCTAGGAGAAGTCGATCTTGACGGAGCGCTGAGTGCTGGCGCCGCCTGCCAGGTCCTGTTTGCCCCCGGCTTTGCGACCGCCCTTGGGGTTCTTGCTCGGCTTCAAATCGCGGACCTTGACGTTCTTGGTTTGTTTCTTCTGAGC
Source organism: uncultured Verrucomicrobiae bacterium (assembly GCA_963844275.1). Classification (GTDB taxonomy): domain Bacteria; phylum Verrucomicrobiota; class Verrucomicrobiia; order Chthoniobacterales; family UBA10450; genus JACCTI01. The sequence goes on from CAWJNS010000010.1 coordinate 574,220, forward strand.
CATCTTTTTTCCTTTCGTGGGTTGTTGGTTGTGTTGAGTGGCGGAACAGCTGTTGAGCCGAGCACGCACGCTCACAGCCGCCCATTTATCATGATTTATGCCAGACTCCGACGGTCCAATGAATTTCGCATCTCATACCTGTGTCGAAGGATCATTACCAGTTCAATCCAAAGTCTTTACCGATCCAGGACAGCGAAACCGGTGGGCGCCGTGTGTCGATGCTTCGGTTGGATTTAGTGGCTAGACTGCAATGCCGCCGGACTCGATTCGTCACCTCATCCACGGTCTCATTATTGGGCCATCCGGCGGAGATGCCGGACGAGCTTGGCGCGAGAGATTCCCAGCAATCTGGCAGTCAGTCGTTGGTTGTTTTTTGCCTGCTCGTAAACAAACTGAATGTGCCGTTGGACCGCGCTCCCCAGGGAGAGGTCTGTCGACGGTGGAGTCGCGTGATTATTGCCTGAAGCGAGGGGATGCAATCCAGCCGGTGCAGTTCGAGCGGGCTCCAGATCAGGAGAAAAAACGACATGCTCGGGCAGGATGACGGAGCCATCGCAAAACAACGTCATGGTACGGACGATGTGACTTAGCTCGCGCAGGTTTCCGCGCCATTCGTGCGTCAGCAGCTTTCGCATCGCGTCGGGATGGATCGCCTCGATGTTCTTGTCTTCTTCCACGGCCGCGGCCCTCAACTCCGCCGCGATGAGCGCGGGGAGTTCTTCGAGTCGCTCCCGCAAGGGCGGAATCAAGAGGGTCAGACCGTTAAGCCGGTGGTAGAGGTCTTCGCGAAATTTCCCCTTTTTGATGCTCTCGCGCAGAGAGCAATTCGCCGCGCAGATGACGCGCACATCGCACCTCAGCATGCGCTCGGAGCCAAGCCGCTCGAATTCACCATATTCGAGGGCACGCAGGATTTTTACCTGGGCGAGAGGGCTCATTTCCGAAATCTCATCGAGGAACAAAGTCCCGCCGTGCGCGAGTTCGAATTTTCCCTTCACCATCTGTTGCGCGCCGGTAAACGCGCCCCGTTCGTGCCCGAAGAGCTGGCTCTCGAGCAGCGTATCGCTCATGGCGGAAGCGTTGAAGGAGAGGAACGGTTTGCCGGCGCGTGGTGATGAATTGTGAATTGCGTGCGCTAGCAATGTCTTTCCGGTGCCCGTCTCGCCCAGCAGCACCACCGGAACATCAGAGCGTGCCGCCAGCGCCGCGAGTTGGAGGCAGCGCTTCATGGCCTCGTTGATCGTGGTGAGGTCCTCGATCTTGAGCTTGGAAGGCTGTGGCTGCATGAGAGTCAACGTCCAGTGCCGTTCAGTCGAAAACGCTTTCCCGCAGGTGCCGGATTGGTCCTAAGAACGTCTCGATCATTGTCCGTTTCCCCACCAGGATACGGGCCTCACCTCGCATGCCGACGCGCAATGGCAGAGGCTGCTTCCGCCTCCTCGTGCGCGTGTCTTCGAGAGAGGCCAGCGCGACGAAGCGCGGCCCGTCGGTCAACGCGACGGTTGAGGGGCTGATCCAGTCCAGTTTCGCATCGACTACGCCGTATCGCTGGTAGGGAAAGGCGTCGAAAAAGAAGCGGGCGCGCTGCCCGACGGCCAAACGCGGCACGCCCGACTCCTGCACGATCAAGCGCGCGCGCGGCTGCGAATCGGAGGGCGCCAGCTGGCAAAGCTCCTGCCCATTTTGCACCACCGTCCCGGCGCTGCGTTGCGCCAGGGAGATGACCACCGCTTCGTAGGGCGCCCGAATCGTGAGCAGGTCCTCCTCGCTGTTTTCGAGGTCGCCTTTGAAAGCGGCGAGGCGGTATTTTAACTTCTCGATCTCCGTCAGCTTCTCGCTCCGCCGGCGCGAATTTTCGGTCTCCATTCGCTTCTGTTCCAACTTCACCTGCTGGAGCGTGCGTTCGGCGACGCTTTGGTCCTTTTCCGATTCGGCAAGGTCGAGCCGCAGCCGGATCAATTCGACTCCGGAGATACCGCCGGCTTTCGAGAGTTTCTCCATCCGCTCGACGAGGTCGCGGCTGCTGGAGGCATGTTTTTCGCGGAATTTCACCTCGCTTTCCGCCTGCGAAATCTCCGCCAGCTTGATGTCCATTTGCGACGCATAGGCGGCGTCTGCTTTCGCGAGATCTTCCTCCTGCGTGCGCAAATCCTCCCGCGCGCTCCGCAGTTGCGTGTCGAGCCCGCGGATTTCATTGGAGCGCAGGACGAAGAGCGGGCTGCCCGCCTTGATCGTCTCGCCTTCGCCGACACAAACCTTGTGCACCACCGCGGTGCGCGGCGATTGGATCGGATCCCCGCCGTCCTTCGGCACGAGGACGAACGGACAGTTCACCGTCTCGGGGAGGGGCACGAAAATCGCGGCCAGCAGCGCCGCGGCAAATATTCCAATGATCAAACGCGCGGCGGCCCGGATCGCCCACGGCGGCGGGTCCTGCGGGAGCATATCCGACTCGACGTCGAGCGGGCGGGCGGGAGCGATCTGGGCGGGCATGGCTTAAATTCCGAGCTGCTGACTCGAGAGGTAGAAATAGAGGCCGCGCTGCGCCATCAATTCGTCATGGGTGCCGGTTTCGGCGACCTGGCCGCGTTCGAGCACGACGATCGAATCGGCTTCGCGAATGGTGCTGAGACGATGGGCGATGACCAGGGTGGTGCGGCCCGCCATCAGGCGGCCCAGCCCATCTTGAATCGCGCGCTCCGATTCCGTGTCGAGCGCGCTCGTGGCCTCATCGAAAATCAGGATCGGCGGGTTGTTGTAAATCGCGCGGGCGATTGCGATGCGCTGCTTCTGCCCGCCGGAAAGCGAAAGCCCGGACTCGCCGATCTTGGTCTCGTAGCCCATCGGCAGCCGCATGATGAAATCGTGGGCCGCGGCCGTTTGCGCCGCGGTCAGGACACGGTCGATATCCGGCTCCGCGTCACCGAACGCGATGTTCTTCGCGATCGACTCATTAAACATGTGGTTCTCCTGCAGCACCATCCCAATATGCCGCCGCACATCGCGGTAATTCAACGTCTTGAGATCGATGTTATCGAAGAGAATCGTGCCCTCCGTTGGCTCGAGCAGGCCGGCGATTAACTTGATCAGCGTCGTCTTGCCGCATCCGCTCCGGCCGACGAAAGCCACCATCCGGCCCGGCGCGAGATCGAGGTTGATCTTGGTCAGGATGTTCGGCGCTTCCGGCCCGCCATAGCGGAAGCTGACGTTGCGCAACTCGACGTGGCCTTCGAGGCTGTGCACCGGGGTCAGACGCGAGCGGTCGCGGCCCTGCTCCGGCTCCTGTTCGAAGATGTCGTTCAGTCGGTTCATCAGGACCGACGCCAACTGCACGTTGTCCCACACGCCGAGCGTGCGCAGGATGCCGCCGTAGGCCATGGCAGTCAGCGAGCTGAACGCCACGAAACCGCCGATACTGAGATCACCTGCCATGACCTGATTCGCGCCGACCCAGAGGAAAATTGCCGTCGAGAGCATCCCGATCGTCGTCAGCACGCTGTCGTACGACATAACGATGAAGCTGCTCTTGAAGAGCTTCTTCGAGACGGAGAGAAACTCATTCAGCATCGCATCGCGAAAGACCGACTCCGCGGCGGCCGCTTTCACTGCCTCGATGCCCTTGATCGCGTCGATCTGGTGCGAACTGTATTTGCCCTGACTCTCCTCGACGCTTTGAAACATCGGGCGGAGCACCTTGAAAGAGAAGATCATCAGGCCGGCGTAGAGCGGCGTGGTGGCGAGAAACGCCAGCGCGAGGGACGGGCTGTAGATGGTCATCAGCAGGATCGCACCCGTCAGTTGCACGATCGAGAGCAGCGCACCGATTCCGTCCTGGACCGCGAATTGCCGCACCTGCCTGGCGCCATCGAGCCGCCGTTGGATGTCGCCCGTCCGCCGGGCGGTGAAATAGCTCATCGGCAGCGAGAGCATCTGCCGGCTGAGGAAATCGAGAATCGCCGTGTCGAGCCGCACCGCGGTAAAGGCGAGCAGGTATTCCTGCGTCAGCGTCGCCGCTTGCACAAAAATCAGCGCGACGAACATCCCGAGCAGAATGGTGGCGAGCAGCCCGATGTCTTTCTCGACGATGACCTTGTCGACCACCATCTGAGTGAAGATGGGGAAGAGCAGCTGGAGGAAACTGACCGCCATGGCGAGGAGCAGCACCTGCACGAGATAGGGGCGGAATTTCGTCAGAAACGGCACTACCCAGGCGAGGCTCGATTTCGTGACCGGAGCCTTCTCGAACGCGACGGTGTAATCGAAGAGCGCGGCGTAGCCGGACCAGTTCTGTTCGAACTCCGCGCGCGGGATTTTGCGCAGCCCGAGCGCCGGGTCGGCGACGCGCACGAACTTCTCCTGCACGTCGATGAGCACCATCCAGTGGTTCCCCTCCCAATGGACGATCGCGGGGAGCGGCACGAGCGGGAGGTTGCGGAGCGAAATCTTCAGCGCGCGGGCGGCGAGGCCGAGCTCATTCGCCGCGCGGCAAATCGCCTTCAGGCTCGTGCCGTCGGTTGAAGTGTGGCAAAGCTGGCGGATGCGCGAGAGGCTGACCTTGCGACCGTAGTGCCGGCAAATCATGCCGAGGCTGGCCGCGCCGCAATCCATCTCGTCGATCTGCGCCACATGCTCGAAGCGACGGATACGGCCCTTGCGTTTCCGGAAGTAGCCCTGCTCGTCGGCGAACGGCTCGTCGCTCCGAGCCTGTATTTCGTCGGGTTGGGCCTCGTCGAGCTGCACCTTGTTCTGCACGCTGGCTTCCGCCGGCAGCAGCTCGGTCGTGAAATCGAGCGGCACGCGCGCTTCGGTCTTGGCCTGGTATTGCGCCAGCCGTTCCTCGAGCAGCTTCTCGAATTCCGGGAAATGCCGCTTCAAGTCGCGCACAGCCTCGGGGGCGAGCGCGAGCAGCCGGCAATCGCTAAACGCCTCAACCGAGGCCGCCCGCTTCGACCCGTTCAGGATTGAGAGCTCGCCGAAGAAATCGCCGTCGCGATAAAAGGCGAGGTTCTGCTCTTTGCCGTTGGCGCCGTGGAAGGCGCGGGCGCGACCCTTCTCCAGGATGAACATCGGCCCGGCCTCCTCGCCTTCGCGGATGATCATGCCACCTTTGGGCACCTCGGTGGGCGCGAGCTTCTCGGCGAGGGCGCGCAAGGCGGTCGCCGGCAGCCGGCCGAAGTTGCTGAATTCGTAGAGGAAGCCATGCAACGCATGATGACGGCCCGTGGTCTGGACGAGGCGGCGCAGCTCCGGCTCTTTCTCGAGCAAGGCGAGGAAATCCTCGCGATCGAGTCGCAAGACATCGACCGCGGTGCTGCAGCGCACGGTCGCGCTGCGCGTGCCGCCGACCGTCAAGGCCGCTTCGCCGAAGGCGTCGCCGGGGCGCAGGGTGCCGAGCGCCACTTCCTGGCCATTCTCCTGCACTTTAAGCGCGCGGGCCCGGCCGGAAATCAGCACGTAGAACGCCTCGGCCGACTCGCCCTGGCGGACGATCACGTCGCCGAAGTCATAGTGCTCCTCCTGCAGGAGCGGCCGGAGCTTCGCGAATTCCTCGTCCGGCAAGAGATGAAACAACGACGAACGGCGCAGCAAATCCTCGTCGTGGGTTTTCATGCGGGTTAGCTCGGCAGGATTTCCCAGCGGACGTGCTGGCTCACGAGGTCGGCGAAATAGCGGTTGAGGAGACGTTGCTCGATGCGGAACCGGACGGCGGGATCGGCCGGATCGGGCTCGCGTTTCGCAAGGACCCGGCAGAGCCGGAAGGAGCCGTCGATCTCCATCGGCTCAAGCAGTTCACCCGCGGTGACGCTAAGGAACTGCTGCTGGATTTCGGGCGCGATGTCCTCCAGCACGAGCTCCTCGCGGCGGAATGGATACCGCCCTTCCGCAGCAATTTCTTCCATCGCCATGCCGTCGTCGCGCACGCAGAAAAGCGCCTCGCGGGCGGCGTCGTTGGAATCGAACTCGATCGTCTCAACATCAAACACGGTCAGGGGCAGGCGCAGCGTCCCCAGCTCTCGTTGCCGGGCTTGCGGGGTGACGAGGCGTTCACAGACGCATGCGGAAATTCGCCTCCAAGGCGGACATGCGATCGACCCATTCCTCGTCGCGGCCCGTGGCGGCACACCATTCCGGGAGCGGGAGCGGCGCCACGCGCTCGATGAACTGCTGGCGCTGGATCTCGACCAGCTCCGCGCCTGGCGTGGACTCACCGCTGGCCACGGACGCCACCAGGCGCCAGCACCATAGCGTCGTCATTTGGTCCAACGCGCCCGAAAGCGTGAGTTCCGCGGTGAAGAGCTCCCGCAAGTCCGCGGGCGCCGACACCAGAGGAATCGGCTCTGCCGGGATATCCCCGAGCGCTTCGCCCCAGTGATGGCGCAAGAAATAATCGCCGAAGGCATCGAGGTCGAGTCCGCGTTCCGCCAGCCAGCGCTCCGTTTCCTCGGCGGTGATCAGGTCGTGATCATAGCGAAAAGCCTGGGCCGCAGCGTCGATCGCCTCCTCATCGATTTCGCGCTCCTCCTCGTTGGCGTGTTTCTCCGCCGCCACGAGCCGAAGCAGCTCCCGCCAGGCAGGCTCCAGTTCCCCCCGGAAATGCGCCGCGTCGATCGCGTCGCGAACCGTATATGCACGCCCCCCGAGACGAAAGACCTGCCGGCTTTCGTTCGAGGCAAGCACACTGCCGCCGGACATGTGGTCCGGTAAAACACAAATACCGTGGGATGTCGAGCGCCCGCTACCCCGCCGCAGCCCTACCGGCCCGCGGCGACCTGCTGGATCAGCGAGTCGAGCTTGTTCAAGTCGACCGGCTTGATCAGGTGATGGCAGAAGCCGCCATCGTGACTCTTTTGGATGTCCTCTTCCATCCCAAAGCCAGTCAAGGCGATCCCGAAGATCGGCCGTCCGGCCTTTAGTTGCTGCATCAGTTCGACGCCGGTGCCGTCCGGCAAGCCGATATCGCTCACCAGCACGTCGAACTCCTGCTTTGACGCCGCGTCGAGCGCACGGGCGATGTCGTGGACTGGCTCGACTTCGTAGCCGCGGCGCCGCAGCAGCTGGGTCAGGGAGCGGTTGGTATCCTCGTGATCTTCCACCAGCAGGATGCGGAGCGATTTGCGTTCGTTCGGTGCCGCCTCCGCCCCGGGTGTCCTGCTGTTCGCCCGGCGGTCCGAGACCGGAAAGACGACGGTAAACGCCGCGCCCTGGCCGCGGCCTGCGCTTTCCGCGGTGATCTGCCCGCGGTGCGTGTCCACCAGCGCCTTGCTGATCGCCAAGCCCAGGCCGAGTCCGCCGAGGCGCGCGCGTTCCCCTTGCTCGAAAGCATCGAAGATTTTCGGCAGCGACGTCGGCGTCGATCCCGATGCCGGTGTCCGCCACGGTCACCGCAAAGTTGCCATGGTCGTCGTTACGGGTGCAGACGCTCAGCCGGCCGCCTTCCGGCGTAAATTTGACGGCGTTCTTGATCAGGTTCCAAAAGATCTGCTGGAGCCGCGCTGGATCGGCTTCGAGCTGCACCCGCGTCGCCGCCAGTTCCAGCTCCAGCGTGAGCTTCTTTTGGTCGATCTCCGCCTGGCAAATCTCGATCGCGCTGCGCAGCAGTTCGTGCGCGTCCACGATCTCGAGGCTGAGCTGCACCTTGCCTTTGCTGATGCGAGTCAGGTCGAGCAGGTCGTCAATCAGCCGCGCTTCCAGCTCCACATTGCGGCGGATCATCTGGAGGGAAGGCAGAATCGATTCCGGCAGATCTTCGTCATCGAGCGCCATCAGGGAGGTGAGCACCGGGGTGAGGGGAGTCCGCAGTTCGTGGCTGAGCATCGCGAGAAAGCGATCTTTCGCGAGGTTCGCACGCTCGGCTTCGGCGCGGGCTTTCTGGGCCGCCTGGTAGAGGGCCGCGTTGTCGAGGGCGAGGGCGGCGCGGCGGGCCATTTCTTCAGCGAGCGCCGTCTCGGTGGGGCCGCATCCACGGCCCTGATCGTGTCACCACCAGAGTGATCGCCCCCAGCACCCGACCCCGCGCCAGCAAGGGCACCGCGATGTAGCATTGCGCGTCGAGGGCGCGAAGGAGTGCGCGCGCCCGCGGATCTTCCAACAGGGCCTCCAGCGTCTCCTCCGTGACATCCCCGAATTCCGAGCGGCCGGTCTGGAAGACGCGGGCACTGCCAGGCGCGGCGGAGAGATAATGCTGCTGCAGCTCACGCAGTTTCCCCTGCTGCGCGCGATCGCGGTGCGCCACCGCCACCTGCCGCGGGTTCTCGCCCTCCTCGGCGACATCGATGATGCAGAAATCAGCCAGGCGCGGAACCACCAGGTGCGCGAGGCTATCGAACGTTTCCTGGTAATCGAGGGAACCGGCGAGCACGTTGCTGGCATCGGCGAGAAACGCCAGCCGCTCCTGCGCCGCTTCCGCTTCCGCCCGCGCCGCTTCCGCCCGGATGAATTTGGCCCGCTCCTCCGCCTGCCGCTTGATCTGCTCGGTTTTTTTGAAGAGATCGACAAAGACCGTTGATTTTCGCCCGCAGGATTTCCGGCACGACCGGAGTCAAAATGTAATCAACCGCGCCCGAGCGAGTAGCCGCGCGAGACGTGGGTTTCCGTGTCGTTGACGGCACTGATGAAAATAATCGGCGTGGTCTCGGAGCGCGGGCGCTGCCGGATGAGCGAGGCCGTCTCGAAGCCGTCCATGCCCGGCATGTTCACGTCGAGCAGGATGACCGCGAAATCCTGCTGCAGCAGGCAGCGCAAGGCTTCTGTCCCGGAGCGCGCCTTGACGAGATTCTGGCCCAGCTCCTCGAGCAACACTTCGTGCGCGAGGAGCTTGTCCGGGCGGTCGTCGACGATCAGGATGTTGACCTTCTCGTCAACCGCCTCGGCAGTCGCCGGCTCTGGAGATGTGATCAGCGATGTAGCCAATTTCGCAACAATGTGAGCAGGCGTTCCGTATCGACCGGCTTGGCGATGTAATCACTCGCCCCGGCCTCGATGCATTTTTCGCGATCGCCCTTCATCGCCTTGGCGGTCAGCGCGATGATCGGCAACTCGCCGAAGCCATAAATGTTCCGGATCGTGCGCATCGCTTCGTAGCCGTCCATCTCCGGCAACATGATGTCCATCAGCACAAGGTCGATGCCTTCGCTCTGCTGCAGCATCTCGATCGCGGCCGTGCCCGGTCTCGGCCGAAACCACCTCCATCTTGTAGCGCTCCAGCATGCTCGTCATCGCGAAGATGTTCCGCACGTCGTCATCGACGATCAGCACCTTCTTGCCGGCGAGCATCCGATCGGGATCATGCAGGCGCTGCAGGATCTGGCGTTTGTCGTCCGGCAAATCCGCCGGATCGCGGTGCAACCAAAGCGCCGTCTGGTCGAACAGGCGCTCCGGGCTGCGCACATCTTTCACGATCGTCGTCTGCGCGAGCCGGTTGAGCTTTTCCTCCTCTTCGGGCGACAGGTCCTTGCCGGTGTAAACGATGATGGGCAGGTGCGCGTGCTCGCGCCCGGATTTTCTCGATCAACTCAAAGCCCGACATGTCCGGCAGCAACAAGTCGAGCACGACGCAATCGAACTGCTGCTCCTTCAGCTGGGCGAGCGCTTCGCCCTGCGGTCGCGGTCATCAGTCAGCAGCGCAGTTTCATTTCCGATCAATTCGCGGATACTGTTGCGCTGCGCCTCGTCATCCTCGATCACGAGCAGTTTTTTCGCGTGAGTTGCGTCCATCGCGCGAATCTTGTCGATAGATCTCCTCGAAGTCGGGCTGCGGCGATCGGCTTGGTGAGGAAGCGAAGCGCTCCCTGCTTGAGCGCGTTCTGCGGCTCGTCTGTCGGCTGAGATGATGAAGACCGGAATGTGCCGCGTCGTGCAGATCGCTCTTCAGCCGGTTGAGCACTTTCCAGCCGTCGATGTCCGGCAGGCTGATATCGAGGGTGATCAGCGATCGGCGGGAACTCGCGCACGAGCGCGAGCGCGGCGTGTGCCGCGCGAGGTGACGATGCCTTTGATAGCCCTTCTCGCGGGTCAGATCGAGCAGCCACTGCGCAAAATCAGCGATCGTCCTCAACGATCAGGATCGCCTTGTCGCCCGGCAGGATAGTTCCCGCGATCGTCGTTCGAGCGCTGAACGCTCCGCGAATCGCCGGGCGTTCGTTTCGCCTCGCCACTGGCGCCGTTTGCGACTGTCCACCGGCAACGGCATCCCGACAGACGCAGGCTCTTTCGGCCGGCGACGGGACTGTAGCTCTGCGGCAGGAAGAAGGTGAACGTGCTGCCGCGGCCTTCGACGCTCTCGAGCTTGATCTCGCCGCCCAGCACGCGCGCCAGTTCGCGGCTGATCGCCAGGCCCAGCCCCGTGCCGCCATACTTGCGGCTCGTGCTGCCGTCGGCCTGCTGGAACGCCTCGAAGATTGTCGACTGCTTGTCGGTCGGCGATGCCAATGCCGGTGTCGCTGACGGAAAACGCGAGCACGGCTTCGGCGCGGTTGAGCGAACGCTTCTCCGGGCTCCAGCCACCGGTCGCAGGCGCGACACGGAGGTTCACATAACCGCGCTCGGTGAACTTGAACGCGTTCGAGAGCAGGTTCTTCAGGACCTGTTCGAGCCGTTGCGCGTCGGTGTGCACCGCCGGCGGCAGCTTCGGATCGATGGCGATCGTTGAAGCTCGACGCCCTTCCCTTCCGCCACGTGCCGGAAGGTGCGCTCCATGCTCTGGCGCAGCTCGTCGAAGCGCAGTTCGCCGACATCGAGGCTGACGGTGCCGGACTCGATCTTGGACAGGTCGAGAATGTCGTTGATCAGCTTCAGCAGATCCTTGCCCGAGCCGCGGATCGTCGCGCAAATTCGACCTGCTTCGCCGTCAGGTTGCCTTCGGGGTTGGAGGAGAGCTGATCGGCGAGAATGAGCAGGCTGTTCAACGGCGTGCGCAGCTCGTGCGACATGTTTGCGAGGAACTCGCTCTTGTAGCGCGAGGTGAGCGAGAGCTGCTGCGCCTTGCCTTCCAGCGCCTGCCGCGCCTGCTCGACTTCGCGGTTCTTTTCTTCGACCTCGGCGTTTTGCTCGAAGAGCTGCCGCGCCTTTTCCTCCAGTTCCTGGTTGGTCTGCTGCAGTTCCTGCTGCCGGCTTTGCAGCTCGGCGGCGAGCGATTGCGATTGCTTCAGCGAGATCTTCCGTCAGCGTGTTCGCCTCGATCGTGTTCAGAACGATGCCGATGCTTTCCGTGAGCTGATCGAGGAACGCCTGGTGCGTCGGATTGAAGCGCTCGACCGAGGAAAGTTCCATCACCGCCTTGACCTGGCCCTCGAACAGGATCGGGAGCACGACGATGTTCTTCGGCGGCGCTTCGCCAAGGCCGGAGCTGATCTGGACGTAGTCGTCCGGCACGTTGCGTGAGCAGGATGCGCTCCTTCTCGAGCGCCGCCTGGCCGACGAGGCCTTCGCCGAGCCTGAAGCGATTGTTGACGCCTTTGCGTTCGCGGTAGGCGTAACTCGCGAGCAGCTTCAGCTCCGGCTCGCTCCTTCGCGTGCCGTCCATGATGTAGAAGACGCCCTGCTGCGCGGACACGACCGGCGCGAGCTCGGAGAGGATCATGCGGCCGACGGTGAGCAGATCCTTCTGGCCCTGCAGCATGCGGGTGAACTTCGCGAGGTTGGTCTTCAGCCAGTCCTGCTCGTTGTTGCGCAAGGTGGTGTCCCGCAGGTTGCGGATCATCTCGTTGATGTTGTCTTTGACGAACGCGACTTCGCCCTGCGCGGCGACCTGAATCGAACGCGTGAGATCGCCCTTCGTCACCGCCGTGGCGACGTCGGCAATCGCGCGCAGCTGCGTCGTCAGATTGGCGGCGAGCTGGTTCACGTTGTCCGTCAGGTCGCGCCACGTGCCGGCGGCGCCCGGGCACGTTCGCCTGGCCGCCGAGTTTTCCTTCCACACCGACCTCGCGCGCCACGGTGGTGGTCTGATCGGCGAAAATGGCGAGCGTGTCGGTCATGGAGTTGATCGTGTCGGCGAGCGCGGCGATTTCGCCTTTCGCTTCCACGAGCAGCTTCTGTTTCAGGTCGCCGTTCGCGACCGCGGTCACGACTTTCGCGATGCCCCGCACCTGATCGGTCAGGTTGCCGGCCATGAAGTTCACCGAGTCGGTCAGATCCTTCCACGTGCCGCCGACACCCTTCACGACCGCCTGGCCGCCGAGCTTTCCTTCCGTGCCTACTTCGCGGGCCACGCGGGTCACTTCCGAGGCGAACGAGTTCAGCTGATCCACCATCGTGTTGACGGTGTTCTTCAGCTCGAGGATCTCGCCTTTGACGTCGACCGTGATCTTCTTCGAAAGATCGCCGCTGGCGACCGCGGTCGTGACGGCGGCGATGTTTCGCACCTGCGTCGTCAGGTTCGACGCCATGAAGTTCACCGAGTCGGTCAGATCTTTCCACGTGCCGGAGACGCCTTCGACTCGCGCCTGGCCGCCGAGCGCGCCTTCCGAACCTACTTCGCGCGCCACGCGCGTCACTTCCGAGGCGAACGAGCGGAGCTGATCCACCATCGTGTTGATGGTGGCTTTCAGCTCCAGAATTTCGCCCCGCACATCGACGGTGATCTTCTTGGACAAGATCGCCGTTCGCGACCGCCGTCGTGACTTCCGCGATGTTACGCACCTGACCGGTCAGATTGCCGGCCATCGAATTCACCGAGTCGGTCAGATCTTTCCACGTGCCGGCGACGCCGCTCACATCCGCCTGGCCGCCCAGCTTTCCTTCCGAACCTACTTCGCGCGCTACGCGCGTTACTTCCGCCGCGAAGGAGCTGAGCTGATCGACCATCGTGTTGATGGTGTTCTTCAGCTCCAGGATTTCGCCCTTCACATCGACGGTGATCTTCTTCGAGAGATCGCCGTTCGCGACCGCGGTCGTGACTTCCGCGATGTTTCGCACCTGGCCGGTCAGGTTGCCGGCCATCGAATTCACCGAGTCGGTCAGATCCTTCCAGGTGCCGGCGACGCCGCGCACGTCGGCCTGGCCGCCGAGCTTTCCTTCCGTACCGACTTCGCGCGCCACGCGCGTCACTTCCGAGGCGAACGAGCGGAGCTGATCCACCATCGTGTTGATCGTGTTCTTCAGCTGCAGAATTTCGCCCCGCACATCGACCGTGATCTTCTTCGAGAGATCGCCGTTCGCGACCGCGGTCGTGACTTCCGCAATGTTGCGCACCTGGCCGGTCAGATTGCCGGCCATGAAATTCACCGAGTCGGTCAGATCCTTCCAAGTGCCGGCGACGCCCGCGCACGTCAGCCTGGCCGCCGAGCTTCCCTTCCGTGCCGACTTCGCGCGCCACGCGGGTTACTTCCGCGGCGAAGGAGCTGAGCTGATCGACCATCGTGTTGATGGTGTTCTTCAGCTCCAGAATCTCGCCCTTCACGTCGACCGTGATCTTCTTGGAGAGATCGCCGTTCGCGACCGCGGTCGTCACCTCGGCGATGTTTCGCACCTGGCCGGTCAGGTTGCCGGCCATGAAGTTCACGCGAGTCGGTCAGATCCTTCCACGTGCCGGCAACGCCGCGCACGTCGGCCTGGCCGCCAAGCTTTCCTTCCGTGCCGACCTCGCGGGCCACGCGCGTGACTTCCGCCGCAAACGAGCTGAGCTGATCGACCATCGTGTTGATGGTGTTCTTCAGCTCCAGGATCTCGCCTTTCACATCGACCGTGATTTTCTTGGAGAGATCGCCGCGCGCGACGGCGGTGGTCACTTCCGCGATGTTGCGCACCTGGCCGGTCAGGTTGCCGGCCATCGAATTCACCGAATCGGTCAGGTCCTTCCAGGTGCCGGCGACGCCGCGCACATCCGCCTGGCCGCCGAGCTCGCCTTCCGTTCCCACTTCGCGCGCCACGCGGGTGACTTCCGAGGCGAAGGAGCTGAGCCGATCGACCAGGGTGTTGATCGTGTTCTTCATCTCCAGGATCTCGCCCCGGACATCGACCGTGATCTTGCGGGAGAGATCGCCGTTCGCGATCGCGGTCGTGACCTCGGCGATGTTGCGCACCTGGCCGGTCAGGTTGCCGGCCATCAAGTTCACGTTGTCGGTCAGATCCTTCCACGTGCCGGCGACGCCTTGCACGTCCGCCTGGCCGCCGAGCTTTCCTTCCGCACCCACTTCACGCGCGACGCGCGTCACTTCCGAAGCGAACGAGCGGAGCTGATCCACCATCGTGTTGATGGTGTCCTTCAGCTCCAGAATTTCACCGCGCACATCGACCGTGATTTTCTTCGAAAGATCGCCGTTCGCGACCGCCGTCGTCACTTCCGCGATGTTGCGCACCTGGCCGGTCAGGTTGCCGGCCATCGAATTCACGGAATCGGTCAGATCCTTCCACGTGCCGGCGACGCCCTTCACGTCCGCCTGGCCGCCGAGCTTTCCTTCCGTTCCCACTTCGCGCGCCACGCGCGTGACTTCCGACGCAAACGAGCTGAGCTGATCGACCATCGTGTTGATGGTGTTCTTCAGCTCCAGAATTTCGCCTTTCACATCGACCGTGATCTTCTTGGAAAGATCGCCGGTCGCGACCGCCGTCGTGACTTCCGCGATGTTTCGCACCTGGCCGGTGAGATTGCGGGCCATGAAGTTCACCGAGTCGGTCAGATCCTTCCAGGTGCCGGAAACGCCCTCCACCCGCGCCTGACCGCCGAGAATTCCTTCCGAACCGACTTCGCGCGCCACCCGCGTCACTTCCGACGCGAACGATCGGAGCTGATCCACCATCACGTTGACCGTGTCCTTCAGCTCGAGGAACTCGCCTTTGACGTCGACCGTGATTTTCTTGGTCAAATCACCGTTCGCGACCGCCGTCGTGACCGTCGCAATGTTACGCACCTGCGCCGTCAGGTTACCCGCCATCAGGTTCACGTTTTCGGTCAGATCCTTCCAGGTGCCGGCCACGCCTTTGACCTTCGCCTGGCCGCCGAGCTTGCCTTCCGTGCCCACCTCGCGAGCCACGCGCGTCACTTCCGAAGCAAACGCGCCGAGCTGATCGACCATCGTGTTCACCGTCTTGGCGGTGCGCAAAAACTCGCCCTCCAGCGGCCGTCCCTCGATGTCGAGCGTCATCGTCTTCGAGAGATCGCCCTTCGCGACCGCGCCGATCACGCGCGCCATCTCGCTCGTCGGGTTGACGAGGTCGCCGATCAACGCATTGATCGACCCGATCGACTCCTCCCAGCACTCCGAGACATCGCCGATCGACGCCCGCTGCGTGATCCGGCCTTCCTTGCCGACGACTCGGCTGATCCGGTCCAGCTCGCGGGCCATGCGCTGGTTCATCGCGATGACGTCGTTGAAGGTGTCGGCCACCTTGCCGGCAATGCCGTTCCAGTCATCCGGAAGGCGAATCGAGAAATCGCCCTGCTTGAACGCGATCAGATGCAGCGAGGAGTTGCTTGCAGTCGAGTTCGCCGCCGTCCGCCCCGGAACCATTCGTGGGCGTCCGGTCTTTGGAGGCTGCGCGTCGCGCAGCGGTGGGGATTTTTTTCATGGATGGGGACTTGGAAGCAGGGGGCGGGCCGGCGAGCGACATGCGCACGCCTGCCAAACCTAGAGCTTTCGTTCCTCGACCTCCGGCGGGATGTGTAATTGCTTCACGCTGTTGCCCAAATCCCACCGAGGGCGGTGGACGCTACCGGTCCGCATAGGGACCCGCGCGGAGGAGATCGGCCACCCCACCACGGTTCTGCATGAGCGACTTCATGCTCCAGTGGATGTGGCCCGGCGAATCCGTGCCGCGACGCGTCAGCTCGATTTGGTTGATGATTTCCCGGGCCGGCCGCGCGGACCCGATCCGATCGACCGCCAGGCCCGGCCAGATCGGTCTTACCCCGGCTCTGCGCGCGCCACCAGTCGAGCAGGAGCGGGAAGCTCTGTTTGCCTTCGATGCTCCAGTAGAGCTGCGGCGCCATGTAGTCGCACCACCCTTCCGCGAGCCATTTGCGTGAGTCGGCAAAGAGCTGGGCGTAGGCATCGAGCTGCGCTTCCGTTCCGGCCGGAATGCCGGGGCGCCAGATGCCAAACGGGCTGATGCCGACGCGTACCGCCGGCTTGGTCGATTTCACCGTCCGATACATCGAACGCACGAAGTCGTTGATGTTCTCCCGCCGCCAATCGGCGCGGCTCAGGCCGGTCTTGCCGCCCAAGCGCTGCCACGATCGATTCGTCGGGAAACGACGCGCCGCCCTTCAGCGGATACGGATAAAAATAATCATCGATGTGGACGCCATCGAGATCGTAACGACTCACCAGGTCGGTGATGACTCCGAGCACATATTCGCGGGCCGCCGGTTCACCCGGATCGACCCAGAGTTGCGCCCCATAACGCCGCACCCACTCCGGATGCTGCTTCGCGACGTGATTTGCCGCCAGTCGCGCACTGGCGTTCGACGCTGCCCGAAACGGGTTGATCCACGCGTGCAATTCGATCCCGCGGGCATGCGCTTCAGTGATCGCAAATGCCAGCGGATCGTAGCCCGGCGACGTGCCCTGCGCTCCGGTCAGGAACTGCGACCACGGCTCCTTGCTCGAGGCATAGAGCGCGTCGCTCATCGGTCGCACCTGGAGGAGGATCGCGTTCAACTTCAGACTCGCCGGCGCGATCGAGAATCGCGCGCAGCTCGGTTTGTTGCGCCCCCGCAGAAAGCCCCGGCCGTGAAGGCCAATCCAGATTGTGGACCGTCGCCACCCAGGCGGCGCGAAATTCGCGTTGCGCGTCGGCGTTCGCGATCAGCAGGGCGCCTACGAGGGCGATGGAAAAACCAAGACGGCGGCAGGAACTCATCGTGCGAGGACTGGACACGCACGCGGCCGGATTTCCACTGGAAGTGCGACGAACACGACCTCTCACGCACCTTTCGGTTGTATTCTGCTGTGAATAAGCGACACTAGCGGCCGCTTGGAGTGAGTTCTGTTCTGTTCGTTGCATAAGGATCGTCCGCCGTGGCGATTCGCATCCGACTCTCGGGAACGGCTAGCAGTTGGCCGGCAGCTCTTCTCCAGCGACTCCACGCGATGGGAGCAGTCCGGATGTTACTCCGTGCGTCGCGGCACCTATGAATTCTGAAAAAAAAGCGATCGAAATCGAGGGCAAAATTACTTCCGTCCTGGCCGGCACCATGTTCCGGGTGCAACTGCCGAATCAGCACACCGTGCTCGCGCACATTTCCGGGAAGATGCGCAAACGCTTCATCCGCCTCACCAATGGCGACCGCGTGAAGCTGCAGATGTCACCTTACGATATCGACAAGGCGCGTATCGTTTACCGCCTCGGATAACCACGTCTCCCGCCCGTCATCACCTCACCTCAACCCATCAACCTTCCCATGATTAAACGAGTTTTAGTGCGCTGCCCCTCTACCGCGAAATTGACGCCGACCGGGCAAACCGTGGAAGAAGATGCCTGGGGCGAGACGAAGCTGAAGGAGCACAAGGTGACCTGCCCGCATTGCAACGGGACGCACGCCTGGACGAAAAAAGACGTCGTCCTCGCGCGCTAAGGCGCGCTGTTTAACGCCGCCCCGGCAACGGCGATGCCCGCCGCCGGGCCGCACCGCTCCGCGCGACGCGCTCTTGGCCGCGTCTCCCGACGTGGCGGAGGTGGTGGTTTCACTCTCAGGGCGGCCAAGCTTTGCGCTGGTTCCGCAAATCCGCCCCGCGTAAAGTGCGGCCCTCCCCAGCCGCATGAAAGCAATCTCGACCAGCTCCCACAGCACCGCGGCCGCCGCCCGCGCTCGGGAATTTTCCACCGTCGACCAGGTCATGGTCGAGGAACGCGCCGCCGCTTTCACCAAGCGGAGCATCAAGACCTCGGCGAAGCTTTCGGGCCTGAAGCTCGCCATCTCGATGATGGACCTGACGACCCTGGAAGGAAAAGACACGCCCGGGAAGGTGGCGTTCCTCTGCCGCAAGGCGATGCAGCCGGCCGATCTGCGCTACGACGTGCCGCCCTGCGCCGCCGTTTGCGTTTATCCAAATCTGGTTCGCGCGGCGAAAAAGTTCCTCGGCGATTCCGGCGTGAAAGTCGCCTCCGTTGCCACCGGTTTTCCCAGCGGTCTGATGCCGCTGCGGTTGAAGCTGGAGGAAGTCCGCAGCGCCGCGCGCGACGGCGCGGATGAGATCGACATGGTGATCGACCGCGGTGTCTTCCTCGCCGGCAACTACCAGCGCGTCGCGGACGAAATTGCCGCCATCAAGGAAGCCTGCGGCGACGCGCACCTGAAAGTGATCCTCGAAACCGGCGAACTCCAGACCTACGACAACGTCCGCATCGCCAGCGAGATCGCGATGCGTTCCGGCGCGGATTTCATCAAGACGTCGACCGGGAAAGTCGAGCCCGGCCGCGACCATTCCGGTGACGCTCGTGATGCTGGAAGCGATCCGCGATTACTTCTACGAGACCGGCATCCGCATCGGCATGAAACCGGCCGGCGGCATCCGCACGGCGAAACAGGCGCTCGCCTATCTCGTGATGGTGAAGGAAACGCTCGGCGACGATTGGCTCACGCCCGATCTCTTCCGCTTCGGCGCCAGCACGCTCGTCAACGACGTCCTGATGCAAATCGTCAAGACGGTCGACGGCAATTACCAGGGCGGCGATTACTTTTCGCTGCCCTGATTCGGCCCGTGCGGCAAAATGCTCCCCAGAGGTCATGACCGAGCCCGCGGACAATGACGGCGCGCGCGAGAAAGCGCGTGCCCTGGTCGCCACGATTCCGGCCTGGCATCATCAGTTCGAGATCGCGCCCGGAGTCATCACGCCGGGAACCTACTGTCCGGAATCTCTGCTTGAGAAAATGGCGCTGCCCGGGGATCTGACCGGACGCCGCGTCCTCGACCTGGGGCCCTCAGATGGATTTTTCTCCCTGCGTTTGAGGCAGCGGGGAGCGCAAGTGGTCGCGGTCGATTATCGGCCCAAGGCGATGCACGGTTTCCATGTGATGGAGCAACTATCCGGACTCGATTTCGATTACCGGCAGGCCAATCTCTACTAGCTTTCCCGCCAGCAGCTGGGCACCTTCGACATCGTCCTCTTTCTGGGCCTCCTCTATCACCTGCCCGACATGGTCAAGGCGATTTCAATTGTCCGAAGCTTGTGCTCGGATCAGATGTTTCTCGAGACGCATTGCGCGACCGACGTTTCTCCTGAAATCTCCGCCGCTCGTTACTATCGCGGGCGCTCGCTGCACGATGATCTCACAAACGTTTGGTCCCCCAACGAATTGTGCCTCCGGGACATGCTGAGCGACTGCTCTTTCTCAGTGGAACGCGCGGAACTTGTCGCCGATCGCTGCTTTGTCGCGTGTCGGATCAGTGAGAATTCGGAAGGCGCTTACAAGCTCCGCCTTGCCTACGGCCTCGTCCCCCGCGGCCAGTAGCGATCCGATTCTAGCGGCAAGCGGCGGTGCGTAGCAGCAGCCGAAACCCTGCGTGGAATTTGGTGCGAGCGTCTTTTCGCGTGCGCCCCGGTTGCTGGCAAGGTAGAAAGCGTTCCGTGCCCCGCAAGAATTCCCGTTCCGCTGCCGTTGTCGCCGTCCGGGTTGAGAAATCCCTCACCCATCCGTCCCGCGTAGCCTTGGCGCCAAACGAGCGCACGCTCCGCTTTGGCGACAAGTGGGCCTATGCGCCCGCGCCGGAGGCGCACGATTACATCCAGCTCAAGCCGCGCTATCAGCACTTCATCAACGGCAAATTCGTCGCGCCGCATTCGGGGAAGTATTTCCCCTCCATCAATCCCGCGACGGAAGAGAAGCTGGCCGAGATCGCCGAGGGCGACGCGCATGATGTCGATCGTGCCGTGAAGGCGGCGCGCGCGGCTTACAAGAACGTCTGGAGCAAAATGCCGGGTCGCGAGCGCGGGAAGTATCTCTACCGCATCGCGCGGCTGATCCAGGAGAAGGCGCGCGAGCTGGCCATCATGGAGACGATGGATGGCGGCAAGACGATCAAGGAAAGCCGCGACGTCGATCTGCCGCTGGTGGCGGCGCACTTCTTCTACTACGCCGGCTGGGCGGATAAGCTGCGCTACGCGTTTCCCGGCCGGACGCCGCAGCCGCTCGGCGTCGCGGGGCAGATCATTCCGTGGAATTTCCCGCTTCTGATGGCGGCGTGGAAGCTCGCGCCCGCCCTCGCCTGCGGGAACACCTGCGTGCTGAAGCCGGCCGAGACCACCAGCATCACCGCGATGCATCTGGCCGAGATTTTCCAGGAAGCCGGAGTTGCCGGACGGCGTCGTCAACATCGTGACCGGCGCGCGCGCGACCGGGCCAGGCGCTGGTCGATCACGACGACGTCAACAAGCTCGCGTTCACCGGTTCGACCGCGGTCGGCAAGATGCTCACGCAGGCGGTGGCCGGCACGAACAAGAAGCTCACGCTCGAGCTCGGCGGCAAGGCGGCGAACATCGTCTTCGAAGACGCGCCGATCGATCAGGCGGTCGAAGGCATCATCGGCGGCATCTATTTCAACCAGGGCCACGTCTGCTGCGCCGGCTCGCGTTTGCTCGTGCAGGAAGGCGTTTTCCCGCAGGTGATCCGCAAGCTGCGCGATCGCATCGCCACGCTGCGCGTCGGCAATCCGCTCGACAAGAACACCGACATCGGCGCGATCAATTCCCGGATGCAGCTCGATAAGATCCACGAGCTGGTCGACAGCGGCTTGCAGCAGGGCGCCGAACTGGTGCAGCCGCGCTGCCGTCTGCCGGAGAAAGGCTACTGGTATCCGCCGAGCTTTTTCACCGGCGTGACCGCGTCGCATCGCATCGCGCAGGAGGAAATCTTCGGCCCGGTGCTGAGCGTGATGACGTTCCGCACGCCGGAGGAAGCGATCGAGCGCGCCAACAACACGCTCTATGGCCTTAGCGCCGGCATCTGGACCGATAAAGGCAGCAAGATTTTCAAGATGGCGAGCAAGCTCCGCGCCGGCGTCGTCTGGGCGAACACGTTCAACAAGTTCGACCCGACCAGCCCCTTCGGCGGCTACAAGGAAAGCGGCTTCGGCCGCGAAGGCGGACTGCACGGCCTGATGCCGTACCTCTCGCTGGATTAGCGAACGCGGCCTACAGGCGCGCCTTGGCGTCGAAGTAGAGCACCACAAACGCAATCCCGAGCAGCGGCCGCAGCGCGGCGTTCACGACCGTGCTCAGGATATAGCTGGCGAACGTGAGCGCATCGAGCGGCGGCGATTTGGCGAGAGCTTGCAGCATCGTCAGGGCGTCCTCCAGCGTCGTCGCATTGGCGCAGACGCAGGAGCATCAGCGGCATTTCGAGCGCGACCGCAAAGACGAGCAGCACAATCAGGAAAAGCGACGCGAGAATGGCGCCGCGGTAGAGCGGGCGTTCGTGCCAGGGATCGCCCCGGCGGCTGCGCGCGAGCTCTTTGCTGTCACGCAACGCCTCGACGCCTTCGAGGTCGCCGAAAGTGCACGATTGCTGCCAGAACAGGAAGTTAATGAAGAGCCGCCCGACCATGTAGACCTGAAACGCGAGAGCAAAGAGCGCGAGCAGGATCGCCGGGATGGAAGGCGTGGCGGCGACGAGCGCCACCGCGAGGAGCGGCAGCATCGTCCAGAAAAGGTAGCTGCCGTAAACGAAGAGGCAGAGCTTCCCGATCCGTCGCCAATGCGCCACGGCCCGCCGCAACATGTCCCCCAGCCGCGGCGTTCGACCGGCGGCCGCATCCGCCACGCCGAATTGCAATCCGCCGAGGAAGATGGGCCACATCGCCAGGAGCAGGAGGAGCGAAAGCACGGCCCCGCCGCTGGCCAACCGCGAGGTGAGGGTGAGCGCCTGTCCTTCCCGCGCGTCGACAAAAAGGAGACAGAGCTGCAGCGCCAGTGCCGGGAGCCCGGCGAGCAGGGCGAGCGCGAAAAAGGCGCGAAAACCGCGCAAGTAAAGACGGACGGTGTCGCTGATAATCTGGCTGAAGGTGCGCGCACGGAAGAACTCGGGCGCGGGAGCAGCGATTTGCTCCGGTTGCGGGAAGAGCTCGGGCACCGTGCCGGCGAGGATCCAATCCGTTTCGCCGCTCCGGCGCAGTTCGTTTGTCGCGATGACGCGGCCGTCGCCTTGCCATGCGCGGAGCGTGTCGAGATCGACCGGGCCGTATTCTTTGTCGTGCACCCGCACGAACCACTCGTCTGCCATGCGCCACCATGTACTCGCGATTCCGTGAAACACGAATTTGGGCTGGCGGCGGTGGCGGGAACAACCCTCCGAGCGTGAACGCACAGGTTGGCTCGGGTTCCACGCGAACACGAAACCACATGAACACCACCGGTGTTCAGCTAGCTTCCAAGCCTGTGAAGCTGCTTCTGATCGACGGCCACTACTATGTTTATCGCTCGTTTTTTGCGCTCCAGAACCTCTCGAATTCTCGGGGCGAACCGACAAACGCGATTTCGGCTTCACAAAAACCGTTCGCCGGATGTTGAAGGATCTGCGGCCGGAGATGGGCGCGGTCTTCTGGGATGAAGGGCTGCCGCAACGCCGGGTCGAGCTTCAACCCGCCTACAAGGAAACGCGCAAGGAAATGCCGGCGCCGATGGTGCCGCAGCTGGACTTCATCCGCGATCTGACGCCGCTGATGGGTTTCACGAACATCTCGCTGCCGAACACCGAAGCGGACGACCTGATGGGTTGCTACGCCATCGCGGCCGCGGAAGCGCGGCTAGGAAGTGGTCCTGGCCACGAACGACAAGGACCTTTTCCAGCTGGTGAACGACAAGGTGAAGGTTTACACGACGGCGAAAGCCGATCTCGCGTCGCCGAAGGATCAGTATGCGCTCCTCGGCGAGCAGGAAGTGATCGCGAAATGGGAGGTGCCGCCGGCGATGATCGGCGACGTGCTGGCGATCGCGGGCGATTCCGATCGACAACATCCCCGGCGCCGGCATCGGGCGGAAAGCGGCGGCAGCGCTGGTGCAGGAGTATGGGGGACTCGAGGCGCTCCTGGCGAACATCGACAAGGTGAAGAGCGCCCGCAGTCGCGAAAAACTAACGGCTGCGCGCGACCAGATTCTGCAGAACCGCAAGATGGTCGCGCTGGATTGCGACACGGCATTGCCGGTGCCGCTCGATGAGTTGCGGATCTGCGGCCGGATTATCCCGCGCTTCTCGAGGTGCTGGAGAAATGCGAGTTCAAGTCGCTCCTCCAGGAGGTGCGGGACGAAGCAGCGAAAGCCGGCGTGGCGACGCAATCGGAGCTGCTGCTGTAACGAGCCTCTCCAAAATGGAACCCCGCACCGGCAAAAACCAAGTTTCAACCATTATCTATAATTTTCTTGAAAAGTCCGGCCCAAACTGATGTCTTATATCGCAGGTTAAGGCGATTCGGGCGGCGGCACGTTTTTGTATTTGTTGTTTCTCCTAGCGTGCGCTGCCCGGATCTTTTTTCTACAGGCATCGTCCTCTAACCCGCCAATCTCCAGCCACTTGCGGCTCTAATCTTGTCGGTGGACCGAAGCGCCCAAGACGCGAAATCCCCGTCGGGCCCCGCTCTTGCGTCCCGCCGCTGTCATTTAGGCCGGCATCACCCGCGGACGCGCGTCGCGCGGGGCGGCTGCGATTGGAAATCTGGATGTGCGAAAAGGAGACGTCAGCGCGCTTTGCGTCTATCGTGGAGGCCGCATGTGACGGCGGAAACGTATTTGGGTCGTTTCCGGTCGATCAGAGGCGGCTGCTACCATGAGTGACCAATTTGATCCCATTGCCGCCGCGATGGCGGAGGATATCGGCACCGGCGACATCACGAGCGAATTTTTTGTCGCGCCCTCGCTGCAGGCTTTTGGCCGGATTGTGGCGCGGGAGCGGGCGATCGTCGCCGGGGTGGAGACCGCCGCGGAAGTTTTCCGCCGGGTCGACGCGCAGTTGCATGTCAATGTTCTGCAACCGGATGGCTCGTCGCTGTTGGGTGGCGAGACGATTCTCGAGGTGCGCGGCTTGGCCCGATCCATCCTTACCAGCGAGCGCGTGGCCTTGAACTTCCTCCAGCGCCTCACTGGAATCGCGACCCTGACGCGGCAGTTTGTGGATGGCGCCGGCAAGTCGAAGGCGAAGATTCTGGACACACGCAAGACGACGCCCGGCTTGCGCGCGCTCGAGAAGGCGGCGGTCGTCGCTGGCGGTGGCGAAAATCACCGTTTTGGCCTCTTCGACATGGTGCTGGTGAAGGATAATCACCTGCTGGCCGGCACCGGATTTTCCAGCGTGGCGGCGGCGGTTCAGAGGGTGCGGCAGGAGCGGCCCGACGTGCGGATCGAGCTGGAGGCGGATCGGCTAGAGCAGGTCCGCGCAATTCTCGAGATGGAGGGCATCGACGTCATTCTGCTCGACAACATGCCGCCCGCCGAGATGCGCGAAGCGGTCGCCTTGGGGAAGAAAAAGGGCATCAAATTCGAGGCAAGCGGCGGGGTGACGCTTGAAAAATATCCGGCAGGTGGCGGGCGCTGGCGTTGATTACGTGTCCGTCGGCGCGTTGACGCATTCCGCACGCGCGATCGACATGTCGCTTGAGCTGACGCATGTCGCCGAGTGACGCTGCTCGACGCGGAAGCGATCCAAGCTGCTTGCGCCGGGCAATTGATCGGCCACCGCGTGGTTGCCTTTGACGAGGTCAGGTCCACGAACGAAAGCACCGCCGAGATGGCGCCAGGCGCTGCCGAAGGCCTGGTCGTCTTTGCGGAACGCCAGACGGCCGGCCGCGGCCAGTATGGCCGCCGGTGGGAATCGGCTGCCGGCAAGGGACTGTGGATGTCGGTGCTGTTACGGCCGGCGATTGGCGTCGCTGAGTCCAGTCGCCTGACGGATCTGCTCGCGCAAACGATCGCCGCCACCATCGGGGAGATCGTCGGCGGGGCGGCCCGGATCAAGCCACCGAACGACGTTTACATCGGCAGCCGCAAAGTTGCCGGCGTCCTGGTGGAGATGCGGGTGGAAATGGGCGGCGGCTATTGCGCGATTGCCGGCATGGGCATCAACGTGAGCCACGCCCTCGATGATTTTCCGCCCGAGTTGCGCGAGATCGCCACTTCCCTGGCGCTCGCGGCGGGCTGCGCGCCCAACCGGCAGGCGTTCGCGATCGCCCTGCTCCGCGCGCTCGAGGTGCGTTACGCCGCGCTGCGCGCGGCCTAACGAAAGTTCTGCAGCGCCTGCAGTTTCCGCAGCGCGGCCCCGCTGTCTATCTGCTTCTTTGCAAACCAGATCCCTTGTCCCATGTCGGCCGCGAGGCCGGTTACGACGAACCCGCCCGCAGCGTTCACCAAGGCGAGGTCGCGCTTCGGCCCCTGCACTTCGCCACTGAGAATTCCAACCAACGTCCTGGCATTTTCCGCCGCATCCCCGCCGCGCAATTCTTCCACGCCGCTGGCCGGAATGCCGAGCCATCGGCAATCGAGCACCGCCGAGCTCACCCTGTCGCCATTCAATTCCGCCAGTGTCGTGGCGCTGGTGGTGGAAATGTTGTCCATGCCGCCGTCCGTCTCTGTCAGTCCGTGCACCACCCACGCGCGGCGGCGTCCGATTTTGCGCAGCACCTCCGCGAAAACGGTCGTCATTCGCGGCGTGTAGATCCCCACCAATTGATGGGGCGGTCGCACCGGATTCAGGAGCGGGCCGAGGAGATTAAAAATCGTCCGCTTGTTTTTCCGGGCGAGCGCAGTGCGCATTTCCGCGAGGGCCGCGAACGCGGGATGATATTCGCGCGCGAAGATAAAGCCGAGCCCGATCCGCTCCACGCAGGCGCGCAGGTCCTCTGGCGGCCAGACCAGCCGCACGCCGAGCGCCTCCAGCACATCGGCACTACCGCAACTGGAGGTGACGGCGCGGTTGCCATGTTTCACCACCACGGCGCCGCCGGCCGCGAGGATGAACATGATCGTCGTCGAGACATTAAAGAGGTCCAGTCCGGCGCCGCCTGTCCCGCAGATATCGAGCATCGGGCCCGGCAACGCGGACGCGTTGATCTGCGGATCGATCGCGCGGTCGATCAATTGCTCCACGAATGCCGGCGATCTCCTCCGCGGTCTCGCCTTTCGCATGCAGCGCGGTCAGAAACGCCTCCTTGCCCGCCGCGTCGGCTCGGTCGGAAAGCAGCAACGTCACGGCGTAACGCACGTCGCCGTAGTTCAGGTCGGCGCCCGACGTCAATTTCTCGGTGAGGGCTTTCATGCGTGGAAAAGCGGCCGCGGCAGTGGGCTGTAGAGGACGAATTCGCGGCGCATCCTCACGCCGCCCGCTGACCCATGCGGGCCAGCCATTCGCGATAAATATGCGGCGAAATCTCGGACGGCTTGATCTCGCTCCGGCCACCCCAGAACACATTCGTGTAGGTCACCGGCATCCCGCACGCTGCGAGGTGCGCGTCGATCGCGCGCTTGTGTTCGAGCAGCAACGCCTTCTCCGTGCCGTGCGCCACCGCCATGATGTTGACGTTCTTGAACTCCGGACCCGCCTCGCGCCAGTAGCAGTGGGTGAGAATATGATGCCGACCCGACTTCGCCACCGGCCTCGATCTCGCGCCCCGGCGGCACCGCCCAGTGGAAAAGCGCGTTGAACCGTGTGACCCGCACGCCGGTCGCCGAGGGCTTCACGTGCTCAAGGAAGGTGGAGAAACGCCCGATGATCTTGCGCTCGTTGAGCGCTTCCGCCACGCGATAAAACTCCTCCGCGGAAACGCCCGCTTCCGCGGCGCGCGGCCACCCAGGGCGTCGGCTGGATTTCCTCGGGCGCGAACTCCCGTTTCAACGCCAGCAGCACCTCCCATTCGCGGTCGCTCAGCTCCGCCGCCTGCACCACCGTCATCTTCGCAGGCCGATCGGCCCTGCTCCCGGGCTCGATTGTTTTCCGCCGCACGTGCCCGACGCCGAGCGTGAAGATTCCTTTCGCCGGCATCAGCCGGAAATGGTCCGCGCCGACGCGTTGCGCGAGCACTTCACCGTGGCGTTGGAGGGAAAATCCATGCGGCACCTTGAGCGTCGTCCAGAGCTTGTACTCGGAGCCGGGCGTGACGCTGTCGGTGGAACGGAGGACCACGTGGCCGGAGAACGGGTCGTGCTGCGACATGTAATCGAAGGCCGCGTCGATGCGTTCCGGCGCCACCTTCCAGGCGACGAGCGCGCCATCGGCGAGATTCGTCGCCAGCAGAGTCTGGCGCACCCGGCGGACGGTGCCGGCGCGCAGCATCGCGGTGATGCGCGCCATCACGACGTCGACGGGCACCCCCGAACGGTCCGCGATTTCCTGGAACGGTTCGCGCACGAAGCCCTCGATCTTGTCTTCGGAGATCGCGAGGATCTTCTCGTTAACCGGGTCGTTGTGTTCGATGGGGAGCATGCTGGTCGTTGAAAACTGGTCCTGTGGGCTCTATGCCGCGTAAGACAGGACCGCAAAGTAATGGCAGCACGTCCCGCCGAGCACAAACAAGTGCCACACAAAATGGCAGTAGCGTTTGTGATCGTTCAGGAAAAAGAAGACACCACTCGTGTAGACCAAGCCGCCCGCGATCAGCCAGAAGAGCGTCCACCAATCCACCGCTTGCGTCAGCGGCCGCATCACCAGCACCACCAGCCAGCCCATGACGAGGTAAAGCCCGACCGCCAGCCGCGGCCGGTGCGCGGCGCCTTTGATCGTCTTCAGCGACACGCCGAACGCCGCCAGGGCCCAGATCACGACCAGAATCGTCCAGCCCCACGGCCCGCGCAGCGGCCCGAGCGCGAACGGCGTGTAGGTGCCGGCGATCAGCAGGAAAATCGCCGAGTGATCAAGCTTTTGCAGCACGCCTTTGAACGGCGTCCGCGGCCAGCTGTGGTAAACGGCCGAGCCGAAATACAACAGCACCATCGTGAACACGAATATCGCCGTGCCGATGATAAAGGCCGTGTTGCCGTGTCCCACCGCCGCGTTCAGCAGAATCGGCGCGCCCACCGCTGCGCCCAGAAACCCGACGCCGTGGCTCAGGCTGTTTGCCAACTCTTCTCCGTGCGATTGCCGCCAGCGCGCCACGGCCTCCAGTTCCTCGGCAATCTTCATCGGCGGCGGGAACTTACGCCGCCGATGCGGCCGGCGGGAAACAACAAAAAGCCGCGCGGCGCGAGAGGGGCCCAAGAATGTGCCGAGCTTTCTGAAGCGGCTTTTGCGACGCGGTGGGAATCACGGAAACTGAAGCTCCATTTTGACTGCAACCTTGAGGGTCATTTTCTTCGACGCGGCGGGGACGCTGTTTCATCTGCCGCGCGGTGTTGGTTATCACTACGCGCTCGTGGCCGGCCGAATGGGCCTGCCGCTCGAGGCGGCGGCGGTCGATCGCGCCTTCGCCTTCGCCTGGCGGGAAATGCCAGCGCGGCCGGCGATCCGGGTGCCGCGCCCGGATGACGATAAAGGCTGGTGGCGGGAATTGGTTGATCGCGTGTTCGATCGCGTCGCGCCGGAGACGGCCGCGCTCGACCGCGACGCGTTTTTCGAGGTTGCCTACGAACATTTCGCCGAGGCCGGCGTGTGGGAACTCTTCCCGGAGGTTTACGAGGTTCTGGAACAGTTGCAGCCGCGTTATGAGCTCGGGGTGATTTCCAATTTCGATGGCCGGTTGCGCATGGTGCTGGAGCACCTCGGCGTCTCGCGGTTTTTCCGCGACGTGGTGATTTCAAGCGAGGTCGGCGCCGATAAACCGGACCCGTTTATCTTCCGCCGGGCGCTGGAATTGAATGGCTGCAGTCCGACGGAAGCGCTCTACGTGGGCGACGACCCGGCGAAGGATTGGGAAGGCGCGGCGGCGGTGGGCATGCGCGTCCTGCGGCTGCAGCGTCCGGAGAATTCGCTGCGCAATTTGTTGCCGGAGCTTTAGGTCCGCGGCGGCGCCTGCTTGCGATTATCGGGTGGACCCCCGTTAGTGCCCCTTTCCTATGAAAACCCGCCCGCTCCACCGTTGCGTAATTCTGTTCACCATCGCCGCTTGCATCGCGCCACTCGTGCAGGCAGCTGAAGATGTGAACCCGCTTCTGACCGAAAGCACGCTGCCCTATCAGTTTCCGCCCTTCGACCAGATCAGGAACGAGCATTTCCAGCCGGCGATCGAGAAGGGGATGGCCGAGCAGCTGCGTGACATCGAGAAGATCGCGAGCAGCAGCGAGGCGCCGACTTTTGAAAACACGATCGTGGCGATGGAACGAAGCGGGCGCCTGCTCGTGCGCGCCGAGCGCACCTTTGGCAATCTGAACAGCGCGAACACCAATCCCGAAATGCAGCGGATCGACAAGGAGCTTTCGCCGAAACTCTCCGCGCATCGCGACGCCATCCGGCTGAACGGGCCCCTTTTTGCGCGCGTGCAGAAGATCTACGACGAGCGCGAGAAGCTCGGGCTTGATCCGGAATCGAAGTTCCTCGTTGAACGCTATTACAAGGATTTCGTCCGCGCCGGCGCGAAGCTCTCGGAGGCCGATAAAGGAAAGCTTAAGGCCATGAATTCCGAGCTCGCCACGCTCCAGACCCAGTTCGAGCAGAATGTGCTGAAGGAGAAGAACGCATCCTCCGTCGTGGTGGAGAAACGCGAGGAACTCGACGGCCTCTCCGACAACGCCATTGCGGCCGCGGCCGCCGCGGCCAAGGACGAAGGCAAGGAAGGCAAATTCGTCCTCCGCCTCCAGAACACGACCGGCCAGCCGCCGCTCGACTCGCTCAAGAACCGGCGCTTTGCGCGAGCGGATCATGAAAGCGTCGCTCAGCCGCAACAGCAAAGGCGGCGAGTTCGACAATCGCGAGGTCGTGGCGCGCATCGCGCGGCTCCGCGCCGAGCGGGCAAAGCTGCTTGGCTACGCCAGTCATGCCGATTACCAGCTCGAGGACCAGACCGCCGGCAGCGTCGCGACAGTGAACAAGATGCTCGCCGGGATCGCCCCCGCGGCGGTGGCCAATGCGCGCAAGGAAATCGCCGATATGCAGGCGGTAATCGACGCCAGAAGGGGCGGCTTCAAACTCGCGGCCTGGGACTGGGATTTCTATTCCGAGCAGGTGCGGAAGGAGCGCTATGCGTTCGATGAATCGCAGCTGCGAGCCCTACTTCGAGCTCAACCACGTGCTGATCGATGGCGTCTTTTTCGCCGCGACCAAGGAATACGGCATCACGTTCAAGGAGCGCAAAGATCTCCCGGTTTACCTGCCGGATATTCGCGTCTTCGAAGTGTTCAATGAGGACGGTTCACCACTCGCGCTTTTCATCGTCGATTACTATGCGCGGCCGTCAAAACGCGGCGGTGCCTGGGTGAACGCTTACGTCGCGCAGTCGGCACTCTTCGGCACCAAGCCGGTGATCGCGAATCACCTCAACATCCCGAAGCCGCCGGAAGGCGAGCCGACGCTGCTGACTTGGGATGAAGTGAAGACTGCCTTCCATGAATTCGGCCATGCCTTGCACGGCATGTTCTCCGCTGTGAAGTATCCGCGCTTCGCCGGCTCCAGTGTGCCGCGGGATTTCGTCGAATATCCCGTCGCAGGTGAACGAGATGTGGCGCACCTGGCCGGAGGTGCTGAGGAACTACGCGAAGCATTACCAGACGGGCGAGCCGATGCCGGTCGAGTTGCTCGACAAGGTGCACGCGGCCGAGAAATTCAACGAAGGCTTCCGCACGACCGAGTACCTGGCGGCCACGCTTCTCGATCAGGCCTGGCATCAGCTCAAGCCCGAGCAGGTGCCGAAGGAAACGCTTGAGTTCGAAGAGGAAGCGCTCAAGAAAGCGGGCGTCGATCTCGCGGTCGTGCCGCCGCGTTATCGCAGCACCTATTTCTCGCACAGTTTCGCCGGCGGCTACTCGGCCGGCTATTACTCCTACATCTGGAGCGAGGTGCTCGATGCCGACACGGTCGATTGGTTCAAGTCCAACGGCGGGCTGACGCGCGAAAACGGCGACCGCTTCCGCGCCATGCTCCTCTCGCGCGGCGGCAGCGATGAGGCGATGAATCTCTTCCGCAACTTCACCGGGCGCGATCCCTCGATTTCGCATCTGCTCAAGCGCCGCGGCCTCGATGTTGCGCCGCCTGCCGAGGCGCCACCCGGCACGCGCTGATGGCCGCCATTGGCGCGGCAGGGTTTTGGCTTCTGGCGAAGCGATCTTCTGCCTACAGTAAGGCTGCGTTCCGATGGATTTTGTGATTCGCCCGCTCACCCCCGAGGATGAACCAATCCTGTGGGAGGCGCTTTCGCATGGCTTGCAAGGCGCGGGAGGCAGCGCCCCTGCCCGCGCGGAAATCGCGCAGCGGCCGGAATTAACGCGCTACGTCGAGGGGTGGGGACGCGAAGGCGATCGCGGTTTCGTCGCGAATGACACGCACGATCAACAATTGCTCGGCGCGGTTTGGTTCCGCCCGCTGCCAGCGGGGGCGCCGCCGGAATTGGCATTTACTGTCGCCCCGGGTCATCGGAAGCGCGGGATCGGCGCGGCCCTTCTCACCCAATGGGTGCGGGCGAACCCCGAGCAATCCGAGGTCGCCTTGCGGGTCCCCGCCAGCCACACCGCGGTGCGGCTTTACGAGCGGTTTGGCTTCCATGTGGCGCGCGAAGAGGGCGGATCGGTCACGCTGCGGCGGGACATCTGAACTCGTTCGGCCGCGAAAATCCGATCGTTGCGAGCATGGCGTCCCAATTGCGAAGGTTACCGGCACCGCACCGGTGATCGAGGGGTCCAAGGGGGAGCTTTCAGTTTTTTTGGGAGCTCTTGAACATCCTTGCCACGCGTCGCCGAAGGCCGCGTGCTCACGTGCCGTGCTTGACGTGTTGCTTGAGGATCCGGCGCACTTCCTCGATCCCTTCCGCATTTTTATGCGTCATATGACCGGAAGTACCACCCGGGTTGATTGCGCCCCATCCAGGTGGGAACTCCAGTATTCTACAATCCCATCGCGACTGTGCGGACTGTCCCCTCTGCCGCGGTCGCCGATGATTTGATGATACGGGACGCCGGGCGCGAGCGGGCGCTTGTTCATCGCGATCACGAATGCGTTCGTCGGTGCGAGGGTGTCGATGGCATTCGGCATACGGCTGAGATGGACTTTCGCCTTGCTCGCGCTCTCGAGCCGCACTGACGTCAGTGCCAAGCTTGACCAGATTTGTTGGCAAATGAATTAGCTTGGTCCCGATTTTCCCGATCCAGTTGGTGGCCAGCACGCTCCCGCGATGCGGCGTGGAGAGAAAAATGGCGCGGCTGATATCCCGACGTTCTTTAAAGATGGTGAGGTTTTCGAAGTAGTCGCCCTCACCCTGCCCCATAAATGGCGATCAGTGCAATGTGGGGAATCGCGATGGCCTGCCGCGAGGCCATGAGCCGTCGAGCCACTGCGATCGCAAACAGCCCCAGCAGAAAGCAGAAGATTCCGCCGGATTCGGGAACCGAAAGGATGGAAACTGGGGCGGAAAAAGTCATTTGCCCACTGGATTGTCCAAATGCGCCACCGCCTAGAAAATCGGGAACTCCGTTAAACGACTGCGAGGCTGTGAAAAGATAGTTGCCCGGAAGCAGCGTGCCGGAGGTACGTGACGCCACTGAGTAGAGAGAGGCTGCCGAGTTGGAAGGTTGTTGCGTAGGCGAATGCCTGAGAACCGCCGCTGCCGGAATAGGATAGATTGAGCTGATAATTGACGGCTTGCGCGACAACGAAAGTGACCTGGAAAACCGTCGCAGCGCCGGCGTAAGCCATCCCTCCGGCGGTCAATGAAAAATAGGGCGAGTAGTTGCAGGTAAAGTTTTGTGCAAATGTGAAGCCGAGGTCGGTAACGCTGGACAGCTGACTTGCCGAACTGCTGGCACTAGAAGATGTGCGTCGGGTTCTGAGGATCAAAGGTGCTCACGGATCCCGAAACTGAGCCGCTGAACGGGAGCGAATACCCATAGCTCATGGACTCGCCCCCAGGGATAGAGGCTCCACCATAGACGCTGACGCTCGAGCTGTGGGCTGGTGCGATTACAGCAAAATTCAGTATGTACGCGAATGCGCAGAGGGTTTTTGTGCTCATGATCTTCATTGAATTCGCGTGATAGTGGAGGGGCGAGCTTGCGAACGTGGCAGAGTCTAACTTCATTTGTCGATATGAAAGGGTTCTGCAGCGATGTCCCCGGTACGAAGGGGCGGAGGAAAAGACCGGTGTGAGGAATCGTTGCCTCACATTGATGACATGGATGCAGACGGTCGATCAGTGCTGTGTTTCAACGTCGCGGCGCCGCACCCATTAGCCGCTCCCATTCGTCAAGAGAGCCGCGGAAGCCCAGCTCAAACGGCGGCGTTGTAGCTGAGTCGAGCCGCGACTTCCTGCGCTTGCCGCTCTTTGTGTCCGTGCGTCTGCCGATACTTCCGACGCGAAGCGAAGATGTGCAACGCCACCGGGTCATGCTCGGATTTCAGGATCGCAACCGCCGTCAAAATTGCGGCCTCCACTGTGCAATCGGCAAAACGGATCAGCCGTGTGCTCCTCGGTCCTGAAATCAGGCGCGACGGTGCCCCTCAGCGGGTCCCGCAGGCAAGATTTGGGGGCGTTTTTCAGGTTGTCGATGACGTTATCGCCATTTCCCTCCCTTCCAAGACGAATGCCAACCATTCACACCTTTTGATCTTGGGACGCGCCATCAAAACCCTCGAAAAGAATAAGGGCGCACCTTTAAACGCAGCGGAAAGGCGATCAATATTCAACCGTTGGCATGATGAAGCTGGTCCGTTTCTGCGCGGTGGACAGACGCGGGAAGAATACTTCGTAGAATTTTTGCACAGCTATCGTAGCGCAAAACATTTGATAGGCGAGACGGCGACGACCGCTTGGGAATGAGCGTTAAAAAATCCGTTGCCACTTGATTTTGCTATGCATTTCCAAAAGCCGAAGATGCGATTGCTCCTCGCATTCTGCTTCGAGCTGCAACGCTTGGCGGGAGATCAGCCGTTTTTCCTCTCGGGACGCAAGGCGGGGCAATTCCTGAAGCATCCGACGCACAGCAAGGCGGCGGCGTGGCTCGGTGCATTCGTTGCCGACGACATACTGGATGAGATTGAGAAAGGGAATGTAAGTACAGGCGAGGCGTCGCGGTACCGCTGGAAACTCTTGGACGGCGTGGGCATTGTTCGCTTAGAAATCGAAGAGCGATTGCAGCTTGGGTTATGTCTTGGCGAATCTATTCCAACGGGCGGACGTATAGGACCAAGGTCCTATATGCAGCCTGGCGAAGAGCTGCGAACCTCCCTGGTTCTATAGTTTCCCCAACTTGTCACAGGGCGGGGACGGCGGCGGTGGGCTATTGGAGGAATATAGGAACTCCAAATGAACACTCACATGACCACGCTTTCGCGAGTCAGCCAAAAGCCAGATCGCGCAGCCGCGCTTCTCGGGAATGAATTCTCGAGTGGGAAATCAGCGAAGGCCAAAACAATGAATGGAAAACTAAGTTAAAATGAAAACTCGCCCCAAATTATTCACATCGATCCTGTCCGTGGCACTTGCTACACTCCTCGCTGGAATTCTCTTCTTACTCGGCTCAGGCACTACCGCCTTCGCTCAAGACCACCAGGATTGGAAGTTCACCCATCCCAAGCCACAATCCAATCACCTGCGAATGCTTCAGACGCTTGATGCTAATAACTGGATCGCCGTGGGTGCAAACGGGACCTTTATGCGAACGGCGGATGGCGGAGCTAGTTGGTATTTCCATCACCAGGCCGGAATCCCAGCAAACAACGCGTTGCAGATAGGGGGGAACACCGATGTGCGATTTGTCAGCCCGACGAACGGAATCATTGTCGGCGATAGGGGATTTGTTGTACCACCTCGGATGGAGGTGTGACGGTAACTCCGGTGACGAGTGGTGTGCCCACTAACCAAGCCTGTCGGTCGATCTCGTTCGGCGATGCGAGCACGGGATACGTCGCTGCTGGAGCAGCCAGCGGGTCGGCAGGGACAATCATCAAAACCATCGACGGCGGCGCAACCTGGACAACCGTCTACACAACGACGAACCCTGTCATGGCGTTGGTAGCAATCAATCCAATGGTTGTGCACGCGGTCCTGCAAAATGGTGGAGTGGTTCACACTACTGACGGAGGAGTCAACTGGAGCACCCCTGTTCCGGGCACGGCAGGAAGCTTTGCGATCGGGATGTCATTCCTCGACGCGACGACAGGGTTTATTGTCGGATCGGAGGGCTCAATTAGAAAAAGCACAGATGGCGGTGTCACATGGCCCGCTCTGCCGCCGCCACAGACGGACTGGAGCTTCTACCAGATGAAGATTATCTCGCCGACCGAGATTTACGCCGTCGGTGCACCGGATTTTCTCTACAAATCGACCGACCTTGGTGGCATCTGGACCCCTCTGCCTATCATCCCCGTTTCAGGAAGTACCGGCCCTGTCGACACT
This sequence comes from uncultured Verrucomicrobiae bacterium, assembly GCA_963844275.1. Classification (GTDB taxonomy): domain Bacteria; phylum Verrucomicrobiota; class Verrucomicrobiia; order Chthoniobacterales; family UBA10450; genus JACCTI01. The sequence goes on from CAWJNS010000010.1 coordinate 609,610, forward strand.
TTACTTTTCTACTCACTCGAGAAACAAGGGTCATTACTGATCCTGGCCGGTGACTTCGGTGAGATAGCACAGTCAACCGACGGCGGGTTGACCTGGAGCTCAAACAATTTCGAGCTCACCGCAGCACTGATGAACGATATAAAGGAAGTGCCGAATACGCGCACAGTCGTCGCCGTCGGGCGTCAAAGGACGAGCACGACCCGGCAGGTACTGCGTTCGACGGATAGGGGTGATAGCTGGAGCGCGATTAACGTTCCGGTGAACACGGATCTGCAAGCTGTCTCCTTCGTCGATTCTCAGCTCGGGTATGCATGTGGAACAAACAGCCAGGTGGTGAAAACCACCGACGCTGGATTGACGTGGGCACCTGTAACTCAACCCTCCACCACTAGCTACCCCCTGCAGGCGATAGAATTTATTGATGCCAACACGGGGTGGGTCATCGCTTTTGCGATCGTCCCGGGCGGCAATATCTTCAAGACAATCGACGGGGGAATGACGTGGACTCAGCAAACAACGGGTGCCACGGACTCAGCTCGTTGCCCTTGACATGGTAGATGCAAATGTCGGTTACATTACTCTCAATTCGTCAAGCCAACCTATCTACAAGACCATAAATGGCGGGATGAACTGGACGCCAGTTCCGACGCCGTTTACCGGTCAAATCAAGGCGGTCCGCGCAGTTAATGCTAATCTCGTCTACCTCGGCATCGCCTCGGGGACAAACCGAGTAGGCAAGTCAATCGATGGTGGAGCTACCTGGCAGCAAATTGCGCTTCCAGCTACGGCTGATGTCGTCAGCCTCGACTTCATCGATGCGAATATAGGATATGTGGCTGGTCAAAGTATAAATGCCCTCTTCAAAACCACTGACGGCGGAGCCACATGGTCATTCCAGAATGCACATCTGCCTGCGGTCGTGAGAATCTACGCCGGACCGAGTGGCGCAGGATGGGCTCTGGGAAGCGCCGCCGCTATTCTCCGTAATGCTCTGCTCCAACCCACCTCAGCGGTTTCGCGACTGACGCATGGCGGCGCGGGAAACTTCGATATCGACTTGCCGCTCACTGGCACAGCCGGCGTCGAATGCCGGAACGGCGGCGGCAACTACACGCTCGTTGTTACCTTTAGCAACACGATGGTGAGCGGCAACGCCAGCGTTACCGGCGGTGCAGGCAGCGTTGCCGGAACTCCGACCTTCAGCGGACATACGATGACGATTAATCTAACCGGTGTGACCGATGCACAGACGGTGACGGTTAGTCTGACCAATCTTACCGACGTCTTCTCACAAGCCCTGCCCAGTGTGGCGCTGGGCGCGAGTTTTCTCGTCGGCGATACCAACGGTGACCGGATGGTGAATGCGGGCGATGCTTTGCAAACCCGGAATCGCTCCGGTCAGGCGACGGACGCGACCAACTTCCGTTCCGACGTGAACGTTGATGGCAACGTCAATAGCGGGGACGCCATCGCCGTTCGATCGCGGTCAGGAACCGCCCTGCCGTAGCAGCGAGCGCAACAAGCCTGTCGAGTGCGTCCAAGAGCGTTGCTGAGCGCAATAACGGTCAAGTGAACATATCCCGCTTTCCTTTGCAATTGACGACTCCGTGCGAGACTCTGCGTATCACTCGTTTTCATCCAATCGGATGATTCTCCCTCGTGTCGCAACGATTCAGAGTAGATTTTAGGAAGTGGGTCGGGTGGGACTCGAACCCACAACCAACGCCTTAAAAGGGCGCTGCTCTACCATTGAGCTACCAACCCGGAGAGCTTCCGTTTTAGTTCAGTTCGGTGGCCGGCGCAACCCAACGTTGCGGCCGCTGCTGTCATTCAGCGGGTGGCGCGTGCCGGCGGGTCTTCGACGCCGTAGGTCAACTCGCTTTCAACCAACCGGGCCGCTGTCGTCCACGGGTGCGGTTCCGAGAGACCGGGGCCGGCAATGTGCCGAACGTCGATCCCGCGCGCCTTTAGGAAATCGGCGATCAACCCGCGGTGACAGCGCCACCAGAGCGCCTCTGCGCACATCAGCGCCGTCGGCCCGACCGCGTTCGCCAGTGCCAGCAGGCGATCGATCCCTGCGCGGAACTCGGCCTGCTCCATGTAATCGGCATAGCCGCGGAAGGCCTCGACCCGCCAGGCGGAATTGCGCGAATCGGGTCGCGGCTTCCGCCGGCCACCGAGTTCGCGAAAATGTTCGTAGCGAATCCCGTGCGCGCCCAACGAACTCGCGAGCGCTTCGGCATTGAAGTGCGGGTAACGCTTCGAACCCGGGAGCAACCGCACATCCGCCACCAGTCGGATGCCGTGCGCCTGCAACGCGCCGATGAATTCATCCGCGTTGCGCGTCGAGTGCCCGATCGTCCAGATTGTCTCCATTTGATGCGGACAAGTCGCTCACGCGATCTTTTTTCGGAAACGCAAGGCACAGACGCAGAAGAGAAGGACCGCCATGCCGGTCATGATCGCGAGCGGTTGCCAGTATTCCGGAAAAGTCGCGCCGCGCAGGATGATCGCGCGCATCAGGGCAATAAAATAGGTCGTCGGGATGACCGCGCCGATGCCATAGAAAATCGCCGGCATCGTCTCGCGCGGGAAGATGAAGCCGGAAAAAAAGACGCTCGGCAGGATGAACGCCATCGACATCTGCAGCGCCTGCATCTGGTTCTCGGCCTTGGAGGCGACCAGCAGCCCGAGGCTGAGCAGGGCAAAAACGTAGACAAACGTGCAGACAATCATCGCGACGGCGCTGCCGGCGATCGGCACCGCGAAAACGAAGCGCATGATGCCGAAGAGCAAGAGCGCCATCACCATCCCGAGGCAGAGATACGGGACCAGCTTGCCGAGCATCAACCCCCAGCGGCTGAGTGGACTCACGAGCAGTTGCTCGATCGTGCCGCGTTCCTTCTCCCGCACCACCGCCATGGCGGTCGCGAAGGTGGTGCTGATCTGCAGGACGACGCCGATCACGCCGGGCACGAAGAAATTTGGACTGCGCATCGTGGGGTTGTAGAGCATCTGCGGCCGGACCTCGACCGGGAGATGGCGCACCCCGCTTTCCTGCATCAAGCGCTCGACCGATTGGGTGAGGGCAATGGCCACCGCGGTGTTGAGGGCCTGCAGCGCGGTGGTCGAATTCGAGCCATCGATCAGAAGCTGGACATGCGCGGGATAACCGGCGCGCAAATCGCGGGTAAAATGCGGCGGGATTTGCAGACCGACGTAGGCGTGGCCCTTGCGAATTTCGCTCGCGAGTTGCTCGACGTTTTGGACTTCGCCCACGATACGGAACGACTCCGTGTTGACGAAGCGATCAAGCAGTTGGCGGCTCTCGACGGTGCGATCTTCGTTCAAGACCACCATCGCCATGTGCCGGACGTCGTTATCGAGCGCGTAGCCGAACGCGATCATCTCGATCAGCGGCGGAAAGAGCATGAAAAAGAGCGTGATCGGATCGCGTCCGATCGCGATGAACTCCTTGAAAAGAATGGCCCCGAGGCCACGGAAGGAAGGGAGATGCATGGCGGAGTTCCGCGAACATTCGCTCCGTTTAAGCGCCGCGGCGAGAACAACGGAGGACCGGCTGGAAGCCTTCCTCCGGACGATGTTGCGGACGCCCCTACTTCCGCGCGACCAGCTCCCGCAAGACAAACGGCAGGATGCCGCCGTGGCGGTAGTAATCGACTTCGATCGGCGGTATCGATGCGCAGCTTCACCGGAACCGACTGCTTCGTTTTGTCCTTGCGCATGATTTCGAGTGTCACCATTTGCCCGGGCTGAATGTGATCGGACAGGCCGGTGATGCTGTAACGTCTCGGAGCCATCGAGGCCGAGCGTCTGCGCGTTGGTGCCATCTTCGAACTGCAGCGGCAGCACGCCCATGCCGACGAGATTCGAGCGATGAATGCGTTCGAAGCTCGCCGCCACGACCGCTTTCACGCCTAACAAGCGCGTGCCTTTCGCCGCCCAGTCGCGGCTCGAGCCGGTGCCGTATTCGTGTCCCGCGAGAATGACAAGCGGGACGTCATCGGCCTGCGATAATGCATCGCGGCATCGTAGATCGACATCTGCTCGCCCTCCGGCTGGTGAATGGTGACGCCGCCTTCCGTGCCGGGCACCATCAGGTTCTTGATCCGCACGTTGGCGAAGGTGCCGCGCGTCATCACGCGATCGTTGCCGCGCCGGCTGCCGTAGCTGTTGAAATCCGGCGGCTCGATCCCGCGCGAGCTCAGGTATTGGCCGGCGGGCGAGGTCGGCTTGATCGCGCCCGGCGGGTGAGATGTGATCGGTCGTGACCGAGTCGCCGAAGATGCCGAGCGGGCGCGCGCCGCGAATGTCTTCGATCCGTGCCCGCCTCCATCCCGAAGTCCTGGAAGAACGGCGGCTCGTGGATGTAGTCGCTCTTCTCGTCCCACTCGTAGATCTCGCCGGTGCTCGACGGGAATTTCGTTCCACTTCGGATTCTGCGCGCTGAAGTCGCGATACAGACGCTGGAACACTTCCGGCGTGAGCGCGGCTGCGAAGCGTGTCGCGGATTTCCTGCAGCGTCGGCCAGAGGTCGCGCAGGTAAACGTCGTGGCCGTCGCGGTCTTTTCCGAGTGGTTCTTGCGAGAGATCAATGTCCACGCGACCGGCGAGCGCGAACGCCACCACGAGCGGCGGCGACATCAGGAAGTTCGCCTTGATGTTCTGGTGGACGCGCGCTTCGAAGTTGCGATTGCCCGACAGCACCGAAGCCGCGACCAGATCGTTCTCGTTGATCGCCTTTTCGATCTTCGGATCGAGCGGGCCGGAGTTGCCGATACAGGTCGTGCAACCGTAGCCGACCGTGTTGAAGCCGAGCTGGTCGAGATATGTCTGCAGGCCGGTCTTGTTCAGGTAATCGGTCACGACGCGCGAGCCGGGCGCGAGCGAAGTTTTCACCGAGGGATCGACGCGCAGTCCGCGCTCGACTGCTTTTTTCGCCAGCAAACCGGCCGCGAGCATCACGCTTGGGTTGCTCGTGTTCGTGCAACTCGTGATCGCGGCGATAAGGACGCTGCCGTGCCCGATCTCGGCAGTCGCCTTCCTTGAATTCTTGCGCGTGCGCTTCCGGCAATCATGCTCGGCCGGGGTCGCCGTCGGACGGTTCGTGACCATTTCCCGGTCGCCGACAGTTTCTCCGATCTGTTTGCCGCCTTTTCCGCCGCATGCCTTCGGCGGTGTCGGTCGGGCTCTGCACGCTGGCTGGTTCGAGATCACCGTTGGTCGGTCGGGCGCGACCGTTGAGATCGAGCGGGAAACGTTTGCCCAACGAATCGCTCGGCCTTGCCGTAGCCGCCATCTTTGACCGACTTCGCAAAGAGCGAACGGAAAGTCTCGCCCAGCTCGGGAAGGTTGATGCGATCCTGCGGACGCTTCGGCCCCGCCACGCTCGGCTGCACCTCGGCCAGATCGAGCGTCGAAATCGACGCTGTAATCGATCTCGCCCTCGTCGCGGCATGCCAAACATCTTCTGCGCGCGGAAGTAGGCTTCGAACGCGGCGCACTGCTCTTCCGTCCGGCCGGTGGCGCGGAGATACGCGACCGACTCGTCGTCGATCGGGAAGAATCCCATCGTCGCGCCGTACTCGGGCGACATGTTGCCGATCGTCGCGCGATCCGCCACCGGCAGGGACGCCGCGCCTTCGCCGTAAAACTCGACAAACTTCCCGACCACTTTCTGCGCGCGCAGCATCTGCGTGATGTGCAACGCCAGATCGGTCGCGGTCACGCCTTCGCGCAATTCGCCGGTCAGGTGCACGCCCACGACTTCCGGCGTGAGGAAATAGACCGGCTGCCCGAGCATGCCCGCTTCCGCTTCGATGCCGCCCACGCCCCAGCCGACGACCCCAAGGCCGTTGATCATCGTGGTGTGCGAATCGGTGCCGACCAGCGTGTCGGGATAGTAAACGCGCGCGGATTCGCCATTCACCTGCGTGGCGGCGGCGAGCACGCCTTTGGCGAGGTATTCGAGATTCACCTGGTGCACGATGCCGATTCCCGGCGGCACGAGGCCGAAGGTCTTGAACGCCTGCTGTCCCCACTTCAGGAACTGGTAGCGCTCGCGGTTGCGCTTGAATTCCATCTCCATGTTCAGCTGCAGCGCCTGCGCCGAGCCGGCGAAATCGACCTGCACCGAGTGATCGACCACCAAGATCGACCGGCACGAGCGGCTCGATGATCTTCGGGTCGCCGCCCAGCCGTTTCACCGCGCTGCGCATCGCCGCGAGATCGACCACCAGCGGCACGCCAGTGAAATCCTGCAGGACGATGCGCGCGACGACGAAAGGGATTTCCTCGTTCGCCGTCGCTTTGGCGTTCCAATTCGCGAGCGTCTCGACATCCTTGCGCCGGACCTTCTTGCCGTCGCAATTCCGCAGCACCGACTCGAGCACGATGCGGATGCTAACCGGCAGACGCGAGATGCGGCCGATGCCTTGCTTCTCCAGGGCCGGGAGGGAATGGAAATAGGCGTCGTCGCCGCTGCCGGCATCGAATTTTTGCAGGGTGTTGAATTCGTTCTTCATTTTAGCTCCGCGAGGCGCGATTTGATTTTGTCGAAATTCGGCAGCGCCCGCGCGTCGTCGTTGCTCTCCGAGTATTGAATCACGCCGGCACGATCGATCACAAAGACCGCGCGCTTCGGCACCCCGCCCATCGGCAAATTGAGCTGCGGCAGGAACGACTCATACGCTACGTCGTAGGCCCGCGCGACGTGATGCTCATAGTCGCTCAGTAGCGGCACGGTGATCTTCTCCTTTAGTGCCCAGGCTTCCTGCGCAAAGGGGTTGTCGCCGCTGATCCCATAGACGGTGGCCTGCAGCGCGCTGTAGGCTGAGAGGTCCATACTCACTCCACACATTTCCGTGGTGCAGGTCCCTGTAAACGCCATCGGGAAGAAGAGCAGCAGCGTGTTTCCCTCGCCGAAGTTCTCGCTCAGTGTGATCTGTTTCGGCCCGTCGGCGGTTTTGGTGGGCAGAGTGAAATCTGGTGCCTTTGTGCCGACGGATAATGCCATAGTAGTTCGCGCGTGCGCGCGGAGAGTCACTATAGAAATGCGATGAGCATGGTCAAAAGATTTGCGGTTGCCGGCGGCGTTCGGGCCTAACAAAGCAATGGATTTGCTCTGGTGGTTTGTGGCCGTGGTCGTGATGGCAATTGGCCTGATCGGGACCGTTTTGCCGGTCGTGCCCGGGACGACGATCATCCTCGCGGCCGCAGTCGGCCACCGCCTGCTCGTAGGCCCGGAGCATGGAATGAACTGGTGGGCGATCGCGCTGCTCGTTGGCGCTCACGCTGATCACCTACGCGATCGATGTCGCAAGCAATTACATCGGCGCAAAGTATTTCGGCGCCACGAAATGGGGCATGGTCGGAGCGATCATTGGGGGGATCGTCGGAATTTTCACCGGATTCATTACCCTCCTGGTGCTGCCGATCGTGGGCGCAATCGTGGGAGAATTGATTGCGGGCCGGCGCCTGGTCCACGCCGGCAAGGCCGGTTGGGGAACACTGCTTGCCAACCTGGCCGGCATCGTCGGCAAGCTGGCGATCGCGCTCGTCATGATCGTGATCTTTCTCATCAACGCCCACGCACCGGGCCAGACGTAGATTTTTTTCTTGCGCACCGGGAAGCTTTGTCATACAAAGTAAATCCATGGACGAACGCGTCGCTGCCGAAGAACATCTCCGCGTGATTCGCTCGTTGATGGAGCGGGCCACCGTCTACCGGGCCATTTCGGCGCCGACGGCGTTGCTTGGCGGCGGTCTCTCGGTGTTGACCGCGGGATTGCTTCTGGCGGCCCGCCGGGGTGAATCATTTCTCGCCCTCACCTATCCGGGCGCGGCCCGGCATTTCATCGCCGTCTGGCTGGCGGTCCTCGCGCTGACTCTCCTCGCCAACACCTTCCTTATCTGGCGCAAGGCGCAGCGGGAGCAGAGCGCGTTTTTCACTTCCGGCCTGCGGCTTGCGCTCGCCTCGGCTCTGCCGGCGTTGCTCATTGCCGCCGTCCTGACCGCGTTGTTCTGTCGCGACGACGAGACGGCGGAATCGCTCGGGGCGCTCGTCACGGTCTGGGTCACTTGTTACGGACTCGCACTGCTCGCGACCGCAAATTTCGCTCCGCCCTCGCTGCGCTACCTCGGGTGGGCGTTCCTTCTTACCGGCATTGCCTGCACCCTCCTGATGGGCCGGCTTTTCAACAGCGACCCCGCCCGCAACGCCATCATCGCGATGGCGCTGACGTTCGGCGCCTATCACCTCATCTACGGCGTGGCGTGCTGGCCCCGCAAAACCGACGGCGCATGAACGATGCTCGATTTCGACAAGCTCGACAAAGCCATTCACGAGAAGGGGCGGCTCGCGATCATGACGCTGCTCGCTTCGCGCGCGAGCTGGCCGTTCCAGGACTTGAAGGCGGAGTTGAAAATGAGTGATGGCAACCTCGTGACGCACCTGCGCACGTTGCACAAGGCGGGGCTGGTGGCTGTGACCAAGGAGATCTTCGATCGGCCGCAAACGAGCTATTCCCTGACGCAAAAAGGGCGGGACGCGTTTCAGGATTACATCGCGGTGCTGGAGCAGATCGTCAGGGCCGGGAAGCGGTAAAATTTTGCGCTCAAGCTTTGTCACACAAAGTCCAATTGATTCCTGAACCAATGAACATCATCCTCGCAGAGCATTTCGGAATGTGTTTCGGCGTGCGCGACGCTCTCCACGAAGCCGAGCGGCTGGCCGCGAACGGTCCCCTGACGATCCTCGGCGAGCTGGTTCATAACCCGGTCGTCCGGGAACGCTTGGGCGCGCGTGGTGTTCACGAAGGGAAACTCGACGACAGCGGCGCCGCGACGGCGCACGTCATGATCACCGCGCATGGCGCTTCGGACGCGAAACGCCGCGCCTGGAGCGAGGCCGGCTTCCAGGTCGCGGACGGCACCTGTCCGCTCGTGCGACGCGCACACGATCAGCTCCGTGCTCTCGTGCAGGGCGGCTATTTCCCGGTCGTCCTCGGAAAGCGCGGGCACGTGGAGGTGGTGGGCCTGACCGGAGACTTTCCGGATGCCATTGTGATCGAGTCGGCGGACGAGATCGATCAGTTGCCGAAGGACCAGCGTCGGTTCGGTGTGATCTCGCAGACGACGCAACCCATCGACCATGTGCTCCGCCTCGTGCATGCGTTGCGGACGGCGCGGCCGGAGGCGGAGGTGAGATTTTGCGACACCGTTTGCCAGCCGACGAAGAACCGGCAGATCGCACTGCGGAAACTGCTCGCGAGGTGCGACACGATCGTGGTGGTCGGCGGTCGCCAGAGCAACAACACCCGCCAGCTGGTCGAGGCCGCTCGCGCGGCCGGCCGGCACGCGATTCACATCGAGCGGGCGGACGAAATACGGACCGGGTGGTTCGAGCGCGCGAAAAACGTCGGCCTGACCGCCGGGACCTCGACGCTGCCGGAAACGGTTGCCGCCGTCCACGAGCGGCTGCGCGCCATCGCTGCCGAATGATGGCGCTGATCAAAGGGCTGCTCCGCGGGGACGCGGAGGAGATCGCGCGGTGGCTCAGCGAGGGCGATGGGCGCCGGGCCGCGCATTGCGTGCTCCTCATACTGGGCGGCTGCGGAATTTACGGCGCGACCATCGGGATTTGGCGCGCCCCCCTCCAGGCGGGCGCCACGGCGGTGAAATTTCCGCTCCTGATTCTCCTTACGTGCGCGGGCAACGCCTGCCTCAATGGAATGCTCGCGCAGCTCCTTGGCTCGCGGCTTTCGTTTCGCCAGACGTCGCTCGCCATTCTCATGAGTTTCGCGACCGCGGCGGTCGCCCTTGGCGCGCTTAGTCCGATCACCTTTTTCGTCATCTTGAACGCCCCGCCACTGGGCTCGAACCGGGCGATCCTGGGCCACAGCGTGACGCTCCTGATGCACGTCGGGCTGATCGCCTACGCCGGCGTGATTGGGAACCGTCGCCTTTTCCGTTTGCTCGAACGGATGAGTGGAAGCCGCACCACCGCCCGCCGGGTCCTCGTCAGCTGGCTGGCGGGTAATCTATTGCTCGGCGCGCAGCTCGCGTGGGTGCTGCGGCCCTTCATCGGCAGCCCGCAGATTCCGGTGCAGTTCCTCCGCGACGATCCACTGCGCGGTAATTTCTACGAAGCTGTGTGGAACGCGCTGACGCACCTCCTTTCCTGAACCAAACCAACACCAAAACCCATACCGATATGAACCCACCACCGATCCCACGAACGCCCGGCTTGCACTTCGAACCGATGCCGGAGGGCACCCAGCCCGCCTCGATTCTCGAAGCGCTTCTGAAACATCCCGGCCGCGTCATCTACGAACTGCACCAAAACCGCTCCGCCGCGGTTGCCGTCTGGCTGCTGGCGCTCGGCCTCGCCGGGATGGCGCTCTACGGGGTCGTGGTCGGCACCCTGGCGGGCGGCGCGCAGCTCTGGATCGCGCCCGTCAAGCTGGCGCTTGGCACCTTGCTCGCGATGCTCATCTGCCTGCCGAGCCTCTACATCTTCAGTTGTCTCGATGGCATCGAAGCGCGCATTCGCACCGTCACCGGAATGCTCCTCGCCGCAGTCTGTCTGACTGCGCTGTTGCTCATCGGCTTCGCGCCGGTCGGCTGGATTTTCTCGCAATCGACCGACTCCGTCGCGCTGATGGGCGCGCTCCATTTGCTCTTCTGGCTGATTGGCGTTGGCTTTGGCTTGCGCCTGCTTGGAGCGGCGGGCGGAGTTCTCGGGAGTGGCGGACGCCGCCACCTGAAGATTTGGAATCTCATCTTCGTCCTCGTTTGCCTGCAGATGACGACCGCCCTGCGCCCCATCCTGGGCCACGCCGACACCTTCCTGCCGCGGGAGAAGAAATTCTTCATCGCGCACTGGCTCGACACGCTCGGCGGCAGAGGGAACACGAACCGGTGAGCGCGTTATCTCGAGTGTTGTCAGAACTGAGGCGCCGCCCGATGTCGATCAAGCGACGTGGCGACAACCTTCCCGCTTTCCCGGCCTAATGCTTCTGCTAGATTCCATCCGATGGCAGATGATCGCTGGTGAGCCGCGAGGCTTGCTGGAGGAAAGTCCGAACACCATACGGCAGCATGCCGCGTAGAACACGCGGGCGCCGTCGGCGCAAGCCGGCGGCGACGGAAAGTGTCGCAGAAAACATACCGCCGGATGCGTAGCGCAAGCTGTGCGTCGGGTAAGGTTGAAAAGGCGAGGTAAGAGCTCACCGCGCGCGGAGCGATCCGCGCGGCAGGAAAAACCCCATGCGGTGCAAGACAGAACAGAGGGAGGGCAGCCGGTCCGTTTCCTCGGGTATCGTCGCATCACGGTTCCGCCCCCCAGCGGGATCGGGCGTCCGCCCTGGCGGATGAGATAAATGATCATCCTCCGAAGCAATTCGGAGACAGAATTCGGCTTATCGCCATCGAAATGGAGGGCGCGTTCGGAAACGAGCGCGCCCTTCCCGTTTTCTCAGCTCAAGGCCGCCAGCAGTTCCCGCACGCGTTTCAGCTCGACCGGATTCGTCGCAACTCCATCCTGTTTCAGCGCGGTGCCGACGATGAATCCGTCCGCACAATCGGCAAAGCGGCCGATGCTCTCCGCCGTTATCCCGCTGCCGATGAAGACCGGCGTTTCCGCCGCCGCCCTTTTCACCCTTTCCGCCTTCGCTGGATCGGTCGCCTTGCCCGTGCCGGCGCCGCTCACCACCACCGCCTCGGCACGGCCGCGCTCGATCACATCCGCCACCTCATCCTCGAGCGGCCGTTCCGCCAGCGCGGCCGAATGCTTCACATCCACATCCGCGAAGATCTTGATCGCGGGCGCACCGAGCAGGGCGCGTTCGCGCAACAAATCGTGCGCAATCCCCTGGATCACGCCCTGGTCGGCCACGCGCGCGCCGCAGAGGACATTCACCCGAATGAAATCCGCGCCTGCCGCATATGCCACCGCCAGCGCCGCGCAGCCGTCGTTGCGCAGGACGTTGATGCCGAGTGGCAACTGCGTTCTTTCCCGCACCGCACAGGCCAGCGCGGTCATCTGCGCCACCACGTGCGCCGGGACGCGGCCGGGGTAAAACGGCACGTCTCCGAAGTTCTCCATCATGAGCCCGTGCACTCCGCCTGCTTCCAGAGTCTCCGCATCGCGGAGCAAACCCTCGTGGATCTGCTTCAGATCGAGGCGCGCGAGCGGCGCCCCGGCAAGCGCCGGCAGATGAAGCATCCCGATCACAATCTTGCGCTGGACCGTCCAAGCGGGGTGGAGGGAATTCATTTCGCGCGAGGATAGCGGCCGCCGGGGAGGACAACAGCATTTAGTGCCTGGCGCGATTCGCGCCTTGTCCATGCCACTCGTCCTGGCCTATCCTCAGTCGCACGATGACACGGCTTCTGATGCTTCTGGCGTTTTCACTGTTCTGCGTCGCGCGGCCGGCCAGCGCAATAGTGTTGGGGCAGGTCGACACGTTCGAAGACGGCACGACGATGGGCTGGGCCCATGGCGTGCCCGGTTATCTGCTGAATGTCGCAACCGGCGGGCCGGCGGGGGCCGGCGATCATTTTCTGCGGTTGATCGCCGATGGCGTAGGCCAGGGCGGCCGCCTCACGACGTTCAACCTGCAACAGTGGCTGGGCAATTACATCGCCGCCGGAGTGACGAACATCGAAATCGACCTGCGCAACGAGGGGGCGACGCCGCTCTCGATCCGCCTGGCGTTCAAATCCGAGAACACGATGAACGCACCGGGATATCTCTCGACGCCGATGCTGCTCGCGGTCGGGAGCGGGTGGCAGCATTTTTCGATCGCATTCACGCCGGGGAGCTTCACGGCGATCGGGGGGCCGGCGGCCTTTAACACCTTCTTTTCCACTGGCCTCGGCGACGCCCGCATCATCAATGAAACTGGCGCCACGAACCTGAATGGCGATTTCATCACCGGCCAACTCGGGATCGACAACATCCGCGCGGTGCCGGAGCCGGCGACGGTTTTGCTGCTGGCCGGCGGGCTGGTGGCCGTCGGCCTCGGGCGCATTCGTTCGCGCTGCCGGGCACGGCGTAGACGGGCGCAGTCGCCGGCGCGTTAGGCCTCGACCGGCAGCTCCACGTCCACTGGACGCTCTTTCTTGCTGAGGGCGCGGCGCAGTTTTGAGAGTGCGATGTTCTGCAGCTGCCGAATACGCTCGCGCGTGACGCCGAATTTCTTGCCAACTTCCTCGAGCGTCTTCGGCTTGCCGCCATCGAGCCCGAAGCGCGAGAAGATGATCTTGCGTTCGCGATCGTCGAGCACGTCGAGCAGGCCGCCAACTTCATTGCGCAGGTTTTTGTCCCGCAGCAGCTCGAAGGGCGTCTGCGCGTCTTCGTCGCCCACGATTTCGCCGAACTCGGTCGAGTCGTCGTCGCTGATTGGCGCGTCGAGCGAAGCCGGGCGAATCGACACCGTCTTGAGCTGCGACACTTTGCCGCTCGCGATGCCGATTTCCTCGCCGAGTTCGTCATCAGTCGGTTCGCGGCCGAGTTCCTCGCTCATCTGGAGCGAAACGCGGCGCATCTTCGAGATTTTGTCGACCAGATGGACCGGCAGGCGGATCGTCTTCGACTGGTTGGCCAGCGCGCGCTTGATGGACTGCTTGATCCACCAGGCCGCGTAGGTGCTCAGTTTGCCGCCCTTGGCGGGGTCAAAACGCTCGACGGCCTTCATCAGGCCGATGTTGCCCTCGGAAATGAGGTCCAGCAGGGGGAGGCCCAAATTCGCGTAATCGTGCGCGATCTTGACCACGAGGCGCAGGTTCGAACGAATCATCAGGGCGCGCGCTTCGCGGTCGCCCTTTTTGATCTTCGCCGCGAGTTCGATCTCCTGATCGGGGGTCAAAAGTGGGATTTGCCCGATTTCGCGGAGGTAAATCTTGATTCCAGTATCGCTATCTTCGGCGGCCATAAAGCTCTTCATGTAAGGGGGAAAGGGGGCAATTGCGCAAGGCTCCAGTTGTTACGTTTGCCAGTGGCTCGCAGGTTGCCCCGGGTGGGAAGTTCTCGGAAGTTCTCGGAAGTAGTTAAGGTGGTTAAGTATCTGGATTCACTGACAGCCCCTCGTCGGCTTTTGTTCAAACCTTTTTTGCGCGCACCGTAAACGGTTGCGACGTAGAGGGTTGTGAGGGGCGGGAGAACGGCACTCCGCTCCCGCAGGGAACACTGGATATTGGCCGCAATCGAGCCTCTCCGACAAGACGAATCTGTCGCTTTTTGGAGGGTAAGGGGCATCCGATTGAAGTCGTGGCCACCAAACCGGTCCCAAATGGCAATTGGGACGGGTTCGCGGAGTTGCGTTTGGCGAAGGACTGCCTGATTGCGGGCAACCCGTAAGATGTGCTGGCGATTTTGCCCGGCATGCCGGAGAGTGAGCGCCGCGCCATCGGTGGCCGTGCCCGCGAGCGAGTGCTCGCCGCGCAACGCGCCGCCGTTGGAGGGCTTCAGCAACGAACGCCGTCACCGGGAACCGGCGAGGCGTAATATCTGTGTGACCAAGGACTGAAAGAATGAAAGACAAGATCCGCGTTGGAATTATTGGCGTCGGTAACTGCGCCTCATCACTCGTGCAGGGCATCGAGTTTTACCGGCACGCGAATGAAGATGAGTTCGTGCCGGGGCTGATGCACGTGAACCTGGGCGGGTATCACATCCGCGATATCGAGTTCACCGCCGCCTTCGACATCAATGCCACCAAGGTGGGACGCGATCTGGGCGAAGCGATTTTCGCAGAGCCGAACAACACCATCAAATTTGCGGAGGTCCCGAAGCTGGGCGTGAAGGTGCATCGCGGGATGACGCACGACGGCCTGGGCAAGTACCTCAAGGGGGTGATCAAGAAGTCTCCCGCCTCGACCGACGACATCGTCGGGATTCTGAAGCGGACGAAGACTGATGTGGTGATTTCCTATCTGCCGGTCGGCTCTGAAATGGCGACCAAGTGGTACGTCGAGCAAATCCTCGATGCCGGCTGCGCCTTCATTAACTGCGTGCCGGTCTTCATCGCCTCGCAACCCTACTGGCAGCGGCGCTTTGAAGAGCGGAAACTCCCGATCATCGGCGACGACATTAAGTCGCAGGTCGGCGCGACGATTTCGCACCGCGTTCTGACGAACCTCTTCCGCGAGCGGGGCGTGCGCCTCGACCGCACCTATCAGCTGAACTTCGGCGGCAACACCGATTTCCTGAACATGCTCGAGCGCGAGCGCCTGGAATCGAAGAAGATCTCGAAGACGCAGGCGGTCACCAGTCAGCTGGGACATGCGCTGCCGGCCGGGGACGTGCACGTCGGGCCGAGTGATTATGTCCCGTGGTTGACCGACCGGAAGTGGTGCTACATCCGCATGGAAGGAACCACCTTCGGCAACGTTCCGATCAACTGCGAAATGAAGCTCGAGGTGTGGGATTCACCGAATTCCGCGGGCGTCGTGATCGATGCGATCCGTTGCGCGAAACTCGCCCTCGATCGGGGCCTCTCCGGGTCCCTCGTGGCGCCGTCGAGCTACTTCATGAAATCACCGCCCGTGCAATTCACCGACGACGAGGCGCGGACCAAGACCGACGAGTTTATCAAAGGCGATGATGCAGTGGTGCTGCCCGGTCCGCTGAAACGCACGAGCAACGCCAACGGCAGCCGCAAAACGACGGCCGGGAGGCCAAGGAACGGCGCAAAAACGAAGAAGTGACGGATGCCGCCTGTGGGCGATTCCTCTTTCTGGGGGATGATGGTCGGTTGGGTGGTCTGCCTCGATCCCGCGCGCCGGAATTTCCGCCGCGAGCCGTCCGCCGCATGGCTGGAAGATTCTGCTTGTTCCAGCCGACAAATGAGGTTGCGGTAACCCCCCGCTCCTTTTATAATATGATCCTGCGCGGACCAATCGGTGCCAGCACTCGGACCAACCGATCGAACCATGAAAAAGCCCTCCAAAGGAAAAGCCAAAGCGAAGCCCGGTGCGAAAGTTAAGGACCTCAAGCCGAAGAAAGACCCCAAGGGCGGTCTCAAGATCAAGCTGACGGATATTCTGGTTTAGAGTTCGCAAATCCGCTAGCAGAAACCATTCGGCTGGGGTAATTCGACGGCGGATCGCCAGCGGCCGCTGCGCGACGGTTCATAAAGTTCGCAACTTGGCGAACCCCAAAAGTCCATCGCCCGTGGACCTCGCGCGTCGCGTCCGGCAAATCTACGAGGACCATCCTTATCCGGCGGTGGACTCAAAGCCCGCCGGCCATCGCTGGCAGCTCCCGCCACCGGACTGGATCAACGATTTGTGGCAACCAGCCGCGCCGTTCCCGGCCAGAATATTGGTAGCCGGCTGCGGCACCGGGAGCGAAGCGTTCGCCCTGCGCGCGCGCTTTCCCCGATCGAAAATAGTCGGCGTGGATTTTTGCGCGAGCTCAATCGCCATTGCGCGCCGCCTGCAACGCGCGCGGAGGCAGCGCCAGATTCGCTTTGCAGTCGCGGATCTGGCTGGCAGTGAACTCGGCCCGGTGGTGCGCGGGCGGTTTGATTTCATTTCCTGCCACGGCGTGTTGTCTTACCTGCCGCGACCGCGAGCCGCGCTCCAAAATTTGGCCCGCCTCCTGAAACCGGAGGGCGCGCTTTACCTGGGAGTAAATGGATCGGCCCATTTCAGTACGCGGTGGCGCCAAGCTTTGTCCAGATTGGGATTCGATCTCGCCCAGATGCCGGCGGATGATGCACGGTTGCCCAAGGTGATCGCGCTTTTCGATTCTTTCTCTGGCGACTTGATCGCGGAACCAGCGCGCCGCGAGACGAGTTTCCTCCCGACCGATCTTTTCGGCCCTTTCATTCGGACGGCATCCCTCCGAGATTGGGTCCAGGATTGCGAACGCGCGGGATTGCACTTCCTCGGCGTCGACGGCGAGGCTGCACCCTTTCGCCGGTCCGTGAAAAACGAATCCTACGCCGCGCTTTGGCCGCGCGCGCGCTCGGAAGTGGCGCAGATCTCCGACGCGCTTTGCCCGACGCAATTCCATCGCCTCCTTTTTTCCAGAAGCCCCGTGCCCGCCGTCCCGTGGGACCAACCGCAGGCTTTCGCCAAATGGCGCCCGATCCTCGCTCCCCACCTGCGTGATCATCCGTGGCCCAAGCGCCGCGGCCGCTGGAGCACAATGCGGCGGTTAAATATTCGAAGCGTGCTGCTGAATTTGCAGCTCGAATTGTGGACGCGCGAATGGGTCGTGGAAGTGCTGCGCGAAAGCCGCGGGGAAATGTCGCTCGGTGATATTTTGTCCAGGAGCGGCGGTTCCATCCGGAATCCGACGCTCCTGAAGCATCTCTACCTGCTGCACCAGCTTTACCTTCTGAACTTCAGGCCTCCTGGAAAGTAAGCGAGGGCCTTCGGTCTATCCGCTGGGCTCCAGCCCCGACCTTCATTTACTTTGCACCTTTCCCCCCGCGCGTTCTCTGCCCACGTCGGCTCGATGCTCGCGAAGATTTATTCCCCGCCGGTGCAATTCACCGACGACGAGGCGCGGACCAAAACAGACGAGTTTATCAAGGGCGATGATGCGGTGGTGCTGCCTGGTCCGCTGAAACGCACGAGCAACGCCAATGGCAGCCGGAAAGCGACGGCCGGGAGGCCAAGGAACGGCGCAAAAACGAAGAAGTGACGGTGCCGGAGTGAACGGGGCCTCTCCCAGGGAGCGGAGGTGAGTTTCCTGGACGGTCCGCATCGAGCCGCCATGAAATTGCTCCCGTCATTCCTCCTCCTGTTTGTCATCGCTGCTTTTAGCAGCTGCAGCACGGTGGGCGACATGGTCACCGCGAATGTCCCGGAACGACACTCCGGCAAGCCGGCCGTGGTGGTAAAGTTGCACGA
This sequence comes from uncultured Verrucomicrobiae bacterium, assembly GCA_963844275.1. Taxonomy (GTDB): domain Bacteria; phylum Verrucomicrobiota; class Verrucomicrobiia; order Chthoniobacterales; family UBA10450; genus JACCTI01. The sequence goes on from CAWJNS010000010.1 coordinate 627,499, forward strand.
GCAGCAGGCGTATCTCTACCGCGGCGGGCATGTAACGGCGTCGTCGCGCATCTCCAGCGGTCGGGAAGGGTATCGCACTCCCACCGGTCGATTCCGTGTCATCCGCAAAGACGAGGATCACCGCTCGAGCCTGTATGGCGATTACGTCGATATCGGGTCGGGCCGGGTGGTGCGGGCAAACGTGGACTCGCGGAAGCACCGCAAACCTCGCGGCACGCGATTCGTGGGGGCGTCGATGCCTTTCTATGTGGAGTTCTCGCCCAGCTATGGATTGCACGCCGGCTATTTGCCGGGCGTCCCCGCATCGCACGGCTGCATCCGGATGCCGTATTGGAAAGCGCGGCAATTCTACCGCGCCACCTCCGTTGGGACGCCGATCACAGTGCGACCGTAACTGGGAACTGCGCCTTTCAGCGCCACGCCTTCCCTGCATTCAACCAGGCTTGCGAAGCTGGCGAAACGGACGCCTCGGCAGCCTCAGCGCTCTTCATTCATTTCTGTCCTATCGGCGGGTGTGTTGTCCCGCGCGGCGCTGGCGATCTGGATTCGATCGGCGTATAGCGGGAGATTGAAAATCGCGGTTCTATTCGGAGGCACGAGCGCCGAGCGAGACGTGTCCGTCGCGAGCGGCAGCCAGGTGGTGCCGGCGCTGCGGGCCGCCGGCCACGAGGTGCTCGCCGTGGATACGGCGCGCGGTTTGCTGAACGCGGACGACGAAAAGCGACTCCTGATGGGCGGCGTGGCGGCCAGGCCGCCAAAAAATGAGGAACTTGCCATCCTTCGGTCGGGCTCGGCGGAGCTGACAAAGGCCGGCGCATTGCATGGGGTGGATGTGGTCTTTCTCGCGCTGCATGGAGGGACGGGAGAAGACGGCACGATCCAGGCATTCCTCGATCTGGCGGGAGTGGCCTATACCGGAAGCGGACACGCCGGCAGCGCCGCGGCGATGGATAAGGACGTCTCGAAGCATTTGTTCCGCGCCGCCGGCATTGCCACGCCCGATTGGCTGATGGCGCCAGTCGAGGCGGAAGAAGTGGAAGCGCGGCTGGGTTTTCCAGTGGTGGTCAAGCCTAACAAACAGGGCTCCACGATTGGACTCACCGTCGTGAAACGCAGCGAAGATTTGGGCGCGGCGGTCGATTTGGCTCGGCGCTACGACGACGAGGTCATGATCGAGCAGTTCATCGCGGGCCGCGAATTCACGGTCGGAATCCTGCGCGAACAGGCGCTGGCCGTGGGCGAGATCATCCCCGAACGGGCCGAGATCTTCGATTACGAGAGCAAGTATCAGGCAGGCGGCGCCCGGGAAATCTTTCCGGCGGATCTGGAGCAGGATCAGGCGCGTTCTGTCGCGGACCTCGCGCTGCGGGCGCACCGCGCCCTCAAACTGCAAGACTACAGTCGAGTGGATTTTCGCATGGATGGGAAGGGCGTCTTCTTTTGCCTGGAGGTGAACACCCTTCCCGGTATGACGGCAACAAGCCTGCTCCCGCAGTCAGCGGCGGCGGTGGGCATCAGCTTCCCGGCGCTTTGCGATCAAATCTGCCGGCTGGCCCTCGAGCGACACACGAGGAAAACCAAGTGACTCGCGGGAGGCGGAGAGCTCACGCGGAGCTGCGGGACTGAACTCGCGCCGGCCAAATTGAATCGGGCGAGATGCCAATTCGCGGACCGATTCGCCTCCGGCTTTTGCCTCTTTGCCTCCGTGCCATTTCCTGACACTTTCGCGGAGCGATGCTGGCGAAGATTTACTCCGCGGCCGTTTACGGCATTGACGCCTACGAGGTGGAGATCGAGGTCAACGCCGGGCGCGGGGATCCGAAGATTGTGATCGTTGGTTTGCCCGACACGGCGGTGAAGGAGAGCCAGGACCGCGTCACGACGGCGATCAGTAATAGCGGCTACTACTGGCCGCGGGGGCGCACGACGATCAATCTTGCACCGGCCGACATCAAGAAGGAGGGGCCCAGCTTCGATTTGCCGATCGCGTTGGGCATGGTCGTGGCCGCGGAGGAATTCGAGGACCCGGTGCTGGAGCAATACAGCTTTGTCGGCGAGCTGGCGTTGAGCGGGGCGGTGCGGTCGGTGCGCGGAGTTTTGCCGGCGGCGATCGAAGCGCGGCGTCGCGGCAAGAAAGCGCTCTTTGTGCCGGAGGCGAATGCGCGCGAAGCAGCGATGGTCGAAGGGATCGACATCTACGGGGTGCAGAACCTGCGACAAACGTTCGGGTTCATCCGCGGTGAAACGCAGCTGCAACCCACGCGGGGCGACCTGACGGAGTTCTTCGCCAATCACCAGAGCTACGACGTCGATTTTGCCGACGTCAAAGGCCAGGCGCACGTGAAACGCGCGATCGAGGTGGCGGTTGCAGGCGGCCACAACATCCTCATGATCGGGCCGCCCGGTTCCGGGAAGTCGATGCTCTCGAAACGGATCGCGACGATCATCCCGCCGATGTCGCTCGAGGAAGCGATCGAGAGCACAAAGATCCATAGCATTGCCGGGATGTTGAATGGCGAGCAGGCGTTTGTCGCGACCCGGCCATTTCGGTCGCCGCACCACACGATCTCCGATGTCGGCTTGTTGGGCGGGTCCGCCGTGCCCGCGCCCGGCGAAGTCAGCCTCGCTCATCACGGCGTTCTGTTTCTCGACGAGCTGCCGGAGTTCAAACGCTCCACCCTCGAAGTCATGCGTCAGCCTTTGGAGGACGGGAAGGTCACCGTCTCGCGGGCCGCCGGCAGCGTCACCTTTCCCTCCGAGTTCATGCTCGTCGCCGCCATGAATCCCTGTCCGTGCGGCTACTTCGGCGACCTGAAACGCGAATGCCGCTGCAGTCCGGTGCAGGTGCAGCGGTACCGGCAACGCATCTCCGGCCCCTTGCTCGACCGGATCGATCTGCACATCGAAGTGCCGGCGGTGGAATACAAAGACATCTCGAGCACGCGTCCGGAAGAAGCATCCACCGCCATCCGCGAGCGCGTCGATCGCGGCGCGCGAACGTCAGCAGGCCCGCTTCCGTGCGGACACGAAGACCAACTGCAACGCCCGCATGCAGCCGCGCCACCTCAAGCAGCACTGTGTGTTAGGCGACGACTCGCAGGAGCTCATCCGGGTGGCCATGACCGAGCTGCACCTGAGCGCCCGCGCCTACGATCGCATCCTCAAGGTCTCCCGCACGATTGCCGATCTGGCCTCGGCGGATGACATCACGTCGGAGCACGTCAGCGAAGCGATTCAATATCGCACCTTCGATCGGACTCTCTGGGTGTGAACCACGCGGCTCCTTCTCACTGGTGCCTATCTGGCGCCGCCCGCCGAAAGGTCCGGACGGTGGGATCGCGGCCCGACTCGTTTCCTCGGAAGTGTTTTTGCGGATGAAAGCTGAACGCGCCACGGAGCCTGGCGGAAGCGGAGTAAAAGTCGGAAGCCGCTTCTTCGGAAACGCTCGGAGCCATGCCGACCCAAAAATCCCTCCCCTCAAAGGTGCGCCGCATCTACGAGGAACGGCCCTATCCCTCAGCCGATGAGAGGGCGCTGGCCGACGCCCGCTGGAAACTTGCGCCGCTGGAGTGGATCAACGCGCTCTGGCGGCCGGGGTGCGAAACCGTCCTGCCGCGGCGCATCCTGGTCGCGGGTTGCGGCGCCGGGAGCGAAGCCTTCAACCTGCGGCGTCGCGTGCCGGGCGCGCGGATCGTGGCGTTCGATTTCAGCCCGCGCTCGATCGCGCTCGCGCGCCGCCTCGCGCGGAGCGCGCCGGAAATGCGCGACATCCGCTTCGTGGTCGCCGATCTGGCCGGCCCGCGGCTCGCGGCCAGGATCGGACGCGGCTTTGATTTCATCTCCTGCCACGGCGTGCTCTCCTACGTGCCCGCGCCGGAACGCGCGTTGCGCAACCTCGCGCGCTGCCTCGCGCCCGGCGGCGCGCTTTATCTCGGCGTCAACGGCGCCACCCATCCCAGCGTAAGATGGCGAGAGGCCCTGCCGACCTTTGGATTAGAGCTCGACGACTTCCGCGACAGCCGGCGTTTGCGCGAAATCCTGCGCGCCTGCGACGCCATCTCCTTCCATGATACGAAGAGGCGGCTGGCCACCAAATCCGCGGCTTACCTCGGCGGCGACCTCTTCGGCGCCTGCATCCACAATCTCCCGCTGGCGGCGTGGCTGCGGATGGCGCGGACCGCTGGCTTGAGTCTATGCGGCAGCTACTCTTGCGGGTCCTCGCTGGGACCACTCTGCCAGCGGAGCCTCACCCGCGTCCTCCTCCCTCGGTCGCGCGCGGATTTTTGCGAACTGGAGGAAATGCTGCTGCCCGCCTCGTTCCACCGCCTCCTCTTCACGCAGGAGCGGCCGGCCCACCCGCCCTGGAACGATCCCGACGCGCTCCTTGCCTGGCGCCCGCTTCGCACCCGCCTCCACCATGGTGCCCTGCCGGTCCGGGGACGTTCCTGGCACGCACTGCGGACCGTTCGTTACACAGGCACCGCCCCGGAGACCGAGATCGATCTGCGCATCCCGGAATGGGAAGTGGAAATCCTGCGCGCCAGCGATGGCGCGCGTTCGCTGCGCGACCTGCTCGGAAAGATCCCTGCGACCATCCCTGCTCGGCTGCTCCGGGAGCAGCTTTACCTCCTCTACCTGCTCATCGTGATCGACCTGCTCCCGCCCGCTCCCGCCGCGCCCGCGGAAATAACGGCCAGGTGAGCCGACGATCCACCAGGCGGGGAGATTCCGCCGCCGCACTCGCGGCACCGATCAATATTCGTGCTGCTCCTAGCCTTTGCGAATAAAGAGGACGGCTTTTTTGATGCCGCCTTTCGGGTTTTTCTGCGGCTTAAGGTCTTTCATTTTCACCTTTGCGGTGGGTTTGGCTTTCTTGGTGGGCTTTTTCATAAGAGGGATCTGGTCCGGTGGAGACCGCGCGGCGTGCAGCAGAAAGGTGGCAGTGCGGGACGGCTGCATGCCAGCGCGCTGCATGCGCTGGAGCGAGCGAATGATTGCTGCATCGCCACAGCGATTCTTTAACAGGAATCCGCAGGGCGATGCCAACCTTTTTTCGCCGTTCATGGCGGAGGTTTGAAGCGAAAAACTTCGCCCTTCCCAAGCGCTGAGCTACAGTGGCGGCCAGCCCGCTTCGATGAACAGCAAACCTCCCGTCGTTTACGACCTCGAAAACATGCCGCGGCCTCCGCTGCGGACGATCGGGATCGTGCTGGCCGTGCTGGTGATTCTGTTCCTCGGCTGGACGTCGTTCTATACCGTGGCCGCGGAGTCCGAGGGCGTGGTGCTGCGTTTCGGCAAGTACCTCACCACCGTGGAGCCGGGGCTGCATTTCAAGCTCCCGTTCCGCATCGACGAAGTGGTCGTGCTACCCACCCGGCGCCAGTTGAAGCTCGAGTTTGGGTTCATGACCCGCGGCTACACCGATCCCGCGCAAGCGAGCCAGCATCAGGGTGAGGAGAAATCAATGGTCACCGGCGACCTGAACGCGGCCCTGGTCGAGTGGGTGGTGCAATACCGGATCAGTGACGCTCGGCAGTATTTGTTCGACGTACGAGGTCCCGCGCAGACGCTGCGCGATCTCTCGGAGGCCGCCATGCGAGAGATGATCGGCGATCGCACGGTGGATGAAGTGATCACGATCGGCCGACAGGACGTGGAGGTGGCGGTCCTAAGTCGGCTTCAGGAGCTCGCGAAGATCTATCAACTCGGCCTGCGGATTGATCAGGTGCAGCTGAAGAATGTGAATCCGCCGGCGCAAGTGCAGGCGTCGTTTAACGAAGTGAATCGCGCGCAGCAGGATCGCGAGAATGCGATCAACGTGGCGAACGGTGATTACAATCAGGCGGTGCCGCGGGCGCGGGGCGAAGCCGATCAGGCGATCCGGGGCGCGGAAGGCTACCAGTTCAAGCGCGTCAACGAAGCGGAAGGGGACGTGGCTTCATTCACGGCCATGCTCGAGGCATACACGAAGGCGCCGGAGATCACGCGGACCCGCCTTTATCTCGAGACGATGGGCGATGTGATCCCGCAGATGGGGCAGAAAATCATCATCGACGATGCAATGCGCCAGCTGCTGCCGATCCTGCCGCTCTCGACGAAACCGGAGGCGGCGCCGTGAAAAGCCGCGGGTGTTTTCTCGGCCTGCTCCTGGTGGGCGCAGTCCTGCTGCTCTGGCTGGTGTTTGGGTCCTTTTATACCGTCGACCAGACGGAGCAGGTGATCATCACGCAATTCGGCAAGCCGGTGGGCGATCCCATCAAGGAGCCAGGCTTGCACATGAAGATGCCGTTCATCCAGGACGTGAACCGCATCGACAAGCGCTTCCTGGCCTGGGACGGCGCGCCGGTGGCGATCCCGACGCGCGACAAGACTTACATCCACGTGGACATGTTTGCGCGCTGGCGGATCGATCAGCCGATGACCTACTTTGTGCGGCTGCGCGATGAACGCAGCGCGCAGTCGCGGCTGGAAGATATCCTCGGGAGTGAGACGCGGAACGCGATCGCGCGGCATGATCTGATCGAAATCGTGCGGTCGGACAAGGCGCGGAAGCCCTTGAAGGACGAGAATCTGAAGGCGGGACCGGTGGGACTCGGGAGCATCGGGAGTCTGCCGCCGATCGAATTCGGCCGCGCGAAGATCGAAGCCAGCATCAAAGCGGCGGCGGCGACCAAGCTGGCCGAGTTTGGGATCGAATTGCTCGACGTGCGCCTGAAGCGTGTGAATTACAACCCGGACGTGCTCGACCGGATTTACCAGCGGATGATCAGCGAGCGGAATCAAATCGCGCAGCTCTTCCGCTCCGAAGGGCAGGGGGAAGCGGCCCGGATCGCGGGGCAAAAGGAGCGCGACTTGAATGAAATCCAGTCGACGGCCTACCGCCGCGTGCAGGAGATCCGCGGCCGGGCGGATGCGAAGGCGACGGAGATTTACGCCCGGGCTTACACGCAGAATCCGCAGGCGGCGGAGTTCTATCAATTCCTCAAGAGCATGGAGACATACCGGAGGGCGCTAACAAAGGACTCAGCGCTCATCCTCTCGACCGACAGCGACTTGTTCAGGCTGCTGAAGTCTGCCGGGGCCAAACCGAATGCTCCGCCGGCGTCCGCCCCAGCCCGGCCAGCGCCGGCTCCGACCCCTTAGCGCCGGGGTGTTGCCGGCGGGTTTTGTCTGGCAGAAACAGGAAGCCCCCGCCGGATCGCTCCGACGGGGGCTTGTGTCTCACTGCGCCGCGCGATTACTTCGCGCAGCAGGCCATTTTGGCCATGCAGCAGGCGCCGCCGTTGCAGCAATCCGACGACGAAGTCGCGGTTGCGGAACCGACGAATGCGACCGCCGCAATGATCATCAAGAGGTATTTCATAGAATTCTCCTTGTTGAATTTCTCCCGACCCTCGGCCGCAAAAAAGCGCGGTCGAGCCGACGCGATTTAAGCAATCGCGGATCGTGGTGGCGGAACAGGCGGCCGACGGGAGCGGATGTGCTCGTCAACGGTGTAAGCGACGAAAGATGCCTCCGTCGCCGGTGGGGGCGACACGGTCGCATTGCCGGCGATGAACAGAGTTACCGCCACGGGGCATGCCGCGCAGCACGACCGATCCTGCTTCGATTTCGGGGTTTGCTTCGCGCAATCGTGCAGCGGTTCATCCATCATCTTCATCATCGCGCAGCAGTTTGAAGGCGCCGGTTGCGGCAGGGCCGCCTGCAGACGCATCGCGCCGGGCCTCATCGCGGAGGCGAACACGAGCAGGACGAAGATCCTGATGAGAACTCCCATCGCCTGAATCATACACCCGGGGTCGTTCCGAGGCAAAGTCGCCGGTAGGCAAGACCGAGGCAGGGCGTGTGCCGGAGGCTGGATATTCCGGTTTTCAAAACGCGCCGTTCCGCTAGCTTTGCCGCCGCATGTTCACGCCGCGTTACGTCAAACACAGCAAGCTGCTCCTGCGGCACGCGCAGAAATATCTGCGCTACAAACGAGACATTCTGCAGGAATCTGAGCAGGCGGAGATCAAGGGCGGCATCGCGGCCCTCGAGACCGCGCTGAAGAGGAAGGACGGCGACAAGATCAAAGCCGAAGCCGAGGCGCTCGACGGGAAACTGCACAAGCTCACGCCCGTCACGTGGGAAGCGCATTGGCGGGAGAATTGCGAGGTCATTCTCGTCGCGATCATCGTCGCGGTCGGGATTCGCTCTTATTTTCTGCAGCCCTTCAAGATCCCGACCGGCTCGATGCAGCCGACGCTCAACGGCATCATCGGTCATCCCAGTCCTGATCCGGCGCCGGGCCTGCCGCGGCAGATCGCGGAGTTTGTTATTCTCGGCCGCAACTACATCAACGTGGTCGCGAGGGAAGACGATCGCGTGGAGCAGATCGTGCCGCAGAAGTTCGGATTCTTCTTCACCTTCTCGCGCATCATTTGCCGGAAGCAGAGCTATCTGGTGTATTGTCCGCCCGACACGCTGCGGCAGGATTTCAAGGTCACGGTGGGTACCGTGTACCGGCGCGGCGATGTGATTGCGCGAGGCGCCGTGGACACCGGCGACCAGGTTTTCGTCGACAAGTTCAGCTACAACTTCGTGAAGCCGAAACGCGGCGACGTTTTTGTCTTCAAGACCGACGACATCCCGCTCATCCCGGCCGATCCGGAAACGGGCGCGCCGTTCTACATCAAGCGCCTCGTCGGGCTGGCGGGAGACGAATTGCGGGTCGATCCACCGCGCTTGCTGGTGAATGGCGCGGTGCCGCCGGGAGTCGGCTTCGGGCGGGTGATTGCGGCACTGGACGGCTACCGCGGATACGCCGCGGCGGGGAATCACCTCGGCGAGCCGGAGAAGACCTTCCGTATCCCGGAGCGGCATTTCTTCGCGATGGGCGACAACAGTTACAACAGCTACGACAGCCGCTACTGGGGGCCGGTGCCGGAAGAGAACCTGGTCGGGCGCGGCCTGCTGGTTTACTGGCCCTTTAATCGTCACTGGGGATTGATTCGCTAGGCGCGGCCGATGCTCATCCCGCCGCTGTTGGCTGACATGCTGCAGGGTGTACTGCGATTCGTCCCGCTGCTCGGGCTGCTCGGCGGCTACCTGCTGCTGCTCTGGTTCAATCCGATCCGGCTCTCCTTCCGCGACGGCTTGCGCTGCATCATGCGCTTCAAGCGCATCTGGCTGACGTTTACCTTCCTCGGATTCGCTTACGCGTTTTTCAAATTTCTCACCTTCAGCTTCGTCCGCGCGTCCGATATCGACCCCGCGCAGCTGGTCACGATCGGGGATTGGGTGTGGCCGCGCCTGGCAGATGTCTGGCGCGGAACGCCGCTGCCGGCCCTTGAGGGCGTCTCCGGGATTTTCGACAACGCCACCACCACCTATCCGCTGTCCGCGATCGCCGCGATCCTTCTGCTCTGCAACTGGCGTGGCCTGCACGGAGCGCTGCTGGGGGCGTTGCGGAAGCGCTTCCAGCTCTGGAGCTACGCGATCTACCTCGTGGTGGTGCTGAGCGCGATCGCCGCGGTCTTCAAGCCGATCGTCTATTGGCGGCTTCCGATCTGGCGCATGGTCATGCCGGAGCAGGCGCTCTTTCAGACCTCGGCCGCCGTCGACGCGGTGGCGTTCATCTTTGAATACCTCTTCGGCGTCTACATCCAGGTTTACCTCATCGCCGTCTGCCTCGCCTGGATCAAGGGAGTCAGCTTCACCGAGGAAGGGCTGTTTCAATTCGCGGTGCGGCGTTTCTGCTTATGTACTGAAATGGGCTGGCATCGTCGTCGTCGTGAGCCTGCTCGTGGTGCGGCTGCCGCTCCTCCTCGCCTACTTCATCAACCTGCCCGGCGTGCTCGATTACCAGCCGCTCGAGCGCTACCTCATGAGCGGGTTTTTGATCGCGTTTTCATCCGTCCAGATCTCGCTCGTGCTGCACAACGAAAGTCTGCCGCATGCCTTTCGCGCGCATTGGCAGTTCATCCGGCGGAATGCCGGCCGCTTCGGCTGGTTTCTGCTGGTCTGCGCGGTCCATTTTTTCCTCCTCGCGGCTGGCGATGCCCTGGTCCGGGAGGCGGCGGGGGATCGAGTCGCCGCTGTCATTCTGTGGAACGCGATCTACGTCATCGCGCGCGGCTTCATCATTGGCTGGCTCCTCGCCTCGTGGGTTTGTTTATTTCGGCAGTGTGAAACCGGGCGGATCGATCAGGAGACCTGGATTCAGTATTGAGCGGCGGCGGACCGCCCCTACCGTCACGCGTGGACGCAGCGAAGATCACGCGGCAGAGCAAATCGAATCTCGCGCTGGCCTTCGTCTCCTTGGGCCGCGAGCGGCGACAGGACATCACGACGTTCTATGCGTTCTGCCGACTGATCGACGACATCGCTGATTCGGCGGAGCTGAGCGTCGCGGAGAAGAGCGCGGGCCTTGCCGCCTGGCGAGCCTGGGTGCGCAGTCCGGAGCCGGGCGAAGCTCCACTCGCGGCCGAAATTCGCGCGCTCCTGATCGAAATACCGTCTCGGCCCGGAGATGCTCGACGAGATCATCACCGGCGTCGAAATGGACTTGAGCATTTCGCGCTATCCCACGTTCGAGGAACTGCGCCTTTACTGCTACCGCGTGGCGAGCGCGGTCGGGCTGGTGAGCATCGAAATCTTTGGATACCGGAATCCGCGTTGCCGCGACTACGCGATCGAGCTCGGTCTCGCGCTTCAGACGACGAATATCATCCGTGACGTCGGCAAGGACCTGCGCGCGGGCCGCGTTTACCTGCCGCAGGAAGAGCTCGCCCGGTTCGATTATTCCGAAGCCGATTTGCTCGCGCACGTCCACGACGCGCGCTTTCTCGCGGTAATGGAATATCAGGCCGCCCGCGCGCATGCGTTCTTCGATGGCGCGGCCGCACTCCTCCCCGCGGAAGACCGGCGCGCGATGGTCGCCGCCGAAATCATGGCTTCCGTCTATCGCGCTCTGTTGCGGCGCATCGAGCGCGACGGGTTCCAGGTTTTCGACAAGGAATATCGGCTCAGCCGGTTGCAGAAAGCCGGCCGGGTCGCAGCGCTATTGCTCCGCTGGCGCTGAATACGCCCCCGCTGGTTCCGTCAATTGCAGATGGCGCCCGACCATTTTCTGGTCGACAGGCGAATCACTGGACAGACTCAATCATATGAAAAAGAACCATTTAGCAGTTGTCGCAGCAGCGCTTTGCAGCGTGTTCGCTCTCACCTCATGCGAAACGGCGACCGGCACCGGCGCGCTCATCGGCGCGGGGACCGGCGCGGTGATCGCCAGTAACACCGGACCATACTATAACAACACCGGCCGGACGCTGGCGGGCGCAGCCATCGGCGCGGGAGCGGGGGCTCTCATCGGCGCGGCCATCGACGCCAATCGGGCTGCCGAGTACGGGCCCGCCCCGAGCGGCGGTTATCCTTACGCGCGGCGCACGGACCGTTCGGGCTTTGTCTACAGTCCGTATCCGCCAAATCGCATTGTGGACGTGCGCGGGATTCCGCGCGGCTCGCTGGTGCGCGACCCCTCGACCGGCGGCATTTTCCGCAAGCCATAACAGGCCGCAGTTTTAAGACCTCAAGCGGGTTGGTTCGGCCGGCGCCGGATCAACCCGCTTTCTTTTGCAGCGCATCGACCTGCCGCTGCGCTTCGTCGGTCATCTTCAGCAGCTCCGGCCAGGGCCGGTGATGATCCTTCGCCCGGCAGTTTCCGGGTCGCGTCGAAGCCCATGTGCGAGCCGATGTTCTGCACGCTGGGCGCGTGATCCAGCGAGTCGCTCGGGTTGCGGATGATGGTGCTGTCGCGCTGCGGATCGGTATTCGCGCAGAGGCGGAAGAGGACCTCGCTGGTGTTGTGCACGTCGCAGTCGTCATCCACCACCACGATGTATTTGCTGAACATCATCTGCCCCATGCCCCAGAGGCCGTGCATGATCTTGAAGGCCTGATACGGATACTGCTTCCGGATGCTGACGAAGACGAGGTTGTGGAAGACGCCTTCCGGCCGGCAGCGCCATGTCGACGATCTCCGGGAAGTTCATTTTGAAGACCGGCAGGAAGACGCGCACGCTCGCGTCGCCCATGTAGAAATCTTCCATCGGCGGAATGCCGACGATCGTGCTCGGGTAAACGGCGTCCTGCCGGTGCGTGATCGCGGTGAGGTGAAAGACCGGATAATCCTCGACCGCGGTGTAGAAGCCGGTGTGATCGCCGAACGGACCTTCCGGCCGCGTCTCGCCCGGCTGCACGTAACCTTCGAGCACGAAATCGACATCCGCCGGCACTTCGAGATCGATCGTTTTGCACTTCACGAGCTCGACTGATTTCTTGCGGATGAACCCGGCGAAGAGAATCTCATCGAGCCCGTCCGGCAGCGGCGCGGTCGCGGCAAAAGTGTAAGCCGGATCGCCGCCGAGGCAGACCGCCACCGGCATCCGCTCGCCGCGTTCGTAATAACGGCTTGCCCATGCCGCGCGCCGACCTTGTGCACCTGCCAGTGCATGCCGGTGGTGCGTTCGTCGTAAACCTGCATGCGGTACATGCCGAGATTCCGCTCGCCGGTATCGGGATCGCGCGTGTGGACATTCGGCAGCGTGATGAAGCGCCCGCCGTCCTTCGGCCAGCATTTCAGGATCGGCAGATCGAGCGAGACGTCAGCCCGGTTGGACGTTGAGACGTTCGCCCTCGAAGCAGCTGCACCACTTCCTGGCACGCGCCCTCGCGCACATGCTTCGGCCGCGCGTGCAGCAGATTGAGTCCCTGCTTCAGCAGACTCCAACCTTCGCGCAGATCCGTCGGCGGTTTCGCTTTCAGGATCAGCTGAATTTCCTGCGCGAGATCGGCGATGCTGTTCAGCTTCAACGCCAGCGCCATGCGGCGCTCCGATCCCATCGTGTTGATCGCGAGCGGGAACTTCGATTCCCGCCCGTCGATCGTCGGCCGCTCGAAGAGCAACGCCTTCCCGCCCCCGGGCGATTTCATCTCGCGGTTGGCCCATTCCGCGATCAACAGGTCGGTATCGACCGGCGCCGCAACGCGCTTGAGCTCGCCCGCCGCCTCGAGCGCCTGCACGAACTGACCAAAGGAAGAGTATGCCATCAGCAATCGCTGCGCGCACGGCCGGGCGCCGTGCACCGCAGACTAGTAGAACCTCGGCGCCGGCAGGAACTGAAACGCGATCACGCGGCCATTCTGGAAGGAGACGGTGCGGTCGGGATAACGCACGATATTGGCAGAGCGATAGAAGAACGGATCCCAAAACGGATCGTAGTAGGGGTAGCGGTAGAGCCGGGCCCGGCGGCCGCCGTAGAAGCCAAAGCCCGCGCCGTAGCCGTAGGGATAGCCATAAAAGAACGGCGGCCCGGGATAATCGCCGGCCGACGTGGCATCGTAAACCCAGGTCTCGACGACCCGCCCGCGGTTGCGGCCCGGGATGCGAAGACCTGGAGCTCCCCAGGCGATGTAAACCGCGTCGCGCGACATGCCTTCGCGTATCTTGCCCTGCTGGACGAGCGCCTGGTCAGTCGGCGACAAGCTTTGGAAGGCCTGCGGGTTTTCCTGAATGCGCGTGCTGATGGTGGTGCAGCCCGCGAGCGCGAGAGTGAGCAAGACCGCGCCGGCCGTGAGCGCCTGCCGGACGATGCGCTGCTTCATTCATGAAGCTAGGCAACGCGCCTTCGAGCGTCAACTCGCGACGGCTTTCGGAGTTCACTCGCGCGTCTTGCTTCGCGCCCTGCGCACCGATAGTTTGGCGCTTCGTGGAAGACCGCTACGGCCATCGCATTTCCTACCTGCGCGTCTCGATCACAGACCGGTGCAACGAGCGTTGCACCTACTGCATGCCGCGCGAATTGCAGGAATGGCTGCCCCGCGAAGGCATCCTCAGTTTCGAGGAGACTTTGCGTCTGGTGCGCGTCGCGGCGGGGCTCGGGGTGCGGAAGGTGCGGGTCACGGGAGGCGAGCCGCTCACGCGGCGCGATGTGCTGCCATTCATTCGCGCTCTGGCCGCGATTCCCGGCATCGAAGACGTCGGGCTTTCAACGAACGGCACGTTGCTCGCGCGCGAAGCGGTGCCCGGCCTGACAGTCGCAGGCGCTTTGCGCGACGCCGGCGTGCGGACGGTCAACGTCTCGCTGGATACGCTCGAGCGCGAGAGCTACGCCGCAACGACCGGGCGCGACTATTTGCCGGCCGTGCTCGCTGGGATCGACACCGCCATCGCGGCGGGCTTCGAGCTCATCAAACTGAATTGCGTGCTGATGCGCGGCCGGAATGAAGATCAACTCGTGCCGCTCGTGGACTACGCCGCCGAACGCAATTTGCTCCTCCGTTTCATCGAGCTGATGCCCGTCAGCACAAAGGAGGTGCTGTCGGAGGAGAACTTCCTCCCGGTCCGCGCGGCCCGCCGGCAGCTGGAGTCGCGTTTTGGCGCCCTGATCCCGGAGCCGCAGTTCCGCACCAACGGTCCGGCCAGTTATTACCAGGTTCCCGGCCGGAACCAGCGCATCGGGTTCATCGGCGCGATGACGAATCTCCACTTCTGCGAGAGCTGCAACAAACTGCGCCTCACCTGCGACGGGAAACTGCGGCCCTGCCTCGGCAGTTATCTCGAATTCGACATCCTTCAGGTGATGCGGGCCGGAGCGAGCGACGCGGAGCTGGAGCGATTCTTCCTTGATGTGGTGGAACGCAAACCGGAGCAGCACGATTTCCGCGACAGCTACCAGCCGGCGCGGCAGATGGTGGCGATCGGAGGCTGAGCGATGGCGCAGCTCTCGCATGTCGCGGCTGACGGCAGCGCGCAAATGGTGGACGTTTCTGCGAAGCCCGTCAGCGATCGCGAAGCCACCGCCGGCGGGCGGATCCAACTACGGCGCGAGACGATCGAGCTGATTGCCTCCGACCGAATCGCGAAAGGCAACGTTTTTGCGACGGCGCGGATCGCAGGCATCCAGGCGGCGAAGCAAACATCTCAATTGATCCCGCTCTGCCACGACCTGAACCTCACTCATGTCGAGCATCGACATCGCGGCGGTGGAGGAGGGCGGTGGAGGTGAAATGCACTGCGCGCACCGCGGCGCAGACTGGGGTGGAAATGGAAGCGCTCACCGGCGTCTCGCGTCGCACTCCTGACGATCTACGACATGTGCAAGGCGGTTGATAAGCAGATGCAGATCACCGACGTGCGGCTCGTCAGCAAAACGAAGCGATGAACGTCGGCATCATCACCATCTCCGACCGGGCGTCCGTCGGCGAGTACGACGATCTGGGCGGTCCGGCGTTGAAACAGGCCGCGGAAGGACGGCAGTGGACGGTCGCGGCGGAAGCGGTCATTCCCGATGAGATGGCGCGCATCCAGGAGACGATCCGCGCCTTCAGCGCG
This sequence comes from uncultured Verrucomicrobiae bacterium, assembly GCA_963844275.1. Classification (GTDB taxonomy): domain Bacteria; phylum Verrucomicrobiota; class Verrucomicrobiia; order Chthoniobacterales; family UBA10450; genus JACCTI01. The sequence goes on from CAWJNS010000010.1 coordinate 642,872, forward strand.
CAGGGTTGTGGATTGATCCTGACCACCGGCGGCACCGGCATCGCTCCGCGTGATGTCACCCCGGAAGCCATCCGCGCGATCATGCGGGTGGAGTTGCCCGGCTTCGGCGAGGCGATGCGGATGGAGTCGCTCAAGATCACGCCGAACGCGATTCTGTCGCGCAGCCTGGCGGCGGTGGTGGAGCAGTCGCTGGTTATCGCGCTGCCCGGCAAACCGAGCGGTGCCGTCGAGTGCCTCGGGTTCGTCGCCGGCGCCATTCCGCATGGCGTCCTGCTCGCCCAACGCGTGCCGACTTCGTGTTAGCGCGCAGCGCTAAATCGTGATCAGGGTCACCTCGGGCGGACAGTTGAACCGGACCGGATGTTCGTGGGTGCCGATGCCGGGATTGACGTAGAGCGGTCCGCCGGCCGATTCGAAGTAACCGAGATCGTAGCGACCCACGCCCCACGGCAGCTTGCAATTTCCCGTCCGCCGTCTCGATCGTTGGCTCAATTCGGCCATGTCAGCAGCTGCATCAGCCGCCGTCCGCTCTCGGTCAGGAAGGCACGCTCACCGCTTCCGCCGACCACGCCGCGGGTGAGATAGGAGTAATTCACGGGCCGCTTTTTGAAGTAGGTCAGTTCGGGCGCAGTGACGCTGCGCGGGCTGGGCGAGACCTTGAGCGGCACGCCGGCCTGGTTGAACGACACTTCCCACGCGGTCGCGCCGTCGGCGCTCCCGCTGAGCATCCAGGGATAACGCCGATGCAGATCAAAGCTGGCCGTCGCCGGCACCGTCACTTTGTAGGCCACTTGCTCGCGCTCCAGGAATCCAAGGAGCGTGAGCGAAGGCTCTTTCCGCAACGCCAGGTAGAGGCCCGCGAGGTCGATCCCGGCGAGATTGATGCCGTTGTAGATGCCGTGACGGTTCGGATCGTTCTTGAAACTCGCACCGTGCCACGAATCGAAATTGCGGCTCAGCATCAGGTTCAGCTCCAGGTGGACATGGGCGCGTTCGCGGTCGATGCCGTCGCCCGTATGCCCGAGAATCCCGAGAGTGGTGCCGCGCTGGACGCGCGTGCCGACTGACACCGCCGCCGAGGCCAAATGGCCGTAGAGGCTGTAGTAATTCGCGCCGCCCCAGCGATGCTCGACGACGACATACTTGCCGTAATTCGAGTAGCCGGGAACGAGACTGACGTGCACCACATTGCCTCCCGCGATGGCGCGCACTTCATCGAGCGGCTCGCCATTGGCATCCCGCCGGACCGGTTTGATGTCGAGCCCTTCGTGGAACCGCGTGTAGACGATGCCCGCGCTTGTTGCCTGCGGGTTACGCACAAACCCATATTGCCCGCCCTCCCACGGCGTCGACTGCACCCCTTGGTAATCGCGGGTGATGTACTGGTAGAACTCCGGTCCGCCGCCGCTGAAGAGCGCGGTGTTATCCGTCGGGAGAGCCAGGTCCAGTTGCCCCGAAGAGTCCTGTGCCGTCACGGAAGTAAGATGGACCGCCAGCAACAGGAGACAGGCGCCGATGATCCGCACGCGTCTCACTTCTTCCGCTTGGCCTTCGTCGGCCAGCTGTTCTTCATCAGCTCGACGTCCTGCGCCGTGAGCCCGGAGGCCAGGTAGAGCCGTCCGTCGGTGATGCGCTTGTCGATCTGCAATTCGGCGAGGCCGCGGCCGTTGACGAAAACATAAACGAAGCGGCCGCGCCGCTCGACGCTCAACGTGTCGAGCGCGAGTTTGCCGTGATCGTTGAGTTGAAACAACGCGCCGTAGCTTCCATCCGCCGCCGGATAGATGGCACAGCCGGTCACGTCGTTCTCGGATATCGTCGGGATTTTCTCGATCACCACCGGTTTGCCGGTGCGCGGAGAAGCGGCCTGGGAGGAGAAGACGTCGCCGTCATTGGCGTTCGCCTCCACGTGCACGCGCAGCGTGCACTTCGGCTTCTTTGCCTCGGCGAGCGCCGGGAGAAGTGCCGCCAGAAGGGCCCAGGCGACAATCCTCCTCATGGTCGGTAGATAAAGGGTTTGACAGCATTTGCAACATTGCTGATTACCCGCTCATGAAAGCCCCCGCCCTCGCCTGCCTGCTCGTCGTCGCGATGGGCGCCGGGGCGTTGGCGCAGGAGACCGACGCAGAAAAACGCGGCTGGTTCAGCCGCCTTAATCCCTTCCGTTCCGAGCGTTTAACCGAATACAAGGACCCACAATTGCGCGGGTTGGTCATGACTGTCGAGGTGGCGCCGCTGCCGCTGAAGCTCTCGGAAGTGCGGCAGATGGACGTGCGCGTGCGCCTGACGAACAAATCGAAGCGCCCGATCACTCTGGAGTTCCAGACCTCGCAGCGGTTCGAGATTTACCTCCGCAACTCCGCCGAGACCGTCCTGACAACCTGGTCGGATAATCATGCCTTCGCGCAGATGCTCGGGACCGTCTACATCAACCCCCAGGAGCACATCGAATACGCGGAAACGATCGCGACTCGCGAACTCACGCCGAACAAGGTGTTCATCGCGGAGGTCTTCTTCCCGAAATACCCGGAACTGCGCCTGCGGCAGAAGTTCATGACGGCGCCGTGAGGGGTAAGAAGTAAGTGACGGAGTAGGGGAGTAATGGCGGCAGACACACCACGCCAGCACTCCAACACTCCAGCGCTCCCGCTTTTCTCCGACTATCACACGCATCCGCAGGGCCATCGGGTGCAGCCCTACACGCGCGCGCTCCTCCAGCCCTGGATCGACAGCGCGCGGGCGCGCGGACTAAGCGACATCGCTTTTACCGATCACGATCGCTACCACGCCGGCGTCTCGTTCGATGAGATCCGGCGGCTGCGCGAGGCAAACCCGGATGTGCAGATCCGCGCCGGGATTGAGCTCGACAACGATCCGGTCCATTCGGGCGCGGGCCGCCGCTGGGTCGAGCAACATTGGGACGAACTCGATTTTGTCCTTGGCTCGGTGCATTACCTGGACCGGCCGGACGAGATGTTCGACACGGTTCCAGAGGGCGCGGACCAGTTTGTCGGGCGCGAGATCGACTCCGTCTACGAAGATTACTTCCGGAGGATCCGAGAGATGGCCGCGACCGGGCTGGTCGATTGCCTCGCGCACATCGATCTGGTCAAGATTCACGGCCACCGGCCCACCCGCGATGTGCAACTGCTCGCCGCCGAGACGCTCGCCTTCATCAAGGCGCGCGGGCTGGCGATCGAGCTCTCCACCGCCGGCTGGCGCAAGCCCGTCAACGAACTTTATCCCTCTGATCCGATCATCGCGCTGGCGATCGAGCAGGCGATTCCGTTTACCACCGCTTCCGACGCGCATTCGCATGTGCAGCTGGGCGAAAACTACCAGCGGCTCGCGGAGAAAATGACCGCGGCCGGTATCCAGGAAGTCGCCGTCTATGACCGGCACCATCGGACGCTGAAGCGACTGTAGGGGAAGCTGCCAGCTTCCCGTCGTTCTAAACAGGGGAAGCCAGCGACCTCCCTACAGACCCAACCCGGCCACTCCGAGTCCGCCGGTGATCTTCGTCATCTCGGATTGGGCGAGGTCTTTGCCTTGAGCGATGGCCTGCTGCACGCCGCTCAGGACCGCTTCCTCGAGAAACTCCACGTCTTCCGGATCGACGATCTGCTTGTCGATCTTAAGCGAAATCACGTCGCCGGCGCCGTTCGCCACCACCGTGACTTTGCCGCCCGCCGCCTGCACCTCGACCGTTTTTTCCTCCAGCTCCGCTTGCGTCTTCGCCATCTGCTCCTGCATCTTCTGCGCCTGCTTCATCAACTTGTTCAGATTCATAATCGGGTCTCTCGGAGGTCATCGTTTACGGGTTTGATTTCGCCTTTGAAAATCTCGAGCGCCTCACGAATAAGCGGGTCGTCCTTGAAAGCGTCGGCCGCCTCCGCGGGCGTGGCGGGGCGCGGCGGTTCGGGTTCCATCGGTGGCGCTTCGGCGACGAGCCCTTCCTTCAGGCTGAATTTCAGGCTCCAGTCGCGTCCGCTGATTTCCTTCAGCAACGACTCGAGAAAATCTCGGTTCCGCGGCATCGCGAGCGATTCCATCGTGGTCTTCTGTTCCGGCGGAAAACCAACCAGCAACGAGCGGCCTTCCTGTCCCAGCACTCGCGCCGAATCGATCCAGCTTTTGATCAATGGCCGCCGGGCGCGCACCTGATCCACCGTCTTTCGCCAGAGGGCATCGAGATCGACGGCGTCGTGTCCGCGGCGGCGTTGTAGGCCGCGTCTCCTGACGCGGCGGCGGGTGGTGTCGCTGATGAGGGCGTGCTTGTTGGCGGCGCGGGCCGTCCCCGCCCGGTCGGGAGACCGGGCCTGCATCGCGGCGAGGGGTCGAGATGGTTTGTGGGCGCGCGGGCAAATGATCCCGCCTGCTGGTAGGCGGCGTCTTTCCTTCGCGCAAGGCGGAGAGGTTCTCGATCACCTCGTTCAACGTCACCTGGCTGAGCGTCTGGATTGCTTTGATGACCGCCACTTCGAAATGCAGCTTCTTGTTCGGCGCCCATTTCATCCGGCCTTCCGCGGCCGCAAATTGATCGATCAACTCCAGCAGCCGGTCGGTCTCGATCACGCGCCGCCTGCGTTTGCAGCGCGCTCTGCAGCTCGGGATTGAATTCATCCGCGACCGCGTCCGGCTTTACCTTGAAGACGAGCAGATCGCGCAGGTAGGCGATCAGGTCGGACATCAGCTTCATCATGTCCTTGCCGCTCTCCGCCTCGGCGTGGAGCAGCTCGAGCGCATCCGCCGTCGCGCCCTGCAGGAATTTGCTCGGTGAAGGCCGCGACCGTCTGTTCGCTCGTGAAGCCGAAGACGCTCAGCACATCCTGCCTCCGCGATGTTCTCGCCGCAAAACGCGACCAGCTGGTCGAGCATCGATTCCGCATCGCGCAGGCCGCCATCGGCGCCTTTCGCGATCGCGTGCGCCGCCGCCGGCTCGAGCGTCACCTTCTCCTTGCCCGCGATGTACTGCAGATGATCGGCGATCAGATTGGCCGGGATGCGGTGGAGATCGAAACGCTGGCAGCGGCTCAGGATTGTCGGCAAGCACCTTCTGCGGCTCGGTCGTCGCGAAGATGAACTTCACATGCGGCGGCGGCTCCTCGAGCGTCTTGAGGAGCGCGTTGAACGCCGCGGAGGTGAGCATGTGCACCTCGTCGATGATGTAGATCTTGAAGTGCCCCTTGCTCGGCGCGTAGCGGACGTTGTCGCGCAGCTCGCGCACCTGCTCGACGCCGTTGTTGCTCGCGCCGTCGATCTCGAGCACGTCGAGGCTGTTGCCGCCGCGCGATTTCCTTGCAGCTGATCGCAAACGCCGCAGGGCGAAACGGTCGGGCCGTTCGACGCAATTGAGCGCCTTGGCCAGGATGCGCGCGGTCGAGGTTTTCCCGATCCCGCGCGGGCCGACGAAGAGGTAGGCGTGCGCGAGGCGGTTCTGCTCGACCGCATTCTTCAGCGTCCGCGTGACGTGCGCCTGGCCGACGAGATCGTCGAACGTCTGCGGCCGGTATTTTCGCGCGAAAACCTGGTAACTCACGCGGCCGAATCTACGCGCTGGGACGCGGGAGCGAAAACAGAAAACCGTGTCCGCATCACGGGGCCGCTGCAGGGCGCCGGATACTGTGACAATTATTTTCCGCCGTGCGCGAGGTGGCGACGTGGCGGGGTAAATATTTTGGGCGTAGTCATCTCAAAATCAGGATGTTACTTCCGAGACCAGGACGGCCGGTATTTCCCGGCTCTCGCCGCCGCTGTCGGCTATTTCGCAGCGGATACGCGCGGTTCCCGACCCTGATCCGAATCCCAAGATGGTACGGTGCTCGCGGGTCATGCCGCCAGGGCTTCACTTGAAAGGGGCAGAGCATCGTATCTCCAGCCTCAACAAAAACACACTACATGAAAACAAAAATAGGACTTCCTGCTCTTGCGCTTGCGGCGTTGCTCTTCCTGGGGCAACCGCTGGCTTCTTCTTCAGCTGAGGTGTTTGTCTCGGTCGGGATTGCGCCTCCGGCGATACCGGTTTACGTTCAGCCGCTTTGCCCGGGGCCCGGTTATATCTGGACGCCAGGCTATTGGGCCTATGACGCCGGCTATTACTGGGTGCCGGGGGTATGGGTGCTCCCGCCGCGGATTGGCTTCCTTTGGACGCCAGGCTACTGGGGTTACAGCGGAGCCAGCTACGTATTCAACGAAGGTTACTGGGGTCCGTCGGTCGGGTTCTACGGTGGGATTAACTACGGCTACGGCTATTACGGAAGCGACTATTACGGTGGTCGATGGGACGGCGACACCTTCCGCTACAACACGGCTGTGAGCCGGGTAAACACAAAAGCGATTCGCAATACTTACGTCGATCGTCAGGTCGTGCCGAAAAACAAGGGTGCGCGTCCGGGCTTTAACGGTCCCGGCGGCGTTCAAGCCGAGCCGAATGACAGGGAAAAAGGATTGGCGAATGCAGAGCGCGTTGCGCCCATCTCCGCGCAGCAATCACGCGCGGCCGCGGCCAAGAACGATCCCGCTTTGCGGGGCGGGGAGAACAAAGGCCAACCGAAAGCGACCGCGGTGAGATCGTTTGAGAGCAAAAATCGATCGGCCGGTGCCGAGACAGTGGCGGGAGAAAAGAATGACGCGGTGAAGACCGCTCGGAACGAGCGCGCGGCCACGTCCGACCGAGGCAACGCAAAACAGGCGCGACCCAGTGGTTCCCGAAAAGCGGCGACCGCTTCGCAGGCTGGTCGTCATCAAAAGGCGGCCGCCAAGCACCGGAATACGGCCTGGCAGTCACGGGGCTCCAGCCCGCAATATCGGGGGGCGGCCTCACATCATAAGCAGGCAAAGATGCAAAAACAGCGTGTGGCCTCGCATCCTCAGCGCGGTGGGAAAAAGCGTTAGTGAAGCGCCAGCGCCACCGAGCGCACGTCTTTGCTCCCGCAGGTCGCAGGTCAGGGCCGCTTAGGAATTCTGTTCGACCAGCCACAGGTCGCGTTAACGCGAAAAGCGAGCCGCTACCTGACCATGTCTTTGCGTTGAACCGGGCGTTGACCGCGGCAAATGCGTTGCTTGCATTCGCGGTGTCGGTTTTCTTTTGGCGATGCCCGAAGCAAGGATTTCGCCGTCAACTCAACCGCATCCGCGGCGTCCTGGCGCCAGTCGTAACCCCGTTTAAGGCCGATCTTTCGCCTGACTGCGAACGATTCATCCGGCATTGCCAATGGTTACTTTCGCAGAACTGTGGGCTGGCCGTGTTTGGCACCAACAGCGAGGCGAACTCGATGGCAGCCGAAGAGCGATCGACGTTGCTCGACGCCCTGGTCGCGGCCGGCATCGATCCGTCCCGCATGATGCCGGGCACCGGTTGCTGCTCGATCACCGAGACGGTCGCGCTCACGGCGCATGCGGTAAAACACGGTTGCGCCGGGCGTGCTGATGCTGCCGCCTTTTTATTACAAGGGCGTCACCGAAGAAGGTCTCTACCGTTACTTCAGCGAAGTGGTGCAGCGCGTCGGCGATACGCGTCTGAGAATTTATCTCTACCATATTCCACCGGTGGCGATCGTCGGGATCACACCAAAATTGGTCGAGCGCCTCCTGAAAGCTTATCCAACCGCGATCGCCGGGATGAAAGACAGCTCGGGCGATTGGAACAACACCAAAACTTTTCTCGATGCGTTTGCGGGGGAGCTGCCCGTCCGGCTCAGTTTCAACTGCCGGTGGGCTCGCACCTTCGAGGTGTTTGTCGGCAGCGAGTCGTTCCTCCTCGCAAATATGCGCAATGGCGGGGTGGGCACCATTTCCGCGACCGCCAACGTGAACCCGGCGGCGATTCACAATCTCTACGCGGAATGCACCGGAATTCAGTCATCCGAGATCCGACATCAGACGTCATCAGACTTGGAGGCTCTGCAGGCGCAGTTAAATGTCGTGCGCGAGGTGTTCAGTAGCAGAAACTTTCCGTCCATGATCGCAGTGTTGAAGCAGGCGATTGCGCTTTACAGAAACGATCCGGATTGGGCCCGAGTGCGCCCGCCCCTGGTCGAGCTGACAAAAGAGCAGGCAAAGTTGCTGGCAGCGGAATTGAAGGCGGTCGGGTTCTCAATGCCGGACATCGTGCGTTAGCGGCGCGAGCTATACCGAATTCCGAGGCGATTTGCCTTTGCCGGGCCTAGGCAAGGGCAAGGATATACCACGCGTTGCCGCGCCCCGGGCATCGCTCCCGACCAGATCACGGACCCGAACGGCGCGACACCGCGCGGCTTTCCATCGGTCGCAATCCTGTTACACGTTCTGGATATGCTGCGCCGCCTCTTTCCTCTCGCGCTCTTGCTCGCCTTCGGACTCGTGCCTGCCTCTGCGCGGGAGCCGCAGACCGCCCCGCCCGACCAGCAAACCGTGCGAGCGCGTGATCTCGGGGTCCCGTTCGACGGCAACACGGGAAAACTCAACGCCATCACCGATGTCGCCGGCGTGGAGGTCGGCTACACGACCTTGATCGGCGGCGAAGGAAAGCTCGAAGTCGGCAAAGGACCCGTGCGCACGGGTGTGACTGCGATCCTGCCCCGCGGCCGTGCCTCCCTGACCGACCCGGTCTATGCCGGCTGTTTCAGCCTCAATGGCAACGGCGAAATGACCGGCACCGCGTGGGTGGAGGAAAGCGGATTCCTGGAAGGCCCGGTCGTGATTACGAACACCCACAGCGTCGGCGTGGCGCGCGATGCGGTGATCGCCTGGCGCGTGAAGAGCGGCGCGGCCGACGCCACGGGCTACTGGTGGAGCCTGCCCGTCGTGGCCGAGACTTGGGATGGATATCTGAACGACATCAACGGCTTTCACGTGAAGCCGGAGCATGTGATCCACGCGCTTGAGACAGCCGCGGGCGGCCCGATCGCGGAAGGCAGTGTCGGCGGGGGCACGGGGATGATCACGTATGAGTTCAAAGGCGGCACCGGCACGGCCTCGCGACGGCTGGGGGAAAAGAGCGGCGGCTACACCGTTGGCGTGCTCGTGCAGGCGAACCATGGGCGACGCTCGCAGTTGACGGTCGCGGGCGTTCCGGTCGGGCGGGAAATCACCGAAAACAACATCTTCAGCCGGGAGGCTGGTTCCTGTATCGCGGTCATCGCGACGGACGCGCCGTTGCTGCCCCATCAGTTGAAACGCCTCGCCCGGCGGGCTGCGATGGGCCTCGCGCGCGCCGGCAGTGTTTCCGGGAATGGCTCCGGCGATCTGTTTATCGCGTTCTCGACCGCCAACGCGGGCGCCGCGGATCCAGTGAAAAAGGTGCAGACGGTGCAAACCATCCCCAACGACCTGATCGATCCCATCTTCGCAGCCGTCGTCGAGGCGGTGGACGAGGCGGTCATCAACGCCCTCGTCAATAACCGGGCCATGACGGGACGCGACGGCCATCACGTCGACGCCTTGCCGCACGAGCGGCTCCAGGAAACGCTGCGCAAATACAATCGTCTCGCGCGCTGACTTCTGGCAGCGTCGCGGTCAGCCGACCGCTCATGCCAGACGACGCCGACAACCCCGAGAAGCCAGCGGAAGTCCCGCCCGAGGACGAAAAGGCGACCGGGGGCGAGAGATCCTCCCGGCGTCGCAGTCTCACGCCGGACGAGCGACGCCTTCTCGGCACGCCGCGGGCGAAAGACGAGGTCGCGGAACCGGAGCCGGAACCCCCGCCGAAGCCGGAGCCAAGGCCCGAGGCCAAACCGGAGCCAAGGCCCGAGCCCAGGCGGAAGCTTCGGCTCGGAGCGGCTTCTCCACCGGAGCCCCATCGGCGCGAACGTGAGCATCGCCGTTCCCACCGCAGCACCCCCGCGGATGCGCCTACGCCGGACGCGACCACCAGCGATCCAACCACTGAAACCGCCGACCGACCACGCCACGGCGACCGCACCGGCCGCCCGTCCGAACCACTCCTGCAGCGGGATGTAGGTCTTTACCGTGGCTTCGACTTCGGGCGCGCCGTCCTGGTCCTCGGCGGCATTCTTGCGCTCGTGCTCGCCTTCTACGTCGGCAGGCAATTCGACCACTGGCGTTCTGCGCTCATGGCCGGGCGGCAGGAGCCGAAGATCGAGCAGGTGAAGGACCGCTTTGGGAATCGCAGCGCCGATGAGCTGGTGCGGGAAGCGCTCGTCGCGCAGCGTGCAGGCCGGGTTCCCGAGGCGATTGAACTGTTCCTCGGCGCCAAGCGCCGCAACCTGCACTACCGCGGCATTATATTCCGGGTCGGAAGGCTCGCCGCCGACGCCGGCCGCTTTGACGACGCGGACAAGTTCTTCGAGCGCGCCATCTCGTTCGACGAGGATGTGGACGCTGCCAATTTCCAACGGGGTTTGATTGCGGTCCGGCGGAAGGATTTTTCGGCCGCGCAACGCTACTTTCGGGCGGCAACGGAAGCGGGGCCGTTCGTGCCGGATTACCCCTACTACCTCGGGGAGGCGTTCCGGATGGATCACCGTCCGCATGAAGCCATTCCGTCCTATGAGCATGCGGCCCTGCTGTCCCGCAACAACGAGGATCACGCCGTCGCGGAATTCAAAGTGCGCATGGCGCAGCTTGAGGCCGGCGACGCTCCGGCGGTGGCGGCACAGATCGAGGCGCAGCAGCAGCGCGCGCCGTTAACAGTCGAGTGGCTGATGACCGCCGCCGCGTGGCACTTGCGTGAGGCGCGGGTCCCGCAGGCGCGGGCCTTGATCGACCAGGCGCGCGCCGCGAATCAACCGCGGGTCTTCGTTTCCTGTGCCGCGGATCTCGTCTTTACGACTGCGGCGGAGGAGCACGGCGAGCTGGCGGAGAGCCTGCACGTTGAGAGGAGTCCGTAAGCCTGCCGCCGGATCGGCCCGCCAAACGAAAAAATATTGACCGGAATGTCGAAAAAGTACGCCGCGGCTCCGACTTATCGGCAAAAGCGGTCCCATCCCGGGACCGCATCAACCAAGGAGAAAACGATGAAATACATGATCATGCTGAACAGCCCGCGTGACGGCTACGCGCAGTTCATGAGCTGGCCGAAGGAAATTCTCGAAGCGCATTTCGCTTTCATGGAGACCTTCACCGAAAAACTGCGGACCGCAGGCGAACTGGTGGGAGCGGAAGGCCTGGCCTCGCCGGTGCAGGCCAAGGCAGTGCGGCTGGGAAAAAGCGGCAAGCCGGTTACCGACGGCGTGTTCCCGGAGACGAAGGAGTTTCTGGCCGGCTATTGGATTGTGGATGTGGACAGCCCGCAGCGCGCAACCGATCTCGCGGGAGAAGTCCTGGCCGCGCCGCACGGCGAAGTGACGACGGACGGGAAGCCCTTCGAGATGGTGATCGAGGTGCGGGAAATCCTGAGCGGACACGAAGACCTGGAGTGAGTGATTCCGGTCGCGACCCGCTGAGCGTTCGCCTGGCGGACCTGTGGCGCGAGCTGGCGCCACAGGTCCTCGGCGCGGTCCTCCGGCACGGGCGCGACTTTGCCGCTTCGGAGGATGCGGTGCAGGAGGCCTGGATCGCGGCCGCGTCCCAGTGGCCGCGCGATGGCGTGCCCGAGAATCCGCTGGGCTGGCTGATTCGGGTGGCGTTGCGCCGGCTGACGGATGAAGCGCGCAGCGAGATCTCGCGGCGTAACCGGGAGGCGATGGTGGTGGGCGAGGGCCCGATGGAAATGGCGCCGGAAATCTTCCGCAATGCGGAGAGCGCGGCGGACGACACGCTCGTGCTCTTGTTCATGTGCTGTCATCCCGCGCTCACCTCGGCGTCAGCCATCGCGCTCACCCTGCGCGCGGTCGGCGGCTTAACGACGCCTGAAATCGCAAAGGCGTTCTTCGTTCCCGAATCGACGATCGGCCAGCGCATCAGCCGGGCCAAGCAGAGCATCAAGGCCTCGGGCGTCCCGTTTCGCCTGCCGGATGCGGAAGAGCGGGAGGAGAGGCTGGGCTCGGTCTTGCATGTGCTCTATCTCATCTTCAACGAAGGCTACACCGCGAGCGCCGGCGCCGAGCTACACCGCACCGATTTATCGAACGAAGCCATCCGCCTGACGCGCGACGTCCACAAACTCCTGCCCGATAACGGCGAGGTCGCCGGGCTCCTCGCCTTGATGCTCCTGACCGACGCCCGCCGCGCTGCGCGGACCGGATCGAACGGCGAATTGATCCCGCTCGACGAGCAGGATCGGACGCGCTGGGATCGGTCGGCGATCGCCGAAGGCGTTGCGCTCGTGAGTCACGCGCTCTCCCGCGGCCTCGTCGGGGAGTATCAACTTCAGGCCGCGATCGCAGCGTTGCACGATGAAGCGGCCAGCGCCGAGGAGACCGACTGGCCGCAAATTCTCGCGCTCTACACCGTGCTCAAACGCATGACCGACAATCCGATGGTCGCGATCAGCCACGCCATCGCGACCGCGATGGTCGAGGGCCCGGGCGCCGGCCTCAAGTTGCTCGCGGCGCTGCGCGACGACGAGCGTCTGCGCGGGAGCCATCGGCTCGAGACGGCGCGTGCCCACCTGCTGGAACGTGCCGGCGAGCGCGAGACCGCGGAAGCGCTCTATCGGGAAGCGGCCGCCAAAACCACGAGCTTGCCGGAGAGAAATTACCTCCTCGCGAAAGCGGCGCGAGTGGGAGGCAATCGGCGAGCCCCGCGCTCAGCTGCGTAAGGGTGGATGACGGCGCCGGGGCCGTCGCCCGCAGGCAATGCCCTACACGCCGCAACCCACGGAGAGCAGCTCGGTGATCTTGCCCGGTCCGCAACGGTAGATGGTCGTCGCGCCGCCTTCGTAATAGCCGGAGTGCACCACCACTTCCATTTTCCCGTCGCCGTCGAGATCGAGCACGGCGGACACCTCGTAGTAATTGGGCGCGTCGCCGCGTTTCGGTCGCGGATAGAAATCGCCCGCGAGCACCCGCGTCTGCACCTTCCCGCCCACCACCTGGCGCACGAGAACAAACGAATAACTATCGGGCGGCGCGCTGAACGGCACCTCGTGCGGCTCGGTGCCGTAATGCGTAGCGCTGATGAGGACTTCATCTTCGCCGTCGCCGTCCAGGTCGACTCGCAGGATTTGGGTGAGGGAAATCTTCGGGTCGCGGAAGCCGCGGCCTTTCAGGAAATCGCGCATCGCATCGACGTAAACCGGCTGGGTGGTATCGGCGACGCGGAGATTGCGCGGCTGCGCGTTCCACGGCGCGGCGAGCGCGATCGCGCCCTTCTCCGGCTTCTCCTTTTCCTCGATCGCGTAAACGTCCGGGCACGGCTCTTCGATTGACTTCGGTTTGGCGGCCACCAATTCGCCGAGCGCCTCGGTCAGGCTGTAAACGCGGTAGGTCGCGCTGGGCTCGAGTTTCTTTAGCGCATCCTCCGCCTTGATCCATTTCCGGTCTGCCGTCGCGCCGAGCAGATAACCGGTCTCGACTTCGATGATGGGATGCACCTCGGCCTGCAGGCTCGAGGCGAGCGTGAGCGAAAGAGCGGCGAGCCACCTCGCCGCGCGGAATGTTGTCTGGATCACGCCCTCGTCACTAGCGGATCACGCCGCGCCGGCAAAGCCGTTTTGTGACGCTTCAGCATACCCTAGACGAACTCGAGCTCCGCGGCGCGCTGCGCGATCGCCTGGAGAATCGCGCCCACAACCTCGTCGCGCGGCTTGGCGCCGAGGTTGCCTTTGCCGTGGACGCGGACGCTGACGGCGTTGGCTTCCAGATCGCGGTTGCCGATGACGAGCATGGTGTGGACTTTCATTTGCTCGGCGGCGGAGATCTTGCCTTTGATCTGGTCGCTGCTGGCGTCGAGCTCGGCGCGGACGCCTTGCGCGCGAAGTTCGTGCGTGGATGGCGCGGGCGTAGTCGACCAGCGGCTCTTCATCGCCGATCGGGAGGACGCGGACCTGCTCGGGCGCGAGCCAGAGCGGGAAGTTGCCGGCGTAATGCTCGATGAGGAAGCCGATGAAACGCTCGTGCGTGCCGAGCGGGGCGCGGTGGATGCAGAGCGGCGTCGCCTCGGTGTTGTCGCGGGTCTTGTAGGTCAGGCCGAAGCGTTTCGGGCTGGGCGAAGTCGACCTGGTTGGTGGCGATGGTGAATTCGCGGCCGATCGCGCTCCAGACCTGGACGTCGATCTTCGGGCCGTAGAAGGCGGCTTCGTTCGGCACTTCGACGTAGTTGATCCCGCTGCGCTGGAGGACGCCGCGGACCATGTCTTCGGTCTTCATCCAGAGCTCGGGTTCATCGACGAATTTCTGGCCGAGCTTCGCCGGATCGTGGGTGGAGAAACGCATCACGTATTTCTCGATCCCGAAGATCTTGAAGTACTTCAGATACATCTCGTTCACGGCGAGGAACTCCGCCTCGAACTGCTCTTCGGTGCAGTAGATGTGGGCGTCGTTCATCTGCATGCGAACGCACGCGCATGAGGCCGAAGAGTTCGCCGCTCTGCTCGTAGCGATAGCAGGTGCCGTATTCGGCGAGGCGCAGCGGCAGGTCGCGATAGCTGCGCGGCACCGCTCCGAAGAGCTTGTGGTGATGCGGGCAGTTCATCGCTTTGAGGTAGTAGCGCTCGGTCGGCAGATTCCTCCTCGATTCCCGCGATCTCGAGCGGCCTCGGCCAGAATCTCATCGAGCGGCTTCGCGCCGTGATCGGCTTCTCGACGAAACTCCGCGAACAGATCGGGCTCGGCTGCGACAGGCCGCGTCGCGCTTCGGCCGCTTTCCTCCACCAGGCGTCCATCGGCGGAAACATCGACTCCGCGTAGTAGGGCAGGTGCCCGCTGGTCAGATACATGATTCTCCCGCGCCAGATGCGGAGTGCGGACGCGCTCGTAGCCCGCGGCGAACTCCGTCTCCTTCGCCAGCTTCTCGAGTTCCTCGATGAGGACGGTGCCGCGCGGCAGCCAGAGCGGCAGGCCGGGGCCGACGTCGTCGTCGAAGGTGAAGAGCTCCAGCTCCTTGCCGAGCTTGCGGTGGTCGCGCTTCTTCGCCTCCTCCAGCATCGTGAAGTAGGCCTCCATCTCGGTCTTGTTCTTGAAGGCGGTGCCGTAGATGCGCTGGAGCTGCGGGTTCTTTTCGTCGCCCTTGTAGTAGGCGCTGGCGACGTGGGTGAGCTTGAAGGCGCCGATGTTGCCGGTGCGCATGACGTGCGGGCCGGCGCAGAGATCGATGAATTCGCCGTTGCGGTAGAGGGAGATTTCTTCGCCCTCGGGAATGTTCTGGATGATATCGAGCTTGAACTTCGCTGCGTTGCCGGCGCTCGGCCCAGCGCCGCCGAGACGCCCGCTTCGGCCAGCGCCAGCGCTTCATCGCGCGAGACGACGATGCGCTCGAAGGTGTGGTTCGCTTTGATCTCCTTCTTCATCTCCGCCTCGATCTGCGCGAAGTCGTCGGGCGAGATGCGGTGGGGCAGATCGACGTCGTAGTAGAAGCCGTTCTCGACCGGCGGACCGGCGGCGAATTGCGCCTCCGGCCAGATCTTGCAGGATGGCCGTGGCGAGCACATGCGCGGCGGAATGGCGCAGGCGCTCGAGGTCGGTCATCTGCGCGCGTTGCTCGAGGTGTTTTGCGTTCGTCGGCCATGGGCTTGTCAGAAATCTGCACTATCTTGTGGCGTGCTACGAGTTTGGCAATGGCTACTCGTCTCAACGCTTGTCGCCGGGATTGGCTGTGGACAATCGCCGACATCGGTGGCCGATTTTGCGACGCAACGCGAGCGAATGGTGAAGGAGCAAATCATCGGGCGCGGAATCGCCAGCGAACGCGTGCTCGCGGCAATGCGCAAGGTTCCGCGCGAAGAATTCGTCCCGGAAACGAGTCCGTGAAGCGAGCTATGCGGATCAACCGTTGCCAATCGGATACGACCAAACCATCTCGCAGCCGCTGATCGTCGCATTCATGACCGAGCAGTTGCGGCCCCAACCGCAGGACCGGGTTTTGGAAATTGGAACCGGCTCAGGTTATCAAGCGGCGATCCTGGCCGAGCTCGTCGCGGAAGTTTATTCGATCGAGATCATCGAGCCGCTCGCGAAGAAAGGCGGCAGGCGACGTTACAACGTCTCGGATACAAGAATGTGCACGTCGAAGCGGGGGACGGTTACCAAGGCTGGCCGAAGCAGGCGCCGTTCGATGCCATCACCGTGACCTGCGCGCCCGATCACGTGCCGCAACCGCTGGTCGATCAGTTGAAAGAAGGCGGGCGGATGATCATTCCCGTCGGCGGTTCTTCTGGAGGGCAGGAACTTTATCTCCTGGAAAAGAAAAACGGTCAGCTCGAGCGACGCGCGGTGTTACCGGTTCGCTTTGTGCCGATGACGGGCGAGGCGATCAAGAAGTAGGGTCGTCTGGGTGCATTCCCCGCTGTTCCGCGCCTGAGACGGCCGCGATCGGCTGCGGCAGAAATTGAATGCTTCCAAGGCTTCATGCTTCTCGGTAACCTCGGCCTTTGGAAATACTGCAACTCGGAAACTTAAGTCAATGAACAGGAAATCGCGCGCGGTTGTCATGCTGGCAGTCAGTCTGTTCCTGTGCGGCGCCGACAGGACGGAAGCGCAGTCCGGCACGCTCCGAAACATTTCCTCGCGCGCCCAAGTCAATACGAGCGATAACCTCGACGAAATTCTGATCGCGGGGTTGATTGTCCAAGGCCCGCCCGGCGCGACCAAGAAAGTGTTGATCCGCGCGATTGGACCATCGCTCACCGGCCACGGTGTCGCAGGGGCGCTGGCGGATACCGTGCTTGCGGTTTTTTCCGGGCCGAACTCGATCGCCAGCAACGACAATTGGCGCGACAGCCAGGAAGCGGAAATTCTGGCCACGCAGATTCCGCCGGCGAATGATTTGGAATCGGCGGTGGTTCTGGACCTACTGCCGGGTGATTACACGGCGTGGGTTTACGGAACAGTCGACACGCTTCCGTTTCCAGGCGATCCCCGAGGCCGCGGAGTCGCGCTCGTGGAAGTTTACGATCTGGAACCGGCTTCCTCCGCGCGTCTGGCGAACCTCTCCACCCGCGCCCCGGTGAGAACCGGCGAGAACGTGCTGATTGGGGGCTTTATCGTGGGTGACGGCAGCGTGAATGTGCTGGTGCGCGCAATCGGACCGTCCTTGGGCGCAGGGGGAGCGCCGGGTCCGTTGCAGGATCCGACGCTGGGAATGTATGACGCAGATGGCAATCTGATCGGCGTCAACGACGACTGGCAGGAGGACCAGCGGGCCGCGATCAAAGGAACGGGGATCCCGCCGACCGATCCGCGCGAGTCGGCCATTCTGAAAACGCTCACTCCCGGCAATTACACCGCGATCCTGCGCGGCAAGAACGACAGCATTGGACGCGCCCTGGTCGAGATCTACATGGTCGAATAAATCCGCGGCCGTCCAGCGAGTGGCCGGCGCTTTTTCTACGCTCACTCCGCCTCGATCGGGAAAAACGCCGGGTTCAGGTGAGCGAGAGGTTCTCGCAGCAAGGCGAGCTGATCGGCCGGCCCGTGTAACTCGATCCGAATCAAGTCCGCGATCTTCAAGGCCTCGGCGAGCAGGGCGCCGACGTTGTCGAGATGCGCGAGAAGGCCCTCCGCATCGGTGTAGGCTTCGCGGCAGAAAACCTCGTCGCCGTTGGAGGTGAATTCGTAGAAGAGATTCTTCTCCTCGCTCCTCGTCTTGTCGACGAAGCGCGGCAACGCCGCCTTGAATTCCGCCAACTTCCCCGGGTGAACCTTGAAGTAGGGATGCAGGCTGACGAAGTTGGAAAGCGCGCTCATTTTCCTGAGCCTGCGGCGCCGCGGGAAACGCGTCGAGCCATTTGTCCGGAAGGTCGGATGGAGGCGTGGAGCGGGAATTATCTTGTTCGCCCGTCGACTTTTCCAACACACTACGGAGATGGGACCGCCTGACGGCGCCGCCACCAGCCGGAGCAAGATTATGATTCTCCCTCTTCTCACCGTCAGCAAAGCCCGCTTCTGGATCTTCGTTGCCATGGTCGTGCTGGCCGCGCCGTTTCCCGCGCGCGGCGGAGGCGGAGTGGCTGAACTTAGCCGGCAGCTCTCCGTGCACTCGGACGCCTGCGCCGGCAGTACCTGCGATCCGCAGAGCGATTCCAACTCCACCGGCGTGCAGCTGAACGTCACCTCGAGTGTGTTTGTCGCAACAGCACGGGCGAGCACTGGGTTCGCGACCCAACAGCTCCCCAATGGCTTGCGCTTGCAGGGTAACCTATTGGGCGAAGCGGCCGTGGGCCCTGACGGCAGCAGCGCACTCGGCAATGGGAGCCTGCAGTGCACCTTCACAGTCACGGGCTCCACCCACACCTGGGGCATGAGCGGCGGCTTCGACACGAGGTTTGGTTCCGGCGGGATCAATACGGCGACAATCCGGCTGGTCTCCCTGGCTTCAGGCACGACCCTCGCGGAATTCACCATTTCAGGTAATCAGTTTTTGCCGTTCGGTAGCGGGGGAGATCTGGTCCCGGGTAGCTACCGGATCGAACTGCAGTGGAATGCGACCGCGCAGACGAGCCAGCAGAGCCCCCAGGTGTTTGGAAATTTCGGTCTCGATGTGACGAGGGAGGGAAACCCGACACCCACTCCCACGCCAACACCCACGCCGACACCTTCGGCGACGCCAATCAGATGGAACAACTCCGCGGGCGGCTCGTTTCAAACTGGGAGCAACTGGGTTCCGCAAACCGTTCCAGGGTCGAACAACGTGGCCATCTTCGGTCTGCAAACGAGCTACACCGTCAGCGTCGGCACGGCTGCGACCAGCCGGCTCGAGGTGCGCAATGGCAACGTCACCTTTACGGATCTGAGCTACACCGTGGGGGCTACCGCGTTCGATCCGGCCTCGATTCTTCTCGATAACGCCCAGCTGATTCTGGCGAGCGGATTGTTATTGGGCCCGCACGCTTTAATCGGCGAAAGCGCCGCCTCGCGTATGGAGGTGAATTCCGGCGCCATCCTGTCGCTCAGCGGCAGTCTTCGTGTGGGAGGCCCGGGCGAAGGCGTTCTGGCGGTCGCCGCTGGCGGCCTTGTCGGGAGCAAGGAAGGACGAATTGGAACTGGCATCGGCGGCGGCGATGTCTTTCTCGCCGGCTTGAACGCCGGGTGGAATAGCGGCAATCTGGCGGTTGGATTTAGCGGCAGGGGAACTCTTACCATTAGCGACGGAGCGACGGTCGTTAGCGGGACGGGACGCGTGGGTTTTCAGAGTAACGCTGTCGGGACAGTTACCGTTGAGGGTGTCGGTGACGAAAACAATGTCCTTGAAACACGGTCGCATTGGCTTTGCAATTCCGACCTTGTTATTGGCGAGGGTGGGAACGCCACTGTGCAGCTTGGAGATCGGGGCCAGCTTTCCGTTTTCGGGAAAACGACCATCAACGACACACTCAACATCGAAACAGGTGCGATTAGCACCCACGGCGGCCAGTCTGTGAGCATTGGCGGTCAGCGCACTGGGTTTGTTTTGATCCAAAAGACGAGCTCTAGCGGTGGCTTCCGCGCTAGAATGACAAACGTGGGGGAATTTATCATCGGAGACGGGAGTCGCGGGTTCTTGACCATGGAGGAGGATGGCAGTGCAAAGGGGGACAGCGCCCGAATAGGTGTTGGCGCGCGAGGTGAGGTGCGGGTCAGTGGTCCTGCCATTACGCCCACGTGGGAATTGACCGGTCACCTGGAAGTGGGCGGCGGCCAGCCCGGGCTGCTGGAACTGAGCAACGGTGCGATTGTGAAAGCGGCGGCGGTCTTCGTGCGCAGTAACGGCACTATTCGAGGCACGGGCACTCTCGCCATCCCGGATGTGTTTCGCTTCGTGGAAAATGAAGGGGGCATTGAGGTCGGTCTCTCACCTGGGACGCTGACGATTGATGGCAACTATCAGCAAATCGCGAGCGGCAAGCTCAAGATGCAGGCGGGTGGACTCGCATCTGGCCAGTTCGACGTGCTGCATGTGACGGGCAACGCCACGCTTGGCGGAACCTTGGAGATGACGTTCCTCAACGGTTACCTCCCCAGGAGCGGAGACACCTTCCGGTTTCTGGAGGTCGATGGAAGCATCACTGGCCAGTTCGCGCAGGTGGTGTTCCCGCAGCTTCTGCCCGGTTTCCAGTTCGACACCGTGGTTGTCCCAGGAGGCCTCCAGTTTACCGCCTTGAACGACGCGATCCTAAAACATCGGGCCCTCAACATCTCGACCCGCATGCGCGTGGAGATGGGCGACAACGTGCTCATTGGGGGCTTCATCCTGACCGGGAACGACCCCAAGAAAGTGATCCTACGCGCCATCGGTCCCTCGCTGGCGGGAGCAGGTCTGACGGGCTTCCTGGAGGATCCCGTGCTCGAGCTGCACGACAGCAGTGGGGCGCTGATGGCAAGCAACGACAACTGGCGCACTGGGGGCCAGGAGGCGGAGATCATCGCCAGCACCGTGCCCCCGACAAACGACCTGGAATCGGCGCTGGTGCGGACGCTGCCAGTGGGGGCCTACACGGCGATTGTGCGCGGGAACAATGGCGGGAACGGTATCGGGCTGGTGGAAGCCTATGACCTTGATGGAGACGTCGACTCGAAGCTCGGGAACATCTCGACCCGGGGCCGAGTGCAGACGGGCGACAACGCCATGATCGGGGGCTTCATCGTGGGCGGCGGCGGCGGCGGGACAACCAAGGTCATCGTCCGTGCGATCGGCCCTTCGATCGCGGCAGTCGTGCCGGGAGCGCTGGGCGATCCGACCCTGGCCCTGCACGACGGTAACGGCAGCGTGATCGCGACTAACGACAACTGGCGGAGTCATCAGGAGGCGGAGATCATGGCCAGCGGGATCGCACCGACGCACGATCTGGAATCCGCAATTGTGAGATCGCTCGCCCCCGGGCCCTACACCGCGATCGTCCGCGGCGTGAACGAGATGACCGGGGTAGCGTTGGTGGAAGTTTACACTCTGGATTAGCCGCGAGCGGCTATTTCACCGCTTCGAGCTTCTTGAGATCGATGCGCTTGAGCCACTCCTGGAGCGCGGGCGGCTCCTGGGCCGTGGTCTCGATCTGGAGGAAGTAACGTTTCGCCACCATCAGCCAAAGCGTGCCGTGCTTGCCGTCGTTCTCGAAGGTCTCGAACCCCGGCATGCCCTCGACCGTAAGTGACTTCGTGTAGCCGTCCGCGTCGGAGGTGTTCGAGTTCCAGGCCGCGGTGGTGCTCTCGACGTATTCCGGATTCGAGGCGGAATCGAGGATGCTGATGGAGGTGGTCGGGACGTTGTCGCCGTCGCCTTTCGTGTAGTCGCGGTGGACCGTGGTGATTTTCGTTTCGCCAAGGTCATCGCTGGAGCCTTCCGCCGGGTCGGCCTTCCAGCCGTCAAGCGGTTCCGGCAAAAGCGGGAGCAGCGTCTCGAACTCGACCACCTTGGCGCCAGCTGGAATTGGCGGCCGCGGGCGTTTCGGTCGAACCCGGGGGCGGCGGCTGGGCCACGCCGGTGAACGCCAGGAGTGCGCCGAGGAGGAGTGCGCCGGCCGTGGCGCGGAGCGAGGTAGGCGGAAGGTGTTGTTTCCATAGACTGGCTGCGCGCGGCGGGCCATTCGTCGGCGTGTGAGTCGAATCACAGGGCGCGATTATTGTCAAGGCGGGATCCTGCGGCGCAACTCTGGCAGAGGGTTCAAATGCGCTATGGTGACGCCCATGAACACCCTTTTTGAAATTCGGCCGGCCACCGCGGACGATGTGCCGGTGATCGCGCGCTTGATCCGCGAACTCGCCGAGTACCAGCGCGCGCCGGACGACGCGGTCGCGACCGAACCGCAGCTCCGTGAGGTCCTGTTCGGCGCGAAGCCGGCGGCGGAAGTGTTGCTCGCGCTGGAGGATGCGTACGCCGGTCGGGTTCGCGGTCTATTTTTTTAACTTCTCGACCTGGCTGGGGCGGCCCGGTCTTTACCTCGAGGATCTCTTCGTGAGGCCAGAACGGCGTGGGCATGGCTACGGACGCAGCCTGCTGACGCGGCTGGCGCAGATCGCGCACGAGCGCGATTGCGGGCGGATGGAGTGGGCGGTGCTGGATTGGAACGAACCGGCGATCGGGTTCTACAAAAAGCTCGGCGCCAAGCCGATGGATGAGTGGACCGTTTTCCGGCTTGACGATCCGTTGATCGAGAAGCTGGCTCGGATTTGATCCGCCGCGCGCTTACGCGCTTTGCACCAGGCGCTTCACGAGCTCGTCGCTCGTGGTGATGCCGACGAGCTTCCGCTCCGCATCCACCACCGAGGCGAGCCCGAGCCGGGCGGCGCGCAGGCGACGGATGACGTGATACGCCGATTCCGTTTGGGCCGCAGTGACGATGCGACGCAGATACTGCGCGAGCGAGCCGCCCGGCGCTGGGTCGAAGAGAATATCGAGCACGTTAACGATCCCGACGGCCTGGCCGGCGGCGGAGACCACGAGGAAGCGATCCACGCCGGCCGTGCGGCTAAGCTGGAGCACTTCATCGATCGATGTCTCTGGCCGGAGCGTGATGCAGCGGTCGAGCGGCACCGTCACGTCCCGCGCGCGGACGTTGCGATAATCGACCACGTTGTGAATCATGGCGCGCTCGGTGGCGGTGAGGGAGCCTTCGCGCTCGCTTTGCACCGCGACCTGTTTCAATTCTTCGCGCGCGGCAAACAACCGGCGCCGCTGCGAACTGCGGCGCGGCAGAAACAGGCGGCCAATTCGGCGGCCGATTTCGAGCACCGGCCAGAGGACCATGGAAATTGTCTCCAGCATGCCGCCGAGCGCCGCCAGCGGCCGCAAGGGCAAACGCCGGAAAAGCGAAGTCGGCAGCACGCGCAGAACGAAAAGCAGAATCGGAATGGCGGCGGCGACGGCGATGAAATAGCCGGTGCGCCCGAACAATCCGACGAGCCGTTGGGTGGCCAAAAGGAGCGCGGAAATGTCCGCGATCGCGGTGATGAGCAGGACGCTTACGAGCAGACGCTCCGGACGTTCGAGCAGGCGCGCGAGCCGCGGGGCGCCGGGCGTCTTTTGTTTTACGTGGCTGCGCAGCACCACCGGATCGAGCGAGAGCAGCCCGGCTTCGATCCCGGCGAAGAGGAACGAGATTGCGCCCAGGAGGAAGACAACGACCCAGATCACGTTTCCTCCTCCCGGCCGTTCTCCTCGGTCGTTCCGTCATCCGGCAGCCAGGTCGTTTTTTCGAGGAGCAATTCCTCGATTCGTTTCCGCGCGGTGCGCCGCACGGTGATCGCGAGGCGCGGCAGTTCGACGTACGTGCCCGAAGGCGGCAAATAGCCGAGCCGGTTGAAAACAAAGCCGCCGATCGTGTCGATTCCGTCCGCCTCCAGCTCGAAGCCGAGATGCTCCGTCAAATCGTCAAGACGGGCATTGCCGCTGACGAGGAAGCGGCCTTCCTCGAGCGGCTCGATGTAAAGTTCCGCCTGCCCGAGGGGCGCGGCATCGCTCATGATTTCCTCGACAATGTCCGCGAGGGTGATGATTCCCTCGGTGCCGCCGAACTCGTCGACCACGATCGCCAGTCCCTGCGGGTGGGAGATGAAACTGCGGAGCAAATCGATCGCGGGCATCGTCTCCGCGACGAATGACGGCGCGACCAGATTTTCGGTATAATGCTCGGCCGGATCGAGGAGGAAGAGCTTTACGTCGAGAATCCCGACAATCTGGTCCGGCGTATCGGCGTAGACCGGCACACGCCGATGCCGCTTCTCCTTCAGCTGCGCGATCGCTTCCTCGTTCGTGAGGTCATCGGGCAACGCGAAGGTATCCACGCGCGGCGTCATGCAGTCCTTCGCCGTCTTGTCGCCGAGCTTGATGATTTCCTGGATCATCTCGCCCTCGGCTTCCTGAATTGTGCCGGCTTCTTCGCCCATCTCGATCAGCGTCTCGAGTTCTTCGTCCGTCACCGCCGCGCGACTGGCGGACGATCCCGGCACGACCCGACCGACGATCGCTTCGCTGATCGTTTCCAGGCTCTGCCCGACCCGCCCGAGCAACGGCATCAGCGCCCGCAAAGTGAAAACCCCGACCGCCGACAACCGGTAGGGCGCGGAGAGTGCCAACAGCTTCGGAATCAGGTCGCAAAGCAGAACCACCACGGCAAAGATGCCGACCGCGATCAGGCGTCGCGGCATTTGATCGACATGGAGCGGTCCTTCCCAGACCAGGAAAAGGCAGAGCACGATCAGCGGCACGTTGACGATCGCGTCGCCGAGCAGGAGGACGTTGAGGACGCGGCGTGGGTTATCGCGAAAGGCCTGGATGAACTGCTTGAGCGACGGGTGCTCGTCCTCGAGGCGGCGCAGCTGGTGCGCCTTCAACGAGAAAAGCGCGGTCTCGAGTCCCGAAAAAAGCGCCGAGAGAAAGACGAGAACCGCGATCACCGCGAGCAGGAGGATGACGCCCTCCGTCGTCATCCGGTGTCACGGCACCGTTCGCGCGCGCGCCGCCCCCACAGGAAATTCGCGCATGCCGGTTTGCCCCTCATCACAGACGGCCGCAAATTACGACCTCGATGACCAAAGGCGAGAGGATTTCGCGCTTCGTGGAGGAACTGGAAGGCGCGACGCCCGCCAGTGCCGGCGCGAATGTCGCACAGCACCCCTGCTACCGCGGCTTCTTCCGCTGTTGGAACGAGCAGCGCTACTACGAAGCGCACGATGTGCTCGAGCATCTCTGGCTCTCGACCACGTCGGCGGATGCGAATTACTTCAAGGGCCTGATCCAGGCGGCGGGCGGATTTGTGCATCTGCAAAAGCAGTTTGAACATCCGACGCATCCCAAGCATGGCCGGCGTCTCGGACCGGCGGTGCGCCTGTTTCGGCTCGCGGAAAAAAATCTCGCGCCCTTCGCGCCGGTCCGCCATGGCTTTGATGTGGCGGGACTGCTGAAACTGGTGGACGCGAAGGCCGCGGCGATCGTCCATTCCAACTTCACGCAGAACCCGTGGTCGCCGCAGAATGCGCCCACCCTTTCGCTCGGCGACGAATGAGCGCCGGGCCTGAATTTCCGGATCACCTCCTGCTGCCCGATCCGGGCCAGGGCGCCCGGCTTGCAGTATCACGAAAACGCGACGCGATCTTTGATCTGCGCCGCGGCCTCCTTCGGCGCGGGATAATACCAGGCCGCGTTGCGATTTGTTTCGCCGTTCACCTGCACGTTGTAATAGCTGGCCTCGCCCTTCCAAGGATAGGTTGAGCGGGTTTCGCTCGGGGAAAAATGCTCACGTCGAAGCGAATCGTTAGGGAAATAATGATTCCCTTCCAGGACCACGGTGTCGTCACTCTCCGCCAACGTTGCGCCGTTCCATGTTGCCTTCATTGGGCGTACGTAATCGCCCCAGCGGAATCCGTCTTCAGATAGTCGCGTCAGCTTTGCAGCGCGGAATGATCAAACGTGCCGCGTAACGCCGGCGCGAGCGCGAGATTGCACGCGTGAAAACGGAATTTCGAACAAAACATCGTCCGTCGCATGTCGATGTCGAAATGCGGCGCGAGCAATGCAAGGAGATCGAAGCCGGAGGCATCGTGCATTTCGCCGACGAGCCATTTGCAGTTCGCCAGCATTCCATCGGGCAATCCCGCGAGCACGTCATACTCCGCGCCCTCGCAATCGATCTTGATCAAATCCACTTTGTTGAGGCCGAGTTCCCGCAGCACCGGCGCAATTTTCCTGATCTCGCAAACAGGGCCTTGCTCTGCGTTCGCGTTTCCATCCTCGGCGCGGGCGCGAAAGCCACTAAAATCCGTTCCTCGAAATATTGCCGTCACCTTCGCGTCGGCTGCGCCGAGGCCGTAGTTGAAAACCGACACGCCGGGCAAATGTGAAACGTTGCGTTGCAAGATCGCGAACGTCTCCGGATGCGGCTCAAAACCAATGATGCGGGTTCGCGGGAACAGATCGTGAAAATAGAGAATCGAACTCCCGATATGGCTGCCGATGTCGAGGATGACCTCCGGCTGCACCGCGCGCGGCAAATAATATTCCGACTTGGTTCCGCGCTTGAGCAGAATCGCGTAAAGGATGGTCGCGTCAGACGTTCCGGGACGATAAGAAATATCGTGACCGCGCCAGCGCAGTTTCCCCAACTTGTCCGAAGGACCATTCCGGGCGAAATCCAAGGCGAAGCG
Source organism: uncultured Verrucomicrobiae bacterium (assembly GCA_963844275.1). Taxonomy (GTDB): domain Bacteria; phylum Verrucomicrobiota; class Verrucomicrobiia; order Chthoniobacterales; family UBA10450; genus JACCTI01. The sequence goes on from CAWJNS010000010.1 coordinate 668,962, forward strand.
CAGCGAGCCCGAGCGGACGAGCGATTTTAGAACATACTTCCAGCGCATTCGGAGGCGAGCCTAGCAGCAAATACCTTTCGGCATCACGGCTTGATCAGCTGCTGCGCTTCTATTTCGAGACGGTCGATTACCTGCCGTTGACCGGCACTGCGACGCGCTATCCGTGCCTGCCGTTGTCCTACAATTTGTTTGTCCGCGACATCGCCTGGGTCGCTTCCGCACCTCGGGCGAAGGTGGGCCGGTGGGGCCTCGGCCGGATGTGAAAGACGCGCCCGCTATGCGGCGGTGCGGCGGGAGAGCCGCTCGCTCAGCCAGACGGCGATAAACGAAATCAGCAGGCAGATCACGACCAGCCGCCAGGCGGTCGCGTCTTCGCCGAGCTGCACGGCTTCGTAGATTCGGAGCGAGAGCGTCTGCGTTTTTCCGGGAATATTCCCCGCCACCAAAATCGTCGCGCCGAACTCGCCGATCGCCCGGGCGAAGGCCAGCACAATCCCCGCCGCAATCCCGCGCCCCGCCAGCGGCAGCGTCACCGCGAAAAACACCCGCCACGGCCCCGCGCCGAAAATCCGCGCCACGTCCTCGAGCGAACGATCGACCCCTTCGATGCCGACGCGCGCGCCGCGCACGAGGAGCGGGAACGACATGACCGCGCAGGCGATCACCACCGCTTTCCAGGTGAAGACGATCTCCGTGCCGAAATGCTCATGCAGAAACCCGCCGAGTCCGCCGCGGCGTCCAAGCAGCTTCAGCAGGATCAAGCCGGTCGCGACCGGCGGAATCACGAGCGGAACCGTCACCAGCGCCTCGACCAGCGCCTTGCCGCGCCAGCGTTTCCGCGCCAGAAGCCAGGCGAGTCCCAGTCCGAATGGCGTGATCACTATCGTGCTCAGCAGGCAGACGCCGAGCGTGAAGAGAATCACCTGCACGTCGTTGGGCATCGTCTCCATGGTCAACGCTGCACGAGGAAACCAAACTTCTCGAACACGGCCGCGGCCTCCTGGCCGGCGAGGTGTTGGAGGAACTTCTCCGCGGCGGGTTTTGGCTGCGCTTGTTGCACCAGCGCCACCGGATAATTGATCGCCGGCGCATCCGCGCTCGGGACACTGAAGATGATCTTCGCCTTCTTCGCGGTTGCAGTGTCGCTCTGGTACACAAACCCCGCGTCGACGTTGCCCGATTCCACCGCCGCCAGGACCGCACGGACATTTTCCAGCGGAATGACCTTCGGCCCGAGTTCGCTCCAGACACCGGCGCGCTCAAGATAACCGCGCGCGTAAACGCCCACCGGCACGAGCTTCGGATCCCCGAGCGCGAGACGCTGCACCTGACGAACGAGATCGGCGGGCGCGGCGACGGTCATTGTGCTGTTTGCCGGCGCAATCACGACGAGCGCATTGGAAAGAACATTGCGCCGCGCTTTGCGCGACGAGGCGGCCGCTCTTTTCGAGCCGGTCCATCTGCGCCTCATCGGCGGAAAAGAAAATATCGGCCGGCGCGCCTTCTTCGATCTGCCGCGCGAGCGTGCTGGAGGCCGCGAAGTTAAAAGAAATCCGGTCGCCCGTCTGCGTTTGATAGCCGGCGCCGATTTCCCGGAGGGCATCGGTCAAACTCGACGCCGCATAGACGTTGATCTCCGCCGCGCGCGCGGTCCCGCTCACGCCCAGAATGATTCCCGCCACAATGGCCGCACGAAACATGGCGCATTGTCCACTCCGGCGGCGCGGTTTCAACCGCGAGTGCGCGCAGACGGCCGTAGCCGGGCGATTGGTGAGCGATGTCAGGGGTTCGACAGCAACAATGGCTTAAACCAAGACTCGCAATGGTCGCCCTCAATCATTAAGCAGGACGACAATGTTTTCGGTCTTCGCGAGCCCGACCCGCACGTATGTGCCGGGCGGGCGGGTGGACGAGATTGTCTATCAGTTTGTGAAGGCGACGCGGCGCGCACCTTGATCAGCACGACGATGCGCACGGGCATTGCGAATGACATTCCGCGAGATACAACTCGAAGACCTGGATGCAATTTTCGAGATTCGAATTGCGACCTGGCACAATAGCAACGGCCGCGATGAATTGACTGCGCTGGGAATCACGCACGACTCCGTTCGCCAAATGATGCAGGATTCGCACCGTGGGTGGCTTTGCGAAATCGATGCGCGCAAGGTGGGCTTCGCGATGGGTAACCAGAGGACGGGCGAAATGTGGGTGATTGCCGTCCTCAGGGAATTTGAGGGCCGGGGAATTGGCCGGCAACTCCTCCGCTTGGTGGAAGACTGGCTTTGGTCACGCGAATGGAAGGAGATCTGGCTGACGACGGATACCGACGAGAACTTTCGAGCAGTCGGCTTTTATCGGCATGAAGGTTGGAAGGATTGGAAGATCGAGCACGAGAATCGGTATATGCGAAAAATGATCGAACCAAGCCGCTGAGGAGGATGGTCAGTTTCAACCGCGAGTGTGCGTAGACAGGCCGCAGATGTGCGATTGGTAGGAAATGCCGGAAGGATCACGCCCCCCAAACCGCCTCGCGCGCGAGAAGTCACCGTATCTGCTCCAACACGCCCAGAATCCGGTGGAGTGGATGCCGTGGGGCGAGGATGCGTTTGCGAAAGCGCGCGCGGAGGACAAGCCGATCTTTCTCTCGGTCGGCTACTCGACCTGCCACTGGTGCCACGTGATGGCGCACGAGTCGTTCGAGGACGACGCGACGGCCGCGGTCATGAATCGCGAGTTTGTGAACATCAAAGTGGACCGCGAGGAACGGCCGGATGTGGATCGCGTTTACATGACCTTCGTGCAGGCGACGACCGGCCACGGCGGCTGGCCGATGAGCGTCTGGCTGACGCCCGACCTGAAGCCGTTTGTCGGCGGGACCTATTTCCCGCCCGAGGATCGCTACGGGCAACCGGGCTTCCAAAAAGTGCTGCAGCGGATCGCCGACGCCTGGAAACAGAACCGGGAACAGATCGCGGAGCAGGGGACGCGCATCATCGAGGCGCTGGCGGAGTCGGCAACGAGTCATGGCGGTGACGCGGAATTGCTGAACGCCGGCACGCTGACAGCGGCCTACCGGCAGATCGCGGGCGGTTACGATCCGAAAGAGGGCGGGTTCGGAAGCGCGCCGAAGTTTCCGCGACCCGTGACCTTGAATTTTCTGTTTCGAGTGGCACGCACCGGAGGCGCGCGAGATGGCGCTGCACACGCTGCGCAAGATGGCGGCCGGAGGAATGCACGACCATCTCGGGGGCGGGTTCCACCGATATTCGGTGGACCGATTCTGGCACGTTCCGCACTTCGAAAAGATGCTCTACGACAACGGCCAACTGGCCGTGGCGTACGCGGACGCGTTTCAAATGACGCGCGAGCCGCTCTTCGAGGAAATTGCTCGCGACATCCTCGAATATGTGATGCGCGACATGACGGCGCCGGAAGGTGGTTTCTATTCCGCTGAGGACGCGGATAGCGTCATCGAGCACGGTCAGCCGGCGCATGCGGAAGGCGCGTTCTACGTCTGGGCGAAAGCGGAGATCGACGCAGCGCTTGGCTCGGACGCGGAGATTTTCCATGCGCACTACGGCGTGGAGCCGAATGGCAACGCGCCGGCGGGAAGCGATCCGCACGGCGAGTTCACGGGCAAGAACATCCTGATCCAGCGGCTGACCATCGCGGAGACGGCGCAGCGTTTTCAGCGCAGTGAAGACGACATCCGCGAGGTTCTGGCGAAGGCACGGACGTCGCTCTGTGCGATGCGCGCGAAACGCCCGCGTCCGCATCTCGACGACAAGATCATCACCGCGTGGAACGGGCTGATGATCTCCGGCTTCGCGCGCGCGGCGCAGGTCTTTGACGAACCGCGCTACGCGGCCGCAGCGGAAAGGGCGGCCGCCTTCCTCCGCGAGCACCTTTACGATGCGGAGCGCCACGTGCTGGTGCGGAACTTCCGCGGCGGGCCGAGCGCGGTGGAAGGGTTCGCGGATGACTACGCGTTCCTGATCCAGGGGCTGCTCGATCTTTATGAGGCGTCGTTCCAGACGCAGTGGCTGCAGTTCGCGCTCGAGCTGCAGGAGACGCAGGACCGGCTGTTTTTCGACGAGGCGAACGGCGGCTACTTTAGCGGCACGGGCCGGGACGCGAGCATTCTGCTGCGGATGAAGGAAGACAATGACGGCGCGGAACCGGCGGCTAGCTCGGTGGCCGCGCTGAATCTCATGCGGCTGGCGCAGATTCGCGGCGACGCGGCGATGCGGGAGCGCGCGGAGCGGACGATCGCGGCTTTTGGGGCCACGCTGACGCGCATTCCAAGTGCGATGCCGCAAATGCTGGTGGCGCTCGATGCCAGCCTGCGGAAACCCCAGCAAATCGTCATCGCGGGCGAACGCGACGCCGCGGATACGCGGGCGTTGCTGCGAGAAGTGCACGCGCACTTTTTGCCGAACAGGATCGTGCTGCTGGCGGACGAAGCGGGCCGTGAATTTTTCGGCGCGCAGTTGGAATCGATTCGCGCGATGACGCCGAAAGGCGGCAAAGCGACCGCCTACGTTTGCGAGAATTTCGCCTGCCAGGCGCCGGTGAATGGATGCGGCCGAGCTGCGCGGTCTGCTGGCGTCGGCCCTCTAATCCACCTGCTCGAACTTCGCTTCCGCGGTCGGGAGGCGGCGGCGGCGGCGGAGCCGCATCCAGTTGTTCCACGTCTTCATCACACTGTCGCGCGGCGTGAGATACTGCTGGTTCAATTCATTCGATTTGCAGATCTGCGCCAGCACCCCGGCGACGCTGAAGTCTTCAGTGTCGAGGATCGTGTAGGCGGTCCCCAGAGCCTGGGCGTGGTGCGCATCGCTGGCGGCCGTCATGGGCAGACCGCGTTCGCGCGCGTAATCGAAGGCGTAGCGGTTGTAACGGCGTAGGGTGGTGGCGGCGTTGAACACCTCGAGGGCATCGATCGGGAGCGTCTCCAGCACCGGGAAGCGAATGCCGGCGCGGAAGAGATCGTAGGGATGCGGCGGGATGGCGAGGCCACCGCGCTCGTGGATGATCTCGCAAACTTCGCGGGCGGGCGTGCCCTTCAGATCGGGAATGGTGGCGCCGATACAGAGCAGGTGGCCTTCCTCGGTCGTGACCTCCTGGCCGGGGATGATGAGGAAATCATCGACCGGCTGGCCGTCCTCGCGCATCAGGCCTTTGTCGAGCAGGTAGGTGATGGCGTCACAGGTGTTGTGATCGGTGACGGCAAACCCGTGCAGGCCTTTCGCGCGGGCGGCGGCGATGTTCTCCTCCGGAGTCGAAACGCCATCGCCCGAAAAGAAGGTATGGGTATGGAGGTCGATATTGAACGCCATCGTTGGGACGCTAGTTTGCGAGCATCAAAATGGGAAGCGTCGGTTTCAAGGAGTGGGCGCTGGTCTGCGAAGCGTTCGGGCGGGGTGAACAGAGCATTCTGCTCCGCAAAGGGGGGATTGCGGAGGGTCGCGCCGGGTTCGCGTTTCAGCATCGGGAGTTCTTTCTTTTCCCGACCTGGTTCCATGAGCAAGTGGATCGGGTGCGAACGGCGGGAGCGGTCGTGCCGGAGCAGCGGGCGGGCGAGATCGAGCTCAGGCTGTTTGCGCGGCTGGAGTTATCGAGCGTCGTGACTTCGTGGGACATGGCGGCCGCGCTCGCGCCGTTTCACATCCTGCGGGAGGAGGTGGTGCGGGAGCGTTTCGATTACGCCGCCATGGCCGGTATTCACGTCGCTTTCGTGCGCGTGTTCCGGCTGGAGCCGGCCTGGGTGATGGAAGATCGGCCGGCGTTTGGAGGTTGTCGCTCGTGGGTGAAGCTGCCGGATTTGCCGGAGGGGACGACTCTGATGCCGGTCTTGTCGGATGCCGAGCACATCAGGCGGAGAGCGGCCGTCGAGATAATCGCCGCGGCAGGGATCACAACCCACTAGCAAGAGGCGGGGCGCCTGCGCTACGCGAGCGCTTCGACCAGGAACGGCTCGACTGCGGCGGGCAATTCCTGGCCGTGATTGGTCTTGAATTGCATGTCGTAAAGCCGGCGATAGTAGCCGGATTGCTCCATCAGTTGGGCATGCGTTCCGATCTCCTTCACGTGCCCCATTTCCATCACCACGATCTGGTCGGCGGACAGGATGGTCGACAAGCGGTGCGCGATCGCGATCACGGTGCGGCCGGCGGAGAGCCGTCTCGAGCGCGACCTGGATTTGCTTCTCGGACTCCGAATCGAGCGCGGAGGTGGCCTCGTCGAGCAGCAGAATCGGCGCGTCCTTGAGCAGCGCGCGCGCGATCGCGAGCCGTTGCTGTTGCCCGCCGGAGAGGAGGCAGCCTTTGTCGCCGACGATCGTCTCGTAGCCCTGCGGCTGCGCGATGATGAAATCGTGCGCAAACGCGGCCCGCGCCGCCACGTGCACCTCTTCGTCCGTCGCGCTCAAGCGGCCGTACTTGATGTTGTTGAAGATGGTGTCGTGAAACAGGAACGTCTCCTGCGTCACGAGCCCGATCTGATGGCGGAGCGAATTCTGCGTGAGCTTTCGCAAATCATGGCCGTCGACCCGGATGCTTCCGGAAATGGGGTCGTAGAATCGCAGGAGGAGCGAAAGAATCGTGCTCTTCCCCGCGCCGCTGGCGCCCACGAGGGCGTAGGTTTTGCCGGGCTCGATCGCGAGGGTGACCTTCTCGATCGCGTTCATCACGCCGCCCGCGTAGCGAAATGTGACGTTGTCGAAATCGACCCGGCCCTGGGACCGCGGCAGCGCCACCGCCTCAGGCGCATCGACCACGCTCGGCTTCGAATCGAGAATCTCGAAGATGCCGGTCGTCGCCTGGATGGAGCGCTCCATCACCACCTGGATGCGGCTCAGGGTTTTGATCGGCTCGTAGAGCAGGAAAATGCCGGCGTTGAGCGCAAGGAAGCGAGCCGCGCTCACTTGCATGAAGTAAACGTAAAGCAGCGCCAGCCCCACGCCGATCGCGGCGACCGCCTCGACCAGCGGTCCGACCGATTCCATCGCCCGGATGATGCGGATGGCGTTGTCGAACTGGAGCTTGTTGCTGTGCCGGAAGCTCTTGTCCTGATGGTCCTCGCGCGCGAACGACTTGATGACGCGGATGCCGGCGAACGTTTCCTGCATCGTCACCACCATCTGGCCCATGTCCTCCTGCTCGGACTTGGCGGCGCGGCGGGCGCGGCGGCCGTAGATGGCGATCGGGATGATGCAGGTGGGGAAAAGAAACAGCGTCACGATCGTGAACTTCCAATCGAGGTAGAGAAGGACGCCGACGCCAGTGACGATGGCGATCGGCTGCTTGAAGAGGTCGCTGCTGACGTTCGACAACGCCATCTGCATGACGCGGGTGTCGTTCGTGATCCGCGACATCAGCATCCCGGAGCGGGCCTTGTTAAAGAAATCCATCGAGTGACTGAGGATTTTCTGGAAGAGCTGGGTGCGGATGTCGGTCAGCACTTTGTTGCTGACCCACGCCATGTAGTAGGTGTTGAGAAAGGTGCACGCGCTCCGCGCGATCATGACGGCGGGAATCGCGAGACACAGCACGACGAGCGAGTCGATCTTGGGCCCGGTTTCCAACTGGTCGCGGTGCTGCATGAGCGACTGGGGATTCATGGAACCGCCGCCCTGGAAGACGAACGACATCACCTGCCCGAGCACGAGCGGGAGAAATCCGTTGATGGTGGCGTAGAGGAACCCGAACCCGAGGCCGATGGCGAAGCGGAGCTTGTAAGGCTTCACGTACTGGAAGAGCCGGCGGTACGGGCCGGAACCAGCCTGGATCGTCTGCCAGAGACTCCGCTTCACTTTCGCTGGGTTGGGGGCGCTCATAGCGGTGCGCCGGAGGGGCGCGAGAGAACTGCTCCCATAGCATCGATCACGGCCTCCGTCGAGATGCCGTTCATCGCTGCCGGCGCTTGGAAGGGTGAGAAAACCGTCAGCGGCGCGGTCTGCGCGCCGTGCAAAATGACCGCCGGCGTGAAGCGCGGGCGCCAATGATGGGGATTGGTGGGACCGTAGAGAACAACCTGCGGCGTCTGCAGTGCGGCCGCGATGTGGACGGGCGCGGAATCGACGGTGACAACGAGCCGCGCCTGCGAAATCAAGGCGGCGAGGGTGAGGAGATCGATCTTGCCGGAGAGATCGAGGAATGGATGGCGGCTCCGCGCTTTGATGGCGGCCAGATGTGTCTGCTCGAGCGATGAGCTGCCGCCGGTGACGACACATGGCAGTTCGCGGCTGGCCGCAAAATCGACGACCTCGCACCAGCGTTCCGGTTCCCAAAACTTCTCGAGCCGGGCGGAGCCGGGATGGAGCAGGACGAACTCACCGGAAATGTCGGCGGTCGCCAGCACGCGGGCCGCGGTTTCAAGCGCCGCGGCGGGGAGTGTGAGCCGCAGCTGGGCGGGGGCATTCCTGATTCCGAGCGGCTCCAGGAGGGCGAGATTGTAGTCCGCGTTGTGCATCTCGAAGACCGAGACGTCGGCCAGCTGATTGTAGCAAAGCGCCCGCCACGGCGATTGCACCTCGGCGTAGTCGGCGGAAATGCGTTGGTCAGCGCGGGAGAGTGCGGCGAGAAACGCCGAGCGGTCGTTGTGGGTGAAGTCGACACAGCAATCGTAGCGCTGGCGCGCGATGTGCCACCACAGAGCCGCGTCGTGCGTGATCCCGCGCCCGACCACGAGCGGCTCATCGAGGCCGGCGATCGCCGGCAAGAGCTCGCTCGAGCCGGCGCTGACCGCGAGCGAAATGTCGCGCGCCGGGAAATTTCGCGCGCAGTGCCGCGATCGCCGGCGTGGTGAGGACCAGGTCACCGATGCGCTTGAGCTGGAGGAGAAGAATTTTCACGGCACCCGGGATCTGCTGCTCCTGCTCCTTCCGGTAACAATGGAATCAAGAGCAGGATCAGGATTAAGAGCACGAGGATGCCAGCGCGGCTGATCGTTAGCGCAGCTGCATCGCGCGCGAGTAGGCGCCGAGCAAACGGGTGCGAAAGTGGTCCCACGTGAAATTTTCCACCACCCGCTGCCGCGCCGCCACGCTCATGCGCTCGACGATTTCCGGGTGATCATACAGATGCCGGATTGCTTCCGCGCAGCGGTCCACGTCGCCCGGCGGAATGATGATGCCTTCGATCCCGTCGTTCACCACGTCGCCCGACTCGCGGGTGGTCACTTGCGGGAGGCCGCAGGCCGCGGCTTCGTAAATGACCTTGGCGCTCCCTTCGAGGCTGGAAGGGAAGACGTGGATGGTCCCCTGGCTCAGGTACGTTTCCGGGTTCCGGGCAAAACCAACGACGCGGATGTTCTCACGCCAGAATTTCTTCAGGTGCGGCTTCGCCTCGCCATGGACGGAACCGACGAGCCAAAGCTCCGCGTCCTTTAGCTCCAGCCGATGCCACGCTTCGAGCAGCATGTGGATGCCCTTGCGTTCGATCAGGGCCCCGGAAAAAACCACCCGAAACACCGGCGGACGCGGACCGGGCCGGAAGCGTTCGATGTCGACGCCGCGCGGCAGGTAGAAGAGCTTTTCCTCCGGAAATCCCTGCACCCGGAATGTGTCCGCCGCCATGCGCGAGAGGACAATCAGCAGGTCGGCGAGACTCGTACTCTTCGAGGAAACGTTCCCGGTCGAGGAGGAGATTTTCCTTCCAGCTTTTCTTCTTCTTCGGCGCGGGGGACGGTGCGCGATCGAGTTTGCCGCGATCGCGGTGCCAGGTGGGAATTTCCACCAGCGACGGAATGCCGCGCCGCTTCGCCACGCGGAGCGAGGAGAGGCAATCGCCCGACCAGCTGTGGAACAGATCGTAGCGACCGGTCTCGAGCTGCCGCGCCACGATCCAGTCGAGATACTTCTTTTTCGCTCCGTAGTAGTAGGGCCGATCGACAAACGAAATCAGCCGCACCGGATGCCAGCGCAGGGAATGGATGAGGCGGGCCGGGATTTCCTTTTGCCGATTATCGTAGGCGACCGCGCGGCCGAGAAAGCCGCCGCGATGCGCGGCGCGGATCGTCTCAAAAGCATCCGTGTCGAGACCGGAACCGCCGATGCGCGCGAAGATGGAATAGAGCAGGTGCTTGGGCAGCACCAGCGGCTCGGGCGCCGTGTTGGCGGGCGGGGGCGGCGCGGATAAGGTTTCGCCGAACATTGGCTAGCAAGTATTGTGGCGTTTAAGGGCAAGTAAAGTTGGAACCCGGCAGCTCCCTTTCGTCCACCATGGCCGCTGATCACCTCAAAATCGCCTTCGCGCGGCGCGGTTACTCGACCAGCGGCGGGGCGGAAGCCTATCTGAAACGTCTAGCCGCCGGCCTCTGTGCGGGAGGCCATGAGGCGGAGCTCTTTACCACGGCGCAATGGCCGCAGGAAGCGTGGCCGTTTGGGCCGATCACGCATCTCGACGGCGCGACGCCGCTCCGCTTCGCCGATGAACTTGAGCGCCTCCGCCCGAAAATCGAGTGCGACGTGCTGATGAGCCTCGAGCGCGTCTGGCGCTGCGATGTTTACCGCGCCGGCGATGGAGTGCACCGGGCATGGTTGGATCGGCGGGCCCGGCTCACCAGCGGCATGCGTCGCGTCGCGCATGCGCTCAACCCGAAGCACCTCGCCACCCTCCGTCTCGAGCAATCGCTCTTTGGTCGTCGCGCCGCGGGGCGCGTGATCGCGAACTCCCACCTGGTGCAGACTGAGATCGCCCAGATCTACGATTATCCGGCGGCGCAAATCGATCTTGTTCACAATGGCGTGCCGGTGGAAATGTTTGCCGGCACGGATGGGCTGCGCGCCGCTGCGCGGGCCGAGCAGGGGCTGGCGCCGGACGATATTGCGGTGCTGTTTGTGGGCTCCGGCTGGGAACGCAAGGGCCTCCGTTTTGCCATCGATGCCGTCGAAGCGTGCGCGGATCGGCGCTGGCGGCTAATGGTGGCGGGACGCGGCAACGAGAGGCGTTACCGATCAGCCGCGGTCCGCTTTCTCGGCGTCTCCGCGGATCTGCCGCGGCTCTACGCGGCGGCCGATATTTTTCTGCTGCCGACAATTTACGACCCTTTCTCGAATGCCGCCCTCGAGGCTTTCGCGGCTGGCCTGCCGGTGATTACGACCCACGCCAACGGCTTCTCCGAAATAATGCGCGAAGCGGTCGACGGCACGGTGATTGACGCGTCCGGCGACCTGCGCACGCTGATCGCCGCGCTCCTCTTTTGGGCGGACGAAACGCACCGGGCGGAGACACGTCCGCAGCGCCTCGAACTGGCGCGCCACTACGACATCTCGATCAATGTCGCCCGGACGCTCGAGATCCTGCTTCAGGCGGCGGCGAGCGCCGTATCGACATCCGGGAAAATCCGGAACACCTGATCGAGCCGCGCGATCTCAAAGATCGGCTTTACGCCATCCTGGATTCCGGAGAGCAGGAATTTCCCGCCATAACCCTGCACTGTTTGCATCGCATCGATCAGGACCGCCAGTCCGGAACTGTCGATGTATCGAACCCGCGATAGGTCCACCACCAGCCGGGGCGGCTTTTCGTTCGTCATCGTCTTCAACGAAGACGCGATCGAGGGGGAGACGTGAAGATCAATTTCGCCCTCGAGCGGCAGGACATTGGGGTGTTCGGTCTCGGGCATGCGCGGCACGGGTTTCGGGAAGATGTCACTGCCCGGGAGAAGGTCAATCGCTCACCAGCCGAGCGTGGCGATGACCCGCTCCACTTCCGAAAGATCGTCGAACAGAAAATCGGGCTGGTGTTGCGCCAGCTGTTCGCGGGTCCACGATCCGGTCGCGACTGCGATCGTCCGCGCGCCGAAGATTTTCCCGCAGGCGATGTCGTGTCCGGTGTCGCCGATGACATCGATGCGCTGCGGCCGCGAATTCATGGCCGTGTTTCTCCTGCGCGCGCTGGCGGGCGAAGGCGCCGAGCTCGTTGCGATCGTGGTGATCGTCGGCAAACGCGCCGAACTCGAAGTAATCCCAGAGGCCGTAGCGTTGCAGCTTCAAGTGTGCGCCGCGGCGAAGATTGCCGGTGAGCAATGCGAGGACGCGGTCGGGCCTGCCATGCATGCGCGCGATGATTTCCGCCACGCCTGGCAGGATGCGTCCTTCGAGTTGCGGCAGATTTTTCTCCAGCCGCAGCCAGGTATTCGTCGAGGAACGAGCGGACGTTTTCCTCGGTCAACGCGATTCCATACTTACGGAGAATGCTGCGCACGATGCTCACATCGGTGCGCCCGGCGATCTCGATATCGTGCAGATCATCTTCCACGCCAAAACGCCGCGCCACGATCTGCTTCAACGCCTTGTCGCCTGCGCCTGCGGTCGTAATGAGAGTGGCGTCGATGTCCCAGAGGAGAAGGCGTTTTGGCATTTCAGATTGATGATTGGAGATTGCAGATTCGACGCGTCGGTTGAATGCGAGCGAGGAAAGTAATCGGAAATCTGCATTCTGAAATCTGCAATGAGCTACCGCGGTCGCATCGCTCCTTCGCCGACTGGCTACCTGCACGTCGGGCATGCGATCACTTTCTGGCGGGCGCAGGAACGCTCCCGCGCCGCGGGTGGTGACCTGGTGCTCCGGATCGAAGACCTCGATCCGGAGCGTTGCCGACCGGAATTTCGCGCGGCGATCATGGAGGATCTCCACTGGTTTGGTTTGCGCTGGGATGAAGGGCCGGATCTGGGCGGACCTCATTCGCCGTATGTGCAAAGCGAGCGGCGCGAGATTTATCTCGCCGCGTGGAAACAACTGCGGGACCGGGGAGACATTTACGCGTGTAATTGCTCGCGCCGCGATGTGCTGGCGGCGGCCGGCGCGCCCCATGGCGAGAGTGACGAGCCCCTTTACCCCGGCACCTGCCGCGCGCATACACTACACCTCCGGCACACCGGCGGGCGTGAACTGGCGTTTTCGCGTTCCCGATGGCGAACGGCTCCGGTTTGTCGACGCGGGGCTCGGTCTGCAATTTGGTGTCGCCGGCGCCGACTTCGGCGACTTCGTGGTTTGGCGGCGGGACGACGTGCCGTCATACCAACTCGCGGTCGTGGTCGACGATGCTGCGATGCAGCTCAGCGAAGTCGTGCGCGGAGCGGATCTGCTTGTCTCCACATTCCGGCAGCAACTGCTTTACCGCGCGTTGGGGTTGCCCGAACCGGCGTTCTTTCACACGCCCCTGCTGACGGATGAAACAGGGCGCCGCCTTGCGAAACGGGACGCGGCCTTGAGCCTGCGCGCCTTGCGCGCCGCCGGCGTCACGCCGGAGCAACTGCGGGCGAAATATCTTTAGCTCGCGCCTCCGCTACGGCAGCGGCGGGGCCTGCATCTGCGCGAGCGCGAGCATGCTCGCGAGCAACGCCGCGATGGCCACGGCCGCCGCGGCGAAGATGATGTTGCGCGCCGGATCCTTTTCCTTGCTCCGCTTCGGAAATGGCGAGGCATTGGCGAAATCCGCGGGTCGCGCACTGACTGCCGCCGGCATCGCGGTCACCTCCACCGGCATCGGCAGGGGCTGCGCCTCGCCCGCGGCGTCGCATTCGAAGCGGGCCTCCAGTTTCCCGAACCGGATGCGATCGCCGGGGCGCAGGGTCACCCGCGTGATCGGGTTGCCATTCACGCGCGTCCCATTCGTCGAGTCGAGATCAACCAGATGGTAGGTGCCACCGGCCGCCATCAATTGCGCATGCTTCCCCGAGACCGATGGGTCGCCGAGCTGAATCGCGTTGTCCGGGCCGCGGCCGATCGTCACCAGCTCGTCGGTTAATTCATGCGCGACGGGGCCGCTCTCGCCGGTGATGATCAAACGTCGCATCGCCCGAACGCATAGCAGCCGCCGCCGAGAACGACAATCTCCTTCGCGGGGCGCGGGCCCCTTCCATTGACCATGCCCTGCGCGCGCCCGCATAGTGCGCTCCCATGTCGATCGAGCTGACGCGCAATTTCTGCATCATCGCGCACATCGATCACGGCAAGACCACGCTTTCCGATCGGTTGCTCGAGCGCACGGGCACGATCCAGAGCGCGAGCGGCAGGATCAGCTCCTCGATTCGATGGATCTCGAACGCGAGCGCGGCATCACGATCAAGGCGCATCCGGTGGCGATGCGTTACACGGCGAAGGACGGCACAGGTATACCGGCTCAACCTCTCGGACACGCCCGGGCCACGTCGATTTTGCCTACGAAGTCTCGCGCTCACTCGCCGCCTGTGAAGGCGCGCTGCTGATCGTCGATGCGGCGCAGGGCGTCGAGGCGCAGACCGTCGCCAACGTCCACCTCGCGCACAAGCAGGGGCTCACGATCATCCCGGTGATCAACAAGATCGATCTGCCGAATGCCGACATCCCCTCGGTGCACGAGCAGCTCGAGGAGATCCTCGCGATCCCGGCCGAGGAAGCGATCGATTGCCAGCGCCAAGATGGGCATCGGCATCGAGGACATCCTCGAGGCCGTCGTGCACCGCATTCCGCCGCCGACGCAGACCGAGCCGACGAGACTCTGCGCGCGCTGGTCTTCGATTCCGTCTTCGACATTTACCGCGGCGTCGTCGCCTACGTCCGCGTGTTTTCCGGCAGCATCAAGGCCGGCCAGACAGGTGCAAGATGATGAGCAACGACTCGCGCTACGAGGTCAAGGAAGTCGGCGTCTTCACGCCGAAGATGTTCGCGCAGACGACAGCTCAGCGCGGGCGACGTCGGCTACTTCATCGCCAACATCAAGACGACGGCCGACATGAAGATCGGCGACACCATCACCGATCGCGCAATCCGGCGACGGAGCCGCTGCCCGGCTTCCAGGAGATCCAGCCGATGGTGTTCAGCGGGATTTATCCGATCAACACCGCCGACTTCGAGCACCTGAAGGCGGCCATGGGCAAGCTGCGGCTGAACGACTCCGCCTTCGTCTATCAGCCGGAAAGCTCGCGTCGCGCTCGGCTTCGGTTTTCGCTGCGGCTTCCTCGGCCTGCTGCACATGGAGATCATCCAGGAGCGGCTCCGGCGCGAGTACGACATGGACATCATCGCCACGTATCCGAGCGTCATTTACGAAGTCCTGACGACGCACGGCGAGATCGCTGCTGGTCGACAACCCGGCGCACCTGCCCGACCCGAGCGTGATCGAGGAAATCCGCGAGCCGATCGTGAAGGCCTACATCATTTGCCCGAACGAGTACATCGGCGACCTCCTGCAGCTCATCATGGAGAAGCGCGGCGACGATGGACCACACCGAGACGCTCGATACGCGGCGCGTGATGCTGCATTGCGAGCTGCCGCTGAACGAGATCCTCGTCGATTTCAACGACAAGATTAAGAGCGATCACCCGCGGCTACGGCTCGATGGATTACGAGCACGCCGGCTATCGCGCCGTCGAAGCTGGTGAAGCTGGACATGCTGGTGAACGGCGAGCCGGTCGACGCCTTCTCCATGCATCGTGCACCGCGACAAGGCCGAAGCCCGCGGCCGCGCAGCTGGCCGCGAAGCTGAAGGAAGTCATCCCGACGCCAGCTCTACCAGGTCGCGATCCAGGCCGCGATCGGCGGCAAGATCATCGCCCGCGAGAGCGTCAGCGCGATGCGCAAGGACGTGACCGCGAAGTGCTACGGCGGCGACATCACGCCGGAAGCGCAAGCTGCTCGAGAAGCAGAAGGAAGGTAAGAAGCGGATGAAGAGCATCGGCAAGATCAACATCCCGCAGGAAGCCTTCATCCAGGTGCTGAAGACGCAGTAGGCGCCTATGGCCGGCGCAGGAGAAGGATGAAAAACAAGGCGCCCCCGCCGAGCAGGGCGAGGCCCAGCACGATCGGGCCCGCGGTGGTTTGCGGCCGGGCCGACAGTTGCGGGCCGGTGGTGGTCGCGGGCGGGCCGCTGGGGATAAAGCCGGTGGCGATCAGCCACAAACCCAAAGCCACGAACAGTGCGGCCAAGACGGTCAGGGCGATACGCATGCTGCCAGGATACGGAACCTGGCGCCGCGATTGCGAATTCATTTTTGCGAGAGCGGAGCTTCCGGAGCCAGCCTGCCTTGGCGCTGGTGTTTTACCGGCGGTTCGCCTATTCGGAAGGGATCGATTTATGAAAAAGACATCCGCCCTCTTTGCTGTCCTCACTCTTGCCATTCTCGTCGCGCAGCCCGCGGCGCACGCGCAAACGCAGCTGGACCTTCCGGAAGCGAGCCAGAAAGCCGCCGTCATGCAGCGTCTCGGCATTACTGACATCACGATCACCTATCACCGGCCGCTCGTGAACGGGCGCAAGGTGTGGGGCGGGTTGGTGCCCTCCGGCGAGGTCTGGCGTGCGGGGGCGAATGCCGAATACCACGATCGAGTTCAGCACGCCGGTGATGGTGGAGGGAAAGCCGCTGCCGGCGGGCAAGTACGGCCTGCACACGATCCCGACGGCGGAGTCGTGGACGATCATTTTCTCGAAAATGGCAGACGCTTGGGGGAGCTACACTTACACCGAGGCGGAAGATGCGTTGCGCGTGACGGTGAAACCGCGCGAGAACCCGATGGAGGAGGCGCTGGAGTTTGAGTTCGAGGACCTGAAAGCGGACTCGGTGCTGGTGACGCTGAAGTGGGAGAAGCTGGCGGTACCTTTCCGCGTGGCGGTGACGGATGAGCAATCGGTCCTGCCGCATATTCGCCTCCAAATGCGCGGCCATGCGCAATACGAACCGCAATCGCTGGCCGAGGCGGCGCAGTATTGCCTGGCGAAGAAGATCAATCTCGAGGAGGCGCTGAAGTGGGCCGACCGATCGATCCAACAGGAGGAGCGCTTCGATAACCTGAGCACGAAAGCGGAAATCCTGAAGGCGTTAAACAAACCAGAAGAGGCGAAGACAGCGTGGGCCCGCGCGATGGAAATAAGCAGCCCGGCGCAGCTCTATTCCTACGCGCGCCGAATGCAGAACGAGAAGCGTGAGGCGGAGGCGATGGAGGCTTTCCGCACGGTCGCAAAACGGTCGCCCGACACCGTCTACGGACACCTGGCGCAGGCGCGTCTCAAATCGGCCGCGGGTGATTTTGCTGGCGCCGCGGCCGAGGTGAAGCAAGCGCAAGCCGTGTCGCCTTCCGAGGAGCAGAAAAAAGCGCTGCAGGGATTGCTCACGCGGCTGGAAGCGAAGCAGGATATCAATAAGTAAGGGTCTGCTCTTTGAGCTTCCTGACGGATCTGGAGTGCACCGGATGTGGACTCCGGCACGAGTGGACGACGCTGCAGAATCTCTGCACGGTCTGCGCGAAGCCACTCTTTCCGATCTACGATCTGGTGGCGGTCGGGGAACGGCTGACGCGCGAAAGTCTGGCCACGCGCGAGAAATCGCTCTGGCGTTATCGCGAGGTTCTGCCGCTGCCGCTGGAGGTGGAGCCGGTAACGTTCGGGGAAGGGGGGACGCCGCTGCTCCCGGCCTGTCGGTTCGGAGCGAAGTTGGGGGTCGCGAGTTTGCTCGTGAAAGACGAAGCGCAAAACCCGACGCAAAGTTTCAAGGCGCGCGGGATGTCTGTCGCCGTCTCGATGGCGAAACATCTCGGCGCGACGAAGCTGGCGGTTCCGACGGCGGGAAATGCGGGCGGCGCGCTGGCGGCATATGCGGCGCGCGCGGGACTGGAGGCCCACATCTTCATGCCGCGAGATACGCCACGCGCGAACGTGATCGAATGCCGCGAAACGGGCGCGCAGGTGACGCTGATCGACGGTCTGATTACCGATTGCGGGGCGGAGATTGCGCGGCGGAAGGAAGCGGAAGGCTGGTTCGACATGTCGACGCTGAAGGAGCCGTATCGCGTGGAGGGAAAGAAAACGCTCGGCTACGAGCTGGCCGAGCAGCTCGGCTGGGAATTGCCGGATGTGGTGTTGTATCCGACCGGCGGCGGCACCGGATTGATCGGGATGTGGAAGGCCTTCGACGAAATGGAGACGCTGGGCTGGATTGGAGCGAAGCGACCCCGGATGTTTACCGTGCAGGCGAGCGGTTGCGCGCCGATCGTGCGCGCCTTCGAAGCCGGCACGGAGAGTGCGCCCGAGTTTCCCGATGCGCACACTGTGGCGTCGGGGCTGCGCGTGCCGAAGGCCGTGGGCGATTTTCTGATGCTTCGGATCCTGCGCCAGTCCGGCGGGGGCGCGATCGCGGTGGATGACGCGGAGATGATCAGCATGACGCGCGAAGTTGGAGCTGAGGAAGGGCTCTTCGTGGCGCCGGAAGGCGCGGCTTGTTTCGCGGCGCTGAGAACGCTACTGCGCGATGGGAAGATCAGGCCGCACGAGCAGGTGGTGATTTTCAATACCGGCTCGGGGATAAAGTATCTCGATTGCTATGGCGGGTGACGCCAGACTGCGCGGATGCTGAAGGTTGAGGGCGTTTCCAAGCGCTTCCGGAGCGGCAATTACGGCGCCCGCGATGTTTCGCTCGATCTGAGTTCTGGCGTGATTGGGCTGCTGGGCCCGAACGGCGCGGGCAAGACGACGCTGATGCAAATGATCGCGACGATCACGCGGCCGACGGGTGGACGGATTTTGTTCGAAGGCAGCGACATCACGAAGCGGCCTAACGACCTGCGACGGAAGCTCGGTTATCTGCCGCAGGATTTCGGCGTTTACGACAATCTGACGCGCGCTCGAGTTCCTGACCTACTTCGCCGCGCTCAAAGGCGTGCACTCGAAGAGCGCGCGTCCTGGAGATGCTCGAGAGCGGTGAATCTCCACACCGTGGCCGACCGCACGCTCGGCGGATTTTCCGGCGGAATGAAACAACGGGTCGGCATCGCCCAGGCGCTGATCAATGATCCCGTGCTCGTGATTGTCGACGAGCCGACCGCGGGGCTGGACCCGGAGGAGCGGGTGCGTTTCCGTAATGTGCTGTCCGAGATTGGATTCGGAAAGCTGGTGATTCTGTCGACCCACATTGTGTCGGATATCGAATCGATCGCGACCCAGATCGCAGTCATGAAAGAGGGTCGGCTGCTGACAGTGGCCGCGCCGGAGGCGTTGCTGCGCGCGGCGGAAGGTCATGTCTGGCAGAGCGTGGTTTCGTCGGAGCAGTTCGACCAGTTGCGCACGACGTTGAAGATCTCCAGCGCGATCCGCAAACCGGACGGCGTGCATATCCGTTTCGTCGGGCCGGAGCCGGCGATTGCTGCGAGCGCGATGGAGCCGGAGCTCGAAGACGCATTTCTCTACATGATGAATTCTCGCCGCGCCGTCGCATGAGCGATTCGCTCTCGCGCATCGTCGCGATCGTGCGCGCGGATTTTCTCCTGCGCTTCCGCCGCGCGTCGACCGTCGTCGTGTTTCTGCTGCTGAGCGCGTTCGCCTATCTCTGGATGCCGGAGCCATCCACCGGGCGGGCGTTGCTCCAGATCAATGGCCAGCGCGCGCTTCTGAATTCCGGCGCGATCGGGATGGCGACAGCGTCGATCGGCATGATCTTCGTTGGGCTCTTCGGCTATTACGTGATCTCGAACGCGATCCGGCGCGACATCGTCTCGCGCTGCGGGTTGATCGCGGCCTCCACCAGCATGCGCTCGGGCGAATATCTGCTCGGCAAATTCCTCGGGAACGTCGCGTTCCTCGTCACTTTCCTCGGCGGCTTCATGCTCAGCTCCATGGTCGATGCTGCTGGTCCGCGGGGAAGCGCCGCTCCAGCCGCTGGTCTTCGTCGGCCAATATCTGCTGCTCGCGCCGCCCGCGATCATCTTCGTCTCGGCGGTGGCGGTGTTGTTCGAGTCGATTCCAGTTCTCTCCGGGCAAGCTCGGCGACGTCTTTTACTTCTTCCTCTGGATGGCGTTGATCGGCGTCGTCGTCGTCGCAGGAGGTGCGGCGGCGCGAATATCCTGGGGCCGTTACTTCGACGTCAGCGGCTTCGGTTTCATGATCGAACAGATGCAAGCGACGACCGGTGCAGAAGGAAGTGTCGATCGGCGCGTCGGCCTTCGATCCGGCCAAGCCGCCACATCGTTTTCAACGGCCTGACGCTGACGCCGGAATGGCTGCTGCCGCGGCATCATCTCGTCGTCGCTGCCGCTCGCGCTTCTGCCGCTGGCGGCGCTGTTCTTTCATCGTTTCGATCCGGTGCGAACCAAGCGCACGGCTGACAAAGGCAGTCGCCATTTCCTCGCGCGCCTGCAACTGCTGTTCAAGCCGCTGAGCCGACGGGCGGCGGCCATCTTGATGCGGCCGGCGCGTGGCGGTTCGTTTGCGGCGGCGATCTGGACGGATGCGGTTCTGACGCTGACGCTCTTCCCGTTCGCACTCGTGGCGTTCGTCGGTGTGGTGATTCTGACCCTCTGCGCGGCGCATCCGCCGGATGTGATGCCAATCGTGTTTCTCGCCCTGGGCATCATCGTGTCGGATGTGGTGACAAGGGACAACCGCGCGGCCACGACGCCGGTCATTTATTCGACGCCCCGGCTGCGGGAGAATCTGGTCTGGTGGAAGCTCGGGTCGACGTGTCTGCTGGCGGTCGGGTTTTGTCTGGTGCCGCTTCTGATGTGCGGCGCCGGCGGAGGCTCTCGTTTTGCGATGCTACTCGTCGGGGTTCTCTTCGTGGCCGCGTTCGCGACGGCGTTGGGCGTGATCACCGGCAATCCGAAGACGTTTCTGGTGGCGTTCCTGAGCTTCTGGTATGTGGTGGTGAACGATCGCGGCGCTTCGCCGTTGATCGATTTCGCGGGGTTTTACGGCACGGCGACCCGCGCCACGCTGCTCCTTTACGCGACGCTGAGCGTGGTCGTGATGGTGGCGGCGGCGTCTGCCCATCGGTTGCGTCTCGCGCGGTCGTAGGCCGCGTCTCTCGACGCGGCGCGGCTTAGGGTTGCCTGTGCGGCGGCGTTTTCTGGCCAGGCAGAGACAATCGCTCACGGGATCGGAAGCCCCGGCCTACATTGTGACGGCAGGTATGGGCGTCAGAGATGGCCCGCGATTGACACCGCGGCGGAAAAGCGGTTCAGAGTTAGCCGATGGCAAGGATTCTTATCGCCGACGATCAGCCCGATGTGCTCGAAGCTCTGCGCATTTTGCTGAAAGGCGAGGGACACCAGACGGACGCGGTCACATCGCTCGCCGGCGTCATGCAGTCGCTCGAAAAGCGCGATTACGCGCTGCTCCTGATGGATTTGAATTACACGCGCGACACGACTTCCGGGCAGGAGGGTCTGGAGGTGATCCCGAAGATCCAGGCGATCGACGATACCCTGCCGATCGTCGTCATGACGGCGTGGGCAACGATCGATCTCGCGGTGGAGGCGATGAAGCGGGGCGCGCGCGATTTCATTCCGAAGCCGTGGGATAACGAACGGCTGCTCGCCGTGGTCCGCACCCAGATCGAGCTGGCCGGCGCGTTGCGCAAGGGGCGCCGTCTGGAGGCCGCCAACCAGCTGCTGCGCGGCAAAGCGCCTAACATCATCGCGGAGTCACCGCGGATGCGGCCGGTCCTGGAGTTGATCTCACGGGTGGCGCCGTCGGATGCCAACGTCCTCATCACCGGCGAGAACGGGACCGGCAAAGGCTTGGTGGCGCGAGCGCTCCATGCGCTCTCGAATCGCTCGGCCCATAGCATGATCACGGTGAACATGGGCGGCCTCTCGGAAGGGGTTTTCGAAAGCGAACTCTTCGGACACGTGAAAGGCGCGTTCACCGACGCAAAGACAGATCGGGCGGGAAGGTTCGAGTTGGCGGACGAGAGCACACTCTTCATGGATGAGATTGCGAACATCCCAATGAATCAGCAGGCGAAGCTGTTGCGCATGATCGAGACCGGCGAGTTCGAGCGCGTCGGCTCCTCGAAGACGCTGCATTCGAATGTGCGGATTGTTTCCGCCACGAACGCCAGCCTGCACGACGAAGTCGCCGCCGGACGTTTCCGGCAGGATTTATTGTTCCGGCTGAACACGATCGAGATCGCGCTGCCGCCGCTCCGGGAACGCCGCGAAGACATCATGCCGCTGGCGAATACTTTTCTGCGCGCCCATGCGCATCGCTACCGCAAAACGCTGACCGGTTTTGAAGAAAAGGCACGCGACGTCCTGATGCAGCATCAGTTTCCGGGAAACGTGCGGGAGCTGGATCATGTGGTCGAACGCGCGGTCCTGATGACCCAAGGACCGCAAATCAAGGTCAACGACCTCGGGCTCACGGCCGGCCGCGATGACTCCGCGCGCCTCGAAGACATGAGCCTCGAGGAAGTGGAAGCCTTTCTGATCAAGAAAGCCTTGTCGCGTTACGATGGGAACGCGCGGCGCGCGGCCGAAGCGCTGGGGTTAAGCCGCAGTGCCTTCTATCGCCGGCTCCAGCAATATGGGCTCTAAGCTTTTCGAAGTTCGCCCTTCGAATTTCGAATGACACCGCCCCGCAAGAAGCTGCGGCATCGTCTCACCTTCGAGGGGCATATCACTTGGTTGATCGTCGGTGCGGTGGTGCCGTCGGCCGTGGTGGCGCTGGCGCTGCTTTGGTTCGGTGATTACACGCCGAAGGTGCAATGGACGCTCACGCTCCTGATCGGCGGCTGCGCGCTTGGATTCTTGATGACCGCCCGCGATCAGGTGGTGCGGCCGTTGCAGACGATGAGCAACCTGCTGGCGGCGCTGCGCGAAGGCGATTATTCGATTCGAGCCCGCGGTGCGAGGGTCGATGACGCGCTCGGCGAGGTGCTGCTGGAGATAAATGCGCTCGGCGAGACGCTCCGCACCCAGCGTCTGGGCGCCTTCGAAGCGACGGCGCTGCTCCGGACGATCATGGCCGAGATTGACGTGTCGGTGTTTACGTTCGATCCCGACCGCCGGCTGCGGCTGGTGAACCGGGCGGGTGAAGATCTGCTGGCGCGCCCGATCGACAAGCTGCTCGGCCGGAAGGCGAGTGAACTGGGGTTGCAGGTCGTGTTGGACGCAGACGAAGATGCGCCCCTGACGTTGTCGTTTCCGGGCGCGGCGGGCCGCTGGGGTGTGCGCCGGAGTTCGTTCCGCGAACGCGGCCTGCCCCACGAGCTGGTGGTGCTGACCGATTTGAGCAAGACCCTGCGGGAAGAGGAGCGCAATGCCTGGCAGCGGATCGTGCGCGTGCTCGGCCATGAATTGAACAACTCCCTCGCGCCGATCAAATCGATCGCGGGCAGCCTCGAGACCTTGCTGCGCCGGGACCCGCTGCCGGCGGACTGGAAGGACGACGCGCAGAGCGGCCTGAACGTGATCGCGGCCCGGGCGGAATCACTCAGCCGGTTTATGCAGGCATATGCGCGGCTCGCCCGGCTCCCCGTTCCGCAGAAGGAGGATTTGAATCTGCAGGATTTGGTCGCGCGCATCGTGAATCTCGAGACGCGGCTGACGGCCCGGATCGCGCCGAGCCCGCCGATCGTGATTCGGGCCGACGCCGCGCAGATCGAACAGCTCCTCATCAACATCCTGCACAACGCCGTGGACGCTTCCCTCGAGACGGGCGGCGGGGTCGTCGTCGGCTGGCGGGAGGTGTCGGAATGCGTGGAACTTTATGTCCGCGATGAAGGGCATGGCATCATGAACCCGACAAATTTGTTTGTGCCGTTTTTCACTACCAAGCCCGGCGGATCCGGGATCGGCCTGGCTTTGAGCCGGCAAATCGCGGAAGCGCACGGCGGGTCGTTAACGCTGGCGAATCGCCGGGGCGGCCGAGGTTGCGAAGCATTGCTGCGGCTGCCGAAGTAGATGGCCGTGGCTACAGCCGTCCCACAAGCGGGACGGCGGAATCCCACAAGTGGCCTTTTTCCGCAGCCACGGTCATTGATGACGTCGACATAAATCGCTAACTATAAGCAAGTTATAACTATGCTCCGACCCGTGGCACGCGGTTTGCAATAGGTGCACGGACATTCAAGAAAACTTTTGAATCCAATGACGATGCCAGGTGCATCTCACCGGAAAGCCCCCTTATGAAACCCACGCTCCAAATCACGCATCGCAACGGCCGGAACGACTCGTTCGTCTCCCGCCGGCTGGGCTCGCCCGCGCCGCTGACGGATTACAACTTCCAGGCTACCGCGCGTGACTTCGCCGGCCGTTGCGGGGGTGAAGGTGTGCCCTCCTTCCGCGGGATCAGTGCCTCCTATTTCGCTCGCGAGGCGCGCGGTCATTTCCGCGCGGAAGCGCTGGTTTTTGGGGTGATCATTCTGACTGGAGCCGTGCCGGTCATCGAGGCGGTGCGCGGTCTCGCGCAATTCGTCTACGGGATTCTGTAACCCCGAGCACGTTCCCCCATGCAATCTCTTAAAAAGGAAGAAAATATCGTGCGACCGAGCGGATTCACGCAGGCTAGCAATGCCATGGATGTGCCCCGCGCCGGCGTCGCCAAAAAGAAACGCCAGAAGCGCATCATCACGATTGCGATTGTGGTGCTGGCGTTGATCGGCGCGACCTTCGGCCTGTCGCGCTTGAAGCCGGCGGTGCCGAGCGTGGAGCGCTCGACCGTCTGGATCGATACGGTCAAACAAGGCCCGATGGTGCGCCAGGTGCGCGGTCTTGGCACGCTGGTGCCGGAAGAGATTCGCTGGATCGCGGCGGTGACCGAAGGCCGGGTGGAGAAGATCGTGGTGCGGCCCGGTGCGCACGTCGAACCGGACACGATTCTGGTCGAACTGACGAGCCCGGAAGTTGAACAAGCGGCACGTGACGCCGAACTTCAGTTCAAGGCTGCCGAAGCCGAGCTGACCACGTTGGGGGCCAGCCTGCAGCGCGAACTGCTCGAGCAGGAATCGAGCGCCGCGCGCGTGCACTCCGAGTATCAGCAGGCGAAAATGGAAGCCGAAACGAACGACAACCTGGCCAAGAACGGCCTTGTCGCCGACCTCACGCACAAGACGTCGAAGATCAAGGCCGAAGACCTCGCGGCCCGCGACGCGATTGAGCAGAAGCGTTACGAATTTGCCAAGAACAACATCGAGCCGCAGATCGCGTCGAAGCAGGCTGCCGTCGATCAGGTTCGCGCCCTGGCGCAGATGAAGAAGGATCAGATGGAGCAGCTGAAAGTGCGGGCCGGGTTTAGCGGCGTGCTGCAGCAGTTGCCGATCGAAGTCGGCCAGCGGGTCACGGCCGGCACCAACCTCGCCCGCGTCGCCGATCCAACGAAGCTCAAGGCCGAGATCAAGATCGCGGAAACACAGGCCAAAGACATTCAGATCAACCTGCCGGCGTCGATCGACACGCGAAACGGGGTGGTTGCAGGTCATGTCGTGCGCGTCGATCCCGCGGTCGAGCAGGGCACGGTCCGGGTGGATGTGGCGCTGGATGGCGAATTGCCGCGCGGCGCGCGCCCCGACCTGAGCGTCGATGGCACGATCGAACTCGAGCGCCTCGACAACGTGGTTTACGTCGGCCGCCCCGCCTTCGGCCAGGAGAACAACACCGTCGGCATCTTCAAGCTCGTGGCCGGCACTTACGAAGCCGTCCGCACGCCCGTCAAACTCGGCCGCAGCTCCGTTAACACGATTGAAATCAAGGAAGGTTTGCAGCCCGGAGACCAGGTCATCCTCTCCGACACCAGCTCCATGGATGCCCACGAACGGATTCGTCTGAACTAACCACCGCACCCTGTCCCCTAAAACAAAACCAAACCAACATGCCCACAACTGAAGCAATCAACGAACAGGCCACGCGTGCCACCGCGACGAATGGCTCTCAAACACTCCTCAAGCTCGACGGCGTCACGAAGGTCTTCCTGACCGATGAAGTGGAAACGCACGCGCTTTCCGGAATCCACCTCGACATTCGCCAGGGCGAATACGTGTCGATCGCCGGCCCATCGGGTTGCGGCAAGTCGACGCTCCTCTCGATCCTGGGCCTGCTCGACACCCCCTCAGGCGGCAGCTATTCGCTCAAGGGCACGGAAGTCGCGAACCTTTCCTTCCCGGAGCGTGCCCGCATCCGCAACCGCGAGATCGGGTTCATCTTCCAGAGCTTCAACCTGATCGGCGACCTGACGGTTTTCGAGAACGTGGAGCTGCCGCTGACCTATCGCGGGATGCCTTCGAGCGAGCGCAAGGCGTTTGTGCTCGAAGCGCTGGAGCGCGTCGGGATGGGCCATCGGGCCAAGCATTTGCCCAGTCAGCTCTCGGGTGGTCAACAGCAGCGCGTCGCGGTGGCGCGGGCCCTGGCGGGCAAACCTGCGATCCTGCTCGCGGACGAACCGACGGGTAACCTCGATTCACGCAACGGCGAAGCGGTCATGGATCTGTTGAAGGAATTGC
This sequence comes from uncultured Verrucomicrobiae bacterium, assembly GCA_963844275.1. Taxonomy (GTDB): domain Bacteria; phylum Verrucomicrobiota; class Verrucomicrobiia; order Chthoniobacterales; family UBA10450; genus JACCTI01. The sequence continues at coordinate 695,155 of CAWJNS010000010.1, forward strand.
ACGCGGGCGGCGCGACCATCTGCATGGTGACGCACGACGTGCGCTTCGCACAGCATGCCGATCGCACCATCCATCTCTTCGACGGCCGCGTCGTCGAGGACCGGATGGCGGCCTGACAACGGCATAGCCAGCCTCATAGCGCCATGTAGGGGAGGAAGAGCATTGAGAGCCGCGGTTGTTATCCTGCTCTTGCTGATCGCCAATGCGGTCTTTGCGGCAGCCGCGGAACCGTCGCCCGATTCGGCGCCGGGCAAACTGCTGCAGGAATGGCTCCAAGCCTACAATGCCTCCGACCAGGCGGCGCTAACCCGATTCATCGAGGAGCGCACGACGCCGGAAGCGCGTGGCGGACGCCCGGTGGGGGAATTCGTCGAGCTGCAGATGGACAGCCGCCAAGCCAGTGGTGGCTTCGATCTGTTTCGTACCGAGCGCTCGGAGCCACGCGCGCTCGACGTCATCCTGAAGTCGCGGGGTGCGTTCCCGCGTTTTGTGCGCCTCTCCACGCAGGTCGGAGATAATCCGGAAAAGCTGACCAAGCGCGTTGCCGCCCCGATCCCGCCGCCGGCGGACGCGGCGCCGGAACGGAAACCGGCGGCCGCCGTGGCGCAAGAGCTGGACGCGAAGCTCGAAGCGCTGAGCGAGAAAGGATCAGTTCGCCGGGGTGGTGATGATCGCGAAAGACGGCAAACCGATCTGGCAAAAGGCCTATGGCTTGCAGGATCGCGAGCAGAAGATCATTTCGAACTTTGCCACGCGCTATCGCCTCGGTTCGATGAACAAGATGTTCACCTCCGTCGCGATCGCTCAGCTCGTCGAAGCCGGGAAACTGAAGTTTAGCGACAAGCTCGCGGACGTGCTGCCCGATTACCCGAACAAGGAGATCGCGGGGAAGATTACGATCGAACAACTGCTCACGCACACCTCCGGCCTCGGCGACATCTTCGGGCCGGCTTTCTCCCAGAAAAAGGACAGCCTGCGCGACGTCAAAGATTACCTGGCTCTCTTTGTGAATGAGCCGCTCAAGTTCGAGCCCGGCAAAAGCTGGTCCTACAGCAACGCCGGGTTCATCGTCCTCGGCCTCGTGATCGAGAAGATCTCGGGCGAAAGCTACTACGACTACGTCCAGCACCACATTTACGAGCCCGCCGGGATGACAAGTTCTGGCAACACCCCGAAGACGGAGCGCCCGAAGGAGTTGGCCATCGGCTACATGCGCGGTCCGAAGGGAGAATGGATGCCGAACTGGGACACGCTGCCTTATCGCGGAATGTCGGCGGGGGGTGGTGACTCGACCCTGGCAGATCTGCTCGCCTTCGCCAATGCCCTGCGCGAGTCCAAGCTTCTCTCGCCGGAGATGACCGAGCGGATCACCACCGGAAAAGTGGACATGCCAGGTGGCTCCAACAAATATGCCTACGGCTTTGGCGATCGGCAGGTAAATGGCCGTCGGGTGGTGGGGCACAATGGGGGCGCGCCCGGCATGAACGCAGACCTCAGCATCCTTTGGGACGACGGCTACACGATCGCGGTGTTGGCGAACCAGGGACCGACCGTCGCGCAAGACGCCGCGCAGTTTATCGCGGAGCGACTGCTGTAGGGCGCCTTCATGAGCTCCGACCTCCGCCTCGCCCTCCGGTTCGCGAATGGCAGCCGGACCGGGGCGTCACCGCCGTCGTCGAGTCCATCTCGGTCGCGCGAGTGCGCAAAACCCTTGCCTGCCGGGCGGCGGCGTACTCGATGAGAGATTTTAGCTACGCCATCCGCATGCTGGTCAAGGCGCCGGCATTCTCAATCATCTCCATCACGGCAATTGCGCTCGGGATTGGCATCTCCACGACGATGTTTTCATCCGTCAATGCCCTCCTGATCCGTCCCATGCCGCTGATCCAGCATCAGGACCGGCTGGTCTTCATTTCGCAGTACTTCGCCCAAGCAACCCGACAACGACGCGCTCGCGTTGCCGGATTATCGCGAGTTCAAGAAAGCAGACACTCTGGCAGGACTGGCCGCCTGGACCGAACTGACCGCGATCGTGTCGGACAACGAGAAACCGGCTCGGTATCTGGGTGCGCAGATTACGGCGGACGCCTTTTCGTTTCTTGGAGTGCAGCCGATTCTCGGGCGTAATTTTCGGCGCGGAAGAGGACGAGCTGAATGCGGCGCCGGTCGCGCTTTGATCGGTTACGAACTTTGGCAGGCGCAGTTCGGCTGGTGATCCCTCGATCGTCGGCCGGGGCTATTCCGATCAACGGCCGGCAAACTACCATGATCGGCGTAATGCCGAAAGGGTGGCGTTTTCCGGAGGTGTGCGACATCTGGTTGCCCCTGCGGTTGAACGAGGAGGACTATCCGCGCGGCAAATTCTTCCTGGACGCGATCGGCGGGTCAAGGATGGCGTCTCGATAGCACAAGCGCGGGCGGAACTGGAGGCCATCGCGGCGCGTTTCGCCACCCAATATGCGGACGACAAACAGCGGCGCCTCCGTGCATGTCCGCCTGTGGCGGGACGAGATGGTGAAGCATTTCAAGGTGCTCACGATTCTCGTCCTCGGCGCCGTCCTCTGCGTTCATCTCATCGCCTGCGCCAACGTCGCGAACCTCCTCCTCGTGCGCGGCGCGACCCGGGCGAAGGAAATTGGCGTTCGCATTGCGCTCGGCGCGAGTCGCGCCCAGGTCGTGCGCCAGCTTCTGACTGAGAGCGTGGCCTTGAGCGTGGCCGGGTGTGGAGTGGGTTTGCTTTTGGCGGTCTGGGGCGTGGACTTGATGTTGTCCGGTGTCCCGACCGAAATTCCCTACTGGATTCGGTTCGATTTCGACTGGCGTGTATTCTCTTTTGCCCTCGGGCTGGGCGCTTTTTCCAGTATCCTGGTCGGCTTGGTTCCGGCCTTGCAGTCGTCGCGCCCGCACTTGCTTGAGGTGTTGAAGGAGGGCGGCCGTGGCGGGGGCGCCGGCCCGCGCAGTCAACGCCTGCGCAGCGGACTCATCGTCGCCGAAGTGGCGCTCGCTCTCATCCTCCTCATCGGCGCCGGGCTCATGATGCGTAGCTTCATGAACCTGGAAGCGCACCGACATCGGCGCCGATACTTCCAACACTTTGACGTTCCGCATCGGCCTGCCGGAAGCGCAGTTCCCGCAAGAAACAGGCCGCCGTCTACCTTTTTCGCGCAGCTCGTGCCGAAACTGACCACGCTTCCCGGGGTTGAGGCGGCCGGCGCGACCAGCGCCCTGCCCGCCGGCGGGATCGGCACCAGCGCCCTCGTCCTGGAAGGCGAACCCGTGCCTGAGCGCCTGCAGGATGCGCGCGGCATGAGCCCGATCATGATCACGCCCGGCTTTCTCGAAACTGCCCGGATCCCGCTTGTGCGGGGTCGCGGGTTCACGACCGCGGACAACACCGATGCGCCCCGCGTTGCGCTGATCGATAGCGACGCCGCGCGCGCCTGGTTTGCCGGGACTGACCCGATTGGCCGCCGATTGCGGCTCCTGAAAGGCCGCGAGGTGAACCGGAGTGGGCGACGATCGTCGGAATCGTGCGGCCGGTTGTTTACAACCGCATCACCCGCACCCGGGCCTTCCCCGCGGTCTATTTTCCCACCCGCGCAAAACTCCGGCGCGCGCTTTATGTCGGTCGCGATCCGCACGAAGAGCGATCCAGATTCCTTCGCCCGAAGCGCGCGGGAGACGGTGCTTTCGGTGAATCCCGGCTTCCCGATCTATCGCGTCCTGACGATGGAGAAAGCCGTCGCGCAGACGTTTTGGGAACGGGGATTCTTCAGTTCGCTGTTCACCATCTTCGGTGCGCTGGCGCTCTTTCTCGCCTCGATCGGATTGTATGGCGTCATGTCCTACTCCGTCCGCCAGCGCACGCAGGAGATCGGGGTCCGCATGGCGCTCGGCGCGCAAGCTCGTGATGTCCTGCGCCTCGTCACGGGACAGGGAGTGCGGTTGATCGGCCTGGGCCTGCTCCTTGGATTCGTGGGCGCGTATTTTCTCATGAAACTCTTCGCCCGCAGCTTGTACGGCGTTTCCGCGCATGATCCCTTCAGCTTCGCGCTGGTCGGCGCGTTGCTTTTCCTCGTCGGCCTGATCGCCTGCTACATCCCGGCGCGCGCCGCGATGCGGCTCAACCCCCTCGAAGCACTCCGGCACGAGTAGCTCGCCATGATCGCGCTTCGCTCCTGGCTTCGCACCCCGCGCCTGGCGGCCGCCCTGCTCGCGTGCATCGCGGTCTCGATCGGCGGCACCGCGACGGTGCTCACTTTTGTCCACGCCATTCTGCTGCGGCCCTTGCCCTTTCCGCACGCCGATCGGCTGGTCACGTTGGTGCCGTCGGATCTCGGCGCCGACGCGCGGCCTCACCTGACTTCGCGGCCGTATCTCTCGTATCCGAATTTTGCCGACCTGCGGGCCGCGGCGACGTCGTTCGCGCTTCTGGAAGGTGCCACGGTGTCGCGGCTCATCATGCAAACGGCCGAGGGGGCGGAACGTTTGCGCGGTGAGACGGTCACGCCGGGTTACTTCGACTTGTTGGGAGTCCGGCCGGCGCTCGGCCGGACCTTCGCCACCGAGGAATACGCCGGCCAGGGCTCACTCGCGATCATCATCTCGCATCGGCTCTGGCGGAACCGCTTCGGTTCCGCTCCCTCGCTACTCGGGCAACCGGTGCCGACCCGCGCCGGCCCCGCGATCGTGATCGGAGTGATGCCGGAAAACTACCTCGGCGTCGGCGAAAGCGAAGGCACCGACTATTGGCTGGCGGAGAAGCAGAACAACATCCCGGCGCAGCTGACCGATCGCGTTTCCGCGACGACCTTGACGCTCGGTCGGCTGAAACCGGGCGTCACCCGCGCGCAGGCGGAGAGCGAGGTGAATTCGATCCTGCGCGGATTGGCGACGGCGCATCCGGTCGAGAATGCAAAACTCGGCGCCCGGCTGGAACCGATCGGCGAACGCTGGCGCGCGCCATTGCGCGGCGGTTTGTTGACGATGCTGATCGGCTCGGGATTCCTGCTCCTCATCGGCTGCGGGAATGTCGCGTTGCTCTTGCTGGCGCGGCTGGTCGATCGGGACCGCGAACTCGCCGTGCGCCTGGCGCTCGGCGCGAGTCGGGGTCGGCTCGTGCGGATGATGCTGGGCGAAAGTCTGCTGCTCGCGATCCTCGGTGGCGGGCTCGGGATTCTGCTCGCCACCTGGCTGGTGGAATTGTTCGTCAAGACGTCGCACCTCGAACTGCCGACGCATATGTCGGTGGCGGTGACGGCGGCGCCGCTCGCGCTCTGTGCGGTCGTGGTGCTGGCGACCGGGATTTTGTTCGGTGTGCTGCCGGCATTCGCCGCGACGCGAGTCGATGCTTCGAACGCTCTGCGTGCGGGCGGACGGGGCATTGTGGGCGGGCCTTTGCGCGGTCGCACGGGTCGTTTCCTGGTGATTGCGCAGACGGCGCTGGCGGTGGCGCTGCTCGCCGGAGCGGGATTGTTTCTGCGCAGCTACGAGAAACTGCGACACGCCGACTTCGGCTATCGCACCGAGTCGCTGCTGCGTTACCAAATCTCGCTCCCGCGCGAGAACTACTCCACGCCAGAGGCGCTGGAGAGCTTCTACCGCACGCTCGGTCATGATTTTGCAGCGTTGCCCGGTGTGCAGCGCTTCGGTTACATGGCGCCGACCGTGCCGCCTTATGACGGCGAAGATGAAACGGTGCGGCTGAAAGGCGGCGATCTCGGCACCGGCTGACGGAGCGCTGCCGGTCCAGGTCCGTTACACAGATTCCGACACGCTCGACCTGCTCGACATTCCCTTGCGCGACGGGCGGCTCTTCCAGCCGCAGGATCGCCGCGGGAATCCGGCGGTCGGGTTGATCAGCGAAACGCTTGCGCGGCGCATCGCTCCGGCGGGTACCGCCATCGGCCGCACGCTTCTTCTGCGCGACGGGGCCGAAGTGGAGATCATCGGAGTTCTGGCCGACGCCTTGTGGGAAGGCCGCCGCAATCGCCGACCCGATCACCACGAGCTCATTCTCTCGCTCGCGCAATTCCCGCAGCCTTCCGTCGGAGTGGTATTCGCCACCAACGTCCCGCCGAATTCGCTCATCGAAACCGTCCGCCGAACCATCCTCGCCCGCGACCACTCCGCGGCGCTCCACTGGATCACCACCATGGAGGAGGCGCTTGACGCGCAGACCGTTAACGAGCGTTTCTGGACGGTGCTCGCCACCGCCTACGCCGGCACGGCGTTTCTGCTCGCCGTCATTGGACTGTATGGCGTGCTCAGTCACAACGTCGCCAGCCGCCGCCAGGAAATGGGCATCCGTCTGGCGGTCGGTGCCTCCGCGACGGCCCTCGCGCGCCTCGTCGTGGGGCAGGGGCTCAAGCTGGTCTCGTTAGGCGTTTTCGCCGGCCTGGGCGTTGCACTTTTGCTCGGTCGCCTGCTCGAGGCGCGGCTCTACGGCGTGACGACGCGCGATCCCGTCGCTTTTGCCGCGAGCGCGTTTCTCCTTACCACCGTCGCCTTCCTGGCGTGCTGGCTCCCGGCGCGTCGGGCCGCTCGCACCAACCCCATGACCGCGCTCCGCGCCGAATAATCATGCTGCAAGAACTTCGTTTCGCCCTGCGCAGTCTCGTCAAAACGCCAGGCTTCACCGCCGTCGCCCTCATCACCGTGGCGCTGGCGATCGCGGCCAACACCGCTGTTTTCAGCCTCGTCAACGCGCTCCTCATCCGGCCTCTTCCCTTCCGCGCGCCGGACGAGCTCGTGCTCCTGTTCGAGAAATTTACCGCGCAAGGGCTCGACCAAATCCCGGTTTCCGCGCCGGAATATCTTGATTACGAGAAACAACTGCGCAGCTACGACGGTATCGCCGCGTTCAATTTCGCGGACTTCAACCTGACCGGCGGCGACATGCCGGAACGCGTGCAGGGCGCGGTCGTGACGCCGAGTTTGTTTCCGCTCCTCGGGGTGCAGCCAATCAAAGGCCGGGTCTTCAACGAAAAGGAATTCGGCGAGGGCAACGATGCGGTCGTGGTCGTGAGCGAGCGCCTCTGGCGGCGGCGTTTCAATTCTGATCCGCAGCTCGTCGGTACGCAGGTTTCCATTAACGGCCGCAGCTTCACCGTCGTCGGTATCATGCCGGCGAAGTTCGAATTCCCCCTGCCGCTCTTTGGGGTCCAGGGCGGCACCTTCGCCGAGCGGGCGGATATCTGGAAGCCGATCGCCTTTACGGAACAGGAATTGAAGTCGCGCGGCTCGCGCAGTTACGGAGTGATCGGGCGGTTGAAGCCCGGTGTGACCGTTTCGCAGGCGCAGGCCGAGCTCGATACCGTGATTGCCTCCTGGTATCCGCTCTTTCCGGATAACTACGAGCCGGCGACGAAATTCGGCGCCGCGCTCTATCCCATCCACAATCTTGTGGTCGGACCGATGCGCGGCGCGCTCATGATTCTGGTCGGCGCGGTCGCGGTCGTGTTGCTGATCGCGTGCGCCAATCTCACCACCATGCTGCTGGCGCGGGCCGGCGCGCGGGAACGCGAATTCGCCATCCGGCTCGCGCTCGGCGCGGGCCGGACCCAGCTCGTGCGCCAGATGCTTTCCGAAAGTCTGCTTCTGGCTGTCGTCGGCGGACTGGCGGGCGTGCTGCTCGCAATCTGGGGACTCGATCTCCTGCGATCGATCGGGGCGCAAACCGTGCCGCGGATCGCGGAGGTAAATATTGATCTGCGCGTGCTTTTCGTCACCCTCACGGTCGCCGTCGGCACCGGCATCATCTTTGGCCTTATCCCGGCGCTCGCCACCGGCAAGCCCGAGCTGACCGAAGCCTTGAAGGAGGGCGGCCGGGGCTCGACCAGCGGCCTGCGTCGCAACCGCTTGCGCAATGCGCTCGTCGTCACGGAAGTGGCGCTCGCGCTCGTGCTGCTTGTCGGCGCCACCTTGTTGCTAAAGAGCTTTGTCCGTCTCCAGAATGTCGATCCCGGCTTCAATCGGAAGAACGTGCTCACGATGGAAGTCTCGCTTCCGCTCCTGAAGTATCCGCGCGGCAAACCGGTCGCTGACTTTTATGCCGAAGCCACCCGGCGCGTGAAAGCGCTGCCCGGCGTGGAAGCGGCGGCCTTCACCTCGATTCTGCCGCTCAGCGGGACCAATAGCGACAGCTCCTTCGCGATTGAAGGCCGCGATCACATGGCGGAGAAAATTTTCCCCGACGAAGAAATCCGGGAGGTCACTCCGGAGTATTTCTCCGTGCTCCAGGTGCCGCTCCTGCAGGGCCGCTTCTTTAACGAAGGTGATCAATTTGACGGGCCCGGCGTGGTCATCATCAACCACGCGCTCGCGAAGAAATGGTGGCCCAACCAGGAGGCGCTCGGCAAGCGCATCACCTTCAGCGATCCGCGGAAGCCTGATGTGAAGTGGATCACGGTGGTCGGGATTGTCGACGACATTCGCCACCGCGGCCTCGATCAGGAGGTGAAACCGGAGCTCTATGGCGCGCATCACCAGACGCCGTATCGCGGGATGATTCTCACGGTGCGGAGCACACAGGACCCGCGCTCGCTCACTTCGGCTATCCGCCGGGAGATCGGCGGTCTCGATCCCGATCTGCCGGCGGCGAATGTGCGGACGCTCGAACAAGTGACCGCGGATTCGATTGCCCCGCGGCGGCTCTCGGTCGCACTCATCACCGTCTTCGCCGCCGTCGCGCTCGTCCTCGCGTCGGTCGGCATCTACGGCGTGATGTCGTTCCTCGTTGTGCAACGCACGCACGAGATTGGCGTCCGGATGGCGCTCGGTGCGCAACGGCGCGACGTCCTTCTGCTCGTCGTCGGACGCGCGGCGCGACTGCTCTTCATCGGCAGCGCAATCGGCTTGCTGCTCGCCGTGTTTAGCAGCCGGGCTCTGGGTTCGCTTCTTTATAACGTTCCGGCGTTCGATCTCCCGACGTTCGCGTTCGTTACCTTCGCGCTCGCCTTCGTCGCGCTCCTGGCCAGCTACATCCCCGCGCAACGCGCCTCCAAATCCGATCCCATGATCGCACTCGGACACGCCCAATGAACACCCTCCTCCACGACCTCCGCTACGGCCTGCGCATGCTGCTTAAGCACAAGGCTTTCACCGCGGTCGCCGTCCTTGCGCTCGGGATCGGCGTGGGCGCGAACACCGCCATTTTCAGCCTCGTCAATGGCGTGCTCTTGCGGCCGCTTCCATTCCCGAACGCGGAGCGGATCATCTTTTTCGAAGGGAGAAATCCCATCCACGACATCACCGACAGCAACATCTCGTTCCTGGACTTTAAGGATTGGTCGCAACAAACCGATCTTTTCGAAAACACCGCGGCGTTCTGGACCGGCAACGCCAACCTTGGCGCTAATGGGGCGGAACCCGAGCGCGTGCCGCGCGCCGGCGTGACGACCGGGTTCTTTTCCGTCCTCGGTGTTCAGCCTGTTCTCGGGCGGGCGTTCGTTCCCGAAGACGACAAACCGGGCACGCAAAGTGTCGCGATCCTCAGCCACGGTTTGTGGAAGCGCCGCTTCGGATCCGACCCCGATATCGTCGGGAAACAGGTCCAGATCAGCGCCCGACCCATCACTGTCATCGGTGTAATGCCGACCGGATTTGAATTCCCGGAACAAACCCAAATTTGGGTGACGAGCGAGGTCAATCTCTCAGAGGAACCGCGCTCCAATCGCTCCTGGTCCGCGATCGCCCGACTGCAGGGCGGCGTCGATCTGAAACAAGCGCAATCCCGCGTCAGCGCGATCAACGCGCAGCTCGAAAAAGAATTTCGAGAGACGAACAAAGGCTGGGATGCACACCTCTCTACTCTCCACGATCGGGTGGTCCGGGAAGTGAAGCCGTCGCTGCTCGTCCTGCTCGGGGCGGTGGGCCTGGTGCTGCTGATCGCTTGTGCGAACGTGGCCAATCTCCTCCTCGCTCGCAGCGCGGCGCGGCAAAAGGAAATCGCGATCCGCGCCGCGATGGGCGCGAGCCGCACCCGCGTCCTTCGCCAGATGCTGACCGAAAGTGTCTTGCTCTCCACGATTGGCGGAATGGCCGGTGTGCTGCTCAGCGCCTGGCTCACTGGCCTGCTGATCTCGCTCCTTCCCGAAGGCGCTCCCCGGCTCGACCAGGTCCAGATTGATTATCGTGTTCTGGCGTTCGCGGTTGGCGTGACGGCGCTCACCGGGATTCTGTTCGGTCTCGTCCCGGCGCTGCAGGCGTCCAAACTCGACGTCAACAGCGCGCTGAAAGAAGGTGGCCGCAGTGCCGAAGGTCATCGCCGCACGAATGCCCGGAGCTTGTTGTTGATCGGCGAGGTCGCTCTCTCGCTCATGCTGCTGGTCGGCGCCGGCCTGCTCATCAAGAGCTTCGTTCGCCTCCAGCAGGTCCAGCCTGGGTTCAATCCTCACAGTGTGCTCCTCGCATCCGTCGCGCTGCCGGGCGCGAAATATAAAGAGGAGCAGCGTCCGGAATTCTTCCGGCAACTGATCGAGCGTCTCGAAGCGGTCCCGGGCGTGCAAGCGGTGGGCGGCGGCGTCAATCTTCCGCTCGGCGCGAGTGGTTACGGAATTGGACGCAATTTTATTCCAGAGGGCAGGCCGCTGACGGTGGACGAAGCGGTGGACGCGATGTTCTCCACCATCACGGGCAATTATTTTCGCGCCCTGCAGATCCCGCTCCTGACCGGGCGCGCATTCGAAGTCCGCGACAATGCCGACGCTCCGAAAGTGGTCATCATCAACGAGACCATCGCGAAGCGTCACTTCGGTTCGCCGGAGACGGCCCTGGGCAAGCGACTCAGGATCTGGCGCGACGAGGATTTCCCGCGCGAAATCGTCGGCGTCGTCGGCGACAGCAAGACCGCCGCGCTCGAAGCCGCAAGTGGCGCGCAGATTTACGTGCCGCATGCCCAGGAGGCGTCGTGGAATTTCATGGCCCTCGTTATTCGCACCGCCGGTGATCCCGCTGCCTTCGCCCCCACTCTCCGCCGCGAAGTGCAGGCGCTCGATAAGGATCAGCCGATCTACAACGTCCGCACGTTCGATGCCGTTGTTATGAACTCGTTAGGCACGCGTCGCGTCTCGATGCAGCTCTTCACCGTCTTTGCCTTTGCCGCGCTGTTCCTCGCCGCGATCGGCATCTACGGCGTGATGGCATACGCGGTCACGCAACGCACCCAGGAGATCGGTATCCGCATGGCGCTGGGCGCGCAAAAAGGCGATGTGCTCGCGATGGTGGTGCGTCAGGGCATGGTGCTGGCGTTGATCGGCATCGGCGTTGGCCTGGTCGGCGCCTTCGGTTTGACGCGTCTCATCGCCAGCCTGCTCTTCGGCGTGAACGCAACCGATCCGTTTACCTTTATGGCCATCTCGCTCCTGCTGCTGTTTGTGGCCTTGCTCGCCTGTTATTTGCCCGCGCGTCGCGCGGCCAGGCTTGACCCGATGATCGCCCTCGCCCGCAATTGAATTTATGCCCACCCCACTGATCGAACTCAAACACGTCGAACGCTTCTACCCACTTGCGAAAGGACAGTTTTTCTACGTCCTGCGCGACGTGAATATCAAGATCGAGGAGGGCGATTTCGTTTCCATCATGGGCCCGTCGGGTGCCGGCAAATCGTCGCTCCTCCACGTTCTCGGGATGCACGACCACGCCTGGTCGGGTGAATATTTTTTCGAAGAAAACGCCATTCACCAAATGAAGCCGAACGCGCGGGGCACGCTGCGCAACGAACAGATTGGCTTTGTCTTCCAGCAATATCATCTGCTCGACGACCTCACGGTTTACGAAAATCTCGACATCCCGCTTTCCTATCGTCACGTCGGCAAGCAGGAACGCGCCGCGATCGTGGCCGACACGCTGGACCGGTTTCACATCGTAGGGAAAAAGGACCTCTATCCGAGACAACTTTCCGGCGGTCAGCAGCAACTGGTCGGGGTGGCGCGCGCGATTGTCTCGAGTCCGAAGCTGATTCTCGCCGACGAGCCGACCGGCAACCTGCATTCGAGCCAGGGCGAAGAGATCATGGAGCTCTTCAAGCGCCTCAACGAGGAGGGCACCACGATTGTGCAGGTCACCCATTCCGAAAAAAATGCCTCCTACGGCAACCGCGTTATTCAGCTGCGCGACGGCTTTGTCGTCGACGGCAACCAGGGTAAATCATCATGATTCTCGAACAATTCACTCAGGACATCCGTGTCGGGTGCCGTGTCTTACTGAAGGACAAGCTCTTCCTAATTCTCTCCGTGCTCGTGCTCGCGCTCGGGATTGGCGGCGCGATGACGCAGTTCACCGTCGTCAACGCGATCGTGCTTCGCGGCTTTTCATTTCCGCATCCCGAACAGCTGGTCAGCGTGGGATTGATCGATCCGAAAGCGACTGACCAGGTCAACAATTTCGGCGCCGGCAACATTCCGACCGCGCAGGATTACGAAGACATGAAGGCGGCGCAGCACTCGTTTGCCATGATGGCTGGCTATCTCAGCGGCTCGACCATCAACGTCACCTACAACAATAATCCGCAGCGTTACACCGGCTCGTACATAACCGAAGACCTGTTTAAAATCATCGGCGTCTCGCCGGTCCTGGGGCGCGATTTCACGGCGGAAGATAACACGTTCGGGTCACCGAAGACCGCGATTCTCGGTGACGAAATCTGGCGACGCGATTTCAACGCCGATCCGAACATTGTCGGACAGAGCGTCACCATCAACGGCAAAGCGGCGACGATCATCGGGGTGATGGCGCCGGGCTTTAAGTTCCCGACTGCGGAAGAACTTTGGACGCCGCTCTACAATGAATGGCCGCCCACACCGCGCGGCGAGCTTTTCCTCGGGGCGAACAGTCGCGCGCCCGCGGTCATGGGTCGGCTGAAACCGGCCGTCACGCTCGACCAGGCCAACGCGGAGATGATCGCGATCGCGCGACACATCGCGGAGGACAATCCGAAGACGAACAAAGATCTCACCTCGGCCAATGTGCAGCCGCTGATCAATGCCTTCACTGGCGTGCAACTGCGCCAGATCGTCTGGGCCATGCTCGGTGCGGTCATTCTCGTGATGCTGATCGCGTGCGTGAATGTGATGAACATGCAGTTCGGCCGCGCTGCCCTGCGCGCGAAGGAACTTGCCATTCGCGGCGCACTCGGCGCGACGCGCTGGCGGCTCGTTAGGCAAATGCTGACCGAAAGTTTGGTCGTGGCCTTCTTCGGCGCGATTGGCGGTTCGCTGCTCGCGTATTGGGCGGTCGATATGTTCGATAGCGTCGTCAAGGCCGCGCCGTTTCCACCGCCCTACTGGTGGCAATTCACGATCGACGGAAGTGTTCTCCTCTTCACGCTCGCGATTACGCTCACGGCCACCCTCCTCTCCGGATTGCTCCCCGCCTTTCTCAGTTCGAGAAGCAATGCGGCGGCGGTGATGAAAGAAGGCGGGCGCGGTAATAGCAACCGCCTCGTCAATGTCATTACGCGCGTGCTGGTCGTCGGACAGATCGCACTGACGGCTGCGCTCCTGATTGCCGCCACCTTGCAGATCAAATCGATTCGCAACCAGACGAAGCTCGACTACGGCTACGACGAGAACGGACTCTATGCCGCGCGCCTCGCCCTGATGGAGGGCACGTATCCGAGCGAAGATTCGCGGCGCGAATTTTTCACGCGCGCGGTTCGGGCGCTGCGGGCGAATCCGCAGTTTGAGGCTGCGGCCATGACCGATCGCTTTCGCATGACCTTCGCGCCCAATGGGCAATACGAGGTCGACGGCCAAAATTACCTGACCGATCGCGATCGTCCCCGCGGCAATTTCGAATCCGTCTCGGACAACTACTTCTCGACCCTCGGTCTCAAAGTTCACGAAGGCCGCGATTTCACGCTCGACGACACCGATTCAAAGCAGCCGGTCGCGATCGTAAATGCCAGCTTCGCCCGGAAACACTGGGGCAACCAGAGCGCGCTCGGACATCAGGTGCGCATCTTTAATCCCGGCAAAGAACAGCCGTGGCGCACCATCGTCGGCGTCGTCCCGGATACGTTGATGCAGGGTCCGTTCGATCAGCAGACCGAGGCCGCCGGGTTCTACATGCCGTTGCTCGGCGCCTCGCCGGCCACGCAGTTCGCGACCGTGCTGGTCCGTCCGCGTTCTGGCCAGCGGGCGGATACCCTCGGCCCGGTGTTGAGCAAAGCGGTGACGGAGATCGATGCAAATCTGCCCACGTATTTCGCCGGAACGCCCGCGCAGTTTCACAAGGAGATACTCTCCGGCAACCGCGTGATCGCGACGCTCTTCACGATTTTCGGAATCGTCGCGTTCATTCTATCCGGTGTCGGCCTTTACGGCGTAATGAGCTTTTCGGTCAACCAGCGTACGCAGGAGTTCGGCATTCGAATGGCCCTGGGCGCGGACGCGCGGCGCATTTTGCGCATGGTCATGAGCCAGGGTGCCTGGCAACTCGCGATCGGTCTGGTCCTCGGCGCCGGTGGCGTCGCGCTGCTGCTCGGTGTGGTCGCGGCGGCCGCGCTCAAGAATATCCTCTTCAAGGTCAATCCGCTCGATCCGACGATCTATTTCGCCGTCGCAGGGATGCTCACGTTCGTTGCCGCAGCGTCGTGTTTTCTGCCCGCGCGTCGCGCCACCCGCGTCGATCCAATGGTCGCCCTCCGCTATGAATGATTTGCGCTTCGCGTTGCGGATGCTGCGGAAATCGCCGGCCTTCACCGCCGTCGCGGTCCTCACCCTGGCCCTCGGGATTGGGGCCAACACCGCCATCTTCTCCGTGGTCGAGGGTACGCTTCTGCGGCCGCTGCCTTTTCCGCAGGCGGATCGGCTCGTTAGATTATACGAAGCAGAGGACGAGAACGGCGCGCGCGGGACGACGCTGAACATGAGCGAGCAGACGCTGCGGCAATGGAGTGAGTTTGGCCACGACATTTTCGAAGACATCGCTGCGGCCACCGGTGCGAATGTCATCTTTGGCGTGCCCAATGGCGAGCCGGCGCAAAACGTTCAGGCGGCCAGGATCAGCGCGAACTTTCTTTCCGTTCTCGGGTTGCCGGTGGCGCGCGGACGCAACTTTACCGCGGAGGATGTAATCGCCTGGCTGGCAGCGGGAGCAGTCTTGTCCGCGGCGGCGGGATTTGCCTGCTGGTTGCCCGCCCGGCGCGCGGCGCGGGTTGATCCCGTGATCGCGCTGCGAGCCGAATGATGGCGGAGCGCGCTCGACCCTCTAAAACTCCATGTTCAACGACTTGAGATACGCCTTCCGGATGCTGCGCAAAGCTCCGGCCTTCACGATTACGGCGCTGGCGACGGTCGCGATCTGTTCGGCGCCAACCTCGCCATCTTCGCGGTCATCAACTCCATCCTGCTTCGTCCGCTGCCTTTTCCGGACGCGGACCGGCTCGTCACGATCTACAACACTTATCCGAAAGCCGGGGTCCAGAACGACGGTTCGTCGGTCACAAATTATTTCGAGCGGCGCGGCAACATCCCGGCTTTCTCGAGCCTTTCCATCTTCCTCAACCGCAGCGAAGCTCGTCGGCGACCCCGGCTCAACCGAGCAGGAAGAAGTCAATCGCGTGTCGTTCGAGTTTTTCACGACACTTGGCGTGCGGCTGGCCCTGGGGCGCCCTTTCGCCGAGGCGGAAATGGCGAATGATGCGGCAGTCGTCATCCTGACTGACGGCTTCTGGCGCCAGCGCCTCAATTCGGATCCAAACGTCGTCGGCCGCGATCTTCGCGTGAACGGCATCCCGCGAAAGATTATCGGCGTGTTGCCTCCTGATTTTCGATTTCTCTCCTCGGAAGCCCGCCTTTACGTGGCGTATCAAATCGGGGCCGGAGCAGCGCGGTGCCCAAGCGCGCCATTCCGGCGGTGGCGCCATTCAAATGATCGCGCGCTTGAAACCGGGCGCGACGATCGCGGAAGCGCAATCCCAGATCGACGCGCACAACGCCGCGGTCGAGCAGGACAACCCGCAGGCGAAAATGATGGCCGAAGCTGGCTTTCGCTCGCCGGTTCTTTCCCTGCACGGACATCACGTGCGCTCCATTCGACCGACTCTCTGGTTGATGCAGGCCGGCGTCTTTTTTCTCCTCCTCATCGGCGCAGTCAATCTGATCAACCTCCTCCTGATCCGCGCGAGCAGCCGGTCGAAAGAAATGGCGATTCGTCAATCGATGGGCGCGAGCCGTCGGCACGTCGTTGGAGCAAGTCATGATTGAAACCATCCTCCTCACCGTCATCGGTGGATTGTTCGGCGTGGTCGTGGGCGCGTGGGGAACTCAATTGCTCCAGGTTCTCGGGGCCAATCGTTTGCCGCTCGGCGCGCAGATCGCGTTCGATGGCTGGCTCGCCTCGATCGGGCTGGTCGGCGCGGTGATTCTCGGAGTCGTCATCGCCGTGCCGATCGCCTGGTTCAATCTCGGCAGCCACCTCGCGAACGCGCTCCAATCGGAATCGCGCTCCGGCACGGTAAGTCGGGCCGCGCAGCGTCTTCGCCACGGCTTCATCGTCGCGCAGATCGCGCTCGCTTTTGTTCTGCTCGCGGGTGCGGCGCTGCTCGGGCTGAGCCTGAAAAAGGTGATGGCGGTCTCTCCCGGCTTTCGCGCCGATCATGTTCTCGCCGGCAAAGGCACCATTCCGTGGCAACTGCAGAAGGACTCGATCGGCATCGTCGATCGCTTGCTGGAATCAATCGGCCAGCAACCTGGAATCGTCGCCGCGGGAACGATTACAAACATTCCGCTGAGCGGCGATAGCGGCAAAACGCGCGATTACACCGAAGGGCTATGTGCCGCCGCCAGGCCAATCCGTGCATGGTCATTATTCCTACGGTGTGAACGGCGGTTACTTCACGGCGCTCGGCATTCCGCTGCGCGAAGGGCGCTTCCTGACCTCAGCGGATTCTCATCGCCCGGAGCGCATTTGCGTCGTCGACGAGGACCTGGCCCGGCGTTACTGGCCCAACGGGGGCGCACTCGGCCAGCAGGTCTTTCGTGGCAACGAATCGGAGGAAGCAAAGCTCTTCACTATTGTCGGCGTTGTTGGCGCGGTAAAACAAGCGGAGCTCACGGAGTCGAAGGGACAGGGGGCGATTTACCTACCCTACGCTCAGCGCCGCAGGCGACAGCAGCGTTTTCGTCGTCGTGCGCACGAGCCAGAGTCCGGAAGCGTTCGCCGAGACCCTGCGAAAGCTGGTCCGCGAAACCCAGCCCGAGCTCGCGATCGATAACATTCGCTCGATGGATACGCTCATCGCGGACAGCCTCATCGCACGACGCTCGCCCGCGCTGCTGGCGGGAATTTTCGCCGGCGTCGCGCTGCTCCTCGCCGCGATTGGAACCTACGGCGTCTTGAGTTACGCGGTCGTGCAGCGTCGCCGCGAGATCGGCATTCGCATGGCGCTTGGCGCGCAGCGCGAACAGATCGGGCGCCAATTTCTCGGACTCGGCGCACGGTTGCTCGCGGCCGGGATCGCCCTTGGTCTGCTCGGTGCGTGGCTGGGCGGTCGCGCCATGCAAAGCATTCTCTTCGATGTCCCGCCACTTCACCTCGCGACGCTCGGCCTGACGGCGCTGGTCCTGAGCGCGGCTGCGCTGGTCGCCTGCTGGATTCCAGCGCGGCGCGCGTCGCGCGTCGATCCGATGGTCGTTCTCCACTCCGAATAAAATATGCTCACCGATCTCCGTTACGCCTTTCGTCAACTGCTCAAGTCGCCGGGCTTCACCGCCGTCGCCGTCCTCGCGCTCGGGCTCGGCATTGGCGCCAACACCGTTCTCTTCTCCGCCATCAATACGCTCTTCCTGCGCCCGCTCGCTTATCCGAAGGCGGAGGAACTGGTGCGCGCCTGGGGCTCGTTTCCCGAGCGCGGCCTCGACCAGGCAAATGTCTCCTGGCCGCGCTACTCGGCGTGGCGCGAGCAGCAGCAATGTCTCTCCGCCTTCGCGGCGCAATCCTTCACCGGTTTGACTCTCACCGGCCGGGGCGATCCGGAGAATCTGCAAGCCTCGCGCGTCACCGTCGAATTTTCTCCCCACGCTCGGCGTGCAACCGCTCCTCGGCCGCACTTTCAGCGAAGCGGATGACCAACCCGGCGGAGCCAACGTCGTGCTTCTCAGTTATCCGCTTTGGCAAAAAAACTTCGGCGGCGACCGCAACATCCTTGGCCAGCCGATCGTGCTCAACGGCACGCCCTTCACCGTCATCGGCGTCCTGCCCGCCTTGGGCTTTCCTTATTTGCGGAATCAAATCTGGCTCCCGCGCGTCTTCGAGCAGGAAGGCCTTACCGCCGACATCGTGGAACGCGGCACCGGTTATCTCCTCACGCTCGGTCGGCTAAAACCGGGCATGACGCGGGCCCAGGCGGAGGAACAGTTCCGCGTCATCGACAAGCGATACGCCGCTGCGAATGCCGAGAAAGTGGATGCAAAGGCCGGCCTGAGCGTGGTCTCGTTGCACGAGGATTTGGTCGGCAATCAGCGTCCCATGCTGCTTACGCTCCTCGCCGCGGTCGGCTGTGTTCTGCTCGTGGCGTGCGCGAATGTGGCCAATCTCCTCCTCGCGCGTTTCACGGCGCGCCGGAAGGAAATCGCGATCCGCACCGCGCTCGGCGCGAGCCGGGGACGCATCATCGCGCAATTCGTGATCGAGAGCCTGCTCACCGCTTCGCTCGCCGGCATCATCGGTGTCCTGCTGGCGGTTTGGGGAAAGGTGCTGCTCGTCAAGGTGGGCGAGAATTTCATCCCCCGCGCCGCGGAGATCACGCTGGATTGGCGGGTCCTGGCCTTCGCCCTCTTGCTTTCGTTAGTCGTGGGCCTGGTGCTGGGATTATTTCCGGCTCTGCAAGTTTCACGTTCCGATCCCAACGAGTCGCTGAAGGATACCTCGCGCGGCTCCAGCAGCGGCCGGCACGCCGGCCGGTTCCGCGCCGGACTGCTGATTGCGGAAGTCGCGCTCTCGCTCGTCCTGCTCGTCGGCGCCGTGCTTTTGACCGACAGCTTCCGTCGTCTGCAAAAGGTCGATCCCGGTTTCCGTTCCGCGGATATCGCGACGTTTTTCCTCGGATTGCCGCCGGGTTCCTATCCCGACATCGAGCGCCAGAGCTTGTTCTTCCAAAACGCGCTCGAGAAAATCGCCACGCTGCCCGGGATTACCCACGTCGCCACGGCCTCCTCGCTTCCCGCCGCAAGTCAGGGCAACACCCGTTCGCCCGCCGCGGTCGAGGGTCGCCCGCTCCCGCCAGTGAGCGATCGCACGATCACGGTGCGCTCGACCGTTTCGCCCGGCTTCTTTGAAACGCTCGGCATCCCGCTCAAGAAGGGACGGGAATTCACCTGGCGCGATCGCGCCGGGGCGCCGGACGTGGTCATCATCAACGAAGCGATGGCGCGGCAGTTATTTCCAAATGAAGACCCGATCGGACATCGCCTCATTACCGGCATCCAATCGATCCCGCGCGAAATCGTCGGCGTGGTCGGGAATGTGCGGACCGAGAATCTTTCCCTGCCGCCGGGGGCGGAGATGTACTATCCGGCGGCGCAATTGGACGGCTCCTTCCTGAGCGTGATCGTGCGCAGCGCGCGGCCCGCGGCCAGTCTGCGGCCGGAATTGCTCACGGCCATCCACGCACTCGATCCCGGTCTGCCCATCGCGGAAGTGCAGAGCTACAACGAACTCCTCGCGCAGGCCACGGCCGATCGGCGACTCTCGATGTATCTGCTCGCCGGTTTTGCCGGTCTCGCTCTCGCGCTGACGGGCATGGGCATTTACAGCGTGATCGCCTACGGGGTCGCGCAACGAACGAATGAATTCGGCATTCGCTTCGCGCTCGGTGCCGCCGCGCGCGACGTCATCGGGCTGGTGATGAAGGAAGGATTGCGCCTCGCGGTCGTGGGATTGGTCGTCGGCCTGGGCCTTTCCTTCGCCATCACCCGACTGATGCGGCGCCTCCTCTTTGAAGTGAGCCCCACCGATCCCTGGCTCTACAGCGGGGTCGCCCTCTTCATTTGCAGCGTCGCTGCGCTGGCTTGTCTTGTCCCCGCCGTGCGCGCGACCCGGATCGATCCGATGCAGGCGCTGCGGACGGAATGAAGAAAGGAATGACCGCTTCTCACGCTTCGCGCGACTGCTGGAAGCATCAGCGTGCGAAAATGAAAATGGAATCGCGCCGGCGCTCGCCCAAACCAACCGCCAACTCCCGATCATGATCAACGACCTTCGTTACGCCTTCCGCCAACTTCTCAAAACGCCCGGCTTCACCATCATCGCCATCCTCACCCTCGCGCTCGGAATCGGTGCGAACAGCGCCATCTTTAGCGTCGTCGATACCGTTCTGTTACGACCCCTGCCTTTCAAGAATCCGGACCAGGTCGTGATGGTTTGGGGACGTTATGCGAATGACAGCAGCGGGCAGGTGCGCGGTAACGTGCACTCGTTTCCTGACTACGTTGACCTGCGCGATCAGAGCAAGAGCTTTTCCGCCCTCGCGGCCTACACGCGCGCGGCTGGAACTTTGGCGCACGCCGACGACGCGAAGGCCTTGGAGGGCGTCGCCATTACTCCCGAGATTTTCGATGTGCTGGGAGTACCGCCGCTGCTGGGCCGCGGCTTCACGCAGGAGGAGGCGCAGAACGAAGCGGAGCGCGTCATCGTCCTGACCTATCCGCTCTGGAAGACTGCCTTTGGCGGCGACCCCCGGATTCTCGGGCAACAGATCACAATCTCGGCGCGTACCCACACGGTCATTGGAGTCATGCCGCCGGGCTGGAAGTTCCCGATCGAAGACGAGCATATCGAATACGTGATGCCGCTGCAGTCCCTGGTCACGACCGCGCTGACCAATCGCGGCTCGCATTTTCTCAGTGTGGTCGGCCGGTTGAAACCGGGCGTCCAGGCCAGGCAGGCGGAAGCGGAGTTGAGCGCGATCGCCGGCCGGCTCGCGCAGCAATATCCCGATACCAATCTGAATTTTACCGGCGCGGCCGTCGTCCCGCTGCATGACGACATTGTCGGAAACGTGCGGCCAGCGCTGCTCGTTTTACTCGGTGCGGTCGCACTCGTTCTCCTGATCGCTTGCGCGAACGTGGCCAACCTGCTGCTCGCCCGCGCGGCCTCGCGCAGACGGGAGATCGCGATTCGCACCGCCCTCGGGGCCAGCCGCCTTCGGGTCATTCGGCAACTGCTTTCCGAAAGCCTTCTCCTCGCGCTGATGGGTGGGGCGGCCGGTTTGCTCCTGGCCTGGTGGGGCGTCGATCTGCTGGGCGCGGCCGGTCCCCAAGGGCTTCCCCATATCGCGCAGGTCAAAGTGAACCCAAACGTTTGCGCCTTTACCTTCATCGTCGCGATTGGCAGCACCGTCCTCTTCGGATTGATTCCGGCGCTGCAAGTCTCACGACCGAATGTGAATGAATCTCTCCAGCAAGGCGCCAAGGGATCCAGCGGCGGCCTGCATACGAACCGATTGCGCGCCTTCCTCGTCGTCTCCCAGGTTTCTCTCTCGCTTCTTCTCCTGGCCGGCGCCGGACTCCTGATCAAGAGCTTCTTTAATCTGCGCGCGACGAATCCGGGATTCGATCCGGTCCGACTCGTGACGCTGCAATTGAACCTGCCGCGGGCGCGTTATCCCGAGCTGGACCAGCAAATCCGCACGCACGACGCGATTATGGAAAAAATCGCCGTCATTCCGGGCGTGGAAGCAGCCGGCGGAGTCAACCCACTGCCGCTGGGCGGCAATATCGCCAACCTGTCGTTCATGGTCAGCGGCGCCGCGCCCTTGCCGCGCGGCAACCATCCCGGGGGCGGCTATCTCATCGTCAAACCGGATTATTTCAGCGCGATGAGAATTCCCGTGCTCCAGGGACGCGCCTTCAATCGCGCCGACACCAAGGATTCGCCCCTCGTGGTGATGATCAACGAAGCGTTCGCACGCAAACATTTCCCGGACGGGAATCCGATTGGTCAGCAGGTCATGATCGATCGCCCGGAAAACCAGGCGCCGCCTTGCGAAGTGGTTGGCGTGGTCGGCAATTCGCGGCATGACTCGCTCGCGGAGCCGCCGGGGCCGGAACTGTATGTGCCATTTGCCCAGGATCCGACGCGCAGCCTCGACCTCGTCCTCCGAGTTTCGTCGCCGAACCTTGTCGGGCTGCAGGCCGAGGTGAAACGCGCCGTCCACGAAGTCGACAAGGACCTCTTCGTCCCCCGGCTCGAGCCGATGACGACCTTCCTCGCGACGCAACTGGCGCAGCCGCGTTTCAACATGATGCTGCTCGCGGTTTTCGCCGCGGTGGCGATGATTCTCGCCGCGATCGGCATCTACGGCGTGATCGCCTATAGCGTGGCGCAACGGACGCGCGAGATCGGCATTCGCATGGCGCTCGGTGCGCGACGAACGCAAATGCTCGGCTTGGTTTTGCGCCAAAGTATCGCGCTGGTCGCGATCGGCCTCGGGCTCGGTTTGATCGCCTCACTCGCCGGAACGCGGCTGCTCAGCTCCCTCCTCTACGGCGTGGGCGCGATCGACCTGTCGACCTATGCGCTGGTTGCGCTCCTCCTCGGCGGGTCGGCGTTGCTGGCCAGCTACATCCCGGCGCGGCGGGCGATGCGGGTCGATCCGATGGTGGCACTTCGCGATGAGTAAAGGCGCTTCCGGATTTGGAGCTTTGGAATTGTTTGGGATTTGGAACTTGGGAACTTTGTTATGATCTCTGACCTCAAATACGCGTTCCGGATGCTGCTGAAAGCACCGGGCTTCACCCTCATCGCGGTCCTCACGCTTGCGCTCGGCATCGGAGCGAACAGCGCCATCTTCAGTGTCGTCGATACCGTTCTGCTCCGGCCGCTGCCGTTTCCGAATCCCGATCAGCTCGTCATGATTTGGGGAAATGCCAAGGATGAACCCGACGCCAAGTACACCGATTCGTTTCCCGATTTCTTCGATTACCGCGACCAGAGTCAAAGCTTCAGCGCGATGGCTGCATACACCGGGGCGGGCACCGTCCTGACCGGGGCGGGTGACGCGCAGGAGCTGGGAGGCGTGGCTGTCTCCGGTGACATCTTCAGCGTTCTCGGCGTGCACCCGATGCTGGGCCGCGGCTTCACCGCCGAGGAAATGAAAGCCGGCGGCGTGGTGCTATTCAGCCATGGCTTGTGGAAGCGCGCCTTCAGCAGTGATCCGAAGATCGTCGGGCAGCAGGTAAATCTGGCGGGCAAGAGTTACACCGTTCTTGGAATCATGCCGCCGGGGTGGCAATTCCCGCTGCAAGGCGAATACCGGGAGCACAGCGACTACATCATGCCGCTCGAACCTCTGGTGGCGACGGAAGTGCCCCGGCGCGGATCGCATTTCCTGAGGTTGGTTGGGCGTTTGAAACCGGACGTCAGCGCGACGCAGGCGGAGGCGGAGTTGAAACCGATCGCAGCCCGCATGGCCGAGCAATTTCCGGACACGAATACTGGACGTGGCGCCCGCGTGATCCCTTTGCTCGAAGATGTCGTCGGCGACGTGCGACCGGCGCTCTTGATCTTGTTAGGCGCGGTCGCGCTCGTGCTCCTGATCGCCTGCGCGAACGTAGCCAATCTTCTCCTCGCCCGGGCGGCGGCACGGAGCCGTGAGATCGGTATCCGGACTGCGCTCGGAGCGAGTCGGACGCTCATCGTCCGCCAACTCCTTGCGGAAAGTTTTGTGCTCGCGCTCCTGGGCGGTGTTGGGGGCCTGCTCCTGGCATGGTGGGGCGTCGATGTGCTCAGCGCGGTTGGTCCGCGTGACGTTCCGCGCATCGGCGATATTCACGTCAACGCCACCGTCTGCTTTTTCACCTTTGGCCTCGCGATTGTCAGCACCCTCGCTTTTGGGCTCGTGCCTGCGTTACAGGTCTCGCGGCCAAACGTGAGCGATGCCTTGCAGCAAGGATCGAAAGGCTCGACGGGCGGAGTCCATGGCACACGTGTCCGCGCGCTTCTCGTCGTCTCGCAGGTTTCGCTTTCACTGCTGCTTCTCGCGGGCGCGGGATTGCTCATCAAGAGCTTCTTCAATTTGCGCGCCACCAGTCCCGGCTTCGATCCGTCACGTCTGCTCGTGATCGAGCAGGTCGTCCCGCGAACGAAGTATTCCGAGCCGGATCAACAGCGTCGCTTCTACGAGCAGCTCTTCCCGAAGCTCGCGGAGATCCCGGGGGTGGAGGCAATTGGCGGTGCGAATCCGCTGCCCTTCAGCGGCAACGACAGCGGTTCCTCGTTCTATATCGCCGGCCAACCGCCGATCGCGCCCGGCAATCGCCCGGATGCCTCGCATCTTTCCGTGACGCCGGGCTATTTCAAGGCCATGCGCATCCCGTTGCGGAACGGTCGCGATTTCGATCAGCGCGACACCGACAAGTCTCCGTTTGTCGTCGATGGTTAACGAAACCTTCGCCCGCCGTTTCCTGCCGAACGTGAATCCGATCGGTCAAGTGGTTGTGCTTGATCGCGGCGATCAGGGCGAACTGCCAATGGAGGTCGTGGGCGTGGTCGGCGACACCAAGCACGAGGAACTGGGCGAAATCCCGCGGCCGGAATTTTATCAGCCCTTCCAGCAATATCCGAATCGCCGGCTCTGGATCACCCTGCGTCTAACGAGCGCGAACCTTGCCGGAGTCGACACCGCGGTGCGTCGCGTCGTCCAGGGAATCGATCCCGACGTCTTCGTGCCACAGCTCACCCCGATGACCTCGCTCCTCGCGCAGCGCCTGGCGCAGCCGCGTTTCAACATGATGCTCCTCGGAATCTTCGCGACCGTCGCGATGCTTCTCGCGGCCATCGGCATCTACGGCGTGATCGCCTACAGCGTGACGCAACGCACGCGCGAGATCGGCATCCGCATGGCGCTCGGCGCGCAACGCACGCAGATGCTCGGGATGGTTTTGCGACAAAGCCTGACCGTCGTTACCATCGGCATTGTAATTGGATTGCTCGCGGCCTTTGCCGCGACCCGCCTGCTGGCAAGCCTGCTCTACGGTGTGGGCGCGAACGACATCCTGACCTACGCGACGGTCGTATTGTTGCTGAGCGCGGCGGCTCTCTTCGCCAGTTACATCCCGGCGCGTCGTGCCATGAAAGTCGATCCGATGGTCGCACTGCGTTATGAGTGACTTCCCCGGGGAAATCCGGCTCGCGTGCCGTTCGCTCTGGAAACGGCCAGGTTTCAGTCTGGTTGCGATCGTCACTCTTGCGCTCGGAATCGGAGCGGCCACCGCCATTTTTAGCGTGGTCGATGCGGTCCTCCTGCGTCCGCTGCCCTATCCCGCACAGGAGCGCCTCGTCGAGGTCACAGAACTGAACGAAGCGGGCCGCGGTATGCGGGTCGCGCAACCGAATTTTGACGATCTGGCCACGCGCAATCGCAGCTTCGAGGCGGTTGCCAGTTACTTCTTCAGTCCGGATGCGGTCGCAGGTGGAAATGAGCCGGTGCGGACGAACGTTTGCGGAGTTTCCGCTGATTTTTTTCGCGTGCTTGGAGTTGCGCCGACCCTCGGTCGTCTGATTTCTCCCGAAACGTTGCGCGAAGGAAATGAAGTCGCCGTGGTCAGCTACGGCTTTTGGAAGCGCATCCTGGAGGGCCGGACAAATTTGGAAGGAACCACGCTCCGTTTTGCGAATCGCAGTTTCGCCGTCATTGGCGTCCTGCCGCCGCAGACGGAATTTCCGGCGGGTGCTGACGTTTGGTATCCGAGTGCAATTTATCCGCCTTACGAGTCGAGGACCGCGCACAATTTTCGGGTCATCGCTCGTTTGCGCGCGGGTGGTTCCTTTCAACAGGCGAGCACCGAAGTCGCAGCAATTGGTCGGGCGTTGAAATTGGAACACGGTTCGCAAACGGATGCCGCCAGTTTCGGATTGCTTTCGTTCCGCGAACGTTCCGTGCGCGACATCCGCAGCGTGTTGTTTGTCTTGTGCGGCGCCGTCGGATTGCTGCTCGCGATCGCCTGCTCGAATGTCGCGAATCTTTTGCTCGTGCGCGCGACAGCGCGACGGAAAGAAGTTGCGTTACGCGCGGCGCTGGGCGCGTCGCGCGCAAGATTGGCGCGGCAATTCATCGCGGAAGCGTTGGTCCTGACGCTCGTCGCCGGAGCGATCGGCGCCTTGCTCGCGTCGTGGAGTGTGCGTTTGATCGTTAGTCTTTATAACGGCGATCTGCCCCGCATCGGTGAGATCGGAGTGAGCACGAACGTTCTTCTCTTCACCTTTGCGATTTCATTGTTGATGGCGGTCGTGCTCGGCTTCGTGCCGGTGTTTCACGCCTCGCGTCGACAGCTGCAATCCGATTTGCAGGACGCGGGCCGCGGTGGTTCAGCCGGCGCGCCGCAAACACGTGCGCGCAATCTGCTCATCGTCGCGCAGGTCGCGCTCACCTTGATGCTGCTCGTCGGCGCCGGTTTGCTCGGACGTAGTTTTCAGCGCCTCCTCGCGGTTGATCCCGGTTTTCGCGCCGGAAAGCGTCATCGCCATGACTGTTTTGCTGCCGCAGCCGGAAGAGCCGGCGGCGATGCGTTCCCTCGCACAATTCAATCATCGATTACTCGAACGGATCGAATCTTTGCCGGGCGTGACCAATGTTGGCGGCATCAGTGCGCTGCCCATGAGTGGCGACGGCGCGAACGGCACTTTCGTGGAAGAACGCGGCGGCAAACCGGCCGAGACCATGCCGGAGCTCATCCGGCAGCTCGACGCACTCTCACCGAGCGAGCGCGCCCGCGACGCGGACTATCGCGCGGCCAGCGCCGGCTATTTTGCCGCGCTGGGTATTCCGCTCATTCGCGGGCGATTGTTTCAAGAGAGCGACGGACCGGATGCTCCTCATGCAGCACTCGTTAGTCAGGCACTCGCCAAACGCTACTGGCCTGACGAGGAGGCGATCGGCAAACAACTGCAGTACGGAAACATGGATGGCGATCTGCATCTGTTGAACGTCGTCGGCATCGTCGGCGATGTGCGCGACAACGGGCTTGATCGCGACCCACGCCCGACGGTTTACACCAATTATTTGCAACGGCCGGCGTCCACCGCGGAGTTTTCCATTGTCGTGCGTGGCCACGGCGAAGCGACCGCATTAACCGCGGCAATGCGACGCGAAGCGCGCGCCTTGAATCCAGAGATGCCGACGAAATTCCAGACCCTGGAGCAGATTGTTTCCGCGTCCTTCGACAACCGCCGTTTCAGCATGGTCATGCTCGGCGTGTTTGCCGGGGCGGCGTTGCTGCTCGCGATGGTCGGGCTCTACGGCATCATGTCTTACATCACCGCGCAACGCACGACCGAGATCGGCATCCGGATGGCTCTCGGGGCGCAACGCGGCGAGATGTTGCGCCTCATCTTGCGGCAAAGTTTCACCCTTGTGGGCATCGGCATCCTGGTGGGAATCGCCGCCGCGTTTGCGGCCACGCGGATGCTCACGACGCTCCTCTACGGAGTGGGGACGGTGGACCTGGCGACGTATGGCGGGGTGGTGTTGCTCCTGGGCCTGGCGGCGTTCGCGGCCAGTTACATTCCGGCGCGCCGTGCCATGAAGGTCGATCCGATGATTGCGCTCCGCTGTGAGTAGGGGCGGGCCGCGCCCGCAAAAATCGATTGAATTCCGAACCGCGTGAGACAGTCACAAGGCTCATGACGCATCGCGCACTTTGCATTCTTTTCTCGCTCCTCGTGCTCGCGCCGGCGGCCGTCTCCGGCGGAATCGTCGACCGCGTCGACGAGCGACAATTCGGCGTCCCGCCGCACGCCCGGATCACGCTCCGCAACACGGATGGGCGCATCATGGTCTACGGATCGGAGGAGGCGGCAGTGCACATCATGGCGCAGAAGCGTGCCTTCACCGAGGAGCGCGCCGATGCGATCGAGATCAGCGTGGAGCTGAACGGCGACGCGGTCGTGATCGACACCATCTATCCGCCGAAGTCCGACGAGTCGCTCCTCGCCGACCGCTCAGGCACGGTCGATTACACGATCCGGGTGCCTCAATTCTGTACCCTGGAGAGCGTCGAGCTCGGAAACGGCGAGGTGATCATCGAAGGCGTGAGCGGCGGGGGGATCAAGGCGCGGGTCGAACGCGGGAAGCTGACGTTGCTCAACTCCTATGCCCCGACGGACGTCAGGCTCGGCGACGGAATCATGGATGTGTCCTACGCCTGGTGCGAAGACCAACGGGCCGTTCCGCGTTCAGGCGGAGACCGGGAAAGGTGAGCTGCGACTCGGTTTGCCCGAAGCCGCGACGGTGGGAGTGGAGGCGGAGGCGCCCAACGGCCGGATCGATAATGCGTTTGCCGGTGAAGGGGAGAACGACGGCGAAGGGAAGACGTTGCGCACGACGATTGGCGATACGACAGCGGCCGAGAAGGTGCAGTTCACGCTTCGCGCGGCGAATGGCGGCATCAATATCTACAAGGCGGACTGAGTCGCCCGGCGCCGCGGCCGTTCAAGGGCTGCGCTCGTTCAGTTGCTCAAGGGCGTGGCGATCTTCGTCCGCCTGCGCCGTCAGGTTCAGCTGCCGGTAACACTCCTCGCGCTTCCGCAAGGCCGCGGCGGTGTGATTGATCGCGAGAGCACGGCTCAGAGAATCGATCGCCGCGTTGAGGTCGCCGCGTTGCATCTCCAGTTCGCCCCGATACTGCCACGCGGTGGCGGACTTTGGATCCAGATCGGTCGCCAATTTCGCCCGCTCGAACGACTCCTCTCCGCGGCCCACTTTCGCCAACGCGTAACTGCTCTCGGTCGCAGTCGACGCCGACTTCTCGTCGTGACCGAAGGCTGCTTCGGTGTCTTCCAACGCGAGCCGGGGCTGCTCAATTTCATTCAGCTGCCAGGCGCGGGCCGCGCGCAGCTCGGCGTTCTCCCGGTCGGCTCCAATGTCCGCATCGAGGCGCGCCATCGTGTTGAAGAAACCGGCCTCGAGATTCTCGAGTCGGAGCGTCTTCTCCACCCCGAGCCCCTCGCACTCCTCAGCCCGGTCGAGATCGATCAAGGCCAGGGCGCGGAGGAGCCGCGGTCGCACGGCCCACGGGGCGAGCCGGCTGGCCGCCTCACTGTCCTCCAGCGCCAGCTCCGGATCGCGCGCGCGGAGAAAGAGCAGGGCGCGGTCCGCGAAGAGCTGGTCATCGTCCGGCACAACCGCGAGGCGCGCGTCGAGCGGGCGAATCTCGGGCAGGACCTGCTCGAGCCGCTGCCACAGCTCCGCGCCCCGCTGGACCGCGGGGTCACCGGGCGCGAGTTGCCGGGCGCGTTGCTGGTCCTCCATCGCTTCCGTCCAACGGTGCATTCTCCGGCGCACGAGCGCGCGTTGCATCAGGAGGGGCCCGCTTTCTTCCGCGGCCAGCAGCTTGCTATAGGCCGCATCGGCGTCCGCCCAGCGGCGCTCCGCCTCATGCGCCCGCGCACCCGTCCGCAACTCGTCCCGGTTCAGCTTCTCTTCCGCGGCCCGGCGGTGACAGCCGCTCAGGCTCAGAGTTCCCGTGACCGCGGCGCAGAGCAGCGAGAAACGGAAGAAACGCAAGAGCGGTGCAGCCATGGCCGGAAGAAAACAACTCCGACAGCCATCGGAGCACGCGAAATCTTTCGGTGTCGCCGGGGCAAATCAAGATAATCTTCCTCGCATGCCTTCGTTCGACATCGTCTCGGAAGTGGACAATCAGGAGATCGACAACGCGCTGAATCAGGCGCGCAAGGAACTCGCCACGAGGTTCGATTTCAAAGGCAGCACGGCCGCGGTCGACTACGAGAAGGACAAGATCACGCTCACGGCCGAAGACGCGAACCGGCTGCGCGGCCTGCGCGAAATCGTGATCACCAAGCTCTCGAAACGCGGCGTTGACCTGCGCAACATCGACCAGCAGGAGCCGGCCATTTCATCGATGGGCCACGCCCGGCAGGAGCTGAAGATCCAGCAGGGACTCGAAGGCGAGAAGGCGAAGGAAATCATCGCCGCGATCAAGGCGGCCGGTTTCAAGACGCAGAACCAGCTGCAGGAGCGCCAAATCCGCGTCACCGGCAAGAAGCGGGACGAACTGCAGGCCGTGATTCAGTTTGTCCGCGGCAAAGACTTCGGCGTCGCCACCAACTTCAAGAATTTCCGCGACTGACCGGGTAGGCGCCCCTGCTCGGATGCAGTCGTCACGCGATGCCAACAGGAGACACTCGTGGCGCTCGTGGTTCTATTGAGAGGGGTGAACGTTGGCGGTCACAGGCGGTTTCGACCTCTTGCCCTCGCCAAACAGCTGAAACATCTCGGTGCCGTGAACATCGGCGCCGCGGGGACCCTCGTGATCCGGCGGCCAGTTACCCGAGCGCAACTCCGTGCTGAGATAGCCCACAGGCTTCCATTTGATGCTGAGATCGTGATCTGCGAGGGCCGCGAGATTGTCAGACTCATTACTCAAAATCCTTTCGCGAATGAGCCCGCGCGACCAGGCTTCGTCCGCTTCGTGAGCGTTCTGTCTCAGCGTCCCCGCCGGGCGCCATCGATGCCCATGTCGTTTCCCTCCAGCGGCAAGTGGCTGCTGAAGGTCCTGGCACGGGACAACCGGTTCGTCTTCGGCGAGTACCGGCGCCACATGAAGGTCATTGGCTACCTGGGTTCGCTCGAC
Source organism: uncultured Verrucomicrobiae bacterium (assembly GCA_963844275.1). Lineage (GTDB taxonomy): Bacteria > Verrucomicrobiota > Verrucomicrobiia > Chthoniobacterales > UBA10450 > JACCTI01. The sequence continues at coordinate 725,751 of CAWJNS010000010.1, forward strand.
CGTGTCTTCGGCGTGCCGGCCACCACGCGCAGCTGGAGCACCATCAGCGCGATCTCCAAGGTGCTGCAAGAGGGAGGGACGTGATCGACTGGCTTGTCGTCGCTGGATGTCCAGATGACCCGGGGAGCTTTCTCTTCCGGGGCGGACGGCCACTTGGTTGCGCGCTTCGGGCGGGAAAGGCCGACCCACTTCCGCAGCGGGCGCGCGGCTGTTTATCCGCCCTGCACGGGCGGCATGATGGCGATCTCCTCGTCCGGCTGCAAGATGTGGGCACGATCGACGAATTCAACGCCCGCGCCGACGAGGATGTTGCTGTCCCAGGCGCGCAAGGCGGGCGTGCGCTGGTAGAGCTGCTCCAGCAAATCGGCCACCGAAGCGCCGGGCTCGACCTCCACTTCGAGAGGGGAAGCGCCGGCGATGTCCTGCAGGTGCGAGAAGAACAGGACCCGCAGTTTCACGGCGCGATCAGGTCTTTCCGGAGGACGCCGATGCACGGCAGATTGCGGTAGCGCTCCATGTAATCAAGACCATAGCCGACGACGAACTCGTTCCCAATCTGGAACCCGACGTAATCCGCATTCACGGGCGCGGCCCGCTCGATTTTTTTCTCGAGCAACACGCAGACGCGAATGCTGCGCGGCTTCGCTTCTTCGAGGCGGGCGCGGATGGCGTGCAAGGTCAGTCCGCTGTCGAGAATGTCGTCGAGGATAAGGATGTGGCGGCCTGCCACGTCGGGCAGCATGATTTGTTTGAAGACCACTTCGCCGGTCGATTTCGTGCCGCCGTGGTAGCTGGCCACGCTCAGGCAATCGAGCTTCAACGGGAGCGGAATCCGCCGCAGCAGGTCGGCCATGAAAATGAGGCTGCCATTCAGGACCGCGATGACCGTGAGCTCGCGGTCGCGGTAATCGTGCGAGATTTGCACCGCCATTTCGTCGAGGCGGCGCAGGATCGTCCCTTCTTCGAAGAGCACCCGTTCGAGATCGTCCTGCATGGGATCACGTGTAAAGGCGACGTACGCATCTGTCGACTGAGGCGCGTCATTTCTCAGATATCCGCTCGCGCTGGTGCGCCGTTTATGGTAATTCTGGCGCTTCCTATGAAACGTCGCTGTTCCTCCCTCGTCGGAGGAGGCACGCGAAGCCTACGAGCGGGCGCTGCGAATCGTGCCGCGTTACGCCTTCGCTCGCGAACATCTGGCCGAGTGGCATGCCGCGCAGGGGCATTGGCCGGATGCAGCGCGCATGTTTCGCGAGTTGTTGAAGACGAACGCCTCGCCGGCCTATCGCCTCGGCCTGGGTGAAGCTCTGCAAGCCCAGCAGCAAGCGGCCGCCGCGAAAACGGAACGAACGAAAGCACACGATGCGATGTTGGCGGCGGAACGCGCTGGCGCGAAGGATCAGTTCCGGCCGCTGGCCTTGTTGTATTTGGAAGACGGCAACGTCGCCGAAGGCCTGCGATTCGCGCGGCTGGATTGGAAGGTGCGGCAGGACGCGCTCGCCGCCGATACTCTGGCGTGGGCGCTCTTCCGGAATGGGCAGAATCCCGAAGCAGAAATCCTCGCCCGCCAGGCGATGCAATCAGGGAATAAGAGCCCCGCTCTCCTCCTCCACGCCGGACTTATCCTCTGCCATGCCGGAGACCTCGCGGCCGGCCGGCGGCTGATCGAACAGGCGCTCGCATGCCCGTTGGCTTTCCTACCTTCGGAACGCAAGATTGCGGTGGAAGCGCGTCACGTCCTCTGAAGCATCATCAGCGGCTGGCGGGAGCGACGTGCTCGCGGATGGCTGCCAACTCGCCTTCATCGAAGCGCGCGGGGGCGCGGGCGGCTTCTTTCGCGAGAACTGCAAAGTCCTCTCTGCTTTGCCCGCGCCTCCCGAATAACCCTGGCAACGCCGCCGTGGTGAGAGCGCGCGCGAGACGCACCTTTGGTTCGTCAGGCGCAGCGGCGACCGCTTCATCCATGAGCGCGAGGCCGTACTTCAAGGCGCCGAGCTTTTTCGGTCCGAAGCCGAGATCGCGGCTGCGCAGCGTATAGGCGCTGCCGAGATAGACGCGCGCGAGCTGGTTGCCGGATTCAGCTTGCAAGACCGCCTCCAGCTTGTCGATGCATTGCACCACGGCCGCGGCATCGCCCTTGAGCCCGCGACGATAGAGTTCCTGGAGTTGCGACTCTTCGGTGGCGGCGGCGACGGCCTCCAGCAGGACGGCGCCGGAGAGCAGCACGGTGACGGAGAGAATTCGCATTTCGCGAATTTAATCGCACCGATGATCGGCGTCATCTCCGCCTGTTTTGCGATTGCGACCGGCGAGGTCAGCATGGGACGATACGGGCGGTGCCACTCTGGTTTTGGGTCGCTTTCCATATCGGAGTGTTTGTCGTCCTGGCGATCGACCTCGTCGGCTTTAATCGCAAGGCGCACGCCGTCACGATCCGGGAAGCGACTACCTGGAGCATCGTCTGGGTGGTGCTCTCGCTCAGCTTCAATGCGCTCGTCTGGCACGTGAAAGGCGCCCAGGCCGGGCTCGAGTTTTTCACCGGCTACGTCATCGAGTACCTCGCTCAGCGTCGACAACATCTTCGTCTTTGTCCTGATCTTTACCTACTTCAAGGTGCCGCCGAAGTATCAGCACCGGGTCCTGGTATGGGGAATCATCGGGGCGCTCATGATGCGCGGCATCATGATCGGAGTGGGGGTGGCGCTGGTGGAGCGCTTCCACTTTGTGCTCTACATCTTCGGCGCCTTCCTGGTCATCACCGGCTTCCGGATGCTGGTGAGCAAAGGCGAGGAGATTGATCTGGAGCGCAATTTCGTGCTGCGGCTGGCGCGGCGTTTCATGCGCGTGACGTCGGAGTACCACGGCAGCAAGTTCCTCGTGAAAGCCAACGGGACCTGGATGCTGACGCCGCTCGCGCTCGTCCTCCTCTGCATCGAAAGCATGGATCTGGTCTTTGCCGTCGATTCGATCCCGGCGGTGTTCGCGATCACGCGGGATCAATTCATCATCTACACCTCGAACGTCTGCGCGATTCTGGGGCTGCGGTCCCTCTATTTTGTGCTCGCGCACGTCATCGACCGCTTTATCTACCTGAAGGTCGGCCTCGCGATCGTCCTCTCCTTCGTCGGGATAAAGATGATCAGCAGCGACCTCTTCCACATTCCCACCTTCGGCTCGCTGGGACTCATCCTCCTCGTGCTGGCGGTGACGATCTTCGCCTCGATGCGCGCCACCCGCGGCCAGCCGCCCGGACCGCCCGAGGCGAAATGAGATTGCGTCGGCAAATCGAAAGCGTTTAGCTGTGGGGAGCCCTAATGAAAAGCCTTGTCGCCGTTGTGCTCCTTCTCGGTTTGGCCTTCACCGGCCGCGCGGACATCCACGATCCGCCGTCGAATGATTACGGCCCGACCCGGAAGCTCGGCCGCGGCATCTCGAACCTTCTCTTTGGCGTGGCCGAACTGCCGGACTCGATCACGAAAGTGAATTCCGTGGAAGGGAACACCGCGGCCGGCGGCTATGGCGTGGTGCGCGGTGTGGGCCGGAGCGCGATGCGAATCGCGGCCGGCGTCTTTGAGATCGCGACCTTTCCGATTCCGCTGGTGCGCGGCACTTACATGCCGGTGCTGGAGAGCAACACGCATTGGATCCACGCCGGCTATCAGGAATTCCCGCCCGAGCTCGGGAACGAATCGAAGTATCCCTACGTGCGGCATTATTGAGCCGCGGGTCCCGTGCGGATTTGCCATGGCAGGCGCGCGATGGCGGAATCGCCGCTAGACTGCCCGCGACGATGCGCACTTGCGAACTTCAGATCGAGGACATTGCTTTTGGCGGCGCGGGGGTGGGCCGCGTGAATGGCAAGGCGGTCTTTGTTCCCTTTACGATCGAGGGCGAACGCGTCGTGGCGCAGATCACGCGGGAGAAAAAGCAGTTTGCCGAGGCGGAATTGCGGGAATTGCTCGAGTCGTCGCCGCGACGGACCACGCCGGAATGCCCCTACTTCGGCCGCTGTGGCGGGTGCACTTATCAGCACATCACTTATGAGCATCAGCTGACCGTCAAGCACCGGCAGGTCGAGCAGACGCTGCGGCGCCTCGGACGGTTCGCCGCTCCCCCGATGCGGCCGATCATTCCGTCGCCGCAATCCTACGGCTATCGTAACCGGATCACGGTGCATGCGGAGGACGGTGTGATCGGTTACTACCGGCGCGATATGCACCGCTTGATCGATGTGGAGCGCTGCCCGATTGCGGAGCCGGAGGTCAACGCCGCGCTCGTGGAATTGCGAGCGCGCCGACCGCGCGACGGACATTACACCTTGCGCGCGCATCAAGGGCCGCGCGTCTTCGAGCAGACGAACGACGAAGTGGCTGATGCCCTGGCGCGCGTGGTCGAGAGCCTCCTGCCGGGCAACCGGAAACTGCTGATCGACACCTATTGCGGTGCCGGATTTTTCGCGAAACGGCTTCGCGGAAAGTTTGAGCAAGTCGTCGGTATCGAATGGGACCGGCATGCTATCGCCGCGGCCCGCGAGGATGCGGCCGCCCACGAGATTTACCTCGCGGCCGACGTGGAGCTGGAGTTGGCGGCGCAGCTCGCGCAGGGCGAGTCGCACACCACGACGGTGCTCGTCGATCCACCCGGGACCGGCCTCCCGCCGAACGTGCGCCGTGCGTTAATCGAGCGGCCGGCCCAAACGCTCGTCTACGTCTCATGCAATCCCGCCACCCTGGCACGCGATCTCGCCGCCCTGCAGTCGCAATTCACCATCGTCTCGGTGACCCCGCTCGACATGTTTCCCCAGACCGCCGAAGTCGAAGTCGTCGCCCACCTGCAATCTGTCGAAGCTGCGCCGCCCGCGCAGGTCCAGATGTCCAGCCTGCCCCGATTTCACGAGTGACCGAGTCCGCCATTCCCTCGCGGAAGCGAATAAGTGCTTGTCAGCTACCGCCGCGCACATGGAGGTTCGCGCTCTTTCATGCCTGATTTGATCAACCCGAGCCTCCATCGACCGCGCAACGTCGATTGGAAACGCGCCGCCGCCCTGCTCTATGGCGACTGGGGCACAAGCAAGGCGTACGTCATCGGCCTCGCGTTCGTTGCGGCCGGGTTCTCGTCCTTCCCGATCATTCTCGCCGTCTGCGTCCTGACTGCGATCGTCGGTTACAACTACATCATCGTCTGCGCGCATTTTCCGGATGGGGGCGGCGTTTATTCCGCCGCCCGGCAACAGAGCCGCTTCCTCGCCTCGACCGGGGCGCTTCTGCTGGTGGCAAATTTCGTTGTGACGGCGGCGTTAAGCGGCTGGGCGGCGGTAAGCTATTTCGGCGTGCCGACAAAGTACGCGCCGGTCGCTACGATGGTGCTCGTGCTCGTGGTCGGCGTGATGAACTTCTTCGGGCCGCGTCACAGCGGCAGTGCTTCGATCTGGCTGGCGATGCCGGCGGTCCTGGTGGTGCTCATGATCGTCGGTTTGAGCGCCCCGCACCTCACGACCGCGTACCTCGAGCCGCGGCACGCAGATTTGAGCCACACCTGGGTGGCATTTGTCGGTGTCATCCTCGCGCTCAGCGGCGTGGAAGCGGTCGCGAACATCACCGGCGTGATGAAGGCGGATCCGGATTCCACGCCGGAAAAACCGAAGGTCACGCGCACCGCCACGAAGGCGATCCTGCCGGTCGCGATCGAAGTGGTGCTCGGGACCGCGCTCCTCGGCTGGGCGATGCTTTCGATTCCGAAGACGTTTTCCGCCGAGTTGACGGCGCACAAGGAAGACATGCTGCGCTACCTGGCGGAGTACTATGGCACGCTCGCCTCGACCCCCGGGATTGGTTCGGCGCTCGGCCTCGTCGTCGGCGTCGTCTTCGGTCTCCTGCTTTTCAGTGCCGTCAATACCGCGGTCGTCGCGCTGATCGGCGTCATCTACATGATGGCGCAGGACGGCGAAATGCCGCGGCAGCTCGCGCGCTTAAATCGCCACGGCGTACCTTTCATTCCGCTCCTCGTTGCCATCGGCATCCCCATTCTCGTGCTCGCGGTCACGAAGCAGTTCGAAGGCCTCGCCGGCTTGTACGCGATCGGCGTGGTCGGCGCGATCTCCGTCAATCTTGGCGCCTGCACGTTCAACAAGCGCCTCGATTTGCGCATCTACCAGCGCATCATCATGGGGCTCACGTTCCTGGTGCTCTGCGCGGTCGAAGTGACGATCGCGCGAACGAAACCTGAAGCGCTCTTTTTCGCGATCTGCGTCCTCGGCGTCGGATATGGTCTGCGCGCCTATTCGCACAAGCTCTCCGGACTCAAGACGGTCACCGTGAGCCGAGGGGTGGCGGCGATGGTGACGCCGGAGCTCGCCACCACGATGCAACCGCGGCTTGAGGAAGGACAGAAGATCATGGTCGCGGCCCGCGGTATTACGCCGGTGCTGACCTATGCGTTGGAGGAGGCGCAATTGCGCAAAGCGGTCCTCTGTGTGCTCTACGTCAAGGAGATCGCAGTCTATTTCTCGACCGCGCCGACCGGGCTCGGCCGCATCCGCTGGCAGGATGACCCGGAAGCCAACGCCATCATGTCCCTCATGCTCAAGCTCGGCAAAGAACAGGGCGTGTGTGTGCTCCCCGTCTATGCCGTCAGCGAAAACGCGGCCGGCACGATTCTCGATCTCGCCGCCACGATGGGGGTCGATTACCTGATTATCGGCGCGTCGCAGCGCACCGCACTGACGCATTTGCTGCGCGGCAGCGTCGTCACGAGCGTCGCGGCGCAGTTGCCGGAGGATATCCGGCTGGTGATCTTCGGCTAGCTCCGGCATCGTGCGGCATGGCTGCTCCGAGAATTCTCGTCGCTGATCCGATCTCCACGCGCGGGGTGGAGGAACTCGCCGCCGGCGGGTTGCTCGAAGTGACGACGCGCCTCGGCCTCAAAGAGGCGGAGTTGATCGCGGCGATCGGCGATTTTGACGCGATCGTGGTCCGGAGCGAAACGCAAATCACCGCCGCGGTCCTCGCCGCCGGGAAACGTCTGCGCGTGGTCGGTCGCGCCGGCGTAGGCGTAGATAACGTCGATGTCGAAAGCGCGACGCGACGCGGTGTGATCGTGATGAACGCACCCGGCGGCAACACCGTTTCCACCGCCGAGCACGCGTTCTCGCTCCTCCTCTGTGCCGCCCGTAAGCTGCCGCAGGCGGACGCGATGGTCCGCGGCGGGAAGTGGAGCCGGAAGGAATTTCAGGGCGTCGAGCTCTACAACAAAACGCTCGGCATCATCGGGATGGGCCGGATCGGCAGCGAGCTGAGCCGCCGCGCGATTGCGTTCGGTATGCGCGTGCTGGCGTTCGATCCCTACCTTTCCGCGACCCGGGCCCGCGCGCTCCAGGTGGAGTTGGTGGATGACCTGGCCGATCTCCTGCACGCGGCTGATTTCATCACCCTGCACACGCCGCTTACGCCGGAGACGCACCACCTGCTCGACCGGGCGCGGCTCAACGAGACCAAGCGGGGCGTCCGCATCATCAATTGCGCCCGGGGCGGGTTGATCGACGAAGCAGCGCTCGCGGAGGCGTTGCAGAGCGGGCAGGTCGCCGGCGCGGCGCTCGATGTCTTCGAAACTGAGCCGCTCCCCGCCGATTCGCCCCTGCGCCAGTTGCCGAATCTTGTCCTCACGCCGCATCTCGGGGCTTCGACCGCCGAGGCGCAGGAGAGCGTTGGGATCGAGATCGCCCAGGCGATCCGCGCCGCCCTCCTCGAAGGCACGATTCGCAATGCGGTGAACATGCCGAACCTCGACGCCAAGACACTCGCCATCATCGGCCCGCATCTGCGTTTCGGCGAAAAGCTCGGGCGTTTTCTCGCGCAGCTCGCGCCCCGTCACGCCGAGCATCTGAACATCAACTACAGCGGCAAGGTCAACGAAGTCGACACCACCGCGATCACGCGGTCGGTGTTGAAGGGATTTCTCCAGAACGCCGGCGGGACCGAGATCAACGAAGTAAATGCACCCGCCTACGCGGAGAGCCTCGGGTTGAAAGTAACGGAGACGCGGCTCAGCGCGGTTGGGGATTACACGGATCTACTCGAGCTTTCCGTGTCGACCGCAGGGACGAGCGTGTCCGTCGCAGGCGCGTTCTTCGGGGCCACGCCGCGGATCGTGAGCGTGAACAGTCGACCGGTGGAAGCGCGCCCCCACGGCGTCGTCCTGGTGCTCGAGAATACGGACCGTCCCGGCATTGTCGGCCGCGTCGGCACGTTGCTCGGCGATCACGGCGTCAACATCGCCACCATGTCGCTCAGCCGGAACGAGGCCGGCGGGACCGCGCTCACGGTGTTGAACCTCGATACTGCGCCGGACGAGGAATTGCTGGCCACGCTCCGTTCGAGCGAAGACATCCGCTCGGCGCAGGTGATTCGATTGTAGGAAGTCAGACGTCCAGGGCGCAGTCGTGCGCGTTTTTGGCTTCCGAAAAATCTCTCCACCTGCCAGCCTTCTCCCATGACAGCACTCCTCTGGACCATCATCATCGGCGCGGTCATCGGCGTCATCGCAAAACTCCTCATGCCCGGCCGCGATCCAGGCGGTTGCATCATTACGATCCTCCTCGGCATCGCCGGCTCATTTCTGGCCGGTTACCTCGGCCGTGCCCTGGGCTGGTATCAGGAAGGCGAACCCGCCGGGTTCATCTTCGCCGTCGTCGGCGCGATGTTGCTGCTGCTGATCTACCGGATCTTCTTCGGCAAACGGGCATAGCATCCGGCTGCAAAATACGCTCTCGCTTAACGAAGCGGGCGCCCGACCAGGATCCCGGTATGACTGCCGTAGCGATAGAGGTACTGCGAGAGCTGGGAATCGACCACCACCCGGCCGTAGTTCCGCGGCGAAGAAGCGTGCATGAAGTGCAGGGCGCCGTCGCTCCCGCGGTAGGCCAGACCCACATGTGAAGTGCCGAATTTCCGGCCGTCCCGCGAAACGATCCCGATGATGTCGCCGCTCTGCAGCTTCGGCTCAATCGCCGCGACCCGGCTTTTCGGAATCTGCGCCAGGCCGTTTTCGGTCACGCGTTCCTCCATCCGGCGCAGCGGCCCGAGCAATGACGGGTTGGAACGCAGGTAGCGGTAACTTTTCCAACCTACCGTCATCTCGCGCGCCGCATGCGGCACGCGCACTCCGCCGAGCCGGCGCGTCAGATCCTCGATCAGGCCGCGCCGGTCATTATCGGCCAGCCAATCCTCGAGGTAATGCAACCGCGACAGGTAATCGCCGGTACAGCGCCCACTGCGATAGCGATCGAGTTCGATGTAGTGCAGCATCCGCTCGGGCGTCCAATTTGCCGCCGGCTCCTCGATCATCCGCGCGAAGGCGAGCGAATTCTCGAAAAACGTCCAGCAATCCTGACCATTGAGATTGACCGACGGCGCCTCAATCCGGTCGTGAATCTCGAGCGTGAAAGACTTGTAGGGCGTGCCAACCATCGCCTGGCCGACCGTGGCCGTGCGTGCGCCGATGGGTAACGCGGCCCAGTTCCGCTCCCGCGCCAAACTCACGAGTCGGTTGAACTGATCCTGCCCCTTGAACACGGTCGAAAACGGCAGGCTCTGAGCGGGCGCCGTGCTAACGGCGAGCAAGAGAAGGAAGTTGGCGAACAGGAACTTGCGCATGCGGGGCAAATATCTCGCGCTCCTGAGAGCACGCAACCTGCCTCATGGGAGATGTCCGAACGTCGTCCGGCGTTCTCCTTTCAGTTGTCACCGCCGATGTCCCCACATGCAACTCGGACACCTCCGATGAAAAAACGGACTGCCCCGTCACTCCAAACAAACCACCCACCGACGTGCGCGCCACCCTTGGCGCCTTTCGTCGTGAACCGTGCCGCTTGCGGGTCCCAGTATATGCCGGAGCTCGAGACCGCGCGCAGGGCGCCGTCCTCCCAGACCTTGTGGTACTCGGGGTAATTGCCGGTGGTGCCGCCCGAGAGGAAGAAACGCGGCTCCGGTTCGTAGCGGAGGCGGCGGAAAAGATACGGATTGCCGGCGGCGGATTGGGTCGCACCGGGGATGGGCGCGCCGGCGGGATTGAGGAACTGCACCTCGCCATAGTCGTCGTAGTCGTAGCGCTCGACGACCGCGCCGCTGGCGTCGGTGAGGGCGAGAGTGTTGCCAGCGTCGTCGGTCTGCAGCCAGTAGTCCTGGACACCGCGGCGCATCACGGTGAAATGCAAAATCTCGCTCTCTCCATTCGGAGACGCGGCGCCGCCCATGACCTCTCCGTCGAACTCAAAGTTCAGCAGGGTGGCGACATCCGAACTGGATTGGGCAGTTGCGGCTGACGCATAGGTCGCAAGCAGTAATCCCGCGCCGTCGCGCTCCTCGATGACATCGGCGCCGTCATAGACAAAACGCGTCGTGACGACCACCGGCGGGCCGGGCGGCTGGATGTCGCGCTGGATGCGCCGGCCGAGCGCGTCGTAGCGGTATTGCGCCTGCAGTCCGCCGGTGAGCTGCGCGCTCACGAGCCGGTTCGCGTAATCGAACATCATGGACCGGAAAACGCCGTTCGCACCGGTTGGATTCGTTAGCCGCATATTTCCGTTCTCGTCATACTGCCGCGCGTCGAAGGGCGTGGTCGTGTACTGATCCACCTGAAAATCCGCGGGCACGGGCGTCGTCGTGTCGCGGGTGTAAGCGCCGGGATTCATTCCGCCCATGACCTGCAGGCGGTTGCCTTCGCCATCGAGCTGATACTGCGTGTCGAGCATCGGGCCGCTGCTCAGCGCGACGTTCGAGTGGATGAGGCGATCGTCCGCGTCGTAGTCGAAGAGCCTCATCTGCGTCGGGCCCCCGGCGACGAAAGGCGTGGGCCGGTGGCGGGTGATCTTGTTTTGGTTCCGGTCCCAGGTCATCGCGCGATTGTCGAGGACCGCGCCGCCGGCGACCTTCGTGTGCGAAACGAGGACCGGACGACGCCATCCGAAATCGCCCGTGATGGTCGGGCCGCCAATCTGGCCGTCGTAAGTCATGTCCAGGCGGGTGCCATTGCCGAAGTTCGCCCGCTCGAGCCGGTCGCGCCCGGCATAGAGGAAACTGCCAAGGGTCAGCGTGCCGTCGATCACCCTCGTGCGGCGATTGATCACATCATACGTGTAGGTGAGCACGCGCCCGGCTGGATAGGCGAGCGAAAGGCGATTGCCGAGGGCGTCGTAGGTCGAACTCGTGGTGAGTGCGCCAAGGCTTTCGGAGCGCAAGTTCGAGAGCGAGTCGTATGTAAAATTCACCGTCGAGCCGTCGTTCACCGCGCGCAGCGTGCGGCCCATTCCGTCGTAGAAAAATTCCTCAAAGGTCGTCGTCGTCGCCACGCCGCTGCCGGGCACGATGTCGCGTCGCGTGAGTCGATTCAGCAGGTCGTAGGTGTAAGTGATCGCGGTGTCGTTGGCGTCGAGAGAGTTGATGCGGTTGTGATGCACGTCGTAGGTCCAGTTGCTTTGCGTGTTGTCAGCAAGCTGGTTGGCAATCGGGCGATTGAGCGAGTCGTAGGTATAACGAGTGATGTTGCCGTTGTCGTCCGTCATCCGCGTCATTCGCGAGTCGTCGTCATATTGAAAAATGTGCGTGATGTCTGGTGTCGTTTCCGTGCCGCTGAGGTCCATGTCTTCGACCCTGCGCACGCGCCGGCTCAGGCCATCGTAGGTGTAGATGGTGTCGGTCCCGCGCGCATCGATGAGCCGGGTGAGATTGCCGCGCGAGTCGTAGCGATAAGTTGTGAGATTGCCGACGTTGTCGTGCGCGCTGACGCGGCGATTGAGGGTGTCATAAATGCAGGTGATGCGGAACTGCTCGTCAGGCGCGCCGCTGTCGCGCTTGTCAGTCAGTTGCGCGATGGTGACGTTTCCGTTCTGGTCGCGCGTGTAGTCGGTCGCGTTCCCGCGCGCGTCGCTCGTCCGAACGAGGCGGTTCGCGGTGTCGTAGAGGAAGCTCGTGGTGTGGTTGTTGTCATCCGTCATCATGGTCAACTGCTGGTTAGGCGCGCGGACAAGCGTGGTCGTGCGCGCCCCATCGCCAAACGGAATGCCGGTGGACAGGGTGGAAAAAACCGAGCCGGGAGGAAGTGAGCCGGTTTAGCTCGTTGTAACCGGAGTTCTCGGTGAGGAGCAGGCGCGAGGGCGCCGGCAGCGGCTCGGCGTTTCCCATGATCTCGAGGAATATGACATTGCCCATCCCGTCGCGCGTGAGGGACGCGGTATTGCCGCCGGCATCAAGCATGCCGATGAGGCGATCGAAGCCGTCGTAGCTGTAGCGCGTGATGCGCGGCGCGCTTTCCAGTCCCTGGCTGCGCTGGAGGAGTGAGCCGTTCGCGTCGTAGTCGAACTGCGTGGTCGATTGCACCGGCGCGCCCGCCGCGCCGATCGTGCGGAAGGGGAGGTCACGTTCGTCGTAGGCGAAGCGTACGATGTTGAACGGGTCGGTGCCATTCGCGGCCTCGGGCAACGTCAGCAGGGTGAGGTTACGATTACCGTCGTAGGCGAAGCCGACGGTGGTCGTTTGATTCGCACCGATTGTCTCCGTCCGGTTGATCGCACAGTTGCGGAAGTCGTAGTTCCAAGTGGTGCTGAAGTGGGTCGGAGTTCCCAGCGCGCCGTTTTCATCCCGATTCTGCACGTCGAGGCGCACGACGTTGCCATTCGCATCGTAAATGAAATCGCGTTCGTTCCGCGCGCCGTTCACCACCGGCGAACTCGCGCGCACGACTTCATCGAGCTGGTTGCGCGTGAGCAGCGTGTCGTTGCCGCGCGGATCGACTACGCGCACGACATGGCCGCGGGCGTTGTATTCCAAGTGCGTGGTGAGCGCGAGCCCGCCGGCATCGGCGATCGCATCCGCGAGGTAACCATTCTGCGGCCCGCCGCTGTGGTAGCTGAAGGTGTCGTTGCGCTGCGAGCCGCTGCCGTTCGCGGGATGAGCGTGCGAAATGAGCTGGCCGAAGCTGTTGTAACTGAAAGTGTCGACGGTCCCGGCGAGCGGCGACTGGATCTGGGTACAGTTGCCCGTGGCGTCGTAAGTGGTGGTGGTGGTGTGGCCGCGCGGATTGGTCACGGTGCGCGGGAAGTGCGCGGCACTTAAGTCGCCCATTCCGTCGCCGAGGGAATATTTTCGCCAGACGATGAAGTCTCTTCCGTCCACGTCTGAAGCGGGCGCAGGCTTGCCAGTCGGCCACCACGCGAAATCAGGATGCTTCTGGCGCGGCAACTCGGTCTGGTTGATCCAGATGTTCTTATACAAGTCGGGATGTTGCCCGCTTGAGCCTTCGCTGGTGGTACCCCAGGAGAGACCGCCGACGTAAAGTCTGTTACTCTGCAGCGTCGAATGATTGATCTCTGTCAGCTCTTCAGAACATGATTTTGCGCCTCCGACTTCGCGAGTCGTTCGCCCAGAACGTGACTAGGGTCCGCGTCCTTGCGACACGCGACGTTCCGTTCGCGTTCAAAAAGGCGAAATAAACCTCGCTGATGGGTGGGGCCATCCATATCGATGATCAAGGGCGCGAATCGGCATCTTGTATTTTCGGCCATCCCCGGCCGGCGACCCGTTCGTCGTCAAGAAGCCAAAGCCACGGTCCGGTTCGGCCGGGCATTCCAGTCGCCCCTCTCCCGTGCTGCCACAAAAATTATACTTTGATCTCTCCCGCCTGCGACGCGTTGGGGACCGAGCCAATGATGATCGGCTGATCCGGGTCACCTTCGAAATTGAAGGAGCGGAGATTGACTTCCCATCTACCCCATCCCTGATTACTCGATTGCTCCATCGGTCGCGAGGCGAAGGATTGCTCGATGGACCCAAAACCCGGCTCGTGTTCCATCCGCCAGACGAGCGCCCCGCTGGCGAGTCCGATCTGGCGCAAGGTGCGCAGGTTGCCCGACTTCGCGCGCGGTCGCGGTGGGGTTGAAATCCGTCTCCCACACGTAGGCGAGCGCATTGCCGCGCGGCAGCGTAATTCGCGTTGGCAGGAAGTTCAGATTCCACTGCGCCCGGGTTTCAAAAAACTGCGGATCGCTCGCGCGAAGCTGGCCCATGGGGCGGTTCGTCGTCTCGGTGACCGCGACGCCCGGAATCGCGCGGCCGGTGTAATCGAGCTGGGCCACGGGAAGATTACGCGAGTCGAAAAATGTCTCGCGCACGTTTCCGACGGGATCGTTGGTAATGAGCTTCAGCACTGCGTAGCCGTTGTCCGGCGAGGGCAATTGCGAGACCCGGACCCACACCGACGACTTGTCGTTCGGGTCAGCGTTGTTGCCGAGTTGCGCACTGAGCACGCGGTCGAAATTCACATCCGTTGTCATGAGCGACGGCGAGTAGGTGAAGCGCGCGCAGGTCTGCCCTTTCGGATCCGTGACCGTCAGCAGGTTGTCGTTGAGCGCCGGGCTCACCGCGCCAACGGAATACGTGAAGGTCACCGTCTTGCCCGCGGGGAAGTCATTGCCCGTGGGCGTGCCGGTCACGAGGGGCGAACGAATCGTGCGCAACATCCCATTCGCGCCCAGCGGATTTCCGGTGCCGTAGTAGGAATAGACGACCGAGCGCCCGCTGAAATCAACCAGCGACCAACGCGCCCGTTCGGATCGTATTGCACCTGATACGTCCGCCCGAGCGTGTCCACGATCACCGCGAGCCGGCCCAAGCCGTCGTAGGAAAACTGGAGCGCGTTCCCGTTGCGATCCACGCTCTGCGCGATCTTTCCCGCCGCAGGCGAGCCGTTGAGCGGATTGAAAATCCAGCGCCCCTTGTCGGCGAATTCGAGCGTGAAGACATTGGCCGCGAGCGTGCCGCGCCGGAAAAAGCCGCGCTTTGAGAATGAGCCATCGGCTTGCAGGAAATACGTGTCGCGTCGTCCGGTGCCGTCGCGTACGAGCATATCAGTTCCGCTCTGCGCGACGCGGATGTCGTAGCTGTGCGTCCAGTTGTTGCCCATCGTCGCCGTCTCGCCGTTGCGCGAGCGGTAGGTGGTGGCCCAGATGAAATCGAGGCCGCGTCCGGGAATCGCGAGATCCACGCTGCTGGCGACGACTTCGCCGGAGCCGACCGCGATGCCATGCTCAAACATAACGAGGACTTCGTCATCTACCTCGGGCAGGGCAGAAGGCACCGGCGCGCCGAGCGGGAGGCTCGGTGGCTCGAGGGTCTCGATCGGCAACCCATTGGTGACCGTGAGCGCATCGGTGAGAGTCGCGATCACCCTTCCGTCGCGCACAATTTGGACATCGTAAATCCCGGGTGCGAACGCCGACAGCGTTGCGCTCAACAGGGTGTGATCGATGAAATTAGTCGGTAGATCGACGCCATTGATCCGCACGATGTCGCCCGGTGCGAAGGATTGGCCGATAATGAAAAGCTGACCGCCCGCGGCATTGAGCAGCGCCGGTTCGAGGCCGGTGATCGTCGGCGGCGACAACAGGAGCCGGTAGAAGCCTTCGCTCGGCGTGCCAGGCCCGAGAAGCGCGAGCGGCACCTCGGACGAGCTCGTGGCGCCCGTAGCGGTGACCAGTTCGAAGTCTTGCCACGCGGCAGGCCCGATCAACGAGGTGCGGTACTGAACCAAATAGCGCGCACCCGGCACGCTCGTCCACGTGAGTACCGGTGACGGGGCCGATGGGCTGCAGCGCGCGCGTTATCGCAAGGTCGAGGCTGGCGTCGGGATCGGCGAGGAGCGGCGCGGGCGCAACGCAGGGGACGCTGAGGGTCACTACGCGGAGGGCGCAGAAAAGCGCAGCGGTCCAGCGGGCCGCGCGCGAAGGGCGCGTGTTCATGAGCGGACAGTGTTTCCCGGACGAACGCGAGTGTGCGGCTATTTCGCGCGGCTGTCTCCACTAAAATAAGGCCTACGGGGGCACCGGCACGCTTCGGCGGCAACGCGCCGTGCGGACTTGAATTCAGTCCAAGTCGAAGCGGTGGATTGCTGCAAACATTCGCGCGTCCTAGGTTTGGTCGTGCAGGATCTGTTCGCCGAAGCGGAAACCGAAACCAAAGCCGTCAAGGCGCCGACCGCCGCTTCCCCGCTCGCCGCGCGGATGCGGCCGCGATCTCTCGCGGAATTCGTCGGCCAGCAACACATCCTGGCGCCCGGGAAATTATTGCGGCGCGCGATCGAGGCGGATCGTTTGCCGTCCGTCATTCTTTCCGGACCGCCCGGCACCGGGAAAACGACCCTCGCGCAAATCATCGCCGAGCTGACGCAGGCCAAGTTCGAGCGCCTGAGCGGCGTGGAAAGCAACGTCGCCGACATGCGCCGCGTCGTGGCTGCGGCCGCGAACCGCATCCGCACTTCCGGGCAACGGACGATTCTGTTCGTGGACGAAATTCATCACTTCAACAAAGCGCAGCAGGATATTTTGCTTCCCGACGTCGAGAGCGGAAACCTGCGGCTCGTCGGGGCTACGACTTACAATCCGTTCTTTTACGTCAACAGCGCGCTCGTCTCGCGCTCGCAGGTTTTCCAACTCGAGCCGCTCAAGGTCGAGCAGCTCGAAGAGCTGATCGATCGTGCGTTGGAGGAAAAAGAGCGAGGTCTCGGAAAATATCAGGTGCGCATCGACCCGGAAGCGCGCCGGCATCTCGCAAAATTAAGCGATGGCGACGCGCGCAAATGTCTCAACGCGCTCGAAATCGGCGTCCTGACCACGCCCGCCGACAAGGAGGGCGTAATCCACTTCACGCTCCGGGTCGCGGAGGAGAGCATTCAGCAAAAAGCGGTCGTCTATGATCGCGCCGGGGACGCGCACTACGACACGATCAGCGCCTTCATCAAGAGCATGCGCGCCTCCGACGAGAAGGGCGCCATCTATTGGCTCGCGAAAATGCTCCACGCTGGCGAAGACTTCCGCTTCATCGCGCGGCGGATCGTGATTTTCGCGAGCGAAGATGTGGGACTGGCGGATCCGGAAGCGCTTCCACTCGCAATCGCGACGCAACAGGCGGTGGAATTCGTCGGCCTGCCGGAAGCCCGGATTCCGCTGGCACACGCGGTTTGCTACATGTGCCGCGCCAAAAAGAGCCGGGAAGCCTATGATGCGCTCGGCGCGGCGACGGAAGAGATGGAGCGCGAACAAACCGCGCGCGTGCCCGAGAAGTTGAAGAACAAGCACTTCCCGGTGAATCCGGGAAAGTAGCCCCGGATGGTGCGGCAGGCGGCGACGGAACCGAAGAACCTTGCGCGGCGACTGCATCCGCGGCTCCGGCGTTGGTTCCGCCAGGCGTTTGCCGCCTTCACCCACGCCCAACTCCTCTGCGTTCCCGCCATTCTCGAGCGGCAATCGATTCTGCTGACATCGCCGACCGGCAGCGGCAAAACGCTGGCAGGATTTCTCGGCGTTTTCGATTTTCTGATCCGGGAACTGGAGGCGGGAACGCTGCGACCCGGAGTGAAGTGCATCTACGTTTCGCCGCTGCGTGCGCTGGCTTACGACATTGGCAAGAATATCAGCGCGCCGATTGTCGGGATGGGGCTGGAGAAGGAGCTGTTCGTGCATGCCCGCACCGGGGATACGAAAGCGAGTGAGCGGGCGAAATTCCGCCGGCGCGGCGCACACATCCTCGTGACAACGCCGGAAAGTCTTGCGGTCATGCTGGCGCAGGAGGCTATGTGCGGCATCTCCGCGAGTGCCGGTTCGTGATCGTCGATGAGCTGCATTCGTTTGCCGGCAACAAACGCGGCTGCCGATCTCACGATCTCACTCGAACGCCTGGAGCGGTGCGCATGGTTGCAAGCGGCGCATGAGCTTTGCCGCGTCGGACTATCGGCGACGGCCGCGCCGCTCGAGGTGCTGGCGCGTTTCCTGGTGGGGGAGGGGCGCCGTTGTCGCATCGCGGAGGCGAAGATCGAGAAGAAATCGATCGTGGAGGTGTTCTCGCCGATCCGGCGCGATCCCTACCCGCCGGCCGGTTACACCGGGGTGCGACTATATGCCGAATTGGCGGAGCTGATTCGGAGCCGCAACTCGGTCCTCGTGTTTACGAACGTGCGCTCGGCGGCCGAGCAGATCGGGCTGCGTCTGAAGGAGTTACTGCCCGGATCTGGCGACGCAAATCGAGATCCATCATGCCTCGCTCGACCGAAGTGTGCGGTTGGAAGTCGAGGACCGGCTCAAGAATGGCGAACTGCGGGCGGTGGTCTGCTCGACCAGCCTCGAAATGGGGATCGACATTGGGGCAGTGGACCTCGTGGTGATGATGGCGACGCCCAAGGGCGTTTCGCGGGCGATTCAGCGCATCGGTCGCTCCGGTCACTCGTTGAATCGCAGCAGTCACGGCATTCTCGTGGCCACGAACATCAACGACCTGGCGGAGGCCACCGTAACCGCGCGGCGGGTGCGGGAGCGCGCGCTCGACCCGACCCGCATTCAGAAGAAACCGGTCGATGTGATTGCCCAGCACGTGGTGGGATTGGCGGCGCTCGCGCCGATTGCCGCGGAGGAGGCGTTCGAGCTGATTCGGCGGGCGCACCCGTTCGCGGAACTCACCCGCGACGAGTTTGACCAAATCGTGCGCTACCTGGAAGGCGGCGGCGCTTCCCTCGAAAAGCAATACGCGGGTCTCTTCGGGAAAATCCGGGTCGACGAGGGTGTCATCTCCCTCGCACATCCGCGGGTGGCGCGCGATTTCCTGGTCAACATCGGGACGATAGTGTCCGAGAGTTTCGTTGACATCTACCTGCGGCGGCGACGGCTCGGCTCGGTTGAGGAGAGCTTCGTCAAGCAGCTGCAGATCGGTGACCTGTTCGTACTCGGCGGCCGGATCGTGCGGTTGATCGACACCGGCGTGCAGGCGGCCTTCGTCGAACGCGCGGATGGCCACCTGCCGACCATCCCGCGGTGGAATGCCGCGAAGATGCCGTTGACGTCTGGTCTCGCGGCAGGAGTGCGGCAGCTTCGCGCGGAGATCGCGGAACGCCTCGCGCGGGCCGAGGCACCCGCCGCGATGCTCGACTGGCTGGTGGAGAGTTACGACATCTCGATCGCCAACGCGGAAGCGATCCTCGAGCAATTCCGCGCGCAGCTCAGCGTCTCGGAGTTGCCGGTCGGTGAGAAAATGTTGATCGAGGTCTATCGCGAAGCAGCGCACACGCACTACTTCTTTCACTCGCTGATCGGCCGGAGCGCCAACGATGCGCTCTCCCGCATCGTGGCGTGGCGGGTGAAGAATCGCAGTGGCGGCAATGCCCTGGTGACGATCGATGACTACGGTTTTTTGCTCACGCTGCGCCCCTTTCCAGGAACTGCCCTTGGAGGATTGGCGACTTTGTTTCGAACGCGAAGGCGCGGAGGAAGATCTTTACGCGGCGCTGCGCGGCTCGGAGCTGGTGAAATGGCAATTCCGGGGCGTTGCGCAAACCGGTTTGATGGTTCCGCGGCATCTGCCGGGCCGGGAGCGGCGCCCGAAACAGCTGACCTGGAGTTCGGAAGTGCTCTTCCGGGTGCTTGAGCAACATGAACCAGATCACCCGCTCCTGACCGAAGCGTATCGGCAGGCGATGCATATCTTCCTCGAGGCGGAGCAGGCGTATGCGTTCCTCGACCGAGTGCAATTCTACCGCTGGAGCTTGCGTGAATTGCCGGTCGTCTCTCCGTTCTCGTTCGCAATCTACGCCAGCAAGATCAAGGAGAGCATGATGCTGGAAGATCCCGGGGCGGCCCTGGAACGCATCTACGCAGACATGTACGCGCGGGTGGAGGCGGTGACCAAGCAGGCCTGAGCCGCGCTCCCGCTCGTGATCGGCTCTCCTAATCGGTGGCTGGCATCGGGATGTGAGCACGATCATCGGCAGGAGTAGGAAACAAGAAGGGGCGGGCCTTGCGGTCCACCCCTCCCGTTTACCGAGCTAAAGCTTCTCCCTAGCTTTTGCTCTGCGAAATCTTCCTCAGTTTTTGCTCTGCGAAACCACTTCGTTGAGTTTGAAGATCGGCAGGAACATCGCGATCACGATGCCGCCTACAATCACACCGAGGAACACAATCAGCAGCGGTTCGATCAACGAGGTGAGCGCGTCCAGCATCGCCTCGATTTCTTCGTCCCAGAAATCGGCCATTTTCTCGAGCATGGTATCGATTTTGCCCGTGGCTTCACCGGCTGAGACCATCCGCAGCATCATCGGCGGGAAGATCGGCTTCTTGGAAAGTGCGACCGACAGAGTGTCGCCTTTTTCCACATCTTCGGACACGCCCTTGATGCTGGCTTCGACGACGTAGTTACCGGACGCGCCCGCGACAATATCGAGCACCTCCAGGATCGGAACGCCGCTCCGGATCAGCTGCGCAAAGGTGCGCGAAAATCGCGACATGCAGATCTTGTGCAGGAGCGGGCCGAAAACCGGCAGCTTGAGCTTCCATTTGTCCCACAATTGCCCGCCGCGTTTCGAGCGCACAAACGTCCGGATCCCGAAGAAGGCGCCGGCCATGATCGCGATGAGGAAGTACCATTCGCCGCGAATAAACGCGCTCACATCAATGAGGAACTGGGTGGGCGCCGGCAGCTTTGCGCCGAAGTCGGCAAAAATTTCGCCGAAGATCGGCACAACTTTGACGATCAAGAACGTGGTGATCGCGAACGCGATGCATATGACAATGACCGGATACGTCATCGCGGACTTGACTTTCTTGCGCAGGCGCGCGCTTGCCTCGACGAAGCCAGCCAGCCGGTCAAGAATCTCCGCCAGCAACCCGCCGTGTTCGCCTGCTTTGACCATGCTCACAAACAGTCGGTCGAACACGCGCGGGTGCTTCGCGATGGACTCGTGGAAGGTTTCCCCGCCCTGGACGCGGGTCGTGACGTCGCTGATGACGAAGCGGAGGTTGCGTTGGCGCTTCGCGTCGCATTGGTCATAGAGCGCAGTCAACGCCTGCACGAGTGAAATGCCCGCCTCCACCATGGTGGCAAGCTGCCGGGTGAAGAGGACGAGGTCAGTCTCTTTGACCGACCAGACTTTTTTCCGAGATTTGGAAACCGACGCTTTCTTCTGCAGGGAGAGAACCATGAGTCCGCGGCTCATGAGGCTGGTCACAGCGCTGTCCTCATTGAGGGCATCCTGGAGGCCGGAAACGATCTTGCCGGTGGTGTCGCGGGCTTGGTAGGAGAAGGTGATCATATTATGGAGATTCTAATGGATGCAGCAGCTCTGATGCCACCCGGCTCGGCCCGGGGTTGGGTAAGAGCTAAATTGCGACGGGCATTGCGCTCGCGACGGCGGGCTCAGTTCGCTATTGATCGCATCTGTCACTGTGACTCCGCCGACTGAATTTCACCGTCTATCCCCCGGCATCTGGATTTGGCATCGCTACGACGCGGGCGTGAAGGCGGATCTGTTCTCGACCGCTCTCGCCATCAAGGCCGGCGTCGTTTTGATCGATCCAGTCACCCCGGCGCCGCCGGAGCTGGCACTGGCGTTGGCCGGCAGCAAGGTAGCTGGTGTGATTGTCACGAACGGAAATCACGCGCGGGCGGCGGCCGGTTTCGCGCGGGAGCATGCGGCGTCGATCTACGCGCGTCGCGGTGCCGAGCAGCACCTCGGGCTCGAAAAGGTGTGCGACGTTACGGCGGTGGTCGAGAGCGCGTCAGACCTGACGGTTTTGTCGATCGACGGCGCGGCCCCGGGTGAAATCGCGCTCCACTGCGCGCGGGAGGGTGGCACGCTCGTGCTCGGCGATGCGTTGATCAACATGGGTTCCCGCGGCTTCGCGTTTCTGCCGGCGAAATACTGCGAGAACGTGAAGCTAATGCGCCAGTCATTGCGTTCGCTCCTCGATTTTGAATTCCAAAGGCTGCTCTTCGCGCACGGGACCCCGATTGTGACGCGGGCCCGGAGCCGCCTCGTCGAGTTGCTGGACGGTCAGGATTAACATTGTGACCTCGTCCGCTTCCCAAATCTCCGGCAACGCCGTCGCGCGTTTCCTGCAATTGATCCGGTTTTCGCACACGATTTTCGCGCTCCCGTTCGCCCTCGGGGCGCTGCTCGTCGCCGCGCATGGACGCCCGGCGACACGCACGCTGCTGCTCGTGCTCGGCTGCATGGTGCTCGCGCGGACCGCGGCGATGCTGTTCAACCGGCTGGCCGATTGGTCAGTGGACAAGCGGAATCCACGCACCGCCAACCGCCACCGCCTCGCCTCCCGCACGGCGGCGGTCGCGCTGCTGGTGATCTTTTCGATTGCATTCGTCGCGCTGGCGGCGGCGATCAACCGGCTGACCGGGCTGCTCGCCCCGGTCGCGCTGGTTGTGGTCTTCTTCTACTCACTGACGAAACGCTTCACGGACTTCTCGCATTTCTTCCTCGGCCTGGCGCTGGCGGTGGCGCCGGCCGGGGCCTGGATTGCGGAACGGGGCCGCCTCGATCTCCCGCCGCTGGTGCTCGGTTTCGGCGTGATCTGCTGGGTGGCGGGATTCGATTTGATCTATGCCACGCAGGATTATGAATTCGATCGCCGGGAAGGTCTGCGCTCACTCGTGGTGCGGCTTGGCATTCCACGCAGTCTGCAGCTCGCGCAATGGCTGCACCTGGCAATGTGGGCGGCACTCTGCACCTTCGGCCTGCTGGCGCAGCTCGGGCCGATTTATTTTTGCGCGATGCCGCTGATCGCCGCGGCGCTCTACTATGAGCATCGCTCAGCCGCGCGGCTCGACCTGACGGCCATCAACCGCGCCTTTTTCCAGAGCAACGCCTTCGTCAGCGCAGTCTTCCTCGCCGCAGTGGCGGCCTCTACGCTGATACGCTGAAGCTGGGAGGCTCGAGGTGCGCGATCCGCCGCGCGTGACGGCCACCTTCGAACTCGGTAGTGAGCCACACCTTCACGATCTCGAGCGCGAGGGGCTCCGGCACCATTCGTTCGCCCAACGACAGCACATTGGCGTCGTTGTGCTGCCGGGAAAGGCGCGCACTTTCCACGTTCCAGCAGAGCGCGCAACGCACCCCGGGCACTTTATTCGCCGCCATCGCTTCGCCGTTGCCGGAGCCGCCGAAGACGATCCCACGATCACATTCGCCGCGCGCCACTGCTTCCGCCGCCGGCCGGATGAACTGTGGGTAATCGACCGGCTCTTCGCTGTTGGTGCCGAAATCCTCCACTTGGTGACCGAGTTCCTGCAGCAGGCGCTTGACCGCTTCCTTGTGATGGTAGCCGGCGTGATCTGTTCCGAGGGAGATTTTCATGATTCAAGGCCGTGCAGACGTGCAAGCTCGCTCCAGAGTTCGCGTTCGCGTTCCGACAGTTTCTTCGGGATCCGGATTTCAGTCACGACATAAAGATCACCGCGCCCAGTCGTGGTCGGCAGACCGCGCTCACGCAGGCGGAAGCGCTGCCCGGCCGCGGTGCCCGCCGGAACCTTCAAACGCGCGGTGCCTTCGAGTGTCGGCACCTGCAGTTCGGTGCCCAATACCGCCTGCGCGGGCGCGAGTTCCACCTCATAGATCAGGTCGCTGCCTTCGACCGAAAAATCCGGATGGCGCGCGAGGCGCACACGCAAAAACAAATCGCCGCTTTTCCCGCCGCGCGCCCCGGCTTCGCCCTGCCCGGCGAGCCGAATGCGCTGTCCCTCATGCACGCCGCGCGGGATTTTGACCTGGTAGGTTTCGACTTTGCTCGCGCTGTTGCGACGCAGCGACACGGTTCGCTTCGAGCCGTGGAGCGCTTCCTCGAGTGTGACCATGATGTCGGCTTCGACATCGTTGCCGCGCGCCGCCCCCGTACCGGGCTGACCGAAGCCGCCGCGGCCAAAGGCCGATTGCCCGCGTCCGCCGCCGAAAAAGGCCTCGAAGAAATCACTGAACCCCGTGCCGCCAAATTCGAATTCCACGCCCCCGCCATTGTCGCCGCCGTAACGATGGAATCCGCCGCCGCCCGGTTGCGGCCGCCATCCCGGGGGTGGTTGAAACCCGCCGCCCGGTTGATTCCAATCCGCACCGAGTTGATCGTATTTGCGGCGCTTCTCGGGATCGCTCAGGACCTCGTAGGCCTCGTTGATCTGCTTGAATTTCTCCTCCGCCGTCGCCTTGTCCTTGGCGACGTCGGGATGATGCTTGCGCGCGAGTTTGCGGAACGCGCTCTTGATCTCGTCGTCGGTCGCTGTCTTCGAGACTCCGAGCGTCTCGTAGTAATCTCGGAATTGAACAGCCATTGCGTCGGCCAAACTTCTGCGCGCGCGCACAACGCGCAACTTGTCTGTTCCGCGCGGCCAGCCTGGCGGGCTTCGGGCCTTTCCAGTTTGCGCCGTCGCAGCCCGCACGCGAAGCAGAGGGCGTGGGACGAAAAGATGACCTCGAGCAGCACGTTGCAGCCCTGCGCCAATGCCGGCGCTGCCCGCGGATGCTGCCGCCGCCAGTCTCAGGCGGGGCGGTCCTGAGCCGCGTCATCTTGGTCGGCCAAGCTCCAGGCGTGAAGGAGCCGGTGCTGGGGCGGCCCTTCGCGTGGACGGCGGGCAAAACTCTTTTCGGATGGTTTCGCGAATTTTGCGCAATGGACGAAGCGGCGGTGCGCCGCCAAATCTACTTCGCGGCGGTCTGTCGCTGTTTCCCGGGGAAAACGGTGGCGGGCGGCGATCGTGTTCCTGCGCCCGACGAAATCCGCCATTGTTCCTCGTGGATGAACGACGAAATGGAAATCCTGCGGCCACGGCTGGTCATTCCTGTCGGAAAGCTCGCGATCTCGCAATTTATCGTTGTCGAGAAACTCGACGCCGTGATTGGCCGTGTTTTTCCGAGCCGTCGGGCCGGGCGGCGATTTGACCTGATTCCGTTGCCGCATCCATCAGGAGCGTCTCCGTGGCATCGGATTCATCCCGGCAAAGGGCTTCTCAACCAGGCGATGGCGCAAATTGCGCAGCATCCCGCCATGGGGGATCTGATGTCGTAGCGCTCCCGAAATGAACCCAACCCCTCGCCAGCTCTTGAGGCGGATTCGCATTCTTCTCGGCATTATGATCGCCGGGCTGGTCGTTAGCGGCGTCACCGCGTTTCCCCTTCTCCATGAAATTGACGCGCTGCAAGGATGGCTTGGCGGAGTTCCAGTCCCCGCAGGCGTCACAGCTTGGATCGGGAAAGTCCATGAAGGGCTCCACGCCACTCACCGGGCATATCCGTTCCTCGCCTACGGAACGGACTGGCTGGCCTTCGGTCACCTGGTGATTGCGATCTTCTTCATCGGACCGTTCATCGATCCAGTGCGCAACTTCTGGGTGGTGCGCGCTGGCCAGATCGCCTGCCTGCTTGTTATTCCAGTAGCGTTGGTCGGCGGCGCGGTTCGCGAGATTCCCGTTTGGTGGCGCTTGCTCGATTCAGCATTCGGAGTCGTGGGGTTGGTGCCGCTCTGCCTGGCGTCTCGTCTTATCCGCCGTCTGGAGAGTTCGAGGCTAACGGCGGCACCCACCGCCCGTAACAGCCCTTGGATAAATGCGCTCGATTATTCGCAGCTCGACATCGCTAAACTCGCGTCGCTGTGAGAAAGCTCTTTTTGCAAGTCGCGCTTGCATTGGCATGCGGCCTAGGCGCATTGAGCCCCACCTTCGGACAAACGGCATTCTTCACCTACACGGGTGTCCCCAGCGGGCCGCTCACGCCAGGCAGTAGCTTCACCATCGACCTCAACATCACCTTCGCTGCCGGCGGAACGATCAATAATCTCACCGCTATCTCCTACTGGATGTGGCAGATGGGAGCGACCGCTGGAAATCCGAATTTCGCGATCACCAACCGCGATGTGACAGGAAGTGTTTTCAACATGGTGGGTGCATTAACCTACCCGCAGGTGTTGGATCCGATTAACCGCCCGCTGACTGGTTTCCAGAGCGACCTCGGCCAGGGCGGGGGGCCTGTGGGGAGCGGCACTTACTTTCTCGCGCACCTGACGCTGCAAGTGCTGCCGACAGCGCAACCGGGCGTGTACACAATCAGCAATACCACCCAAGCGACGCCCGGCGTCGGCGGCCGCTTCTCCGTGCTTACTGATACTGATGGTGACACCATGGCGATCCCTGCTGCGCCGTTCACGGTGACGGTGGTGCCGGAGCCGAGCACGCTTGTGCTCCTGAGCCTTGCCGGAGTTGTGGCCGCGGTAGGGATTTGGCGGCGCATGACTGCTGCGTAGGCCTGCGACAATACCGGAATCGCCGGGCCGGCGTTGCCGCGCGCGCGAGAGAAGTCGCGCTTGGCTCTTGAGCCGATTATTGTTTCTTCAGCCCATGCCGAGGAAGCTCCGCGTCACCGTCTGGGGTGAAAACGTCCACGAACGCGAAAACGCGATCGTCCGCAGCATCTATCCGGATGGGATGCATACCACGATCGCGGAGGCGATCGGCGAGAAGCGTCATTTTGACGTGCGGACGGCGACGTTGCAGGAACCGCAGCACGGGCTGACGAAGGCGGTGCTCGACGAGACCGACGTGCTGGTTTGGTGGGGACACGCGGCGCACGCCAAAGTCAACGACCGTGTGGTCGAGCGGGTGCTCGCCCGCGTTTGGCAGGGGATGGGCTTCATCGCCCTGCATTCATCTCATTTTTCGAAACCGTTCAAGCGGCTGATGGGCACCACCTGCTCGCTCACCTGGCGCGAAGCCGGCGAAAAAGAGCGGCTTTGGGTTTGCAATCCTGGCCATCCGATCGCGCGCGGCATCGACCGTTATTTTGAAATCCCGAACACGGAAATGTACGGCGAGCCGTTCGCCATTCCCACGCCCGACGAAACGGTCTTCATCTCATGGTTCGAAGGCGGCGAAGTCTTCCGCTCCGGCTGCACCTGGAAGCGCGGCAACGGCAAGATTTTCTACTTCCGTCCCGGTCACGAGGTTTATCCGATCTACCATCACCCGATCGTGCGGCAGGTGTTGCGAAATGCGGTTGGCTGGGCGGCGCCGGAGGCGGAGCGGTGGATCGACCGCTGCCCGCGAATTCCAGCGACGCAAGCGCCCGAACCGATTGAGATCAAGGGCCCGCGCCTGCACAAGGAGGGCGAACGCGGGTTTCAGTGAAGGGCAAAACGTCCAACGTCGAACGTCCCAAAATCGGACTAAGCGAGCCGCCGCTCTGCAATTGAAACGTTGGACGTTGGACGTTGAGCGTTGGACGTTCCGCACTTCCGCTCCATGAACGACACGCCAACGACTCCCACCCGCGCTGACCTCCCCGACTCCGACAAATGGGATCTGACGCACCTCTTCGCCAATGTCGACAAGTGGCAGGAGGACGTGGCGTGGATCACGCAAATGTATCCCGGCGTGACCGAGTGGAAGGGCCGCCTCGGTGAATCCGCGGAGGTGCTCGCGGAGTGTTTGGAGTTCGACAAGGCGCTCGATCAAAAAATCGAGCGCGTCTGCTCACTTCGCCTCGCTCCAGCTGGCCGAGGACAGCGCGCGTCCGGAATACCTCACCCGGATGGGGCAGCTGCAGAATTTGCTGACGAAGATCGGCGAAGCAGCAGCGTTTCTCGTGCCGGAAATCCAGGCGATCAGCGACGAGCGGTTCGCGCGAATTTCTGGCCGATCCGGCGCTAACTGCGTGGGCCACGACGCTGCGCAAGATCCGCCGGCATAAGCCGCACGTCCTCTCCGAGCCGGAAGAGCGGTTGCTCGCACTCGGGAGCGCGGCGCTCGATGGCTACGACGACGTTTTCTCGCAGCTGACCGACGTTGACATGAAATTCGGCGTCGTCCTCGACAGCGAGGGCGAGGAGCGTCCGCTGACGCAAAGCTCCTACAGCGCGTTTCTGGTGAAGCGCGATCACGGGCTGCGCAAACGCGCTTTTCATCAGTTTCACGACCGAATTCCAGGATCACCAGTTTACGCTCGCGGCGTCGCTCGCCTACTCCGTGAAAGCGGATGTCTTCCGCGCCCGCGCGCGCAATTATCCGTCCGCGCTGGAGGCCTCGCTCTTCCGCGATGACGTGCCGGTCGGCGGTTTATGACGGTTTGATTACATCCGTGCGGGCGAACCTGGCGCCGCTCTTCCGCTATTACGAACTGCGCCGGCGCGTGCTCGGTCTCGAGGAATTGCACCAGTACGACACCTACGTGCCGCTCGTGCCGGAGATCGAGACGCACGTCTCCTTTGACGAGGCGATCGAAAAGGTGCTCGCCTCGCTCGCGCCGCTCGGCCGGAATACGTCAACGCGCTGGGCGACGGGCTGCGCGGGCGCTGGTGCGATCGCTACGAGACGAAGGGGAAACGGAGCGGCGCGTTCTCGAGCGGCAGCTACGGGGCACCGCCCTACATCCTGATGAACTACAAGGAGGATGTCTTCTCCGATGTCTACACGCTGGCGCATGAGGCGGGGCACTCGATGCACACCTGGTTCGCGCAGCAGGCGCAGCGCTATCAGGATTACGATTACCCGATCTTCCTCGCGGAGGTGGCGTCGACGTTTAACGAAGAGCTGCTCACGCATCATCTGCTCGAGCAGACCGGACGACCCGAAGATGCGCGCCTACATTATCAACCGGCAGATCGACGACATCCGCGGGACGCTTTTCCGGCAGACGATGTTTGCCGAGTTCGAAAAGATCATTCACGCGATCGAGGAGCGCGGCGACGCGCTCACGCTCGAGGTCTTCAAGACAGAATACCGCGCAGCTGCTACACGACCTACTTCGGCGAGGCGTGGTGCTCGACCCGGCAGCTCGATCTCGAATGCCTGCGCATCCCGCATTTCTACAGCGCATTCTATGTTTACAAATACGCGACCGGCATTTCGGCCGCGGTCGCGCTGGCGGAGCGGGTGCTCGCCGGCGCCAGTGGAAGCGTCGAAGCGTATCTCGAGCTTTCTCCGCTCGGGCGGCTCGAAATTTCCGCTCGAAACGCTGCAAACGGCCGGCGTCGATATGACGAGCGCGGCGCCGGTCGAAAGCACGCTGCGTCTGTTCGACCGTCGGCTGAGGGAACTGGAGGCGCTCCTCACTTAGTCAACGTCGCGCCGCCGGTTGGCAAGGCTCATGCTCTACGATCAGGGGTGGATTTCGAACGGCATGTGGAAGCCGCCTGCGGCTACGCTGAGCTGGGGATGTTCCGCGAGTCGCTCGCGGAGCTCGACGCCATCCCGCCTCGCCTGCAAAACCGGCCGCAGGTTCTGCAGCTCCGGCTCCATTACTTCATGCGGAAGAAGCGCTGGGTGCAGGCGCTGCGCATCAGCCAAAAGCTCTGCCGGGTGGCTCCGGACTGCGGCGTCGGTTTCCTCCACGCCGGCTTCTGTTTGCACCAGCTCGGGAAAACGGCGGAAGCGCGCAAGCTCTTGATCACCGGGCCGGTCGCGCTGCTGAAAGAGCCGGTCTACTACTACAACATGGGATGCTACGAGGCGCTCCTCGGGAATTTCCACAGCGCGCACGAGAACCTGCAGATCAGCTTCAAGATGAACGCCAGCTTTCGCGCGATCGCGAAACAGGATCCAGACCTGGAAGCCGTCAAGGATCTGATTTAATCCGTCGCCGCGGCGAGGTGCGGAAGCGTTGCCCGGCTGCTACGCTCCAGCGTCATGCTGCTGGATCGCGACGAACTGCGAAGCCGTCTCGCGCCGTTGTTCGAGGAGAACTTCCGCGCGCAGGGCGAACTCGGCGCGGCGATTTCCATCTGGCAGCACGGTCAGCCGGTGCTCGATCTGCACGGTGGTTTTCGCGACTCACGCCGGGATACCCTCTGGAAGGACGACACGCTGGTTTTGTTTTGGTCGGCGACGAAGGGACTCGGTAGCGCTTGTCTCCTGCACGTCTTGCAGGAGCGGGGAATCGGGCTCGATCGGGCGGTGGCGGAGTTCTGGCCCGAGTTTGCGCAGGCAGGGAAAGAGGAGATCACCTTGGCGCAGTTGCTCTCCCATCAGGCCGGGCTTTGCGCGCTCGATGAGCGAGTCGAGGTCACGGACTACGGGGCGATCATCCGTGCCTTGGAACGGCAGGCGCCTCTCTGGCCGCCGGGGACACGACACGGTTATCACGCGCGCACTTTCGGATTCTTGCTGGATGAATTGGTGCGCCGTCTTGCCGGCCAGGCGCTTGCTGCGTACTGGCGGCAGCACTTTGCCGAGCCGCTCGCGCTCGATATCTGGATTGGATTGCCCGCCTCCGAACAGGGCCGCGTCGCCACGATTTACGCCGCCAAAGCAGGCAAGACGCCAGAGCCGGCGCAGTTCTACCATGACCTGGCAACGCCCGGCACGCTGGCCCGCCAGACGTTTACCTCACCGGCTGGGCTGCACGCCGTCAGCGGAATGAACTCTCCAAGCAGCCGCTCGCTCTCGATCGTGTCGTTCGGGGGCATCGGCAGCGCGACTTCGTTGGCAAAGTTCTACGCCATGCTTGCGCACGGTGGCACGCTGGAGGGACGGCGATTTTTCCACGCGGAGACCATGGCGCAAATGAGCACCAAGCTCGCGTCCGGCATGGACGCGGTCTTCCAAATCCCGACGGCATTCTCAGCCGGCTTCATGAAAGATCCGCCCGGGACGCCGCGAAGGATTTTCGGTGTGGCGGAGTCGGCTTTCGGCCACCCGGGCGCCGGAGGCAGCCACGCCTTCGCCGATCCTGAGAACGGCATCAGCTTCGCCTATGTGATGAACCAGATGGAGCAGTCCCTTCTCCCTAACGAAAAGTCATTGCGCCTGGTCGACGCCTTGTATGCGATCGCCAACTAGGCGTCGCCGACCACCGTCACGATAATGCGGCGTCGATGTGCCGCCCGCCGATGTTCGAAGAGGAAAATGCCCTGCCACGTGCCGAGCTGCAGCCGTCCGGCCTGGAGCGGGATCGATTCGCTCGTGCGCGTCAGTGCCATCCGAATGTGGGAAGGCATGTCGTCCGCGCCTTCGTCGGTGTGCTCGAAGTAGGGCGCATTTTCAGGCACGAGAAGATCGAAAAACTTCTCGAGATCGCGGCGCGCGGCCGGCGCGGCATTTTCCATCATGACCAGGCTGCAGCTGGTATGCGGCACGAAGACCGAGACGAGGCCGGTAGCGGCGCCGCTGCGCGCCACAATCTGCTCCACCTCGCGAGTGATTTCGTAGGTGCCCTGGCCCTTCGTGCCGACGGTGAACTCCCCGTTGCTGATCATGCGGCGAGCGTACGCCGGAGGAAGTCCTTCGACTGCTATTTTTTCGCGAGCCAGATTTCGCCGCCCTCGCGGGCCGCGTCGACCTGGAGCGGTTGTCCACTTTCCACGACCAGGAGGCGGGCCGCCTGCAGCATCTCGTCGATCTTGTCGTCGTCGTGACTCGGGTCGTGATGAAAAAGCACGAGTGTCTTGACGTGGGCGGCGAGCGCGAGTGAGACGACGCGGCTGAGCGCGCCGTGACCCCAGCCGATATGGTCCTGGTATTCCTCGTCGGTGTACTGCGCATCGAGCAGGAGCACGTCCGTGTCCTCGAGGAATTCGACCAACTTGGCCCGTTCGGCCTGCGCAAACACGCGTGCTTCGTCGATGCTGGTCTTGTCGCGATCCGCGAGGTGGAGCTTGAGTAAATCGTAGGGTTCGTTATCCGGAAAAAACGCAATCGATCCGCCGCTGGTGAAGAGGCGATAGCCCGCACAAATGCCGGGATGATTGGCGAAACGGGAGCAGACCCGCACTTTGCCGATGGAGAATTCCATCTCCTTCAGTTCCTCGATCGCGATATTGCTGGGCAAATCGCGCATGCTCACGGGAAAGAACTGCGTTTCCATCTGCCCGGCCAGGATGGCGGCGAGGCCGGCGCGTGCGCCTTCGTAGCCGAGGACGCGGATTTGGTTTTTCTGGTTGTAGGCGGGGAGAAAGAACGGCAGCCCCTGGATGTGGTCCCAGTGGGTGTGTGTGATCAGCAGGGTGAGTTTGATCGGGAGGTCGCCGAATTCCTTCTCGAGTTCGATGCCGAGCTGACGGATGCCGGAGCCGCCGTCGAGGATGATGATTTCGTTGTCGGCCCGAATCTCGACGCAGGTGGTGTTCCCGCCATAGCGGACGGTGCCGGGGCCGGGCACCGGGATCGAACCGCGTACTCCCCAGAGCCGCACGCGCGTGGCCGGGGTTTGAAATTGCGCGAGATTTGCGACCGGTAGCACACGCCGCGAAGCTTGCGGCAGAATGCGCTCAATCGTCGTGCTGAGCAGCTCCCAGGTGATTGGCTTGACGAGGTAATCATCCGCGCCCGCCTCGATCGCGCTCGTGCGGTCCACGCCATAATCGCGGCCGGAAATGATGATGATTTTCGCGGGCGGCAGCTGTTGGCGGATGGCGCGGCAAACCTGAAAGCCGTTCGCCTTCGGCATGAGCAGGTCGCAGAGGATGACTTCCGGGCGATGCTTCAGGGCGAGATTGATCCCGGCCTGGCCGTCGCCCGCTTCGAAGACGGTCCATTTTTCGCGCCGGAAGAGCTCACCGGTGGCGCGGCGCGCTTCGTCGTCATCTTCGATCAGTAAAACTTTGGGCATGAGCGTGGATGCCAGTCGGTTACGTGCGAATGTCAATCCGAAGCCGGACAACGTGTCGAGTCCGAATGCAGTGGGAGCGGTAAAAGCAGGTGGTGGACCAACGATTGGGTGACGACTGGGGTGAGCACCCTGCGGCCAGGTGCATCGACTTAAGGCGTGGGGGTGCTACGAGGAAGGTTGGCTCAAATGGCGCGTCTTCTTTCTGCTTTCCGCGACTCCGGAGGATGAGAACACGGAGGAAGAACTCACGCCGTGCGGGATCTCTAGAGGAGAGTGGCGCCGAACGCGCCGGTCACGCCCCGCTTCCACCGGAGCTCAGGCTCGAGATTGATCTCCCTCGGCGGCACTTCAAACCCAGCGGCGCGCAGGAGATACGCCACGCCTTCGCGGCTCTCCATCGTTTCCTTGAGGCTGCGCGCGAAGAGCTCGATGTATTCTTTATAGGATTCGAGCTCCAGTTTGCCTTCGGCGAAATTCTCCGCCAGCGCCTCGTCGTGATAATCGATCAGCTCGATCAACGCGCGGCGTAGCTTCAACCGCATTTCCGGGTCGACGACGAGCTTGAACGGCGTCGCCCCGGGATCCGGGAGTGCCAGCTCCCTCTTGAGCGGCGCGGGACTGCTCGCGACGAGTTTGTAATCGCGTGGTTCTTCCATCCGGGAACATGCAGTCTCGCGACTGCGCGTGCGACTAAAAGAATATCGGGATGATCAGGATGGCGACGATGTTCACCACCTTGATCATCGGGTTGATAGCGGGGCCGGCGGTATCTTTGTAGGGATCGCCGACGGTGTCGCCCGTCACGGAAGCCGCATGCGCGGAGGAGCCTTTGCCGCCGAGATTGCCCTCCTCGATGTATTTTTTCGCGTTGTCCCAGGCACCGCCGCTGGAGGTCATCGCGATCGCCATGAATAAACCGGTCACGATCGTGCCGACGAGCAGACCGCCAAGAACAACCGGGCCCAGGCCCGGCGTCGCCGCTACCGCCACGACGAACGCGACCGGGAGCAAGGCCGGGATGATCATCTCGCGGAGGGCGGCTTTCGTCACAATGTCCACGCAGACGCCGTAATCCGGTTTGTCTTCGCCGCGGAGAATTCCGGGCTTGGCGGCCAGCTGGCGGCGAACTTCGCGCACCACCGCGCCGGCGGCTTTGCCGACCGCATCCATGCTGAAGGCGGTGAAAATGTAGGGCAGGAGCCCGCCGATGAAGAGGCCGATGATGACCTTTGGATCGTTAAGCGAGAAATCGAAAGAATAGGCGCGGCCGCTGGCGGCGTAGTGAGCCCTCAGCTCTTCCACGTAGGAGCCGAAGAGCACCAGTGCCGCTAGTCCTGCGGAAGCGATGGCATAGCCTTTCGTGACCGCTTTCATCGTGTTGCCGACGGCGTCCAACTCGTCCGTGGTGTTACGCACTTCCTTCGGCAGATCGCTCATCACGGCGATGCCGCCGGCGTTGTCTGTGATGGGCCCGAACGCATCGAGCGAGATAATGATGCCGGCCATCGAGAGCATGCTCATGACGGCAATCGCGATCCCGTAAAGGCCGGCGAAGTGGTAGCTGGTGAGAATCGAAAGACCGATGAACACGACCGGCAGAGCGGTGGAGTGCTGCCCGATCGCGAGACCGGCAATGATATTGGTGGCGTGGCCGGTTTCGGAGGCCTTCGCAATTTTCCGGACCGGCCGATACGCGGTGGAGGTGTAGTAGTTGGTAATCAATACCACCAGTCCGGTCAGCACCAGCCCTACGACCGAGGCGAAGTAGAGCGCGTTGGTGGAGCGAGCGATGCCGCCGGCCACGACCCCGTTTGGAAACATCATGTGCGTGGCGGGCCAGAACAGCACCGCCGAGACGACCGCACTCGCGCCGACTGCGCCCATCAGGGCGGTGGCTGGCTTCAAACCGGTGATGTTTACGAAGACGATCCCGATGATTGCGCCGAGGACCGAGATTCCGCCGAGCACGAATGGATAAACGATCGCGGCCGGATCGTTCGCGATCGTCAGTGCTCCGATCAAAATCGCGCCGATCAAACTGACCGCGTAGGTCTCGAACACGTCGGCCGCCATGCCGGCGCAATCGCCGACGTTATCACCCACGTTGTCGGCGATCGTGGCCGGATTGCGTGGATCGTCTTCGTCGAGCCCGGCTCTCGATCTTGCCGACGAGATCGGCGCCCACGTCCGCGGCCTTCGTGTAGATGCCGCCCCCGAGTCGCGCGAAAACACTGATGAGGCTGGCCCCCAAGGCCACGCCGACCAGGCTGCGGATGGCGCCTTCATGTCCAATGTATTTGCCCGCCAGGGTGTAGAAGATTCCGACCGACAAGAGCGCGAGGCCCACCACCAGCAGGCCGGTGACGGCGCCACCATTGAAAGCGACGCGCAGGGCCGCCGTGCGGGAACTGCTGGCCGCCTGAGCTGTGCGGACGTTCGCGAGGACGGCGATGCGCATGCCGATGTAGCCGGCGGCGAGGGAGCAGGCCGCCCCGATGAGGAAGCCAATCGCGGTCGCCGGGCCTCCGCCCTTGGTGAAGAAAAGCAGGAGGAAAAGCACCCCAGCGATTGCACTGATCGTGACCACCTGGCGGCGCAGATAGGCTTTCGCACCTTCTTCCACCGCGCCCGCGATCTCGCGCATCCGTTCGTTCCCCGGGGAGCGACTGATGATTGCCTTGATCAGGAAAAAGGCGAAAACCAGGCCGGCCGCGGCGCACAGCATGGAAAGCGTGACGCCGAAGTCGAGGATGGAAGCAGCGAAGAAGGTCATAAGCAGGTCGGATTGAAAGTGCAGGACTGTAGGGAGTTTTACCTGTGCCGCAAGGTGAACTCCGCCGCCAGTCGTTAGCCGTTTGCGGCCGCTTGACCGCCCCGGCTGGGCGAGCTTGGAATGAAGAACTAGACGTCGAAGAACGACCGCAGCCGCGAAATAAAGGACGCAGTGTACTCTCGCTGTCTTTGGGCGCTGGTTTCCGGCAGCACGGCCTCGCGCAGCAATCCTTCGGTCTCGAGTTTCCGCCGCGCCAGGAGCCCGCTAAGCTGCTGCAGGCACTGCGGGGAGGTGCGAAGCAGTTCGCCCATGACCGGTTTGCTGATCTCGATCACCTCGCAGTCTTTCTCCGCCCGCACGGTGGCGGTGCGAGGTTCGCCGGTCAGAAGGGACATTTCGCCGAAGCAGTCTCCCTGCCGCAGCACCCCGACGCGAATCGGCGCGTCATGCCTGGTCACCGAGACCTGCGCGGATCCGCGGAGCAGGATAAACATCGAGTCACCCTCCGTTCCCTCCTCGATGACCGCCTCGCCCCGGCCGAAATGGTTCACCTCGGAACCTTTCAAAAGCATGTCGAGTTGCGCGTCGGAGAGGCACGAGAAGAGCGGCTCCTTCCGCAGGAGGACATGGGCCGGCGCTGTTTCCTGGGCCTCCTTCTTCACCCCCTTGCGATCCAACTGCAGAGTCCTGATCGGGAAGGGGATGCTGATTTTTTGACGGCGGAACTCATACCAGATGTTCGTGCGAATCGCGTCGCAAAGGTCCGTATAGGTGGCGTGGCTGTTCATCCAGAACTTGATCTCGTAGAGGATGGCCGAGTCACCGAATTCCTTCAGGTAGGCCTTCGGCTCTGGGTCCAGGACGATGCCTTCGGCGTGCGAGGCGGCCCGGCGCAACGCATCCTTCACGCGATTTGGCGGGACGGTGTAATCCGCGCCCACGCTCAGGCGCATTGCGTGCAGCGTGGTGGGGAAACTGAGATTGATGATCGTGTCCTCGACGATCTTGTTGTTTGGAATCTGGATCGAGACTGCGTCGTTGGTCCGCAACCGGGTATCGGCCCAGTTGATCTCCACCACCTGCCCGATGTGGTCGCCGATTTTCAGCCAATCGCCGAGCTTGTAGGGCTTGCCGATCTGCAATTCCGCGCCCGCCACCAGCGTGCTGAGGAAGTTCTGCATCCCGAAACCGAGGATGATCGCGACCACCCCTGAGCCGGCGAGCAGCCCCGTCAGCTGCGATTGCGCGCGGTAGCCGATGAGCACGAGGAGCAGCGCCACGATCACCACGAGCGCGGCGGTAAACTCGCGCAGCAGCCGCGGAATCACCACCTGGCGGCGCGTCTCGTAGAAATAATCAAAGAGGTAGCGATCGATCAACGCCACCGTGAGCGCACTGCTCAGGAGCACCACGGCCGCGCCGAGATGGCCGCGCCACGTCGCCTCTACGCCGTAGAAAGAGAGCGCGGCGTAAAACGCCAGCGCCAGGCAGAAGAGCCGGTAAAAGACCCCAAGCCGCACGCCTGCGCGCCGTTTCAACACCCGGCCGATCGCCAGCGTGCCGAAGAAGACGGCGAGGAAGAGGACCGCAGTCGCGGCCGCTCGCTCCGTCTCCATCAGCGATCTAAACATGGCGGGCGGAGAGTATCAGGCGCCGTGCCCGTGCGACAAGCGTCCTGCAGGGGCGCCCGTCGCCGTTTCGCCGCGCGGGGCTAGGTTTTCGCGCCTGCTCCGGCCGCGCTGCTGCCGCGTTTCCGGGCCAGGTATTCTTCCACCAAGAGGAGATTTCCCTCGCCCGCGCGCTGCACGATCGAAAGCAAATCCTCCATCGATGCCACTTCCTCGAGCTGCTCCTGCACGAACCACTGCAGGAAATTATCGGTCGTGTAATCGCTCTCCTCTTTCGCCATGTGGACGAGCTGATTGATCTGCCCCGTCACCTGTTTCTCTTGCTCGAGCGAGAGCCGGACCGCATCCGCCGCATCGGAAAATTCCGCCCGCGGGGCCGCGATCGCCGGGATCTTCACTCGCGCGCCCGTGTCGCTGACGAACTGGACGAAACGCATGGCGTGTTCCTTTTCTTCATCCGCCTGGCGGAGAAAATGGGCGGAGAGCTCGGGCAGCGTCTCGCTGTCGAAATGCGCGGCGATGGCTACGTAT
Source organism: uncultured Verrucomicrobiae bacterium (assembly GCA_963844275.1). Taxonomy (GTDB): domain Bacteria; phylum Verrucomicrobiota; class Verrucomicrobiia; order Chthoniobacterales; family UBA10450; genus JACCTI01. The sequence continues at coordinate 763,083 of CAWJNS010000010.1, forward strand.
TGCAGCATCGCGCTGAACTCACAGCCGATCTGTTCGTTAATGGCATCGATGATTCGTTGGCTCGTAAGCATGAGGCGAGTCTACACGCCGTTCCTTTGCAATTGCAATGGCGACTGCACCGCCGTAGGTCGTCGAGAGAAGGGGCGCGCCGTTCCACCCTGGCGCGATTGACCGGATATGAGTCACACCAAAGAGACGCTTTCTGCGATCAACCGCCTGATCGAAACTTTGAAGGATGGCCAGGCCGGTTTCCGCGAAGCTTCCGAAGCCGTCAGGGATCACCAGCTGAAAATGCAGCTCTCGGAATATTCCCTGCAGCGTTCGCACTTCGCCGGCGAGCTGCAAAGCAACGCCATTCACATGGGCGAGCACGATCCGGAGAACGCGAGCAGTACGGCGGGCACGCTGCACCGCGCCTGGATTCATCTCAAGTCGGCCATCACCAGCCACAGCGACCACGCGATTCTGGCCGAATGCGAGCGGGGCGAGGATTCGGCCCTGGCGGAATACAAGCGCGCGATGGCAATCCACCTGCCCGAGCCGGTCGCCGATATCGTCTCGCGGCAATACACCGCCGTGAAATCGGCGCACGACCACGTGAAGGCGCTGCGCGACGCCGCGAAGTGATGTAGGCCGCGTCTCCCAACGCGGCGTGACAGGGTGGCGGGTGCGCCGCATACTGCGGCATGGTCAAGATCTCCATTCGCTACACGGGCGACTTGCATTGTGCCGCCACTCACGGGCCATCGCAGACTGAAATCGCAACCGACGCCCCGCTCGACAACAAGGGGAGGGGAGAAGCTTTTTCACCTACCGACCTGGTCGCGACCGCTCTCGGGACCTGCATGGCTACGACCGTCGGCATTGTCGCGAGCGAGCATGGTGTCGATCTTAAAGGCATGACCGTGACCGTAAGCAAAGAAATGTCCAAAGACGCGCCGCGGCGCATCGTGGGCCTCCCATCCGAGGTCCACTTTCCTCTTCCCCCGGAAACGCCGCATCGTGCCTTGCTCGAAAGAACGGCACTCAACTGTCCAGTGCACAAAAGTCTGCCGCCGGAAATCGAGCGACCGACTAAATTTTTCTGGGAAGGCTAAGCGCGTCGCTGGCCGCGTTTCTTACTGCCCCAGCACCCAGGCGAAGATCAAAGGCGCGCAAATCGTGGCATCACTTTCGACCACGAACTTTGGAGTGGAGGCCGCGAGCTTGCCCCAGGTGATTTTCTCGTTCGGCACGGCGCCGGAGTAGCTGCCGTAGCTGGTCGTCGAATCGCTGATTTGGCAGAAATAGCCCCACAGCGGCACCGCGGTGCGCTCGAGATCCTGGTGCAGCATCGGGACGACGCAGATCGGGAAATCGCCGGCAATGCCGCCGCCGATTTGGAAGAAACCGATTGAGCCCTCCCGGTTGCGCAGCTTCTTCGCGTTCTTCGTGTAGTAGTCCGCGAGCCAGGTCATGTATTCGATGCCCGTGCGCACGGTGTGCACATTCTTCACGTCGCCGCGGATCACGGCGGCCGCATACATGTTGCCCAGCGTCGCATCCTCCCAGCCCGGCACGACGATCGGCAGATTCTTTTCGCAGGCCGCCAGCAGCCAGGAATGCTTCGGATCGATCTGATAGCTCTTCTTCAGCTTACCGCTGCGAAGAACCTTGTACATGAATTCATGCGGGAAATAATGTTCTCCGGCGCGGTCGGCCGCGATCCACTCTTCCAGCACCGCCTTCTCGATCCGCCGCATCGCCTCCATCTCCGGGATGCACGTGTCGGTCACGCGATTCATGTGCCGGTGAAGAAGTTGTTGCTCGTCCCCCGGCGTGAGCTGCCGGTAGTGCGGCACCCGCTCGTAGTGATCGTGCGCAACGAGATTGAAAATATCCTCCTCGAGGTTCGCGCCGGTACAGACGATCAGGTGCACCTTGTCGCGACGGATCATCTCCGCCAGCGAAATGCCGAGCTCGGCCGTCGACATCGCGCCCGCGAGCGTCATCAGCATTTTGCCGCCGGCGGCGAGGTGTGTCTCATACCCCTTGGCGGCGTCGAGCAACGCGGCTGCGTTGAAATGGCGATAGTTCCGCGCGATGAATTTCGAGATCGGACCTTTTGTTGCCGCGAGCGCGGCGTTGACCTCTTCCGGGCTTTTTGAGCGTCGTTTGGCTTTCATTGCTTGAAGAACTTTGGTCAGGCGGGACAAAGCCAACTCATGTAGTCGGCAACGCCCTCTTCGAGTCGATAACGCGGTTCGTAGCGCAGCTGCTCGCGGGCGCTCGTCAGGTCGGCCTGCGTGAAATTCTGGTAGTGCGCGTGCGGGTTCTCGATGTAATCCGGCTCGAAATTCGTGCCTAAAGTTCGGTTCAGGATCTGCACCAGCTCGTTGAAGGAGCGCGCCTCACCGGAGCCGAGATTGTATATGCCGCTTTGCCCGGCTTCGAAGCCGCGGAGGCAGCCCTCCACGATGTCCTTGACGTATACGAAATCGCGCTGCTGCTCGCCGTGCTTGAAGATGCGCGGGCGTTGCCCAGCGGTTATTTGGCGGGACAGGTGGTAGATCATGCTCGCGGGCACGCCCTTGTGCGCCTCGCGCGGGCCGTAAACGTTGAAGAAACGCAGCCCGACGATGATCCAGTTCTCATCACAGCCGGCGGTGCGGCGCGCGATGTTATCCATGATCGCCTTGGAAAAGGCGTAGACGTTCGCCGGCGCCACGCCACTGCTTTCGTGGCTCGCGCCGGTGGCGTTTCCGTAGGTCGCCGCCGATGACGCATAGACGACGCGGGTCTTGTTCCGTCGCGCGAAAGCGAGGAGACGGCGAAAGCTCTCCACGTTGTCGTGTGTTTGCCGGAGTTGATTGTGATCGGTCGTGTCGGTGATCGACGCCATGTGGAAAATGCCGTCAAATTCCTCGTCGCCGAACTGCCGTTCCCAATCGAACGAGGCGAGATCCTGGGCGATGAAATCTCCGCGGTAACCGGCGAGGTTTTTGAAATCGCCGGAGCGGAAGTCGTCGATCACGGTCAGCCGGGCCTGTGGGAATTTCTCCTGCAAGGCGAGCGTGAGATTGGAGCCGATAAACCCGGCACCCCCGGTGACGAGGAGATTGAAGGGGGAAGGTGAGATGGCCAAGGTGAGGCAGGGTTCGACGCGCCTCTGTACTCTGCCATCCTGAGCGGAGCGAAGGAATCTCTGACTATTTCCGCGCACAGAAATGTGAAACGGTCAGGGATGTTTCGCTGCGCTCAACATGACAAGCGGCAGAGGGCAGACGGGTTGTGCCCACTAAATAAATGTTGAGGCGGCGAGCGCAAGCCGCTACTTCTGGCGGCAGTTCTTTGCGAGTTTGACTAGTGGATCGGCGCGAGAAATCCCGTGAACATTCGGGAGCAGTTGCGCTGCTGTAACTGGATACGACTTCCCATGAGCCAATCGTCCCGAGCATGCGGGACGGTGAAGGCGGGGAGAAGGTGCGTCCGAAGCATTCGGACCGGAAGCCAGGAGCCAGAATATTTGCCCGCTCCACCTCATTCGGGCCGCTGCGTGTGCAGACGGCTCGACAAAACTTCTTCGCAAAAAAGAAGAATGAGAGTTGCGGGCTGCCGCCTGTCTTTGGACATGAGCGGTTCGTCCCCTCTCAATAATTGGAGGAGACGAAAATGCGGAAATGCTCACGGTGGTTGAGTCAGATTGTGGTTGTTGGATTGGCGGCCGCGCCGGTCATGAGTCGCGCGCAGGACGCGGCGACGTCGACGCAGCGCGACGACGAAGTGAAGACGGAGGAAACGTCCGGCGAGGAGATCGTCGTCACGGCAACACGGCTGCCGATTCGGGAGGATCAATCGCCGGCGAGCGTGACGGTTGTCACGGCGGAGGAGATGGAGTGGCGGCAAGTGCGCCGCGTGGCGGATGCGTTGCGCGAAGTGCCGGGGGTTGACGTCACGCAAACGGGCGCGCCGGGTCAGCTGACCTCGGTGTTTACGCGCGGACTCCGGAGCGAGCACACGCAGGTGTTGCTCGATGGCATTCCCATCAATCAGGGGCTCGCCGGGCTCTTCAACTTTGCCGATCTGACGATCGACAACATCGATCGCATCGAAGTGGTGCGCGGGCCGCAAAGCACGTTGTACGGGCCCCGCGCCCTGGCGGGCGTGGTCCAGATTTTCACGAGACGCGGGAACGGTCCGCCGACCGGGTACTGTTACGGCCGAAGGCGGATCGTTTGGCACTTTCCGCGGCTCCTTGGCGAGCGAGGGAAGCTGGAAACAATTCGACTACTCGGTGGGTATGAGCGGGCTGACGACGGATAATGACCGCCCCAACAACCAGTATCGGCTGGAGAACGGCATCGCGAATGTCGGCTGGTCGCCGCATGAGCGGCTGCGAATCGGGACTTTGTTTGCGTATTCGCTGGCCGATACCGGCAATCCGAACTCGATCTTCGATCCGAAGCCGCTCGACAATTTCCTGACGGAGCGGTGGCTCGTTGCGCCCCGGATCGACTTCACGCCCGTCGATTGGTGGAGTCACCAACTCATCGTCGCCTACGATCACGAGCGGCAGGTGAATGATCCGAATGAGGACGGCTTCGTCGGCCCGACGCGCGCCTTGTTTAAGCGCTTCACGCTCGATTATCAGAACAATCTGAAACTGGCGTCGTGGCTCACGCTTACGACCGGCGCGTTTTACAGTCGCGTCGATGCCGGGCAGGAGCGGCCATTCATCTTGCAATTCCCAGGCTTCCCGCAGCCGACCTTTATCAGCGACGAGACGGAACAGGCCTCCGGTTTTCTGCAGGCGAGCATCACGCCGGTGAGCGGGTTGAATCTCGTGGCCGGCGGGCGCTTCGATTCCTTCAACCAATTCGGCGACATCTGGACCTACCGTTTCGCCGGTAGCTACCTGATCGCGCGGACCGATACGACATTGCACTCCAGTATCGCGACCGGGTTCAGCCCGCCGAGCAGCCAGGACAAGATCTTCGGCATGAACTTCGGCCTCGAGCCGGAGCGGAACCGGGGGTTCGACATTGGGATCGAACAGCGGTTCTGGCAGGGGCGGGTGCAGCTCGGCGCGACTTACTTCCACAACCGGCTCTCGAATGTAATCGGCTTTAATGGATTGTTTGAAACCCTGAATCTTGGCGCCGCCCGCACGCAGGGGGTGGAGGCGGAGTTGCAGGTGCGCCCGCTGCCCGACCTCGTCTTCACCGCCACCTACACCTATCTCGACGCTGAGAAGACATCCGAAGAGGATGTCAGCCAACCGCAGGGCGCGCGCTTGCCCCGCCGGCCGCGGAACGAAGCGTATGTTTCCGGGACTTACCTCTGGTTCGGAAAATTGCGCACCACCGCGGAAGCGAAGTTCGTGAACGCGCGTGAAGAACTCAGCTTCGGTGGGCCGAATTTCGATATCGAAGATTACGCCTGGGTGAATCTCGCGGCGGAATACGAAGTGAACCGCCACGTGACCGTGTTCGGCCGGATCAACAATCTGTTCGACGAGAAGTACGCGGAGGTTTTCGGATTCCCGGCGCTCGGTCGCGGGGCCTACGCCGGAGTGCGCCTAAGCTGGTGACGGGCGCTCCGCTTGAATTCCCCGCTGGTTCAAGTAATCGCGTGGAGTGGATCCACTTCTCGCCGCTGCTCTGGGCCTCCTGGCCGGCGCCGTGGTGGTGGCGATCGCGTTCCTGCTCTTGCGCGGCGATCGCTCGGCGGCGGTGGAGGTGTTGCAGCGCCTGGAAGGACTGCAGGACGAACAGGAACGCGAGGCCCGCGTCCTACGCGATGAATTTTCGCGTAATCGCGAGGAAGCGGCGGGCGCGGCCAAAGCGCAACGCGAGGAACTCGGCGGCGCGTTGAAGAATCAAAGCGAGACGGCCTTGAAGTCGCTCACCGAAATCAGCGGCATGCTGCGCGATCAACTCGATCAAGTGACCAGCCAGGCGCGCCGGCTGACGGATAACGTCGATGCGCGGCTGAAGGAGTTGCGCGAGGAGAACACGCAACAGCTCGAGAAGATGCGCGCGACGGTGGACGAAAAGTTGCAGGGCACGCTGGAGCGCCGGCTCGGTGAATCGTTCAAACTCGTGAGCGATCGGCTCGAACAGGTGCACAAAGGGCTCGGCTCGATGCAGCAACTGGCGAGCGATGTCGGCGGGTTGCAGCGCGTGCTGACGAATGTGAAAACGCGTGGCGGTTGGGGGGAGGTGCAACTTGGCGCACTCCTCGAGCAGATGCTTACGCCCGAGCAATTCGCGCGCAACGTGCGGACGCGCGAGGACAGCGGCGAGATGGTGGATTTCGCTGTCCGCCTGCCGGGCGATGAGAATGGCATGCCCGTCTGGCTCCCGATCGATGCCAAGTTTCCGGTGGAGGATTTTCATCGTTTAATGGCGGCGCAGGAAGGCGCGGACGCGCTCGCGGTGGAGGGGGCGATGAAGAACCTGGAAACCGCCTTGAAGAAGAACGCGCGCGACATTTGTGGCAAGTATTTGAACCCGCCGAAGACGACCGACTTCGCGCTCATGTTTCTCCCGACGGAGGGACTCTACGCGGAGGCGATTCGGCGCGTGGGCCTGGTCGAGCAGGTGCAGCGGGATTGCCGGGTGATTTTTGCCGGACCGACCACGCTGGCCGCGCTCTTGAACAGTCTGCAAATGGGCTTCCGCACCCTCACGGTCCAGAAGCGCTCGAGCGAAGTTTGGAATTTGCTCGCGGCGGTGAAGAACGATTTCGGGAAGTTCGGTCAGCTGCTCGACGCGGTGAGGAAGAAGCTCGATCAGGCTTCGAATCAGATCGACGACGTGACGCGAAAATCGCGATCGATTGAAAAGCAGTTGAACAAAGTGGAGGCGCTGCCCTCGAATCCGCAGCCGCTCCTGCCCGAACTGCTCGCGCCGGACGACGACGAGTAGAGGAGGTCGATAGAGGCGGTGATTTGGCAGTTGGCGTCGGGCGCGTGAGATTAGGGACAACCAATCTCAAGCAATGCACATGTGCCTCGATTCAGATTCCAAGAACACCGGCTTGCTGCCGGAGTTCAGCCTCGCGTCCGTCACTGGCGACTCCGGTGTGCTGCCCGGTCCGGCCGTAACGACCGATGACAGCCAGCTCCTCGACAGCTACTCGCGGACCATCGCGGCAGTTGTAAATCGCGTTGCGCCCAGCGTAGTGAACATCCGCGTCGTGAGCGGAGTACGCGGAGCGGGCGGGGGCTCCGGATTCATCATCGCGCGGGATGGGTTCATCCTCACGAACAGCCATGTCGTGCATGGGGCTCGGGAGCTCGAAGTCACCTTGCATGACGCGAGGGTCTATCGCGCACAGCTGATCGGGACGGATCCCGATACGGACCTGGGGGTGATTCGGATCGACGCGCCGGATCTGCAGCACGTCCGCCTGGCCGATTCGGCAGGCATTCGGGTCGGGCAGATCGCGGTCGCGATCGGCAGCCCGTATGGGTTTCAACAAACGGTCACGTCTGGCATCGTGAGCGCACTGGGCCGTTCGATGCGCGCCGACTCCGGGCGGTTGATGGACGACATTATTCAAACGGATGCGGCTTTGAATCCGGGCAACTCCGGCGGCCCGCTCGTGAACAGTGCGGGCGAAGTGATCGGCGTGAACACCGCCGTCATTCTACCGGCGCAGGGCATCTGTTTCGCGATCGCGAGCAACACGGCGCATCTGGTCGCGGGCTGGCTGATGCGCGACGGCCTTATCCGGCGAAGCTCGATCGGCATCGCCGGGCAGAATGTGCCGCTGCACCCGCGCGTGGTGCGTTTTCACAAGCTTCCGGCGAGCGGCGGCGTGCAGGTGGCGGAAATTGCGCCCGGTAGTCCGGCGGCCGTCTCCGGAATGAAGAAGGGCGACATCATCGTCGGCTTCAAAGGCCACGCGATCGCGACCATTGACGATCTGCACAAGCGGCTCGTCGCCTCGGAGATCGGCGTCGCGTCGCCTATGATGCTGTTGCGCGGAACGGAGAAGCTGTTTCTGATGGTGACACCGCGCGAGCTGCGAGCGGGCGATTGACGGCGCGGAGTCTGCGACCCCGGCTAAAGCGCGAACTGGCGCGCGACTACAGCACCTGGGCCCACGTGGCCTTGTCCTTGAGCATGATCTCACGGAGCAGGCGAATCGGCGGCGCGCCGTGCTTCAGCATTTCGTCGTGGAACTTCTTGAGCGAGAACTTGTCGCCTTCCTGCGCCTTGTAATCTTCGCGCAGTTTCAAGATCTGCAGCTTGCCCAGGGTGTAGTTGAGATAGCCGGGATCAAAGGAGCCGCGCATCGCCTCGGCGCGCGAAGGCTTCTCCTCGTAGTGGCAGTTCTCCATGAAGAAGCGCGTCCCGTCCTCGATGCTCATGCCCTGCGTGTGCATCTTGATCGAGACTACCAGCCGGCAGAGACGCAGGAGCGATTCGTCGGATTGCGCCATCCGATATTTGGCGGCGCGCTTCACTTCCTCCTCCGTCGGCGTGGCGCTGGTGCTTTGTCCGAAACCCTCATCGAGCATCATCTTCTCGGTGTAATGCGCCCAGCCTTCCACGAAGGCGTAGCTGCGGAAAATTTTCGCGGCCTTGGAAGCGTCGGAGGCGTTCAGGTGCAGGAATTGCGTGTAGTGGCCGGGATAGACCTCGTGGATCGAGACTACGTCGGTCGTGAAGTAATTGAACGCCGTGAGCCACTCCTCCTTCTGCTGGTCCGGCCAGTCCTTTTCCGTCGGGGTGACGTAGTAATAGGCTTCCGTCGCCTTTTTTTCGAACGGTCCCGGCGTGTCCATCGAGGCAAAGGAAGTGGCGCGGGCAAACTGCGGTGTCTCCTTCACCTCTGCGCGCGTTTTTGACGGCATGCTGACGATCTCCTTGTCGAGCATGAATTTCCGGATCGCCTCAAGGTTCTTGGCGGTGTCGGAGAGCAGTGTCTCGGGGGTTGGATGCTCTTTCTGGATTTCCTTGAAGACCTCGATCGGCGGCTTGCCGGGATCGATAATTCGCCCGGCTTCGGCGAACGCCTCTTGCTCGCGCTTCAGCTCCGCCAGTCCGATCTCCACCACCTCCGTCGGCTGCAAATCGACGAGCTCGGTGGTGGCGAGGAGGCGGCGATATTTTTCCTCGCCCAGCGCCCATTCGGCCGTGGCTTTGGGGAGTTTCTCTTTCTCCAGCCAGTTCGCGAAATCGGTCAACGCCGTCGTCGCCTTGCGGTTCGAAAGTTGGAACGCGGCGAGGAGCCGCTCGTCTTTCACGCCCTTGACTGCATCGGCGAGCTCCTTTTTCAGGAATTCCGCGTTGCCGCGCGCGATCTGGATCGCGAGTTCGACGTAGGGCTGCGGGAGGATCGGCCCGAGATTAATCTTGGCGGCGATAATGATGTTCGGCGCCTGATTCTCGATCATGATGATGCTGCGAAGCGCGATCTTCGAGCGGGCTGAAGTTGCGCTTGATGTAGGGGCTGACGTCGAGCGCCTGCGCGTAGGTCATCGGGTTCCGCTCGAAGGCCCCCATCTCGACGAGATTGAAGAGGTCGCGCCGGATGGCGGCCTGAAGCACGCGCACCTCGAGCGCGTTGCGCGTGTTCAGCTTCGCCTGGTCGAAGCGCTTCAGGCGCTCATCGAACCGCCGCAGTCGCGAGAGCTCGGCGTCGATCGAGAGGCGGGTGAAATCGTTGATCCGGCCGTCGTATTCGTGGAAGCCGAGGGAAGTGGCGCTGATCGGGTGCGCGCCGAGCCAGCCCTTGATGTACTCTTCCGTGACCTTCTGGAAGTCAGCGTCCTCCTTCGACTCGGCGGCGTAGGAGGGGAGACAGACGAGCGAGATGGCCGCGACGAAGAGGAGGCGCAGGAGTTTCATTGCGTACAAGGGGCGGAAAGCTTACCCGCGCTTTGCGCATTGCCAAAATTTTCGGAGTGAGCGATGCTCGCATCCCAGCTTGAACTACGACCAGCGATGAAGCGCCGCCTTCTGCTCAGCACGATCGCATCCTTGCTGTTCGTGAACGTTCTGATCGGCTTCCACCTTTATTCCGCCCGCGCCGCGGGTGAAGAGGAGACCGGTTACGCCCAGATTTCGGTTTTCGCACGCGCCGTCCAGCTCATCCGGCAGGATTACGTCGATAGCAAGAAGACGAGCTATCACGACCTGATTTACGCTGCGATGAAAGGCATGCTCGCGTCGCTCGATCCGCACAGCCAGTTCATGGAGCCGGAGGACTTCAAGGACATGCAGGACGACACCCGCAGCCGATTCAACGGGCTCGGCATCGAAGTCTCGGTTAAAAGCGGCCTGCTGACGGTGATCACGCCGATGGAAGATACGCCTGCGGCGAAGGCGGGCATCCTGTCCGGCGACCAGATTCTGCGGATTAACGGCAACTCGACCGAAAAAATGGAGCTGCAGGATGCGGTCAACGTGCTGCGCGGCGTGCCTGGCCAAAAGGTGACGCTGACCGTCCTCCGTCCCACGACCAAGGAGATCAAGGATTACGTGCTGGAGCGCGCCGAGATCAAAGTGCAGAGCGTCAAGGGCGCGCGGTTGCTTGATCCCGAACTCTGCCGGGCCGTTCAAAATCGGGTATGTCCGGCTGATTCAGTTTAACGAACCCACCGCCGCCGAGCTCGAGAAAGCGCTCGATGAATTGCAGAAGCAGGGGATGCAGGCGCTCGTGCTCGATCTGCGCAATAATCCGGGCGGCCTGCTGAACAGCGCCGTCGATGTCTGCGCGCAATTTCTGCCGCCGAACACGACGGTGGTTTCCACCCAGGGGCGGGTGCCATCGCAGCAGAGCGATTACGCCACTTCCGGCGCGGCGAAACAGCGGCCGCGTTTTCCGATGACGGTGCTCGTGAATGAAGGCAGCGCGAGCGGAGCCGAGATCGTGGCGGGCGCGCTGAAGGATTTGAAGCGCGCCATTCTGGTGGGCGAAACCACGTTCGGCAAAGGCTCGGTCCAAAACGTGATGCAGCTGCCCGATGGCTCGGCCTTGCGTTTTACGACGGCGAAATACTACACGCCGAGCAAACAGGTGATCCATGCGCAGGGCGTGGCGCCAAACATCCGCGTGCCGCTGAGCGTCGAGCAGGAGCGCGCGCTCTTCGTCGCCCGGAGCAGCGAGAACCTGAAGCCAGAGGACGAGAAGGAGCTGATCCGGACGAAGGATCCGCAGATGATGCGGGCGATCGATGCGCTCAAAGGCGTGATGATCTACGCGCAGGAAGCGTCGCCGAAAGTCGACGCGGTCAAGAAGTAGCGTCGCGCAAGTTCTCAACTTGCGATCTAGATTGCGCGCAAGTTGAAAACTGGCGCCCCTTCCATTCTCCTCGCGCTGGAGACTTCGTGCGACGAAACCGCGGTGGCGATCATGCGCGGGCGCGAATTGCTGGCGAGCGAAGTGGCATCGCAGATGGCCGCGCATCAGCCGTATGGCGGGGTGGTGCCGGAGGTGGCTTCTCGCAGCCATTTGCTGCATGCGCCGCGTCTGCTGGCGGGAACGCTCGCCACGGCCGGGATCACGATCGGCGAGGTGGACGCGTTCGCCGCCACCAGCGGGCCTGGCCTGGCGACTTCGTTGATGATCGGCGCTTCGATCGCGAAGGGGCTGGCGCTCGGGCAGCGGAAGCCGTACCTCGCGATCAACCATCTTGAAGGCCATTTGCTCTCGCCCTTTTTCGAAAATGCGGCTGGCGTGCGGCCGAACGTCTCGCTGGTGGTGAGCGGCGGGCATACTCTCCTCGTGGAGGTGCGCGGCGTTCGCGCCTACCGCATCCTCGGCCGTACGGTCGATGACGCGGCGGGCGAAGCGTTCGACAAGGTGGCGAAGATGCTCGGGCTTGGATATCCGGGCGGGCCGGAGATCGAGCGGCGCGCGCGCACGGGCGATCCAAAGCGGTTCGAGCTGCCGCGCAGCATGCTCGATTCCCGCGATCACAACTTCAGCTTCAGCGGATTGAAAACGGCAGTGCGTTACTTGATTGCGAAACTCCCGCCGCCGGAAGCGCAAGAGCGGCAGCTGATCGATGACATCAGCGCGTCCTTCCAGGCGGCGGTCGTCGAGGTGCTGGTGAAGAAAACGATTCGGGCCGCGCAGGCCTGTGGCGCGCAGCTTGTGACCTTGAGCGGCGGCGTGAGCTGCAATTGCGCGTTGCGCGAGCGGATGGAGATCGCGTGTGTCGCCGCGAGACTCAACTTCATCCCGGCGCCGCGCGCGCTCTGCACCGACAACGCGGCGATGATCGCGTTTGCGGCGGGGTTGCGCTATGAAGCCGGCGCCGTGTCGGATGTGACGGCTGAGATCGATCCGAATCTCGCATTGTAGGCACCCTCCTGTGGAACGTGCAGGTTTGGGTCCCCTCGCGAGCGGTCGCTACGCCCTAATAGTCTCGGTCGAGCAGGTAGTTGGCGAGCGCGTGGAGGCGATCCGCTTTGGCACCGAACGGGGCGATCGAAGCGTGGGCGCGTCTGGTGAGACGCTGCGCTTCGCGGCGCGATTTCTCGAGCCCGATGACCGCCGGATAAGTCGCCTTTTTCGCCGCCACATCCTTGCCGGCACTCTTGCCCAGCTTCTCGGAGGTTTGGGTCACGTCGAGAATGTCGTCGATCACCTGGAAGGCGAGGCCGAGCGAGGCGCCGAATTCCGTCATGGCTTTTAGCCGCCGGTCGGAGGCGTTCGCGCTCATCGCACCCAGCCGGACCGATGCGATCAGCATCGCAGCCGTCTTGTTTGCGTGAATGTAACGCAGCCCGGCGCGCGTGACTGGCTTCCCTTCCGCCTCGAGATCGGCGACCTGGCCGGCGATCAGTTTCCGGCTGCCGGCCGCGACCGCGATTTCGCGGATGATCTGCCGCAAATCGTAGCGGCGCGGCGATCGCGCGGCGGCCGCAATCTCGAACGCCACTGTCAGCAGCGCATCGCCCGCGAGCACTGCGATCCCGTCGCCGAAGACCTTGTGACAGGTGGGCCGGCCGCGGCGGAAATCGTCGTTGTCCATGCTCGGGAGGTCGTCATGGATGAGCGAGTAGGTGTGAATGCACTCCATCGCGCACGCGAGTGGCATGGCGGCAGCCGTTGTTCCGCCGCAGGCTTCCGCGGTGGCGAGACAGAGGATCGGGCGGAGGCGTTTGCCGCCCGCGAAAAGGCTATAGCGCATCGCCCGGTGAATGGTTGCAGGCCGGGTGTTTTCCTTGGGCAAAAATCGGTCGAGCGCGCGGTCGACCTGTTTTGAGCAGGTGGCGAGATACGCGGAAAGGTCCATCGCAGCCGCGACTGTCGAAAGTTCATCCGCCATGCGCAATGGAAAAAGCGGGGTTGTTCGCGCTTGCGCCCGAGATGCTTGTGATCGAGCGGTTCCGCGTGTACGCCTGCAACTGTTGCCGCCGCCGAAACGAAAAAGACGAGGAGACCGAGAAGCTATGAAATTCAACCGATACATCACCTGCATCGCCGTGTTGCTCATCTGGATGGCATCGGTCGGCAACGTCAGTGCGCAAAAACCCAAGGCCGGTAATGCCGCCGCCGCGACGCAGCGGGCCGCGAAAGGGATCCAAATGGCGCAGCAGGGCGCATTCGATCAGGCGATCGCCGAGTTTACCGGTGCGATCGAGCTTACCCCCAAGGACGCCCGGCTGTATCGCGATCGGGCCGGCATTTACCTGACGATGAAGAAATTCCAGGAAGCGGTGGCGGATTACACGAAGGCGATCGAGCTGGACCCGAAGGATGTCGGGTCGTACTCCGGCCGGGGCGCGGCGCAGAGTGAGTTGATGCAGATCGACGCCGCGATGGCTGATTTCACCAAAGCCCTCGAGCTGAAGCCGAACGACCCGCAGGCCCTCGAGCGGCGGGGCCTCGCGTTCTACCGGCAGAAAAATTATGAGGCCGCGCTGGCGGATTACAACATGGCCTTGGAGCAGAACGCCAACAGCACGCTGGGGCTAAACCGGCGGGCGGACGCGTTTGTTGCCCAGCGGAAGTTTGCGGAGGCGAAAGCGGACCTGGAGAAGGTGTTGCAGCTCAGACCGGACGATTTCAACGCGGAAGATCGACTACGCTACGTCAACGGGCAGCTCGCCCTGCTGAATGCGCCACCGCCGACTGCGCCGACGGGCCCGATTGCCACTCCCACGCCGCGGCCGACGCCGCCACCGAAACTCCTGACCCGCGCGAATGTTTTTATCGGCCTCGGCGTGCTCTTGCTGCTCGGGATCATCGTCGTGCTGATCGCGAAAAAGATGATGACCACGCGCGATTAGGGAGCGCGCGTCGATTCAGAAATTGCGACGACCGAGCCGCAGCTCTTACTTCAAGAAATCATGCACAACACAAGACTGATCATGGGATGCATCGCGCTGGGACTCTCGACCGCGGTGCCGACGACGACAAGCCACGCGCAGGCGGATGCGGAGGCGACACGCAAGGGCGTCGCGCTGGCCAAACAGGGCGACTACAACGGCGCGGTGGTGGAGTTTTCGAAAGCCGTGAAGGCGAATCCGAAAAACGGGAATAATTACAGTAACCGGGGCAAGGCGTATCGCGCCGCGGGGAAGTTCGCGGAGGCGGAGGAGGATTTCACGAAACTGGTCGAGATGGACTCTGAAAATGCCGAAGCTTATAGCGAGCGGGGGAAGGCCCGGGTCTCGCAAAAAAAATATGACAAGGCAATCGAAGACCTGACCAAGGCGATCGAACTCGATGATGCGATCGATTCCCGTCGTTTTCTGGCGTTCGCCTATCTCTCGAAGGGAGATCACGATAAGGCGATCGAGGAATACTCGGCGCTGATCGAGAAGGCGCCTAAAGACGTCGAGGCCCACCGCCGGCGTGGTTACGCATATGCCTCGAAAGGCGACGCCGAGAAGGCGAAGGAAGACTTCGAGATGGTGCTGAAGGGGAAGCCCAATGACGAGGACGCCGCGACGCGCCTGAAGGCGCTGAACCGCAAGGCAGGCGGACCGGCCGCTTCACCCGCCGCCGAGGCAAAGCCAGGCGGGGGTTAGGCGCCGCGCGCTCCGCAAGCCGCACGGGTTCACGGCGTCGCCGCGGGTGTGAAATTTCTTTGACACCCGGGTGACGGCTGTTAGCTTGCCGACGCTTTTTGCTGGAACGAAAAGGTCCCAAGGTCGTTCAAATTGCGAAGTTTGACGCGGCTCTGGGACTTTTATCTCTCTGGCGCGGAGCAACCGGTCCGGCGAGACGCTCCAGTGGGAGATCGCGGCGGGCAGTGAGATGACGAACAGCGGCCCACATAGCTCAGTTGGTAGAGCACGTCCTTGGTAAGGACGAGGTCACCGGTTCAATCCCGGTTGTGGGCTCCAGACTGAGCTCGCAGCCGGGAAGCAGAAACAAACCCAACCACAAGACGAAGTTTAGTTCAGTTTAAACCACAAGGAGAATCGAGATGGCTAAGGACAAATTCGAACGCAGTAAGCCGCACGTAAACGTCGGCACAATCGGTCACGTTGACCACGGCAAGACCACGCTCACCGCCGCAATCACCACCGTCCTCGCAAAGAAGGGCTTCGCCCAGGCGCGCGCCTACGATTCGATCGACGCCGCTCCGGAAGAAAAAGAGCGCGGCATCACGATCTCGACTGCACACGTGGAATACGAGAGCGACAAGCGCCATTATGCGCACGTCGATTGCCCCGGCCACGCTGATTATGTGAAGAACATGATCACCGGCGCCGCGCAGATGGATGGCGCCATTCTCGTTGTCTCCGCGGCCGACGGTCCCATGCCGCAAACCCGCGAGCATATCCTGCTCGCCCGTCAGGTCGGCGTGCCTTCCGTCGTCGTGTTCCTGAACAAAGTCGACATGGTCGATGATCCGGAACTGCTCGATCTCGTCGAGATGGAAGTCCGCGATCTGCTCACGCAGTATGAATTTCCGGGCGACTCCATTCCGATCGTCAAGGGCAGCGCACTCAAGGCGCTCAACGGTGACGCCGAGCAGGAGGCGCAGATTCTCGCGCTGATCGCGGCGGTGGATGATTACATTCCGATTCCAGAGCGTCCGATCGACCAGCCATTCCTCATGCCGGTCGAAGACGTGTTCAACATCGAAGGCCGCGGCACGGTCGCGACCGGTCGGGTCGAGCGCGGCATCCTCAAGAAGATGGAGGAAGTCGAGATCGTGGGCATCAACGACACCGCGAAGACCACCTGCACCGATATTGAAATGTTCCGCAAGCTGCTCGACGAAGCGCGCGCCGGCGACAACGTCGGGTCTGCTGCTCCGCGGCGTGAAGAAAGAAGACGTGATGCGCGGTCAGGTGATCGCGAAGCCCGGCTCGATCAAACCGCACAAGAAATTCAAGGCCGAGGTCTACGTCCTGAGCAAAGACGAGGGTGGCCGGCACACGCCGTTCTTCACCAACTACCGCCCGCAATTCTATTTTCGCACCACGGACGTGACCGGGACGGTTAAGCTCCCGGAAGGCGTCGAAATGGTCATGCCCGGCGACAACGTCTCGGTGGAGGTCGAACTCATCACGCCGATCGCGATGGAAAAGACGATCCGGTTCGCCATTCGCGAAGGCGGCAAGACCGTCGGCGCGGGTCGCGTTGGCGATATTTTGGACTAAACTATTTCGTGTCCGCGCTCCGGCCGAAGTTTTCGGCAGGAGCGCGTTGCGCGAGCCGACTAGGCCAGTAGCTCAATTGGTAGAGTTGCGGTCTCCAAAACCGTCGGTTGGGGGTTCGAGTCCCTCCTGGCCTGGTGGAGACGCTGCTCAGCTTTTCAGATTTAATTTCAAATGCTCGCCAAGACCAAAAGCTTCCTCAACGAAGTGAAGGTGGAGCTGCAGAAAGCGTCCTGGCCCTGGGATCCGAAAGAAAAGGGGTTCAAGCGCTACAAGGAGCTGACCGATTCCACCCTCGTCGTCATCATCGCAATGCTGCTCCTCGGCGGCTATGTCGCGCTGTTTGATTTCGTGCTCGTCAACGTGCATGCATTTCTTCACGCGATTCTGAACTCGATATGGCCGCCGTCCTCGCCCCCAAAGATCAGTGGTTCGTCGTGCACGTCCTCTCCGGACAGGAGAACAAGGTGCGCGACAACATCGCGAAACGCGTCAAGACGGAAGAGATGGGCGACGTCGTCTTCGAAGTCCTCGTCCCGACCGAGCGCGTCTCCGAGATCAAGCGCGGGAAGAAGAGCGAGACCACCCGCAAGTTTTTCCCCGGCTACCTGATCGTGAACATGCACCTGCTCGACGAGAACAATCAGCTCGTCGGCCGCACCTGGTATTTCATCCGCGACACCCCCGGCGTGATTGGGTTCGCCGGCACGAAGGACAAGCCGATCCCGATGCGCGCCTCGGAAGTCGAGAATATGCTCGCGCAGATGCGGGAGCGCGAAGAAAAGGTGAAGCCGAAAGTCAGCTTCGAAGTCGGCGAAACCGTGAAGGTTGCCGACGGACCGTTCCAGAACCAGAACGGCATCGTTGAAGAGATCGATCCCGATCGCGGCAAGCTCCGCGTCTCCGTCACCATCTTCGGTCGCGCCACGCCGGTCGAACTCGAATACTGGCAGGTCGAGCGCGGCTAATCACGCTTCAACAATTCAACGCTTCAACGAATCATGGCTAAAGAAATCGTCGCCCACATCAAACTGCAGATTCCGGCCGGACAGGCGAACCCGGCCCCTCCTGTCGGCACCGCGCTCGGACCACGCGGCGTCAACATCATGGCGTTCTGCAAAGAGTTTAACGCCGCCACGCAGAAACAGGCCGGCGACATCCTTCCGGTGGTCATCACCGTCTTCAAGGACAAGAGCTTCACCTTCATCACGAAGAGCCCGCCGGCCGCGATTCTCTTAAAAAAGGCTGCGAACATCGCCGCCGGTTCGAAAGAGCCGAACAAGAACAAAGTCGGCAAAGTCACGCGCAAGCAGGTCATGGACATCGTAAAGCTGAAGGGTAAAGACCTGAACTCACGCAACGACGAAGCCGGCTTCAAGATCATCGCCGGCACGGCCCGTCAGATGGGCCTCGAAGTCGTCGACTAGGCGGCCACGCCTGCGGCTCCATCGGCCGGTGCCCGCCGAAGCGGGCACGCGACGCATCGGGAGGTCGCGCGACCGTGGGGCGGGGCCTAGTAGCCTGGAGCGGTGCTGACCGCGAGTTTCACCGTATCGCTGTTGCTGGCGATGTAATACAGCGACACGCCGCCGGCTGCATAAACTGGATAGAGCGAGGTACGGCACGCCTCTCATGAACACGGGGTTTTTGCGATCAATCCGCACGCCCCGCGTGAAAGAGCGGTCCATGATCGAGAGATAGTTCCTGCGGTCGAAGATTGTGGTGCTGTCGTCCGGGCGTCCGCCGCCCAGATAGGTCGAGGCGTGGGTGAACGACCGGACGTTGTCGATGATGACAGCGTCTTCGCGGCCCTCATCGAGGCGGGTGGGTTCGCGAAAGGCCACCGCATAGTCGGGACCGCCCCAGCGGCTCAGGTTCACGGAATGCCCGACGCCGACTTCGAAAACGTGGAGTTCATCGGCAGCTTCTTCGGCCTCCGAGGCCCCGGCGGAGCGTGCGCCACCGGTCAGTGGTTGCTGGCGGCTGGTGCGGCGAGCTTCATAGGCGGTGGCGTCCGCCGGGGCGAGGACGTTCCCGGGACTGCGCAAGGCCTGGATCAGCGAATCGTTGGCGCCTTGCGTTTTGAGGATGGCTTCCTGTTGTGGGGTGAGGGTTCGCACCAGCTTCCGCTGCGCGACTTCCCGCACGATGGTCTGCTGACTTTCACGGGCTCGGACGAGCAACGAAACTTCGCTGAACTCGAGGGGCTCCGCGAAAGCGGAGGTCGCAGCGGTCAAGCAAACGACTGTGGAAACGATAACGAGGATGAGTCTTGGGGGGTTCATAATTGTAAGGTTTAACAGAGGTGGCGGCAGGTCTACAACTTTTCAATTAATCGCGGCTGATGAAACTCGCGGACCCAAGGTGGCTGTGATTACTAAAAACCTATCGCGGCCGCTCTGCCGCGAAATTCGGCGCCGAGCAGAGGCTACCGTAACCGGCTCCGGAAGCTCGGCTAAACGCGGGTGCCGCGGCGTTTACCGCGAACCAGACGTGCCGCGAGGAGCACCATCCCGGTGCCAAGGAGGGCCGTTGTCGCGGGCTCGGGCACGGCACGGATATTATCGATGCCGAGCTGCGCGGCAATGGGATCACCGATCAGGTTGCTCGTGCCAACCGCGTTGATGATCCGCATCTCGCCATTGCCAGTCGAGAAAAACGTCGCGTAGGGTGCCGGGTCGCCGACGGCGATCAGGTTGCCAGGCGCGAGGGAAATCGAGAAGTGCAGCCAGCCGCTTCCGGCCGGGAGAATCATCGGCTGGGAAAGGTATCCCGGAGTGCCGAAGCCGAACGATTCTTTGAAAGCCAGCCGGATGGAAAGATCAACGGCCCCTTCATTCCGCAGGTCGATCTCGATGGCGGTCACGCCTGCGGCAATGTAGTTGCCGACCCATTGAATTAGATTCAGAACAGTCAGCCGTCCTCCGGGTCCCGTCGATCCCGTGGAGCTGATTTGCAGGTAACGATCGCCCGCGCCGGTTGGCCCGCCGGTGTCGATATTCAGGACCGGACTGCCCCCGCCGTTGATCCAATCCATGACGGTGCCGTCCTGGAAATCATCGACCTGTCCGGCATCAATAGCGTGAGCCGAGTTGGCTAAAACCAGCAGAATGAGCGCGAATGCACCGAGACAAAACGAGGGCAACTTCATGCTGCTGAAAATGGTAGGACCCGCGGCACGAAACGCAAGGGTCATGCGCGCGGACTGCGACCTCCAGGGGTGAATGTCCACCCGTCAGAGATCGATCGATTCGCCGATCTTCGGCAGCAGTAGTTGCTTGCCGGCGCTCTGCGCCGCCGCGAGGGCGGCGGCGCGGTCAAGCTTGATGGGCGGGAAGGTGTCATAGTGCACGCCTACAATTTTGTCGGTGCCGATGAATTCCGCCGCCCGACACGCATCGTCGATTCCCATGGTGAAGAAGTCACCGATCGGCAGGACGGCGAACCGTAATTCTGTGGTCGCAGCAATGAGTTTCATGTCCATGGTCAGCGCAGTGTCGCCGGAGTAGTAGAAGCTGCCCTCGGCGGCTTCGACGACGAATCCGGCCGGATTTCCGCCGTAGCTGCCGTCCGGCAACGAGCTGCTGTGGATGGCGGTGGTGAGTTTCACGCGCCCGAAAGCGGTCTTGGCGGCGCCTCCGTGATTCATCGCCTGCACGTTCTTCGCGCCCTTCTTTTGCAACCACTCGCCCACTTCGAACGGGGCGATCACGGTGGCGCCGGTGCGTAGCGCAATCGCCACCACGTCGGCGACGTGGTCGCCATGGCCGTGCGAAACGAGGATGAAGTCGGCCGCCACGGTGTCGATGTTGATCGCCTTCGCCAGCGGATTGGGGGTGATGAAGGGATCGAAGAGGAGGGTTTTGCCGCCGGTGATGACGGAAAAGCAGGCATGGCCGTAATAGGTAAGTTTCATGGCGTTCCCATTATAACGCAGGCGACGGGCGGGTCGCGCGCGGGTGCGCAGACTTCCGCAAGAAAATGGGCATTGACGCCGCGGCGAAGACCGCTACTTTGCCCGTCCCGCAGCGGTTTTGGTCGGCAGGCCGCCGTTGCTTTCAGCAGGAGAGCGCAAGCTCGTCCGTACTGCATAAAATCATGAACATCAATCGCAGCAAACGTTATCGCGCCGCCGCCGAGCAGGTGGACCGCACGAAAAATTACAATCTCGCCGAGGCTGTCTCGACCCTCAAGAAACTGCCGGCGCCGAAGTTTGACCAGACGGTGACGGTGTCCTTCCGGCTCGGAGTTGATCCAAAGCAATCCGACCAAATGGTCCGCGGCACCTGCCCGCTCCCGCATGGCAGCGGCAAACAGGTGCGCGTGCTGGTTTTTGCCGAAGGCGATGCGGCGCGGGCGGCGAAGGAGGCTGGCGCTGAATACGTCGGGTTCATGGACATGGTGAAGAAGTGCCAGGAAGGCTTCCAGGATTTCGATGTCGCGGTCGCGACTCCGGCGGCGATGGCCGAAGTGCGCAAGCTCGGCAAGGTGCTCGGCCCGCGCGGACTGATGCCGAACCCGAAGACCGGCACGGTGACAGAGGACACGGCCAAGGCAGTGCGCGAAGTGAAGGCGGGCCGCGTGGAGTTCAAGCTCGACAAGAACGGCAACATCGCGGTGCCGCTCGGCAAATTTTCGTTCGAAGAGACGCAGTTGGTGGAAAACGGGACGGCCGTCATTGAAGCGGTGGTGCGCGCCCGGCCGGCGACGGCGAAGGGCCGGTTCGTTGATGGAATGACGCTCAGCGCGACGATGTCGCCCGGGCTGCACATCGACCCGTCACCGTATCTCGGCGTCTAAATTCGCGGTCTCTCGCTCCCAACCCAAGACTCTCACCTTCCTCAAACATGAGACCTGAAAAAGCAGACATCGTTTCCGACCTCTCGGAGAAGCTGAACAATTCGCCCTTCATGCTGGTGACCGACTACCAAAAGATGAAGGTGCCGCAATTTGGCGAGTTGCGGAATCGCTTGTCGCCGGTCGGCGCGGAGATCCACGTCGTCAAGAACAGTTTCCTGAAGCGCGCGATGGCGAGCAGCGGATTGCCGGACGTGGGCGATCAATTGACCGGCCAGACAGCGATCGTGACCGGCGAGGCCGATGTGGCGCCGGTGGCAAAAATTCTCAAGACATTTGCCGCGGAGTTCAAGATTGCGGCGCTCAAGATCGGTGTCGTCGACAAGTCGGTGCTTTCGACCAAGGACGTGGAAGCGCTGGCGGAATTGCCGCCGCGTGAGGTGCTGCTCTCGCAGCTGTTGGGCTTGCTCCTGTCGCCGATGAGCGGATTGGTGCGGCTGTTGAACGAGCCGGGTGCTTCGCTCGCGCGGTTGCTGCAGGCGAAGGCGGAAAAAGAAGGCGGCGCGCCAGCGGAGGCGGCAGCTTAGGAATTTAAACGATTTCGCCCCGCCGCGGTTGGCGAGGCGAGCAACAAACAAACTGTCCGGATCGGCGGCTGCCGGTCTCAATTCTTCGAAGGCTTTCGGAGGCGGCAATTGGAGGAAAACAAAATGGCGGATACAAATACATTGGTAGACCAGCTCAGCGGTTTGACCGTACTGGAAATCGCGGGCCTCGTGAAACAGCTCGAGGAGAAATGGGGCGTCAGCGCCGCGGCTCCAGTCGCAGCGGCGGCTCCGGCAGCCGGCGCCGGTGGCGCGGCAGCTCCGGCCGCGGAAGAGAAAACAAGTTTCGACGTCATCCTGACGGAGATGGGCGCCAACAAAATTGGCGTCATCAAGGAAGTGCGCGGCGCGGTGCCTGGACTCGGTCTGGCCGAGGCGAAGGCGCTTGTCGAAGGCGCTCCCAAGACCCTGAAGGAAGGCGTGACGAAGGCGGAAGCGGAAGAGATCAAAAAGAAGATCGAAGCCGCCGGCGCCAAAGTCGAAATCAAGTAAGCGCGACGCGGTCGCGCCGGCGCTCTGTTCGCCTGATCAACTTTACTCCGTCCCGGCAGAGCGGGGCGGCTACAGCTGCGAAGCTGGCGCGCAAGGGCGAAAAAACTCTTGCGCGCCGTTCGCCTCTGTGGCAAACAGTCTCCTCGTTAGAAGTAATCGAGAATTATTTTTAGCCCGCCCCACGACGGTTTAATTCAGGACTGGCAACGGGACAGCGGTGGTCAATTTGACACACAGCTGTTTCGCTGCCAGTTTTGTCGTCTTCGCATCCGGTCGATGCGATAACCCCAGACCCGCGCGGCCGACGGTGTGCCGTTGCCGGGTTCCAGATCGAAGGTCCCATCTATGCCAGCCAGCAACGCAGAACGCATCTACTTCGGCACGATCAAAGAAGGCGTGGAGCCGCCCAACCTCATCGAGGTGCAGCTCAATTCCTACGTTGATTTCCTCCAGAAAGACGTGTCGCCCTCCAAGCGCAAGAATTCCGGTCTCCAGGCCGTCTTCAAGGAAGTCTTTCCGATCGAGAGCTACGACGAAAAGGCGACCCTTGATTTCAGCCATTACGAAATCGGCGAACCGAAGCTGACCGCCCTCGAGGCGCAGCGCGAAGGCCAGACTTTCAGTGCGCCGCTGCATGTGACGTTCCAGCTCCGCGAGGAGAAGGGGACGAAGGAGGAGAAGGTTTACATGGGCGAAATCCCGCTCATGACGCCGCAGGGCACGTTCGTGATCAATGGTGCCGAGCGCGTCGTCGTTTCGCAGCTGCATCGCTCGCCGGGGATCGCGTTCGAATCCTCGATTCACCTCAACGGCAAGGTGCTCTACAGCTTCCGGATAATCCCGGATCGCGGGTCCTGGATCGAAGTGCAGTTTGACACCAGCGACCTGCTTTACATCTACCTCGACCGCCGCAAACGCCGACGGAAATTCCTCGCCACCACATTCCTACGCGCCCTCGGCTACGGCTCGGACGAGGAAGTCATCAAGCTCTTTTACAACATTGAAACGCTGAAGCTGAGCGAGAAGCTTGGCGAAGAAGAGCTCGCGACCAAGGTGCTGATTGCCGACGTGCTCGACGGCGAGGCGACGGTGGCACGCGCCTTCGAGCCGCTCACCGCGGCAACCGTGCGCCAGATCATGGGCCTCGGCACCAAAGAGGTGAAGGTGATCGACATTTCGAATGACGACACGGTCGTCAAGGCGCTGAAAAAGGATCCGGCGCACGACACCGAAGAGGCACTCAAGGACATTTACCGCAAGCTGCGACCTGGCGATCCGCCGACCGTGGCGAACGCGAAAGCTCTCCTGAAGCGGCTGTTCTTTGACCCGAAGAAGTACGATCTCGGGCGTGTCGGTCGTTACAAAATCAACCAGAAGCTTGGGATCGATGTCGATCTCAGCGAGCGCATCGTGACCGACAAGGATTTCATCGGCGCGATCAAGTATCTGATCAGCCTCCGCCGCGGCGAAGGCACGCTGGACGACATTGATCATCTCGGCAGCCGGCGCGTCCGGACCGTGGGCGAATTGCTCGCCAACCAGTGCCGCGTTGGTCTCGCCCGCACGGAGCGTCTCGTGAAGGAGCGCATGACGTTGTTCGACATCAACATCGATGGCATGACGCCGCAGAAGTTGATCAATCCGAAGGCGCTGAGCGCGGTCATTCGCGATTTCTTCGGCCGCTCGCAGCTCTCCCAGTTCATGGATCAGACCAATCCGCTGGCGGAGCTGACGCACAAGCGTCGGCTCTCGGCTCTCGGGCCCGGGGGTCTCTCGCGCGATCGCGCCGGCTTCGAAGTGCGCGACGTTCATCCATCGCACTACGGTCGCATTTGCCCGATCGAGACGCCGGAAGGTCCGAACATCGGCCTCATCAGCTCGATGTCGACGTTCGCGCGCATCAACGAATTCGGCTTCATCGAAACGCCCTACCGCAAAGTGGAAAAGGGTCGTGTTATGGAGCAGGTCGACTATCTGACGGGTGACCGTGAAGAGAATTTCCTGGTTGCGCAGGCGAATGCGACCATGGATGCCAAGGGGCATCTGACGCAGGAGAAGGTCTCGGTCCGCTATCGCGGCGACTTCCTCGAAGTGGAACCCGACAAGGTTCACTATATGGACGTTTCGCCGAAGCAGCTCGTGTCGGTCGCGGCTGGGCTGATCCCGTTCCTCGAGCATGACGACGCGAACCGCGCGCTCATGGGTTCTAACATGCAACGCCAGGGCGTGCCGTTGATCGTCAGCGAATCGCCGCTCGTGGGCACCGGCCTGGAGGCCAAGGTCGCGCGCGATTCGCACGCGGTCGTGATTTCGGTCGAGTCCGGGAAGGTGGCGTCCGTGACGGCGGATCAAATCGTCGTGACAAAAGACGGCCAGATGCCGGAAGGCCGGAAGAAACTCAAGACCGACCATGAAGCCGGCGTGCATGTGTATGAGCTGCGCAAGTTCATGCGCTCGAATGCCGGGACGTGCGTGAACCAGAAACCGATCGTCAAGAAAGGCCAGCACGTGAAGAAGGGCCAGGTCATCGCTGACGGTCCGAACACGCAGGCCGGTGAGCTCGCCCTCGGTCGGAACGTGCTCGTCGCGTTCATGCCTTGGAACGGCTACAACTTCGAGGACGCCATCATGATCTCGGAGAAGGTCGTGAAGGAGGATATCTACACCTCGATTCACATCGACGAATTCGAGATCGGCGCCCGCGACACCAAGCTCGGTCCGGAAGAAATCACGCGGGACATTCCCAACGTGAGCGAAGAGGCCCTGCGTAACCTCGGCC
This sequence comes from uncultured Verrucomicrobiae bacterium, assembly GCA_963844275.1. GTDB lineage: Bacteria > Verrucomicrobiota > Verrucomicrobiia > Chthoniobacterales > UBA10450 > JACCTI01. The sequence goes on from CAWJNS010000010.1 coordinate 788,321, forward strand.
CGGACGGCGTGGTGCGCGTGGGCGCGGAAGTGAAGCCGGGCGACATTCTGGTCGGCAAGATCACGCCGAAGAGCGAGACCGAGCTCGCGCCGGAAGAGCGCCTCCTGCGCGCGATTTTCGGAGAGAAGGCGGCGGACGTGAAAGACACGTCCCTCACCGTCCCGTCGGGCACTTACGGCATCGTGATGGACGTGAAGGTTTCATCGCGCCGCGAAGTCTCGCGCGAGAAGCTGACGCCGACGGAGACCAAGCGACAGCTCAAGACGATCACGGAAGATCACAAGAAGAAGAAGGATGAACTGACGGAGCAGCTGACCGACGCGCTCTCCAACATCTTGTTGGGCGAAAAGATTCCGCTCGACGTGGTCAACGCCGAGACCGGCGAGATCATCATCCCGGCGAACCGCAAGATCACCAAGACGCTGCTGCGCAAGCTGGCGATGGTTTACGATCACATCGAGATCGATCCGTCGCCGATCCGCAACAAGATCCGCGAGATCATTGCTTCCTACGAACACAAGTTCGCGGAGCTCGAGCTCGAGCGGGAGCGTTCGATGGATCGCGTCGAGAGCGGCGACGACATCGACCCCGGCATCATCAAGCAAGTGAAGGTCTACATCGCCTCCAAGCGCAAGCTGTCGGTGGGTGACAAGATGGCGGGACGCCACGGCAACAAGGGTGTGGTCGCGCGGATTGTGCCGGAGGAGGACATGCCTTTCCTGGCCGACGGAACCCCGGTCGAAATCGTCCTGAACCCGCTCGGCGTGCCCAGCCGCATGAACGTGGGCCAGGTGCTCGAAACGCACCTCGGGGTCGCGGCCAAGGCGCTCGGGTTCAAGGTGGCGACACCGGTATTCGACGGAATCTCCGAGAAGAAAATCCGCGAGTATCTGAACGAAGCGAAGACGAAGGAAGGCTTCACCTGGGTGCAGGAAACCGGCAAGGCGCGACTCTATGACGGCCGCACCGGCGACACCTTCGACCAGGAGGTCGTGGTTGGTTATATCTATATGCTGAAGCTTGGCCATTTGGTCGCGGATAAGATCCACGCCCGTGCCGTTGGTCCTTACTCGCTCGTCACGCAACAGCCGCTCGGGGGCAAGGCGCAATACGGCGGGCAGCGCTTCGGCGAGATGGAGGTGTGGGCGCTCGAAGCCTACGGCGCGGCCTACACGCTGCAGGAGCTCCTGACCGTGAAGTCCGATGACGTGCAGGGACGCACGCGCATCTACGAATCGATTGTGAAAGGCGACAACTCGCTCGAAGCGGGGACGCCAGAAAGTTTCAACGTGCTGATCAAGGAAATGCAGTCGTTGGGCCTCGACGTGAAAGTCGGTGGCTCCGCCCCGGCGCCCTTCCTCGAGAACGTCGCGTAGTTTTCCCAACCAAAGAATCTCAATTTAATGAACGAACATTCCTGGCGTGAGTTAGTGGGCGAAGAGCGCACGGTCGGCTTCGACCAAGTTGCGATCGGTGTCGCGTCTTCGGACACGATGCGGTCGTGGAGCAAGGGCGAGGTCAAAAACCCGGAGACAATCAATTACCGCACCTTCAAACCGGAAAAGGGCGGTCTCTTCTGCGAGCGGATCTTCGGTCCGACGCGGGACTGGGAGTGCTCCTGCGGCAAATACAAACGGATCAAGCACAAGGGCGTGATCTGCGACCGTTGCGGCGTCGAGGTGACGCTGGCGCGGGTCCGTCGGGAACGCATGGGCCATATCGAACTGGCTGTGCCGGTCTCACACATCTGGTTTTACAAGTGCATGCCGTCGCGACTCGGGCTCATGCTCGACATGAGCGCGCGGCAGCTCGAGCGCGTGATCTATTACGAGGATTACATCGTGATCGATCCGGGCACCACGCCCCTGACCAAGACGCAGCTCTTGAACGAAGCGGAGTACCGCGAAGCGCAGGAGCAATACGGCGACGATTTCGTGGCCGGGATGGGTGCGGAAGCGGTCAAGAAGCTCCTCAGCGAGATCGACCTCCACAAGCTCAACAAGGAGCTGGAAGAGGCGATGGGGAACACGAAGAGCAAACAGATCCGCAAGAAGCTCGCGAAACGTCTGAAGCTGGTGCAGGGCTTTGCGTCCTCGCACGCGCGTCCTGACTGGATGGTGCTCGACGTTCTGCCGGTGATTCCGCCAGACCTGCGTCCGCTCGTGCCGCTGGAAGGTGGCCGCTTTGCAACGTCCGATCTGAACGATCTCTACCGTCGCGTCATCAACCGGAACAACCGTCTCAAGAACCTGCTTCAACTGAAGACCCCCGATGTCATCATCCGCAACGAGAAGCGGATGCTGCAGGAAGCGGTCGATGCCTTGTTCGACAACGGCCGGCACGGCCGCGCCGTCACCGGCGCCGGCAATCGCCCGCTGAAGTCGCTGAGCGACATGCTGAAGGGCAAAGGCGGACGGTTCCGTCAGAACCTGCTCGGCAAGCGTGTCGATTACTCGGGTCGTTCGGTCATCGTGATCGGCCCGGAGCTGAAGCTGAACCAGTGCGGTCTGCCCAAGAAAATGGCGCTCGTGCTGTTCGAGCCGTTCATCATCCGCCGGCTGAAAGACCTCGGCTACGTCCACACCGTGCGAAGCGCGAAGAAAATGATCGAGCGCCAGACGCCGGAAGTCTGGGATATTCTGGAAGAAGTGACGAAGGGTCACCCGGTTCTCCTGAACCGCGCGCCGACGTTGCACCGCCTCTCGATCCAGGCTTTCGAGCCGCAGTTGATCGAGGGCGAAGCGATCCGCATTCACCCGCTCGTTTGCACCGCTTACAACGCGGACTTCGACGGCGACCAGATGGCCGTGCACGTGCCGCTCTCAGTCGAAGCGCAGATGGAAGCGCGCATGCTGATGCTGGCGCCGAACAACATCTTCTCGCCCTCGAGCGGGAAGCCGATCACCACGCCTTCGCAGGACATTACGCTGGGTTGTTATTACCTGACCCAGAACCCGCGCCGGGCGGTGGGAGCCGCCGCAGAAGGGCGCCTGCCGCTGTTTGAGAACGCGGTCGAAGTGGAGTTCGCGATGGCGGACGGTGCGGTCAAGGCGCATGACCGGATCCGGTTCAAGAATCCGGATTTCGCGAAGGAAACGATCTACGGCGACCCGAAGGTGCGCGTGCTCGAGACGACCGCCGGCCGCGTCATGTTCAACGAAATCTGGCCGAAGGCGATGGGCTTCTTCAACAAGGCGGCCGGCAAAAAGCAGCTCAGCGACATCATCTGGCGTTGCTACCAGGTGGCGGGCCAGCAGGGCACCGTCGAGACGCTGGACTTGCTGAAAGAGCTCGGCTTCGCCGAGGCGACCAAGGCCGGCATCTCGATCGGGATCAGCGACATGATCATCCCGAAAGAGAAGCAGACTGAGCTCGATCACGCCTACAAGGCGATCAAGCAAGTCGAGCAGCAGTATCGCAAGGGCATCATTACGGACGGCGAACGCTACAACAAGATCATCGATATCTGGACCCACGCGGGCGACGAGATTTCAAACGTCATGTTCCGCACCCTCGAACACAACGAAGGTCGCAAGGAACTGAACCCGGTCTTTTTGATGGTCGATTCCGGTGCGCGCGGCAATCGGCAGCAGGTCAAACAGCTCGCCGGCATGCGTGGTTTGATGGCGAAGCCATCCGGCGAAATCATCGAGCGACCGATCACCTCAAACTTCCGCGAAGGCCTGAGCGTGCTCGAGTATTTCATCTCGACACACGGCGCCCGCAAGGGTCTGGCCGATACCGCGCTGAAGACGGCGGATTCCGGTTACCTGACCCGCAAACTGGTCGACGCGTCGCAGGACGTGATCATCAACGAGCTCGATTGCGGCACCGTCAACGGCATCACGGTCCGCTCGATTTACGAGGGCGACGAAGAAGTCGTGGATCTTTCGACCCGAATCGTGGGACGCGTAAGCTGCGAGACGGTGGTCGATCCGGTGACCAAGAAAAAGGTCGTAAAGGCGAACCAGCTGGTCGACGAAGTGACCGCCGCCGCGATCGAGAAGATCGGGGTGGAAAGCCTCAAGATTCGCTCGGTTCTGACCTGCGAATGCGGACGCGGCGTCTGCGCCCATTGCTATGGGCGCAATCTCGCGACCGGGCAGTTTGTGAAACTCGGCGAAGCGGTCGGGATTATCGCCGCGCAGTCAATTGGCGAGCCCGGCACCCAGCTGACGATGCGGACGTTCCACATCGGTGGCACGGCCTCGCAGACGTTCAAGCAGCCGATCATCAAGGCGAAGAACGATGGCGCCCTGCAGTTCAACGAACTGCGCACGGTGCAGGCACTCGACGGCAGCTGGATTGTGCTGAACAAGAACGGCTCCATCGGGGTGCATAACTCCGAAGGCCGCGAACTCGAGCGTTACAACGTCGTGATCGGTTCGGTCATTTCGAAGCCGAACGGCGAGCATGTGAAGAAGGGCGAGACCTTCGTGCAATGGGATCCGTACAACGTTCCGATTCTGACCGACAAGAGCGGCAAGATCGAATTCCGCGACATGATCGCGGGCGTGACGATCAAGCGCGATGTCGACGAAGCGACGGGCCTGATGGGCACCGTCATCATCGAGCACAAGGAAGATTTGCACCCGCAGATCGTGGTCGTGGGCGACAAGAAAGAGATTCTGGCCAGCTACTCCATTCCGGCCGGCGCCCACGTCATCGTGGAGGAAGGCAAGAAGATCCAGGCTGGGGCGTTGCTCGCGAAGACGCCGCGCAAGGTGGCGAAGACGAAGGACATCACCGGCGGTCTGCCGCGCGTGGCCGAGCTATTTGAAGCGCGGCGCCCGAAAGACGCGGCGGAGATCGCGAAGATCGACGGCGTGGTCGAAATTGGCGGCACCGTGCGCGGGAAACGGCGCTTGATTCTGAAGGACACGGAAACGGGTTCGGAAGAGGAGCACCTGATCCCGCTCACCAAGCACATCATTGCGTTCAAGGGCGACTTCGTGAAGAAGGGCCAGCAGCTCACCGAAGGCCCGGTGGTTCCGCACGAGATCCTTGAGGTCTGCGGGCCGCAGGATTTGCAGGAGCACCTCGTCAACGAAGTGCAGGAAGTCTACCGCCTCCAGGGCGTCGAGATTAACGACAAGCATATCGAGATCATCGTGCGCCAGATGCTGCGCAAGGTGAAGATCACCGACCCGGGCGACACATCACTGCTTTGGGGCGATCAGGTCGACCGGCTCGAATTCGAGCGGGAGAATTCCGAGGTCGTGGCGCAGGGCGGCAAGCCCGCGGAAGCGACGCCGGTGTTGCTCGGTATCACCAAGGCCTCGCTCGAGACGGACAGCTTCATCTCGGCGGCGTCGTTCCAGGACACAACGCGCGTCCTCACGGAAGCGGCCACCCTCGGCAAGGTCGATCGCCTGCGCGGCTTCAAGGAGAACGTCATCATGGGGCACCTGATCCCCGCAGGCACCGGCTTCCCGGCGGTGCGCGAGATCAAGCTCGTCGAACTCGGCGAGCAGGTCGGCACGTCGTTGATGGACGAACCGGAGGCGCAGCCCGCCCTCGGGTAATAGCCTCGGACGCCATTGTGAAATTCAAACGCCGGATCGTTACGAGACGATCCGGCGTTTTGCTTCAACAGACCTCTGCCGGAGCCTAGCGTTGTCGATCGCGACCAAAACGGGCGATGCGGGCGAGACCTCGCTCATGTATGGCCGGCGCGTCCCCAAGACCGCGCCGAGGGTGGATGCCTACGGTTGCGTTGACGAACTGAATGCCGCCCTCGGACTGGTGCGCGTGACGGCGCACGACCTGTTTATCGCGGAGCACATCCTGGAAGTTCAGAAGGAGCTGATCCTCGTGATGGGCGAACTGGCCACCGCCCGCGAGGATATGGGACGCTACATTAAAGACGGCTATCAGCTGACCACGGCCGCCATGGTCGATCGCCTGACCGCGCTCATCGACGAGCTGGAGAAGGATAAGCTGCTCCACTACAAGGGCTGGGCGATTCCCGGGAGCACGATGGTTTCCGCCGCGCTCGATCTGGCCCGCACCACCTGCCGCCGGGCGGAGCGCCGCGTGGCCGCGCTGCTTGAAACCGACGCGGAATTCAACCGCGAGATTCTGCGCTATTTGAACCGACTTTCCGACCTCTGTTGGCTGCTCGCGCGCTACGCCGAGCACACCAAAAACCGGGAGACGCGAGAGGCCACCTAGCGCCAATATTCCGTTTGCCATCGTGCAACCGGTGTAGCATCTTCCCCGTCCGCTGCGCCCGGCGCGGCCCGCACGTTATTCCGTATGCCGAACAACACTGAATTAGTCCCCGAATTGCTCGAAGCAGGCGTCCATTTTGGTCACCAGACCAAGCGTTGGAATCCGAAGATGAAGCCCTTCATTTTTGAGCAGCGCAACGCCATCTACATCATCAATCTCGATGAGACGGTGAAGCAATTACAACGGGCGACCGACTTCCTCCAGGAAGTGACGCGGCGCGGGGGTAAGATTTTGTTTGTCGGCTGCAAAAAGCAGGCCCAGGAAGCGGTCAAGGAAGCGGCGCTGGCCTGCGGTCAATTCTACGTGAACCAACGCTGGCTCGGCGGCACCTTGACGAATCTCACCACGATCCGGAAAAGCATTGGCCGTCTTAAATACATCGAGGACATCGAAAACTCGCCCGACTTCAAAAAAATGGGCAAGCAAGAGCTGGCGGCGTTAAACCGCGAGGCAGCAAAACTCAAGCGCAACCTCGATGGCATTCTCGAAATGCAGAAGCTGCCCGACGCGATGGTCGTGATCGACACGACGCGGGAGCAGAATGCAGTGTTGGAGGCGCGGCGCCTTGGCATCCCCACGGTTGCGGTCGTCGACACAAATGCGGATCCCGAGATCATCGATTACCCGATCGCGGGGAACGACGACGCCATCCGCGCGATCCGCGTGGTGCTGCAGAAGCTGGTCGATGCAATTGTCTCCTCCAGCGGCGAAGCGCGCATCCGCGAGCAGGTTGAGATGGCAGGCGTCTCCGCCTAATCCTCGAAGGCAGATTATGGTGACGACAGCCGCCGGCTCGGATGACGCGCCGGAAATTACTCCCGAACTAGTCAGGAAACTGCGCGAAAAAACCAACGCGGGTATGATGGACTGCAAGCGCGCGCTGGCGGACTCCGGCGGCGATTTGGAGAAAGCCGAGGCGATCCTGCGCACGAAAGGAATTGCGAGCGCGGGGAAGAAAGCCTCGCGTGCGGCCAAGGAGGGCATCGTCGCCTCCTACATTCACATGCAGGGGAAGGTCGGCGTGCTGGTCGAGGTGAATTGCGAGACCGATTTCGTGGCCAAGACCGATAGCTTTCGGGATTTCGTGAAAGACATCACGCTGCATATCGCGGCCGCGCATCCACTTTACGTCAGGCGCGAGGAGGTGCCGGCGAAATCGATCGAATCGGAACGCGCGATTTACGAGGGTCAGGTCGCAGGCAAACCCGAAAACGTGATCGCGAAGATCGTGGCCGGGAAGCTCGACAAATTCTACAGTACCGTCTGCCTGATGGAGCAGGGCTTCATTAAGAACCCGGACCAGACGATCAAGGAACTCGTGGCCATCAAGATCGCGGAGCTCGGTGAAAACATCATCATTCGCCGCTTCACGCGCTACCTGGTGGGCGAGCCGCTGGCCAACGAGCCCTTGGCCCCCGCCGCCACTCCGGCGGAGTAGGCGCACAGGCGCAGAGGGCCGTTTTGGGTGGCGCGGGCGTGGGGTCGGCGCAGGTCGCGCTCACGGCTCGGTCTATGGTCGGTGGAGACCAGGCGTCGGGACGCCAAATTTGCCGCGCAAACACGCGCAAGCGCGCAGCGTGATTCGTTTCTCTTTTGGCGCAAGGGTGCGCCGGGCTCGCGAAATTCCTCGCCGGCTTTAACCGATCAACCAAGGGGACATTATGAAAATCGAATCACTGGATGAATTGTTGGCGGAAGAACTGAAGGACATTTACAGCGCGGAGAAGCAACTGCTCAAAGCGCTGCCGAAGATGGCAAAGAAAGCCACCTCGCCGGAACTGAAGAGCGCCCTGCAGGAGCATCTCGAAGTCACGCAGCGGCAGGTGGAGCGCCTGGAGGATGTTTTCGAATCTCTCGGCCAGCCAGCCAAAGCGAAAACCTGCAAAGCGATGCAGGGTCTGATCGAAGAAGCGACCGAAGTGATGGAAGAAGATGCGGAGGACGCGGTCCTCGACGCAGGGATCATCGCCGCCGCGCAGAAGGTGGAGCATTACGAAATCGCGAGCTACGGCACGGTCCGCACTTGGGCGCGCCTCTGCGGCGAGGAAGAGGCGGCGGAACTGCTCCAGGCAACCCTCGATGAAGAAGGGGAAGCCGACCACCGCCTGACGGAAATCGCGGAGAGTTTTGTGAATCCGAGGGCCGAAGAAGGCGGCAACGGCGAGTCCTCCGAAAGCCGCCCGCTGGCGTCGGCCCGCGGCAGCAGGTCGCGCCGCTAAAGTCGACGTCAGCCATTGGCACGAAACGCCGTCGCAGTCCGCGTGACTGCGATGGCGTTTTCGTTTCTACTACGAAACGGCGCGATGGGACTGAAAGCATACAAGGCCAAGCGGGACTTTGGCGTGACGGCCGAACCCGCCGGCGGCAAGCCTTTGCCGAAAGCGGTTAAGGGCGCCTCGCGTTTTGTCATCCAAAAGCACGATGCTTCCCGGCTGCACTACGATTTCCGGCTTGAAATGGAGGGCGTGCTGAAGTCCTGGGCGGTGCCCAAAGGACTGCCGTGGGAGAAGGGCGAGAAGCATCTCGCGGTCGAGGTCGAGGATCATCCGATTGAATATGAGACGTTTGAGGGCGTTATCCCACGGGGGCAGTACGGCGGCGGGACGGTGATGGTATGGGATCGCGGGACGTATTATGTCTATGGCGACGATCCCTCGGCGGCGTTGCGCGGAGGGCGCCTGCACATCGTGCTGCATGGCGAGAAAGCGCACGGGGAGTGGGCCTTGATCCGGACCCGGATGGAGGCGGACAAAGCGCAGTGGCTGCTGCTGAAAGCCGGCGAAACTCTGCCCGCGCCGACGAAGAAGCGTGAAGATCAGTCGGTAAAGACCGGCCGCACGATGAACCAGATCGCGGAGCAACGCGACGCGGAGTGGCAATCGAACCGCGAGGAAAAATCGACTACCCGCAGCCGGATTGCGCGGGCGGCACGCAAAGTGGCGGCGCCGGCGTTTTCCCTGCCGGGCAAACTTCCACCCGCGAAGGCGCGCTTCCTTGCCCCGATGAAGCCGCGACTGTTGGAGGAGCCGCCCGCGACCGGGGATTGGATGTATGAATTGAAGTTCGACGGCATCCGGCTGATCGCGGCGAAGAACGGCGCGAAAGTGAATTTGATTTCGCGCAACGGAAACGAACTTGCGGCGCGCTTTCCCGAGGTCGCGGACGCCATCCGCATGCTACCCGTAGAGGATTGCGTCATCGATGGCGAAGTCGTCGCGCTGGATGAGCAGGGCCGCTCGTCGTTTCAACTGTTGCAGTCGCTCGAAATGGAGGGCCGCGCCGCACCCGTGTACTACTACGTTTTCGATTTGTTGCAGGCCGGAGGAAAATCGCTCACGGCGCAGCCCCTGGAACGCCGGAAAGAGCTGCTGCAACGCCTCACTGCGGAGGCCGTAGAGGCAATCCGTTACTCGGGCGAGATCGGCGGTGAGCCGAAGGCTTTGCTCAAACAAGTGCGGCGGCTCGGCCTCGAAGGGATCATCGGCAAGCTCCGCAATTCCGTTTACGAGCCGGACCGGCGGAGCGGCGCGTGGGTGAAGCTCAAAGTGTTGAACGAGCAGGAGTTTGTCATCGGCGGTTACACACCACCGGCGGGTTCACGGAAACACTTCGGCGCTCTCCTTGTTGGTTATTCCGAACGGAGGCGGCTGCTCTTTGCGGGCAAGGTCGGGACCGGCTTCAGCACGAAGCTGCTCGCGTCCTTGCACAAGCAGCTCCAGGCCGAGAAGCGGGATGGTTGCCCGTTTGTCGATCTGCCCTCGAAACACGGCGGACAGTGGGTGCAGGGAATCACGCCCGCGATGATGCGCAAGATGCACTGGGTGAACCCGGTCTTCGTCTGCCAGGTGAAGTTCGCCGAGTGGACGCGCGATGGAAAACTGCGGCAGCCGGTGTTCCTCGGAATGCGCGAAGACAAGGCGGCGAAGGACGTGAAACGGGAAGTCCCGTCCGCGGATTAACGACATTCAACTTGTTGCTCTCGCGGCTGCGTCAATATTGGTCTGCATGAAGGTTAACGTCATCGTCACGCCGAAGACCACGGTGCTTGATCCACAGGGCGCGGCGGTGCGCGACGCCATGCAGCACCTTGGAATGTCGGAGATTCGCAGCGTGCGGATAGGGAAGTTCCTTGAGATCGAGGTTGATGGCGAGACGACGCTCATCGAGCCGCGATTGCATGAGCTCTGCCGTGACCTGCTCTCGAATCCCGTGATCGAGGATTACCGGCTGCAGATGAATGGCGCGGAGGGCCCACCGGAGCAGGGGAAATGAAGGCGCTGCGGTATTTCTTTTGTGTGATCCTGCCGCCGCTGGCGGTTCTGATGACGGGACGAATCGCGAGCTTTTTCCTGAGCCTTCTCCTCACACTGCTCGGCTGGATTCCCGGTGTGATCCATGCCGCGCTGGTGGTGAACGATTATCACGAAGAGCAACGCGCGGGGCGACGCTGAACGCACCATGACGACGTTTGCTGTTATTCGTTTCCCGGGTTCCAACTGCGACCAGGACTGCTTCGGTGCGGTCAATGGCATCGATGGTGCGCGGGCTGAGTATGTCTGGCACAAGGAGCACTCGCTGGCCGGCTACGATGCGATAGTGCTGCCGGGCGGTTTTTCCTACGGGGATTACCTGCGCTGCGGCGCGATCGCGCGCTTTTCGCCGATCATGCGAGCGGTGGTGGCGGACGCGGCCGCCGGCAAACTCGTCATCGGGATCTGCAATGGCTTCCAGATTTTGTGCGAGGCCGGTCTGCTGCCGGGCGCGCTGGTGCGGAATCGCAGTCTGCATTTCATCTGTTGCATGGCGACGACGCGGGTAGAGGTGAGCGATTCGCCGTTCACGCATGGCTGTGCGCCGGGCACGCTCCTGCGCCTGCCGGTAGCTCACGGCGAGGGCTGCTTCTTTGCCGAACCGGAAACGCTGCGCGAGCTCAACGAGAACCGGCAAGTGGTGTTGCGCTACTGCGATCGGGCCGGAGGCATTGTGCCGGAGGCAAATCCCAACGGCTCGGTCGAGAACATCGCCGGCATCTGCAATCGCGAACGCAATGTCTTCGGCCTCATGCCGCACCCGGATCGTGCCTGCGATCAAAGCCTCGGCAGCGACGACGGCCGCAGGATTTTCGAGTCGATGGTGCAAAGCGTGGCCGCTGCTCGCGTCCGTGCGGCGTAGCGTTACGTGCCCCCTGTAAGCCTCTTTCTTACCGGCACCGATACCGGTGTGGGAAAGACCCACACCGCCACCTGCCTGCTGCGGCTCCTGCGCGCGACGGGGCTGCGCTGCGCCGGATTCAAGCCGATCTGCTGCGGCGATCGACACGACGCGGAGTTATTGCTCGCCGCCAGCAGCGATGGCCTGGCGATTGATGACGTAAACCCAATCTGGTTGAAGACGCCGGCCGCGCCTTATCCGGCGGCACTGGTGGAGGACGTACGGATCAACCCTTCGCAGCTTGTCGCACGCCTGCGTGATTTGCAGGCACGGTTCGATTTTGTCCTCGTGGAAGGCGTCGGCGGATGGCTGGTGCCGATCCGGCGCGACTATTTCATGAGTGATCTTGCAGCCGCCATGCAGTTGCCGGTGCTGGTGGTGGCGTTGAATCGTCTCGGCTGCCTGAATCACGCCATGTTGACGTTGCGAGCGATCGCGGCCGAGCGGCTCACGTGCGCCGGCATCGTGCTCAACACCCCCAATGCGCTCGCGGACCACGCTTCCACGACCAATGCCGAGATCCTGGCGGTGACGGCCGGTGTGTCCATCCTGCAAGGATTGGCCGCCGAAACAGGCCAACTGGCACCTGAATGGCAGGCTGTTATGGCTCGCTTGGGGGTGTCGGTGGCAATCCCAAAACGTCACGGCATTTAACACAAGTGTCACGAATCGTGACACTTTTTGGCCGCTTTTCTTGGCGCTTCCCTCGTAGCGAGGTCATGGCACCCCCATTGCTCGGATAAAGGGCACAACCTCAAAACCCTATGATCCTACAAAAAACGCTTCACATGAGTCAGTCGCTCGCGGAGTGCAAAGCCCGCCTGTCGGCTATCCAATCCTACCGTCGCCAATTCCTCATGGTGACGAAAGCCACGGTCACGTCCTCGAAGACGGTCGACTTCAGTTTCCGCGGCCCGCTGGGATTCAAGGCGCGCACGGTCCTGCTCGCGGTCGAGAGCGAAGACCCGAACCAGATCGCGTTCGAATCAACGGGCGGAAACATCGACATCATGGGCCTGATCGACTTCACTGAGATCCGGGAGAACTGCACCGAAGTGACACTGGCCGTGCATTACGAAATCAATAGCAAGCTCTTCGCTTGGCTCGATCGCCAGTTCCATTTCGTGGACGCGTTTGTCATGTCGGAGATGCGAAGCATTCGCGCGCATTTCGAAGGCATCGCCGCGCCGGTCGTGGAGCGCCCGGTGATGTTCCCGACCTTCGAAACCGTGACGGCGTAAACGCCCAAGCAGACGGCAACTTTCAAAGAGCGCGGGCGATCAGCTCGCGCTCTTTTGCTGTACTGAACCGATTCGGACCGCGTGCCGCTTGTCGAGCCGGAGGACTTGCCCTGGTTCGAGGTGAAGGACGGCTTGGGGGTCCGTGATCTTCTCGCCGTTTACCTGCACGCTGCCTTGTGCAATCAGCCGCCGCGCATCGGTGCGGGATTTGGTGCTCCCGAAGCTCTCGAACGCGCTCACCACGACCGTGACGGCGTCCGCGTCCGGCGTAGAGAACATCAGCAGGTCGGCCTCCGCGAGTCGCTTCTCGCTGAATCGGGCGTTCCATTCCTCCGCCACCTTCCGCGCCGCGTCGGCTGAGTGATACGTCGCCACGATTTCCATCCCGAGCTGCTTCTTGGCCTCAAGCGGGTGCATCGACGGGAGGAAGATCGCGCCCGAGCAACAAGGGGTAATAGCGCGCCATCAGTTCGTCGGAGATGCTCATGATCTTCCCGAAGATATCCGTCGCGCTCTCGCCGACACCGATGTAGTTGCCGAGGCTCTTGCTCATCTTTTTCACTCCGTCGAGCCCCTCGAGAATCGGCACCAGCAAGACGACCTGCGGCGCCATTCCCTCCTGCTTTTGGAAGTCGCGCCCGACCAGAATGTTGAAGAGCTGATCGGTCCCGCCGAGCTCGACATCGGCCTGCACCATGACCGAGTCCCAGCCCTGCATGATCGGATACTGGAGCTCATGGGCGTGGATTGGCTGCTGTTGATCCATCCGCGCGCGGAAATCCTCCCGCTGCAGCATCTGCTGCAAGGTGACGCGGCTGTTGAGCCGAACCACGTCCTCGAACGCCATCTTCGCGAACCATTCGCCGTTGTAGACGATCTTGGTGCGGTCCGGATCGAGCACCTTGAACGCTTGCGCGCGATACGTTTCCGCGTGCGCCAGCACCTCGTCCCGCGACAATTGCGGCCGCGTCGCCGAGCGCCCGCTCGGGTCGCCAATCATGGCGGTGTAATCGCCGATGATCAGCACCGCCTCGTGTCCGAGATCCTGGAATTGCCGCAACTTCCGCAGCGCCAGGGTATGGCCGAGATGCAGGTCCGGGCTCGTGGGATCGGCGCCCAGTTTGACCCGCAGCGGTCGCCCGAGCGCGAGTTTCTCGCGCAACTCCGGCTCGCTGATGATATGCGCGGTGCCTCTGGTGAGCAGCGCAAGGGCCTCGTCCGGTTGCATCACGCGTGGCTCGACGGTCGCTCCGGCGAGTTACTTGTTCTTGTTCAGGAGCTCACGCACCTGGTCAATCGTCATCGGCGCGTCCTGCTGACTCAGCGCCCGCTGGCTCTTGCCGCGCACCAGGAACGGCCGACTGTTGTCGGCAAATGCATCGGTCGCAACGGTCTGCTCACCTCCCGGCAGGGATCTCACCCCGCGGTAACCCGGAGTCGGATAGGCGACCTGTGCGATTTGGGTCCGGGTGGAGAGGTCCGCCTGGTTGTTGCTGAAGCGGGATTGCTGCGTCGCAAACTGCTTCGGCTCGTAGTTCCGAACCCCGGCAAACTGTTTCTCCCGACGCCATGGCCAGATGTAAAAGGTCTTGGTGCGGGCCTGCTTGGGCTCGGCCGCGCTGCGCGGCGCATACTCTTTCCCCTGCGAATTGTTCTGCAGCGACATGTTGGGTTTGAGGAGCCGATCGAGCAGCTTCCGCTCCTGTTCCTGCGCGCGCGCGACGACGCTCCCCAACATCAGGAGGGCGAGAATGAGCAGGATGCGCACAGCGACGACCGTGCGAAATCGGCCGCCGAATTGCAAAGCAAATACGCCACCTGGCTCTGCCGGTTAACGCCCGAGCGCGGCCCGGAGCGGCTCGGCGCCCGGCGGTGGCGACACGTCTCCACGCAGAATTGTCAGCGCCCGCACGCGCTGGCCATAGTAGCGCTCGTTCGCAGTTTTTTGGGTCGCGATCACCGCCCCCTCGAGCGAAACGCCGGCGAAAAGTCCCTGGCTGCGGCTGTAAGTGTAGATCGCGGCGCGCGGGGCGATGCCCGCCTGCAGATCGCGGCCAACCGGTCCCGCCGCGGCACTCAGATCCGCGCCCAGCGTCACGTTGCTGTCGTAGGAAAAGGCGCGCACGGCGGCATCTGTATTCAGCACGAAGATGAACTCCGTGACCTGGGCCCCGATCTGCAGGCCCCATCCGGCGCCACCGGTGCCGATGAACGAAGGGCCCGAAAATCCCCCGGGCGTGCGGGCGACAACCACCCCCTGGCCACCTTTGCCGCTGAACCCAAGCCCGACCTTCACGACCCGCATGATCGCGAGCCCGCGCGCGTTCCGCAGTACCCGCGGCGGGATGGCGGTTTCCGGCATGTTGCGGAACTGGCGCACAATCTTCACGCAGTCGTCCACAACCTGTTGCTCGGTGGCGGCGCTCGCCGTGTCGAGCAGGAATGCGAGAGCGCAAATGGTGGCGCCAATTCGTTTCATATCAGAACTGATTCGCGGTGTTTTCCGTCGCCGGTTGCATGTCGCGCCGGTCCCCAGAATGCGCAAGCGCGGCGGCTGAGCTCAGCCTACGTTCACCATGATGATCGATTCGCAATCCGATGCCGCGTGGATGCAACAGGCGCTCCGCTTGGCCGAGAAAGCTTACAAGGCCGGGGAGGTGCCGGTGGGCTCGATCGTGGTGCGGGAGGGCCGGGTCATCGCACGCGCCTCCAATCAAGTGGAGCTGCTAAAGGACGCCACCGCGCACGCCGAGATGCTCGCAATTACGCAGGCGGAGGCGGCGGTCGGCGATTGGCGTCTGAACGAGTGTGATCTTTATGTGACGAAGGAGCCATGCCCGATGTGCGCTGGCGCGCTCGTGCATGTGCGAATGCGGCGCGTGATTTTTGGCTGCGCGGATCCTCGCGGCGGCGCGGCGGGCGGACTTCTGAATCTCCTGCAGATGCCGACGCTGAATCACCGCTGCGACATTAGCACGGGCGTCCTGGCGGACGAATGCGCGGCGTTGCTGCAGGCGTTTTTTCGCGAACGGCGCGAAGGGAACGGCGACGCGACGCCCGCCGGTTAGCGGGTCAGCAACCGCAGCCCGAGCACGCCCGCGATGATCAGCGCGATGCAGAGCAACCGCAGCGCGTCCCGCGGTTCGCCGAAGAAATAAATGCCGGCGAGCGCGGTCCCGACGGCCCCGATGCCGGTCCAGACCGCGTAGGCGGTGCCGAGCGGCAGTGTCTTTAGCGCCAGCGACAGAAATGCAAAGCTCACCGCCATGAGCACGCCGGTGACGACGCTCGGCCAGAGACGCGACCAGCCGTCCGTGTACTTCAGAC
Organism: uncultured Verrucomicrobiae bacterium; assembly: GCA_963844275.1. GTDB lineage: Bacteria > Verrucomicrobiota > Verrucomicrobiia > Chthoniobacterales > UBA10450 > JACCTI01. Next base: position 804,334 of record CAWJNS010000010.1, read on the forward strand.
CGATGGCCCAGGCCACTTCCGTCAAGCCCGCGAGAAAGAGGAAGACCCAGGACATGGAAGTGGCTGCTTCGGGTTAGCGCGCGAACTTTTCCAGTCAAAGCCCGTTCGGGCGTCCGCGACAGCGTTCGTGAGCATGTGGCTTGAGTCCCAGACGTCAAGTTCCTGCAGGCTAAATACCATGTCTCGGTGTGAAGGGCGGCGGTCGCATGACGCAAATGGCACCGGAAGAGGGCGCATTGGAAGCGCGTCGCTTGTGGATAAATGCGTTTTCATCTGGCACGCACGGCGGCGGCAAACATCACGTTGTTTCAGTGTGGACGCCTCTCGAGGCGCTGACTGAGCTGGCCGCTCGCGTTTCCGAGAAAATCCTCGATTCTCTTTCCTCACATGACATCTCCACGCGACCCCAACGGCCCCTGGCACCAGACGCTCGGCAATCTCATCTTCCTGAGCCGCTGGCTTCAGGCGCCGCTCTACTTCGGGCTGATCGTGGCGCAGGGCGTTTACGTTTACCACTTCATGATCGAGCTTTGGCACCTCTTCCAGAGGACGGTCCGCATCACGGAGACCGAGATCATGCTCACAGTTCTCGGTCTGATCGACGTGGTCATGATCGCGAACCTCCTCGTCATGGTCATCGTTGGAGGCTACGAAACCTTTGTCTCGCGGCTTAATCTGCAAAGCCATCCCGACGAGCCCGAGTGGCTTTCGCACGTCAATGCCGGCGCCCTCAAGGTGAAGCTCGCCACCGCGCTCATCGGCATCTCCTCGATTCATCTGCTTAAGAGTTTCATCGAGGCCGATCGGTTGCCGGAGAAGGTGATCCTCTGGCAGGTCGTGATTCATCTTACGTTTGTCGCATCGGCGGTCCTCCTCGCCTTCACCGACCGTTTGGCCAATGCCGGCACGAATCATCGACGCGCGGCGGTCGAGGTCTCTGTCGGCGGCGAACGGGAAGGCGCGCGAGACGCTGCGTTCTGACTGCTGCTCCGCGAAGTGTTCTGACTGGCGTTGGCTGCCTCGCAAGGATTCGAACCTTGACAAAGAGATCCAGAATCTCTCGTGCTACCGTTACACCACGAGGCAAAGCAATGCAGCCGGAGACGTAAAGCCGGTTCGCCCTTTCCGCAAGCCGCGGCGGCTCGAAAAGCGCCGCGGACGCCGCCCCAAAATCGCGACTCACCATGCCAAATCTCAGCCATCTCTTCGAAAGCAACCGCGCCTGGGCGCAGCGGATCCGGAAGCAGGATCCGAACTTTTTCACCGAGCTCTCGCGCCAGCAATCGCCGGGCTATCTCTGGATCGGCTGCTCCGACAGCCGGGTGCCGGCGAACCAGATCGTCGGGTTGCTGCCGGGGGAATTATTCGTCCACCGCAATGTCGCCAACCTCGTGGTGCACACCGATCTCAATTGCCTCTCGGTCATGCAATTTGCCGTCGACCTCCTGAAGGTGCGCCACATCATCGTCTGCGGACATTACGGCTGCAGCGGGGTGCGGGCGGCCTGGCGGCGGGATCGGCTGGGCTTGAGCGATAATTGGCTGCGCCACATCCAGGACGTGCGGCAGAAGCACGACCGGTTTCTGCAAAATGCCGGCGCCGACGCGGAATGCGCCGACCGCCTTTGCGAATTGAACGTGATCGAGCAGGTGGCCAACGTCTGCCAGACGACGATCGCCCGCGACGCCTGGGAGCGCGGCCAGCCACTGACGGTGCATGGCTGGATCTACGGACTGGACAACGGTCTGCTGCGCGACCTGAACACCAGCGTCTGTCGCCTCGATGAAGCGGAGTCCGCCTACAGGGCCGCGCTCGCTGCGCTTACTGGGATTGTCGATAAGTAAGCTTTTCTGAAAGAGCTGCGATCGCGCGTGAGCGCCGGAGAAAGAAAGATTCGAGGCAGCTGCGCTGCGGGTGAGTTTACGGTGTGCTGCGCGACTTGAACACGGGCTCGACCTCGCCGCTCAACGAGGCGACGACTCCGCGACCTGCAGCACAATCTTGCCGCGCGTGTGGTGGGTGGCGGCTTGCGCGCTGGCTTTCGCGCCGTCCCGGAGCGGCATTACTTCCGAAACGATCGGCTTTACCTTCCCGGCTTCGATCAGCGTCGTGATCTCCGCGAGATCGTCGGCGTCCGGCCGGACCGCGATGGGTGCGCCGCGAATCTCGTACTTCTCCAGTTCCGCCGGATCGGGCCGCGCGCGCAACGTGCAGATGATGCCGCCCTTCTTCACTACGCCGTAGCTCCGCGCCAGGGTGTCCCCGCCCACCGTGTCGAGCACCACGTCGACATCGCGCGCGATCTCTTCGAACTTTGCCGCCGTGTAATCGATCGCGACGTCCGCGCCCAACTGCCGCAGCAAATCCTGGTTTCGCGTCGAGGCGGTCGCGATGACGCGGGCGCCGCGCGCTTTCGCAATCTGGACGGCAAAGCTGCCCACGCCCCCGGAGCCGCCATGAATCAGCACTGTCTGGCCGGCCTGCAATTGCCCGGCGTCGATCAGCGCCTGCCACGCGGTCAGCGCGGCGAGTGGGACGGCCGCCGCTTCGATGAAATTGAGCGCGGCCGGCTTGAGCGCCGCTTCGTTTTCGGTCACGACCGCGTATTCCGCCCAGCCGCCGCCCATCAGCGGGTAGCCGTAAACCGCGTCACCGGTTTTCAGTCGGGTGACCTGGCCCCCACTTTCTCTACCACGCCTGCAATGTCGTAGCCCGGGATCAGCGGCACGTGCGTGCCGAACTGCTGCGCGTACTTGCCGGAAACGATCAGCGGGTCGGCCGGGTTCACGCCGCTCGCAATCACGCGCACCAGCGCTTCGTTTTCCTTCGGCTCCGGCCGCGGCGCATCTTCGAATTTCAAAACCTCGGAACCGCCATACTCATGGGCGACCACCGCTTTCATGGTCGTTTCGGCCGCGACGCAGACGCGGGGCCAGCATGACGACGCTGATGAGCTTGAGGAGTGCGCTTCGCATGGGCGAATTATTGGTCCTGCCGATCCGTTGAAGCGAGCCGGAAGATCAATCTTACAAAACAAGGGCCACCGAAAGCGCAAACGCGCTCTGGCGGCCCCGGTCTCAGATCTTCCGGATCTTATTTTGGCAGCGGATCCGCGCCAAAGTTGGCGTGAACCATCACCCACTTGTCGGCTTTCTTCACGAAGACGCGGGTGGATTTGGCCCGGCTCGGTGTCGTCTTGCCATCCTTGTCGATGCTCGTTCCGGCGTAGTTATAGGTCAGGATGGCGACATCGCCGTTATAAACCTGGACCTTCTCGTTGAGCATTTCCGCCGCGGTGCCCTTGCTTGAGTCTTTTGCGACGCCCTCGGCCAGCCGCGAGTTCAGCGCCTTGCCGTCGACGCGCGTGGCGAAATCGCCGTTGAACTCCGTGTAGTCGTCCGCCATGTCCTTCGACATTTCAGCGACATTCGTCGGATCTTTGATCCCGGCGGCCCATTGCGCCCTCGTCATCGCAATGACGGCATCGGCGATTGCCTTGTCGGCGGCGGGTTGCTGCGCCGACGCGTTGATCGTGAACGCCGAGCAACAGGCCGACGCGATTAATACCAACATCATTTTTTTCATTTCAATTTTCCTTCGGGGAACTTCCGTAACTTTGAGTTGACCAGGCTCAATTGATTTAAACCGCAGCGAACAATGGTCTTGCTAGCTATTGCCGCCGAGCCGGTTACAAAACCAGGTTCTCGCTTTCTTGCGTAAGACTGTGCTAGGGGTCTGGCGCTGGCAGGTCAATTCATTTCACGGAACGAACTGAGCGGGACGAAACCTGCAGGTGCTCGGCTGCTCAACCTTTCAACAGTGCAGCTGCATGTTTGAGGGCGGAGTCGGTTTGCCCGCCAAGCATGCGGGCGATCTCGGCCTGGCGTTCCTGCGCCTTCACCTCACGCAGCGCGGAATGCGTGCGACCGCCGTTGACCTCTTTCGTGACGACGAAATGCGACGAGGCGGTCACCGCTACCTGCGGCAGGTGGGTGATGCCGAGCACCTGGTGATTCGCCGCCAGCGCGCGCATCTTCGCGCCGACGGCGTTGGCGATTTCTCCGCCGACGTTCGCGTCGATCTCATCGAAGACGAGGAGCGGGATCGCGTCTTGGGCCGCGAGGGAGGACTTGATGGCGAGCATGAGGCGAGAGATTTCGCCGCTCGAAGCGATGCTGCGGAGCGGCTTCAACGGTTCGCCGGGATTGGGCGAAAAGAGCAACTCCAGCACGTCGGTCCCACTGAGGCGTGGCTCCGGCAGCGCGGTGAGCTTGGCTTCGAACTCCGACTGCTTGAAACCAAGGTCGCGCAGATTACGACGGACGGTGTCGGAGAGTTTTGGGGCGATCCTGGTCCGCAGCTTTCGGAGCTTTTCCGCGGCGCGATTCATCTCGGCGCGAGCCGCGACGATCTCTGACGCGAGCCGCTCCAGCTCCGCATCCCGGCCTTCGATCTGGCGCATGCGCTCCGCGGCCCGTTCGCCGAACGCGATCACGTCCGCAATCGTGCCACCGTATTTTCGCTTCAGCGTTTCGAAAAGAGTGACGCGCTCCTCCAGCGCGGCCAGCTGTTGTGGATCGAGGTCGAACCGGTCGGCGTATCCAGTCATGGCGCGGGCAATCTCCGCCAGCTCAGTCACGGAGGCGGCATGCGCGTCGGCCAGCGCGCCCATCTCGGGGTCGATCTTCTCCAGCTCGCGCAGGAGCTTCTGCGTCTCGGCCAGCTGCGTCACGATGGCGTCGTCGGCTTCGCTGAGCCGGAGTGCGATCCCGCTGGCGAGCTCGACGAGGCGTTTGCTGTTGTTCGCCAGCTTGTAACGCGTTCCGATCTCTTCCTCTTCGGCGGGATCAAGCCTGGCGGCGGCGATTTCGTTTACCTGATGTCGCAGCAAGTCCACCTCCTGCTCGCGAGCGGATTCCGCCGTGCTGAGCGCCAGATGCTCCACGGTGAGCGCCTGGAGGTGACGGAAATGCTTCTGGTATTCCACCAAAGCCGGGGCGGCATGCGCAAAGGCATCGAGCAGTTGCAGCTGCTTTTCGGGGGCGAGGAGCGATTGGTGATCGTGCGGCCCGTGCAGGTCCACCAGTTCGTCACCCAGCGACTTCAGCACCGCCAGCGTCGTAGGCGATCCGTTAATGAACTGCCGGTTCGTGCCACCGATCGAGAGGGTGCGCTTCAGCGATCAGTTCGCCGTCGCACGGTTCCACTCCTGCCTCTTCCAGAGCCGGATTCAGTTTCGCCAGGTCCGCGCCGCCAAACACCGCCTCCACCGCGCAGACCTCCGCGCCGGTGCGGATGAGCGACTTGTCCGCCCGCTCGCCGAGCAACAACTGCAGCGCGCCGATGATGATCGACTTGCCGGCGCCGGTTTCTCCCGTGATGGCGGTAAAGCCCGGTCGCAAATGCCACTCGAGCTCCTCGACGAGCGCGAGGTTCTTGATGCGCAGGAGATTGAGAGCCGTGGGCACGGTGCAGTTGAGAGTTAGGGGTTGAGAGTTGAGAGTGCCGCGCCCTGAAAGTTTCAGACTCTCAACTCTCAACCAACCAGAGTCTCAACCCCGAAGGCTTTCGGGGTCAACTCGTCATCACCTTCCTCGGCACCGGCACGTCGCAGGGCGTCCCGATGATCGGCTGCGATTGCGCGGTCTGCCATTCGTCCGATCCGCGGGACAATCGCCTCCGCTCCTCCATCTTTGTGCGCACGCCGGAATGCGACTTCGTCGTCGACACCGGGACCGATTTTCGCACCCAGGCGCTGCGCGAAAACATCCGCAGCGTGGATGCGGTCGTCTTCACCCACTCGCACACCGACCACATCATGGGGTTCGACGATCTGCGACGGTTCGGTGCGGCGCGCGGTTACATGCCGGTCTATGCCTCGGCGGAGACGATGGCCGACCTGCAGCGCGTCTATCGGTTTGCCTTCGAAGCCCTGAATCCGTTTCCCGGATATTTGAAACCGGAACCACACATCGTCGAGGGGCCATTTCAGCTGGGCGAGACGACGCTTACGCCTTTGCCGGTGCCGCATGGGGACGGGCTGGTGAACGGCTACCTCTTCACCCGCGGCGGGCGGAAGCTGGTGGCGTATCTGAGCGACTGCAGTGGGGTCCCGGATCGCCATCGCGCGTGAGATCGCGGGGGTCGATACCCTCATCATCGACGCTCTGCGCGAGAAACCGCATCCGACCCATCTCAGCGTGGGCGAGGCGATCGCGGTGGCGGAACGCGTCCAGCCGACGCGAACTTTTTTCACGCACGTCTGCCACGAGTTGCCGGCCACGGCGGAGGCGACTTTGCCCCCGCATACGCACATCGCGTTCGATGGCCTGAAGCTGTCATGGTGATGAGGAATTCCGGATCCGGCCGGCGGCGTGCGAGAGGCATGATGCTCCTCCTGCTGCTCATCTCAGGTGGGCCGGCCCTCGCCGACGTCTCGCTGCCTTCCGCGACGATCGTCGTTTACAACAGCAACGTCCCGGAGTCGGTCGCGCTGGCGAAGTTCTACGCCCAGAAACGCGGCATCGCGCGCGATCACCTGGTCGCCCTGCGCTGTCCGGTCGAGGAAGAGATCACCCGCGGGCAATACGACACCAGTATTCGCGATCCGCTCCGCGAGATTTTTCGCCAGCGCGGCTGGTGGCAGACGACGGGAGAGGGCGCCGAGACGCGAGTCATGACGACGTCGATCAAGTTTGTTGCGTTGATGAAGGGCATGCCGCTGAAGGTTCATGCAGCCGAAGCCTATCCCGGAGACAAAGTGATGGCGGGACCAATCGGCGGCCGCAATGAAGCGTCGGTGGACTCGGAGTTGGTCATCCTGGCACGTTTCGCCCCGGAAATTTCCGGCGCCATCAACAACCCCTATTTTCTGAGTTTCCGCGCCATCACTGAAATCCCGGATGCGCCCGTCCTGCTGGTTTGCCGCCTCGACGCGCCCAGAGCGGAGACGGTGCGGCAAATGATCACCGACGCGATCGAGGTGGAGAAGAACGGACTCTGGGGCCGCGCCTATGTGGATGGCGCGCGAAACACCAGCGGCGGGCTGGAAATGGGCGACCGCTGGCTGGCCGAGATTCCGCCGCAGCTGCGCCGAGTCGGCGTGCCGACCGTCTATGACAACGAGCCGGCGCTCTTTCCCGAAGGGTACCCGATGAGCGATTGCGCGCTTTATTATGGCTGGTATGCGGCCCAGGTGGCGGGGCCTTTTGCGCAGCCGTCATTTCGCTTCGTGCCCGGCGCGGTGGCGGTGCACATCTATTCCTTCAGCGCGAGCACGATCCGCGATCCGAACGCGAGCTGGGTGGGCGCGCTCCTGACCCGCGGCGCGGCGGCTACGCTGGGCAATGTCTACGAGCCGTATCTTCAGCTCACGACCAGCCTCAGCATCTTCAACGACCGTCTGCTGCACGGATTCACGTTTGCGGAGAGCGCCTACATGGCGACGCAATCGGCTTCCTGGATGGGCGTAATGGTCGGCGATCCGCTTTACCGGCCGTATGCCTCGTGGTTGCAGCTGGATCCGAAACGCACCCCCGCTCCCGCCGTTTCCGAGTGGAAAATGTACCACGATTTCGCGGTGCGGAACGTGTCGGCCGAGCCGGCTGATTTCCGTAAACTGGCGCGGCAGGCGGCGTCGCGCGCGCGCAACGGACCGATGATCGAGGACCTGGGCCAGATTGACGCGGAGGAGGGGAACTGGGCCTCGGCGGCCACGCAGTTCCAGCAGGCACGTTCGATCTACACGAAGCGCGACGATATTCTGCGGGCCTCGCTCCTGGAGGCGAACGCCTGGGCGAAGCAAGGGAAGCCGAAACGCGGGCTCGAGGTCGTGCGGAGCGTGTTGCGGATCGTGTCCGATCCGCCGACGGTGGCGTTGTTCCGGAAGCTGGAGGCGGAGCTGGGCCCGTCGCCGGCCCCGTTGGGCGCGCCGGTGGTGCCGGCGGCTACGCCGCGGCCTTAGCGAATAATCCCGCGTTCGCTTCCGGCAACAAACTCGAGGATTTGCGTGATCTCTGCGCTGGCCGGTAACTGCTCTCGCACCGCTTCCATCGCCTGTCGCGTATTCAACTTCGAGCGGTAGATCAGGCGGAACGCTTCCTTGATCAGCTTCACACTTTCCGGCGGGAAGCCGTTCCGTTCCAGTCCGATGAGATTGACGCCGCGAACCTCGGCCGGGTTGCCATCGGCGATCATGAACGGCGGAACGTCCTGCACGATCTTCGAACAGCCGCCGGTGATCGCGAAGCGGCCAATCCGGCAGAACTGATGCACCGCGGTCAGCCCGCCCATGATCGCGTGGTCGCCCACCTGCACATGGCCGGCGAGCGTGCCGTTGTTCGAAAAGATCACCGCGTCGCCCACGGTGCAATCGTGCCCGATGTGACTGTAGGCGAGAAAATTCCCACGACTGCCGACGCGTGTTTTGCCTTCCGCCGTCGTGCTGCGGTTCACGGTGCAAAATTCGCGGAACGTATTCTCGTCCCCGATCTCGAGATACGTCGGCTCGGCCGCGTATTTCAGATCCTGCGTCTGCTGCCCGATCGAGCAGTAGGCGTAAAATTTGTTCCGTGCCCCGACCCGCGTCGGCCCGCAAAGCGTGACGTGATGCTGCAGCCAGCACTCCGGCCCGAGCACCACGCCCGCCTCGACGATGCAGTAGGGTCCGACCGACGCAGCCGGCGCCGAGCTCGGCTTGCGGATCGACGATCGCGGTGGGGTGAATCTGGGCCTCAGATGACATGTCGGTTCGGGGAAGAAGCGTAAAAGGAACAGCAGTACGGGAGAAAGTCACCTGCCGGAGGGGACGTGGGCAGTGGGCGTTCTCGCCCTGCTGGTGTCGGGTACTCCCAACGGCGCCGCTTCGCGAAGCGGCTGTAGCGGCGCCGCCGCCCGCGAACCCGGCCCCGCTGCGGCTACTTGTCGAGGAAGGTGAACATCAGCTCGCCCTGCGAGACGATGATGTCGTTCACCGTGCAATGGCATTTCGCCTTCGCCAGGCGATTGCTCCGCGCGCGCGTCAGCTCCGCGTGAATGAAGAGGGTGTCGCCCGGAAAGACCGGCTTGCGGAACTTCACCTCGTCGGCGCTCACGAAATAGCCGAGGCGGCTCGCGCTCTTGGTGAGCTTCATCATCAGGATGCTGGCGACCTGCGCCATCGCCTCGACCTGCAGGACGCCCGGCATAACCGGATGCCCTGGGAAATGTCCGCCGAAGTAGGGTTCGTTGATCGTGACCGATTTGACCCCGGTGATTTTCGTTTCGCCCTCGAACCCGAGGATGCGATCCACCATCAGGAACGGATAACGATGCGGCAGAACGCTCATCACCTGGTTAATATCGAGTCCGCCTTCCCCGGCCGGGAAGGCGCGCGGCTGCAGGGCGGGCAGACTCTTGGCGTGCTCCCGCACCAGCGCGCGGGCCAGCTCGGCGTTGGGGCCGTGGCCCGGCTTGACGGCGATGACATGGCCGCGCATAGGGCGACCGGCCAGCGCGAGGTCGCCGACAATGTCGAGAATTTTGTGCCGCACGAATTCATCCGGAAAGCGGAGCGGTTCCTTGCTCAGGACCGCTTCGCCGCGGATGACGATCGCGTTCTCAAGGCTGCCGCCTTTGATCAGGTTTTTCTCCATCAAGGGCTGCACGTCCTCGTAGAAAACGAAAGTGCGTGCCGGGGCGATTTCCTTCTCGTAAATCGCGGGCGTGATTTCGGTGGAGAAGAACTGCGCGAACCGGCCGTCCGGTCCCACCTGCGTGCAGGAAATGCGGAACTTTTCATCCGGCAGCACGATGAGGATCGATCCGCCTTTCGTTTCGATGTGAATCGGCTCCTGGACCGTGAAGACCTGCCGCGGCGATTCCTGCGCGACGACGCCGGCCTTCTTGATCAGCTCGACGTAGGCCTCGGCGCTGCCGTCGCCGATCGGCGGCTCGTTCGCGTCCATTTCGATGACGGCGTTGTCCACCCCCATCGCGGCGAGCGCGGAGAGGATGTGCTCCACGGTGTGCACCCGCATCGCGCCTTCGCCGATCGTGGTGGCCCGCTCGACCGTCTTCAGGTTCTCGATCCTGGCATCGATCGTAGGTTCGTCCTGCAGGTCCCGTGCGCTTGAATTTCAGCCCGTGGTCCACCGGCGCCGGCTGCAGCCGCAGCGTGACCTTCTCCCCAGTATGCAGGGAGGTGCCGCTCAGGCTGGCGGATTTTCCGAGGGTGTGCTGGAACTCGGGCGTGGCAGGCATAAGCCGGTAGTTAAACAAAGAAACCGCACAGTGACTAGGGAGCTTTCGCGCATCGGCAGCCAGTTTCTGGCTGCCGCCGTTGCAACCGGAGCGGTCGAGTGTTACACGAGGCGCGAAACTTGCGGCAAAAAGCGCCGAACATATGAAAACAGGGAGCAAACTTTCTGGTCGGTTGGATGGGATGCGCCGTGCTGGCGGCGAACGCGGCCGCGCAACTGCCGGATGTCCCGCTGGGAAATACCAGCATCGAAGTCCAGACCGTGGTGACCGGCCTGAGTTCGCCGGTGGAAATGGTTTCGCCCCCCGACGATTCCGGTCGGCTCTTCATCGTTGAACAATCCGGACGCATCCGGATTCTGCAGAATGGCATCATCAATGTGATCCCCTTCCTCGATATCCGCGACGAAGTGTTGGCGGGCGGCGAAAGGGGGCTGCTGGGCCTCGCCTTCCACCCCGGCTTCAGCAATCCGTTGAGCCCCGGCTTTCAGCGCCTCTACACCTACAGCACGCAAACGCCGGCCGGGCCTTCCGATTTCATCGTGCCTATGTTGGGATCGCCCGATAACCGCTGTGTCCTGACCGAGTGGCAGGTCTTGCCCGCGACTCCGAATGTGGTCGATCTCTCGTCGCGCCGGGATGTGCTGCGGTTCACGCACCCGCAATCCAACCACAACGGCGGGAAGATCGCATTCCGTCCCAGCGACGGCTATCTCTACATCGCGGTCGGCGACGGGGGGGGTGCGAACGACGTCGGCGATGGCCACACGCCCATTCTCGGCAACGCGCAGGATCGGACCAATCTGCTCGGCAAAATTCTCCGGATTGATCCGCTCGCCCCGTCTCAGAATCCCGCCAGTCTTGATCCGATCAGCAGCAACACGCGTTACCGGATCGCGGCGAGCAATCCATTCGTCGGCGCGTTCGGTTTCGCCGAGGAAATCTACGCCTACGGGTTTCGCAATCCGTTTCGTTTCAGTTTCGACGTGGCCACGGATCGTTTGATCGTCGGAGATGTGGGGCAGGGGGCAATCGAGGAAGTGGACGTGGTCGAGCTCGGCAAGAACTACGGCTGGAATCGCAAGGAAGGCAGTTTTCTCTTCGATTCCGAAACCGGCGTCGTCTCACCGGATCCAAATCCGAACCCGGCCTTCGTGAACCCGGTGCTCGAATACGACCATGATGATGGCAATGCCGTGATCGGCGGATTCGTTTATCACGGCATTGCGATCCCGGCGTTGACGGGCCGGTATTTGTTTGCCGATTTCGCTGCTCCGAATGGCAACGGGCGGTTGTTCGTCGGAGATCTCACCGCGGGCGCGATCGAAGAGTTGCGTCTCGGCGGCGATCCACGCGCGTTCAATCTGCGCATCAAGGGCTTGGGCGCTGATGCCGACGGCGAGCTCTACATTCTCGCGGATAACAGCAACGACACCGCGGGTCAGCTGCTGAAGATCGTGCCGATTCCGGCCGCGCCGGCCCTGCTCAACATCTCGTCGCGCGCTCGGGTGGAGACGGATGATCTTGGCTACGCGATCGCAGGGTTCATCCTCACCGGCAGTGCACCGAAGCCCGTCGTGCTGCGCGCCGTCGGGCCGTCGCTGCAGGCGAATGGGCTGCCGCTTGCCGGCCGTCTCGCCAATCCAATCCTCACGCTGCAGGACAGCGACGGCGTGACGATCGCGTCGAACGACGACTGGATGACGAACCCGCGGCAGCAGGAGATCGTCGACCTCGGCCTCGCCCCGAATGATCCGGCGGAAGCGGCGATCATCGTCACCCTGTCGCCCGGCGCCTATACGGCAACAATGCGGGGCGCAGGTGGCGGGACCGGTATCGGTGTTGTCGAGCTCTACGATGTCGACCAGAACGCGCCGGCTAACGCGGCAAATCTCTCCACCCGGGCGCGCGTCCAGACGGGCGACAATGTCCTGATCGGCGGGCTGATCATCGGCGGAACGGACGATCAACGGGTGATGGCACGCGGCATCGGACCCTCGCTGTCCGCGGCCGGCATCGCCACTGCCTTGCAGAATCCCACGCTCGAGCTGGTCAATGCCTCCGGCACGCGAATCGCCTTCAACGATGACTGGCGGAGCAATCAGGAGGCGGAAATAAGCGCCACCGGACTGGCGCCGACCGACGACGCGGAAGCGGCGATCATCGCGACCCTGGCGCCAGCCCCATACACGGCGATTGTTCGCGGCGCCGGCGACACGAGCGGCGTCGGCTTGGTCGAATTCTACCGGTTGAATCCATAGCGGCGGCGAACCCGGTTCGAAGACAACGTAACAACTTCGTTACGGTTTCCTGCCCGCTCAAATCTTGCGTTTCGCAGCCCTGAGCCGATGCTTTGGGCCGGGCGACGCTGTGAGAACACAGAGCATTTTCAAAACGCACCTTCGGCGACTGCCGATTCTCGCCGCGCTCGCTTCCCTGGCGCTCGCGCTTCCCGTCCAAGCCTCGTTTCACCTCATTCAAATCGAACAGGTGATCGGCGGGGTGAATGGCGACACGACCGCCCAAGCGGTCCAGTTGCGGCTGCGTGCCCTCGGGGAGAATTTTGTTTCAGGTGGAACCCTCGTCGCCGTGGATGCCGCGGGGAATAATCCGATTACTCTGCTCAACTTCCCCTCCGACGTTGCCAATGGCGCCGCCGGCAGTCGGATTTTGATTACGACGCCGAGTTTCGCGAGTCATGAGACGTCGCCGATCGCATCCGATTTCACGATGACGAACGCAATTCCGGCGAGTTATCTGTCGGCTGGGCGCCTGTCCTATCAGAGACCCGGTTATCAAGGCGGCGCTGCTCTCTGGTCGGTGAGCTGGGGCGGCGCGGGCTATTCGGGGCCAAACACGGGCGCCCTGGACAATGACGCTGACGGTAACTTTGGGCCCCCATTTGCAGGGGTATTGCCGTCAGACTCGACGGTAGCGCTGCGCTTCAATGGCGCGGCCTCGGCGATGAGCACCAACAACGCGGCGAATTATTCGGTCACGGCCGGCGCGGCGACTTTCACCAATAACGCAGGTGCGTCCACCTCGTTGCTGGCCCCGACGCCGACACCGACTCCCACGCCAACGATCGCGCCCAGCAGTCTGGGAAATGTCTCGACGCGTTTGCGCGTGGAAACGGGCGACAACGTTTTGATTGGCGGATTCATTATCACTGGCACGCAACCAAAGAGGATTATCGCCCGGGCCATCGGCCCATCGCTGCCTCTCGCGGGAGCGCTCGTCGATCCCGTGGTTGAGCTCCATGGTTCCGGCGGATTTGCCACGATCACGAACGACAACTGGCGGAGCGATCAGGAGGCGGAGATCATTGCGACAACGATTCCGCCAAACAATGATTCGGAATCGGCCATCGTGGCGACTCTGCCGGCAAACGGCTTGGCCTATACTGCCATCGTGCGCGGGGTAAACAATGGGACCGGCATCGGCTTGGTGGAAGCGTACGATCTGGAGCGAACGGTTGATTCGAAGCTGGCCAACATCTCCACGCGTGGCCTAGTGCAGACGGGGGACAACGTCTTGATCGGCGGTTTCATCGTCGTGGGACAGAATTCGCTCAGAGTCATCGTGCGGGCGATTGGCCCGTCGCTACCGGTCCCGGGAGCGCTGGTCGATCCAACCCTGGCCCTGCACGACGGCAATGGCGCGTTGATCGTCGCCAATGACAATTGGCGGAGCGACCAGGAGGCCGAGATCATGGCGACCACGATCCCGCCTACGAACGACCTGGAGTCGGCGATTGTGCGTGATCTCATGCCCGGCAATTACACCGCGATCGTGCGGGGAGCGAACAACACGACCGGCGTGGCGTTGGTCGAGGCCTATTCGTTGAATTAGCCCGAGGTGCGGGCGCTCGCTCGGATTACGACTGCGCATTCTCCCCGTCGAGATGCGGCCAATCGATCTCGACCCGCTGCCGCTGCGCGAAGCGGTCGTGGAAGAATAGTTCCTTGTGCCGGCAACCGTGCTCGTGCACCAGCTTCGTCACCTTCACGTCGAAGCAGCAATATTCGGCGATCTCCAGCACGCGCCCCTCGCGCCACCAGCGGATCGCATCCAGGCCGACGGCGGTTTTTTGCACCCCGAGGGTGGCGTGCGCGATCGAATCGAGCCCGAGCCGATGGCCGAGCCGCTTCTCCACATCGATCATCAAATCAGCTGTCGGCAACTCGTGGATCAGGTCGAGCACGGTGTAGCCCATCAGCACCTGATAATCGAAATTCAGGACATTGAATCCGACCACCAGATCGGCGCGCCGCAGCCGCTCGACTAGTTCGTTGACGCGCGCTTCGTCGAACACCTGATACCGGCCGGTCGCGGTGCTGAAGATCACGCCGATGGACATCCGCATGTTGCCTTTGCGGTCCCAGCCGCCGGCGTCGTTCGCCGTTCGCTGCGTTTCGAGATCGAAGTAAACGATGTCGCGCGGCATCGCTTACCTTGACCGGTTCGGGTCCGCCATTTCAATTCAATTTCTCCGCCAACTGGTCGCCGGGCCACTTCTGATCCGCTCCGGTCCCCGAAATGAGCTTGGTAATCGCAGGCCGTCTGCTATTCGTCGGCCATGTTTGCAAGTCGTCAGTCCGGTCGGGTCCATGGCAGCGAGCGGTTTGCTTCTGCTTTTTGCGACCGCCCCGGACGCCTTTGCCCAACGTTCCCTGCAACCGGACGTCGTCGCCACGCTGCAGTACTCGATCGGCAACCCGAGCGCCGAGGAGCAGCTCTGTGTCGAGTATATCAATCGCGCCCGGGCCAACCCGACGGCAGAAGGCGAGCGGCTCGCGTCGACGAACGATCCCAGCGTTTTGCAAGCCTACGGTCTATTCGCCGTCAATCTCGTGCTCCTGCGGGCGCAGCTCGCCGCCATCCCGCCGCAGCCGCCGCTCTCGATCAACCCGCTTCTCCTCAACATGGCGCGGGCCCACACCCAAAACATGTTCAATCTCGGCTATCAGGGCCACGGTGATTTTGACGGCGGCCCCTCCACGATCGACGCTCGGATCACGAACTCGGGTTACCTCGAGGGCTCCCTCGGCTGGTCCTATGGCGAGAATGTTTTCGCCTTCGCATCGTCCGTCTTTCATGGCTACGCCGGTTTAGAGGTCGACTGGGGCGTGGGGGTGGGCGGAATGCAGGTGCCGCCGGCCCATCGCAATAATATCCATAGCAGCGACTTTCGAGAGATCGGCGTCGGCGTGGTCCTCGGAACCAACCAAGTCGGCGGGCGCCCTCCGGTCGGGCCGCAACTCGTGACCCAGGACTTTGGCCGCCGGAGCGATGACGCCTATATCACCGGGGTGGTTTACGATGACCGGAACGGCAACGGCTTTTACGACATAGGGGAGGGGATTCCGAACGTGCGCGTGGACGTGGCGGGCGCGAACTACTTCGCCATTTCCAGCAGCTCGGGAGGGTATTCCGTCCCCGTGCCTGGGGACGGCATTCAGAGCGTTACCTTCAGCGGCGGTGGAGTGCCGACCGCGCAGCGAATCGCCTCGATCAGCAACAGCCGGAATGCGAAGGTGGACCTGGTCACGATGGCGGCGGGAAACAACACCCGCTTCGGCAACATCTCGACGCGGGCCCAGGTCGGCGCGGGCACGGAGGTTGTGATCGGTGGATTTATCATCAACGGGACCGGCGACAAGAAGGTGGTCATTCGTGCGATTGGCCCTCGCCTCGGCGATTTCGGAGTGCCAAACGTTCTGCAAAATCCGACGCTCCAGATTTTCCACGGCAGCGATCCGGTGGCGCTGAACGACGACTGGCTCACGAGCTCCGACACGCAGGAGATCATCGCGAACGGGCTCGCGCCGGTGTATCCGAGTGAATCCGCGCTCTTGCTGCGCCTGCCGGCCGGGGCCTACACCGCGGTTGTCAGCGGCGTCGGCAACACGGTTGGCGCCGGTCTCGTGGAAGTATACGAACTGGAACCGGCAGCGACTGCGCGACTGCAAAATATCTCCACCCGGGCGCGGGTGGGGCTCGATAACGACGTGCTGATTGGCGGAATGATTGTCGCGGGCGACGGGACCCAGAAGGTCGTGATTCGAGCGATTGGCCCCACCCTTACGCAATTTGGGGTCGCGGGGGCGCTCGCGAATCCTGCCTTGCGGATCGTGAACGGGACGGGCGACACCATTGCTTCCAATAATGACTGGCAGAATGGAACAGGCGCGGCGGAACTGACGACGCTGAACTTCGCCCCCGCTAATCCCGCCGAAGCCGCCTTGGTTCTTAATCTGACCGCTGGGAATTATACGGCAATCGTCAGCGGCGAAGGCAACACGACCGGCGTCGCGCTCGTCGAAGCCTACAAGGTTGATTGACCGCCGCGAGCTACTTCAGTTCGATCTCGCCGCAGTCGAACGCCATCATCTGATCGAGTCCGCTGACGCGGAACTGCTCGACGACCGCCTCATCATCCTGGAATACGTCGATCGAGTTTTCCGCATTCGGCGCCAGCACCACGCGCGTCAGGTGCTTCGTCTCGCTAATGCTCTGCAGCGGCAGGCCGTCGGCCGTTTTCAAGATGCTGCCGTCGCTCTCGGGGCCGACCGATAGCTCCACCGTCGGCCGCGCGTCCTTCTGCAGCGGGTTCGCTCGCAGCTTGATCGCGACTACTCCGGGCGGCGTTTCCCCGCCGGTGATGACCGGCTTTCCGCTTTCGATCCGGAAGTCCTTGTGCGCCGTGATCTTCTTCTCGAAATCGACAGTCCAGTCGGAAATGGAATGCTCCGTGCCGGTCGTTGTGCCGGCGAGCGACAAGCTGCGGAGCCGCTGTTCGCGGGGGCTTTTCTCGAGCAGAAAAATTCGCTCTGTGTCAGGCGCGGCCGCGATCGCGCGGGGCTGCGGATCGTTCGCGGGGACCTTGAGGATGCGGAGCAACTCGTTCGCGGGGGAGAACTGCTTCACTTCCACGAGGGTCGCATCGCCGGCCGCGGGCTCCAGCCTCCAACGCGTGTGATCGCGGCCTGATGCCGAGGCGATCGGCCCGGTAGTTCCCGGCGGCGCCTGCTCCTCCAGGCAGTCGCGGAGCGGCGCGTCTTCGCGCGTGGCCACGATCTCACCGTGGCGATCGCAAATCAGAGTAGTGCTGCTGGCATCCGTGGTTCGAGCGGCCACGATCACGCCGTCGCCGTCCGCGGCAATTGCGCAGATTTTCGTGATCCGCTCCGGCCGCTCGGTGGTCACCCAGTCATTGAAAAAGAAACCCACTCCTTCGATGGCGAGATCGCCCACCACATAGCCGCGCGCATGGTATTTGCCGGCCGGCAACGGCTGGTCGGAATCGTCCTTGCCGTCCCAGGTCGTGCTCAGCGCATCGTCGCCGATCTCAAATTCCTCGAGGTCGGATTCGCGGTTCAGCACGCGTACCAGTTTGCCGCTGCCGTCATAAATCCCGAGACTGATGGTGCCTTCGAGCGGGGGCGGGAGGAAGCTGATGCGGACGCTGCGCGGCGTCCCGCCAAAGAGAACCAGCGGGAGGCAGACCAATGCCGCCAGCATCATGAGCCGCTTCACAGGTAATGTCGCCATTGGAGATTCGGGAACAGGTTATCGCGATCTTCGCATTCGGTCAGGAAGGGTTCGTCCACCGCGCCGGTCCTCAGCTGATCATAAATCGCGTTGAAACGCTTCAGATGATCGTTCGTTCGCTTTTCGGCATAGTGCCGGGCGGTCCCGGAGCGAATCAGAAACGCCCAATCGCTGGCTTGCGCGAGCAACAATTCGCGCGCGAGCTGGCGCAGCGCCCGCTCCTGCCACGGCGTCGGTTTGTCGGCCAGCGTCCGCGCGAGATCCACCATTCGTCGCCCCGCCGTGTGCAGGTGCGGGTAAATCCAGGCGTTGCGTTGTTCAAGCCAAACGCCCCAATAGCCGCCCTCGCCCCAGCTCGTCGCGGCCGGGGATGACCACCTCCTGCGTTTGGTGCCGGCGCAGATAATCGCCCGGGGTCGTGAGCTGGAATTCATCGCGCGACGGCCGCGGCCTGGCGGATGAATTGCTCGAGGAAGAGCGGTCCTTCGTACCACCAATGCCCGAAGAGCTCGGCATCGAACGGAATCGTGAGGATCGGATCGAAATCGAGCGCTCCGAGCTCCCGCAACTGTTGGCGGCGCGACGCGAGGAAGTGCGCCGCGTGCGCGGTCGCGGCCTCTTCGGCCCAGGCGCGGTGGTAGAGCTGCTTCTCGCCCTCGCGGCCGGTGATGCGGTGATACTTCAGGCCGGTGAAGCGCGGGGTCTTGCAGCTCCGAGTCCGGAAAGACCGCTTCCGCGGGAAGATCAAACCCGATGTCGCGATAGAAGTCGCGGTAGACCGGGTCGCCCGGGTAACCGGACTCGGCGCTCCAGACCTGCCGGCTGGATTCGGGATCGCGGGCAAACGCGGCTGGTCCTCCGGGTGTGAAGCACGGGGCGAAGATCGCGCGCCGCGGCCGCGGCTTGGCGAACGCAAACGCATGCGCGTCGACGACGAACCAGCGGATGTTCGCCTCCTGCAGAACTTGATCGAGCGCCGGGGCGTAGGCGCATTCCGGCAGCCAGAAGCCGTCGGGCTCGGCTCCAAATGTCTCCCGGTAAACATCGCAGCCGATCCGCACCTGCGCCCGCACCGCTTCGCGAGGCGGTGCCAGCAGCGGCAGGAGGCCGTGCGTCGCGGCGGAGGCGATGATCTCGAGCGTGCCCGCTGTGCGCAGCTGGCGGAAGACGGCGAGCAAATCACAATTCCATTCCTCCACGTAACGCCGCCGCGTTTCGCGTGAACAGATTGCAGTAGAAGTGTGCAAGCGTTCGCAGCTCCGCGTGCCCGCGATTCCGCTCCATCTCACGTTCTGCCAGGGCGATCGACCGATCGAGGTGCCGCACGTAGCGGTCGCGCAGCAGCTCATCCTGCAGCATCGCGCAGAGCGGCGGCGTGAGGCTCATGGTGAGCTTGAATGGCACGCCGTCACGCCCCAGCCGCTCCATCATCCCGATCAGCGGGATGTAGGATTCGGTGATCGCCTCGAAGAGCCAGTCCTCCTCGAACGCCTCGCCGTGTTCGGGATGGCGGACGAAGGGCAGGTGCGCGTGCAGGATTAGCGCAAGAAAGCCTGCCATTGAAAGGATTCAGAATTCAGGGTTCAGGGTCAGAGTTGCTGAAACCTGGACCCCGAACCCTGAACCCTATTGCTTACAGCGTGCGGCAGAAATCCTGGAAGCGATCCATGCCCTTCTTGATGACATCGAGGCTGGTGGCGTAGCTGAGACGCACCGTCCGATCGTCGCCGAAGGCCGCGCCCGGGATCACCGCCACGTTGGCCTTGCTCAACAAACGGTCCGCGAAATTCTGCGAGCTGAGGCCGAGCTGGCTGATGTTCACCAGGATGTAAAACGCGCCCTGCGGCCGCACCGCCGTGATGTTCGGAATCTTCGTCACCCGGTCGTACATGTAGTTGCGACGCATGTCGAACTCCTCCCGCATGTCGGCGAGCGGCTGCTGGTCGCCCTTCGAGCGCGGCGAGCGCGCCCCGTTGCGCGAACGAAGCGGGATGCGAAGTGCTGTGGCTCTGGATGGAATCGACCGCCTTCGCGACCGCATCCGGAGCGCCGAGGTAACCGAGCCGCCAGCCCGTCATCGCATACGCTTTGCTGAAGCCGTTCACTGTGATCGTGAGATCGTAGGCTTCCTTGGAGAGCGAAGCGATGCTGACATGCTGCGCGTCGTCATAGACGAGCTTCTCGTAAATTTCGTCGGAGAGGATGTAGATCTCCTCCTCGGCCGCCACTTCCACGATCTCCTCCAGCTCTTCGCGCGTGTAGACGGCGCCGGAAGGGTTGTTCGGGCTGTTCAGGATCAGCATCTTCGTGCGCGGCGTCATCGCGTTCTCGAAATCTTCCGCGCGCATCTTCCAGCCGTTGCGCTCGGTCGTGGGCACGATCACGGGCTCGGCGCCCGCGAGGCGCACCATGTCCGGATAGCTGACCCAATAAGGCGCGGGGATGATGACTTCGTCGCCCTCCTGGCAGGTGGCGAGAATCGCGTTGTAGCAGGAGTGTTTCGCGCCCGTGCTGACGACAATCTGGCTCGGCTTGTAGGTGATTCCGTTGTCCGCCTGCAGCTTTTCCGCAATCGCCTGGCGCAGCTCGGGCAGGCCGGCGCTCGGCGTGTATTTCGTGAATCCGCGCATGCAAGGCGGCGATCGCCGCTTCCTTGATGTGCTCGGGCGTGTCGAAATCCGGTTCGCCGGCGCCGAAGCCGCAGACATCGATGCCCTCCGCTTTCATGGCTTTCGCCTTGGCGTCGATCGAGAGCGTGAGAGAGGGAGTTAACTTGGCGGCTCGCTCAGAAATTTCCATGGCTTTGGGGCGTGTATCGAGTGTTTGCAAAATGGGCCCGCAAGCTATTGGCGAGCGTAGAAAGATTCAATCAAAGGTTTGAGGTTATTCTCGTCCACCTGCACGATCGCCATCTCGCGCTGCGCATTCTCGGCGGAATCGGACGCGTGGGCGGCATTCACCATGATGTTCTGGCCGAATTCCTTTCGGATCGAACCCGGAGGCGCCTTGCTCGGATCGGTTGGCCCCAGGACATCGCGAATCTTGCGGACCGCGTCTTCGCCCTGGTAGACGAGCGCCACGATTTTCTCCGAACCGGGCGCCGTGAGCTGATCCTCGGCGGTGGCGCTCGGCCGCCCGCCAGACATGAATTCGACGATATCTTCCCACGCCCCGCGGCCCTTCTCGGCGCCGAGCTTGTCCTCCAGGACGGGCAAGACAGGACCGTAGAATTCCTTCGCCTGCGCCACGCTCATGCGGTGCACCTTGAAGCCGACGATGGAGAGCCCGGTCTGCGAGAACACCTCGATCACCCCACCGGGGCGGAGATTGGGAAACTTGAAATTATCGGGCTTGATCAGCACGAGCGTCTTTTCGACGTTGCCGCCTGCCGGGAAAGAGACCACCCGGTCCAGAATCCCGCCGTCCAGGTCGGAGAACTCCGCCCACAGCTTCAGGTCGGCCTCCACCGCTTTCGGTTCGAACGACGCGAGCACGCCCGGCTCGAAGTAGGTTACTTTGCCGGAGTCGTCCGTCAGATAGTCACCAAACGTATCGCGCACGGTCTCGCCGCTCGTCCGTTCGTGTACGATATGGCCGACGACCTGATGGATTTTTTCCACCGCCTCCGGCCCGCGAAAGACGAGCAGCAACACCCGGGCGCGCTGGCCGTTCACCTTCCCGCTGAAGTTTTTCAGGACATAGTTGCGAATCAGCTCCTGGGTGGCGCGATGGCGGGGCTCGGTCGCGGTCACGATCGTCTCGGCGTAGCGCCGAACGAGTTCATCGCTGGGCGCGAACATCCGGCCGGCGACGAGGTCAAGGCCGGTCCGGGAGATTAGACGGGAGATAATGCCGCCCGTGCGCGACTTGCGCATCGAGTGGGGCGTCAGGATGACGTAGGAGAGTTCTTCGGCCTGCATAGGGTTCGTGCGCGGTGCAACAGATCCAACCGCGGATGCAGGGAATGAAGACCGCTTTAAGGGTGCGTGGAAGGTGCGTTTGGGGCCCGGCTGCGTCAACTCGGTTTTTCTCCTGCTCGGGCTCGGGATCGTGCTCCTGATCGAGGAGGCCGAGCATGATTACGAGCGCGAGCGGGAGCAGGAGTTGGAGAAGAGCTGGCGAGCAGCGCGATCCACTTGCCGCGCCGCCGAGTTTCGAGGATGCGGAAGCCCCGCGAACGGAGCGCGCGCGTGAGCGTTGGCTCCTGCTGGCGCAGAACGCCGGAGAGAATCAGGTGGCCACCCGGCGCAAGGCTGCGGCGGAAGCGGGGGAGCACCGCGATGAGCAACTCGGAATAGAGGTTCGCCGCAATAATGTCGAACGTGCCTTTGGTGGTTCTTTGCACGTCGGCGACGACGAACTTCACAGTAGCAATGTGGTTGCGCGCCGCGTTCTCGCGCGCCGTCGACACGGCTTTCGGGTCGTTGTCGATCGCCAGAACCCAGCCTGCGCCGAAATGTGCCGCCGCCAGGGCAAGAATGCCGGAGCCGGTGCCGGCATCGAGCATCCGCCAGCCCGGCGCAAGCGGGCGCGAAAAGCGTTCCAGGAGACGCAACGACATGGCGGTCGTGGCGTGCCCTCCGGTGCCGAACGCCGCCGCCGCGGGAATCAGGAGCGTTGGTCCGCCCTCTAGATCTGCCGCATCGCCCGCGATCGTGAGTCGCCCGCCGATGCGTAACGGCTTGGTGCGGGCCGCGGCCAGGAACCGGGCCTGCCAGTCGTAAGGCAGGGCGCGCACCGATCCGCCAAATGCCGCCTGCAACTCGTGGGCGCGGACGCGGGTCGCGCAGAACGCCTCGATCTGGACGCGCGTTTTGGCGGGCGTCTCGATGACCGCGTAATCGCCGGCTCGAGTCTGCTCCTGCAACGCCAGTTCATTGGCCGCGAGCCACGGTCGGCCGGCGATCTTCCGCCAGATGAAGTTCGGCGGGCGGCGCGTCATGCGCGATCTCTAGCGGCGCTTCCGGGTGAAGGCGAGAGCTCCTGCTGATGCGACGTTCCCGACAGCCAGACTCGGGCCGTCAAGAAGCGCTCCGCAGATTCCGTCGCGGAGCGCTCCCAAGCGGCCAAGGCAATCCAGGATTATTCGATCGCGTAAACTTCGATCAGGCCGATGCCCACTCCGCCGCCCTGGCCGGCGACCACGCGGTGTAGAGCCCCGGCGGCAACGTCGTCACGATGGCCGATTCAGCTGCATTACCGGGAGCGATGTTGAAGGGCCTGCAGTTGCGACGCCTGGGTCGCATCATCCGCCCAGTTGTCATTGAAGGCGACCCGTTGGCCGTTGTTGTCGAACAATTGCAGGGTCGGATTGCTGAGCGCGTTGGTGATCCCGGCCTGGGCGAGCGACGGCCCGATGGCGCGGACGACGACCCGGACGGGATTGATGCTGCTGCCGCCGAGGGAGAAGCCGCCAATCATGACGTTGTCGGCGGTTTGGACCGAACCTCGCGTGCTGATGTTGGCCAGCTTCGCGGGCGCGCCGGAGTTGAGGTCGTAGATTTCGACCAGTCCGACGCCGCTGCCGTTATTCATCTCGGCCAGCGAGGCGGTGTAGGCGGCCGGCACCAGCGTGGCGACGATCGCAGACTCCCGCAGGTCTTGCGGCGGAATGCCGGTCGCTTCGACCTCGGGCCGCTGAGTATCCTGCCAGTTATCGTTCACCGCGATTGGGGAGCCGGTCGGGCCGAAGAGGCGCAGGAGAGGATCGTTGACGGCGTTGGGCACGTCATGGTTCGCGAGGGAAGGGCCAATGCCGCGGATGATGACCCGCTTGGCATCGTTGCCGGTGATGATGAAACCGCCAATCATCACGCCTTCACCCGCTTCCACCCGGAGGCGGGTGGAGATATTAACCGGTTGCGTCGCTGGGCTCGGCGAGGGTGATGGGCTTGCGCTCGGGCTCGGCGAAGGACTCGGGCTGGGCGAAGTTCCCGGGCTTGGTGAAGGGCTCGGACTCGGCGATGTGCCCGGGCTTGGTGAAGGACTTGGGCTCGGCGACGGAGTTATTCCGCCCAAGAACGCTAATCGTCGCCCGGGCATTGCTGCGAGCATCCTCGATGTGGTAGGTGCCGCCCACGCAGAACGTAAATGAGAACGACTGGCCGGGCTCGAGGTCATCGCTATCGAGGAAGTTGTGGTCCACATCGCGCACCCGCGCTCGGCTGTTGCCGATATTGGTCCAGGTGACGCGCGTGCCAGCATTGATGGTCAGTAAGCTTGGATTGAAGGGAGCCGCCGCCGCCCGCGACCGCGATGCTCGAAATGGCGATCGGGTCGCAAGTCGGTTGGGGACTCGGGCTCGGTGAAGGGCTGGCACCGGGCGAAGGGCTCGCGCTTGGGGAAGGACTTGCGCTTGGGGATGGGCTGGCGGTCGGCGAGGGACTTGGGCTCGGTGACGGATTCCCGCCTCCCACAACGGTGATCGTGGACCTGACGCCGCTGCGAGCATCCTCGATTTGGACGGTGCCGGGGACGCAGAAGGTAAATGAAAACGACTGGCCGGGTTGAAGGTCGTCGCTATCGAGGAAGTTATGGTCCACGTCGCGCACCCGCGCCCGACTGGTGCCGGTATTCGTCCAGGTGACCCGCGTCCCCGCATTGATGGTGAGGGAGAACGGACTGAACGAGCCGCCGCCGCCGGCGATCATCACGTTGGCAGTGCTGGTGAAATCGCAACTGGGCTGAGGGCTTGGGCTGGGTGAGGGGCTTGGGTTGGGTGAGGGGCTCGCGCTGGGTGATGGGCTCGGACTGGGCGAGGGCGAAGGTTGGCCCAACGCCTGAGTGGCGCCGACACTGAGAAAAATCACGCCGAGCGTGACGAACGCCCATTGGATCCAAAATGGTCGCTTTGTCCGTGGAGAGTTGAGCCGGGCGCGCCTGGTTTGTCCTGCTTGGTTCTGATTCAAGATATTCCTCATGATTTTTTCTTCCCGTTGGTTGTTGCGGAAGGGGAATAGGGTGGGATTCAAGCACGGTCTAGAAATGGAAGGTAACGCGGCTGTTACCTTGATTTCGTGAAACCTGTCTCTCTTGCCGGGCGCGAGCGTGGCCAGGGATAGTGTCCCCCTGGCCTCAGGATTTTTCCGAATTCAAAACGCCACTTCTCCGTCATGCGTAATCTCTGGCGGCGCTCCCGTTCGAAGGCGAAAGTCCCTGCTGATGGACGATCTCGGCTTTGTGCATCGCTATGTTCCGGCGGAAAACGCGAGCCGACCGGTCATGCTCCTTCTTCACGGCACCGGCGGCAACGAATCTGATCTTCTCCCGCTCGGCCGCGAACTTGATCCCGCCGCCGCGTTCCTCAGCCCGCGCGGCAAGGTTTTGGAAAATGGTATGCCGCGTTTTTTCCGCCGGCTCGCGGAGGGTGTTTTCGATCAGGAAGACGTGGTCCGCCGCGCCAACGAACTGGCAGACTTTGTCACCGCCGCAGCGGCCGAATATCGGTTCCATCCGGCGGACGTAAATGCAGTCGGCTATTCGAATGGCGCAAACATCGCCGCCGCCCTGCTTCTGCTCCGCCCGGAAGTTCTCGCCCGCGCCGTGCTCTTCCGGGCGATGGCGCCGCTCTCGCAGCCACCCTTCGCCGATCTCGGCGGCAAGCGAGTGCTGATTAGCGCAGGCGCGTTCGATTCCATCATTCCGCCGCAAAATGCGCAGAGTCTCGCAGCCCTGCTCCGCCAACGCGGGGCGGACGTGCAGCTGGAAGTACAGCAGGCCGGCCACGGCCTCGTCGCGGCCGATCTTGCGCTGGCGAAGCGCTGGCTCAGTGAGATATCGTAGCTCCGGATTGCCCGCGAACGCCGTCGGCAGGCAAACCTCCCGGTTATTCAAAACGCCGAGTGGAAGAAGGTTGATCGGCGGCGCACCTGCTGGAAGCATGGTGCCGTGCTGTCGATCATCCGACTCGCCGTTTTTGCCCCACTATTCGCGATCGCGTTCGCTCAAGCCGCACCGAGTCGGACCGCCATTAAGGGCACACCGGTGATCCTCGGGCGAGAAATTCCGCGCTTCGTCCTGTTGGAGCCCGTCCGAATAAATCGCGCGCTTGCCGCCTTGACGAATGCGGACCGGATGGGCCGTTTGATCGGACAGGTTCTACCCGGACAGCTGGTGCCCGTCAGCGAAGACGCCGACTGCGTCTACTTTCAGTCCACGCGGGGTTTCCAGCGGGAGGGACACACGGCCAGCCAGCCAGGCGGGCTTTGCGTCAGTAAGACGCGCGCAAATACCATCTTCGTCTACGCGGGCGAGGCGAGGGATCTCAGCGCAATCCTCGAGATCGAACGGCAGCGACTCCCCGGGGCCGATCTGGCAAAGTTGAAAATAGGACAAGTTCAGTCTGGAAAGAAATGAACAACCCCGGAATGCAAACGGGCGTTCCTCCCCTCCTGCTTATCTGATGCGACGCTCTGCCCACGTGCGGATTGCCCGCGCGACCGATAACCTGCCGGACGTCGTCCGGTTCTACCGTGAGGGCTTGGGTTTTGAAGTGCTCGGCTCGTTTGAAGATCATCAGGGCTTCGACGGCGTGATGCTGGGACATGCCGGCGGTCCGTATCACCTTGAGTTCACCCACCGGCGCGGCGAACGCGCGGGCCGCTCCCCGACGCGCGAGAACCTCCTCGTCTTCTATCTGCCGGATCGGGAGGAATGGGTGGCGGCTGTCGAGCGGATGAGGAAGCACGGGCACCTGCCCCATCCTTCGGCAAATCCGTATTGGGACCGCGACGGCATCACCTTTGAAGATCCCGATGGCTACCGGGTCGTGCTGCAAAATGCGGCGTGGCCGACGTAGCCGCTCCCGGTGTGCGGGCCACGGAGCGCAGTGGAATTTCTATTAATTATAATAATAATAGTTGTGAGGCATTTTTGCTTATGAGGAAATGGGTCCATGGATTGCGCCTTAAACAAGAACCCTCTGTGTCACTGTGTGCTGAAAAGCGCTCTCCTCCGGGGGTTTGCCGCGGCAGTGCTGTGGTCGCTCGTGTCGTCTCCGGTCCGCGCCGACCTCATCCAGATTGTTTCCGCCAACCGGTACGTCAGCGTCTCGGGGCAGGCCGGGAATTTCAAAGATGCGACGTATTCCGACTCGCAAAGCGCGACGCTACTCAATCCCTTCAGCGGTTCGGTGAACGGTTCCGTCAATTGGGCCAGTCCCATGGATCCGGCATTTTTGAATCACGCTGACAGTTATGCCGCGCAAACCTCGAGCTTCGGTGGTTCGCAATTTTCGCTTTCGCAAAATCTCTCGGCCTTCTTCTGCACGCCGTTGCCAGGAGGCGGATTCGCCCAGGCGATGGCACAGGCGTTCTTCCAGGTTACTTTCACCGTCTCGGAAGCGGTCAATTTTCAGTTGACCTCTTCCGGGGGCGGTTTTGGGACTGCTCCGAACACTTCTTACAGCCAAACGTTCAGCCTCACCGGTATGAACCTTCTCCTTGGCGGCACCTATTCCGGCGTGCTTCTTCCGGGCACCTACGTGTTGACCGTTTGGCAGCAGCTCAACGGCCTCGGCCAGGATCCGATCGGGGAAGGCGGGTGGGCCAGCAGCAGTGTGGAAATGCAGTTTTCCAGCGTCCCAGAATCGGGCGGATTCCTTTGCCTGCTGCTGGGAGTGATCGCGGTCGCGGTCTATCAGCGGAAAACAAAAAATCCGCTTTCGCCAAGGCTACGGGCGGCAAGCACGCTGTAGCTTTACGCGGAGGCCTTTTCCTCGGATCTGGATAAGGCGACTTGGCCCTGACGCCGCTGAGCCTGTCGCCACTTCGGTATGTCGACCTCCGCGCGGCCCGGGCCGCGGGGCGTTCGAGCAGTCCCTCAACGCAGTCGAGGCGGCTGCAGCCGGGAACGCGCCACTAAACGCCTGCCCGCGTGTGCCGCCGCCTCACTTCCTCCTTGCGCACGTCCAGCCGGTGGACATTATTCCCTCCGCTCAAGATGCGGGTGTAGCTCAGTGGTAGAGCACCTCCTTGCCAAGGAGGACGTCGCGAGTTCGAGTCTCGTCACCCGCTGTTTTCTTCCACGCGCGTTCGCGCCAGGGAATGGCCGCGCCGGCGAGTTTCCCGGTTTTTCTTGAATCCAAAACGCCGCCCGTCCGCATCTCACTGCAAAAGGACAATTAATGAAAATAACCCTCCTCACCTGCCTCGCTTCTGCCGCACTCGCTCTCAGCGTGCTCGGCCAAACACCCACCGCGCCGCCCGACGCGCCCGCCCCGCCGGTAGCGACGCCGGCGGCCGCCGCGGCAGCGACCGCGCCGGCTTTGGAGAAGTCGGCGGATGACGCGGATGACCTGGAAGGCCGCATTACTCGGAAAGCGAAGAAACACGGCCTCAGTATCACTTTTGGCGACGACGAAAAGCGCGACCGCGGATCGGCGATCGGGATCGTGACCGGAACCGTGACCGTGTGCACGTGGGCGGTGGTGATTTCGACGATGGAGCGCTGATGGCGATTCCAATCGTCGGCATCATCTTCACCACTCTCTTCGGCGCGCCGGTCATGATCGTGGGGCTGATCATGTTCTTCAGCTATTGGAAGGCGCGGTCCCTCCATCGCACCGTCCGCATGATGGTGGAGAAGGGGCAGCCCGTGCCCGAATCTCTTTTTGCGGCGCCGCATTCGCCGGCGCGGCAGCGGTCGGACATGCGCCGGGGCGTGGTGCTCGGCATGGTAGGCCTCGGCATCATGCTCTTCCTCGGCGCGGTCAACGAGTGGGAAGGCGGCGCCTGGGCGCTCGGCCTCATCCCGTTCCTGATCGGCGCCGGCTACCTGGTGGTTTGGAAACTCGAAGTCCGCCTAAACCCAGTACCGACAATCCCCCGCCGTTGCCCTAGCATGCGGGAGTGTCACTGACGGATGCAGACCTCGTCGCCCGAATCCTCCTTGATGATGACCACCACGCCTTCTCCGAACTCGTGCGGCGGCATCAATCGGCGGTCCGGGGTCTGCTCCGTCAGCTCACGCGCACGGATGTCGCGCTCGCCGATGATCTCGCGCAGGAGGCGTTCCTCAAAGCCTACAAGAATATCCGCAGCTTCCGGGGGGAGGCCAAGTTCTCAACCTGGCTTTACCGCATCGCCTACAATTGCTACCGCGAAGATGCGCGCCGCCGGAAAGAGCTGGTCGGGATCGATGAGGCGCAGCTCGAGGCCGAACAGGATCCCCAGACCGTTGACCCCGCCTTAAGACAGGACCTCATGCAAGCGCTCCGCTTACTTCCGCTCCACGAGCGCACGGCCGTCTTGCTTTGCTGCCAGAACGGCCTTTCCCACGATGAAGCCGCGAGAGTGCTCGACATTCCGCTCGGAACCGTTAAAACCAATGTGCTGCGCGGCCGCGAAAAATTGAAGAAAACGCTGGCCGTCTGGTCAAACAACTGAGCATGGACGAACAACTCCAGGAAGACTGGCTGGACGCAAAGCTGCGGGAGGAGGCGCCGTACATCGACGACGCCGGCTTCACCGCACGCGTTGTGCAGCAGCTTCCGGCGCCGCAGCGTTCCCGCCGCACGCGGGTTGTGATTCTGCTCGGCTTCACGATCATTGCCACGCTGGCGGCGTATCTCGCCTCCGGCCGCGGAACATTCCTCGCGGATACCGCCGCCTTCATGGTCGCGATGCCGCTTGTCACCGTCTGTGCGATCGCGGGGATTACCGCCATGATCGTGACGGCGGTCGGCGCCTCGGCCGCGATTTCGAAGACGCGCGAGCTTCGCTCGTAGCCCGCCCTCAGCCGGCGGAGCGCGCCTGCTGGACGTCCCGGGCGATCTGCGCCTTCAGTTCCTCGAGCGAATCGAACTTCTGCTCCGGCCGGAGGTAGCGGGTGAAACGCACCTCCACCTCCTCGCCGTAGATGTCGCGGTCCAGATCGAAGAGGTGCAATTCGAGCAGCCGCTTCGATTCGCCGCCGCGACGCTCGGGCGGTGGCCGAGATTCACCACCCCGCGCAGGAGGACGCCGTCGAGCTTTGCCTCCGCCGCATAGACGCCGTTGGGAGGAAATTGCTCGCTGTGCGCGCTCAGATTGGCGGTCGGGAATCCAAGCTGCCGGCCGAGCTGCGCGCCGGCTTCCACTGTCCCTAGAATCGTGTATTCGCGGCCGAGCATTTCCGCGGCCTTCGCGAGATACCCCTCTTCCACCGCTCGCCGAATCTCCGTGCTGCTTACGACCGTGCCGTTGACCGTCACCGGCTGGATGCCGACCACGTTGAAATGATGTTCGGCCCCGAGCTTCTGCAGAAGCGTCAGATTGCCGGCGCGATTCTTTCCGAAGGACCACTCGTGTCCGACGCAGATCTCCCGCAACGGCCTGGCGTGTGTGACCAGCTGGCGAACGAATTCCTCCGGAGGCGTGGCCGCGAAGCCGTGCGTCGAAATTCACCACGAGGAGATGCTCGACGCCGAGATCGCGAATCAGCGCGATCTTGTGTTCCGTCGCCGTGAGCAGGCGCGGCGGCGTTTTCTCCGGACGCAAGCACGCGGGCCGGGTGCGGATCGAACGTGACGACGACTGGGGTGCCGCCTGCGGTTGTGGCGTGCCGCGCGGAAGTGGAGATGACCGCCTGGTGGCCCAGATGAACGCCATCGAAAACACCGATCGCGAGAAAGATGGGACCGGGGAGTTCCGCCAGATCCGGAATCGAGCGCAAGACACGCATGTTACTCGTGCGCTTCGGATGAGGAATGCGATGCCCGGCTCAACACGTCACGCGCCTCGCATGCGCGACACTTCCGGCAGGGTGAGGATGCGGCTCAGGATGTCGACCGGATCGGCGTTCTGGATTTCGTCGACCGTGATCGCGCCATCGACCACGGAAGCGACCGGAGCGCGTCCGCCGCAAATCCTTCAGATGCGCGCCGCAACCGAGCACCTCGCCGATGTCGTGCGCGTAGGTGCGGACGTAGAAGCCCTTGCTGCAGGCGACGCTGAAATCGATTTCGGGCGATTCGATCCGGCCGATGGAGTAGCTGTAGACATGCACGAGCCGCGGCTCGCGCTCGACGGTTTTGCCCTGGCGCGCCAGTTTGTAGAGCGGCACGCCGCCTTGCTTGATCGCGGAAACCATCGGCGGCATCTGGTAGAAATCGCCGCGGAATTTCTCAAACGCGGCGCGCACCAGCTCGTCCGTCAGCGGTGGCACCGGGCGTTCCTCCGGTAATCTGCCCGGCGCGATCCTGCGTGTCGGTCGTGGCCCCGAGCGTGAGCGTGCCGGCGTATTCCTTGTCCTCGCTCATCAGCAGGTCCTGAATCTTCGTCCCGCGGCCGAGCGTTAGGAGGAGCAGGCCGGTCGCGATCGGATCGAGCGTGCCGCAATGCCCAACCTTCTTGATCTGGAGCCGGCGCCGGACGAGCGCGACGACGTCATGCGACGTCATGCCCGGCGGCTTTGTCGACCAGGAGGACGCCGTCAGGAGTTGCCGTTAACGACATTGCAAATGGCCTCCATCACGCGCTCTTCCACTTCCGCCAGCGTGCCGCGGACCCGCGCTCCGGCGGCCAGCGTATGTCCGCCACCGCCGAAACGCTGGCAGATCGCCGCCACGTCCGCGGCTTCGCTCTTCGAGCGCATACTGACGCGCACTTTACCCTCGAGGAGCTCTTCGAAGAAAACGGCGACGATGACGCCGTCGATCGCGCGCAGGTGATCGATCAGGCCTTCGTTATCCTCCGGCCGGGCGCCCAGGGCCGCGGCTGCGGCCAGGCTAAGACTGAAGCTGGCGACCCGTCCGTCCGCGGCGAAGCGCATCGTGCCGAGCAGTTCGCGCAACAGCTCAACGCGACGGCGCGGATAGCTCTCGTAAAGCAGCTGGCTGACGCGGCCCACATTCACGCCGCATTTCAGCAACTCCGCGCCAATTTCGAAAGTGCGCGCGGTTGTGTTCGGATATTGAAACGAGCCGGTGTCGGTGGAGATCGCGACGAAAAGGTTTTCCGCGATCGCCGGATCGAGCGGCAAGCCCTGCTCATGGAGAGAAGCTCGAAGAGGATCTGCCCGGTCGCAGGCGCGGTCGGATCGATGTAAACCAGGTCGCCGTAGCGCGGGATTCGTCGGGTGGTGATCGATGTTGATCCAGCTTGTCGGCGCGCGACGGCTTCCGCGGCCGTGCCGAGGCGGTTCTGCATGGCGGTGTCGAGCGCGACCGCGAGATCAAAATCTTGCGGTTCCGCCGGCGGCCGCGCGAGCAATTCGCTGCCGGGCATGAAGCTGTATTTCTCGAGCATCCCGTCTTCGTTCCAGACCGTGACGTCCTTCCCGAGCGGCGCGAAGCGAAAGGGCCAGCGCCAGCTGGCTGCCGAAGGCATCGCCGTCCGGCCGCACGTGGCTGAGGACCACGATTGTTTGCGCGGTGCGGAGAGCATTCGCGATTTCCGCGAAGCTGGCGTTGGTCGCCGTGGCCACGGCAGGGTCGCTGCTCACGCCGGTTCCTCGTCTTCCTTTTTCCCTTTGTCGGACTCGGGCACGATTTCCTGCAGGATCTTGAAGACGCGCGCGCCGCGCTCGATCGAATCGTCGAGATGGAAAACGAGATGAGGGGTGTATTTCAACACCACGCGTCTTGGCCAGTTCCGCCTGAAGGACGACGCGGTTGTGCATCGAGTTTCGCGATCACCGCCGCCTGCGCGCTTCCTTTGCCGAGCACGCTGACGAAGACATGCGCATTGCGCAGGTCGGGCGTGACGTCGACCTGGTTCATGGTCACGAGCACATCGTCGAAATTGATGATCGCGCGTGATGATGCGTGCTCAGCTCGCGTTTCACGAGTTCGTTCACGCGAAGAGATCGATGTTTCATGGATTGGTTGCAGCGGTTGTCAGAGATGAAGCGTTGCAGCGGCCGAAACGGCTCTCAGCGCTTCGACTACTTGAACGTCCCTACAGTTTCTGCGCGACCTGCTCGAGGTTGTAGCACTCGATGATGTCGCCGACTTGATATTCGTTGAAGTCGCCGAGCTTGATGCCGCATTCGAGGCCGACGCGGACTTCTTTCACGTCGTCCTGGAAACGGCGCAGGGTGGAGAGACCGCCATCGTAAACCGGCTGGCGGCGCCGCAGCACCCGCGCGCGCGCGGTGCGCGCGATGCGACCATCGGTGACGAGACAGCCGGCGACGATGCCCTTGGTGAGCTTGAAGACCTGCTTGACTTCGGCGTGGCCGATGACGGTTTCGCGATGCTCGGGATCGAGCAGGCCGGCCATCGCTTCCTTCATCTGGTCGATCAGCTCGTAAATGATGCTGTAAAGCTTGACCTGCACGCCTTCGCGCTTGGCGGCGTTCACCGCCATGTTCTCGACCTTGATGTTGAAGCCGACGACGACCGCGTTCGAGGCGCTGGCGAGGAGGATGTCGTTTTCGGAAATCGGGCCCACGCCGGCATGAATGATCTCGAGATCGATCTTCTTGCTCTCGATCTGGTCGAGCGCGCCGGTGAGCGCCTCCAGCGAGCCCTGCGCGTCGCACTTCAGGACGATGCGCAGATGCTTCTTGCCGTCGGCGGCTTCGAGCAAGGCTCTCGAGCGTGGCGCGTTGCGGCGCGCTCAATTTCTCGGCGCGTTTCGCCAGGAGCCGCTCTTCGCTCAGCGTCTTCGCGGAGCGCTCGGATTCCATGACCAGAAATTCGTCGCCCGCCTGCGGCAGTCCGCGTGAAACCAAGCACCTTCACCGGCGTGGACGGGCCGGCCTGTCTTCATCGGCTTGCCGCGATCGTCGATCAAGCGATTTCACCTTGCCGCCGTAATCGCCGCAGATGAAGGGATCGCCCAGCTTCAGCGTGCCCATTTGCACGATGACCGTCGCGGTTGGTCCGCGGCCCGGCTCGACCTGCGCTTCGATGACGGTGCCGCGCGGCGATCGCGGTCGGCGAAGCTTTCAGTTCCATCGACCTCCGCCAGCACCGCCATGTTCTCGAGCAGCTCGTCGATGCCGATGCCTTTGGTCGCCGAGACCGGAACGACGATGGTTTCGCCGCCCCAATCTTCCGGCGAGAGCTCCCGCTCCTGGAGCTGCTTCTTCACCCGGTCGATATTCGCGCCGGGCAGATCGATCTTGTTGATCGCGACCATGATCTTCACGTGCGGCGCCGCCTTGGCGTGGTTGATCGCCTCGATCGTTTGCGGCATGAGCCCGTCGTCCGCCGCGACCACGAGCACGACAATGTCGGTGACATGCGCGCCGCGCGCGCGCATCGCGGTAAAGGCCGCGTGGCCGGGCGTATCGAGGAAGGTGATGCGCGTGCTCTTTGTAATCGACCGTGTAGGCGCCGATGTGCTGCGTGATGCCGCCCGCTTCGCCTGCCGCGACGCGTGTCTTGCGGATCGCGTCCATCAGCGACGTTTTGCCGTGATCGACGTGGCCCATGAAAGTGATGATCGGGCCGCGGGTCTTGAGTTCCTCTTCCTTCTCGATGACCGGCGGCGGCGGGGCGACGACGACCTGCTCGACCTTGTGCACGCCGCCGCCTTTTTCGCGCCGCTCCATCTCGAAAACGAAGCCGTGCTTCGCGCAAATTTGCGTCGCGATGTCCGGCTCGATCGTCTGATTCTGGTTCGCGAAAATGTTCAGCTCCATCAGCTCGCTTGATGAGCTGTGAGTCTTCACGCCGAGCTGCGGTCGCCAGGTCGCTTGCACGATGATCGGCGGCTTGATGTGGATGATCTTCTGCTGCTTCCGCCTCGACTTCCGTCGGCGGAGTTGGCGCTGCCGGCGTTTCCGCCGGGGCTTCCTCAGGAGTGGTTGCAGCGGACTCGGGCGGCGGAGCAGGCGGCGCGGGAGCCGGCGTTCGCGGTGAAATTAGATCCACGACCGCAGGCGTCGGCGGAGGCGGCTTCGGTTGGACGATGGCTGGTTCTGGCGGCTTGGGAGCTGCCGGAACTGGCGGGGGCGGGGCGACGATCCGCGAGATCGGCGGGAGAAATGATTTCGACGTCCGCGCCTCGCCCTCCGACGCGTTTCGGGCGTGGCTTCTTCTCGTCGATCAACGAAACCGTCTCGACCTGCGGCTTCGGCGGAGGAGGAGGCGGGACGGCGGCGGCGGCGGCGGCGGCCGCTTGCGCGGCGGCGCGTGAGCGAGCGGCTGGCGTCGTCGCGGCCGGTCGCGGATGAGCCAGGCCGGGCGGCGGCCGTAGCCTTGGTGGTCTTGGCCGCTTTGCGCTGGCGAGCCTCAGCCGAAGCAGCCGACTTGACCGCCGTCTTCCGCGCAGGCGCGGTCTTGCGGGCTGTGGTCTTCGTCGATGTCGTTCGGGTGGGCATTTCTTGGGAAATTTTTCATGGCTCGCGGGCAGCCAGCATTATTGTGCAGTTGCTTCGCGGGGCACGGCGTCGTGGATTTCCTGCGCTTTCGCTTCCTCGATGCCGAGGATGTCCACCAAATCGGAAACGTCGGCATCACGCAATCCTTCCAGGTTCGTGAAACCGGATTTCACGAGGGTCATCGCCTGCACCTGGTCGATCGGCAATGCGGCGGCCAGGGCCTGCGCGGCCTGCACGACCTTCTGCTCGACGGCGGTCGTGGCGGACGTGTCCTTGTCGATGTTGATCTCCCAACCGGTCAGGCGGGAGGTGAGGCGCGCGTTCTGCCCCTTCTTGCCGATCGCGAGGGAAAGCTGATCTTCATCGACCGAAATCTGGACGCTCTTTTTCTCGGGATCGAAAACGAGGTTCTTGACCTTGGCCGGCTTGAGCGCTTCGAGGACGTAATCCTTCGGGTCGGAGCTCCAGCGGATGATGTCGACTTTCTCGTTGTTGAGTTCGCGCACGATGTTCTTCACGCGCGACCCGCGCATGCCGACGCAAGCGCCCACCGGGTCCACTTTTTCGTTCGCGCTCGTGACCGCGATCTTCGTGCGATATCCGGCTTCCCGTGCGATGCCGCGGATCTCGACCGTGCCGTCGGCGATTTCGCTGACTTCCAACTCGAAGAGGCGGCGGACAAAATTCGGATGGCTGCGCGAGACGATGATCTCCGGCCCGCGGATGCCGTTCTCGACCGCGACGACATAGGCGCGGAGGCGGTCGCCGACGTTGTAATCTTCCACCACCACGCGTTCGCGCTGCGGCATGATGGCTTCGAACTTGCCGAGGTCGAGGATCACATCCGAGCGATCGAAACGCCGGACGGTGCCGCTCACGATCTCGCCCGCGCGATCCTTGAACTCCTCGTAAATCATCTCCTTCTCGACCTGGCGGATGCGCTGCATCATCGCCTGCTTCGCGGTTTGCGCGGCGATGCGGCCGAAGTTCGCGGCGTCACTTCGACTTCGACGGACTCGCCGACCTGCGCGTCGGCTTTGATGGCGCGGGCTTTGTTAATCGAGATCTCGTCGGCCGGATTGGTGACCGCCTCGACGACGAGCGGATTGGCGAGCGCGCGGATCTCACCGGTCTTGGGATTGATGTCGATGCGGAGATCGCGCGACATGCTCACGCTCTTTTTCGAGGCCGAAAGCAGGGCGTTCGAGACCGCCTCGATCAGGATATCGCGTTTGATCCCGCGCTCCCGCTCGAGGTAATCCAGCATGGCAATAAACTCGGCGTTCATAAAAGCATCGAGCCCGCAGACGAAAAAGAGTGGGACACCGGCTCCCACTCCAATCCACCGCGGACTAGGTGGCCAACGTATGTTTGAACCACCCGCGCGTCAAGCTGCCACTCGGCGCCGGAGGCGGGAGAGCGCTATTTCCGCCGGGCCCGGGTCTGCTGCCACGCCGGGAGAAGGCAGCCGACTGCAGCGGCAAAGGCAAGCACACTGGCTCGGGCACAAGCGCGAACGAACGAAAGCGCCCGCCCCGGCATACACCATACTCAACGTCTGGGTGGTCGCGTCCCAGACGAACGCGCCCGCCCCGCTCGTGCCGAGAAATACCCCGTCGAGCGACCAGCGAGTGAACCGGCCCGACCTACCTGGCCGCTTTGGCGCGCCGTCGCCAGCAGGCGCAAAGGATGGCGCCCAAACCGACGAGCGCGATGCTGCTGGGTTCGGGGATCGTCAATAGGTCGATGTAGCGCCCGCCGGTGGTCGCGTAAACATTCGTGCTGATGCCGGCGGTTACGTCGTAAACAAAGACGCCGGCGCCGCTGGTCCACATGATGTTGCCGTTGCCGAGTTGGTGCACACCACGCGCTCCGGCCGCGGCAAAGGAGCCGAGCAGGGAGCCGTCATTCGGGTTGAGGCGGGCGATGACGCCAGTAGTGAATATGGCGGCCAGCACATCGCCGTTAAAGCCGTGGTCCATCTGTTCGACGAAGGCCAATGTGCTGTTGTGGAACGTCCCTTGCGACACACCGGACAAACTGAAGCGATGGATATCGTCGTTGGCACTGCTCGATGAGACAAGAATCCCGCCTTGGTGACCCAGGATACCGAATGGACTGGGCGCGGTGCCCGCCGTCGAGAAATTGCCGATGTTGTTGCCGGCCATGTCGAACATCACGACCGAACTGGCGCTGGGCGCCCCGTTGCCGGCCCCCCCGTTGGTCACATACACCGTGTTTCCAACGAGGCCCATGCCGCGGATATTGTCCAACCCTCCGGTGGTGCCACCCCCAATCTGTCCGAGGAAGTTGCCCATCAAATCGTAGCGCGCAATCCGGTCACCGATCTGCTCGGAAACCCATATCTCGTTGCCAACCTGCAACCCGTGAATCGGCGTGCTGTTCGTCGGACCGTTAAGCGAAAAGTAGTTACTGTTCGCGAGCGCTCCGGTCATCGTGTCAAACAGAACCATGCGGAAGTTACCCGCTGCCGAATCCGGCATCATCAGAAACTGTTGCGCGTCCGCCGACTTACTTGCCAACCCGATTGCGACGGCGGCAATGCCGACAATCCATGCACAGCGATTTCGAAACCGGCGAAGAGAATGAGTGAGTGTCATGAGTGTTCTCCATTGAATGTGAAGCGATCGGGATGCTACCGTGGCGGCGCCCACGACCGCAACGGAAAAGGCCACACCGACACTAGAAAACTGTACGCTTGCGCTGAAGGCCATTCTCGCTGGGCCGAGGGTGTCGCGGTCACGTCCGACCCCGGGCTTTCGGGGCCGCTACGGCCGAGTGTGCCGCCCTGGTGAATTGCGGAATCCGGCAATTCCGCGCACTCTGCAGCACCATGAACACCAGCGAATCCGCCACCGGGAAAACGCGGCGGTCGTTGCTCGTGACAATCGTCGTCTGGGCGGCGTTGTATCTGCCGGGGCTGGGCGCGCTGGAAATCAAAGGCGAGGAAGGCCGGCGGATTCTGCCGGCTGTCACGATGCTCCAGACCGGCAACTACGTCGTGCCACATGTGGGCAGCGAACCCTACTTCCGCAAGCCGCCCCTGGTGAACTGGGTCGTCGCCGCTTCGTTTAAACTCTTCGGCGCGCGAACGGAGTGGACGGCGCGCATCCCTTCCGCGCTCTGTGTCTTCGCGGTCGCCTTCGCGTTCGTGACGGTCGCGCGGCGTAGCCTTGGCGAGCGCGGCGCGCTCATCGGCGGGCTTGTCTGGCTGACCAGCTTCGGGGTGCTCGAGAAAGGGCGACTGATCGAAATCGAGGCCCTCTATGTTTCTCTGACCGGGCTCGCGACGATCTGCTGGCTCAGCTGGTGGAACAACCGCCGCTCCGCCTGGCTCACCTGGACCGTGCCCTGGCTTTTCCTCGGCCTCGGCCTGCTGGCCAAGGGTCCGCTCCATCTGCTCTTCTTCTATGCCGTGGTGGTTGCCGTGCTCCAGCGCGCGGGGGAGTTGCGCCGATTTCTGAATCCCGCGCACGCCCTCGGGCTGCTGCTGATGGTCGGCATCTTCGCCGCGTGGGCGGTCCCACATCTGCAGGCGATGGCCGGTGGCGATGTGGCGCAGATCTGGACGCGGCAGTTCACGGGCCGGCTCTCCGGTGAGGATTTTCATTTGCGCGGCTGGCTGATGAACGTCCCGCGCGGGCTTGGCTACTTCCTGCCTTGGACACTGCTCCTACCGCTCCTGCGCGGCGCGGATTTTGGAACGGAGCGGCGCGCGCAGATCGCGACCGGCCTGCAATTGGCCCTTGCCGGTACGTTCCTCGGCGTGAGTCTGCTGCCAGGTTCGCTGGCGCGTTACACCATGCCATTGCTGGCTCCGGCGGCGTGGCTGATGGCGATGCTGCTCACGGCCGAGCGCCCGCATCTCCCACGCTGGCTCACGTTCGGCAGGCCTGGCTGGCTCGCACGGCAACTTCGCCTGCCCGCGATCGTGACGGCGCTCACCTGCGCGGCCTTTGTCGTTTACGCGTTCGCCCTCATGCCGCATCTGCAGAAGCGCGCCAAAGTGAAGAACATCGCCGCGCAGATCAATGAGGCTCTGCCGCCGGGGAAGCCGCTTTATGCCGTCGATCCCGATTACCAGCCGTTCCTCTTCTATGTGCGCGACCCGATCGTTTACGTCAGTCACGTCGCCGATGTGCCGAATTCCGGGCGTTATCTTCTGGTGCAGCGCGAGAAAGAAGAAGAGGCGCTCAACAGTCCACGCTGGTTGCCCGGGCGGCCGCAGGTGATTCTCCGACTGATGGATTACCGCAACCGAGAGGTGACTGTTCTTGAGGTGCTCGGTCCGGGAAGCTGAAAAGCGGCCGCCCGTCCTTGACAGCCCTGAATATCGTTAGCATGCTAACGATCTGTGAACGCCCACCACATCGATGAGTTCGGACTCGTGCTCTTCGGCACCGCGCGCGCCTGGCGGACGAAGCTCGACGAGCGCCTGCGTCCGCTTGGCCTCAGCCAGGGTAAGTGGCGGACGCTGATCCACCTCTCGCAGGGCGGGAACAAACTCACCCAGAAGGAAATCGCAGAGCGAATGGGCATCGAAGAGCCGACCCTCGCCGGCTTGCTCAACCGACTCGAGAGCGACGGCTGGATCGAGCGGCAGGAATCTCCGAACGATCGGCGGTGCAAAATTGTCCACCTTCGAAAGCGTTCCAAGGCGGTCCTGGATGAGATCTTCAGCGCGGCGCATCAGTTGCGGGATGAACTCATCGAAGATGTTCCTCCGGGGGAGCTTGAAATTTGCATGCGAGTCCTGACCCAAATCCGGCAAAGAGCGGAGGTGGAGGGCACCGCCGGCAACCCCGCAGCCGAATCAAACGTATCCAAACTATCGAAAGCGGCATGAGCACCACCACCCTTGCCAAAGCCAGCATCGCGACGCGCGAGCGGGTCGAACATTTGGAGAAGCGTTTTGGGAAGAAGCGCGTTTATGTCGTGGGCGCGGTCATCCTGGCCGTGGTCGGTCTGCTCCTTTTCCGCGGCCTCGGCGGTCGGGAGAAACGGGCGCTGCCCCGGGCTCCGCGCGCCGTGGAATTTGCCCGGGTTATCCAGCAGGACGTGCCGCTTTATCTCAATGCGATCGGCACGACCACCGCGCTCGCCACGGTCAACGTTCAGCCGCAGGTCACCGGCGAAATTGTGGCTCGCGAATTCGAGGACGGTGCCGATGTCAAGAAAGGCGATCTGCTTTTCCGCATCGATCCGCGTCCCTACGAAGCGGTGCTGTCCTCGGCCAAAGCGGACTTGGTTCTGGCTCAAGCCAACCTGAAAAGGCAGGACGAACTGCGGGCGAAAAACGTGACTGCGACTCAGGAGCTCGATACGGCTCGCGCCAACGCAATGCGCGCCGAAGCCGCTGTCGCCGCCGCACAAGTGAATCTCGATTTCACGGAAATCCGCGCGCCGATCGACGGGCGCGCCGGGCTCCGACACGTCGATGTGGGGAACGTAATCAGTCCGGGGCCGAATACCGTGCTGGTCACGATTCAGGGGATGGATCCGATCTACACCGATTTCACGATCGCCGAGCCGGATCTGCCGCAGGTGCGGCGTTATCTGGGCCGTGGGACGCTGAAGGTGCTGACCGACGCGGAGGATGACGACGTGCCGCCGCGTGAGGGCGAACTGTCGTTCGTGGACCAGGCGGTGCAGCCCGGTGCCGGCACGATCAAAGCGCGGGCGGTGACGCCGAATCCGGATCGCGCGCTCTGGCCGTCGCAATTCGTGCGGGTGCGGCTGATTCTCGAAACGCTCAAAGATGCGAAGCTGGTGCCGGGCAGCGCCGTCCAGATCGGGCAGAACGGGCCCTACGTTTTCGTCGTGAAAGACGACTCGACTCTCGAGCTGCGCCAGGTGAAACCGGGTCAGCCGCAAGGAGATCTCACCGTAGTGAATGAAGGTTTGCAGTCGGGCGAGAAAGTGGTGGTGAGCGGCCAGCTGCAGCTCGCGCCTGGGGCGAAAGTGGCGCCGCGGGAATTCGTGCCGGCCGCCGCCGCTGCCGAACGGCGCGGCGCGTCCGCCGGGAGGTAGGACATGTCTGACCCGAGAGAGACGTTCGCGACGGGCGAAGACGGCCGCGAAGGCATGCCATCAGGCCCGGTCGTCGCGCGGGCCAAGAACACGCCCGCGGAAAAGCTGAGACAGTTTTCCTCCGGGTTGTCGCGTCCGTTTATTCAGCGCCCGGTCATGACGATGCTGCTGACCGCATCCGTCATCGTCTTTGGCATCCTGACCTACAACCGGCTGGCGGTAAACGATCTGCCGGCCGTCGATTATCCGATCATCAACGTGCGGGTGAGTTATCCCGGCGCCAACCCGGAGACGATGGCCAACACCGTCGCCACGCCGCTCGAGAAGCAGTTTACGACCATCCCGGGCATCGAACTGATCACCAGCAGCAGCACGCAGGGCAGCACCAACGTCACGCTGCAATTCAACCTCGCGAAGAGCATCGACAGCGCGGCCACCGACGTGCAGGCGGCGATCCAGCAGGCGACCGGGCAATTGCCCAACGATCTGCCGAGCCCGCCCACCTTCACGAAGGCCAACCCCAACGACCAGCCGGTCGTCTTCATGGCCCTCACGAGCGAGACGCTGACCGACGGCGACCTTTATCTCTACGCCACCACCCAGGTGTCGCAGCGGATCAACATCCTGCCGGGCGTTTCCGACGTCCAGATTTATGGGGTCAAACGCGCCATTCGGATCAAGGTCGATCCCGGCGCCTTGACGGCGCGCAACATGACCTTCGACGAACTGGCGGCCGCGATCCGGGCCGGCACCGGCTATGCGGGCGCGGGGCAGTTCGATGGCCAAACGAAGACATTCGTGTTGCGGCCCAACGCGCAAATCGGGGATGCGGAGGGCTATCGCAATCTCATCATCAGTCGCAACAGCGACAACGCACCGGTTTTCCTGCGCGACGTGGCCAAGGTGGTCGACAGCGTGCAGGACGAACGGCTCTCGCGTCACTTTTTCGCGCGCGGATATACGATGCCGGCGTCGACCATTGTCCTCGCCGTCTCGCGCCAGGCGGGCGCCAACGCGGTCGAGGTGGCGAAGGCGGTGACTTCGCTCGTGCCGGAGCTGCGCCGGGAGCTGCCCGGCTCGATCAATTTGATCCCCACCTTCGATCGCTCGCAGAGCATCGTCCGCTCAGTCCACGACGTGCAGGAGACCCTGCTGATCGCGTTCTTCCTCGTCATCCTGGTGATCTTCTTTTTCCTCGGTCGCGCCCGCGACACCATGATTCCCGTTGTTGCCCTCCCGCTCTCGCTTCTTATCACCGCGATCGTGATGTGGGCACTCGATTTCTCGATCAACAATCTCACCCTGATGGCGCTCACGCTCGCG
The DNA here is from genome assembly GCA_963844275.1 of uncultured Verrucomicrobiae bacterium. Taxonomy (GTDB): domain Bacteria; phylum Verrucomicrobiota; class Verrucomicrobiia; order Chthoniobacterales; family UBA10450; genus JACCTI01. Next base: position 846,748 of record CAWJNS010000010.1, read on the forward strand.
ATCGGGTTCCTGGTCGACGATGCGATCGTGTTTCTCGAGAATGTCGTCCGCCGCGCCGAAGCGGGCGAATCCATCTACAAGGCGACGATGAATAGCGCCGGCGAGATTTCGTTCACGATCCTTTCGATGACTCTTTCGCTGGCGGCGGTTTTCATTCCGCTCGTCTTCATGCCAGGGTTGCTCGGCCGCATCTTCTTCGAGTTCGCGGTCACGATCATCGTCGCGATTCTCGCCTCGGGACTGGTCTCGCTCACCCTCACGCCCTTGATGTGTGCGCGGATGCTGTCGGAACATACCCCCGGCCACAAAAAGACCCGGACGGAGATTTTCACCGAGCACATTTTCCAGCCGACCCTGCGCGCCTACAGCCGCACACTCGATTGGTTTCTTGATCATGGCTGGCTCGCCGTGCCGGTGCTGGTGCTCTGCCTCTTCGGCGTCATCTTCTTCTTCAAGGCGCTGCCGTTCACGCTCCTGCCCACCGGCGATAGCGGCACGATCCGCGGCTTCTTTGTCATGCAGGAAGGCGCGTCGCCGCAACAGCAGCGCGAGGTGCAGGACAAGCTCGATCCAATTCTGCAGGCCAACCCCGCGGTCGATAAATACTTCACCGTCGCGGTCGCGGTGGGCAAAGCGCCGGCATCTTCACGGTGCTGTTTCTGGTCGACGCCAAGAAGCGTCCGCCCATCGACCAGGTCGCGGCGGAATTGCGTCAGTCACTCTCGCAAATACCAGGCGTCTTCCCGACCCTCAACCCGCAGCCGGTCCTGCGGATCGACATTGGCGGGGGCGGCAGCAGCTTCGGGCGCTACAGTTATCGTGCTGAGCGGCGTCAACCCGACGGACGTTTACGCGGCGGCCGATGAGTTCGAGAAGCGGTTGCGTGATTATCCCGGGGTTTGTCGCTCCGCCGCGGTCCGATCTGTTCCGCAACACGCCGAATATCGACATCGATATCGACCGCGAGCGCGCCAGCCTCTACGGCGTTTCCGCGACCAAGCTCCAGAACCTGCTGCGCTCCGCCTACTCGCAGAATTACGTCTACCTGATTAAGGCCCCGGACGACCAATACCAGGTCATCCTGGAAATCGATGCCGCCGATCGAGCCGGTCCGGACGACCTGCGGCATCTCTACGTCAAATCCGACACCACCAGCAAGATGATCCCGGTCGAGTCGCTGACGAAGGCGCAGACGAAACTGGGCCTGCAATCAGTCAATCACATCAACCAGTTCACCAGCGTCACCTTCGGCTTTGATGTGAAACCAGATGTCGCGCTCGGGGACGTCACCGCCTTTCTCGAGAAAACCGCGTCGGAAGTGCTTCCCGGCGCCGTCAAAGGCGAGTTGCAGGGCGAAGGCCTGGTGCTCCAGCAACTGTTTCAGGCCCTGCCGTTCCTCGTCATCGGCGCGCTCTTCGTCATGTATGTGATTCTCGGCATTCTCTACGAGAGCTACATCCATCCCATTACCGTGCTCTCCACCTTGTTCCCCGCCGTCGTGGGTGGCTTGATGACCCTGTGGCTGTTTAATTCCACGCTCTCGCTCTACTCGGTCATCGGCCTCTTTCTTCTCATGGGGATCGTGAAAAAGAACGGCATCATGATTGTCGACTTCGCCCTGCACCGCCTGGATGAGGGCTACGACCGCCGCAGCGCGATCCACGAGGCGAGCGTGGAACGTTTTCGCCCCATCATCATGACCACCATGGCCGCTCTCATGGGAGCGGTGCCGCTCGCGCTCGGCTACGGCGCCGATGGCGCGTCACGCCGGCCCCTCGGCCTCGTGATCGTGGGCGGATTGATTTTCTCCCAGCTCATCACGCTTTACGTCACGCCGGTGATTTACCTCGCGCTGGAGTGGTTCCAGGAAAGCGTCCTCGACAAGGTGCCGTTCCTACGCAGCGGACACATGCACCACGAAGGGTCGGCCCCGCCGAAGGCGCCTCACCCGCTCGAGGAACCGGTCCCGGTCGCGACGCGCTGACAGGGCGCTCCGATGGTAACGCTGCGCGCTTACCTGAACCCAACCGATGCGCTGGTGGCGAAGGCGCACCTGGATGATCACGCCATTCCGTGCGCGATCGCGGATGAAATGGCGCACCTCTACGGCGGCGCGCCGTTCGCGATGCCCATTCGCCTGCAGGTGCCGGAAGAGCATCTCGCCGGGGCCACGCGGATGCTCGAGGAGTTGGATGCAGCCACTCGCGACAACGCTGCTCCGTCGTCAATGCCTGCGGAAGATCCTGTCCTGGATGCGATCGGGGTGCCCGAGCCAGTCTTCCGCCGGGCGCGACCGGCGCCTGGGCCGTACAGTTCGTCAGAATAATCCGTGGGAGCTGTTGGTGATCGCGCTCCTGTTCCTTGTTCCGGGGCTCTTCCTGCTTGGCAACGACCGCGCGCTCGTCCTTCTGCCCCCGGGCGAGCCACTCCGGGCCGACACGGCGGTCGTGTCTCCGATGATGGGGCAAATGATCGGGCTCATTCCGATCGCCATCGCCGCGGCGTTGACGGTCCTCTATTTTCGGACCCGGGCGGCGATTCGGCGCGATCAAGCGGCCGCCGCCGCCGAAGATCAGGCTGATTGAAGATTTGCCGGCCCCCCACTCACTTAGGGAAGACGCTCTTGGTGACGGTTAATGTGACCGTCTGTTTCATTTCAAGATCTCCTTGTTCGACTCCGGCTCGAACCGAAGAATGTCGCCTGGTTGGCACGAGAGCGCCTTGCAGATCGCGTCGAGCGTTGAGAAGCGGATCGCGCGCGCCTTGCCGGTCTTGAGGATCGAGAGGTTGGCCAGCGTCATGCCGACCCGATCGGCGAGTTCGGTCAGCGTCATCCGCCGGTCGTGAAGGACATCGTCGAGCTTGACGGCGATCGCCATGTCAAACCGTCCCTTCCAGGTCGTCGCGCATGCGCGTGCCTTCCGCGAAGACGCGGGCCAGCAGGAACGTGAGGAGCACAGCGAGCCAGCCGTTGATTGAAAAGCCGGCATCGAGATGGAGCGGATGAGCCGGACTCGAAACGCTTTTGGCGATCGCGCCGATGACGATGCTGAGAAGCTGCAGCGCGAGTAGCGCTCGGGCGATCGCCTGCAAGCGGGATGCGTTCGTGGCAACGAATGGGTCGCCCATGCGAACCGTCTCAACCATCGCGAGCAGGCGTTTGAGGACGACGTAGTTCAGCGGGATCGCCGCGAGACCGAGCACGGCAATTGCGCGCAAGCCCATGACCAGCCGTTCGGCGTCAGGTGAAGGCGAGAGTTTGAAAGTGGTCATGATCCATTGCTCGTGCGGCAAGACAACGAGCAGAGCCAGAATCACAGCGACCATCAGCCAATTCATGACGATGAGGATCCGGAGTGCGATGTGCGCTAGGGGCAAAGCGGCAGACGTTTTATTCATTGAATATCGATAAATCAATTATCGAATATAGTCAATGTAGATATTGATAATCAATAAATCAGCTTGGCTCTCGACAGATGCGAACGCGAGTCAATGCCAGCGTGAGCGCGATTTTCCGGGCTGTGGATTGTGCCACATTCGTCATCTGTTCATCGGCGCTCACTGCGGGAGACTTGGAACCGTCGTGTCGCTCTCCAGAGGGCGCGGGTAGGGCGCGAGCTCGCGCTTGATGTTCTCGTAGAGCTCCGCGGTCCACGGCGGCGTAACGTCAGGTAATTCCGGGGCAACGCCGGCACGAAAATCAACCGGGGTGAGGATCACCTTCACGTTCTTGATGCCGGTCACGGCCGCGAGCACGAAGAAGTCCTCCGCGGCAGGATCGCCCACCGCGAGACAGCCGCGCGAAACCGCGTCGCCATGGATCATGATTTCGCCGCCTGGGTCCGTCCGTCCCTCTGCCTCCGCGTAGGCGCAATCGTATTCGTTAGGATAATCGATCCAGAGCGAGAGATGGTAGAGGCTGTTCGGATTCAACTCGCGGATGCCGTAAATCCCCTCCGGCACCTGCCGGTCGCCTTCGCGCAGTTTCGGTCCGAGCACTCCGCTCGCCGCCAGCACCGGATAGGTGCAGATGAATGTTAGCGGCCCAGCTGCGTCGGCCGCGTAGATCTCGATCGCGCGCGCCTGCTTGATACCGATGAACGTCGCCCGCGCCGGCGGATACTGCACCCCGGCTGCTTCAAACTTCGGCGACAGCCGCGCGCGCACGATCTCGCCGAACTCAGCGAGGCGGTCTTCGATCGTGCAGAGCTGCTGGGCCTGCGTTTCGGCGAGAGAAAACATCGTGACCAGAATGGGGATAAGGACTTTCACGGCGCGCGCCTGTGTCACTCTGCGCCTTGCTGCAGCTCCGCCAGCTTCTGCTCGGCGCGGCTCACATCGGCCTTTCGGCCGCTGCCGAGCGCGAGCAGTTTCTGTTGCCGTTGCAGGTTCCGGAAGGCTTGTTCGATTTCGGCCCGGTGGCGCTCCTCGGCCGCTTGCTTCGCCGCCGCCGCCACGCTGGCGAGGGTTGTTTCGGTTGCCGTGCCGCCGGCTTGTTCGGCCGTGGCTTTCGCTTGCTGGAGGCGCGCCTCGGCCAGCGCGGCTTTCAGCTGCACCACTTTCAACGCCCGCTGCTCGGCATCGACTTTCGCGATGATGCCCGCGCGGAAGAGCCGGTCGGCTCCGGCGGCGCGTTTCTCCGCGCGCGTGAGCTCTGTCTCCAGTTTCGCGACGTCGACGCTTACCGCCGCCGCACTGCCCGGCGGATCTGGAATGGAGCCGTCGGGCGCCCGCACCGGGACGAGCAGGGGCGGCTCAATCTCGAGGGGCTCATTGGGGTCCGGTTGCGGCAATTCCTCCTCCGCCAGGATGCTGCCGAGCACGAGCGCACTCAGGACCGCTGCCACTCCCCACCTCATCGCCAGCAGGTTATCACAGCGGTCCGTGGATTGGCGAGTGCGGCGCGGGCTTTAAAGCCAGCCGCGGCGCCGAAAAAACAGATAGGGCGCCACCGCAGCGATCACCATCAGCGCCATCGCAAACGGATAGCCGTGCGCCCACTTCAACTCGGGCATGAACTCGAAGTTCATCCCGTAGATTCCAGCGACCAGCGTCGGCGGCAGAAAGACGAGGGCCGCGACCGACAGGATCTTGATGATGCTGTTCTGCTCGTTGTTGATCATCCCGAGCGTCGCATCCAGCAGGAAACTTAATTTCGCGGAGAGGAAGCCCGCGTGATCGCTCAACGAAGTGAGGTCGCCGATGATCGTTTTAACGTGCGCGAGCGAATCCCGGCTCGCGCCGCTTTCCCGGCGGACCTCGCGGAAGAACGTCACCAGCCGGGTGAAACTGACCAGACTTTCCCGGGCGCGCGAGACGAGATCGCTCGCCGCGCCGATCCGCCGCAGCACATCCACGAAATCGCGCTGCCGCTCGCGCCGCGCGTTTCCCCGGGCGGTCCCCACGATGCCGCTGGGGATATCATCGAGGTTGACCGGTTCGAAGACTTTAACGGAAATGCCGTCGAGGTTGGCGCCCACGCCTTCGAGGATGTCGGCCACCCGTTCAATGATCCCATCGAGGAGGCCTCCGAGGAACTGCCCGCTGGTCTGGTAGCGATCGAGGTTGGCTTCGCGGCGCAGACGGAAGGTACGGAAGGGAGCTGGATCGGCATAGCGGAGCGTCACCAGCTTCTCGTCCACAACGATGAAAGTTACGGCGGAGCTTCGCGGCGTGCTGGTGTCGGCATACGTCAGCACGGTGGCGGTCATGAACAGATTGCCCCCGCTCTCGTAGAGGCGGCTGGAGAGTTCGATCTCCTGCATCTCTTCACGGGTGGGAATGTCGATTCCGAGGGCCAACTCCAGCGCCCGCTCTTCCTCGGTCGTCGGCTCCAACATGTCGATCCACGCCGCGTCGCGCGTCAGTTTGCCGCAGAGTTCAGTCGAAGTGAGCGGCACCGCCGCGACGCCGGGTGCGTAGAACGTGATCATGCGTCGTGGCCGGGTGCGACCGGGCTGGGGGCGGGGAGGGCCAACATGCGTCAGCAATTACCGGCAGCGGCTCGTTTTTTCAACCGGTGTCGCACGAAGGCGCCGTCGCGGACCGGTCTCGGCCCTGGTCCTTAGGCAGAAAACTGCGCGCGGACTTCCGCCGGGACGCGGGTCGGCCGTCCGGTTGTGGAGTTCACCGGACACCAGAGCGTGCGCGCTTGGGCGAGCAATTCACGGTCGCTTTCTCGGCGAATTTCCGTGTGGCGTTCGAAGGTCAGCCGGCTCGCGGTGCCTACCCACGTGCGCAGCCGGATGAGGTCATCCTTCAGCGCGGCCGTCTTGTAGTCGATCTCGTGCCGCAGCACGACCCAGGAGATTTGCGCCTGTGCTTCCGCGGCGGCGATCGCACGCCAATGCGCCGTGGCCGCATCCTGCACCCAGCGCAGGTAGACGGTGTTGTTTACGTGTCCCAGTTCATCGATGTCCTCCGGCAGGACCGGAACTGCCAGCTCGAAGGTCTGCCCAGGCGCGGGTGCGTTCACCAGTGTTCGTTGATTGTCAGTGGCCGTCAGTTGGAGGCAAGGAAAAGTGGGCTTGCCCTGATTCTCCGGACAGTTTTGAGGGATCAATTCCCATGGTCAGCTTTTTTGTTCTTAATTGGGAATTCAAATTGGATGGGGCTTCGGTAGCCAAGGCCGGCGGGCGTCCGATTCCCGGCCGAGAGACGAAGCCTCGCGCGCGGGGATTGATCGACGTCGGTCGATCGACTTCACTGCTCTTATGTCCGCCATCTTCTCGACTGCGCCGAGCACGCTCGCCACTTTGGATAAACATCCGAAGGGGCTCTACGTCCTCTTCGCGACCGAGATGTGGGAGCGCTTCTCCTACTACTCGATGCTCGCGATGTTCACGCTCTATCTGCGGGACACGACCGGGCAGGGCTTCTCCTGGACGGTCGATCAGGCGACGGGGCTTTATTCGAACTACCTCATGTTCGTTTACCTGAGCCCGCTCATCGGCGGCTGGCTGGCGGATCGCAAGCTCGGCTATCGCAAGGCGGTCATGATCGGCGGCTTCTTTTTCATGGCGGGGCATCTCCTGCTTTCGTTCCGGTCGATCCCGGTCGTTTACGCGGCGCTGACCTGTCTCGTCATCGGGAACGGTCTTTTCAAACCGAACGTCTCGACCATCGTGGGCAATCTTTATCCCGAGGGCAGCCACCTCAAGGACCGCGCCTATAACATCTTCTACATGGGCATCAACGTCGGCGCCTGCGCCGCGCCGATCGTGGCAGAGTTTGTCCAGCGGAAGTTCGGGTTCCACCCCGCGTTCGCGGTCGCCGCGGGCGGCATGGCCATTTCCGTTTTCATTCTTTGGAAATGGAAGAGCCACATCGAGAGCGGCGAACGCGAGCGCTCCGCGTTGCGCGAGCCGCGTCAGGTCGCCGATACCGCCGCGGTCGCGGCCGATGCGCCGCCCGCCGGCGTGAGCGGGCAGGACGCACGGCATCGTCAGCATGGAATCGGTCCCGGAATGGAAACGGATCGGCGCGCTCATCGTGATTTACCTGATCGTGATCGTTTTCTGGATGGTCTTCCATCAGCAGGGCTCGACCATCACCTATTGGGCGAACGAGAACACCGACTGGCAGGTCAGCGGCATCATCTCAAACGCGATCAATCCCGCCTGGGTCATCATTCTCACTTTCCCGCTCGTCGCGATGTGGCGTTGGCTCGACCGGCGCAACCTCGAGCCGTCCACGCCGCTCAAGATGGTCTTCGGCATGGTGCTGACCGGCGCGTCGTTCTTCATTCTGTATCTCGCGGCGCTCTCCGGTGAAGCGACCACGACCGCGGCGCAATCCCTACGACTTCAAGGTCTCGCCCGCCTGGCTGCTCGGCGCCTACGGAGTGCTGACCGCGGGCGAGCTCATGCTTTCGCCGATGGGGTTGGCGCTCGTCTCCAAAGTGGCGCCGGTCCGGTTCCGCGGCGTCATGATGGGCGGCTGGTTCCTCGCCACCGCGATCGGGAACAAGCTGACGCAGATCGGCCAGCTCTGGGACGATTGGCTGCATTCGCAATACTGGCTGCTGCTGAGCGGCTGCGCGCTCTTCATGGCCTTGGTGCTGCTCGTCCTCCTCAAGCCATTGAAAAAGGCGATGCCGGGCGTTTAATCGCTGCGACCATTCGGTCCCCGTCGCCATCTCCACATGCCGTCCTGGAACCAGAAGGCGCTCTCGCCGGTTGAAAAAGTCGATCGCCGGCCTTTGATTGCGCGGTGGCTGCGCGGCTCCTCATTTTCTGCGCGCTCGCGTTCCCCTCTTGGCGCAGGACCGCGAATGGGTCGCGCAATGGGAGGCGACCCAGCGCGAGCGCCCGAAGAACCTCACCTCCCGCGCGCGCATCGCGCCGGCCAGCGAACCGGGCGAGCCGCTCGTCGTCCACGGCCGCGTTTACCGGGCCGACGGCACGACGCCGGTCGCAGGCGCGGTCGTCCTAGCCTATCAAACGGATGCGACCGGCGTTTACCATCGCGCAGGCGAAAGCGGCTGGCGTTTGAAAGGTTGGGCCGTGACCGACGAGAACGGCGCCTTCGAGTTCACCACCATTCGGCCAGCCTCGTATCCGTCGAGCACGATCCCGGCGCACATCCATCTTAGCCTCGAAGGCTCCGGTGTGCCCCGACAATGGACCGACGAACTGCGCTTCGCCGACGATCCTTTCGTGAGCGAAGCGGCGCGCAAAGCAGCGTTAACCGACAAGTTTGCCGGCGCTCGCCCCGTCCGGCGCGAAGGAAAGACGCAGCACGTCGATTTCCACATCCGTGCTAGGGCAGAGGCGCATTTCTAAGCACCCTGGCGGGCTTTCATTCTCGACAATTAAGCGCGAATTGATCATCCTGCGCGGTAGTGATTCGCCCCCCGAAACTATGAAATGGCACGCCGCCTTCGTTTGTTGTTTCAGCGCGGCGAGCCTGTGCCTCGCGCCCCCGGCCGCCGCTGCGGCCAAGGACGCCCGCGTCACCCAGATCGTGCGCGAGGTCAAGCTGCTGCCATCCGAAGCCGACCCGCGCCCGGCCACCCTCAACGACCAGGTGGGCGAAGGCAGTGCCGTCCGCACCGGCGACAAATCGCGTTCGGAACTCACCTTCACCGATCTCACGATCAGCCGCCTCGGTGCCAACACGATCTTCAGTTTCAATAATGGGGGGCGGAGCGTGCAACTCGACGGCGGCTCGATCCTCGTCCGCGTCCCGAAAGATTCCGGCGGCGGGAATGTCCGCACCAAAGCCGTGAGCGTGGCCATCACCGGCACGACGCTGATCATCGAAACTTCCCGGGCGGGCCGCAACCGGCTCGTGATGCTGGAAGGCAGCAGCCGCGTTTCGCTTGTGAAGGCGCGGGGCCAGTGGCGTGACATTCGCGGCGGGCAGGCGCTGGATGTGCCGGCCGGCGCCACCACCCTGCCGATGCCGGTCGACATCGATCTCAATGATCTGATGAAAAAGCATCCGCTGATTACCGACTTTCCGCCGTTGCCGAGCCGGGACGCGATTATCGCGACCGCACGAAATCAGCGGCCTGGCGGCCCGCGCGACGAACCGGTCTACCAAGGCCAGCCGGTGGCCGTTGGGCCCGGGTTTCCCGGCATCAATGTCCCGCCGTTCTACCCGGGCGGAAATTATCCCGGTGGACCCTCCGGCGGTTACCCGACGAATCCGGGCGGCCGCCGACCGGGAACTCCGACCGGGCCCGGCACTCCTGGTGGCGCGACGAACCCCGGAGGCGGGACAGATTCTGGCGACGGCGGGAAGCCTGACCGTCGGGGTGGGAAAACCGAGGGTGGCGGTGGGACCACGGTTGGTGGCAGTGGGACGACTGTAGGCGGTGGCGGGACCAAGGTCGGTGGCGGCAAGGTCGGCGGCAGTCGGGGCACCGGTGCGGTCGCACTTCCTCCCAGAGGGGTTTCGGCGATTGGTCAGCCGGTGAGTTCTTCCGGCGGCTCGACCACTCCCGTCTTACGTCGCCCCCCGGCCCGCAAGGTGGCGATTCCGAAAAGCACACCACCGCCAATTCGCTGAAGCGCTCTCCGGCTGACCACGCATCCATCGCAAACGATTCCGCCGAGTCACGACCATGAGTCGGCGATTGTCCGGACCCTTTCGCCCGGCGCCTGCACCGGATCGTTCGCGGCGTGAACAACACGACGGGCATCGCCCTCGTTGAAGTCTACGCGCTGCAGCAATAGCCGGCGCGCCGCTAGCCCATGTAATAGCCGCCGTTCACGTTCAGCACGTGGCCGGTGATGTAGCTCGCCATCGGCGAGGCGAGAAAGAGCGCCGCGTCGACGATCTCGGAGGCTTCGCCCAGACGGCCGAGCGGGATCTGCTTCTTGAAGTTTTCCGTCACTTCATCCGGCATGCCTTTGCTCATGCCCGACGTCGATGAAGCCCGGCGCGATCGCGTTCACCGTGATCTGCTGTCGCGCCAATTCGCGGGCGGAGACTTTCGTGAGCGCGATGATGGCGGCTTTGCTCGAGGAATAATTCGCCTGGCCGAACAGCCCCATCTGTCCGCTGACGGATGACAGGTTGATGATGCGGCCGCCATCTGCCGCAGCACCGCGCGCGGCTTTTTGCGTGACGTTAAACGTCCCGGTGAGATTCACGCGCACGACGCTCTCAAATTCCTCCAGGGTCAGCTTCTTCATCGTGCGGTCGCGGATGATGCCGGAGTTGTTCACGAGGACGTCGAGACCGCCGAAGCTGCTCCACGATTCCCTGCATCATCGCTTCGACCTGCTCCGGCTTTGTCACGTCGCATTCGACGACGAGCGGCTCGCGCATCTCCTTCGCGACCGCTTCCGCGTCGGCTTTGTTTTGTCCGTTCGGGTCGGCGACGTAGTTCACGACGCAATGCGCGCCGCGCTGCGTCGAAGGCCTGGATCATGGCTGCGCCGATGCCGCGCGAACTGCCGGTCACGAGCACCATTTTGCCTGAAAAGTCGAGAGGATTGGTCATTGAGTTGGGCAGTATAGCTCAGCTTTGCAGCGCGCCAGAGAATCGGCGCACCAGGAGGGAAATGGTTAGGCCGATGACGAACATGTGGATACCGAGCTGGATCAGATCCGAGATGAGCGAATGACGCGGAGTCGCGGCGGAGAGTGGCACCACGATCAGATTCATGAAAAGCCAGACGCCGATGCCAAAGGTGAGCCCGGAGATGATCGGATGCGCGCGGAGAACGGGAAGCTTGCGACTGGCGAGGTAGAAAGACCGCGGTCGCCCCAAAGGCGATCACGAAATGAAGCCCCAATCCCAGGGCCGCCGTGGTTAGGCCGCCCTCGAATGAACGCCGGCCCAGTAGTCCGCTGGCGACAAATTGCAGGACGCGGGTGGGGGAGGCACCCCTCGTCGCGGCGTGGATGAATGCTGAGCAGATATCCAATGTCCCAACGATGAGTCCGGTAATACCGATGGCTGGAAGGGCTCCCCGCATCGGGCGACGTTAGGCTGGAAACGCGTTGCCCGGCAAACGTTTGCCGCTAAGTTTGCCGCTCATGTCCTCACCGATTCGCGTCCTCACCGCCGTGCCGATCTGCGACGGGCACGACAGCGCGATCAACACGATCAACCTCGAGTTCATCCGGCACGGCATCGAAGTCGTCTATCTCGGCTACCATCGCTATGCGCAGGACATCGTGCGCGCCGCGATCCAGGAGGACGTGCGCGCCGTCGGAATTTCCAGCTACAACGGCGGCCACGTCGAGTTTTTCGCCGAGGTGGTGAGGCAACTGCGGAAGCGCGGCGCGGACGACATCGCGGTCTTCGGCGGCGGCGGCGGCACGATCACGCACGACGATCAGCGGCATCATGCAACGCAGCGGCGTGGACAAGATTTTCTTCGCCGGGCACATCGCTGACCGAGATGGTGGACTACGTGCATCAGCACTACGGCAAGGCGCAAAAGGCGGGCGGCCGGAACGAAGCGCCGGCGGATATGCAGCTCGCGCGCAAGTTGACCGCGATCGAAGACAGCTACGCCAGACGGCAGACGGCCGAAGAAAATCGAAAATCGCAAATCGAAAAGCAAGAATACGAAGGTGATCGGCTTCACCGGCCCCGGCGGGGCGGGCAAGACGACGCTGATCGACGAGCTCGTGCTGCGGCTGCTGCAATCGCGACCCGAAATCCCGGATCGCGATCCTTTCCCACGATCCGAGCGTCGTGGGCGAAGGCGCGCTGCTCGGCGACCGCGCCACGATGATCAACTCGCAGGACGATCGCGTTTTCATGCGCAGCATGGCGACGCGCGGGCAGGCCGGCGGATTGTCGCCGGCGACGGAGGATTGCCTTGCAGCTGCTGGCGAACAGCGGGTTCGATTACGTCATCATCGAGACGGTCGGCACCGGCCAGGAGGCGATGCCGTTCCAGAGCAAGCTCGTCGACCAGACGGTGCTGGTGATGAACCCCGATTACGGCGCCCGACTGCAGTTGCAGAAGATCGTGATGCTCGACCTCGCCGACATCGTGGTCGTGAACAAGAGCGACCACGACCGGGCCAGGACTGCGGCGAGTGAGATCGAGCGCCGCCTCGAGCAGAACCGGCGGATCAGCAGCTGCTCTCCACGGTCGCGAAACGGCACCGCGATGCCGGGGTGGATAAACTTTGTGATCGGCTCATGACGGCCGAAAATGGCGAGCAAGGAAGGGATAACGCAACACGATGAGCAAACTGGGACGCGTAGTTGAAGCAGTGGAGAGTTACAACCAGTTCGTCGAGGACGAGGTGAAGCGCGCGCGCACGGACAAGAAGTTTGGCCGGCAGATGCTCGAGCGCTGGAACAAGATCAAAGCCAGCATCGCGGTCGGTGAGCGCGCCGACCGGACTCAAGCTGCCGCGCCTCGCTCTGCCTGAGATCGACGATCCGGGCGAGATCACGCGCTACCTCCTGGGCGATGGTTTGCCGGGCGAGTTTCCGTTCTTGAACGGCGCCTACCGCGAGATGTATCTCGAACCGCTCGCAGAACGAGCCGATCGAGATCGGTACTCTACGAGAAGAATGCCGGAACGGCAGCGAAAGGCGAAGCGCAACGGCGGCAAGAACGGCGCGAAGCCCAGCGCAGAGCGGAAGAGCCGACGCGGCTCTTCTCCGGCCTGATGCTCGCGGAAGACACCAACGAGCGCTTCCATTTCCTCAGCGCGCACCAGCGCTCGAAACGCCTCAGCACCGCGTTCGACGGCCCGACGCTCTACGGCATCGACAGCGACGCGGACGGCGTTTTCGGCAAGATCGGCGAAGGCGGCGTGGCGGTCGACACCGTCGAAGACATGGTTCGGCTCTACGACGGCTTTGATCTCGGCTCGCCCGATTTCTCCGCCTCGATGACGATCAGCGGCCCGGCGCCGATCATCATGGCGATGTACATCGCGGCCGCGAAACGGCGCTTTGGCGCCGGCGTCGTGCCGAAGCTCCGCGGCACGATCCAGGCCGACATTTTCAAGGAAGTCCAGGCGCAGAACGAAACGATCTTCCCGGTCGAAGCCTCGCTCCGTTTCCTCGGCGACATGATGGAATACACCACGCGCGACATGCCGCGCTGGTATCCGGTCTCGATCAGCGGCTATCACATCGGCGAAGCCGGCTCGACGCCGGTCCAGCAGGCGGCCTACACGCTCTCGAACGGCTTCGCCTACGCCGAGATGATGGCCGACGCGCGGCATCCACGTGGACGAGTTCGGCCCGCGGCTTTCGTTCTTCCTCGATTGCGGGCTCGACGTCGAATACATCGCGCTCACCCGTGTCTCGCGCCGCATCTGGGCGATCGGGATGCGGGATGCGTTCGGCGCCGGCCACAAGGCGCAGATGTTCAAGGTCCACACGCAGACGAGCGGCCGCTCGCTCGTCGCGGCCGAGTTCAAGAACAACCTCACGCGCACCGCCGCGGAGCTGATGCTCTCTTACATGAACGGCACCAACTCCTGCCACTCGAACAGCGCGGACGAGCCCTTCACGACGCCGAGCGAAGAATGGATCCGCCTCGCCGCGCACGGGCAGGCCATCCTGCTCGAGGAATCCGGCATCTTTAAACACACCATGAACATGCTGAGCGGTTCGCCCGGCATGAAGGCGGTCGAGCGCGCGGTGGAAGCCGCGATTCTGGAGGAGTTCCGCGAGATCGAGCGGCTCGGCGGCGTGATGGGCGCGGTCGAAAATCGCTACCAGCGCAGCCAGATCCAAAACGCCGCGCATCGCTACGAGCAGCAGATCTACGACGGGACCCGCCCGATCGTCGCGCTGAACAAATATCGGAACGACACCGAAGAGCTGCCGGAATTCGAACTCGCCCGCACCCCGCGCGCGAAACAGCAGCTGCAGGTCGATCGGCTGAAGAAATTCAAGGCGAAGAACGCGCGCAAAGCCGAACAGGCGCTCGAGAAGCTGGCGGCCGTCGTGGAGACCGACGAAAACTGCTTCCCGGCGCTGATGGAGGCGGCGGAGGTTTGCTCGTTAGGCCAGATCAGCGAGCGCCTGCAGGAAGTGGTCGGCCGGTTCCGCCCGATGGTGTAGCGCCGGCTTCGGATCTGCTCGAGCGAAAAAAGGGCGTCGCCAGAGATGTGCATTCCAGTGGCGCCAAATCGCCCGCAACGCGCTTGGAGAGAGAACGTGGCCGGTATCGCTCGCGGGTGTGAGGGGAAGCGCATCGAACATCGGCGTTGAGCCGCTAACTTGCTATGGCCCGACGTGCTCCTTGCCTGCGAGCAGTTCTTGGAATTCCGGATCCTCGCGGATTGGGTCCCAGACCGGATCGATTCTGAGGCGCCGCAGCGAGACCGACGCGCCGGCCGGAATAGCGAGCAATCGGCGAAGTGTTTTTATCGCTTCTTGCGGTGCGCCCGCGCGCGCCTGGATTTCCGCCAGCCCCACCTCGAAGCTTGGACCCCAATAAGCGTCGCTCGCGATGGGTAACGCTGCGGTCGTTTGCTGGGCGACGCGGAGAGCATCGGCGTCCCGTCGCAGCGCGAGGTAGACCCAGCGAAGTTGGCTCATGGCGCCAACATCATCTGCACGTTCGCGCAGCTTCGCTTCGAGCAGACCGCGTGCTTCTTCGCCAGCGAGCCTGGCGCCCGCTTCATCGCCAGCCAACACCAAAATTGCGGCGCGGGCAGAGGCGGTCAGCACGCCCTCTGTCGAACCCGCACTCTCCTTCTCCGCCTCCTTTAGCGCTCCGGCAAAATCTCGCTCGAGCACGCGGAGATAGGCATGGTACCCGATCAACCTTGAGACTGCCCCGCGATCGTTCGTTCGTATATTCCCACGGACACTGGCGAGCGCCCGCTTCGCTCCCTCGATGTCACCATCTCCGTTCACATAGCTAAACACCAGCGCGTGCAGCGCGGCCACCTGCTGTGGGTCGATTGCCAATGCTTGGAGAGCGATGCGCTTAGCCTCACTCCACTGGCGTAGGTTGAGATAGGTTCCAGCCATATCTGCCGGGAGCTTTGGATCGCGCGGATCAAGTTCGATCGCTCTGGCCAGTTCACTCAGGGAACGCTCCCACTGGCCCTGTCGGCGATAAACGTAGCCAAGAAATCCCCTTGCCATCGCGTTATTCGGTTGGAACTCGAGCACCCGCTGAAATTCCGCCACGCTGCGTCGTACTCCCGCCGGCCCCAGTAATGGAAGAGGCCAAGTGAGACATGGGCTTCGGCCAGATCAGGGGCCAGTGCCAGCGCGCGATCAACGATCTTTTTCACCTCCTCCAGCTCCGCTGCGGTGAAAGGAGCCACAAACCAGTGGACCGCGAGGCGGCTGCGGGCGAGGCGCGCGGTCGCCAGCGCGAAGTTCGGGTCGCGACTGAGAGCCTCGCGATAAAATCTGGCCGCGCGATGGAACGGCTCCGGAGAAGTCAGCGCGCTCTCGCCCTGGCGCATCTCGTATTCTCCCTGCAAGAACAAGTCATACGCTTCTGGGTCGCGCGTCGGCGCAACGGCCAGGGCAGTGGCTTCGCTGGGGGAAAGCTTTGCGCTCAACGCATCGGCGATCTGTTGCGCTACTTCGCTCTGCACCGCGAAAACATCTTTCAGTTCGCGGTCGTAATTCTTGGCCCAAAGATGCGTGTCCGCGCGTGCATCGACGAGCTGCACGTTCACCCGCACTCTCTCGCCGGCGCGCTGGACTGTTCCTTCCAGCACCGTCGCTACGCCCAGCTCTTGCGCGACTGTCTTCAAGTTCTCCGGCTTGCTCTTGTATTTTGCGGTTGAGATGCGGGAGATGACCTTCAAGTCAGCCACGCTCGTCAGCTTGGTCAGAATCTGGTCCTGGATTCCGTCCGCGAAGTAGGCGTTGCTCTTCTCGTCGCTCAGATTCTCGAACGGCAGGACGGCGATGCTCTTTTCGATCACCGGCGCGGTGGTGGGCGCCGGCGGCGCTGCGGGAGCGCGTGCATCCGCTGATTTGTCGCGGGCCCGAGACATCCAGAAACCGATTCCGGCCGCGACCACCAGCGCTCCGACAACCAGCACCAGCCTGGATCGTCCGGTGGATCTGACATCGGTGGCTTCGATCGCCGTTACCGGCACCGTAGCCTGAGTGCGCGGGAACTTATCCGGCACCTTCGGATTGCCCGCTTCATTCGTGTAGAGATTAACGATCCCCATCCGCACGCCGTGCTTGACCTCGCATTCGCCGAGATCATGCAGGGATGCATTCCAGTGGCGGTATTGGGCCAAATCTTCCGCGACGCGTTTGGAAAGAAGAATATGGCCGGCATCCCCGCAATCCATGACCCGTTGCGCCATGTTGATCCCGGCACCGGCCACGTTGGCGTGCTCATTTACATCGGCGACTTCGCTCACCGGACCGCTGTGAATTCCCATCCGCGCCGGCAACTCCGGATGGCCCTGGAGCGCCTGGCCCATTTCCAGCGCGCATCGCACCGGACTCTCGAGACTGTCGCGAAAGACCAGCGCCATTCCATCGCCGGTCGGGACTCGCAGGAGCGATCCGCTCGCCTCCGCGGCGCGAAACTGCGCGGTCCTTCGCACGAGCGCATTCAGCAGCTGCAGTCGCTCGCGCTGCTCGTTGATGAGCAACTTCGAGTAACCAACGATGTCGATCAGCAAGACGTGACCGATCTCGAATTTCAGCTCAAGTTCAGATTCGGGGGTCATCGGACGTAGAAGCAACCCATTGCTAAGGTCAGTTGTCCACGGTCTTCGTTCTGGCCGCGGCGACGATCTGCTGGAATCGCCGGTTCGGGTGCGTGCCATCTATTTTCGATGGAGCCATGGATCGAGATGCCGTCGCCCGTCGGCAGGCAGATCAGCTTTCCTTCTGCTTCCAGGTTCAAGGCGAAGAACGCCCGCAAAGCCGAGACCGCCCTCGAGAAACTCGCGGCCGCGCTGGAGACGGCTGAAAACTGCTTCCGGGCGTTGCTCGCAGCGGTGGAGGTCTGCTCGCTGGGCCAGATCTGCCCGATGGTGTAGCGGTTCCAGCCAGCAGGCAGGATGCCCGCTGGCCGAGTCAAGCAGGGATGCCTGACTTCCGGCGGCCGCCTGCTATCTCTTCCCCACGCGCTTGAGGGGCATGTTTTCGCCGTAGAACATCGCGGCCTCTTTGTTCGCCACGCGAGTCGCTTTCATCGAGACGATCACATCGTCGCCGCTGCGCTTGATCGTGCCGGTGCCGGCGTTCCGGAGGTTATCTTCGAAACTGAACTGCAGGGTCTGAGAATCGACAATCTTCGCGCTGCCCTGGCCTTCCGGTGCCGCGCCTTTGCCATCGTTGCGGACCGCGTCGAACGAGACCTGTACCTTCGAGCCTTGCTGCTCGATGCTGAGCTGGAGCACAGCTTTTCCGTCGAGAAGCTTCGGGTTCTTAAATTCGCCGGCCCAGTTCGCCGGGTCCGTGGCGAACGAGAGAGGACTGAGCGCGATGAGCGCGAACGCACAGAGCATCCGCACGGAATAATGGAACATGAGGGAGGAATGCATGTCCGCATTCTGCGCCTGCAGGCAGCATTCCGCCACGCTGAAAATGGCAGCCGAGGAGGTTGTCCCCGGCCTTTTCGCTACAGCGGATAAGACAGCGTCGCGCCAAGGACCGTCACGAGTAGGAGCACCACCGGCACGAGCACGAGAAAGACGACGAAGGTGTAGCCCATGACGTCGCGCGCGCGGAGGCCGAACAGGCCCAGGATCGGGAGCATCCAGAAGGGTTGCACCAGATTGGCGAGCGCCTCGCCGAGGTCGTAAGCCGCGACCACCCAGCCGAGATGGACTTTGAGTTCGTGGGCGGCGGCCATCACGTAAGGCGCTTCGATCACCCATTTCGAACCGCCTGAGGGGACGAAGACGCCGAGCACGGCGGAGTAGGTTGCGACGATGGCGGGAAAGGTCTGCGCATTGGAGATGCCGACGAAAGCGTGCGCGATCTGTTGGCTCAGGTGAGTCGAGGTAATGATGCCGGCGATCCCCGCATAGAACGGGAACTGAAGGATGACGCCCCAGACGGCCGGCGTGGCGCTCTGCACGGCGTGCATGAGGCGCGCGGGCGTTTTGTGGAGCGAGGAAACCGAGGAGCAGGAAGGCGAGGTTGACGATGTTGAGGTTGATCGCGTTGAGCGGCTCGCCTGCCTGCATGAAATAGCGCACCAGATAGGTGCCGCCGAGGAGGACAATGAGCCAGTTGAGGATCGGCGAATGCTCGAGCCACTGGCCGGGGGTCGGTCGCCCGACGGCAGCGGGCGGTTCGATCTCCGACTTGCCTAACGAGATCCCGAGATCGCGCGCCGTCTTGCCGCGCCCGGCGGGCGGCGTCACCAGCCACATCACGACGGTGACGAGGGCGATCTCGATCACGACGGAGGCGAAGCTTTGCCAGAGAAAAATCGTGTGCCGAAACGGGATGATGCCGCCCGCGACCAGGCCGTTGGCGGCGACGATGTCGCGGATCTGCGGCTGCAGCGCGCCCGGCGTGGCCATCTGCAGGGCGGCCGATCCGCTCAAGCCCTGCGCCCAGACGCTGCCGAGCCCGAGAAAGCTGGCGGCGGCGAGCGCGCGATAGTCCACGCCCTCGACGCGGCGCGCGATTTCTTTCGCCAGCACGGCGCTGAAAATGAGGCTGAATCCCCAGTTGAACCACGAACTGGCCATGGCGAAGAACGCCACCAGCGCCACGGCGTTGCGCGGGGTGGTGGGCCACGCGGCGAGGGCGCGGATGACGCGACCGACCGGGGTCGAGGTGGCGAGCACATGCCCGGTGATGATGATGAGCGCCATCTGCAGCGTGAACGGGATCAACTCCCAAAAACCTTTGCCCCACGCGTCGACAACCTGCGGAATGGTTGAGGGCGTAAACGCGAGCCCCGCGACCACCACCAGCACGGTGGCGATCAACGCAAAGATGAAGGCGTCCGGGACCCAGCGCTCGGCCCAGTCCGTCATCGCCAGCGCGACGCGAGCGAGAAAGCCCGGCTGTTCGTCGCTACCTCGGGCTGGGGGTGATGTCGGATGACTCATGCGGTATCAGCGCATCCTTACCGAAAGCAGCGCGCCAAGAATAACGATGTAGATCCACGCGTGTGCTTTGCTGCGTGCTGGGGCTGCACGATCGACATCTTCTGTCTGCTTGATTCCTTCCGAGGTGAGCTCGAATGCCCAGGACAACACGGCGGCAATGGGAAAGCCGGTCGCGAGCGCCGCGATCAAAACCTTCATTATCCACCCCGGTGCTTCGTAAGTCGGCAGGACAATCGAGCCCGCTTGAATGAGCAGCCACGCCACGACCCCATAAGCGACCGCGACCTTGTAGACATTGCGCCGCTTCAGCTCGGCGAAGAATTGCCGCGGGTCCATGCGCTTGACCGAGAAACTATTTTGGCGCGAGGGAAGCGAGAAGTTTCTCGAAGCGCGGATCGCCTCGCAACGAAATCCACGCCGGGTCGAGCCGCAGCAATGCGGGCGTCAACACGATCTGTTCCGGTCCGAGATAATTGGTCCCGAGCAGGCGCCGCAAATCGGCGATCGCGGCGTCGGTGTCACCGAAACGAGTTCTGATGCGAGCGAGCGCTTCCTCAAACGAAGCGCCCACCACCGCATCGACCGAAGGCCGGAGTGCGATCGCTTTTTGCGCCGCGGAGTAGGCCGCATCTTTCTCCCCCAGCCCGGCGAGCGCGAACGCCAGATACAAATGGGCGTCGGCCGATGCGGGTTGCGCTTCGATAACTTTCGCCAGCTCCGTGCGAGCAGTTTCGTAAGCAATGCGTGCTCCCGCCGCATCGCCCGCGAGCTCTTTGGCGAAGCCAAGGTCATACCGATATTTGCCAGCGAAAAAACCGACGGGCGCCGGCGTTTGCGCGAACGCATTTTCGATCAATTGAATCGCATCGGCGTAGCGGCCGGCAATCAACGGGAGCCGCACCTGAATCTCGAAGATGTAATCGGTGCTCGGTGCAGGCGGAACGGAACGCATCACTGCTTCGGCTGCTTTCAGGTTGCCTTCCGCGAGGTCGAGCCGCGCCAGGCCGGCGAGGACCTGCGGATTTTCCGGCGCGAGGCCGAGGAGCCGATCGACGATCGTGTGCGCGTCCGCGAATCGTTTCAGGGCGAAGTAGGTGATACCGAGCTGAGAAAGCACCGGCACACTCTGCGGATCGAGCCGCGCCGCCTGTTCCTCGTGCGTCACTGCCTCCGCCCAGAGGCCTTTGCGGCGCTCGATGAGGCTAAGGGCCACGAGCGCATCAGCGTTATTTGGCAGGCGCGAAAGCGCTTCCTTGAAAGCGGACGCCGCCGCGTCGTAATCGCGCACCACCATGTATTCGTAATAGCCGCGCGCCAAAAACGTTTCGCCCGCGTCGGGCTGCAACTCGCGCGCCTTTTCCACGGCCAGTTTCGCCTTCTCGATGCGAGCCGGACTGCGGTCGTAGCTGGCCAAGTACATGCGGCTGTGCGCGATCGAAGCGCGCGCCCAGGCGAGGGCAAATTTCGGATCGAGGCGAACCGCCGTGTCGAAGTGATCCGCCGCGCTCGTGAATGCCTCGCGGCTCTCGCGGTTACTCGCGACGACGGCGAGCCCGCGAAGATAGGCATCGTAGGCCCCGGCGTTCTCCGTCGGTTTGCTGGCCAGGATCGCCTTCTCCACGCCGGTCAGCGTGGCGCGCAGCGAATCGGCCACGCGTTGTGCGACTTCGCTCTCGACCGCAAAGACGTCGGTCAGCGTGCGATCGTAGGTCTCCGCCCAGAGATGGCTATCGGTTTGCGCGTTGATCAACTGGACATTGATCCGAACGCGGTCGCCCGATTTCTGCACGCTCCCTTCCAGAATGTGTTCAACGCCAAGTTGCTTCGCGATCTCGAGCAGATTTTCCGGCGCACTCTTGTAACGGAGCGTCGAGGTGCGCGAGATCACTTTCAAATCACCGATCTTCGCCAGCCGGGTCAGGATCTCATCCTGGATGCCTTCGGCGAAATAACTGTTCGCCTTGTCTTCGCTCAAGGAGGCGAAAGGCAGAACCGCGATCGATTTTCCCGGCGGCTTCTCCCTCCTGTTTCGCGCTCGCGCGCAGGAACGTTCGCGTAACGCCGAAGGCAACGGCAGCCCGAGGTAAAGCCACGCCGCCGCGGCCAAGGCCACCGATCACGAGAACAATCCATCCACCCGATCTGGAAGGCCGCGCCGGAACCGCATCGCCGCTGTGTGTCCGCCGGATTCCGTCCGGCGTTACCTCGTAGGCCCAGGCGAGGACGAGCGCGAGCGGAAAGCCAAGCAGCACCAGCACCACCACCAGCCGCATCGCCCAGGCCGGGATTTGGAGCACGGGGAAGGTGGTGGTTGCGATCTGGATGAGAAGCCAGCCGACCACGGCGTACGCGACCGCGACTTTGTAAACCTTGCGCCGCTTCAGCTCGGCGAAGAGGTTGCGCGGATTCATCCTTCTTTCTACTGGGGCGGTTCCTTCGGCGCGAGCGAGGCGACGATTTTTTCGAAGCGCGGATCGCCGCGGAGCGGGTCCCAGAAGGGGTGCAGTTTCAAGGCACCGTAGCTCAGCATGAGCGATGCCGCGGGAGCCCGCAGTCCGGCTTCCAGTTGCTGCAAGGCCAGCTCTTTGTCGCCCGCCCACGCGGCCGTGATGGCGAAATACTGGAGGACGCGGCTGCCGTTGGTGACATCTTTTTCGAGTGGCATGAGCGCGATCGCCCGACGGCCTTCCTCCAGGGCCAGGTCTTTCCGCCCCAGAGCAGCGTCGATTAAGCCGAGGACGCAAAGCGTGGGCCCGTAGTCCGGCTGTGCCTGCAGAATCGTCTCCTGCTCCGTGCGAGCTGCTTCAAACGCAGTGCGCGCTCTTGCCTCATCATTGGTCATCCGTGCCAGCAGACCTTCGCCAAAGCTGCGCCGCAGAATAATCGTGTTCTCGAACCAGCAGGGATTGTCGCCCAGCGCGACGAGCGCTCGTTCCGCCGCAGCCGGATCGCGTTCGGCCAGAGCGCAAAAAAACCAGGTGTTCGCGGCGCTGGCGATGACCCCCGGTCCTTGCGCGAGGATCGCATCAATCGTCTGGTGCAGCGGCCGCGTGTCCGCTTTCCAGCCAAGATAAAATACTCCACGACTGGCCCGCGTTTCGACATTGTCGGGCACGATCGCTAACGCGCGATCCAGCGCAGCGATCGCCTCGGGACGGCGCTGCAGGTATTGGTAACTGAGCGCGATCTGTTGCAGAGTAAAAAAGTTGCGCGGGTCAAGCTCCACCGCGCGCTGCAGATTGTGCAGACCTTCCTCCTGCTGGCCGCGCCGCCGCAGAATGTAGCCGGTGAGTTCGGGGAGACGCGGATCGTTGGGTAACGCTCGCCGCGCGATTTCCAATTCGGCGAGGGCACCGGCATAGTCGCGCAGCCCGTAGTAGAGATATTGGGCGCGCGCGAAATGCGTTTCGGCAGCATCCGGCCGGAGCCGGGTCGCGGCTTGCACCGCAGCTTCGGCCAGCGCCAGCCGGGCAAGGGTGTGATCAGATCCCATAACTGCATAAAGGGATTCGTGGGCATAGGCGAGCTGGCAGTAAGCGTCGAAAAATGATGGATCGCGCTTGACCGCTTCATCCAGAAATTCAATTGCCTTCCGCCGGTCTGGATCGCCCGTCGCGCTGAAAACTGCCGTGAGAAGAAGTGACTTCGCCCGGCTGTAAAGGTCGAAAGCCGCCAGATCAGTGGTGGGCGGCTGCTCGAGGGCTTTCTTTTCGTTAGGCGAGAGCTTCGCCTGCAACTGATCCGCGATCGCCTGGGCGATTTCGCTTTGAATGGTGAAGACATCGGCCAGATCGCGATCGTAGGTTTGTGCCCAGAGATGTGCGTCGGTCCGCGTGTCGAGCAACTGCGCATTTACCCGCACTTTGTTGGCCGCGCGTTGCACGCTGCCTTGGACCACATGCGCGACACCAAGCTGCTGTCCGATCTCGCGCAGATTGCGCGGCGCCCCCGTCTTGTATTGCATGACCGAGGTGCGGCTGATCACCTTCAGGTCGGCTATTCTCGAAAGGTTAGTCAAAATTTCGTCCTGCACGCCGTCAGTGAAGTGGGCGTTCTCTTTGTCGCTGCTCAGATTTTCGAACGGCAGCACGGCGATCGATTTGGCATCAATGGACGGCTTGGATTCTGATCCTGCTCGTTCCGCAACCGATCGGTCGGCCGCTCGCGAAGCGCCGGCAAACCGCCAAAGGAAGCCCCCACCGAATGCCAGCAGTAATGCGAGGATCAGCAATTCCGTGCCGCTGACTCTTTGCGCGCCGCGCTCGCCATGATACCAGGCGAGCACCAGCGTGATGAAGAAGCCGACCAACAAGGCCAGGGTAAATCCGCGACGCACACTTTCCGGCCAGCCGAATTGTTGCGCGACAATGTCGATGCCTTGGAGGAGGGCAAACGCCGCTGCGACATAAGCCACCGCCCATTGCACCAGCTTGCGCTGCTTCAGTCGCTGCAGGAATTCATTCATGGTGCAACAGCCTAAGGAAGCGGGCTTCCTTCACCGCTTTGGCTCTTCCTTCGGCGCTAACGAGGCTGACGATTTTCTCGAAGCGCGGATCGCCGCGGAGCGGGTCCCAGACCGGGTGCAGTTTTAAGGCGCCGTAGCTCAGCATGAGCGATGCGTCGGGAGCACGCAGCCCAGCTTCCAGTTGCTGCAAGGCAAGCTCCTTGTCGCCCGCCCACGCTGCTGTGATGGCGAAATATTGAAGGACGCGGCTGCCGTTGCTGACATCTTTTTCCAGCGGCGTGAGCGCGATCGCCCGACGGCCTTCGTCCAAGGCCAGGTCTTTCCGCCCAAGAGCAGCGTCGATTAAGCCGAGGACGCAGAGCGCCGGGCCGTAATCCGGCTGCGCCTGCACGATCTTCTCCTGCTGGGCGCGAGCCGCTTCAAACGCAGTGCGCGCTCTTGCCTCATCTTTGGTCATGCGCGCCAGCAGCCCTTCGCCAAAGCTGCGGCTCAGATGAATCGGCGGTTCGCCCCAGCATGGATTGTCGCCCAGCGCGACGAGCGCTCGTTCGGCCGCAGCCGGATCGCGTTCGGCCAGAGCGCAAAAGAACCAGCTGTCCGCGGCGCTGGCGATGGCGCCCGAGCCTTGCGCGAGGATTGCATCAATCGTCTGGCGCAGCGGCCGGGTGTCCGCTTTCCAGTAGAGATAAAATTGTCCACGAGTGGTCCGCGTTTCGGCGTTGTCGGGCACGATCGCTAACGCGCGATCCAGCGCAGCGATCGCCTCGGCATAGCGCCGAAGGTTTGAATAACTGAGCGCGATCTGTTGCAGAGTAGAAAAGTTGCGCGGGTCCAGCTCCACCGCGCGCTCCAGATTCCGCAGACCTTCCTCCTGCTGGCCGCGCCGCCGCAGAATGTAGCCGGTGAGTTCGAAGAGACGCGGATCATTGGGTAACGCTCGCCGCGCAATCTCCAATTCGGCGAGGGCGCCGGCATAGTCGCGCAGCCCGTAGTAGAGATATTGTGCGCGCGCCAAATGCGTTTCGGCAGCATCCGGTCGCAGCCGGGTCGCGGCTTGCAGCGCAGCTTCAGCCAGCGCCAGCCGGGCGGGAGTGTGATCAGACCCCCCTACTGCATAAAGGGATTCGTGCGCAAAGGCGAGCTGGCAGTAAGCGTCGAAAAATGAGGGATCGCGCTTGACCGCTTCATCCAGAAGTTCAATTGCCTTCCGCATGTCTGGCTCGCCCGTCGCGCTGAAACTTGCCGTGAGGAGAAGTGACTTCGCCCGGCTGTAAAGGTCGAAAGCCGCCAGATCAGTCGTGGGCGGCTGCTCGATGGCTTTCTTCTCGTTAGGCGAGAGCTTCGCCTGCAACTGGTCGGCAATCGCCTTGGCGATTTCGCTTTGGATGGCGAAGACATCGGCCAGGTCGCGGTCGTAAGTTTGCGCCCAGAGATGCGCGTCGTTGCGGGAGTCGATCAACTGCGCATTGACGCGCACTTTGTTGCCCGCCCGCTGCACACTGCCCTCGACGACATGTGCCACGCCGAGCTGCTGGCCGATCTCGCGCAGATTGCGCGGCGCATCGCTCTTGTAATGCATGACCGAGGTGCGGCTGATCACTTTGAGGTCGGCAATTCTGCGCCAGATGGGTCAGGATTTCGTCCTGCACGCCGTCAGCGAAGTAGGCGTTCTGCTTTGTCTTCGCTCAAATTCTCAAACGGCAGGACCGCGATCGATTTTGCGTTAATGATCGACTTTGATGCGTTAGGCCCGGCGTCGGCCACCAGCGCAGCCTCGCGTCTGGGCGTGAGCACGAACTTGTCGAACGCAAAATAACCAAGCGCCAGGACCAGGACCACGATGATCATGCGGTCCATCCGTCGCCCGGTCTGCGGGGCGATCGATTGCTCGGGCGCCACATCCTGGTCGCGCTTCAAGCCCGCGGGCGTTAGTTCGAAAACCCAGCTCAAGATCACGGCGGGAACGAACCCGATCGCGAGCAAAATGACGATCGTGCGGGGAAGCCACTCCGGTGCCCCGAACATTGGCAACACCGTTCCGGCCACTTGCACGACCAGCCAGGCGCCGACGAGATAAAGACCCGCCATACGGATGACGTTGCGCCGCTTCAGTTCCGAGAAAAAATTCGGCGAATTCATCTATTTGCCAGGTCCGACGAGTTCCTTACCTGTGAGCAATTGTTGGAAGCCGGGATCGTTGCGGATCGGGTCCCAGACCGGATCGATCTTCAGGCGCGCAATAGAGATGTTGGAGGGAATCGAGAGCAAGTGCCGAAGCCTGTTCGTCGCGTCCTGAGGTTCGCCCGCCCACGCCTCCATTTCCGCTAACCCAAGTTGACCCACCGCACCCAGGATTGCGTCCATTTTAATCGTTAATAAGTCCGCCACCTCTCGAGAAAGGCGAAGAGCATCGGCTTTCCGATCAAGAGCAAGATAAACCCACGCCAATTGGCTGCGGCCAAACAAATCATCCGGCCGTTCGCTCAATCCTTTTTCAAGTAGGACACGAGCTTCTTCCGCTTCGGCCTTGGCGGTCTGTCCCGCGAGCACCTGAATAGCCACACGTGCGGAGAGCCGGCGGGAATGAGAGGCGGATTTGAGTTCGGAAGCTGTGTCCCAAACCGCCAGCGCCTCGGAAAAGTGCCGAGCGATCAGATGCAGATAGACCGGAAAACCACCGCTTACTGCAGTAACACTTACCCCAGCCGCCGACCCAGCCGGTGCACCGCCAGCGCCAATCCCCGGAAATGCGGTGTTCCCGCGAGCTGCAGCAAGAGCTTGCCGCGCTCCTTCGATGTCACCACGCCCGTTCAAACGTGCAACTACCTGAGCGTTAATGGCGAGGAAATTATCAGGCTCAATGGCCAGAGCGCGCGAAGCATAACGCTCCGCCTCGTCCCACTCTCGCAGGGCCGTAATTCCGAGCGCGATGTTTGCTGGAATTTGTGCGTCACGGGGATCGAGCTCCTGTGCCAGCTTCCCTTCACTAAGAAACTGTTCCCATTTGCCCTGTCTGCGAAATATCCAGGCGCGATATTGCTGCGCCTTCGCGTTATTTGGTTGGAGATTGAGAGTGCGGTCGAGTTCGGCCAGCGCCGCGTCGTATTGCCGGTGGCCCCAGTAGTGAAAGATGGCCAGGCTGCGATGCGCTTCAGGCGAATTCGGAGCGAGTTCAAGGCCCGGTCAACAAGCGCCTTTACTTCGGCGAGCTGTGCCGGTGTCCTTCGGCTCAGAAACCAGTGGCTGGATAACGAACAGTAGGCGAGGGCCGCGTAAGCTTGAGCAAATCTCGGATCGCGCGCAATCGCCTGCCGATAAAACCTTTCGGCCCGAGCGTAGGTTTCGGCGACCGGTACCGACTCAGCTGCGCGCAATTGATATTCGCCTTGCAAGAACTGGTCATACGCTTGCGGGTCCTGCGTCGGCACTGAAGCGAGGGCGTGCGATTCGCTTGGAGAAAGCTTCGCCTGCAAAGTGTCGGCGATTTCCTGCGCCACTTCGCTCTCTACCGCAAAGACATTTTTGAAATCCCGATCGAAAGTCTTCGCCCAGAGGTGCGAATCGGTCCGAGCGTCAATTAGCTGCACGTTGACGCGGACTTTGTCGCCCGATTTCTGAACGGCCTCCTCGAGCAAGGTTGCGACACCAAGTTCGGTGGCGACCGTTTTGAGGTTATCGGGCTTGCTTCCGTACTTCGCCGTCGAGGTGCGCGAAATGACCTTCAAATCACGTACCATGGCCAACTTCGTCAGAATTTCATTCTGGATGCCCTCCGCAAAATAAGCATTCGCCTTCTCTTCGCTCAGGTTTTCGAACGGCAGGACCGCGATCGATTTTGCGTTAACGACAGACTTTGATGCGTTAGGCCCGGCGCTGGCCACCAGCGCAGCCTCGCGTCTGGGCGTGAGCACGAACTTGTCGAACGCAAAATAGCCAAGCGCCAGGACCAGCGCCACGATGATCATGCGGTCCATCCGCCGCGCGGTTTGGGGCGCGATGGATTGCTCGAGCGGCACGTCCGCGTCGCGCTTCAGTCCCTCTGGTGTCACTTCGAAAACCCAGCTGAAGATCATCGCGGGAACGAACCCGATCGCGAGCAAAATAACGATGGTGCGGGGAAGCCACTCCGGGGCTCCAAACATTGGCAACACCGTCCCGGCCACTTGCACGACCAGCCATGCGCCGACGAGATAAAGTCCCGCCATGCGGATGACATTGCGCCGCCTTAGCTCGGCGAAAACTTCGGCGAATTCATCGTTTGCCCGGTCCGACGAGTTCCTTACCCGCGAGCAATTGTTGGAAAGCGGGATCGGCGCGCAAGGGTCCCAGATCGGATCGAACCTTAAAAAGCGCCGCCGTAACAGGCGTTCGGCCGTAAATCCCCGCCTCTATATAGGGCGTTTGTAACAGCTGAGTGAGAGTTGGGATCGCACGGCTGTTCTCGCCGAAGTCGTCTGAATTAGCGCGAGGTTCTCTTCCAAGCCAGGTCCGATAGATCGCGTCCTTAGCGCTCGGCAAAAGCATGATTGCGCGTTCCGTCTTCTCTTTAGAGGCCGAGTCCTTCTCCCCGAGCGCAGCATTAGCTAGGGACAAGAGTGCCGCTAAGGCACGGCGCTGTCTGGTTCATTTTTACAGAATGATCGAGTGTGTTGCGCGCCTGTTCAGCGGTAATCTTTGCCCCGGCAATAATCGCCGCCAAGGCATTGAGCAAAAGCCAGAGACACCTGGTCAATGCCCTTGTAGAACTCGGAACCAAAGTGGTACTGAGCCAGTCGGGCTTGCAATAGTCGGATGGCTTCACTGAAATTGCGTTCAAGCCTCAATTGGTTGAACTTGATTGCATAACAGCGGTCGCTAGATCGAGTCTTGCGCGTTTATTTCTGATAAAATTTAGCAGCCTCCTTCCAGGACGCCCTTGGCCTGGTGAACGGTGGCGCGTTTCCCAACGATCAATCCGGTATCGTTGGGATTAATGTCCAGTGCGCTGATTGCAGAGCCCGCAGTGATGCCTGGGCAATGGCTCGAAGGATGTCGTAAGCCTGAGCCACGTGGTTTATCAGTAATTCCATCACCTGACCTGGATCAGGGCGAGGGCCCGCTCCCAGTAGGCAACGCTTCGATGCCAATTACCTCGCTCGGGTGAACCACCTGCCGCAGAAAACGGGAATCTGCCATCTCGCGCTGCCGGTAACATGCTTGATAAACCAATCGAACGGTAGGCCTTCTCAGGCGAGTAATCATGCAGCACCCTGATATTGATAATAACCCAAGGCGAGCAGGGTTTCAGGTGATTCCGGCTCGAGTTTCTGCGCATTCTCCAAAGCATTTTAGCCGCATCGCGCCGAGTGATGCACTGGTGTCGTCGCGGCTAAAGTAGATTAGGGCGTGCGCCCGCGAAAGCCGCGCCCAACCAAGCGCAAAATTTGGATCAAGCTGCACTGCCCGCTCGTAAAAAGCCGTGGCTTTCCGCAGGGGGTCGGATCGAGTAGGAGGACGGGTAGCGCGCTTCAAAAGCCAGGCCGCGCAGATACGCGTCGTAAGCCTCCAGATTGTTTGTCGGTTTAACTGCTAATGCCTGCTGCTCGTGCCCGGTCAGCTTAGCCTGCAACGACCCGGCGATTCCGTTGGCGATCTCGCTCTCCACGCCAAAAATGTCGGTCATATTTCCGATCGTAGGTCTCGGCCCAGAGATGGGAATCAGTTTGGGCGTTAACAAGTTGAACATTGACCCGCACCTGATCGCCCACTTTTTGGACGCTGCCCTCAAGAATGTTCGCTACGCCAAGCTGCTTCGCGATCTCGCCAAATTACCCGGTTTGCTTTGATACCGCTGCGTCGAAGTGCGCGAAATGACTTTTAGATCTGCGATCTTGGCCAGCCGCGTCAGGATCTCCTCTTAAAATGCCGTCGGCAAAATAGGCGTCACCTTTTTCTTCGCTCAAATTTTCAAACGGTAAAACCGCGATCGATTTTTGGTGGGATCGGCGGCGCCGGTGGGATGGATTTTTCGGGTGCGCCCTGGCTTTGCTCCTCTCGCGCAGGACGAACTTATCCGTCAGCAACAAGACCACAGCGACGGCCAGCATCGCCATGATCCAAAAGATCCATGTTTCCGGCGAGATTCGGCGTGCCTCTGGGTGGCAACCGACCCGTGTCCTGTCTCGCGCTGGAGCACCCTGCGGTGTCCATTGATAGAACCAGGAAAAGAGAACCCTAAAGGGGAAGCCGATGGCCGCGGCCACGATGATCCAGCGCACCACCCACTCGGCGATGTGGAAGAAGGGAAAGACCTGCGTTGCCACCTGCACCAGGAGCCACGTGCTCGCCGCGTCAAAAAGCACTGGCGCGCAGGACATTGCGGCGTTTCAGTTCCGAGAAGAAATTCGGCGGATTCATTTTGGAACTGGCAACCGCATTTTTGGCAAAGAGCTGGCGAAGCGCGGGTCGGAATGATAGGCGCGCAAAAGCGGATCGGCGAGCAGCCCGATCAGCCGCGGTTCATGCAGGGCGTAGGCACGTTCGAGCCATTCGAAGACTTTGTCCGGCTCCTTGCGGTAGGCATACACGCCGGCTGAGCGCGTGACGGAGCTTCTCCCCCGTGTGCATCGATCAACACTTCCAGCGCGGCGTCGGCCTCAGCGCGATCGCCGCGTGCGGCTTGCGCCAGGGCGACGGCCAAGTCGCGTAACACGCCACTCGTTTCTAATTGCGCTTCACGCCACGCGGCTTCCGGTTGTGTGCGCAGAACGGCCAGGACGACCAGCTCAAAATGGACGCCAGCGCCTTGAGGGTTCAACTCGACTGCTTTGCGCAATTCCGTTTCGAACAGGTTCATGAGCCGACCCGCCGAGATCAGCCTAGAAGCGAGATTGCGACGATTCAATGCAAACACCGGATCAAGAACGATGACTTGCTTTTGCAACTCAATCGCCTCGTCAGTGTGGCCCTGAAAAGCGCGAATGAGCCCCAGCGCATACAAGGTTGTTGCCGTTTTCTGATCAGAGCCCCCGAGCACGGCTTCTGCGGCGGCCAGGTTCCAATCGGCGTAGAGGTAGACGTTGGCCATCGCTCTTTGGCGGGCCTCGGGTAGATCGGGTTTGATCGCGAGCGCTGCTTGTGCCGCGACGCGCGCCTGCAGGAACGCCTCCGTTCCTTTCACGCCACGTATATTACCGATTGGAATCCACACGAGTGATTTAAAGGCGTAGGCCTCGGCGTTCTGAGGATCGAGACGGATGGCCTCGTCGAAGAATTTAATAGCTTTGGTGAAGCCCTCCACATTACCGGATGATCTATATTGCTGGCCTTGGAGGAACGCGTTGTAAGCCTCCAGACTCCCGTTGCTCGGTCTCCCGGAGGCAGTCACCTCGCCGCCCAGCAAAGTGATACGAAGTTGGTCGGCCACAGATTTCGCGATCTCTTCCTGGACGGCGAAGATGTCCTTCAATTCCCGATCATAAGTCTTTTGACCAGCGCTGGCTGCCATTCGCCGCGTCGACTAATGCCAGGGCTGATCCAGACGCGATCGCCGGCTTTGCGGACGCTCCCCTCCAGCAGGTGCGCTACTCCAAGCGCCAGTCCGACTGCGCGGGAATCAGCGCTCTTTCCTTTGTAATGGAAGGAAGAGTTGCGCCCGATCACCCGCAATTCATGAATCTGACCGAGACCGTTGATCAGTTCTTCGGAAAGCCCATCGGAAACAACTCCCGGATCCGCATGACCGCTTTGATTAACCAGTGGCAGCACGGCGATGGATTTCGGTAGCGGCTCCGGAGCGGTCGCCTCTCTCTGGAGCGGTGAAGCGTCCGAGGAAAAACAAACCTGCCGACATCGCGCCTGCGATGATCACAACAAAATTGAGGCGCGATTCTTGGACTGCCGTTCGTCGCCTTTGCTCCAGATCACCCGTGCGCTTGATTCCTTCCGGCGTCAGCTCAAAGGCCCAGGCGATTACGAGCGCGATCGGGAAACCGAGTGCCACCAGCACCACAGCGTTTGCACCACCCATTCCGGCGCATGAAACGTCGGCAAGACGGTCGAACAGATCTGAATAACCAGCCAGCCGACAACGGCATAAGCGACCGCGACCTTGTAAACGTTGCGCCGCTTCAGCTCGGCGAAGAAACTCATGCGGTGGCCTTTGCCGTCCGGAGCGCTCATTGCAATTGGTCGTTGGCGAGGCCCATCGTTCGCAAAAATGCATCCCACCGCGGGTCGCCGTGCAGATTCTCGAGATAGGATCGCTTCGAAGAGCGACCAGGCCCGAGTCGCGCTGCCGGCGCGCTCGCTCCAGCCATTCGAACGCGTGATCCTTTTCTCCGCGCCAGGCATGACTGCGCCGATCTGGCAGGCGGCCACGTCGGCATAGTTCTGGATCAAAGCGGCGAGCGCCGCATCTGCGTCCGGAATCCGCTTCTGACTCCAGCGAGCCATGGCCAGGATAAAAGGCGGGCCCACCCTGCTGCATCATCGTGCGCGGCAGCTGCGGCCTCTTCAAACTTGCCTTGAAGCAGGAAGGCAAGACCAAGGCTGGCGTGGGCCCAGGGGGCCGCCGGACTTAGCTCGATAAGGCGAGCAGATTCCGCCTGTGCTTCCGCGAATTGCCGTGTGATGGCAAGATGATAGGCAAGGTATAAGCGCGCCCTGGGATTAACAGGATCAGCGACTGCTTTGCGGTAGTCGATAGCATGGCGCCACGTCGCCTTTTGCGTTTGCCACGTTGGCGGCCGCGATAAAGAGCGTAGAGTCTGCCGGGGCCAGACGAATGGCGGTCTGCACCGAATCGTTTGCTCCTTTCCAATCGAAGTCAAAACTGAGTTGAATATGTGCGCGAACGCGCAGCGCCTCCGGCAGGTCGGGCTCGAGTTCGATCGCCCGAGCGGTTGCTTCCCGCGCGCGCGCAAGGTGAGCATCGAAGCCCGCCCTCCCAACCTCGTCGCCAAAGTCGCACATCCACAGGTGCGAATCGGCCAGTCCAGCCCAGGCGAGCGCGTAACCCGGGTCAAGTTCCACCGCCTTCTGGTATTCGATGCGGGCCTGGGTAACGCCTTCTTGCGAGCGGCGATTCTCATAAAAGCGGCCCTGCAGATAATGCTGGTGGGCCTCCACATTTTTCGTCTCCCCTTTTTCCGCCGCTTGCACCTCCGCCTGAATCGCCGCTTTGGCCATCGGATCTCCGCGCCATTCGAGAGCTGGCCGCGCAATTGCCCGACGATGGTTTGGGCGAGCTCGGTCTGGACCGCGAACACATCTTTCAAATCGCGCGTGTAATTTTCCGACCAAATTTCTTCACCGGTATTGGCCTGAGTGAGTCGGGCCGCGATCCGCACGACGTCACCAGCCTTGCGCACACTTCCTTCGACCAGGTGCGCCACGCCGAGTTTCTGCCCGATCTCCTGCGCCGTCGCGTTCTTGCCTTTGAAGGAAAATGCCGAAGTCCGCGCGGCCACGTGCAGACCGGGAATTTTTTGCAGGACGGTGAGCAGCTCCTCGCTGATGCCATCGGAAAAGTATTCGCTGCCCTTGTCGTCGCTGAGATTGGCGAACGCCAGGACCGCGACGGACTTCTCGTTAGGGACGGGTCTTGACTCTGACGCTGACGTTGTCGCGGCCGGCTGCTCCCGACGCTGATTGAGCACGAACTTGTCGACGGCGAAATAGGCGAGGGCGAGCACGAGGACGACGATGATCGTGCGGTCCATGCGCCGGGCGGTTTGGGGCGCAATCGATTGCTCGGGCGGGACGTCCGCGTCGCGCTTCAACCCCTCGGGAGTTACTTCGAAGACCCAGCTGAAGATCAACGCTGGGATAAAGCCAATGGCCAGCAGAATAACAATGCTGCGCGGCAGCCAATCAGGTGCGTCGAACATCGGCAGCACGGTTCCCGCGACCTGAACGAGCAGCCACGCGCCGACGAGATAAAGTCCCGCCATGCGGATGACATTGCGGCGCTTCAGCTCGGCGAAGAAGGAGCGTTTTTGCTCATCGTGGTGGCGCCGATGGCAAGCGGACGCCGAGCTTCTGGCACACAAGACCGCGAAACGCTGATCGTCGCGGTATGGAAAGAGAAATGGAGTTATCGTCAGCTGGGTGAGACCTGAGTCATGGGTCGCATAGGCTTCGTCGAGCCATTTGAACATTTCGTCGGGCTCTTTGCGCACGGCGTGCACAATGGCGATTTGGTAGGCGCCGTCAGCAGCATGTTTGGCGGTGAGAATTTCCAAGGCGGCATCTCCCGCGGCACGGTCGGCCGGCGCTTGCTGGGTGAGGCTAAGTGCGTAAGCGCGCCAGAATTCATCCGGCTCGAGCCGAGCCTCCTCCAAGGCCAGCGCGGGATTGTTCTGCAAGAGATAGACACTGGCGAGGTGCGTGTGAAAACGCGACGCCTTCGGCTGGAACTCGAGTCCTTTTCGGAAAAACCCCTCCGCCTCTTTGTAACGGCCTGTTCCGGCGGCCAGTCTCCCCAGGTTATACCAAACACCGGTGAAGAGCGGGTCCAGCGAAAGCGCCTCCCGGCAAGCCTGCTCTGCTTCCTGCAATCGGCCCTGAGCCATGAGGGAGAAACTCAGCCCGTTCTTGGCCGCGGCGTCGTTGGGAGATAACTCGAGCGCGCGCGGAATTCCTTCTCCGCGGACGGGAAATTCAGCCCGGGAGTCATCGCGAGCCAGCCGATCGCCTTGTGTACCTCGACCAAGTCAGGCGCCAGAGTTCTCGCCTTATCCGCAGCGATCTGTGCCTCCTCGTAGGCATGTGTATCTCCAGCCGCAAAACTCGCCACGAAGACCGCCAGGCCTGAGATAGCCGGGCATAGGCGAGCGCATAGCCAGGGTCCAATCGGACTGCCTCCTGCAGAAAAGTAATGGCCTGCCAACGCTTTCGCGTGTCTGTTGCTGGAAGAAGAAATCTGCCTGCAGCACCGCATTGTGGGCCGCGAGATTTTGATTTGAAGGAACGGCATCAGAGCGCGCCTTCTCGCCCAATAACTTTACCTTCATTTGCTCCGCCACCGCGGTCGCGATCTCCGCTTGCACGGCGAAAACATCCTTCAATTCGCGATCGTAAGTTTCCGACCAAAGTGCGCGGCCGTCGGCTGCATTAATCAGTTCGGCAACGATGCGGACGCGTTCGCCTTGCTTGCGCACACTACCTTCGAGGAGGTTCGCCACTCCCGAACTTCTCGCCAATCGTCCGGCTATCGTCGGATTTGCCTTTGAAGAGAAACGATGAGCTGCGCCCATGACATCGAGACCCGGAATCCTGGCGAGCACGGCGATGAGTTCCTCCGAGAGACCATCGGAGAAATATTCATTCGCGGGGTCGCCGCTGGTGTTAACCAGTGGCAGCACCGCGAGCGATTTCGCGTTAATGACAGACTGGGCCTCGTCAGGCACGGCACTCGCAACCAGCGCAGCCCCGCGTCTCGGCGTGAGCACGAACTTGTCGAACGCAAATAGCCAATCGCCAGGACCAGGACCACGATGATGATGCGGTCCATCCGTCGCCCGGTCCGCGGGGCGATCGATTGCTCGGGCGCCGCATCTTCATCGCGCTTCAAACCTTCCGGCGTCATTTCGAACACCCACGAGAAGATCAGCGCCGGCACGAGGCCGACCGCCAGCAGGCCGACCACCGTCTTCATTACCCAAGCCGGCGCATCGAAGACCGGCAGCAGCTGCCCACCACCTGCACGAGCAGCCAGGCGCCGACCAGATACAAGCCCGCCATGCGGACGACGTTGCGGCGTTTCAGTTCGGTCAGGAATGACATCTCAGTGCACGGCGCGGCCTCGATGCCGTCTTCCGATCCGTCTCTCCCAACGGCTGGCTCATGAAGGGTCTCGATGGACGCGTTTTACCCCGCGATGCCCTGAGGAGCGATGAAATAATTAGGCGCGCGGGACGATCGGCCGGCGCCGGGACTGGGGAGTCCGCTCAGTCGCTCAGAGCCGACAGGTCGCTGGCATTGAAAATGAGAAGTCGCTCCTGGTCGTCGCCACCCTCCAGGAGAAGCAAGCGTCGCCCGTCCGGCGAAAGCGCCGCGCCGCGGGAAAAGCGAGGCTGCGAAATAGGTCGTAACATTGAGATCGGGCAGGCTGAGCCGCATCAAATAATATCGTAGAAGCCCTCGTTCAGGAAGGTGGAGTTATCATAGAGGACGTAGCAGGCGGTGGAATCGGGAACGACAATCACGCGGGTGATCGTCGCCTTCTGTGGGTAATGATGCTGTGGTTTGCCCGTCGACGCCTCGATGACGGTGAGCGTTCGATCGGCCCCCCACGCCAGAAGCCACTTGCCGTCGGGCGAGAGCGCGAGCGCCGGACCGTCCACTTCGTCGTGGGCTGCAATCGGGTAGAGCGTCTTCAGCGACGGGAGGGCGCGCACGTTCGCGGGGCCGCGCGCTGGCTCCACCAGGACGCGAGGCGGCTCGGCCAGGAAACGCGCGGCGAAACCGTGACATTCACGAGCGGTGCTCCAAGCGCCTTGCTCAAGGCCGCGTCCCAGATTTGCAATTGACCTTTCGGACCGTTCTGGCCCGCGTCATCGACATCGCCAGCCACTTCCCGTCCGCCGAGGCACTCAAGCCGAACTCGTAAGCCGTGTCACAGTGCGGGTGGCGCATCGGCTTTCCCGTCGCCGTCCAGCGTTGCGTCTCGTAGCGCGTGACCGTGCCGCCGGGATCCATGAGAAAGCAATGCCCGCCGTCGGCCGTGAAAATTGCCGAGGGCGGCGCCTCTTCGTGCGGACCGGCGGCCGCCGGGATGGCGGCGAGGCGCTCCCCGCTCCGCACATTCCAGACTGACGCCTGCGTTTCTTCGAAGATCACGACCCCACCGCCGTCCGGTGCAAAGACCGCCGGAACCGTGAGCTCATCGCGCAGCGGCACGTCGAGCAGCGGGGAAACCGCCGCGGCACTGGCGGAATCAAAGACGCGCGCCCCCTTCTCAAAACCAATGATGATGAAACGATGATCGCCGCTCATCTCGTAGCACGTCGCCGTCGCCGGGGAGGCGAGATCGCCCGCGACACGACTACCGGCCGTCACATCCCAGAGGCCGATCTCCCCCGCGCGCAGCCGCGTGATCACCCGCGAGCCGTCGTGATTGAAATCGGCGTCGAAGACGCCGCGGAAATCCTGCCAGCGGGCCGCTTCGTCGGCTGCGGTGACCGACATCGAGCCGCAGGCAACGCTCAGCATCCACACCGCAACCTTCTGCCTCAGTTGGCGAAACTGATGGCGGAGCTCAACCGCGGAGTTCTGGCACCCGCTCACACTCTTCAGCCCTTCAGCGCAACGTCGAACGGCGCGCCGGTCTTAGCCCGGATGTCGTCCACCGAAGCGTCGGGATGGATCTCGGTAAGGACGAGCCCGCCGCCTTCCTTCACCTCGAACACACACAGGTCGGTGATGATGAGGTTAACGACTCCCAGCCCGGTAATCGGGAGCGTGCATTGTTTCAAAATCTTCGGGCTGCCGTCCTTTGCGCAATGCTCCATCACCGCCACCACCCGCTTCACCCCCGCGACAAGGTCCATCGCGCCGCCCGGCCCCTTCACCATCTTGCCCGGCACCATCCAGTTCGCGATGTCGCCTTTATCCGTCACCTCGAACGCGCCGAGAATGGCAAAGATCGATGTGCCCGCCGCGAATCATCGCGAACGAGTCAGCGCTCGAGAAAAAGGCCGAGCCCGGCATCGTCGTGATGGTCTGTTTGCCGGCGTTGATCAGGTCGGCATCGACCGTCTCCTCGGTCGGGAAAGGCCCGATCCCGAGCAGGCCGTTCTCGGATTGCAGCGTCACGTTCATCCCTTCGGGAATGAAATTGGCCACCAGCGTCGGGATGCCGATGCCGAGATTGACGTAGTAGCCGTCGCGCAGTTCCTGCGCCGCCCGCTTCGCCATCAGCTCACGGATCGGGTTTTCCTTCTTCGCCGCCGCGCCACCTTGCACGGTGCGAAACTCGATCCGCTTCTCGTAGCTCGCGCCCTGAATGATGCGGTCAACGAAGATGCCCGGCGTGTGGATCTGGTCGGGATCCAGCTCGCCGATCTCGACCAGCTGCTCGACCTCGGCCACGCAAACCTTGCCGCAACGTGGCGATCATCGGGTTGAAATTCCGCGACGTTTTCCGGTAAATGAGGTTGACCGGATTTGTCGCCCTTCCACGCTTTCACGAGCGAGACCTCGGCTTTGATGCCGGGTTCGAGCACGTATTCCGTGCCGTCGAAAACTTTCGTCTCCTTACCATCGGTCAGTTTGGTGCCGAAACCCGTGCGGGTGTAAAACCCCGGGATTCCCGCGCCGCCCGCGCGCAACCGCTCGGCCAGCGTGCCCTGCGGGATCAGCTCCAGATCGAGTTCACCCGAGAGCACCTGGCGCTCGAATTCCTTGTTCTCGCCTACGTAGGAGGCCATCACCTTCTTCACCTGCCGCGTCGTCAGCAGCACGCCCATGCCGAAGCCATCCACGCCCGCGTTGTTGCCGACGATGGTGAGCCCCTTCACGCCACTGTCGTGCAATGCGGCGATGAGATTTTCCGGGATGCCGCAAAGCCCGAAGCCGCCCGCGGCGATCGTCATGTTGTCGTGAAGCAGGCCATCCAGGGCCGCCTTGGCATCGGAGTAAACTTTGCTCATGTGGAGGCGAAATCTAACCACGGATTCCACGAATGGGCACGGATGAATTGCCGGCCGTGGCGAAGCACGCATCATCGACGAGTTCGGGATCGGAATGGTGATCACGCTCGTCATCGCCGGGACGGGACAGCCATCTTGGAAACGAAAGGTAGAATAAAAGCGCGCCGAGTAACTACCCGGCGCGCTTTTGCTTTCGCCGGACATCCGCGCTGCGGCCGCGAAGTCACTGAGCGGTAGCTTGCCTATTCGTTCCTACTGCGCGCGGTAAAAGTAATACTCGGTGGTGTAGGGGACGCGCGCTTCATCGCCCACAAACGCTCCCGCTGTGGCCGGAGCCGTCCCGCCAATCGTGTTCACGCGCAGGACGTGAGTGATGCGTCCAAACCTGCCCTGGGGTGAACTCGAAACCGCATCCAGCCGCAACCACGGAATGGCACCGCGGTTCGGGGTGCAGTCAGCCACGCGGCTGGCCACGACTTTGCTGCCGTCGTCCGCTTCCCAGGTTGGACCGGCGTAGTGCGTGCCAATTTCGCCGTTAAAGCACGGGTCGGCGTAAAGCGTGGCGTCGGGAGCCACGAAGACCCAACTAGTGCCGTTCCACCGATAGATTTGCACGCCCATGGCATACACATGAGCGCTAATTCGGTTACCCGCCGGCACATTCAGGCTGTCGCACTGAGGCGACGGCAGGTCGGCCTCGCGGCCTTTGGCCATAAGCGAAGTGCCTGTGAAAAGCACAAGCGCCAAAAAGATGAGGTTGATCGTGCGGACCAGCCCGTGAGGCCAGATCGAATGATTATTGATAGGTGATTTCATGGTTTTGTTCGTGAGGTTTCATTGGTTACCCCCTGAAAGCGGAATCCATGGGCGAAACCCACCACCTGATTGGAAAAATTTATCGCAGAGGACGAATAGCGGCCGGATGCTGCGTCCTATCCTTCTGACAAACGGCCTATCGAGTCGCTGCCGGTGGCGATCGAGGATTCGCCGCTCTTGGAGTCACTGCGCGATACCGCCGGGTTCGCTGAGTTTCGCCAGGAAGTCGCGCGCCGCCGCGCCATCATGAAGCGACGCGTGGAAGCCATGCACGAGCAACTCGGCCTCGCGGCCGAGTGACTGCGTCGTCATGGACGTGCGATGTATCATGCGCTACCCGCGGTGCGGGTGCGTCGACAGATGTGATCAGCACGGCGACGTCCCGCTGCCGCTCAGGTCACCGTCAGCATCGTTCGCGCTTGCGCCTATGCGTAAGCCGTGTCCCGTATTATGATGTTCAGCCGCCTAAGCAATGCAGGTTGATCTACGAAAAAATAGCCACTCGTTTCTCCGAGAGGCAGTTCGAAACGCCATCGAAGCAGAGTCCAAAGAAGAGCGATGGCCATTTGCGATTCTTCACGTCGTCCAAGCGCTCGAATTAACGCTAAAGGCGATCCTGGCAAAACAGCATCCTCTCTTCGTCTACGAGAACATCGACGCACCGAGCAAAACTGTTTCCCTCACGCTCGCGATGGATCGTTTATCCAAACCAGAATTCGGAGTGGACCTGTTGAGTAGCGGCGAACGAAAGCGGATTGCGAAGGCCGTTGAGCTTCGAAACCAGATTACGCATTCGAGCTTCGAATGCAGTGCTGATTACGCGGCGGCGAAGTTCGCTGAAGTCTTCGCGTTGGATATTTTCTTGGAGGCTCGTCACTTCGAGCTAGAAATCGACGCGCTCGTCGAGCCCGAAGCTCTCGATGCAATACTCGGGCATGAGAAAAGTTTTGAGGAGCTGCACCGTCGGGCTCTCGAGCGAATCGAAGCTGACAACGTTCCGGATGATGTGGTGTGGGAGTGCCCGCAGTGCGAGAAGCACACCTTCATCACGGACTTAGTGATGGTATTGATACATGCTATGCGTGTACTACACAGCAGCATCGCATTTTCTGTCGCTACTGTTCCCGGCTCTTGTTTGCAGACGATCTGGAAGACTTTTCTGATGCTTTCGATTTGGATCACGAAGGAAGTCACTACTATATCGTCAACAACTTCGGGTATTGGACCACGTCGCTTGTGCCGCGTGCGCTCGGAAGGCTCGGAGAGGCCATCGAGGAGAAGCGCTTTGAAGCTTATACTGATGACTTGGAGATGGGACGTCTGACGCGGACGCAATCGCGCACTCGAAGCCACACTGATCTGAGATAGACTAACACCTCGTGAGTAACCGAGCGGCGGGCCCGCATAAACCTAGTCTATTCGTCGGCTCCTCGAGCGAAGGTCTTGAGATCGCGCGGGCTGTCGAACTTCAATTGAGTGATGCAGCAGAGGTCACGGTCTGGAAAGATGGGCCGTTTGGGCTGAATTCTGGGAACCTCGAGGCGCTAGTCCGCGCGGCGGACCAGTTCAGACTTGCCGTGCTGGTGCTCACACCCGATGACCTGGTGACGTCCAGAGAAGTCACGTCGCAAGCTCCGCGGGACAATGTAATGTTCGAGCTCGGTTTGTTCATGGGAAAACTCGGCCGAGAGCGGTGCTTCGCGATGTCGTCCGATGGTTCAGACATGAATTTCCAGTCGGATCTCGCAGGTGTAACTATCCCGCGTCCCGGTGGGAACACAGACGGAAACTTGAATTCGGCGGTGAGCCCCAGCCTGCACTCTAACTGCAAGGAGATCGCACAGCTCGGTCGTCGGAGCGATCGCAAAAGCATCGAAAGCGAATTCGCAAGAGCTGGTAGACGTTGCGGCAGCATCTGCAAGTTCGATTGATTTTCTCGAAAGGCGCGGACTGCCAGCTGACGAATGGACTGCGTCCGGCGAGATCAGAAGGCCATATACAGGGTGGTTTCACGAAGAGCGTTTCTGCGCCGCGTTTCCGGGGATTGCGCGGAATACACCGAATTGATGATCCCGCGACTGTCGTTAATCGGTTGCGCATCTTGCTCGACAAGCCGCTAAGTTGGGTGTCCGAAAACGGTAATGGGGCAGGCTTGACCCGTAGCAATCCTGTCTGGTGGTGGTAGAGCTTAGCAACAACGCGATCAAACGTTTTGAGCCGCTGGGAGGCAGTGTCGTGCTGAGGGATGAAGAAGAGCTCGATGTTGGATCTTCTGGTGGCGGTAAATGCCGGCGGGTATTGGCAGAGTTTCGTGTACGTTGAGACTGTGGGAAGCGATCCATATTCGGGGTTTACGAGCACGACGTGGAGTCTGTTCGGAACCGCTTTAAGAAGGACGGGCCAATCTACGAAGAGTATGGCGAGTGGCACGGAGTGAGAGTAACGCGTGCCGAATATGATGACGGAGCAGCAATAATCGAGGGAGCACCGTGCCGAATCGAAGGAGCCCAGCTTGAGTTCGGTATTTGACACCGAACAACTTCTTAATTGCAGCGCAGGATTCGCCCATCAACAACAATGCCTTCGACAAACAATGTTTTACCTTGATGAATGCGATCTTACACCGCACGCGATCGGTGGACGACTTGGTTGAAGCTGTCTTGG
Organism: uncultured Verrucomicrobiae bacterium; assembly: GCA_963844275.1. Lineage (GTDB taxonomy): Bacteria > Verrucomicrobiota > Verrucomicrobiia > Chthoniobacterales > UBA10450 > JACCTI01. Next base: position 888,784 of record CAWJNS010000010.1, read on the forward strand.
CACTGCCCAAGAGCAGGTACTGACGGAGCTGTTCGGCACACGGCGGAGAGGTGTTTGAGGTGTCGAGGGCTATCAGCCGCGGTTGTGCTGACCTGTTAAGACGGACGTTTCGCTGAGACTTGCACGCTTCCGCGACTGGCTCGTCGATGCCGTCGGCTGTAATCGTGCGTGATGCGACCGCTTCGTTATTCCATCAACGTCACCTTGGACGGGTGCTGCGATCATCGTGTAGGGGTCCCGGACGAAGAGTTACATCGTCACGCGACCGAGACCTTGCTACAGGCCGATGCCCTCCTTTTTGGCCGTGTGACTTACGAAATGATGGAGGCAGCGTTTCGGCCGGCGTGGACGGGAGAAATGCCCGATTGGATGGAACCCTTCCGTCGCACGATCGACGCGGCCAAGAAATACGTCGTGTCGAGCACCCTGGACCGCGTCGATTGGAACGCGGAGCTCGTGCGCGGGGATCTCGGAAGGGCCCGTGCAGCAGCGCCAATGAAATGCCGCCAAGATGCAGCAACTTCCTGCTACGCCCGGTGAGATTCGCGGTTTGCAGCTGAGCGGGCGCAGCGAGTGCCGCGGCGAACCACGATGGTGCGCGGATTACCTCGCGTCAGGATGCCCGCGGGCGGCGCCGCCAGCAAGCAAACACCAAGCCGGCGGCACCCACCGCCCCCAGCATGACCGAGCTCGGTTCCGGCACCGCCGACAGCTGGATGACGCTGAAGTTGCCTTGGGCGCCACTGGTCCCGGTGTAGCTGGCGGTCCAGGCAGCGCTGAAACGTGTGCCGTACCCGTTACCCGGTCCGCCGCTGGCAAGGACCGAATCCACCGACGTGGAGGTGCCGGTAAAACCTGTGTGGCGCAGCTCGATGAGCAGGTTACCACCGGTATAGAGATAAGTGGAAGCGAAGTTGATCGTGGGCCCGAATGGATTCGGCGCAGTGCCGATCCCGAAAGAACCGGCAGGGATTGTGAGCGAGCCGCTCCGCACCAGAGTTTGCGAGCCGATGACATTATTGGCAAAGGTCAGGCTACGATTCATCGGGTCGACGCCCTGGCTGATGCGGATGTCGTAATTATCGAAGGTGACGCTGGCGTTCGGCCAGGGAGCTGTCGCCCCGCTGCCCAGCCGGTAGGTGATGGCGCTCAACTCCAACCCGATGAAGCTCGTGAGTTCGCTGGCACTGATGAGCAACTGGTAAGTCCGTGGCGCATTGGCGAGCGGACCAAGGAATGTGCCCCCGCCGGATACCGTCGCGCGGTCGTTGGGGACCACGCCCGTAATTTGTGCGCCGGCCGGCAGCGTGATCATTACCGCCGCCAAAAGCGCGAAGATTTGTTTACGCATATTGAGTAATCCTCCTCCTGCGAGGGCGATCAAAGCCGACGGTTTCCGGACACGTCAAGACAATTATCGGAGCGGCGGGACGAGCGGCGCGCGCAGGTAATCGCGCGCTTCCACGATTGCCTCGCCGCGGCCGTCCGCTGTAATCGTGCGTGATGCGACCGCTTCGTTATTCCATCAACGTCACCTTGGACGGGTGCTGCGATCATCGTGAAGGGGTCCCGGACGAAGAGTTGCATCGTCACGCGACCGAAAACCTTGCCCAGGCCGATGCCCTCCTCTTTGGCCGGGTGACTTATCAGATGATGGAGGCAGCGTTTCGGCCGGCGTGGACGGGAGAAATGCCCGATTGGATGGAACCCTTCCGTCGCACGATCGACGCGGCCAAGAAATACGTCGTGTCGAGCACCCTGGACCGGGTCGATTGGAACGCGGAGCTCGTGCGCGGGGATCTGGCGATGGCCGTGCAGCAGCTGAAGCAGGAGCCGGGGAAGGGACTGTTCACGGGAGGCGTGAAGCTCCCGCTGGCGCTGGCGGAGCTGGGATTGATCGATGAGTACGAGTTCGTGGTGCAGCCCAGGATCGTGGGCCACGGGCCGACGTTGTTCGCGGGACTATCCAGGCGTTTGGAGTTGAAGCTGGTGAGCCGGCTGGAGTTCGGCTCGGGGGCGGTGGCGATGCGGTATCAGCCGAGAAGGTAGCCTTTGTTCACAACGAGCTGAGGGTGCGGGCGCACGGCGGATGCCCTCGTGGCGGCGTGCTTGAGGATGAGATCGATCGACTGCCGCGAGGGAGTTGTTGAACGCCGGATCGCCGTTGGCCAGACGCTCCGCCGCCGCTCGGAAGAGGGTGAGGCTGGAGACGAGTTTAAGGGCGTCGATGCGGCTGCCCATCAGCTCTTCGAGCGCGATGCCGCGGGCGAGTTGGTCGCTGACAGCGGCGGTGATTTCTTCATAGCGGGCGCGGAGGAGCGGGTCGCGCAGGTAATCGCACGCTTCAGCCAGATCGCGGATGGCGTACTTCTGCGCCATCGCGGAACGGCCGAGGCCGGCGAGCTGCGGGAAGATATACCAGATCCAATGGCTGGTTTTGCGCCCGCGGCGAATCTCCGCGAGCGCGGTTTCGTAGCCCGCCGTGCGGCTGGCCTGGGCTTCGTGGAAGCGTTCGAGCGACATGTGGCACATCTCGAGGGAACCAAGTCCACAGATTACCGGAGCCATTGCCACAGATTCAAGACGTCGGAGAAATCTGTGAGAATCTGCGAAATCTGTGGATGAAAATCGGACGCAGTGCGCTGTGGCAGCGCGCGCTCTTGCCGAACGGTGATTCCTCGCCACTTTGCAGCCTCACTTTATGGCTACTTCTTCGTCCACTCCGTCGACCAATTCGCTCGCTCACAAACTCGCCGATTTCGCCTGCACGCTGGAATACGAGCATCTCGGCGAAGAACATGGTCCATGAGGTGAAGCGGCGGCTGATCGATTCGCTCGGCTGCGCGCTCGGGGCGTGGAGCGAGGAGCCGTGCACGATCGCGCGCGGGCTGGCGACGGAGTTCTCGGCCAAAACGGGGGCGACGGTCATCGGGACGACGCACAAGGCGCCGCCGGATTGGGCGGCGTTCGCGAACGGATGCTGCATCCGCTATTTCGACTACAACGACACCTATCTCTCGAAGGAGCCGGCGCATCCGAGCGATAATTTCTCGGCCGTGCTCGCGATCGGCGAGGCGGTGGGCGCGACGGGCAAGGAGATCATCACGGCGGCGGCGATCGCGTATGAGGTGCAATGCCGCTTCTGCGATCAGGCGAGCATCCGCGCGCGCGGGTGGGATCACGTGACGTATGGAGCGTTCTCGACCGCGCTGGCGTGCGCGAAATTGATGAAGCTCGATCCGGAGCGGACGCGGCACGCGGTGAACATCGCGGGCGTGAATTGCGGGGCGTTCCGCCAGGCGCGGGTGGGGGAGTTGTCGCACTGGAAAGGCGTGGCGTTCGCGAACGCGGCGCGCCATGGCGTTTATGCGGCGCTGCTCGCGAGCCGCGGGATGACGGGGCCGGCGCCGATTTTCGAAGGGCAAATGGGATTCGAGAAGGAGCTCGGGGTGTCGATGGGCGATGTGGGCAAGCTGTTCGAGACAAAGGCGGAGGCGATGCCAGGCGAGGGGCCGGCGTCGATGATTCTGAAGACCAGCATCAAGTTCTGGCCGGCGGAATATCACAGCCAGAGCGCAATTGAGGCGGCGCTCTTCCTCCGCAACCAGATCCCGGATCTTTCGCAGGTGAAAACGATGGTAATCGAGAGCCATGACGCGTCGGTGGACATCATCGGGAGCGAGCCGGAGAAGTGGCGGCCGCAGCAACGCGAGACGGCGGATCACAGCCTGCCGTATATCACGGCGGTGGCGTTGATCGATGGCGAGGTGACCGACAAGCAGTTCGCGCCGGAGCGTTTCACCGAGACGGGCATCGTGCAGTTTCTGCAGGGGGTGAAGGTGGAACGGAACGACGAGCTGAGCGCGCTCTATGCCGAGGCGGTGGCGAATATTGTGCATGTGAATCTGGCGGATGGCCGCACGCTGACGAAGCGCGTGGATTATCCGCTCGGCAACGCGAAGAACCGGCTGAAGGATTCGGAGCTGGAGGGGAAATTTTTCGAGCTGGCCGCGCCGAAGATTACGAAAAAGGGCGCGGACCGCGTCCTCGAGCATTGCTGGAAGCTCGATGAGGCGAGCGAATGTCTCCGAGCTGATGAGTCGCTGGAGATCAAGGCTGACTTTTTGTCCACAGATTTCGCAGATTTGCACAGATTTCGAAGAGCCTGCATCTGTGAAATCTGTGTCAATCTGTGGCTAACCTCTCGATGAGTACTGCAAAGAGCTGCGCGAACTGATTCGCCAATGGCTGCGTGGCCATGCCGGGCGTCTTCAACGCCGTCGATGGGGCGGCTGGTGGAACGCGCGGGGTTCGAGGCGGTTTACATCAGCGGCGCAGGCTTGTGCAACGCGACGGCGGGCGTGCCGGATATCGGATTGCTCACGCTGACGGAAGTGGCGCAGCTCGCGGGCTACGTGGCGCGGGCGGTGAAGATTCCGTGCATTGTCGATGCGGACACCGGCTTTGGCGGACCGGAGAACGCAGCGCGCACGATCGAGGAATTTGAGCGTGCAGGGCTGGCCGGGTGCCACATCGAAGACCAGGAATTTCCCAAACGCTGTGGCCATCTTGCGGGCAAGTCGCTCGTGACGATCGAAGAGATGAACGAGAAGATCGCCGCCGCCGCAGGGGCGAAGCGTGATCCGAATTTCCTTCTCATCGCGCGCACCGATGCCCGCGCGGTGGAGAGCTTCGACAAGACAGTCGAGCGCGCGCGCAGCTATGTCGCGGCGGGCGCGGATGCGATCTTTCCTGAAGCGCTCCAAAACGAGCAGGAGTTCCGCGATTTCGCCAAGGCGTTGGAAGCGCCGCTCCTGGCGAACATGACGGAATTCGGCAAGAGTCCGCTGGTTCCTTTGGACCGCTTGGCGGAGTTCGGTTATCGCATGGTGATTTACCCGCAGACGGCTTTCCGCGTCTCGATGAAAGCGGCGGGCGACATGCTGCGGGATTTGAAAGCGGCGGGGACGCAGGAAGCGTGGCTCGACCGGATGCAGACGCGGAACGAACTTTACGAACTGCTGGATTACGATCCAACGAAGTAGGAGCGAAGAATATGAGCACGACCACCGAAACCAAACCGGCTTACAGCCCCGGACTCGCCGGCGTCTTCGCAGGCGAAACCGCGATCTGCTGGGTCGATCCGAACGCCGGCCTGATGTATCGCGGCTACGACATCCACGAGATGGCGCAGAAGGCGAATTTCGAGGAAGTGCGCGTATCTGCTGCTCAATGGCGAACTGCCGGATGCGCAAGCAGCTGGCGGATTTCACGAAGCGAAATCGCGAGCGCAGCGCGAGCTGCCGCAGCCAGTGCTCGACATGTTGCGGCTGCTGCCGAAGAGCATGCATCCGATGGATATGCTGCGGACCGGCGTGTCGATGCTGGCGGCGTTCGATCCGGAGCTGAATGACCACTCGCACGATGCGAATGTGCGCAAGGCGATCCGCCTGATCGCGCGCGTCTCGACGTTGATCACCGATGGCTGGCGCATCTCACAGGGGCAGGAACCGCTCGGCGATAACACCGGACCTGACCCATGCAGGCAATTTTCTCTACAAGCTGACCGGAGCGCTGCCGGAGGATTGGCAGATCCGGATGCTGGATACGATTTTCATTCTCTACGCCGATCACGAGTTCAACGCCTCGACTTTCGCCGCGCGCGTGACGGCTTCGACCCTGGCCGACATGTATGCCGCCTGCACCTCGGCCTGCGGCACGCTGAAGGGACCGCTGCACGGCGGGGCGAACGAGGAGTCGATCTACATGCTGAACGAGATCGGGACGCCGGATCGAGCAGAGGCCTGGATGATGGACGCGCTCGCGCAGAAGAAGAAAGATCATGGGCTTTGGCCACCGCGTTTACAAGAGCGGCGACTCGCGGGTGCCGATCATGCGGGAGATCGCGCGCGATTACGGTCAACGGGTGGGAAAACCGGAATGGGTGCCGATCTGCGAAACGCTCGAGAAGACGATGGAACGCGAGAAAGGGTCTCTGCGCGAACGTCGATCTTTACGCGGCGCCGGTCTTCACGATGTTTGGATTTCCCTCAGCGCTGAACACACCGGTCTTCGCCGTCTCGCGGGTGGCGGGCTGGTGCGCGCACGTGATTGAGCAGCACGATAACAATCGGCTGATCCGGCCGCGTTCGCTTTACATCGGACCGCCGGAGCGACCCTACAAAGCGCCAGAATCGAAAGGCGCCTAGCGCGCGGAATGGTTGACGAATCACAGTCGTTGCAGGAGCGCTACGCGCCGCACAATGCGTGTTTCGGCTGCGGCCCGGCGAATCCCGACGGCGTCCACGTGCGCAGCTTTGTGCGCGGGGACGAAGTCGTGGCCGAATGGACGCCACAACCGAAATACGAAGCCTTCCCCGGCGTTTTGAACGGCGGCATCATCGGCACACTGCTCGACTGCCACTGCAATTGGACCGCCGCGTGGCATTTGATGAACAAAGCGGGCTCGCCCCGGCCGCCGTGCACCGTGACCGCGGATTATGCGATCAAACTTCTCCGCCCGACGCCGACGAACAGCTCGGTATTTCTTTCAGCGAAAGTCGTCGAGTCCACCGACGATCGCGCGACGGTCGAAGGAACACTGACCGCCGGCGGAAAAGTCTGCGCAACATGTCGCGGCGCTTTCGTCGCCGTGACCGAAGGGCATCCCGCCTTCCATCGTTGGTAGAGCGCGTGCTCGGTTCCGCATTTCTTGCGGGACAGGCAATGATCTGAATCGCAGCCGGATTCGTCACGATATCGACGCCGGCCCGGCCCAACAGAGCCTTCCGCAGACGGTGGGATCACCGTCTGCGGAAGGACATCTCTTTGTCTAACTCGTTGCCAGGCGCCCGCCGTTACGGCAGGGCGGTTCCGGACCGCGATCGCACGGCGAGGGCGTCCCCGGCATTGATGTTGCCGTCGGTGTTCACGTCCGAACGGAAGTTCGTCGCATCAGTCGATTGACCGGAGCGGCCGCGCGTCTGGATCGTGTCGCCAGAGTTGACGGCGCCGTTTCCGTTCGTGTCACCGACCAGGACGCCCATGGTCAGACCAAGGTCACCAGTGTTGGCGGGGTTGCCGGCTTCGGTGAGAGCCAACAGCTTGACCGTGATTCTTTGAATGTTGGTGACACCCGTCAGGTCAACGGTAACGGTAGTCGTCCCGCTGCCGCTACTGCTTTGCACTGTCCCCGTGCCCGAGCTGACGGTGGCGCTGGTGAAGGTGACAGCGCTGGGGAAGGTGTAGACAATCTGGTAGTCATTGTTCGCTCCGCCGCTGCGGCATTCGATCGGATTGGCGGCGAGCAAGTCGATGTCGAATGGTACGCCAGCATGGAGCTTTCTGGAGACGGCCGTCGTCGGTGCCGGGACTCCATTCTGGAGGACCACGCCGATGTTTATCTTGAAGGTGGCGCCCGGCCCGAGGTCGGCCCATGACGCCACCGGGAGGGGGCTATCCTCGTAGAACGCGCCGGTGCGGAGCGGCGACTCGACGTCGAAGCTGAGGCTTCCGTTGATCGTGTTCGTCTGATGGACCCCGGCGAAGAAGTTTCCGGCAGGGACGGCCACGGGGCTGGGAAGGGTAATGGTAATGGGCCCGGCGGCGGTCACGGTCCTGTCGGCGGCGTCCACGTAGAGCGGCGTCGTCGACGGCGTTCCAGTCCCGGAATCCCCGTAGATCGCCACCCTATAGGTCACGGTCGTTACCGCGTTGAACTCCAGTTTAACCGCCGTGACCGCGTTGGCGGCAGTAATCGGGAACTTGCACACGATAGCACCAGTTGCGCCGGTGAAGCCGACGCCCCCACCCGCGGTCGAGCCCGGGTGCTTGTAGGAATAGTCGCGAGGGGTGATGGAAACCAGTTTGCTGAGGCTGTTGTTCCCCGGGAAGTCGTCAGCGGGCACGGAAACCGTGACCGTGTCAGTTCCCAGCGCGCCCGGGGTGAACGCCGCGAAAGCGGCAAGCGCCGACCCGCTACAGCTGGCCAAAGAGGCAATCGTCTGCATGTCTGTGAAAGTGTCAGCCCCTGTAATGTTGAGGGTGGTCATGACATCGGTAGCTGCGGCAGCGCCTTTATTGGCGATTTTCGCCCTGGTCACTTGAGGAGGAACGAGGCCGAGGGGCAGTTCCCCGAACGAACGGATGTCATCGACGGATTTATCGTTCTGAGTGGAGGAGCCCAGGCGTGTCGCCGGACGGAAGTTGCTGTTTGCGAGAGTCGTGGGGGCGGCGGTGCTGCTCTGCGCTCCCTTCAAGCCATCCACGAGCGCGATGTTGCAATCGATGTTGGCCGTCGTCGAGAGAATGCCGGTGTACTGGCCCCAGTCGAATGCGATATACAGGCCGCCACCGGTGTAGGTGAAGGGTGAGCCACCCGTTAACGTGACGTCGAATGGTCCGGCTGCGGAGGGCACCGCGGTGACCGCGTTGTGCACCGTCGTCATACCAGTGATCGCCGTCGCCCAGGTTGTGCTTTTGAGATTTGTGGTGTCGGCCGTATTCTCCATGTAAATAATTAGCGGAGCTGAAGCACCGGCGGTGTTTCCAACATTATAGACCCATCCGATGGTCGTCGGTGAGTTGCCGGCCGCATAACCGTTGGCCGCCAACTCGGCCGCGGTGATCAAGTAGACCGAGCGGCCCCAACGGAAGTTGGTATTCGGTGCACGCTCATTTCCCGAATTCCCGGTCCCGCCAACCAACACCGTAGCCGGACAGGTCGTTTGCGATGGCGTCGCGATGCCGCCACCGGCCACAGATAGTTTTGACGCCTGTTGCGCGGCCAACGTTTGCGCGAGCGCGGCGATTGTCAGGAGACACAAAAGGCCCAATGCCCATCGTGTGGTAATGTGAAGGAGTTTTTGTGGAATCATAATTTAGCTGCCGTTAGGGCGAAGATATGGTGGGTTAGTTTGCAATCGCGTGAAGCGATGTCTCAGCGAGACTGCAGCCAGGCAAACTCTGCGCGGGCGAAGACCGGTGAAACGTCGCGTAACGTAATCGATGCGAGTTTTGATAGCGATTGCATAAGAGGTAGGCAAGGCTTTTCGATAAAATTTAAAAATAATCGGTTCAGCCGTCGCAAACGCACCCGCTTACCGCTGGGTAGAGGTAGAGCTGTCAGGGAAGAAATGCCGATCTTCGTTTGCCGAAAGCGCGCCCAGGAGGACTCGAACCTCCGACCGTCGGATTAGAAATCCGATGCTCTATCCGGCTGAGCTATGGGCGCTTGTGGGAGAAGATGCGCCGCGCGCCCGCGCACGCAAACGCGTCGGCGAGATCCGCTGCGGCGAATCCCGAATGATTTCTCGCGGCGCAACTGGAGCGGCCTGATTTCTGCTTTTCAAGAGGCGGGATGAACGAATATTTGCAGACCTGGCAGGCTGGCGGGGCGCGCGGAACCGACGCGCAAATGTTCTCCGCGTTGCGCAAGACCCTGGACCACAGCTATGCCCGCATTGTCGCGACGGCGGCGCGGGAGTGGGAACGCCGGTCCCGCGGACCGGATCCGAGTGACGCCTGTGTGCGGGTGCGGATCTCGTCGCAACGCGCGATGGCAGGTTCGTGTCCGAGACGGCTCAGCGCCGGTCGGCCCTAGGCCGGAGTCAAAAGCCGTAGCGCAGTTCCAAACTGACGAGGCGCGGCGCGCCGATCGAGACGAGGCCGTCGACCGACTTCCCGGTTTCGATTTCCTGGTCGAAGAGGTTCTCGATTTTCAACGCGCCTGAAATGCGGTCGGTGAATTCGTACGCCACGGTCGCATCGAGCGTCACGAACGGGGCCAGCGCGATCAGGTTCTGGTCGTCCTCAAATTGGCGGCTGCTGTAGCGGAATTGCAGGTTCACGAACGATTTCGTCGTTGGCTTGATCTCGAGCGCGGCGTTTACGAGGTGCTCGGGCGTTTGCGCGAGGAGATTGCCGCGGAGGTTGCGCTCGGCCGCTTCCGCGATAATCGGTCGCGTGAATAGGTAGGCGGCCCGGACTCGGAGGGGCGACGCGACCTGCCACGAGGCGGCGAGTTCCACCCCTGGCGCAGTGACGAGGTCGAGATTCTGGCGTTGCCGGAGCACTCCGCCCGCCGGAATAAATCCGCCGGGATCGAATGTCCCGGGCCCAAAGCCGACGGTGACGTTGCCGATGGCATCCTCGAGGCGATTGTAGAAAGCCGTGACAGAGAAACGCAGCGGCGCGACCGGTCGCCACTCGACGGCCGCCTCGCCCCCGAGCAGACGTTCGGGCTCGAGCGCAGCGTTTGCTTCGGTGACGGCGTTGCCGACGCGGAACGGGCGATACAGTTCGTTCAAGGTCGGCGCGCGGAAGCCGGTGTAACCAGCCGCCCGGACTGTCACCTGGCGACTCAGGTTAACACTGGTGCCCAAGCGGCCGTTTAGACTGAAGCCGTCGCGGTCCGGGTATGAGACAGCGAGCGTGGTTTGTCCGTTGGCCCGATCGACTTCCATGCGCGAGCCATCGAACAGCTGCCAGCGATCGAGGCGGACACTACCGACCACGACCGCCGCTTCCGAGACTCGCCAGGTGTCTTGCGCAAAAATGCCGGCAAAAAACTGCTGGCCTCCGGCATTGCGTACGCGCGTGAAATCGTTCCCGACGAAACGAAAAGCCTCGTTTGTTTCACCTTCGACCCAGCGCGCGTCGGCGCCGAGGGTGAGGGAATGTTGATCGCCCAGTGCCATGCCCCAGACGGCGCTGCCGCCGGCGGCATTGGCGGGAACATCGAACTGGTCGAGCGAAGGCGTTTCGACGGTGCGGCTGGCGTTGATGGAGCTGAAGGTGCTGCGGAACCGGCGCTGCTGCCCGTAGGCGGTGAGGCGAAGTTCGGCGGGGATATCGGGGAAACGAATGGCCCAAACCGCGCTTGCGTCGCTCCCGATCGTGTCGTTGCGCGTGTAGATCGTGCCGTTGCCGCGCTGCTCCTCAAAATGGCGCCCGCGCAACTGCAGCGTGGAGTCGCGCCCGACCGCGAATTCCGCTGCGAGATCGAACAGGTTTGAATCGCTGCTGGCGCTATTATCCACTGGTCCCCGCTGGTCGGCCTGAAGCACCGGATACCCGCCGGTGGCGAAGCGTTCCGCGAACACCGATAGCCGCACGGGAGCTTTCACCAGGGCGCCGGCGATGGAGATATCATACGTGTCGAGATTGCCAATGAGTCCGTCGGCTGCGGCGCCGCTTTCCTCCGGCCGCGCGGAGATCAGGAAGATGGTGCCGGCCAGCGCGCTGTTGCCGAAAAGTCCGGCGCCGCCTCCCGAGGTGACCAGCACGTTCTGGAGCGCGGCCGGGGGGACCTGATTCCACAAGACGTATCCGGCGAAAGGGTCGTTCAGGGGGACGCCATCCAGCAGCACGAGGGTGCGACCGGCGCCGCTCGGGCCGAAGTTGCGGAGCGTGACGCCTTGGGTGGTGGGATTTGCAACCCGGCTGCTGCTGCGGCGGAAAAGGCTGAAGCCGGGCACCTGCGCCCGGAGGACATCGTCGAGGCGCGATTGCGGCGCGCGGCGGAGTTCGTCCGCCGTGACGATCTGCGCCGAGAAAGGCGCGCCTGATTCCGCATCCGGCAGGCGATCGGCGCGGATGACAACGGGCTCGGTTACGGCGTCCTGAGCAAGGACCGGTCGCGTGAGGCAGACTAACGCAACACAACGAAGGTTGCCGTCCGCAGAGTCACGATGGGTTTCACGAAAGGGGCGGAGCGGCCGGGCGGTGGGCGGCAGTTTCACGCGCTGTCGACGAACCCTCGCCACTCTGGAGGCGCTGCACAGAATCTCGAAAGGCGACGCGGTTGTGCAATTGGTCCGAGCGACTGTTCGAACCCGCCGGTCCCGCGAATCGTGACGTTTCCAAAGTCGAAGACACGCCCGAAAAATCCCTGATCGACCGCGATCGATTCGATCCGGGCGACGAACATCTCCATCGTCTGCCGTCGCACCACGCCCGTCTTAATGAGGACACGGCGGTCGGTCACGACCAATTCGTTACTCGCGTAGGCAATCGCGGGCGGCACCATGAGAAACACGGGCAGCGGCAGAGCGAACCAGCCGAATTCCATTCCGGTCAACGCCTGCACCGCAATTGCGAATGGAATGGCCGCGAAAAGAAACGCGAGCGCGGCCAGCCCGGCGAAGCGCGCGAAGATGATCCAGTGCAGCGATGTCTTGAAATACGCCGTTTCATTCGGCGCCAGACTGGCCCGTGCGTAGGGACCAAGCGCGTCGGTTGAGAGGCGGGGCGGCGCCAGCGTGGTGGCGTCGTTGCGCGCGTTGCCGGCGGTCGCAGATGGTTCAAGCGGCGGGCGCAACTGTCACTCCATTCAGGGCTGGCGGTGGACGGCTGGACTCCGTGAATCGCCGAAATTCGCCGAGCGGTTTCCATCCCTGGTCTTCCTTCTCGGCGGCAAGATCCGACGCCTGCAGGAGCCCATCGCTGAGGAATGAGCGTAGCCGCTCTTCCGTGAACGGCCCCCTTCGGGTGCCATTCAGGTAAACGTAAAAATCCATGATCGGTGTGACCGCTACGCGGCCTTCAGCCAGCCGTTCTACGCGCGCAACAGCCCGGCGTCCACTCAGGCGCGTTTCGACTCTGCCACGTACGCTTCCAGCGATTCGCGGGTGATCATGTGCAGGGCTCCACAGCGCGGGCAACTGATGCGGAGTAGATCCTGTTCGCCGAAAAGGTCCGCCGGATCGGATCTCATGATCGGGGCCAGGATGGAGAACATTCGTTCCTGCGAGCAGCCGCAGCCCCAGCGATAAGAGCGTTCCTCGAGCAGGCTGAGCGTCTCCCGTTCATCGATGGTGCGAATCTGCTCATCAGTCAGCGCATGAAACCAGTCGAGGTCGCAGCCGGGCTGCGCGGAGACCATCACGAAATCCTCGGGGCCGTGCCGGAAATAGCGAGCCGGGCGCTGCTCGCTGCGCGCATAGAATTGTTCCACGATCTTAAACGGCTCCGAGTCGTGGAACTCAATCGTGCTGCGGCGCGATTCGGCCCGCTCGCGCACGAGGTCCGCGCAAAACAGATTGCGGCCGTCGTCCTTGACGTTGTCGGTGAAGAGCTGGCCGATGATGATGCCGCGCCGATTGTCGCCCGCGACGAAGAGGTTGAGGAGCGGTCGATGGAAATGAATCGTCCAGGCCCACGCTTCGTTCCAGGGCCGGGAGGCGCAGTGCAAGGTCAGCGCGGCCAGAGCTTCCTTGAGCATGCCGTCATGGGCGGGCGCGTGATGGTAGCCGTATTGCCCCTGGTGCAGGTAGTAGTCGACGTAGAGTTCGCCGAAATCAGCGCGGGCCAGCAGGGCGTTGCGTTCCCGGACGAAATAGCTCCGGACCGGAAGGCCGTCTGTGAGGAGTGGATCTTCGGTATCCATCGTAACAAAATAGCGCGTTCCGCCGCACATTCCGCCGTTTTTCGAACTAGCCACGATCTCCCTTGCGGTCATATAGACCACTGACATGCGAACAAGAATGCGCGGCTCGCGGGAGGTGGCGGCGACGCTGGTGATCTGGTTCGCGCTGGCGGTGGCGGTCGGGGTCGCCGGGTGGTTTCAAAACATCCCGTGGCCCCTCTTGCCCGCCACAATCGGTACCCTCACGGCTTTAACGTTACTCGCGTGCTGGGGTGTTCGTCCCATCAACGCGTGGGCCGCGCGCGTGGACCTGAGATGGCTCGTGCTGCTGCACGTCACGCGATTCGTCGGCATTTACTTTCTCGTTCTCAGCCATCGCGGGGCGATTCCCGCCCAGTGGGCGCTGCCCGCGGGAATCGGGGATATTGCAATTGCGGCCTGGGCCTTATGGCTCCTGGCGCGGCGGGTGCCTCGCATCCCGCTTGCCACTCTGGAACGCGGTCGGGCTGATCGACATCCTGTTTGTGATCGGCTCCGGGTTGCGCATCGGTCTGCAGGATTGGAGTTCCACCGCCTTTCTTCGTCACTTACCGCTGGTCCTGCTCCCGCTCTTTTTGGTGCCGCTCATAATCGCAACCCACTTGTGGATCTTTGTCCGGCTGCTGGGACGTTCGCGACTGGAGCTTGAATCGGAAGGTTGATTCGGTGCATTCTGCCGGGATGCAACGCGTCATCGGTCTGGGTGGCATCTTCTTCAAGTCCGTTGACCCGGCGAAGCTCGGCGCCTGGTATCGGAAACATCTCGGCCTGGAGGTGGAAGACTGGGGTGGCGCCAGGTTCCTGGAGCCTGCCCCGCCCGCCGAGGGAGCGAAGCGGGAATCGTACATCGTGTGGTCGCCGTTCGAGGCAGACACGACCTATTTCGAGCCGAGCGCCAAGCCATTCATGATTAACTTCCGGGTGTCCGATCTGGCGGCCCTGCTCGCGCAGTTGAAGCAGGAGGGAGTGGAAGTGGAGGAGAAGATCGATGAGTCCGAGTTCGGGAAGTTCGGGTGGGTCATGGACCCGGAAGGCAACCGCGTGGAGTTGTGGGAGCCGCCCCTGGCAGGGTGACGACGGTCTTTCTGTTCGGCCCAGGGAACTTTCGCGAATGACTAGCTCTTCTGCCGCTCGAGCTGGTGTTGGAAAAAATCCTTCCAGCTTTGCGGAAGGGCCTCGACCTCGAGGGCCCGGCGCAGGGTCTTCACATCATCCTTCTCAAAGCCGTATAGGCGGGTGATATCGGCCACGCTTATCGCTTCCTGCTCGCGCCCGATTAATTCCAAGACGTTCCCGATCCCGATCATCCCTTCCCGCGTCACGGCAAAATAGAAACCCGTGCGGCGACTGGCAAGGAATCGCTTGATCATGTCGGCGCGTCCGAACTTCAGACCCAGCTTGAAACACGGCATCCGTGGCTCCGTGACCAGTACTTCGGCGTCACCGATTTGAAATCTGTCGCCAATGTAGACGCTCTCCTCCAGCAACCCCTCCGTCGTAAGATTCTCTCCGAACATCCCCCAGGGCAGATCGACTCCCGGCAATTCGGCCCGCCAGAAGCCGTAGTGTTCCGACGGATAAGCATACACGGCCTTGTCCACGCCCCCGTGGACCGAGAGATCCGCCTGTTGATCACCTTCCAGATTCAACGTGCGCAACGAGACGGGTCCTTCGACCCGGTCCTTGAAAATCCCCGTCGTGACCCGTTTACCCTGCCACAACACTTCTCGCGGCAAACCGACGTTCACGGAAATGATTCTCATGACTGTAGAATGCGTTGGCGGCGGAGGGGCCAGCTTGTGCTTGACCCGCAGTCCGGGGACGTCCTGGCCAACAGCATGGGCAGTGAGGGGATCGAACCCCCGACCAACACGGTGTAAACGTGCCGCTCTACCGCTGAGCTAACTGCCCGCAACACACGCGCTACTATACCTAGGCCGGCAGTCGTGAAAATGGTTTTTACTCTGCCGCAAGGTTTTTAAGCCGTAGGTCTTTGTAGAACGCCGCGCTATTTATTTGCGCTCCCACGGCTTTGCCGCTACTAACGCGCATGGACTTATCTCTAGATAAATTGAAGGAAGCAGTTTCGATCCGTGAGCAAATCGAGACTTTGGAGCGGCGGCTGAAATCCTTGTTCGGTGGCGGCAGCGTCAGTAGCAGCAGCCCGAGCACCAGCGCTGCAAAAACAGACGGACGCCGCCGCCCCATGTCGGCTGCCACCCGCGCGAAGCTCGCCGCGGCGGCCCGCGCGCGTTGGGCGCGTCGCGGCACCGCCAGCCAAAGTTCGCCTGCGGCCAGCACCTCCTCTTCCAAGAAGAAGCGCAAAGGCGGCATCACTCCCGAGGGACGTCGTCGCCTGGCCGAAGCCATGCGCGCCCGCTGGGCCGCCCGCCGCAAGGCGGCCGGCCGCAAATAAACGGTCAGCCGCTTATCAGCTTTATCGGCTCAGGGTAACGGGAGCCGACGAAAGCATCTTTCGGTGCCACCTCGCCAATCCGGGCGAGGTCGGCACTTGTTAGGTTACCTCCAGGGTCCCGATATTCTCCTGCAGGTATTTCCGGCGCTTCGTCCCCTGGATCGGAACGATGTCGTCTCCCTTGGCGAGCGCCGGATATACCTATGCAGTCGAGGCCGGGAGCTGAAAGCAAGGGCCGCCGCGGCCGAGTTGTCGCGGCTTCATGTTTGCCCCACCCATGTGCGCGGCGCGATCTCATCCCAGCGCTCGCGAATGGCGGTAAACTCCGCCGCCAGGAGAGGCCCCGCCTCGAGGAAACGGGCATTTTCCTGCCAGCGCTCCGGGTTCTTCGTCCCGACAATTGCCACCTGCACCCCGGGGACGCTGAGGGTAAAACGGAGCGCCTGCGCAATCGATTGCTCCACCGACCGACTGCGGATGAACTCGTAATCCAGTTTGCGCAAACGGTCCCAATAGGTGTGCTGATAGGAGTCGATCGGCTTGTGGCCCGATTTCCACGCGGCGTTGGCAATGGGCCGTTTCGCGATCACGCCCATCTGGTACGCCTGCGCTTGGGGGACGGTCAGTTCCAGAGCTTCCTGGTCAGCGATGTTAATCGATGTCTGCAGGGTATCGAACGCGTCGGACTCGACCGCAAACTTCGCCGCCAGGGAGTCGCCGCTGTAGCCGATGTAGCGCGTGTAGCCTCGCTCACGCGCCGTTCGCAAGGCTTCGATGGCTTCGCCCTTCCGAAGCACCGCTTCGGAGCAGCTGTGGAGCTGCACCAGATCGACCTGTTCTGTTTTTAGGCGGCGCAAACTGCGCTCGATGCTCTGCAGGATCGAAGGCGCCGACCAGTCTTCGCTGCCGACGCCGCGCGGGTGGCCCACCTTGGTGAAAAGGTAAAACTCCTTCCGCCGATGGCTCACCGCCTGGCCAATAAGCTCCTCGCTTGATTCGTAGCACTCCGCGGTGTCGATCACATTCAATCCCGCATCGAGCGCACTGTTCAGGAGATTCGCGACCGTGGCGGTGGCCGCACCTTCATAGCCGATCTCCGCGCCGCCAAAGCCGAGCGCCGAGACGTGCATGTCTGTCTTCCCGAGTTGGCGCTTCTCCATGAGCCGAGAGTAGGGCTGGCCACGCGACTTGTCACGGCGCCGCAACGTGGCGCAGCACTTAGAACCGGAGCCGCGTCCGACCGGTTCCGGGCTCGATTCGTCCGATACGCCGGGCGTCGAGTTTGCGCGCCACTTCCGCGGCGGCCTCGGCCGGAACGATCGCGGCCATGCCGATTCCCATGTTAAAGACCTGATACATTTCCTCACGATCAACGCGGCCGTGGCGGGCCAGGATCTCGAAGATCGCGGGTACCTTCCACCGGGTCGTGTCGATGACCGCGTCGCAGTCCTGCGGGAGGACGCGGGGCAGGTTGTCCACCAGGCCGCCGCCTGTGATGTGCGCAAGCCCATGAATCTGGACGCGAGGCACCTTTGCCAGCAGCGGCTGGTAGTTCTTGTGTGTGCGCAACAGTTCGTCGCCTAACGAGTTTTGTCAGGCCCGGCAACATGGCGTCTGGCTTCAGCCGCATTTTCCCAAAAAGGATTTTCCGGGCGAGTGAATAGCCGTTGGTGTGCAGGCCGTTGGAGGCAAGGCCGAGCACGACGTCGCCGGCCCGGATGCGGCTGCCATCGATCATCGCTGCGCGATCGACCACGCCGACGATGCATCCCGCGAGGTCGTATTCGCCTTTGCGATACATGCCCGGCATCTGTGCCGTCTCGCCTCCGATCAAGGCACAACCGCCCGCGCGACAAGCCTTCGTAAAACCGGCCAGAATCTGATCGAAAACCTGCGGCTCAAGGCGTTCCGCGCCGATGTAATCGAGAAAGAAGAGCGGTCGCGCGCCCAGCACCGCGATGTCGTTGATGCAGTGGTTTACGAGGTCGGCGCCGACCGTGTCGTGGCGATTCATCGCGAACGCGATCTTCAGCTTGGTGCCGACGCCATCCACGCTCGAGACCAGCACCGGCTTGCGCATGCCGGAGAAGTTCGGGGCGAAGAGCCCGCCGAAGCCGCCGATTTTCCCGAGCACCTCCGGGCCATGCGTGCCTTTCACGCGCGCCTGGATGCGCTGCTTGACGAGATTGCCGAGGTCAACATCTACGCCCGCTCGCGCGTAGGCCTTTGTATTTTTGTCCGCAGATTTCACAGCTGAACGCAGGTTGGCCGTCGCAAAGGAACTGCGCTATCCGCGGATGAATTCTACTTCAACTCCGCAAACAAGCTCGGGTGCGCTTCATCGGCTGCGAGCGCCTTCGCGCGACCGCCGCGCTTTTCCATGATGAACTTGTCCAGCTCCGGATCGACCGGCAGCGGATAATTGCCGGTAAAACAAGCCAGGCAGAATTGATTTTCCGGCTGGCCGGTGGCGCGCACCATCCCTTCAATATCCAGATAACCCAGGCTGTCGACTCCGAGGTATTCGCAGATCTGCGGCATCGAGAGCTTGTTCGCGATCAACTTCTCCGGATCGGGAAAATCAATGCCGTAGTGACAGGCGAACCGATGCGGCGGACAACTCACCCGCATGTGCACTTCGCTCGCGCCGGCTTCGCGCAGGTTCACGACGCGGGCACGAGCGGTGGTTCCGCGCACGATGGAATCATCGACCACGACAACGCGTTTTCCTTCCACTGCTTCCTTGATCAGATTCAGCTTCACCCGCACGTCGAAGTCGCGGATCAGCTGGCTCGGCTGCAGAAAAGTGCGCCCGATGTAGTGGTTGCGCACAAACGCGTGCTCATAGGGAATTTTCAGCTCCTGGGCGAAGCCGAGCGCCGCGTAATTGCCCGAGTCCGGCACCGGGACCACGATGTCAGCCTCCACCGGGTAACGGCGCGCCAGCTCGCGGCCCATCTCCGTCCGCACCTTGGCGACGTTGATCCCGCCAATGATGCTGTCCGGCCGCGAGAAGTAGACGTATTCGAACATGCAAAACGCCTCCTGCTCGTCGCGGAAGGGCCATTCGGAACGAATGCCGTCCTCGCTGATGATCACGACTTCGCCCGGCTCCACCTCACGGATGAATTCCGCATGCACAAGATCGAACGCGCACGTCTCCGACGCCAGAATGTAGGCGCCATCGAGTTTGCCGAGCACGAGCGGGCGGAAACCAAACGGATCGCGCACGCCGACAATCTCGCGCTCGCTCATGATGATGACGCTGAATGCGCCTTCGAGGCGACGGAGCACGCCGAGCGCACTGCCGCCGTTCTGGAGCGGCTGGGCGAGGAGATGCGGGATGATTTCGCTATCGGCGGTGGTTTGGAAAATCGAGCCCTTTTGTTCAAGCTCGTCGCGCAGGACGGCGGCGTTGATCAGGTTGCCGTTGTGCGCCACTGCGATTTGTCCGCGGAAACAATCCACCACGAACGGTTGCGCGTTTTTCAGGGTGCTCGACCCGGTCGTCGAATAGCGCGCATGCCCGACCGCGCGCGTGCCTTTCAAGCGCTCCAGTTCTTCGGCGCCGAAAACCTGCGAGACCAGGCCCATGTCGCGATGGATTTGGAAGGTTGAGCCGCCCTCGTTGGTCGTCACGATGCCCGCGCTTTCCTGGCCGCGATGCTGCAGCGCAAAGAGTCCGTAATAGGTCAGGACCGCGGCATTCGGGTGCCCAAAGACGGCGAAGATGCCGCACTCGTGCTGCGGGATGCGGAGTCAGTTCCGCGGTGCTCTGCCTCGACATATCGAAGGACATTGTCTATTACAATCCATCAAACGCCCGTGCACTCAAGACGCGCTCGCGTCCGACTCCACGGAGCGGGCGATGGAATTGAACCAAAGGTCGTGAATTTCGCGCCGATCGACCAGGTGTGGACCTCCGCACCAATTGCGATGCCCAGTTCGTTTCCGCCGACGTGTGCCAATAATCGAAAACGGAACGCCGGCCGCGGTGAGCTTTCCCTGAACGTCATCCACGACGTTCGAGCCGATGGAGATGATGATGCGGGATTGCGATTCACCGAAGAGCAGGGCCGCAGTTCGCGCAGTCGCGGTCGGCAACGTCACGATCGCGCCGAGCAATGCGTCGGGATTGAAGCAGGATTCGGCCATCGCCACGGCGAGCCCGCCTTCCGAGCAATCGTGCGCGCTCCGCACCAGGCCCGCGTGGATGAGATCGCGCACGGCATCTTGCACCGCGATTTCGCGCGCGAAGTCGAGCCGCGGCGGGAGGCCTTCTTTCCGTCCGTGGCAGACTTTCAGAAAGTGCGACGCGCCGAGTTCATCGCCGACTTCGCCGACCAGGATGATGACATCGCCCTTCTGCTTGAAGAACTGCGTCGTGATATGTCGTTCGTCGCGTGATCAATCCGACCATCGCGACCGTCGGCGTCGGATCGACCACCCCGGCCGGGCTCTCATTATAAAGAGAGACGTTTCCGCCGATGACGGGCGTATCGAATTCGCGGCAGGCCTCCGCCACGCCTTCCACGCACTCGCGCAGTTGCCAGAAATTGCCGGGCTTGTAGGGATTGCCGAAGTTGAGGTTGTCGGTGACCGCGAGCGGCACCGCGCCCGAGCAGGTGAGATTGCGCGCCGCTTCCGCGACGGCGATGCGGCCCCCTTCGCGCGGATCGAGCGCGCAATAGAGCGAATTACAATCCGCTGTCGCGGCGAGGAATTTGTCCGCCTCGCGGACGTGGAAAACAGCCGCGTCCGAGCCCGGGAGAACGACAGTGCCGGTGCGCACCATGTGGTCGTATTGACGGTAGACCCAGTTCTTCGACGCGATCGTCGGATCGGCGAGCAACTGACGCAGCGCGGCGTGGTTGTCGATCTCCGGCACGGTGGCGAGATCGAGCGGCGCGATCGGGGCGGGCGCTTCCGCCTCGCGGCTGTAAAGCGGCGCCTCGTCCGCGAGCGGCTTGGCGGGAATTTCTGCGGCGACGCTGCCGTTGATTGCGCACCCGCATCATGCCGTCGTCGGTCACGCGGCCGATCTCCGCGCACGGCACGTCCCATTTCTCGAAAATGTCGCGCACGACCTGTTCCTGACCGCGCTTCGCGATGATCAGCATTCGCTCCTGCGATTCGCTGAGGAGCGTTTCGTAGGGCGTCATGCCGGTTTCGCGCTTCGGCACTTTCGCGAGGTCGATTTCGACGCCGGTGCCGCCGCGGCTGGCGGTCTCGCAGGTGGAGCACGTCAGACCGGCTGCGCCCATGTCCTGGATGCCGGCGACGGCGTCGGTCGCGAGTAGTTCCAGGCAGGCTTCGAGCAGCAGCTTCTCCTTGAACGGATCGCCGACCTGGACGGCCGGCCGGTCTTCGCGCGATTCTTCGGTCAGCTCGCGAGAGGCGAAGGCCGCGCCGGCCAGTCCGTCGCGTCCGGTCTCCGCGCCGACATAGAAGACCGGGTTGCCGACGCCACTGGCCGCGCCGCGCGCGAGTTGTTCGTGCCGCAGAACGCCGAGGCAAAACACATTCACGAGCGGGTTGCCTTCGAAGCTTTCGTCAAAGTAGATCTCGCCGCCGATGGTCGGGACGCCGATGCAGTTGCCGTAGTGTGCGATGCCGGCGACGACGCCCGTGAAAAGGCGGCGGTTCGCCTTCACGTTCGGGCGAGTCGCCGGTGATCGGCCCGAACCGCAGCGAGTTCAGCAAAAACTCCGGGCGCGCGCCCATCGTGAAAATATCGCGAATGATTCCGCCCACACCGGTGGCCGCGCCCTGGAACGGCTCGATCGCGCTCGGGTGATTGTGGCACTCGATCTTGAACGCCACCGCCCAGCCATCGCCGATGTCCACCACGCCGGCGTTTTCCTCGCCGGCTTTCACCAGGATGTTCGGGCCCGTCGTCGGGAATTTCTTCAGCTCCCGACGCGAGTTTTTATAGGAGCAATGCTCGCTCCACATGACCGAGAAGATGCCGAGCTCCGTGAAGTTCGGCTCGCGTCCGAGGATCTTCCTGATGCGCTCAAATTCATCCGGCATGAGCCCGTGTTTCGCGACGACTTCAGGAGTGACAGCGGGCTCGGCGACAATCGACATCTGTTGCGCACGTTAGCGGAAGCGATCTCGCGCTCAACGTGCAGTTTCGAGCCCGCTAAAATTCGCCCGTGGGCTACTCGTAGGCGAGCGCCTCGCGCACGGAGAGGCGGAGAATTCGGCGGACCGAAAGCCACACGACGAGTTTTTTCATGGGAGATGAACTGTCGAGAAAGACAGCGCTGCGGTTGAGACGGTTACAACAATCTGTCCCAGCCGCGGGCCTCCGCAGTCCTTCGTTGCGACGCCGGAAGCGGCCAGCGCCAGTTGCTTTCGCGCCTCAAATCGAATACACGATGCAAGGTCTTGATCTGAAAGAGATCGTCACTTTTGCCCATGAGCCAACCTGAATTCAAGAAACGGACGCCCGCGGGCGTGAAGCCAGTCATGCGGCAAAGTCCCGCCTCGGTGCCCACTCCCACCGGCGTCGCTCGCCCGGTCGTGCGCGACCGGCTCAGCTGGCACCAGTTCGTCGCGGAGCCGGAGCGCTATGAGAAGATGGCATTTCGCCCCTGCGGCCGCTCGGGCTTGAAGCTGCCGGCGATTTCGTTGGGCACGTGGGAGACGTTTGGCGGATACGTGGGGCCGGAGCTGGCGCGGGGCTGCATTTTTCGCGCGTTTAATCTTGGCATCACGCACTTCGACCTCGCGAATAGCTACGGCTCGCCGGCGGGTCGCTCGGAAGTCATGGTGGGCCGCGCCCTGCGCGAAATGCCGCGCGAGGAAATCGTGGTCTCGACCAAAGCGGGCCTCCCAGTGTGGCCCGGGCCCTATGGACAAGGCGGCTCGCGCAAGGCGCTCCTGACGAGCCTCGAGCAATCGCTCAAGCGGCTCGGGCTCGAACACGTGGACATCTTTTATTCGCATCGACCCGATCCCGAACACGCCTCTCGAGGAAACAATGCGTGCGCTCGACCAGATCGTGCGGCAGGGGAAGGCGCTGTACATTGGCTTCAGCAACTACTCCGGGGTGCAACTTGCCGAAGCGATGCAGCTCGCGCGGCAACTTAATCTGACGCAGCTCGTGGCGACACAGGCCCGTTACAACCTGATGCGGCGCGAGGCGGAGCAGACGGTTTTCGGCCGCGGCCCGCGACAACGGCGTTGGCGTGGTCGCCTATTCGGCGCTCGGCCGCGGCCTGCTTAATGCCCGCCAGGCGGCCGGAACGTCCGGATACTTCGCGCCTGACGAGGACGTGGAGTCAGCCGCAACGCGACGCGATCACTCCAGCAGTGCGGCAGAAAATCCAGCAGTTGAGCGAGGTCGCGAAAACGCGTGGCCAGACGCTTCCGCAACTTGCGATCGCCTGGGCGTTGCGCTGGCCGGAAGTGACGACCGCGCTCATCGGCGTGTCGGAGATCGAGCAAGTCGAGGAAAATGTGAAGGCGCTGGAGAATCTGATGTTCAGCCCGGAAGAACTGCAGCGGATCGACGCGATCCTCAGCGGCGACCCTGCGTTGACACTGCCGCAGACGGCTTCTACACTGGGCGCTCCCAAAGCGGCTTCCTCTATCTGAACCACGGGAAGCAATAGCTTCGCCTACCATCCAGAGCGACTGCCGGGCACCATCTTCCTTGAGCCTTTTCCAGAACATCGGCCGCGAATTTTCCGGCTATAACGTCCTCGAATCCGCCCGCCGGCTGGTCGATCGCAAGCCGCTCCAGTGCAGCCTGTATGTGACCGACCGCTGCAATCTCGACTGCAGCTATTGCACGGAATACGACAACTCGGTTCCGCACCCGCCGCTCGAGGACTTGAAGAGGTGGCTGCGGAAAATTCGCGAGCTCGGCACGATGCGAATCGCGCTCGTGGGCGGCGAGCCGCTGCTTCATCCCGACATCGTCGAGCTGGTGCGCTATTGCCGTGAGCTCGGCTTCGCCACCAGCCTGACGACAAACGGTTTTCTCCTCACGCGCGACAAACTGCGTGCGCTCGAAGAAGCCGGCCTGCAGGTGATGCAGATCAGCGTCGATCGGATGACGCCGAGCCCGATTACGAAGAAGAGCTTCAAGACGATTCTGCCGAAGCTCGATTATTTCAAAGATTCCAAAATCAGCCTCCACATCACCGGCGTGCTTTGTCACGACACGCTGCCGGAATCAACCGCCGTGCTCGAAACCGGTCTCGCGCGTGGCATCCCCACCGAAGTGCGACTGGTGCACGCCGATCCGAAGAGCTTCTACCGGGTGCAACGTGGCTCGCCCGAAGCGCTCAAAAACTTCATCGAGTGGATGATCCAGCGGAAGCAGAACGGCGAAAAGATTCACACCAATGAAGCGATCCTCGATTACCAGTTGAGCCTGCTGCGAGGGTGAGCCGACGGAGTGGACCTGCATGGCGGGCTACAAGCTTTTCTTCGTCTCGGCGCAGGGAAAATTCTGGGAATGCAGCATGGTGAAAACCGAGAAGGACATCATGGACATCACGCTCGAGGATCTGCACGCGAACTACCGCAAGAAGGTGTGCCAGGCGGGCTGCGGCGTTTATTGCGCGGTTAGCACTTCCTTGTTGGTCGAGAATCCAGCGAAGGTGATTGGCAGGGAAATCGTCGCCCGCGCCAAGCGCGTGCCAGCGCTAGTGCGACAGGCGATCATCGCCGACACGCGCGCTTTGGTGGATCCAGAGCCAGCGGAGCACGTGAACGGCAGCGGTGCCGGCGCCCCACCAGCAGAGCGCGACAAAAGCCTGGTCGGGCGTGCCTAGCGCCAGGCCGCGTCGCGAACATCCAGACGTAGATGTTGCGGCGGCCGCCGATCAGCCGCACAAAACGGTCGAGCGGCGCGACGTCGTCGAGATTGCGGCCCGTCTTCTTTTTCACCGCACGTTTGGCGAGGCGGTCGACCAGGTCGGAGGCGACCAAGAGGACCAAGGGACCATAAGCCGAAAAGTGCCAGGCCAGGGCGGTCCACCAGGAGAGTTCGAGCATGTAATCGATCACGTGTTCGCGTTTGCCGAGCGGCGTGGTTTCAACTTTCACGCGCGCGAGTTTACCGTCGAGACCGTCGAGCACGCCTACGATCAGCGCGAGGATTGTGCCACTCGTTAGTCGGCCGGTTGCGAAGAGGACCGCGGTCACGGCGGAGACGATGGCCGTGAAGAGTGTGATCTGGTTTGGCGTGATCGCCGTCCGGCAGAGGCGCCCAACGAGCCACGTCTCAATCGGGGCGTGAGCCTTCGCGGGAAGATCGAGGGTACCGTTTTGCGCCCCATCGAGCAGGAGATGCTCGGCCTTCGGCGCGTTTTCGGCGCGTGGGGCAGGGAACCAGAGGGGCCGAATCGCCCGCCGCAGATCGGCGATGTAGCGCGGCTGCTTCTCGACGTCGATAACGGCAATTTCGCAGGCCGCGGCCGCGAATCGCAGCGCAGCGAAGAGCGAAAAATCCACGGCACGACTCTGTAACCATTGCGGTTCCACCTGCGCCGCCGCGCACGCGGCGTCTCTTACGAGCGGCAACAGGTCGGCAGACGGCGCGGAGTCGATTAGGAGCGTTGTCCTGGTCTGCTCACACAAGGCCCTCAACAGGCGGACATCGTGGTAAACGCCGGCATGCAGAAACAGGAACGCCTCCTTCGCCGGGTCGAACTGGTTTGTGCGGACCGAAATGTCGCTCCGCGCCCACGTCGGCGCACAGGCCTGCCGTGCGACGGTGTCATTCGCACAAACGACCTGTGCTTTTTTCACGCCCAGCCGTTGCAGATTCCGCAGGAGCCGTTCCAGCAGCGAGATCCCGCAAAGTTCGGTCAACGCACTCTCGTCCGCGATGACAACGGCACCGTCGCAATGGAGTTCGTTCACGATGGTGGGTGGGCGCGAGTTTGGGTTGTGCGGCGTGAGGGCGCGGCCTAGGGTTTTGATCGCACCCCCACTAATCATGAGCACAGCCATTCTGCCAGACGAGAAAGCGAAAACGAAACTCAACCAACTCGAACAACTACGTCGCTTCACCACGGTGGTGGCGGACACCGGTGACTTCGAAAGTATTCGTGAATTCAAACCACGGGATGCGACCACCAATCCGAGTCTCATTTTTTCCGCCACGCAGAAGGAGCAGTATTTCCATCTGCTGGATGAAGTGCTGGTGAATCGGAAGAATTCGGGTTTCTCCGGTGCGGCGCAGGTCGAGGACATTATTGACCATCTGTTGGTCAAATTCGGTTGCGAGATTTTGCAGATCGTGCCCGGTCGGGTTTCCACGGAAACCGACGCGCGGCTTTCGTTCGACGTCGAGGGAACGATCCACAAAGCGCGGCACCTGATTAAGCTTTACGAGGCGCAGGGGATCGACCGGCAGCGAATCCTGATCAAGATTGCGTCCACTTGGGAAGGAATCAAAGCGGGCGAGGTCCTGGAGAAGGAGGGGATCAATTGCAACCTGACGCTCATGTTTTCGCTTCCGCAGGC
Organism: uncultured Verrucomicrobiae bacterium; assembly: GCA_963844275.1. Lineage (GTDB taxonomy): Bacteria > Verrucomicrobiota > Verrucomicrobiia > Chthoniobacterales > UBA10450 > JACCTI01. The sequence continues at coordinate 915,096 of CAWJNS010000010.1, forward strand.
GGTGCGTTGTGCGGAGGCGGGGATCGAGTTGATCTCGCCCTTCGTCGGCCGCATTTACGATTGGTATAAAGCGGCGAACAAGCGGGATTACGCCGGCGCGGAGGACCCGGGCGTGCAATCGGTGCAGGAGATCTACACCTACTACAAGAAGTTCGGTCACAAGACTGAAGTCATGGGCGCGAGCTTCCGGAACGTCGGGCAAATTCTCGAGCTGGCCGGATGTGACTTGCTCACGATCAGTCCCGATCTGCTCGAGAAACTGGCGGAATCCGACGGACCGGTGGAGCGCAAACTCGACTCGGAGAAAGCGAAGAGCGCGAACGTGGAACGCCTTGAACTCGACGAGAAGAAGTTCCGGTATTTGGTCAACGACAATGCGATGGCGACCGAGAAAACCGCGGAAGGCATCCGCAAATTCGCCGCCGACATTGTGAAGCTGGAAAAGTTTGTCGCGGGGAAATTGTAGTCGCGTCTGCGGCTGCAAGATGTTCAACGTTGTCCTGGTCGAGCCGGAGATTCCGCCGAATACCGGCAACGTCGGCCGGCTCTGTCTCGCCACCCAGGCCACGCTGCACCTGGTCCAGCCGCTCGGCTTCGCGATCGACGATCGTCAGTTGCAGCGGGCCGGGCTCGATTATTGGAAGGAAGTGGATCTGCGGCTCTGGAATTCTTTCGCGGAGCTACGGGCGGCGCAGGCGGCGGCGCGTTATTTTTTTCTCACGACGAAAACCTCGCGGCCCTACCATAACGTAAAGTTCCAGCCCGGTGATTTCCTTGTCTTCGGCCGCGAAACGAAAGGGCTGCCAGAATCGCTCCTGGCGGAGAACGCGGCGCAGTTGCTCACGATTCCGATGCACGGCACACGGAGCCTGAATCTCGCCACGGCGGTGGCGGTCGTGCTGTTTGAGGCCGTGCGGCAGAACGCTAGCGGCAGCTAGCCGCACTTCGGCCGCAACTCACTGCGGAGAACGCGGTTGAATAAGCAGCCGCACGCACGGTCTAACCCACCAGACACGATGAAATCCTTGCTGAACTTTTGCCTCGCTCTGAGCTTCGCGCTGATCAGTTCCGCTCCCGCGGCTGACGAGAGCAGGTTCCACTGAACGCAGCGCGCCATGCCCGCGCGACACCACCCGCTCGGACGCAACCGCGGCCGGTCGCGCAGGCGCAGGCTGTTAGAGCGCCGGTCCGAGGGGGGTATTCGGCTAATCCGCGCGTGTATTCCTCGAATCCCAGAGTGAATTCCTCCAACCCGCGAGTGTATTCCTCTACTCCACGCAACACCTTCAACCCAGGCGCTGTCCCGCCATCGGACGGTTCCCGGTCGCGCGGTAGCAATGGCGGGCGCCGCTGGACCCAGCCGACGGTCGTGGCGCCGCCGTCGACTGGCAATGGAACCGGCAATGCGGTGCAGCCACCCGCAGACGTCAGTCCTGCAGATCCCGGGCAACCACGCGCCTGGACCGGAGGCCGTGGCGGCAGCGGCCGGAATGACTGGGGCCCGCGGGGCGGGGGGAACTCCGGCGGCGCATCGGATTGGCAGAACCGCCGCGGTGGTGGCGGCACAGCCGCGAACGGTGACGGTGAGAACCAGGATTGGCGCAATCGGCGTGGCGGTGGCAACTGGTCCGGCGGCAGCGCGGAGAACAACAACTGGCGGGGACGTCGATTCTCCGGGAACTGGAGCGGCTCCGACGGCCGCTGGCGCAATCACCAGCACCACGATTGGAGGAACCGCCACCATCGGCACCGCGATTGGTGGAGGAGTCACTACAACCGCTTCGCGCTGTTTGGCGGCGGCTACTACTATTGGACGTCGGGTTACTGGTACCCGGCCTACGGATACGATCCCTACTACAGCACCTACACGTATGAAGCGCCGCTCTACGCGTACGGTGATCTGGCGCCGGGCGATGTCATCGCCCAGGTGCAGCAAGAATTGCAGCGGCGCGGTTACTACGAGGACGAGATCGATGGCGAATACGGGGAGATGACTCGCCGCGCGCTCCTGAATTTTCAACGCGACAACGGTCTGCCAGTCAGCGGTGAGATCGATGAGTCAACGCTCAGCGCGCTCGGTTTTGAGTAGCAGCGGACGGCTGCGTTTGGACAAATTCTGACCCGGTGGCGCTCGCGCCTGTCCTGGCGCAAGAGCACTGCCGCCGGCGTGGTGGCGCGGCCACTGACACATCGCGGGCCGATTCCTTATCAGAGGTCCGGTCTCTCGCCGGCGCGACTAATTACGGAAACATTGAATAAGGGAGGCGGCCGGCGCTTCTAACCCACTATGAAGAGAAACACGATCAGACGAGTCTTGGTGCTTGGAATGGCTATGAGTTTGGTGCTCGCCGGAACAGCCGGGGCCCAGGGAAATAAGCACGGAAATAAAAAGGGCAAGAAGGGTTCCGTGGCGCAGGCCCAGGTTCAACCGGGTCATGGGAATGGACCGAAGGTGAAACCCGAGAAGCACGGTGGCGGACCGGCGGTCGTGGAATACCAGGTGGCCAAGCCGCGGCATGGCCGGGCCAAAGTAAATTACCAGCAGACGACGGTCACGTCGGCCCGGCTGCCGAAAGGCGCGCGCGCAGTTGCGCCGCAGATCGAGACCCGCGTGCGAAGTTTTAGCGGCCGCAGCTATAACGACGTGTTGCAGGGCTATAGCCGGGAATATCGCTCCCGTGATTATTGGAGCCAGCGTTATAACCGATTCGAGCTGGTGAACGGCGGATATTATTACATTAACAACGGCTACTGGTATCCGGCGTGGGGCTACGATTCCGCATACTCACGCTATACCTATGACATTCCAGTCTATGCGTATCACGGTTTGCCGCCCGATCAGGTTTTGCGCGAGGCGCAGTCACAGCTGCGGAATCTCGGATACTATCGCGGGAGCGTTGACGGACTCTTCGGCCCGATGACACGGAGCGCGCTGCGCGGCTTCCAAAGCGAGTACAGGTCTCCCGGTGACCGGCGCCGCCGACGAAGCGACGCTCTATGCGCTTGGGATGAGCTAGATCAATCCGGAGGGACGCCGCGGGGCGTCCCTCTTTTTCCCGCCGGCGACCTCCTGGAAGGCCGGGCATTGCCAGCGCGCCCGACGTGGCGAATGCTGACGCCGCATGGCTGAGGCACAACTACTGGCGCGCGACTTGCAGCGTTCCTTTCGCATCGGCTCGCGGCGGATCGAAGTGTTGCGAGGCATTTCGCTCGATATTCAAGAAGGCGAAGCGGTATTTCTGGTTGGCGCCTCGGGAGCGGGGAAAACGACGCTGCTCTACACCCTCGCAGGCCTGGAGCGGCCGGAATCGGGGACGGTAGAATTTGAAGGGCGGAGGCTCTACACCGGCAGTGTGGCCTCCCAGTCCCGGCTGCGGAACGAGAAGATGGGGTTTGTGTTCCAGGGCTATTTTCTCCTGCCGGAACTGACGGCGCTCGAGAACGTCACGCTGCCTGGGATGATCGGCGGCCGGATGGATCGTGGAGCGGCGGAAGCCAGCCTGCGGGATGTCGGCCTCGCCGACCGGTTGCATCATCTGCCGGCCGAATTGTCGGGCGGCGAACAACAGCGGGTCGCGATCGCGCGCGCGCTGACCAACGATCCCGACATTATCTTCGCCGACGAGCCGACCGGCAACCTCGATTCGAAAACCGGCGACGCGATCATTGACCTGCTGTTGAATCTCGCCCGCGATCGCCAGAAGACGTTGCTCGTTGTCACGCACGACAGCCGTCTGGCTGCGCGTGGCGATCGCGAACTGCGAATCGTGGACGGCGTATTGGCGTAAATCGCCGCGGGCTCGGCCACAAATCTTCCGACGTGACGCTGCTCAACGCCTTGCCCACGTGGCGCTAGGCGAGTGATTTGCTGCTTGAATTGCCTGCTGGACGGCCGACGTTTTTGCGTGCCTACCAATACGACTGACGCCGACACGATGGTGGTGGAGAAACCGCAGACGAGCAGCGCTTCCCCGAACGCAGCGGTCAAGCCTGCTCGCGAATCGCGGCCGGCGGCCAGCGCCGCGTCGAAGCAGTCGACTATCTACATCGATGGCGAGTTCTTGCCGGAAGCGGAGGCGAAAGTTTCCGTCTTCGATCACGGCCTGCTCTACGGCGACGGCATCTTCGAAGGCATTCGATTTTACAATGGCCAGGTGTTTCGCCTCGAGGAACATCACGATCGCTTATGGGATTCGGCGCGCTCCATTTGCCTCGAGATCCCGATGTCGAGGCAGGAGATGACGGAAGCACTGCTCGAGACGATCCGGCGCAATGGCCTGCGCGATGGCTACATCCGGCAGATCGTCACGCGCGGCGTCGGCAATCTGGGATTGAACCCGGTGCAATGTAAGCGTCCGACGGTGATCATCATCGCGGCGACGATCGCGCTTTATCCCGAAGAAATGTATCGCAACGGGCTCACGATCGTGACCTGCGCGACCCGCCGGTGCGGTGCGGCCACACTCAACCCCGCGGTTAAGTCGTTGAATTACCTGAACAACGTCATGGCGCGGATCGAGGCGAACCTCGCGGGCGCGGACGAGGCGCTTGATGTTGAACGACGCGGGCAATGTGGCCGAGTGCACCGCCGACAACATCTTCATCATCAAGAAAGGCCAAATCTTCACGCCGCCGATTTCCGCGGGGGCGTTGCGTGGCATCACGCGCTCGGTCGTCTTCGAGATCGCGGCGGAACTCGGGATCAAGATTTCCGAAGCAGACATCACCCGGCACGATGTGTTTGTGGCGGATGAATGTTTTCTGACGGGCACCGCGGCGGAGGTCATTCCGGTGATCAAGGCCGACGGGCGCGTGATTGGCACCGGCAAGCCCGGTGAAATCAGCACGCGAATGATTGCGCGCTTCCGCGAGTTGTGCGCGGCGGCGGGACGCCGATCTATTCCTAAGCAGGGTGTCGCGTCCGGCGCAAAAGGTGCTAAAAAAGCCGGTTGAATGATTCCGATCTTCGGAGGTCTAACTAAGAGCGATGTTGTGCGACGTTTGCAAATGCAATGACGCGACGGTTTTCCTGACGCAGATCCTCGAAGGGAAGATGCAGAAGGTGAACCTGTGCGACGCCTGCTCGAAGGAAAAGGGGGTGCAGGATCCCACCGGGTTCGCCCTGGCGGATCTGCTGCTCGGGATTGGCGCCGCCGAGGAAATCGAAAAGGGCGCGCCGGTCGAGAAGTGCGCCGTCTGCGGTTTTACCCAGGCGGATTTCAAGAAGACGGGACGGCTCGGCTGCAGCGCCTGCTATGGCACTTTCGCGGAAGGCCTCAGCAGCCTGCTCAAGGCGATGCACAAGGGGACTGAGCACGTCGGCAAACTGCCGCAGCGGGCGCATCGCGAAATGGAATTGAGCGATCGCATGCGCACCCTGGCCCATGATTTGCAGAAGGCGGTCGCGGACGAAAACTACGAGACCGCGGCCTCATTGCGCGACCAGATCGGCAACTGGAAAACCAACTCGCGGCCAAACTGACATGAAGTTCGCGCAATTCATTGCCGGCGGTGGCGAGTGGCTGCGGGGCGAGGGTCCGCACCACCAGATCGTGGTCAGCAGCCGGGTCCGCCTGGCGCGCAATCTGCGCCAGCGCGCCTTCCCCGGCTGGGCCAAGAAGGCGGAGCGCACGCAGGTGCTGGAGTTGATCAAGCCGCGGGTGGAGGAGCTCCCCGAGATGCAGGATTCCGTCTCGGAGCTGCTCCAGGATCTTTCCGCGCTCGAGAAGCAGGTGCTGGTGGAGCGGCACCTGATCAGCCGCGAGCACGCGGCGAAGAGCGTGGGCAGCGCCGTGGTCATGAATCGCCGGCAGACGCTCAGCATCATGGTCAACGAGGAGGATCATCTGCGGATGCAATCGATCCGCTCCGGGTTGCAGCTGAAGAACGCCTTCAAGCTGGTCGACAAAGTGGACAGCGCGCTCGAGGCCAAGCTCGATTTCGCTTACGATTCGCGGCTTGGTTATCTGACCGCCTGCCCGACGAACGTCGGCACCGGGATGCGCGCCTCGGCGATGTTGCATCTGCCCGGGCTGGTCCTGAGCGAGATGATCAACCAGGTCATCCAGGCCGTGAACAAGATCGGGCTCGCGGTGCGCGGACTTTATGGCGAAGGCACCGAGGCGATGGGCAATCTCTTCCAGATCTCGAACCAGACGACGCTGGGCGAAAAGGAGGAGGAGATCATCAGCCGCCTCAGCAAAGTGATCGAGACGATCATCGAGAAGGAACACGACGCGCGGCAGATGTTGATCCAGAAGAAATCCAACACGCTCTGGGACCAGATCGGCCGCGCCTACGGCGTGCTGACGTTCGCGCACGCGATGACCTCGAAGGAGGCGCTCAATCTTCTCTCGATCATCAAGCTCGGCGTCGACCTCGGCGCCTTCCCGGAAGACCGCCGTCTGCCGATCGACGAGCTGTTTATCGACACCCAGCCGGCCCACCTGCAGAAGAGCTCGCAGCAGAAGCTAAACGCGGAGGAGCGCGACGAATTGCGGGCCCAAATCATCCGCGACCGTTTGCGAGTTTTCCCCAAACCTGATATTAGTAAAGTGGCGCGGGAGGCGACGGGCAACGGCTCAACCTCCGAGCCTCCAAATCAATGAACAATTTTACGCCGCGCGCGCAGCAGGTTCTGGCGCTCGCTCGGAAAGAAGCGGACCGCTTCAACCACAACTACGTCGGCACCGAGCACCTGCTGCTCGGGCTGATCAAGCTCGGGCAGGGCGTGGCGGTCAACGTCCTGCAGAAGATGGGGCTCGATCTCGAGACGGTGCGGATGGAAGTCGAGAAACAGGTCGGCTCCGGTCCGGAGACGAAGATGGTCGGCAACATCCCGTACACGCCGCGCGTGAAGAAGGTGCTCGCGCTCGCCGGCAAGGAAGCGAAGACGCTCAACCATTCCTACGTCGGCACCGAGCACATCCTGCTCGGCTTGCTGCGCGAAGGCGAAGGCGTCGCGGCCCGCGTCTTAAGAGCCTCGAAGTCGACATCGAGCGCACCCGGAACGAAATCCTCAAGGAGCTCGATCCGAATTTCACTCCGCCGGAGTCAGAGCAGGAAGGCGGCGGCGGTGGGGAGCCGATCGGCGGCAAGAAGGACGTCAAGACGCCGGCGCTGCGCGCCTTTGGCCGCGACCTCACCGAACTCGCGAAGAAAGGCGAAATCGATCCGGTGATCGGCCGGGACAACGAAATCGAGCGCGTCATTCAGGTGCTCTGCCGCCGCACGAAGAACAATCCGGTGCTCATCGGCGAAGCCGGCGTCGGCAAGACCGCGATCGTCGAAGGTCTCGCGCAGGAGATCGCGAACGGCAACGTGCCGGAACTCTTGCGCGACAAGAAAGTCATCACCCTCGACCTCGCGCTCATGGTCGCCGGCACGAAATACCGCGGCCAGTTCGAAGAGCGGATCAAGGCGGTCATGGACGAGATCCGTCGCGCCAAGAACGTCATCCTCTTCATCGACGAGCTGCACACCATCGTCGGCGCCGGTTCCGCGGAAGGCGCGATGGACGCTTCGAACATCATCAAGCCGGCGCTCAGCCGCGGGGAACTGCAGTGCGTCGGCGCGACGACGCTGAACGAGTACCGCAAGTACATCGAGAAGGACGCCGCGCTCGAGCGCCGTTTCCAGACGGTGAAGGTCGAGGCGCCGACTGTGGAGGAAGCGATTCTGATCCTGAAGGGTCTGCGCCCGAAGTACGAGGCGCACCACAAGGCGAAGCTCACCGACGAAGCGCTCGAGGTGGCGGTGAAGCTTTCCGACCGTTACATCACCGGCCGCTTCCTGCCGGACAAGGCGATCGACGTCATGGACGAAGCCGGCGCGCGCGCGCGCATCGGCGCCATGACGCGTCCGCCGGACGTGAAGGAGATCGAGCACGAGATCGAGGAGATTCGCGTCGACAAAGGAAGCGGCGATCAAGGCGCAGGATTTCGAAAAAGCCGCCGCGCTCCGCGACAAGGAGAAGCAGGCCAAGGACAAGCTCGAGGGGATCCTCGCGCAATGGCGGGAGCAGCGCGAAGAGAAGGAAGTCCTCGTCACCGACGACGACATGATGAACATCATCTCGAAGATGACCGGCGTTCCGCTCCAGAAGATGGAGCAGAAGGAAACCGAGAAGCTCCTCGCGATGGAAGGCGAGCTGAAGGGCAAGGTCATCGGCCAGGACGAAGCCGGTCGTGGCGATCTCGAAGGCGCTCCGCCGCTGCCGCGCCGATCTCAAGGATCCACGCCGGCCGATCGGCTCGTTCATGTTCCTCGGCCCGACCGGTGTCGGTAAGACGTTCCTCGCGCAGACGCTGGCCGAATTTATGTTCGGCGATCGCGACGCGCTCATCCAGATCGACATGTCGGAGTACATGGAGAAGTTCACCGCCTCGCGCTTGATCGGCTCGCCTCCGGGCTATGTCGGTTACGAGGAAGGCGGCCAGCTCTCCGAGGCGGTGCGGCGGCGTCCCTATTCGGTCGTGCTGTTCGACGAAATCGAAAAGGCGCACCCCGACGTCATGCATCTGCTCCTCCAGATCCTGGAGGAAGGCAAGGTGACCGATTCGCTGGGCCGGAAGATCGATTTCCGGAACACGATCATCATCATGACCTCGAACGTCGGGGCGGAGACGTTGAAGAAGCAGACCACGATGGGCTTCGGTGCGACCAAGCCGGTCGGCGAACATGAATACGACGTGATGCGGGATCGCTTGATGGAAGAAGCGCGGAAAGCCTTCAAGCCGGAGTTCATCAATCGCCTCGACGACATCATCGTTTTCCACCAGCTCTCCCGGCCGGATCTGCTTCAGATCGTCGAACTCGAAGTCGCAAAGGTGTTCGGCCGGATCAAGGAAAAGGAAGTGCAGATCGAGCTCGATCAGTCGGCCAAGGAGTTGCTCATCGAGAAGGGATACGATCCGCAATACGGCGCGCGGCCGATGCGCCGCGCGGTCGAGCGTTATCTCGAAGATCCGTTCGCGGAAGAGCTGCTGCGCGGGAACATCAAGGCCGGCGACGTGGTGCATGCCTCCGCCGCGGACGGCAAGCTCGCGTTCCGCGTCACCGAGCCACAAGGCAGCGAAACGGCGAGCGCAAGCTGACGCGGGACGCAGTCACGCGGAAATCGCGGCCCGGACGCTCCAGCCATTCTGCTCCAGCAGGGCGCGCGCGTCTTGGGGCGCGCAGTCGCGCACCTGGCTGACGAGGCGAATCGCGCGGGCGCGCAACTTCTTGTTCGAGGCATTCAGATCGACCATCAAATTTTCGCGCACCTTGCCGAGGCGAATCATGCTGCAGGTGGAGATGATGTTGAGCGCGACCTTGGTCGCGGTGCCGGCCTTCAAGCGGGTCGAACCGGTGACGAGTTCCGCGCCTGTCGGCACGTCGATTTCGACATCCCAAGCGTCATCTTCGCTTCGGCGGCGCGACCCGTTGCAGGTGAGGAGAATGGTCTTCGCGCCGAGTGCCTTCGCGCGTCGCAGCGCTCCCAGCACAAACGGTGTCCGCCCGCTCGCCGTGATGCCGCACACGACGTCGTGCTCGCTCACGCCCCGTTCCGTCATCGCGAGGACGCCCGCTTCGGCCTGATCCTCGGCTCCTTCGACGGCGGAGTGCAAAGCGGTGACCCCACCCGCGATGATGCCCTGCACCAGATCCGGAGCCGTCCCGAACGTCGGCGGAATTTCACTGGCATCGAGGACGCCGAGCCGGCCGCTGGTTCCGGCGCCGAGATAGAGGAGCCGGCCGCCGTGTTGCAGGGCGTGGCTCGCAATTTCCACCGCGGCCACGAGTTGTGGGCGCGCGGCGGCGAGGGCTTCGCTCACGCGGATTTCCTCGCTCACGAACAGATCGACGAGTTCGCCCGTCGCAAGCTTGTCGAGCTGTGCGGATCGTGCGTTGCGTTGCTCGGTCATGGCTTCCGCCAGATCATCCAGCTCGGAGGCGTTAGGATCTGATATGCCTTGTCCGGATTCCGGTTCCGATGGCGGTGGCAGATCGCGGGCAGCCAGCCACGCCGCGCCCAACGCGCCCGAGCGCGCGCACACGCTCACTCTTGCACCCGGCACGATTTGCCGGAGGGAATCGCGGTACAAATCACCGTAAACGGGGTGATGGATGAACAAGCCCCCCGTGAGTCCGACCTGCGGCTGGTCGAGGCCGAGCCGCTGCGCGACCGCGGCGGTGAGGGCTGCCAGCGTCTGCGCGCCGCTTTGGACCGCGCTCAGCATTTCTTTGTGGCCGTGATTGGCCGCTTCGAACACCACTGGAGCCAGTTTGGCGACCGCCATTTTGTCGGCATTCGAGGCCCACGCGACCAAGTCATCGAGTTTGTTCAAGCAAAGCGTGCGCAGGATGCTTTGCCCCAGCGGATCGACTCGCTGGTCGAGATCGTAATCGGAGAGCACCCGCCGCAGCGCCTGCACGGCGAGGTTGTAGCCGCCGCCTTTGTCGCCCAGAAGCTGGCCCCAGCCGCCAGCCTTTTCGGTTAATCTGCCGAGCCGGCCCGTGACCGCCGAGCCGGTCCCGGCGATCACGGTGATGCCGTCACCGGCGCCGAAAGCGGTCGCAAAGCCCGACGCGCGATCGCTGCCGACCGCGATCTGCGCACAGGGCCAGCGGTATTGCACAAGTTCGCGCAATCGTGTCCGGTCGGACTCGTTCGCACACCCGGCGAGGAAAATTCCGACATGGGTCGACTCCGCCGGCAGGGCGTCGAACATGCGGAGGAGCGCATCGTCGCTGATGAGCCGCAAATTCGCCGGGGGAAGGAGGCCGCCTTCGATAATCGTGCCATCTGCCGCCAACAGCGCCCATTCGGTCTTGGTCCCGCCACCTTCGAGGCCGAGAACGCGCTTCCCGGGAGTCCGGGGTGATTCATCGTGGCCGTGCATCCGAGTGAAAGGGTCGCGTCGATTAATCCCGCGATTGGCCGCTGCTCAAGCTCGCGGGTGGGCGTCGTCGTAGGCGCGTTTCAATCGCTCCACCGTGACATGTGTATAGATCTGCGTCGTCGACAGACTGGCGTGGCCGAGCAACGCCTGCACGCTGCGCAGATCGGCCCCGCCATCGAGCAAATGGGTGGCAAAGCTATGGCGCAGTTTGTGGGGGCTGAGAGAAATCGGGATCGAAGTATGACGAAGATAGCGTTTCAAAATCAGCCAGATCGAGCGCGGCGAAAGGCGTTGGCGTGATTTGTTGATGAACAACGGCCCGCTTTGCACGTTCGCCCGCGCGCGATAACGCGACACCGCCTCCAGCGCCGGTGCGCCCACCGGACAGACGCGTTCCTTTCTGCCTTTGCCGAGAACCCGGACCGATTCCGTGTAAACATCGACGTCCGCGACGTTGAGCGACGCCAGCTCGCTGAGACGCAAACCGCTGCTGTAGAAGAACTCCATCACGGCCGCATCGCGGAGGGGCATCCACGCCGGCGAGCGAGGTTCCTTCGGGACGCGCAGCGGCGCCGTCAGCAGCTCATCGATCTGTGACCGCGTCAGCACCAGCGGCAGCTTCTTTTCCGCTTTCGGCAATTCGAGTTCGCGGACCGGATCGCGCGCGAGTGCGTGCCGCTCGACCAGAAAACGGTAAAAGGTGCGGAAAGCCGAGAACTGCAGCCGAATGTAGGAGCGTGCCTGCCTCTTCTTCATGGCGCTGAAGAGGTAATCGCGGAAATCGTCGGCCGTGCACTCCTTCCACGGCACCGCATTCGTCGCTCGGAAAGCGGTCAGCGCCTTCTGGTAGGCGCTCACGGTGCGCGGCGAGGCGTTACGCTCCACTTCCAGAAAACGGAAGAATTCCCCGGCGAGGAAGTCCTTCTTCCGCGCGCCGGACGCGGCGCTATTCGGGTCGCTCAATGGTCAGCGGCTTGAGCCCGGCCTGGGCGCGCGCGTTCACCTGACTGCGGAAAATCGGCGGCGGGTTGCGCGAGATCAGTTCGATGTTCTTGAGGACGAACTCCGGGTAAATCCCGTTGCTCGCCGGCTCGTAAACCTTGTCGCCGCTGAATTCGCCGTAGAGCTTGTATTCGTAGCCGTTGTCGCTGCCGAATTGCCGGACCTCGCGATCGGGCGCGAGCTTCTGCTTCTCGTTCAGCATCACAAGCTGCGCGCTGCTCCACGGCTGCCCCGGTTTGCGGACGTAGCCCCAGAACTTGTAGACCGGCTTGTAGTAGCGCCGTCCGATGTAGTAATCGCCGGGCGGTTCACTCGCGACCGACGCGGAGGTGGCGGCGGGGCCGCGCGTTGATTGAATGCCCTGCGGCGGACCGGCGCAGCCGCCAAGGAGGATGGCGAGAGCGAGAATCTTGAGCGGGAGGAGAGAACGGAGCGAGGCTTTCATGTTCAGGACCAAGCTTCCATGTATCGCAGACCGCTCGGGGGCGCAATTTCGCCGTGGCGCAAGTTTCCGACCGGCGGACGGCTGGAGACTTGCGCCCCGGGCGGCTGCTCCTAGATTCGCGGCTGATGCTCGAACTGGAAGTGTATGCCGCTGGCGTCCGCGATCTGAACAAGATCCTCGAACTGGACCAGGTGCTGCAAACGATCGACGGATTGCGCTACAAGGTGGATGGAAACCACGATCTCGTTTACCTCGAGCTGGATGAACCGACCGTGACATTCCGTGAGGTGCGCTCGATTTTTCGAAATCTTGACCTTGATCCGCGCTTCGTCGGGGCCATCCCGAGTGAGCTGCGCCCGAAGAGCAAGACGCAGCTGCTCGCGCCGTGATCTTGCCCCGTGAGGTGTGGGGGAGCATCTCCCGTGAATCGGGCGCCGAGCAAGGTGGCATCGGAGTCAGGATGACAGCCGAGCGTGACGGGGCCACCCGATGAGGGGCATCATCACGGCGTTCGGCGCCCGTGTGGTGGCGTTGATGGTTTATATCGGCGACGTCGTGATGCTGATGGCGGAGACCTTTACCTCCATCGTGAGCCAGAGGATTCGCTGGCGTTTGTTCATGCAGCAGATTGTGGAGATCGGGCTCCGCTCGCAGTTGGTGGTAGTCGTCACCGGCGGATTCACCGGAGCGGTTTTTGCGGCCCAGACCTACTTTCAGTTTAACAACCTCGGAATGGGTTCGGCGGTGGGGGCGGTGGTCTCGGTCTCCCTGTTTCGGGAACTCGGTCCGGTGCTCACGGCGTTGATGGTGACGGGCCGCGTCGGCGCCGCGATGTCGGCGGAGATCGGCACGATGAAAGTCACCGAGCAAATTGATGCGCTGCGGGCGCTCGCGGTCCATCCGATCGACTACCTGGTCGTGCCGCGTGTGCTCGGCATGATGGTGTCGATGCCGCTGCTGGTGGCGGAGTGTGTGGGCGTGGGGATCTTCGCCGGGTACGCGATCGGCGTCGGATTACTGAACGTGAACGGGCCCTACTACGTCGCCAATATGGTTCGCTGGACGCTAATGGGTGACATTGTCATGTCGCTAACCAAGGCGTTCTGTTTCGCGATCGTGATCGTCTTCATCGCCTGTTACAAAGGTCTGACCGCTCGCGAAGGCGCCGTCGGGGTGGGGCAGGCGACCACCAGCGCGGTGGTGGAGGCGTCGCTCATTATTCTGGTGCTCAATTTCTTCCTCACGATGGCGTTGAACATCGTTTATCCGGCGGGTTGAAGCCGTTTCCGAGTAACGATTCGAGCACGGTGATGATAGACGAGCCGCCCACTGCGCAGTCCCTCGCCGCTTCCCTGGCGACCCCGAACGGCGGCCCGATGATCGGGGTGCGGGGCCTGCAGAAGAGGCTGGGCGAACAGGAGGTGTTGCGTGGCATCGATCTCGAGGTGCGACGAGGTGAGACCGCCGTGATTATCGGCCGCAGCGGCGGCGGCAAGAGCGTGCTGCTCAAGCATCTAATCGGCCTGATGCTGCCCGATGCGGGCGAGATCTGGGTCGATGGCGAGAACATTGTTGGGCTGAGCGAACGCAAGCTGGCGGCCATTCGCCGCAAGGTTGGCATTTTGTTTCAGGGCGCCGCGCTCTTCGATTCGATGACGGTGGAGGAGAACATCGCGTTTCCTCTCTGGGAAGCGGGCGAACGCGACCCGGAAGTCGTCCGAGCGGCTGTGCACGAGGTGCTCGAAGTGGTCGAGCTGGAAGGCCAGCAGGAAAAGATGCCGGTGAACCTGAGTGGCGGAATGAAAAAGCGCGTGGGCCTCGCGCGCGCCATTGTCCGGCGGCCGTCCTGCATTCTCTACGACGAGCCGACCTCGGGTCTGGATCCGGTGGTTTCCGATAGCATTAACCACTTGATCCGTCGCCTGCAGCAGCGTTATCAGGTGACCAGCATCGTGGTCACCCACGATATGAAGAGCGCGTTTCACATCGGCGACCAGATTGCGTATCTGCACGAGGGGCGGATCTACATTCGCGGCACGCCGGCGGAGTTGCAGCAATCGCCGGATCGCCTGGTGCAGGATTTTCTGCTGGGGCGCGCGAGCGTGGTGTAGCGGTCGGCAGAACCGTGGTAAACTCATCCGCGTCATCAACTCGGCGGCAAGAAAGTCGAAATGAACGAACGAAGTAAGGGCGTCGAATTCAAAGTCGGCCTGTTTGTGTTTGTCGGATTCTCGGTCCTGGCGGCGCTCGTGGTGCAGTTCGGTCGCCTGGGCGAAGGTTTCAAGACCTACTACAACCTCACCGTGCGCTTCCCCGATGCGAGCGGGCTCCTGAATAACTCGGAGGTGTTGATGTCTGGCGCCAAGGTCGGCCGGGTGGGCGGCAGCATACGCATCGCGCCCGACGGTCCCGGGGTGGTGGTGCCGCTGCGCATCCACGGGCACATCAAGATCCCTGCCGGCAGCCGGTTCACGATCGGCAGCTCGGGCCTGCTGGGAGATCGATTCGTTGCCATCGCCGTCCCGTCGGAGCAGCCCACCGGGTTCTTGTCGCCCGGGGCGGAGATCGCCGGCGCGCGCGAGACGGGGATGGACGATCTCACGCGAGAGGGCGGGCTTCTGGTCAAGGACCTGCGCGATACCGTGCAGAACATCAACGGCACCTTCACGCGCCTGAACGAGCAGACCCTCTCCGCGACCAACATGGAGAACCTCAAGTCCACCCTCGAGCAACTGAACCAGACCAGCGGCTCGCTGGCGGAGTCCGTGAAGAAGATCGACGGCGTCCTGGAGAAGGCGGACGCGACCATGGGCTCTGCCAAAAAGGCGGCCGACGACCTGCAGCTGGCGCTGGGCGATGCGCGCAAAACCATCGCCGCGGCCACGGCCTTGTTCGCAAAAGCGCGGACCGGAAACGGACTTCTGGCAAATTTGATCAACAACGGGGAACTGGCCCGAGACTTGCAGGCATTAGTCAGCAACATGCGTGCGCACGGAGTGCTCTTTTACCGGGATAGTGCCGCGAAAGCGGAGGCACGCGCCACCCCGGCGCGATCGCAGGAGCCTGCGGCCCAACCGCCGCGCCGACGCTGATGACTCCGCTGCTGACCGTCAATCTGCTGCGCGGACTGTTCATCACCTTCTGTGGAACGATCGGCGGTCTCGTCGGCAACGAGGTGCGCGATGATCTGTTGCCCGGCGTCCTGCTGGGGTTCGCTTTCGGGCTGGTCGTGGTCCTGATTGATCGGCTCCTGAAGGGCCTGTCCCTGCGGGCGTTTTCTTCGGCCACCTTCGGGCTGTTGCTTGGGGTTCTCTTCGCGAGCCTGCTGATGGCCTCGGATCTGTTGCATTTCCAGCCGGAGGGAACGCAATGGGCCGTGCGCCTCGTCGTTTACTGCACGTTTGGCTATCTCGGCATGATGCTCGCCATGCGCAGCAACCGCGACGAATTCGCGCTCATCATTCCGTATGTGCGTTTTACCCGCGAGACGACCCAGCACGAGCCGCTCGTCGTCGATAGCAACGTCATCATCGATGGCCGGATCGCCGAGCTCTGCGGCACGGGGTTTCTTAGCCGCTCGTTGATCGTGCCGCGGTTTGTTCTCGGGGAATTGCAAACACTGGCTGATGCCCGCGATCCCATGAAACGCGAGCGCGGCCGGCGCGGACTCGAAATCTTGAATCAGCTGCAGCAAACGCGTGAAATCGAGATTACGATCCACGAGAGCGGCGGCGAAATCGACCAGCCCACCGATGCGCGCCTCGTCCGTATCGCCAAGCTGCTGCAGGCCCGATTGCTGACGAACGACAACGCGCTCTGTCAGGTGGCGCGGCTGCAGCAGGTTCCCGCGCTCAATCTCGCGGATCTCGCGCATGCGCTCCGACCGACCGTGGTGGCCGGCGATGAAATTGAGCTCAATCTGATCAAGGAGGGTCGCGATCCGCACCAGGCCGTCGGTTATCTTGCCGACGGGACCATGATTGTGGTCAATCACGCGCGGCCGCGGCTCGGTACAACCGCCAAAGTGGTGATCTCGAGCGCGCTGCAGACTGCCACCGGCCGTCTCGTCTTCGCGGAGCTAAAGCCAAACGGCGAGGCCCGCGTGATGGCGCCCGCCTGACGGCGCTGGCGCCGGCGGGAGCCCTCCGTCAACGGATCAAGCGCCTCCCACGTTTAGGAAAGGTGCAGCCGCCGCCGAATCTCGTCTTCCTCGACACCCTCCACGCGGACCAGCTCTCACGCGATTTGGTAGCCCGCTCCAGTGTTACTGCGCGCCGTGGAACCTGGAGCGCAGTGGCCAGAAAAGCCAGTAGCGCCGCGTTGGCCTTCCCCTCCACGGCGGGCGCGCGCAATCGCACCTTTACCGCTCCCGCATGTTCGCCGGCGATCTCATCCGCTCGCGCATTCGGCAGGACGCGGATGCGCACGAGGGCCATCGGCTAGCGTAGCCCGACCGCCGCACGCACGCGCTCCATCACTTCGTCGGCGGCGGCGTTGGCCCGTTCCGCGCCGCGGGCCAGGACTTGTTCGATGTAGTCCGTTTGCGTCACCAGTTCGGTCCGGCGCGCGCGCATCGGGGCGAAAAACTCCCAGAGCCGCTCAAAGAGCAGCTTCTTGAATTCACCGTAGCCGGTCCCGCCGCGCGCGAACGCTTCCCGCATCGCGGCCGTCTCTTCGGCGCTCGCGACCAACGAGTAGAGCTGGAAGATTGCAGACGCTTCGGCATTCTTCGGCGCCTCGACCGGCGTCGAGTCAGTTACGATGCTCATGATCCGCTTCCGCGTTTCCTTTTCGTCGCCGAAGATATCGATCGTGTTGCCGTAGCTCTTGCTCATCTTCTGGCCGTCGAGCCCCGGCACCGTCTCGGTCGCCGCTTTGATGCGCGGCTCCGGTAGCTTGAAAATCGGCCCGTAGGTCTCGTTCATCTTCACGGCGAGGTCGCGTGTCACCTCGATGTGCTGTTTCTGGTCCTTGCCCACCGGTACGACGTCGCTGTCGTAGATCAGGATATCTGCCGCCATCAGCACCGGATAGGTGAAGAGCCCGGCCGACGCCGCCATGCCGCGCGCCGCCTTGTCCTTGTAGGAGTGGCAACGCTCGAGCAGTCCCATCGGCGCGACGGTAGAAAGAATCCACGCCAGCTCCGTCACCTGCGGTACATCCGATTGGCGGAAGAATGCGCACCGCTCCGGGTCGAGTCCGCAGGCGAGAAAGTCGAGCGCGACGCGGCGGCTATTTTCGCTTAATGCCACCGGGTCATGAATGCTCGTCAGAGCGTGATAATCCGCGATGAAATAGAATGCCTCGCCTTCGGCTTGCAACGCAATCGCCGGCTGCATCATGCCGAAGTAGTTTCCGACATGCAGAATGCCGCTGGACTGGATGCCGGAGAGAATGCGCATGGCTTCGAAGGAGCAGAAGGTGCAATGCTGAACGCCGCGCGTCCAACATTGAGTTCATGCCACCGGCCGGCGCGTGAGGGGTCAGGGTTGGTTGGCGGCACGGTGAAAATCACTCGCGCGCACACGTGCTTCCGCTGACCGTTACCGAATGGAAAGCGAGTCGAAGAAACCGCGCGTAGTCATCATCGGCGGCGGCTTCGGCGGTCTCGAGGCGGCCAAGGTGCTCGCATGTGAGCCTGTCGAGCTGGTCGTGATCGACCGCACCAATTACCACCTTTTCCAGCCGCTCCTTTACCAGGTGGCGACGGCAGCGTTGTCGCCGGCGGATATCGCGGCCCCGATCCGCAGTGTCGTGAGCAAGTTTGAAAACGTGGATGTGATGCTCGCGGAGGTGCAGTCGATCGACGTCCATGCCCGGAAGGTGATGACGACGGATCGCGAGATTCCCTACGATTACCTGATCGTCGCCAGCGGCGCCCGGCATTCGTATTTCGGAAAAGACGAATGGGAAAAGCTCGCGCCCGGGCTGAAAAGTCTCGAAGACGCGGTCGAGATCCGGCGCCGGCTGCTCCTGGCATTCGAGTTCGCCGACCGGATCCAGGACGAAGCGGCCCGCCGGGCGGCCATGACGTTTGTCATCATCGGGGGCGGGCCGACTGGCGTGGAACTGGCGGGCGCGATTGCGGAAATCGCGCGCTTCACCCTGGCGGCCGACTTCCGGCACATCAATCCGTCGGACGCGCGGGTCATCCTGGTCGAAGGCGGCGACCGCGTGCTGGGCGGTTTTCCCGAGGATCTTTCCGCCAGTGCCTTGCGGCAACTGCAGGAGCTCGGCGTGGAAGTGATGGTCGGCCAGCACGCGAAGAACCTGACGGAAAATGGATTGGAAGTAGCGGGTCAGTTTATTCCATGCCGGGTCAAGATCTGGGCGGCAGGGAACACCGCGTCCGCTCTCGGCAAGAGCCTCGGCGCGCCAGTGGATAAGGTGGGGCGTGTGCTGGTAAATCCCGACCTCACGATCCCGGATCACCCCGAGGTGCAGGTGATTGGCGATCTCGCGAATTTTTCGCACGACACCGGTCAGCCGTTGCCGGGCGTGTCACCGGTGGCGATGCAGCAAGGGCGGCATGCGGCGCGGAACATTCTTGCGATGATCGACGACCGGAAGCCGCAGCGCTTCTGGTATTGGGACAAAGGCAGCATGGCGACGATCGGTCGCCACCGGGCGGTGGCGGATTTGGGTTACGTGCATTTCAGCGGGCTGCCGGCATGGCTGGCGTGGCTCTTTGTTCACGTCATCTTCCTCGTCGGATTCCGCAATCGCGTGGCCGTTCTGCTGCAATGGGCCTGGGCTTACGTCACGTTCAATAAAGGGGCGCGCCTGATCACGCGGAATTTCCTCGCCGAGCACCGCCCGCCCGCGCCGTGAGCGCTACGGCAGGAGCAGGGTCGCGACCGCCGTGACCATTACCGCCAGGATCAGGACCATCGAGTAGGCCACGCCGCCGAGCGATGAACTTAAAGGTGGTGAAGAACCATCCCTGCCGGTAGACGCGGCGGATCGAGATGAAGACCAGCCCGAACGCGGCAAACGAAAGGGCGATCGCGAGAAGCGGCTGGAGCGGCGTGCCGACGCGGCCGGCCCCCATGGCGAGAAGCGTGATGATAATTGCCGCCATGTAGGCAAACGAGTGCACATGGAGCGCGTAGATCAGGTGCTCCACATAAAAACGGCGCTGGCGGATGTAGAGAACCTTCAGGACCAACGCGAAAAGCGGGATGCAGCAGAGCATCATCGTCGGGATGTTGTTGCGCAGGGTTCCGAGGAAGAGTTCTCCCTTGCCGCCGTCCTCGCCAACCTTGTCCTTGACGCGCCGCTCCAGCCAGGTTTCGAACTCCGAGGGTGGCTTGGTCGGATCATCGGAAGTGGAGAAATGAATCCCGGGTCCGCGCTTCGGGGGCGACGGCGGCTTTGGGATCTCCGGAACGGAGGGAGCGGTGGCATCGGCACCCGGGCTGTGCCCGGCGGCTGGCGCCGGGGGCGGAGTGGGGATGGCGGCGAGAAGGGCGTCCAGGCGCACCATGTCCTGGCCGCGCATTTTCTCCAGCTCCGCCAGCTTGGCCATGCGCTGCGCAACCTTGTCCAGCTTGCGCTGAACCTCGGGCGGCAGGTCGGCGTCCGGTGTCACCCAGCGGGCGCGGAGATCCTCGACCTGGGCGCGCTGTTCAGGAGAGAGCGGTGACTCGGCGGTGGTGAGTTTCGCCAGAGTGGCGGCAATCTCGGCCCGCTTTTCCGGGCCCAACTCGATCGGCCCACCGGAGCTGAGATTCACCAACCGCGCCATCAGGAAAAACGCGATGCTGGCGAGCAGGTAAAGACGTAGCGGGTGCACATAACGGACGCGGCGGCCGGCGTTGAAATCATTCGTCAGGCGCCACGGGCGTGTCAGGAGGACGACGATGGTATCGGCGAATTTCGTGTCCCAGTTGAGGAAGGAGTCGGCGGCATCGATCAGCAGGGCGAAGAACGAGCGGCGGTAATCGATCGCATGCTGCCCGCACCGCGCGCAGAACTCGCCGGTGAGCGCGGCGTCGCAGTTTTGGCAGTGCGTGATCTCGGGCGGGCCCGCTTTCCGGCGGCGTCGGCGTTTCCGCGGCTGCCCGAGGGCGTCAACCGCGGCGTCACCGAGGATGAGCTGTGTGGTTTCGTCAGCCATTTCGTCCTACTTCATCGCGGCCCAGACGCGGTGGACGTCGTCGTGGTCCTCGAGCGTCTGGAGGAACTCGGCGGTTTGCGTGCGTTCCTCGTCATTCAGCGCCGGGTGACTTTTCGCGACGTAGCCGAGCTCGCTCGTCACGACCGTCCAGCCGTTTTGCGAGAGCCATTGCGAGACGGCGTGGAGATCGGTGCGCTCCGTGGTGAAACGCGCGCCCGCCGTGCCTGCCGGAATGTCGTCGTTCTCCGCCGTGGTGAGCGGCTCGACATTCTGCGCGCCGGCTTCGATCGCCGCTGCTTCGATGTCCGCGTCCGGGTCGAGATGATGCGCTTCGACGAGGCCCACGTGGTCGAAGAGGAACTTGTTGCTGCCAGGGCGCGCCGAGCTGACCGCCTTTCTTGAAGAGGACGCGCATCTCGGGCGTTGTGCGGTTGGTATTGTCGGTCAGCACCTCCACGATCAGCGGCACCTTGTTCGGCGCATAGCCCTCGAAGACCACGTGCTCCATGTCGAGCTTTTCGGCCCCGATGCCGGCGCCTTTCTTGATCGCGCGCTCGATCACATCGCGCGAAACGCTGGCCCGGCGCGCCTTCTCGACCGCCGCAAACAGCCGCGCGTTTCCATTCGGATCCGCCCCGCCAAGCTTGGCCGCGACCAAGATTTCCTTCACGAGCTTGCCGGTGACCTGGCCTTTTTTCAGACCGGCGACTTCGCGTTTTGCATGCAGCCATTGGCGACCCATGCAGCCGGTTTAACACGGCGGCGATGCCGTCACAAGCGCGGCGCGGGCGGCTAGTCGCGAAAGAAAAAGAGCGCCGCGGTCAGAACGGCGCCAATGCCGTAAACGATCAGGGCATCCGAGACGAAGTAGGTGTACGCCATTAAACCGAGTCCGAGGAACATCGGTTTCCAGGCGTGCATCCGTTTCCCGTAGACGAAGGCGACAAAGCCAATCGAGCCGAAGAGGAAGCCGGGGATTATTGCGGACGCGGTCAGGGTCGGCATGCCCTTTTTAGAAGCTACTTGCAGGCCATCCACCGGCGCGGCCAAAAGAGCGTCGACGTACGCGACGGCGTCGGCTCTGATGGGACAACCCGCGCCCTGGCGGCCAAACCAGCGAAAGGAGACTATGGCCTCTCAATTGTTCAAAACGAAAAGCCCGGAGCGTCTGATCCGCGAAGCGGCGCATCCGGACCGCCAGATGAAGCGCTCGCTGACGGCCTTCGATCTCACCTGCCTCGGCATCGGTGCGATCATCGGGGCCGGGATCTTCGCTCTGGCCGGGACCGCGGCGGCGGGCGAATCGGCGCGCGTCGGCGAATCGCTCCTCAAGACACCCGTGCTCAATTTCATCGAATCGTGGCTGCGCGGCAGCGACCTTGTTTTCGGTCGGCCGGCGGCGGGACCGGCGGTGGCGCTCTCCTTTGTCGTGGCGGCGATCGCATGCGGGTTCGCGGCGCTTTGCTACAGCGAACTGGCCTCCATGATCCCGGTCTCGGGATCGGCTTACACTTATTCCTATGCCACTCTCGGGGAGGTCATCGCCTGGATCATCGGGTGGGATTTGATCCTCGAATATGCGGTCGGCAACATGGCGGTCGCGGTCGGTTGGTCGGGTTATTTCGTGCAATTCCTGGGAAATTTACCCTTCGGGCTCAGTATCAAATTTCCGCTTTGGCTGGTGAGCGATCACACCACCGCGACGACGCTGCTCGCGCAGGGAAGCGCCACGCTGGCTAGTTACTCGTCCACCACTCTGCCGGTCATCGCCGGGTATTCGATCGCGATCAATCTGCCCGCGTTTCTGATCGTCGCCGCGGTCACGGTGTTGCTAATTTACGGCATCCGGGAGAGCGCGACGGTCAACACCACGATCGTCATCATCAAGGTGGCGGTGGTCGTGTTTTTGATCGCCTTCGGCTCGTTCCTCGTCAGTCCCGACAACTGGCACCCATTCATGCCGAGCGGACTCACGGGGGTGATGAGCGGAGCCGCGATCGTGTTTTTCGCCTTCATCGGTTT
Organism: uncultured Verrucomicrobiae bacterium; assembly: GCA_963844275.1. GTDB lineage: Bacteria > Verrucomicrobiota > Verrucomicrobiia > Chthoniobacterales > UBA10450 > JACCTI01. The sequence continues at coordinate 937,570 of CAWJNS010000010.1, forward strand.
CGACGCTGTTTCCACGACGGCGGAGGAAACCAAGAATCCGCGCCGCGACCTGCCGATCGGGATGATTGCGAGCCTCGTCATCTGCACGCTGCTCTACGTCTTGATGTCGTTCGTTCTCACCGGGATGAAAAAGTACACGACTTACCTCGGGGATTCCGCGGCGGTCGCGACCGCTTTTGGCGGGAGGCCGTGGGCGCAGGCGCTCATCAGCGCCGGGGCGCTGGCGGGCATTACCTCCGTGCTCCTGGTCTTTCAACTCGGCCAGCCGCGCATCTTCATGGCGATGGCGCGTGACGGCCTCCTGCCTCAATACTTTGCGCGGCTTCACCGGCGGTTCCGCACGCCCTACATCACGACGATCTGGACCGGCGTGGTGGTCGGAGGGGTGGCGATGTTTACCGACATCGGATCGCTCGCCGACCTGACGAATATCGGCACGCTCTTCGCTTTCTCGCTTGTCTGCATTGGCGTGATCGTCCTGCGCCGGACGGACAAGGACCGGCCCCGCCCTTTTCGCGTGCCGTTCGTCCCGCTCTTCCCGTTGCTCGGTGTTTTCTTTTGCGTGGCGTTGATGCTGAGCCTGCCGATCGAAACCTGGATTCGATTCTTCATCTGGCTCGGGCTTGGGCTCCTCATCTATTTCTTCTACAGCGTCCGGCACAGCCGGCTGCAACACGGGGAAGACACCGGTGACTCCGAGGATATTCTCCCGCCGATCGTAAAGAGATAAGTTGCGGGGTTCGGCTGATCTGCGTCAGCCCTTATCCGACTTGTCGTAGAACAGAATATTCACGAGCAGGACCACTCCGGCCCCGGCCGCGGCAAGGAAAAACAGGATCGCCAGCCCGGGATAACCCCAGATGCGAAAAGTGGTGTCGACGCGCATCGAGCAACGCCGCGCCGACGATGAGCGCGGCCACGATCAGGCCGGTCGTGATGCGATTCGCGACTTTCTGGAAGCCGACGATGAGCGTCTTCTCGTCGATCGCATCGACTTCGATCTTCATCTGATTGTTCGCGATCGCGTCGAGGATCTTATTGATGCGCGTTCGGCAGCCGCTGGAGCAAATCCTTCAGCTCAAGCACGCCGCTGAAGAGATTGCCCGGCGACAAACTCTTCACGAGTCGCTGCTGCATGATCTGCGCCGCGTTGCGGCGGATCGAGGCGTTCGGATCAAAGTCCGGGGCGATCGCGCGGGCGACCTGATCGAGATTGAGCAGTGTCTTGCCCAGCATCGTCAGCTCGGAGGGGACGCGGATGTTGTTCTCGCCGGCCGTTTGCGTGACTTCGAGCACGAGGCGACCGACCTGCATTTGATCAACTGTTGCGCCCTGTTGCTGCGCCACGATCTCACTGATGCGGCGGCGGAACTGCACTTCATCGAAGTCCTTCTTCCGGTCGCCAATTTTGATCGCGATGTCGGACGCGTCGTCGCCCCGACCGTCCGCAATCGCCAGGAGCAGCTGCAGTAATTGCTCCTGCAAGCCGGGCATGATGCGGCCGACCATCCCCAGGTCGATGAGCGCGATGCGGTAATCGTCGGTCAGGAAAACGTTGCCCGGATGCGGGTCGGCGTGAAAGAAGCCGTGGACGAGGATCTGCTCGAGATACGCTCGGAAGACTTCTTCGGCGAGCCCGTTGCCGTCGAATTCCATCCGTCCCAGCGAGCTCAGGTCAGTGATCTTTTTGCCGTGCACGTACTCCATCGTGAGGATGCGCGAGGTGCTGTAATCGGCGATCGGTTCCGGCACGACGAGCTGCGGGAATTCCCGCAGCTGCGCGCGCAAGGTGGTGAGATTGCTCGCTTCCTGGCGGTAATCGAGCTCGCGCAGGAGGCTCTTGCGAAACTGGTCGAGCATTTCGGTGAACTCGTAGCGCTTCCCGAGCTCCGTGTGGCTGTCGATGAACTCCGCGATTTCCTCCAGCGCCTCGAGGTCCCCGACCATGCGCTCGCGAATGCCGGGTCGCTGCACTTTCACGGCAACCGGGCGGCCGTTGCGGAGCCGCGCTTTGTGCACCTGGCCGAGGGAAGCCGCGGCCATGGGGGTGGCTTCAAATTCCGAGAACGCTTTCGAAATCCGCACGCCGAGCTCGGAGGCGACGATCTGCTCGACCTCTTCGAAGGGGAACGGCTCCACCTTGTCCTGCAACCGCGAAAGCGCCTCCAGGTAGGCCTGCGGCATCAGCTCGACGCGGGTCGAGAGCAACTGGCCGAGTTTCACGAACGTGGGCCCCAGTTTCTCGAGATCGTCGGCCAGCTCACTCGCTTTCGCCTTTTCCTTGGGCGTCGCCTTTTGCTCGGCGTCGAGGGTTTCCTCGAGGCCGCTTTGCTTGACGAGATCGGACCGGCCGTACTTCGCGAAGAGCCACGCGATCTGGCGGTAGCGGGTGAGATGCTGCGGTTTCAGGGAGATGGCCATGGTCGTTGCGGTGCGAGCCGCGCACGACTGCGGCCCAGCAACTTAATAACGCAACTCGACCCGTGAACGGTCCTTTGCCGGGTTTACTTCGCGACGGCTAACGCGGCGGCGAAATCAGCAGCCAGGCCCAGCCTGCCAAGAAGCAAATGCCACCGAGCGGCGTGATGGCGCCGAGCCAGCGGACATCGGTGAACGCGAGCAGATAAAGCGAGCCGCTGAAAATGAAGATCCCCGCCAGCAGCAGATAAAACGCCCCGCGCTTTGTGCCCGCGTGCAGCGCCAGCGCGACCAACGCGATCGCGTGGGCGAGGTGGTAGAGCACGGCTTTTTCCCAAATCTCGACGGTGCCATTTGCCTGCAGGACGCTCTTCAGGCCATGCGCGCCAAAGGCGCCAAGCGCGACGGCGAGGAAGCAGAGCGCAGCAGCAATGCGGAAGAACAGTGGTGGCATCCGGGAAGCGTTAGCGAGGAGACTAATCGTCGCAAGGCACGCGCTTCATTGGGAAGTCGGCGCTTTTCTCCTCGCCTTTGCTCACACCTTCGATCCGGCCCAGCAGTGAACCGCCTTCGCCGAGGCGGTAGATGACGCGTTGCGGAAAATCGTGCGCCGGATTCTCGAAGATGACCTCCCGCGCGTCCGCTTTGATTAACTTGAAGCGCGCTTCTTTTTGCCCGGACGGGTTGGCAATGAAGAAGATGTCGCCGCTTTCCTCCCGGGCAATCCGCATGAATTCGAATTCCCGGGTCTTGCCGTCCGCCACCGTCCGGCTCATCCCGAGCATTGAGCCACCGGCCGGCACCATCCAAACCTCCATCGTCTGCCGGCCGTTACCGACCTCTGATATCCAGCAACCCTTCAGCCAACCAAGGTCGGCGACATCAGCTGCCAGGACTCCCCGCAGCGCCGTTGCGATGCAACATACCAGAACGAGGAGAGTTCGACCCGTCGCGCAATTCACGCGCCGAGCCTGCCAGACGGTAAACTAGCGCGTCGAGCGCCTACTTCTTGCCTTGGCCGGGGCGGTAGTCTTCCTCGGCGGCTTCGAACGCTTTCTCCAGGCCGACCATGTCTTCGCCGGGGCGCAGACTGTCGAACGCTTCGGATTCGCGTCTGGAGCTCTTCTTCGGAGTAATTCGCGGCCTTGATCGAGAGACCGATGCGGCGCTCGACTTTGTCGACCTTGATGACGCGGGCTTCGACTTCCTGACCGACCTTGAGGAAATCCTTGACCTTCGTGACATGCTCCTCGCTGAGCTGCGAGATGTGGACGAGGCCGTCGATGTCGTCCTGCAGCTGCACGAACGCACCGAAGCTCGCGAGCTTCGTGACTTTGCCGTTAACGAGATCGCCGATCTTGTACTTCTGATCGATTTCCTTCCACGGATCGTCGGCGAGCTGCTTGATGCCGAGGCTGATCCGCTGGTTCGTCTTGTCGATGTCGATGACTTCCGCTTCGACTTCGTCGTTCTTTTTGAAGACTTCCGAGGGGTGATTGATCTTGCGCGTCCAGCTCAGGTCGGAGACGTGGATCATGCCGTCGATGCCGTCCTCGAGCTCCACGAACGCGCCGTAGGCGGTCATGTTGCGGATGTGGCCCTTCACGCGGCTGCCGATCGTGAATTTCTTCTCGATCTCATCCCACGGATTGGCTTCGAGCTGGCGCAGGCCCAGTGAAATTTTCTGCTCTTCCTTGTTCACGCCGAGCACGACCGCTTCGACTTCCTGGCCCTGCGTGAGGACGTCGGAAGGACGCATGATGCGCTTCGTCCATGAAAGCTCGGAAACGTGGATGAGGCCTTCGACGCCTTCTTCGAGTTCCACGAACGCCCCGTAAGGCACGAGATTGGTGATCTTGCCTTTGACGCGCTGCCCGGCCGGGAAGCGCTCTTCGATCTGATCCCACGGATTCTTTTGCGTCTGCTTGAGGCCGAGCGAGACACGCTCCTTCTCTTTGTTGATATCGAGCACGACGACGGAGAGCTCCTGGCCAACCTTGAGCAGCTCGCTCGGGTGACCGAGGCGGCCCCAAGTCATGTCCGTGATGTGGAGCAGTCCGTCCATGCCGCCGAGATCAATGAAGGCGCCGAAATCGGTCAGGTTCTTGACCGCGCCGGTGACGGTGTCGCCCACCTTCACGCCCTCGAGGAATTTCTGCCGCTTCTCGCTCCGCTCCTGCTCGATCAGCTCGCGCCGGCTGAGGACCACGTTCTTCCGGTCGTCGTTAATCTTGACGATCTTGAAGTCGTAGGTGTTGCCGACGAACTGCTGCAAATCTTTCGGAGGGATGATGTCGATCTGCGACGCGGGCAGAAACGCCTCGACGCCGATGTTCACCATCAGGCCGCCTTTGACGACCGACTTCACCTTGCCCTTGATCAGGCCGTCGCCGGCGAAAACACTGGCGATCTTGTTCCAGTTCTGGCGATAGGCGGCCTTCTCCTTCGAGAGAATGACCATGCCCTCGTCGTTCTCGAGACGCTCGAGGAGCACTTCGACTTCATCGCCGACTTCCATCGAGTCGATATCGTCGAACTCGTGCGAAGGGATGACGCCTTCCGATTTGTAACCGATGTCGACCAGCACTTCGCGTGGCCGAATTTCGAGGACTCGTCCCTTGACGATGCTTCCTTCTTTGAAGTCGCGATACGATTTCGCGAGCAGTTCCTGCATTTGGGGCATAACGGTTACTTTTCTCCTGGTGGCGCGTGGCCGGTCTTCTGGGTCAGCGTCGGCGTTAATCGCCGTGCGTCCCCGCAGAAAGAGGGAGCCACATTAGGCATGTTCGCGGAGCAGGTCAAATGCTGGTCCCACGGTGTTTCCGGGTCTGACGGAGCCTCTGAGGCGGGCGGAAGCTTCGTCCGTTCGCCGCCGGTTGACGCCTCGGCGCTCCTCGTGTCGCTTCACGTCATCGCATGACGAAGTTTTTCCTCGCCCTCATGATCACGCTGGCGGCGGTCGCGTCGTCGCCCGGGCAGGGCGCTCCGACCGCTGAATTCCAGGCCGGCGAGATGGTCAAGCGCGGTGATCTCACCGTGGTGCACCTTTGGGCGCCGTGGTGTTCGAATTGCCTCGCCGAAATGAAAAGCGGCGGCTGGACCAAAATGGTGAAGGACAATCCCGACGTGCGTTTTGTGTTCGTCTCGGTCTGGAACGACGGCGATGCGGGCGTGGCCACGCTGAAGAAATTCGAAATCGCGGAGCAGCCGAATGTGACCGTCATCGCCGATGCCGGCCCGCGCCGCGGCGACGGGAAGCTGAAGCGGTTCCTCGATCAGCCGGTTACCTGGATTCCCACCACCTGGGTCTTTAAGGGTGGCGACCTGCGCTACGCCCTCAACTACGGTGAGGTGCGCTTCGAAGTGCTCCAGCAATTCCTCGCCGACAGCAACTCCAAGTGGTAGAGCGTGCCCCGTCGCCCGGTTAGCGGGGATCAGCGGTCTCTTGTTTGCAGGCCCACGCCACACTGGCGAAAACGGAACCAACGGCGATAAAAAATGTGGAAATTGTAAGCATGTTATTTCTGAAGTGCCGGTTGCCTCTCCCAAGGGGAACGCGCGGGGTTTTCTACTCGATGGGCCATGAGGATTTCCAAAGGTTGCGATACTCAATCTTGCCTTGCTCGATCGCAGCCGGCGTGAGTGGCGTCCCGGCAGAATTCAACGCGCGCAGATAAACGGTGAGGAAAAGTAGGAAGTTCATAAGGAGATCGTCTGGGGCTACGCGGAATGGCGTGACGGGTTTCCATCCGTAACTCTGGCGGGCTGGAGAATCTGCGTCGCAGGTGCCAGCGAACCTGCGGAGGGTTTGAGCGGCCGGTTTCCCACGACCGCGGTGATCCCGAGGATGAGGAGGAAAACGATTCGGGTGAGAGCAGCGAATGAGAGTTTCGTTTGCATGGACGCGACATTGAGGCCGCGTCACGATTCGCGAAATACGTCATCGCGCGTACTCGCCGGGACGCCGTCGTCCGACCGTCGCGGGAGCGCCAGGCAGTCGCGTCGCTAGGCCGTGGCGCCGGCAGATTTGCCGGAGAGATGCTCCAGCGCCAGAAGCGTGGCCGCGCCGCGATTTTCGCAGCCGGTTTTCGCGAAGATGTGCTCGAGATGCTTGCGCACGGTGCCCGTGCTTGCGTCGATGATAATAGCAATCTCGCCGTTCGTTTTCCCCTGCGCCACCCAGAAGAGCACCTCTGCTTCACGTGCCGTCAGGCCGAGCTTTTGCAGCGGTTCCGGGGAAGTGAAAGCGGCACGCAGGTCGCGCTGCTGCTGATCGCGCCGTTGTAATCGAGCGAGGATGGCGCCTTTCAGATCCTCCACTGTCACCGGCTTGGTCAGATAATCATCGGCGCCGGTATTCATCCCGCTCCGCACGTCGTCGCGTTCCCCCTTCGCGGTGAGGAAGATAAACGGAATCGTCTCCGTGGCCCGTTCCGCGCGGAGTGCCGCGAGCACCCCGTAGCCGTCGAGTCCCGGCATCATCACATCGCAAAGAATGAGGTCCGGCAGTTCACGCTTCGCCAGCATCACGCCTTCGTGCCCGTCCTTGGCGCCGACGCCCTCGAAGCCCTCATGCTTCAGCACCGTCAGCATATTCCGGCGCATCTGCGGTTCGTCTTCAATGATCAACACCTTGGTCATGACGCACCCCCTTCTGCCGCCGGAGCCAGTTCGCGGTAAAGCGGCAGGCGGACGCAGATGTGAGTGCCGACGCCTGGAGTGCTGTCTACGCTGATCGTGCCGCTGTGGCGCTCGACGCACCTTTTGACAATCGAAAGCCCCAGCCCTGTCCCCGGACGGCCACTGACATTGTTCGCGCGATAGAAAGGTGTGAAGAGACCCGGCATCGCCTCGGACGGAATGCCAATGCCGTGATCGCGGATCTCGATCACGGCATCGTTGTGCTCGCGCCGGGCGGAGAAGTGCACCGGTTCGCCTTCCGCAGAATACTTCACCGCATTGCTGAGAAGATTGCCGATGATGTGACGCAGCAACTCCTCGTCGCCCTGCGCTCCGGCCAGATCGTTCTCCGCCTGCCACTCGATCGGGCAACGCTCCGAGGTGGCGGAGCAGGCTTCATCGCGCAAATGCTCACAGAGCTGCCTCAGGTCCAGCGGCTGTGGCAGGTAATCGACCTTGTTCGCGTCGACCCGGCTACAGAAGAGCACCTCCTCCATTAAAGCCGACATCCGCAGAACCGCCGACTTGATGGCCCCGAGGTGCTCCTGGCGATCCGATTCGTCGAGGGCGGCGAGGTAGTTATTCAGGATTTCCGAAGATGAAAGAATGATGCCGAGCGGCGTGCGGAATTCGTGCGAGACGAGCGCGACGAAATTGCTCTTCAACCGCCCGAGTTCCTGCTCGTTCTCGAGCGTGGTGAGGAGCCGGAGATTCGTTTCCGCGAGCTCACGCGTGCGATGGTCGACGCGGGTCTCCAACTCCACGTTGAGCGCGCGCAATTCGCTCTCCGCCCGGCGGCGTTCCATGAATTGCCCGATCTGTGCGCCGATCCCGGCGAACATCTCGAGCAGCTCTGCGTCGGGCTGCCGAATCTTGCGGCTGAAGAACTCCACCGTGCCCAGCACATTCTCAGCAAGGCGAATCGGAAAACCGAATGCGCCATGGAGGCCTGATCGCGCGGCAATCTCAGCGCGCGGGAAGTTGTCGTCGCGCGTCACGTCTGGAATCCAGACGGGAGCAATCTCGTGCCAGATACGCCCGGGTAATCCCTCGCCCCGGGCGAAAAGCGTGGCGCGCGTCGCGCGTGAGAATTCACCCACTTCGGTCGGATGCGGATGCCACACTTCGAGACAGCGCAGCGCCTCGTTCTCCTTTACCCAGAGCGCGCCGAAATCCCACTTCAGCCCCTCACATACCGCCCGCAGGATGCGCGGTGCTGCTTCCTCCAAGGTGGCCGCGGCGGCGAGCACCAGGGCGACCGACGATTGCGCCGCCTGCCGCTGCTCCGACCGGCGCCGCTCGGTGATGTCGCGGATGTGCCCCGCAAACAGGGGCACGCTTCCCCCGCGGGCGATGCGGGTAATCGCCAGTTCCACCGGAAATTCCTCACCATCCCGCCGCATTGCCATGATCTCGATGCGGCGGCCCGCGATGGTGTTGCGGCCGGTCTCCACTGCGCGGCTGAGCCCCTGCCGGTGGCGCTCACGAAGCGATGGCGGAATGATCAGCTCGGCCATTTCCCGTCCCAGCACCTCCTCTCGGGTGTAGCCAAAGGTCCGCTCGGCCGCCGGGTTCCACTCCTGCACGCGACCGGTGTGATCCATTACAATGATGGCATCGAGCGCAGTCTCCAGGATGGCAGCCATCCGCGTATCGCTCCCATCGAGCAATGGAGCTGCTGGAATCTCGAGCGTCTCAGGCATGCCTTCCTCCCACCCTCGATTTCCCGCCGAAGCGGACGCGGTTGGCGAAGTTCGTGGAAATGATCGCAGGCTGCATCGTCCGCAGGGAGCTTCGGTGCGAATCATGCCGCACTGGCCGTAGCGCGGGCAATAGCAATCTCGCTCAAGGTCCTCGCGTCATTTCCCTGATCGCCATGCGCAGGGTGCGTCCGGTCCTGCTAATCCTCCAGCAGCACCTTGGCGCCGTGCGTGCATCTCTGAACGGAAGAGTGGGCTGTGGTGGTGGCAAACCGGCGGCGCCGCCCCCTCGAAGGCTCGACGAGAGTGTCCCGCCCCACTATGTTGAACACGGGAGCCGTCGATTCGCCTCGGCCCAAGCAGAGTTCCACTTTGAGCACCACCACCAATACCGAAGAAGCGGCCCACATGGCGCCGACCGAAATTCTCGCGGCCGAACTGGCGCGCGGAAAGCCCCCGGAAATTCTCCGGCTGATTGGCGATACGCCGCTGCTCGAGATCACCCGCATCGACACCGGGCCGTGCCAGCTGTTCGTGAAGCTGGAAAACCAGAACCCGACCGGCTCGATCAAGGACCGCGTGGCGCTGGCGATGATCGAGGCCGCGGAACGCGACGGCAAGCTGACGCCGGGCGGGACTGTAATCGAAGCGACCGCCGGCAATACCGGTCTCGGGCTCGCGTTGATCGCGGGGGCCAAAGGCTATCGGATCATCCTGGTCATTCCCGACAAGATGTCGCAGGAGAAGATCTTTCACATCCGGGCGCTCGGCGCCGAGGTGCGGATCGTTCGCTCAGATGTGACGCGTGGTCACCCCGAATATTATCAGGATGTGGCGGCGCGGCTGGCGGCGGAAATCCCCGGCGCCTTTTACGTCAACCAGTTCGGCAATCCAGCGAACCCGGAGGCGCACGAGCGCACCACCGGGCCCGAGATTTGGGAGCAAATGCGCCACCACGTGGATGCCTGCGTGGTCGGTGTCGGTTCCGGGGGCACGATCACGGGGTTGAGCCGATTTTTCGCGCGCGTGCGGCCGCGCCGCGGCGTGGAGATGATTCTGGCCGACCCGGAAGGCTCGATCCTGGTGGATTACGTGAAGACGAAGGAAATCGGAAAGGCCGGCAGCTGGGCCGTGGAAGGCATAGGCGAGGATTTCATTCCCGATATCGCCGATCTTTCCTACGTTACCGATGCGTTCTCGATCCCGGATGCAGAAAGCTTCGCGGTCGCGCGCGAGTTGCTCCTCAAGGAAGGGATCCTCGGCGGTTCCTCGACGGGCACGCTCCTCGCCGCGGCGCTTCGTTATTGCCGCAAGCAAACGGAACACAAACGCGTCGTCACGTTCATCTGCGACACCGGCAACAAGTACCTGTCGAAGATGTACAACGATTTCTGGATGGCGGAGCAGGGGTTCGTGCAGCGCCCGCCGCATGGCGATCTGAGCGACTTGATCTCGCATCGGTACGAAGCCGGCGAAGTCGTCTCGGTCGGCACGAAGGACACGCTGCTGACGGCGTTCAAGCGCATGCGCAGCGCCGACGTCTCACAAGTCCCGGTGGTCGACGAAGGCGGTCGTGCCATCGGCATTCTCGACGAATCCGACATGCTGCTGAAAGTGCACAGCGAGCCGGCGCGGTTTAACGACACCGTCCAGAGCGCGATGACCGACAAGCTCGAGACGCTCTCGCCCGCGGCGAAAATTGCGGACCTGCTCGCGGTCTTCGACCGCGGCCGGGTCGCGATCGTGATGGATGGGACGAAGTTTCTCGGCCTGATCACGCGCTCGGATCTGCTCTCCTACCTGCGGCGACGGATGCCGAAGTAGCGGAGCAGGCATGCAGCGACCGCGGCCGGCCGCTTCCTCATTCGCAAAATCCGCGTAATCTGCGGTCCCGATTCTATGGAACGAAAACAAGCCTTCGCCCGGGATCCGCCACCCAGGCGGCGTATTCCGCCTCGCTCATTTCCCCGGCGGCGAGGGCAAGCGTGCGCACGGCGGCGTCCGCCTGGTCTGCCTGGAAGAGATGGCTGTTCAGATCGATGCGTCGATAACCCGGTTTCGCATCGGCAGATGTCGATTTGGGAGAACCAGTCGTCCGAGCGATCTGCTTTCTTCATCTGCGGCGCAAAACGTCGAAAAGCGCCGCGAACGAAGAACGCGAGTTTTAGTGATCAAGGAGGGCGCGCTCCAGGCCGCCCATTTTTTTGCGGTTGATCCGCGGCGGCCTGGAGAGCGCCGCTCCTTGGCGCTCAGGGCTTGGGAGGGTGTTTCGGCACTACCCCGATTTTTTGCGCGAAGGCGATGAAGCGCGGGTCGTCCTTGTAGGCGCGCAGGAGAGGATTGGACAGCAGCTCGGTCACACCGACGTCGTGCGTGGTCCAGGCATGCTCCAGCCATTCGATCATCTTCTCTGGCTCTTTGCGGGAAGCATAGATTTGGGCGATCTGGCTGCCGGCGTCGTCCGCGTCTTCGTCGATCAGATTTTTGCAGCGCGGCGTCAGCTTCGACGCGCTCGCCGTTGGCAAATTGCGCAAGGGCCAATCCGAAGGTGCGCCAGAAGGGATCGGTTTCCTGTTTGGCCAATTCCACCGCTTGCCGGGGTTGCCGCGCAAAATCTGAATGATACGCGAGCCACAGGTAATTTTGCGCGGACTGCGGGTGGAGGGCGATGGCCTTGCGCGAGCGCCGCCTGGGCTTCGTCGTAGCGGCCAAGCGCGACGAAGTAGAGCGCGAGGTTGAAGTGGGATTGGATGCGTAAGGGGTCGAGCGCAATGGCGCGCCGCTGGAGTGCGACCGCTTCATCGAGCCGGCCAAGTGTGGGCCAGTCAGGTTGGACGAGACTGCTTATCACCGCCGGATTCTGTGGCGCGAGCTCGAAGAGCGCGGCGGTATTCCACTTCGGCTCCGGCGAAATTGAAATCGATGTCCCTCAGGACCACGCCCTTGCGCCGAATGTGCCTCGGCGAGATTTTGATCGAGGGCGAGCGCGCTTTGCGCCGCGGCAACGGGCTTTTGCGATAACCTCTTTATTTCTTCGCTCGCGACAAACCGTGAGCCAGTCGCCAGATTCCTCGCCGCGACGCGAGAGTTTCGCGTAGGCGAGCGCGTAACGCGGATCGAGCCGGATCGCCTCCTCGTAATAGCTGATCGCCTGGCGCGTATCTTCAGCTGTGTTGCGACTGTTGTAAAAGTTTCCCTGCAAGAGCGCGTTGTAGGCGTCGATATTCTGGTTCGAAGGCGTGGCCGCAGTAGACAGTTGCGCGATCTGCCCGTCGTTGCCGAGCAGTGCGACCTTCAGTTGCTTCGCCACCGCGCCGGCGATCTCCGATTGGACCGCGAAGATGTCCTTCAATTCCCGGTCGTAGGTTTCCGTCCAGACATTGACGCCGTCGCCCGCTTTGACCAATGCCACCGCGATCCGCACGCGATCGGCCGACTTCCGCACGGTGCCTTCGAGCAGGTAGTAAACGCCAAGCTTTTCGCCGATTGTTTTGCTGTCTCGGTCTTGCCTTTGAACTGAAAAGACGAGGAGCGCCCGATGACCTTGAGGTCGCGCAAACGTGAGAGCGAAAAAATGAATTCCTCCGACATGCCGTCGGAGAAATACTCGTTAGCCGGATCGCCACTGGAATTGACCAGCGGCAGCACCGCGATCGATTTTTCCGGAATGGCGGTGGTCTGATCCGCTCTCTCGCGCAGGACTAGCTTGTCGGTCAGCAACAAGACCACGGCGATGGCCAGCATCGCCATGATCCAGCGGTCCACGTTTCGGCGAGACTGGCGTGCTGCCGGTGGCAAAAGCGCCGCCGGTGTCTCGCGCTGCAGACCCTGCGGTGTCCATTGATAAAACCAGGCGAAGAGGACGCAAAAAGGAAAGCCGATCGCCGCGGCCACGACGATCCAGCGGACCAGCCACTCGGCGATGTGGAAAAAAGGGAAGACCTGCGTCGCCACCTGCACGAGAAGCCACGCGCTCGCGGCATAGAACGCCGCGGCCCGGATGACATTGCGCCGCCTCAGCTCGGCAAAGAGGTTGGGCTGGTTCATCCGTCTTCTACTTCGCGTCCTTCGGGGCGAGGGAGGCGACGATGGCTTCGAAGCGCGGATCACCGCGGAGCGGGTCCCAGAACGGGTGCAGTTTTAAGGCGCCGTAGCTCAGCATGAGCTGATGCGGCGGGAGCACGCAGCCCAGCTTCCAGTTGCTGCAAGGCAAGCTCCTTGTCGCCCGCCCACGCTGCTGTAATGGCGAAATATTGAAGGACGCGGCTGCCGTTGATGACATCTTTTTCCAGCGGCGTGAGCGCGATCGCTCGACGGCCTTCGTCCAAGGCCAGCTCTTTCCGCCCAAGAGCAGCGTCGATTAAGCCTAGGACGCAGAGCGCCGGGCCGTAATCCGGCTGCGCCTGCACGATCTTCTCCTGCTGGGCGCGAGCCGCTTCAAACGCAGTGCGCGCTCTTGCCTCATCTTTGGTCATGCGCGCCAGCAGACCTTCCCCAAAGCTGTGGCTCAGAATAATCGCGGCTTCGCTCCAGCATGGATTGTCGCCCAGCGCGACGAGTGCTCGTTCGGCCGCAGCCGGATCGCGTTCGGCCAGAGCGCAAAAGAACCAGATGTCCGCGGCGCTGGCGATGGCGCCCGGTCCTTGCGCGAGGATTGCATCAATTGTCTGGTGCAGCGGCCGGGTGTCCGCTTTCCAGCAGAGATAATATAGTCCACGATTGGCCCGCGTTTCGACGTTGTCGGGCACGATCGCTAACGCCCGATCCAGGGCAGCGATCGCCTCGGCATAGCGACCCAAGAATTGGTAACTGAGCGCGATCTGTTGCAGAGTAAAAAAGTTGCGCGGGTCCAGCTCCACCGCGCGCTGCAGGTTGCTGCAGACCTTCCTCCTGCTGGCCGCGCCGCCGCAGAATGAAGCCGGTGAGTTCGAAGAGACGCGGATCATTGGGTAACGCTCGCCGCGCAATCTCCAATTCGGCGAGGGCGCCGGCATAGTCGCGCAGCCCGTAGTAGAGATATTGTGCGCGCGCCAAATGCGTTTCGGCAGCATCCGGTCGCAGCCGTGTCGCGGCTTGCACCGCAGCTTCAGCCAGCGCCAGCCGGGCGGGAGTGTGATCAGACCCCCTTACTGCATAAAGGTGTTCGTGGGCAAAGGCGAGCTGGCAGTAAGCGTCGAAAAATGAGGGATCGCGCTTGACCGCTTCATCCAGAAGTTCAATTGCCTTCCGCAGGTCTGGCTCGCCCGTCGCGCTGAAAAATGCCGTGAGGAGAAGTGACTTCGCCCGGCTGTAAAGGTCGAAAGCCGCCAGATCAGTGGTGGGCGGCTGCTCGATGGCTTTCTTCTCGTTAGGCGAAAGCTTCGCCTGCAACTGCTCGGCGATCGCCTTGGCGATTTCGCTTTGGATGGCGAAGACATCGGCCAGATCGCGATCGTAGGTTTGCGCCCAGAGATGGGCGTCGGTGCGCGAATCGATCAACTGCGCGATGACGCGCACCTTGTTGGCCGCGCGTTGCACGCTGCCTTCCAGGAGATGTGCCACGCCGAGCTGCTGGCCGATCTCGCGCAGATTGCGCGGCGCATCGCTCTTGTAATGCATGACGCGAGGTGCGGCTGATCACCTTGAGGTCCGCGATCCTGCGCGAGGTGGCTCAGGATTTCGTCCTGCACGCCATCGGTGAAGTAGGCGTTCGCTTTGTCGTCGCTCAGATTTTCAAATGGAAGGACCGCGATACTTTTTTCTTGCACGGGAATCGCCGCCGGAGCGGAGGCGCCGCCGGGCCGCCGGCGTTGTCGCCCCCGTTTCGCATCTTCAGGATCGCGCAGAGTGAAAATGACTGCGAGGCACGGCGAAGCAAATCAGCAGGAGATCCGAGCACGACCAACTGACGTGTTGACCAGTTGGAAGCATGCGCGTCACGAGCCGCAGATTTCGCGTGTTTGAACCTGGTCGGCGGCTCGGGATTGCCTAGCGGCTCAGCGTAGAGATTGACCAGATGCAGCCGGACGCCGTGCTTGACCTCGCATTCGCCAGATCGCGCAGACGCGGCGCCCATTGCCGGTATTGCACGAGATCATCCGCCACGTGCTGGGAGAGAAGAATGTGCCCGGCGTCGCCGCAATCCATCACGCGCTGCGCCATGTTGATGCCGGCCCGGCGATGTTGGTCCGCCCGCTCACGTCGGCCACCTCGCTCACCGGGCCGCTGTGAATGCCCATCCGCACCGGCAGTTCCGGGTGCTTCCGGAGCGCTTCGGCGATCTCCAGCGCGCAACGCGCCGGCTCTTCCGGGCTATGGCGAAAGACCAGCGCCATGCCGTCGCCGGTCGGCAGCCTGACGAGTTGTTCGTCCGTCGCTTCGCGCACCTGCCCTGTTGCGAGCACGATCTCAGTGAGCTGGTTCAGCCGCTCCTTCTGTTCCTCGATCAGCAGCTTCGAATAGCCGACGATGTCGATGAAGAGAACATGCCGGATCTCGAGGCGAAGATTGTCGTCAGATTCCGGCACGGGTTTTAACTACCGGAAACGGACGTGCGAGAGCGATCCATTTCAGCTGTCCGGATCGGCGCTCCTCTCGCAGTCGGAGCAGAAGGCGGGGCGGAGCCGTCGCCGGGCAATCTGCGCAAATCCGTGTATTCTGTGGACCTCGTCGCTCCAATTCCAATGAACAAGAAACACGACTTCGCACCCGCGTGATCCACGCCGGGCAATCTCCCGACCCGAGCACCGGCGCCATCATGACGCCGATCTACCAAACCTCGACCTACGTGCAGGAGAGCCCTGCCCGCCATAAAGGCTACGATTACGCGCGCTCGATTAACCCGACGCGCCTGGCTTACGAGCGCTGCGTGGCCGACCTGGAAAGCGGCACGCGCGGCTGGGCCTTTGCCTCCGGTCTCGCGGCGATGGCGACTGCGCTCGACACCCTCGACACCGGCTCCCATGTGCTCGTGAGCGACGATCTTTACGGCGGCACGTTTCGCCTTTTCGAGCGCGTGCGCCGCCGCTCCGCGGGTCTCGATTTCTCTTTCATCGACATGAGCGATGCGACCGCGGTCGATCGCCAATTCAAGCCGAACACGCGCATGGTCTGGGTGGAAACGCCGAGCAATCCGCTGCTCAAGATCATCGACCTCGAGGCGGTGGCGAAAGTGGCGCGGGCCCACCATGCGATCAGCGTTTCCGACAACACTTTCGCGAGTCCGTGGGCGCAGCGTCCGATCGAGGTTCGGGTTCGACATGGTGATCCATTCCGCCACGAAATATCTGAACGGCCATTCCGACATGGTCGGCGGCGTCGCGGTCGTGGGCGAAAACAAGGAACTCGCCGATCAGATGCAGTTCCTGCAGAACGCGGTCGGGGCGGTCGCGGGGCCATTCGATAGCTTCCTCGCCATGCGCGGCCTGAAGACGCTTTCCTTGCGGATGGAGCGCCATTGCGAAAATGCGAGCGAGATCGCGCGCTGGCTCGCGACGGAAAAGAAGATCGCGAAGCTCATGTATCCCGGGTTTGAAGGAGCATCCCCAGCACGCACTGGCGAAGCGGCAGATGCGCGGATTCGGCGGCATGGTGACGCTTGTGCTCGAGACCGATCTCGCCGGAACCCGCCGGTTCCTCGAGAATACCCACCTCTTTTCGCTCGCCGAAAGCCTCGGCGGGGTTGAGAGCCTCGTGAATCATCCCGCCCTCATGACGCACGGCTCGATCCCGCCGGAGACGCGGGCCGCGCTGGGCATCACCGATTCACTCGTGCGCTTGTCCGTGGGCGTCGAAGACGTCGAAGACCTGAAAGACGATCTCCGCAACGCGCTCGCCGCGGTCTAGTGGATTGATTAGGGTTGCCGCGATGGGCAACAGCTTCGGCCAACTCTTTCGCATCACCACCTTCGGCGAATCGCATGGCGGCGGGGTTGGCGTGGTGATCGATGGCTGTCCACCGCGCCTCGAGATCAGCGCCGCCGAGATCCAGCGCGAACTGGATCGCCGTCGCCCGGGTCAGAGCAGCATCACCACGCCCCGCGATGAAGCGGACCAGGTGGAAATACTCTCGGGCGTCTTCGAGGGTCGGACGCTCGGCACTCCGATTGCGCTCCTCGTCCGGAACAAGGACGCACGCCCGGAGGCATACGCGGAAATCGCGCAGACGTTTCGCCCTTCGCACGCCGACTTCACCTACGAAGCGAAGTACGGGATCCGCAATTGGCAGGGCGGCGGCCGCGCCTCCGCGCGGGAAACGATCGGCCGCGTGGCCGCCGGGGTTGTCGCGCGAAAGGTGCTCGCCTCGATTCACTCCGGCTGCGGAGGTGATCGCATACGTGACTCACGTATATGATCTCGCCGCGGCGGTGGATTCCGGCAGCGTCACGCACGAGCAGGTGGAGGCGAATGTGGTGCGCTGTCCCGATTTGGCGGCGGCGGACAAGATGGTAGGCGCCATCGAGGCTGCGCGGGCCGATGGCGATTCGCTCGGCGGCGTGATCGAGTGCGTCATCCGCGGCGTGCCGGCGGGACTGGGCGAACCGGTGTTCGACAAGCTGGAAGCCGACCTGGCGAAGGCGATGTTGAGCCTCCCGGCGACCAAGGGATTCGAGATTGGCTCCGGCTTCGCGGCCACCGCGAATGCGCGGCTCCGAGCACAACGATGCATTCGAAATGCGCGGCGACGAAGTTCGCACGAGAACCAACCGGTCCGGCGGCGTGCAGGGCGGCATCAGCAACGGCGAGAACATCGTTTTCCGCGTCGCCTTCAAGCCCACGGCCACGATTGCCCGCGAGCAGCAGACCGTGACCACGGCCGGCGAAGAAACGACGATCGCCGCGCGCGGCCGCCACGATCCCTGCGTGTTGCCTCGGGCCGTCCCGATCGTTGAAGCCATGGCCGCGCTCGTCTTGTGCGATCATGCGTTGCGCCAGCGCGCGATCATCTCCGCCCCACCCGCATGAAACCCGAACTCGTTTCCGGCTCACCGCTCTGGCAGACCATCTTCCTCTCGTTCGCGGCCGTGCTGCTTCTCTGGCAGGTCGCGCGTGGCTGGCATCTCGGCCTGCCGCGCCAGCTCGTGCGCCTTGTCGCTTTGGCGGGCGCGTACAGTTCGGCGCTCTTTGGCGGCCGGATGTTGGTCCCCATGCTGCGGCCGATGCTCAAAGTGCCGGACTTCGTCATCGGGGCGCTCGGCGGCGCGATCCTGGCGTTGCTCGTTTACTCGGTCATCAACACCATTGGCACCATCCTCTTCAAGCGCACCGGCCAGCAGGCATCCGGCGCGGTGCGGCTGGTTTACGGAATCACGGGCGCGTTTCTCGGGCTCTTCTTCGGCCTGTTTTTCATCTGGCTGCTGGTGGTGGGCGTGCGTTCGCTCGGCGCCGTGGCTGAGGCGCAGGTCAACGCCCAGGCGCCGGCAGAGGTCGCGCCGTTGGTGGAACGCCCGACGCGTCCGGGCCAGTTGCCGCGGCGCACCGCCACCGACGCGCCAGACGAAAACTCGCTCACCGTCTCGCTGGCACGGCTCAAGAAGTCGATCGAGCTCGGCGGGGTCGGCGATGTGGTGAAGCAAACGGATGTTCTTCCGGCCGGCATCTACGAAACGCTGGGGAAAGTGGGCGAGATCTTCGCAAAGCCCGAACGCGCCGTTCGCTTCCTTTCCTATCCGGGCGTGGCCCAGCTGGCAGACAACCCGCGCATCCTGGCCTTGCGCGCCGACCCGGAGATTCAGCAAATGCTGGAGCAGGGGAGACTGTGGGACCTGCTGCAGGATGATCGACTGATCGAAGCGGCGAACGATCCCGACCTGGCCCGGCAAATCAAGAGCCTAGACTTCAAGGCCGCGCTTGAATATGCGGCGAGCGGTCAATGACGAGCAGTTTCATTCCGACCATCGGCCTGGAAGTGCATGTCCAGCTGCGCACGCGCTCGAAGATGTTCTGCGCCTGTCCGGTGGAATTCGCGGCCGCGCCCAACGCACACACCTGTCCGATCTGTCTTGGTTTTCCGGGCGCGCTCCCGGTGATGAATCACGAGGCCCTGCGCATGACGGTGCTGACGGGACTCATGCTTGGCTGTGACATCCCGCGCGGTCAGCAAGTTTGACCGGAAGAATTATTTCTATCCGGACGTGGCGAAGAATTATCAGATCACGCAATACGATCAGCCGCTCTGCCTTCGTGGGCGCGTGCCGTTGCACGACCTGGCGTATCCGAAGGATGCGCGGAAGAGCATCGCCACGCCGGAGAAGCAGGTGCGACTGGTGCGGATTCATCTCGAAGAGGATGTGGCGAAGAGTTTTCATTTCGCCACCACCACCGGGATCGATTTCAACCGCGCCGGCACGCCGCTGATGGAGATCGTGACCGAACCGGAGATCGATTCGCCCGAAGAAGCCTTCGCGTTCTTGACCGCGCTGAAACAAATCCTGGTCTACGGCGGCGTGAGCGATGCCGACATGGAGAAGGGGCAGCTGCGTTGCGACTGCAACGTCTCGGTGCGGCCGGATGAGCAGGCGGAGCTCGGGGCCAAGGTCGAGATCAAGAACATGAACTCCATCAGTGGGGTGCGGCGCGCTCTCGCGTTCGAGATTGCGCGCCAGACGGCCGCGCTCGCGCGCGGCGAGACGCTGCCGCAGGAGACGCGCGGCTGGGACGATGAGGCGGGCGAGACGTTCCTGATGCGGACGAAGGAGTTCGCACACGACTACCGCTATTTCCCCGACCCGGATCTGGTGCCGGTGCGGACGGGGACATTGCTGGAGGAAGTGCGGCCGCGTCTCCCCGAACTGCCGGCGTCGAAGCGCGCGCGGTTTGTCCAGGAGTACGAGGTGAGCGCGGACGATGCCGGGATTTTCGCGAATGACCTGGACCTCGCGGCCTACTTTGAGCGGGCGGCGAAAACCGCGCGAAAGCCAAAGCAGGTCGCGAATTGGATCTTGAACGACCTACAAAGCGCACTCGCGGCCACCGGCCGGACGATTGCCGATTGCCCGATTCAGGCCGAGGCGCTGGATGAGCTGGTGAACCTGATCGATGCCGGAAAGATCAGCGGCAAGCAGGGCAAGGAGGTCTTCGCGGAGATGTTCGCCAGCGGGAAGGCGGCCGCCGCGATCGTGCAGGAGCGCGGGATCGAACAATTGAGTGACACGGCGGCGATTGAGTCGCTCGCGGATCAGGTGATCGCGGCGAACCCGAAGCCGGCAGCAGATTTTCGCGCGGGCCATGCGGCTTCGTTGAACTTTCTCAAGGGCCAGCTGATGAAGCTCTCGAAGGGACAGGCGAATCCACAGCTCGCGGGTGAGATTCTGGAGCGGAAGTTGAAGTAACCGCCGCGCCGCGTTTCCATGCGCATCCTGGTGGCGCCCGACAAGTTCAAGGGCTCGTTAGGCGCGGCGGCAGTCGCGCAGCAGATTGCGGAAGGGTTGCGCGAGGTGCTGCCGGAGGCGGAGATCGTGCAATTGCCGATCGCCGACGGCGGCGAAGGGACGGCAGGCGTGATTTGCGCCGCGCGCGGCGGCGAGTGGCACACGTGCCGTGTGCGCGACCCATTGGGTGAGGTGGTGACGGCGCGCTACTGCACGATCGCCGATGGCGCGACTGCCGTGCTGGAAATGAGCGAAGCATCGGGGTTGTGGCGCGTTTCTCCGGAGCGGCGCGATGTCGTCGCCGCGAGTTCATTCGGTACCGGCGAGATGCTGCTCGATGCCTGCCATCGCGGGGTAACGCAAATCGTCATCGGGCTCGGCGGCAGCGCCACGAATGACGGGGGCTTCGGCATGGCGCGGGCGCTTGGCTGGCGTTTCGCTGATGAAAACGGCGCGTTGCTTTCGGGAGATGCTACCGATTTGCTCCGCCTCGCCCGCCTTCATCGAGCCGGCTCAACTGCGGCTGCCCGCGATCACGGCGGCGGTTGATGTGCAGAATCCACTTCTCGGCCCGCGCGGTGCCACCGCCAGCTACGCAGCCCAAAAAGGTGCCACGCCGGAACAGAAGGAAATGCTGGAAACCGCGCTAGCGCAGCTGGCGGACGTGGTCGCGCGGGGAGGCGGCAACGATCAGCGGGATGTCGCCGGCGCGGGTGCCGCCGGCGGCTTGGGGTTCGGCTTGCTCAGCTTCGTGTCGGCTACAATCCGGCTGGGATTCGAGGTCGTGGCCGAAGCCATCGGTCTGGAAGATGCGGTGCGCCGAGCTGATGTGATTATCACCGGCGAAGGCCGGTTGGATGCGCAGACCCTGGAAGGAAAGGCGCCCGCGGGCGTTGCTCGCCTCGCGAAGCGTTGCGGCAAGCCGGTGCATGCGATCGTGGGTGAACTCGAGGGGACGCCGGCGGTGCGAGATCTGTTTGAATCCATTTCGGTCATTTCGAGAGCCCGCGTCACCCGCGCGGAGGCGATGAGCGAACGGACCCCGGTTACTGCGCGAATGCGCGCGCGATTTGGCCGCGACGTTACGTGCCTAACCCGGCGTGGTGACTCGCGAAAAAACCGGGCGTTCTCGACGTACTTCAGCGCCCAACTCTTGATCGTCGCCTGCTCGTCCCGGAGAGCTGACGCGTTACCTTTGCCGGCGACCCAAGCACAAGGGAGCCCGGCGGGATGTTCATTCCAACCGTCACCAGCGTGTTCGCGCCGATGATTGAGCGGGCGCCGATCTCCGCGCCATCGAGAATGATCGCTCCCATTCCGATGAGCACTTCGTCATCGACCGTGCAGGCGTGGACGATCGCGCTGTGGCCGACGGTTACCAATTCACCAATGATTGCCGGGTAATCGTCAGCCACATGGACCACGACGTTATCCTGAATGTTTGTCCGCGGGCCGATAACGATGCGGTTGATGTCGCCGCGCAGCACGGCGCCGTACCAGACGCTCGCTTGCTCGCCGAGGGTCACGTCGCCAACGACCGTCGCACCCGGCACCGCGAACGCGCTCGGGTGAACGCGCGGCCCGAGCTGGAGGCGCGCGGCCATTCCGGCGTGCCCGGTGGGGAGGGGATCACCGCTGACGTTCATCTTTCGGACCAAAGTGTAGCGTAACTCTCACGCCTCGAATACCGCCCCGGAAGCTGACAATTTTGTAATAAAAAGTTGCGCACGGTTGCGGGTGCTGATTGCCTCCGCGGATGCATTCCGCTGCTGAACCGCGTACCGTCACCTCTGTTCCTCGATGGATCCTGGCGTTTCCGCACGCGCTGCTGACGCTGGGCTTCTGCGCGTTTGGTGAACTGAGCCTCGCGCAGGAAACAGAGCCGGAGCGCCGCCGAACGGCGTCTTCCAGCGGCCCTGTGAGCGCGAGTCCGTCGGATGTGCCAGAGACGGCGGCGCCGGCGAGCGACCTGCAGGATATCGATCGCGTCGTCGTTACCGGGACAAACATCACGACGAGCGAGTCGCCGCCGTTTGTGCCGGAGTCGATCTACAACCGCGAAGCCGTGGAGCGAACCGGATCGCGTACTTTGGGCGATTTCTTCCAGGCGCTGCCTCAGAATAGCGGCGCCTCGTTCACCGAAAACCAGGGTGAAAGTCTCTCCCCGGGCGCGGCCGCGGTCGCCCTCCGGGGTCTGGGGCCGGACGCGACTTTGGTGCTGGTGAACGGACGCCGCATGGCGCCTTATCCTTTCGCCCAGGCCGGCATTACGGTGTTTGTGGATTTAAATTCGCTCACGCTGGCCGCGATCCAGCAGATCGACATTCTGCGCGACGGTGCGTCCGCCATTTATGGCACGGATGCGATCGCGGGCGTCGTGAACATTCGCTTCCTGCAACAGTTTGACGGCACGCTCGTGAATTTCGGTTATGGCAACACAACGGACACCGACACGACCGAATACCGCGCGTCGGTGATCAGCGGCTATACGAACGAACGGCGCGGACTCGAGCTGGTGGTCGTGGCGGATTACTTTGATCGCGAGGCGCTTTTCCAGGTCGATCGGTATTTTTCGCGTTCGATCGATCAGACGCGGCAGGGCGGGAGCAGCTTCCTGAGTTCGGTCGCCAACCCTGGCACCGTCTTCGATCCGGTGACGGGCAATCCGTTGCGCGTTCCCGCGAATAGCGACGGCACTCCGCTAGGTCTCCGAGTTCCGGCCAGGGCGGAATCGCTTTGACCGCGCGCCGTTTCAGCCGCTGGTGCCGGAAACGGAACGCTATGGAGTGTCGTTTCGCGGCAAGGTGCGGCTCGCCCCGGCGGTCGACCTTTTCACCGAGTTCAGCTATCGCAATATCTTCACCCGGCAGCAGCTCGCGCCGGCACCGATCGAAGGGGACGTGGAGGGAATCGCGGTGCCCGCGGCGAACCCGTTCAATCCCTTCGGGACGGATGTCGTGTTCCGGTATCGCGTGACGGAAGCCGGCGCGCGGATCGACGAAATCGACTCGGATGTTTATCGCGCGCTCGCGGGATTGAACATTCGGCTGCCGGGTCGCTGGGAGTTGGAGACGGCGCTGCTCTACAGCGAAACGAGCAGCCAGGACACGACGTTCAACAACCTTTCGCGTCCGGCCGTGCTCGCGGCGCTGGCGGACCCCAATCCCGCGACTTCATTCAACATCTTCGGCGCTGGCGACAACGTGAACAATCCGGCGACGATTCGTTCGCTCCGCGTTACGACCACCCGCGAGGGCACTTCGCTCTTGTTTGCCGCGGACGCGAAAGCCAACGGCCCGTTGTTCAAGTTGCCTGCCGGTGAACTGCTGACGGCTGTGGGCGTGGAATATCGCTACGAGGAACTGGAGGATCGCTTCGATCCGTTCTCGGCGCGGGGGCGGTGTGATCGACCTGAACAGCACCTCGGCCGCCGGCAACCGCGACGTAATGGCGGGTTTCGCCGAGTTCTACATTCCGGTGGTCTCGAGTGAGATGGGCGTCCCTGGCATCAACAAGTTGGAAGCGCAGTTTGCGTTCCGGGCCGAAAACTACAGCGACTTCGGGTCGACGGTGAATCCGAAGATCGGCTTCGCCTGGCGGCCGGTGCCGGATTGGCTGCTCCTCCGTGGCTCCTACAGCACCGGCTTCCGGGCGCCGTCGCTGGTGCAGTTGTCCACCGGGTCTCTCACCTTCTCGCAGGAACTGCAGGACACGCCACGGTTTCTCGTTACCGGTGCGCCGGAGGATGAGAGCAGCTCGGTCCAGATCCTTTCAGGTGGCAACCCGAATCTCGAGTCCGAGGACTCCGAGAACTTCTCCGCGGGATTCGTTCTGACCCCACCGCCGCTGCCGGGGCTGACGGTCTCCTTGGATTACTTTCACATCAACATCGAGAACTCCGTGGCCAGTCTGGACCCGCAGTTCATTGTTGATCACGAAGCGGACTTCGAGGGACTCGTGACGCGGGCGCCCGCTTCCGCGGCGGACCAGGAATTGGGTATTCCGGGGCAGATCCTGCTCGTGAACACGAGCTTCCAGAATCTCGGTTTGGTGGGCGTGGAGGGGTTCGATATGGCATTAGAATATGTCACGCCGCCCACGCCGGCGGGGGTCTTTACGCCTCCGGCTGGAAGGCGCCTACCTCGGCAGTTTCCAACAGCAGGCGAGCCCGGTTGAGCCGGTGCGCGAACTGATTGGCACCTACGGCCGGCCAGAATTCCGCGGACGCGCCCAGGTGGGCTGGCGCCTTGGCGGATTCGAGCTCATCACGACATTTAACTACATCGGCCCGTACGAAGATCTGACCGGTGACAGGATGGTCGATTACGACACGACCGTGGATGTGCTCCTCGAGTATCGTTTCGGGCGCGCGCCGCGGACGAGCGTCGCGCCGGCCGGCGACGGGAAGATAGTGGTGGATCACGCCAAAAGCCTGTCCTCCCGCCGTGGCCAGTGGCTGGATGATCTCGCGGTCCGCGCCGGTGTGCGCAACATCTTCGACGACCCGCCACCGTTCGCGAATAACACGGCGGGCTATCCTGTCTCGCTGAACGATCCGCGACAACGTTTCGTCTTCGTCGACATCGAAAAGAAGTTTTAGGGCTGCCTGGCACGGGGCCCTGCTGGTGCCGCCAAGCCGCTTCTTCCCGGTTCCCCGACGAAAAATGACAAAATTGTAATAAAGGCTTGCCAAGCAGCGGCGACTTGGGTTTTTCTGCCCGCCGATGAACACCCTTCCCCGCTCATTCATTTACACGCCGCTAGCCGCCGCGGTGGTTCTCCTGGCCAGCAATGCCGGCTACGCCCAGGTTTCGGTGCCGGCCAGAGCCTCCCGAACTACACGGGACACGCCTTCCCAAGCCAATATCGCCGCCGCGCAGGTGGCGGCCCCCGGCGAACTCGCGCCCGCGTCGCAATCGGAGGGCGAAGAATTTGCCCTCGGGGCGCGGGCCGCAGGCAACGTGACGGCCCAAGGGGAACGCCGGCCATTCGCAGAATCTTCGCTGACGCTGGCTCAGGTGTCGGCCACTTCTAGTTCGACCGTCCAGACCATGGAACCGGTTGTCGTCCGAGGATTCGATGTCGACCCGCCCGACTACCCCGCGCTTCCGGAAGTGGAAGGCACCCGAATCAACTCGGGAAAGAAGACGTCGTTCGCAAGGCCGGACGCGCTCCCGCAGATCGCGAATAACAATTATCGTGAAGTGATGGCCACGACTCCGGGCATTCTCGTGAGTGAAGAACCGTCATCGCCGATTGTTAACTTTGGTTATCGCGGGTTGGACTCTCAACGCAGCGAGTTCATGCAGATACTGAAGGACGGCGTCTCCATCAAGAACGAGATGTTTGGTTTTCCGGAATCGCACTACACGCCGATTCTCGATGCCGTCGAGCGGGTTGAGTTTGTCCGCGCCGGCGCGGCCCTCCAATTCGGTCCGCAGCCGGGCGGCGCGTTGAATTTCATTATGAAAATGCCGCGGCGCGATACGCAATTTCATTTCGAAACCATCAACGCCTTCGGCTCGGATGGTCTCTTCACTGATTACACGGCGATTGATGGGACGATCGGTAAGTTCGGTTATTATGTCTATTACGATCATCGGCAACGGGACGGATTTCGGGAGGCGAATAGCGACTACGAGGTCAACAACGGAAGCGCGAAACTGGTTTACGATGTGGATTCGAGCAGCCGATTCATCCTCACGGCCGACCTCTACAATGAGGAACATGGCGAGCCGGGCGGCTTAACGGAGTTCCAGAATGCGGCTGGCACCGCCTCGCTCTATCAGGACGATCGCAACGCCTCGACGCGCTTTTTCGATCGCTTCGTGCTCGAGCGCTACTACGGCACGCTGGAGTACCAGAAGGTTTTTTCGGAGTACACACAGCTCGATATCAAGGCCTTCGGCGGATTTCTTTCCCGCTATAGCAACCGGCAGCGTGGCGGTGGTTTTGGGATCGCGCCCAATCCGAATCCGCCGCCCGGTTCTGCCGCGAGCACTGACGACATCCAGGACCGTAACGACTACACGGAAGGCTTGGATCTGCGCGTGCGCCACGATTACGCCCTGGCAGGCGATACCTCCACCTTCACCGGCGGGCTCTTTTTCTATCACGCCGTGCAGGACCGATTCGACTCCCGCGGTTCCACTCCGGGCGCGCGGGAAGGTGTGCTGCGCAGATTTAATACCGGCACCACCTGGGACGGCTCAATTTTCGCCGAGAACCGATTCCATTTCGGGCGGCTCTCGATTGTTCCAGGAATGCGGCTGGAGTTCCTCCAGCAGGACTTGCAGGAGAACGTAAACACGACCCGACCGCCGACCGCACCGCTTCTCTCGAGCTCGGATTTTTCCTTTGTGCCGCTCTTTGCTTTGGGCGTGAACTACGTTTTGATGGAAGGGCAAGTACCGGCTCCGGCGCCCATGGGCAAAAACGACGGTAAGGAGATGAAGAACGTGGCCACCGTCATGACTCCGGGCGGGCTTCCGCGGGTCGAACTCTATGGGACCGTCGCCCAGGCCTATCGCCCGCGGACTTACGGCGAATTGGTTTCCGTGGCGCCGGACGGAGTCGTGAATGGCGATCTTACCGAAGGCCATTCACTTCAATTTGAGCTCGGGATTCGCGGCAAACCGTTGCCGTATCTGACCTTTGACGTGGGCGGGTTCTACTTCTGGGTCGATGATCAGGTGGGAGAAATCACCGGGGTGAACGCGATGGGTCAGTCCTTCACCACGACGCAAAATGTCGGAGACGCGCGCTACGCTGGGTTCGAAGCAACGACGGAACTCGATATCCTGGCGATGATCAACGGAGGGACAGAGAGCCCCTACGGACAATTCAATCTTTACGGGAACGTGACGATCCTGGATACCGAATTCACGGGTGGCCCCACTGAGGGCTCCGACACAACCTATGCGCCCGATTACCAGGTCAAAGTAGGCGGCATTTATCGCTGGAAAGATAGGGTCAAGGTGGGGCTGCTCGGGAACCTGGTGGGCAGTTCCTTTGCCGATGCGAATAACACGCCTGACCACTTCATTCCCGCCTACGCGGTCTGGGATCTCACGGCGGAAGTAAATTTCTGCAAAGGTCGCGTCGGCGTCTTTGCGGGCATCAATAACCTGTTCAACGAAGATTTCTATGCCGAGATCCGCGAAGAGGGCATCGTGCCGGCGTATAAGCGGAATTATTACGGCGGTTTCAAGGTGCGGTTCTAGGGCGCGCAGCGATTGAGGAGGTGCCCGTTCGGAGAGGAACGAACGGGGATCAAGAAGGAACCCCGCGAAGCGTCACGCTGCGCGGGGTTTTTCGTGAAAGCGCTCAGGGCAGCTGCGGCCGTGGCTTTTCCGGCAGCGGCGTTTGGTGGTCGAGCACCAGCTTCCATATGCTCTGCGCGTTCGCCCGCCAGATCTGCAGGTAATGTCCACGCTCGGCACGGTGCGGGAGGGAGAGGGTGTATTTTCCGTAGCTGTAAGCGAAGTCCAACCCGCTGCTGATCCCGCCCCCCATGCGTTCCATCTTGAAACCCCCGCGGCGCACGCTCAGCATGAGCGCGGCTGGCTCACGCCCGATCGCCGGGAAAACCCCTCCGCGATGCACGCGAATGTCGGCGCTGCTCGAGCCGACCAGCGCGGTGGTCGAATCAGTCGCCGCGGCGTCGATAAACCACTTCTCGGCCTGGCGCAGTTTCTTGGCCGCGCTCGGGTCAGTCGCGTGCGCCTCGCCGACGTCAATCACCAACTCGGGGGGATCCTCCGATTTGCGCGGGCCCGGAACCTCTCCGCCGAGATCGACGGCCACTTTCCAGGCGCCGTCTTTCTGCTTCCGCCAGATGGTCACGTAGCGCCCGTAGGCGGCTGGTTTTTCGTCGCCTTTGTCTTTCCGCCACTCTGATGGACCGGTGGTATACGCGAGGTCGCAGCTCTGCGCGACGCCGACGAAATTCGGCTCCCACTTCAGGGAGACGCTGCTTTCCGCGCGCGCCTCCCAGAGCTTCTTCGCGTTCACCGGGTCGGGTTCGAAGGCGACGGCATCGTCCGCCAGGTACGCCAGGAACGCGGCGCGGGCGCCTTTGTCCTGCCCCATCTGGTAGAAACGACCTTCCAGTTCCAGGATCGCCTTGGCCGTCTCCTGTGGGTTGCATTCCTGAGCGAGCGCGGAGCCGATCGCGAGCCGGACGAGGAGCGCCGGAAGCCAGAAAGAACGTGCAGTCATGAGCGGCGGCTGGAGATGTCGAACATGGTCGTGACCCGGAAGATAATGGACGGCCCGGCGTCCGCCAGCCCGATGCTGGTGATCGCTCGCGCGGGGCCGGGCACGTTGAATCCGCGCTCGTTTCTGCGCTTGATAATGGCCGCGCCGAAATCATGATGGGCGAACGATCATGACTAAGAACTTCATCTGTCTGCTGGCGGCAACGGCCGTCATCGCCGGAGCGGCATCGCTCCTTGCTCAGGAGCCCGCCAAGGCCCCGGTTGCGACGCTCATGGTGCAGGATAAGAATTATCCGCTGTCCCACGCGGTAGCCTACGAAACCACGATCGACGACCAGGATGTGATCATGGTGGTTCTGAGCGGCCAGGCGATCACCGCCGAGAAGCTGAACGAGGGGAGAGAGAAAGAAAAAGAGGGTGAGCAGCCTGATTTCAAACGGCCCTACCTCCGGCTGGAGTTCACGAGAGCAGGGGAGTTCAGGGGCTGGAGCGCCGCCACGGCCAACGCCTCCCTGAGCCGGCACAGTGGCAAAGCGACGGGCGAGTTGAAGGTGCAGGACGGCCGCGTGATCGGCCAGGTGAACCAGCCGAAGGACAGCGAGGCGATGATCCCCTCCGCCATTGACGCTCGTTTTGACGTGGCGCTGCTCCGGGCCGGGGAATCGCTCCCGCCTACCGTCGCGAAAAAGCCCGGCCCGGCCGCCAACATCAAGCCCACCGTCACGGGCGTTTTCAAAGGGAACGGCAAAGAGGCGAAAATTGCCTACGTCTCGGCCGCCTGGCGCGAGCCTTTTAGCGATCAGCCGAGCATGGTCCTCATCTTCACGGAAAAGGATCATTCCAAGGACAAAAAACCGGACTTCAACGCCGCCTTTAGCAAGTTCGGCAGCGCCCTCATCATCTCCCTCCATGAGGACGGCGGCATCTTCGGCTGCCAGGTGGTCCACGACGCCCATGAAAAGAAAGGCTTCAGCTCGATCGGCTCAATCAAGACGAACAACTTTACATACGCCGACGGCAAGGTGGAGGGAGAACTGACCACCGATGGCCAGGTCAATACCTTCGGCGAGACCTGGGAGGTCAACCTCAAGTTTGTCGCGCCGCTCGGCGAGATCCCGCCTGAGTTCCAGACCGCCGAGCAGAAAAAATCGACCGGGACCGCGGCCGAAAAGTCAGAGACGAAGGAGCCGGTCGGCAAGTCAGCCTCGGCCAAGCCCAAGGCAGAATCAGCGCCGCCGCCAGCCGCCGATCAACTCAACGTCAAGGACTTGGCCATGACGAAAGATGCCAGCGACGTCGAGTACAAGACGTTGGTCGAGCACGTTCTTTACAAGAGCAAATCGAACGTCAAGGCGGTCTGCGCCGAGTTGACCACGAGCCTCAAGGCCCAAGGTTGGGCGAACGACGGCCGCGACCTGATCACTCCGCAGTCTGCGATCCTGAAACGAAAACGCGGGGAGGCCACCCTGACGATTTTCGTGAAACCGGACGCCGCAGGCAGCGAGGTAAAAATCTTCACCACGGGTCTTTCCTGGGACGAAAAATAGCGGACGGCCACACCCTCTCCTGGAGCAATCGGTGGTCGTCGCGTGGTCGCGGACCTGGCGGTCGACCGCAATTAGGAGCACCGCCGAAATCCTCACTCATCATCACAGAATCAGAACATCATGAACCAAGGCACCAAACGTTCGATACGTCGCTGGATTCACATCATCTTTGGTATTCCGATCCTAGGTTATATCTATAGTCCGTTTGAAGAACTTCCAAATTACGCCCCCGTTGTGCGGTATATCGCCCTCCCTGTAGTTGTCCTTTCGGGGCTTTGGATGTGGAAAGGCGATGCCCTTCGACGATTTGTCTCAAAAAGATCGGGGTCAACCCTTCACACGACACAGCATTAAGAAGAATCCTGTATGAAAGAGGCTGCCAAGAAAAGGCCGTTGTCATCCGGACAACGTGAAGAACTGCTCAGAGCGTTGAAGGCCCGATTTGAGAACAATATGAACCGCCATCAAAGGTCTGGAGTGGGCCAAGGTGCAGGCCAGGTTGGAAGCCAATGCGGAAAAAATGTGGTCGCTCAATGAAATGGAAAAAACTGGCGGTGAGCCGGACGTAGTTGGTCGTGACAAAAAGACTGGCGAGTACATTTTTTTTGATTGTTCCGCGGAAACACCCAAAGGCCGCGTGAGTGTTTGTTACGACCGGGAAGGGTGGGAGTCCCGCAAAGAACATCGACCGGAAAACACCGCCATGGATATGGCGACGGCGATGGGCATCGAGCTCTTGACGGAGGAACAATATCAAGAGCTGCAAGAACTCGGAGATTTCGATACGAAGACGTCGAGTTGGGTGAAAACGCCGGCTGATATCAGAAAACTCGGCGGCGCGCTCTATTGTGATCGCCGCTACGGCCGCGTCTTCGTGGGTCACAACGGCGCGCAGTCTTATTATAGCGCGAGGGCGTTCCGTGGCTCGCTCAGGGTCTAAACTTGGACTTCGAATTTTTGCGTGTCTTCGATCTGTGATATGGCGCGCTGCTAAAGCGGCACTTTGACCATGCATTCCAGGAGTCGAGGATCTGCTTTGGTCGTTTGAGGAGGTGACTGGCCAGTGAGGACTCTGCACGGGAGGCGCGGAACCTTCGTGGCGAGGCAAGGGTGAGGGCGAGCCACGCGTCCGCGGAAAAAATTCACCGGCTTTAGACAAAAGCCGCGTTTGGCGACGTCTCCGTTATGAAAGACCGTAAAGAGGTCATGGAAGATGTCACCACGCATGAAGATTGGAAAACTTGCTTCGCAGAGGTCGCACCCGGCCTCGTGCTGTTTGCGCGGCAGTTCGTCCGCTCGGCGGATGCGGAAGACATTGTCCAGGAAGCGTTCGTGCGTTTCTGGCGCAAACAACACTCCATCGACAACCGCGCCCTGCTCTTTGCCACGGTCCGGTCCATTTCGCTCGACTTGCTCCGGCGCGATGCCCGCCGCGCCCGGCGGGAAGCTGATGCGCTGGCGGGTGCCGACACCTGCGTCGCGCCGCAATTCGACACTGCGAACGAATCCCAAAAGGCGCTTGCGGCCGCGATCGACCGGCTGCCGGCGGAGCAACGGGAGGTCCTCGTGATGAAGATCTGGAACGAACTCACGTTCGCCGACATCGGGACGGTTCTCGGCATTTCCCAAAACACGGCTGCGTCGCGCTATCGCTATGCGCTCACGGCGCTGAAAAGGAATTTCGTGGCCCATGAATGATTTTTCTGAACTGGAAGCCGAATTGAAGCAGCTGCGCCCCGCGGCCGCCTCGCCGGAGCTGGCGACCCGCATCGAACGCGCCTTGGCCTCCGTTCCCGCGGGCACGCCGACAGGAGGCGTGTTGCCGCGGCCGAAACTGCGGCTTGCCTGGTTCGCACTGGGTCTTGGCGCGGCGGCGGCGGCGGCGTTCCTGATGTTGGCGCGCTTGAACGTCGAGACGCCGGCCGCCGACGAGGCGCAACGCTTCGCCGCTTTCACCCCGGCTCCGGCTGCGACGTCGGAAAGCAGCTCCGGTTTCGTCCCCGATGGCCTGACGCGGGTCGTCTACAACACCCGCGACGAAGGGCTCGTCTTCCCGGTCAGGGCCGACGAACCGGTGCGCCGCGTCCGCTCCCGCAACCGTGAGACGCTGAAGTGGCGCGACCCGGGAACGGGCGCTTCCCTGCACGTCTCCTACCCGACTGAGGAGGTCGAGTTCATTCCAATTTCCGGTCAGTAAATCACCAACCAAAAACCAACATGAAAACTACCAAGATCATCGCCGCTCTCGTCGCTCTGAGCCTTCTGCCGGCTCTCGGCTATGCCCAAAATACGCCACCCGCTCCTCCCGCCCCGCCGACGCAGCCCGTGCCGCCAATTCCGCCCGTGCCTCCGGATCGGCATGACCGCGGCCCCAAGGTGCCGGTCACTTATATCGGCGTCGAAACCTCGGAGTTGCCGAACGTGGTCGCGGATCAACTCGGTCTGCCGAAAGGGTTTGGACTCGTGGTCGATTATGTCGTGCCCGAAGGTCCGGCCGCCGCCGGCGGCGTCCAGCCGAACGACATCCTCAAGAAATTGAACGATCAGATTCTGACCGATCCCGGCCAACTCGCGAAATTGGTCCGCAGCTTCCCAGAAGGGACCAACGTCACCCTCACGGTTCTGCGGAAGGGCGCTGAGACGACCCTGACGGTCAAGCTGGCGAAACGCGAAGTGCCGCAGCGGCGCGGGATGTCGCCGCGGGATTTTGGCTTTAAATGGAAGAGCGGCGCGGATGCGGGCGACCTTACCGAACAGATGCAGAACCTGAAAGAAGAGCTGGGCCAAATGGACTTCCACGGCATGCTGGGCGACCTGTCCGAAGCCACCCGCGAGCAGATTCGCGATGCCGAACGCCAGGCGCGGGAGGGTGCGCGGGAGGCCTCGCGCGCAGCGCGCGAACAGGCGCGGGAAGCTCAGCGTGCGGCGCGGGACGCGTCCCGGCAGTTCCGGGTCATGCAACGCGAAAACGGCGGCCTCAAGACGACCCGCATCGACATGAACAAGGCGCAGATCGTTTACCATGACAGCGCCGGCGAATTGAAGCTCGAGAACGTCGCGGGAAAGAAGCTGCTGACGGCGAAGGATTCCGAGGGCCGGACAGTTTTCAGCGGCCCCGTCGAGACCAAGGAAGAGCTCGACAAGCTGCCCGCGGAGGTGCGGCAGCGCTATGAGAAGCTGGAGCAAAAGGATCTGCCCGCGCTCACCCCGAACGTCACGAAAGGCGAAGAGAATCTAGAGGTCGAGGAAGAGGATAACGACGCGGACGAAGACGACGACGATGACAACGACAGCGAAGTCACGGCCGCCGTCCTTCAGGTCAGCCACTGCCCGGGTCGCGCCGCGGCGCCCTTTCGGCGGTTCGCCGTCCGCACGGTTTTGATCTAACCGCGCGAGCGAATTGTGCGGCGCCCAAGTGGCGCTGCGCCCGTTTTCGCGGGAGGAGAGTCCGCCGGTTCCTTAACCCCGGCTCCTGAGCTGCCGGCGGACTTTTCCTCCCGCGACATGCGTTTGCGCGCCGGGCGGAGTTTTCCTTTGCGGGCGGAAGTCTGCGCTCTATAAAAGGCGCGTGGCGTCCGACGATCGCAAGCTCCCGCAGGATCCGACGCCGATCAGCGGCGCCCCAACTGACGTCGCGCCGCTCACGCGCCTGGGGTCCAAACCGTCGCACGAGCGCACGGCGGGCGAGGAGCGCGACGACGCGAATTGGCCGGCGCTCGCCGCCTCGCACGGGTTCAAGGAACTGCTCAAGGCCAAGCGGCGTTTCATCGTTCCGGCGACGATTTTCTTCGTCGTTTATTATTTCGCGTTGCCGATCCTGGTCGGCTACGCCCGGCCCTTCATGGAGACGCGCGTCTTCGGGGCGGTTAACATCGCGTATCTGTTCGCGCTCTCGCAGTTCTTTGTCGCCTGGATCATTGCCGCGCTCTACGTGCGGGCGGCGGGAAGATTCGACCGGATGGCCGCGAATGTGATCAAGCGGGAGCGTCCGTGATCCTCCCATCTCCTGCTCGGATCGTGATCCAAAGTGAGAAGCACGAGCACGATTACGAGCCTGAGCATCGGCACGAGGAGAGGGTCCTGAGATGACGCCCGCGCTCGCGATGTTCCTCGGCTTCGTCCTGCTAACGCTCGGGATTACCTACTGGTCGGCGCGGCGGTCGCAGGGCGCGGCACAATATTTTGCCGCGGGCCGGCGCATCACCGGCTGGCAGAACGGCCTCGCGGTGGCGGGCGATTACATGAGCGCGGCGAGCTTTCTCGGCATCGCCGGCATGATCGCCTTCAACGGCTACGACGGCTTCATGTATTCGGTCGGCTGGCTCGTCGCCTATCTGACCGTGCTGCTGATCGTGGCCGAACCGCTGCGCAACGCCGGCAAATACACGATGGCGGACTTGCTCGCCTATCGGCTGAGCCCGCGTCCGGTGCGCGCGATGGCTTCCCTCAGCACGCTGACGGTTTCGACCTTTTACATGATCGCGCAGATGGTCGGCGCGGGTGCGCTGGTGAAGCTGCTGCTGCCGGGCGTGAGCTACGAGACGGCGGTCATCGGCGTCGGCGTGCTCATGATTGTCTATGTGGTTTTCGGCGGAATGCTCGCCACCACCTGGGTGCAAATCATCAAGGCGGTGCTGCTGATGAGCGGCTCGACTTTTCTCTCGCATCCTGGTGATGAAGCATTTCGGCTTCAGCTTTGGCGCGTTCTTCGACGCGATCAGCCATGTCAGCTGGACCGGCGCGGATGGCGCGAACGATCACGCGCAATTTCTTCCAGCCGGGTCTGCTGTTTAAGCCGCCGTTTGGCGCGATCGATCTGATCTCGCTCGGGCTCGCGCTCATCTTCGGCACGGCGGGGTTGCCGCACATTCTGGTGCGTTTTTATACCGTGCCGGATGCGAAGACGGCGCGCGCCACTCGGTCGTCTGGGCGATGGTCATCATCGGCCTGTTTTACATCATGACGACGTTCCTCGGCTTCGGGGCGGCGACGATCCTGACGCCGGGCAATATCAGCATCGAAAACATGAGCGCGCCGCTCCTCGCGCAGGCGCTGGGGGGCGAGGTCTTTTTCGCCTTCATCAGCGCGGTCGCCTTCGCCACCATCCTCGCGGTCGTCGCCGGTCTGACGATCAGCGCGAGCACCAGCTTTGCGCACGATTTCTACACGAATGTCATTCACCACGGCAAAGAGCATCGCCCCGGGGAGGAAGTGCGCGTGGCGCGCATCACCGCGTTTGTGGTCGGCGCGGTCGCGATTCTGCTCGCGATTCAACTGCGCGCGATCAACGTCGCGTTTCTCGTCGGCCTCGCCTTTGCGGTCGCGGCCAGCGCCAACCTGCCGGTGATCGTGCTTCAGCATTTTCTGGCGGCGTTTCAACACGACGGGCGCGGTTTGCGGCCTGGCGGTGGGATTGATCAGCTCGATCGTGCTCATCATCATCAGCCCGAGCATCATGGGGATGGACGCGAAAGCCATCATCCAGGGCGACCGCTCTTCCCGCTCAAGAATCCCGGCATCGTCAGCATCCCGCTTGGTTTCCTTGGCGCGATTGTGGGAACGTTGCTCCGGCGCGAACCGGAGGCGGAGGCGATGTTCGACGAGTTGAGCGTTCGCGCGAACACCGGGCTTGGCGCGGAACGCGCGACCGAACACTAGCGAGGCTGCGCCTCGGACCAGGCGCTGTAGCCGCAGCTTGCCCGCCGCGGCGGGTCGCCTGTGTCGACGGGTGGCGGGTGACAGCGTCCCTCGGCGCGTTATCCTGCCGGATGTTCGCATTTCGCCTCGCCCTTCTCGCCGCTTTCCTGCTGCCGTCTCTGCCCTGCGCCGCCGAGGAAAAATCCTACACCCCAGACCAGATCGCAGCCGAGTCGAAGCGCGTGAACGAATTTCTCGACCAGAACTTCGACGCGATGGTGGCGCGTCATCCGCAGTTCGCGTCGCAGCTCGGACAAAAGATCAACTACGACAAATGGGACGATCATTTCCGATGCGGCGGCGGCCAGCGAGCTGGCTTTCAGGCTCGAAAACCTGGCGCAGCTGAAGCGCGACTTCGATTTCAGGGCGCTCGACGCGCAAACGCAGCTGAGCTGGCGATTGTTTGAAGCGGACGTGCAGCAGAGCGCGGAAGGCTTTCGCTTCCGGCAGCACAACTTCCCGGTGAACCAGATGTTCGGCTGGCATTCGGGCGTGCCGACATTCCTGATGAACATCCATCGGGTCGACACCTTGGCTGATGCCGAAGCCTACGTCGCCCGGCTCAACGGCGTGCAAAAACAGGCGGAGCAAGTGCTCATCGGTCTCCAGACCCGCGCCGACAAAGGGATCGTGCCGCCGAAGTTTGTCTTTCCGCTCGTGCTCGATGCCTGTCGCAAGCTGCTGCAGGGCCGGCCGTTCGACGAGAGTGGGAGCGGAGAGCGCGTTACTGGCGGATTTCACGAAAAAGGTCGGCGGCGCTGAAAGAGGTCGATCAGCCGACGCGCGAACGTCTGCTGGCCGAGGCCAACAAGGCGTTGCTCGATTCGTTCCGGCCCGCCTACCAAAAATTGATCGCGTTTCTCGAGGCGCAGGAGAAGACGGCTCCCGAGGAATGCAGGCGCGTGGAAATATCCCGATGGCCGCGATTTCTACGAATATCGCGCTGCGTCGCACGACGACCACGAAGCTGAGCGCGGATGAGATTCACGAGCTGGGCCTGAAGGAGGTCGCGCGGATTCACGGCGAGATGCGCCAGATCATGGCGCAGGTGAAGTTCAAGGGCGACCTCCAGGCGATGTTCAAGTTCATGCGTGACGGATTCGCAGTTCTACCTGCCGCGATACGGAGGAGGGAAGGCCGAGTATCTCGACGCGCGCCACCGACGATCATCGACACGATGCGCGTCGCGGCTCGACGAGCTGTTTCTCACCAAACCGAAGGCCGACGTGGTGGTGAAGGCGGTCGAGAAGTTCCGCGAGAAATCGGCCGGCAAGGCCTTCTATCAGCAGCCGACGCCGGATGGCTCCCGGCCCGGCATGTTCTACGTGAACCTCGCCGACATGAAGATCGACGCCTACCTACGAACTGGAAGGGCTGGCCTACCACGAAGGTATTCCCGGCCATCACATGCAGATCGCGATTGCGCAGGAGCTGCAGGGCCTGCCGAAGTTGCGGACGCTCGGTTCGCGATACACCGCGTTCAGCGAAGGTTGGGGGCTCTACACGGAGTTGATCCCGAAAGAGATGGGACTCTATCAGGATCCCTATTCCGATTTCGGCCGGCTCGCGCTGGAACTCTGGCGCGCGGCGCGGCTCGTGGTCGATACCGGGCATTCATCACAAGCGCTGGACGCGGCAGCAGGCGATCGATTACCTGATCAAGAACACGCCGAACGCCGAAGCCGATTGCGTGGAGGCGATCAACCGCTACATCGTCTCGCCGAGCCAGGCGACCGCCTACAAGATCGGCATGCTCAAGATTTTGGAGCTGCGCGAGAAAGCGAAGAAGCAGCTCGGCGCCAAGTTCGACATTCGTGCAATTCCACGACGTGGTGCTGACGAATGGGCCGGTGCCGCTCGATGTGCTCGAGGAGTTGGTCGATCGCTGGGTGAAGACCAAAAAGGGGAGCTGAGGGCAAGCGCGGGTTTTCTTCGCAACCTGGAATAACAACCTGAGAGGAATTTCAGTTTCCAGATTGCCTCCGGTTTGATAGGAAAGCGGCGAACCGCTCCCTCCATTGAAACATTCATTCGGCGCGAAGAGTTGTGCTCCTCTCGCCGCCTGCCTTGGAATGAAACCTCGAAAAATCACAACGGCCGCTTTGGCTCTTGGGTTTTTCCTAGCGATTCCAGCGCCGGCTCCGGGCGCGCCGGCGGAGGACGATGCCAGGGCTGTCGCTGCCCTGGACACCCAGTATCAAGCGGCGGTGAAAGCCAACGACGCCGCCACCATGGATCGGATCTTGGCGGATGATTTCGTCCTCGTTACGGGCCGCGGTCAGGTTTTTACGAAAGCCGATCTGCTCAAAGGTGCGCGGGACAAGCAGACGGTCTACGAGCGGCAGGAGGAGGAAGAAGGCTCGCAGAAAGTGCGTGTCTGGGGCGACACGGCAGTGATCACGGCCCTCTTGTGGATCAAGGGGAGCTCGGACGGAAAGCCATTCGATCGCAAGCTTTGGTTCAGCGACACTTACGTTCGAACTTCGGCGGGCTGGCGTTATGTGTTCGGCCAGGCCTCGCTGGCCTTGCCGAATCCGGATGCGAAGTGACGGACAGGTTCAGTTACTACGGCGCCGGGCGACCCGACCGGGACGTAGAGGCTGACATGGTCGACGAACCCTTTGTCGGCGCGTAAAAGCGGGCGGAAGCCCATTGCTCTTTCCGCGACCTTTTGATACGAATGGCACTGGCCATTCCCCAAATGAACACTCAATCCTGCTCGGGCGCACTTATGTGCGCCTTTTTCTTTGCCCAAAGCATCTTGCTCTCTGCAGAGGGCAGTCTGACGCCGCCGGCGACATCATTTTACCGGACGCAACCAGCATCGTGATCAACAATCGCTTCGACGACATCACGCCGGCGCCAAGCGGTTTTATTGGGCCGTTCCACGGCGCCCATGCGACAAGGCCATTCTCAAACTTCTAGCCCATGATTTTTCTCAGTGTGCTCGTTCGCTAAATGATTGGAGGACTCCCCTATGAAAACGCAACTTCTTTCGGGCGCACTCGTGTGCGCCTTTTTCTTTGGCTCGACCATGTCGATCGTTGCTCAAGGTCCACTCACCCCACCGGGGGCGCCGGCGCCGACAATGAAGAGTCTTGACCAGGTCGAGCCGCGGACCCCGGTTGATGCGAGCCACACGCCTGGAGACGGCGATTCGCTTTTCAAGATCACGCAGTCGGGGTCGTATTACCTTAGCAGCAATGTCACCGGGGTCGCCAGCAAGCACGGCATTCAAATCGAGGCCAGCAATGTCACCCTCGACTTGAACGGATTTCGCATCCTGAGCGCCGGCATCGATGGCATCAACGTCAGTGGTGCGCAAAGCAACATCGCGATCAAGAACGGCTCCGTCCGCACCAGTGCCGATGATGGGATTGACGCGGTCAGCGCCGACACCGTCCGCGTTTACGACATCGTCTCGCGCAATAACACCGGCGAGGGCATCGTCGTCGGCCCCGACTCGATGGTGGTCAACTGCATCGCCTCACACAATCAGGGCAATGGCATCAACACCGCCGACACTTGCACAGTGGAAAACTGTATCGTGCGCGAGAACGCCGGCGTCGGTCTCGATGTCGATGCCAACAGTTTGGTTTCACGTTGCACCGCGCGGGAGAATGGCAGCTTCGGCATTTCCACCGATGCCAACTGCAGCGTGCTCGGCTCTACCTTCACCCTGAATGGCAGCCATGGTTTATCGGCTGGTCTCGGCAACACGGTGAGCGATTGCGCGGCGCGCGAAAACACCGGCAACGGCATCAACGCTTCGAGCGGCGCCGAAGTGAGCAAATGTTCGTCGCGCTTCAATCAGGCAACGGGCCTGAATGTCGGGATCGACAGCCTCGTCACGCATTGCGCCGTTACCTCCAACGCCGTCAACGGAATCGTGACTGGAGATAACAGCCTGGTGAGCGAATCCACGGTCAGCTCGAACACGGGCACCGGCATTTCGGTCGACTCCGGCAGCACGGTCCGCCATTGCACCGCCACGGCCAATACCACCATCGGGATCACTAGTGGTGGGGGCAGCGCCACGATCAGCGGTTGTACCGCGAACAATAACGGCAGCACCGGCATCGCCACGAGCGGCGCAACGGTGAGTGGCTGCACCGCGTCACAGAATGGCTTAGCCGGCATCTCCGCTTCCAGCGCCAGCAACGTGAGCGACTGCACCGCGTCCGGAAATGCAAACGCCGGCATCATCACTTCGACCGGGAGCACGGTGCGAAGTTGCACGGCCGCGAGCAATACGGGCAACGGCATCAGCGGTTCGGCCGCTACCGTCACCGGTTGCACCGCATCGAACAACGGCAGTAGCGGAATCTCCTTCAGCGGTATCGGCATTGGGAGCTACATCAGCGGCTGCCTGGCGCGCAATAATACCGCCAACGGCATCACGGTCGGATCGCAAAGCCTGGTCCTGAATAATCTCTGCGACGGCAACGGCGGCGTCGGTGGCGATGGGGCAGGCATCCACATCCTCTTTGGCGACAACCGTGTCGAGGGCAATCACGTTACGATCAACGATCGCGGCATTGATGCTGATGGCGGCGACTCGTTGATCGTGCGTAATTCAGCCCACGGCAACGCCGACGATTACGCGATCGACTTTAGCAATAATGACGCCGCTGTTCTTTCACCAGGTGCTGCCTTCGCGAGCACCCAGCCTTGGACGAATTTCATTCGCTAGAGCGAAGAGTTAGATCAAGCAGTTCATCGCTGCTTCTAGTTGTCGTTAGCAGCTTCCACCGCGACGCTATCGCATCAGCGATCTTTGCGCAGCTTCCGAGCGGCTGTCGCAGCAAAGGCAAATATTCTTCTCCGCGCAATCCGTTTTGTTAGCCTGCGCGCATGATTGCGAAACTTTGCACACTCCTTCTAACGTCCCTCCTCTCGGTCTCTGCCTTTCCCCAGGGCAGTCTCACCCGCCGCCCGGTCCACCCGCGCCGACGATGAAAACGCTCGATCAGGTCGAGCCGCGCACGGCGATTAACGACGCCAATACGCCGGGGGATGCCAACTACCATTTCATCATCAGTCAGCCGGGCAGTTA
Source organism: uncultured Verrucomicrobiae bacterium (assembly GCA_963844275.1). Classification (GTDB taxonomy): domain Bacteria; phylum Verrucomicrobiota; class Verrucomicrobiia; order Chthoniobacterales; family UBA10450; genus JACCTI01. Next base: position 978,235 of record CAWJNS010000010.1, read on the forward strand.
CTATCTTCCTGCCCGACTAGCGGTCAGCCCTCCCGAACGGTATCCACATTACCGCCGCGGGAGTCACGTTCGATCAGGAATAGCGCCAGCGGCAATTTCACCAACAATTACGATATCGTTGCCAACAACGTCTTTGGTGCGATTGTCGATCGCACCGCGCCAGCCTCTGCCGCCGTCACGGGTAACGCCGCGGCCAGTTCCGCTGGTACGACTGATCCTTGGGCCAATTTCACCTATTAGCTCATTCACACGGGCCGTTTTGTGGCGTAGCGGCGAACCTTGCGGACCGAATTCGCATCGCCAATTCTGCGGGTGAGCGGCTCGACGTTGCGCGGGAAACGTTGCACGTTCGCGCATGTCTGCTCCAGCGATCACGGTCGAAGGTCTGGTCAAGACCTTCAAACGACGCCGTGAGCCAGAGCTGCGGGCAGTCGATGGCCTGAGTTTCACGGTGCAGCGCGGCTCGATCTTCGGCCTGCTCGGTCCGAACGGCGCCGGCAAGACGACGACGATCCGCATCCTGACCACGCTGTCGCAGCCGACCTCCGGACGCGTCGCGTCATGGGACACGATGTCGTGGCGCAGCCGCTGGAAGTGCGGAAGCGCATCGGCGTCGTCATCCAGGAAAGCGCGGCCGAGCTGTTCCTTCGCGTGCGCGATAATTTGCTGACTTATGCGCGTTTCCACGGGATCAGCGGCCCGGCGACCCGGCAGCGCGCGGATCGAAGTCATGGAGCAGTTCGGACTCACTCCGGAAGCATGCGCAAGGCGCAGGACTGAGCGGTGGGCTTCCGGCGACGCGTGCAGGTCGCGAAGATGTTCATGGTCGATACGCCGGTCATGTTCCTCGACGAATTCTCGACCGGGATGGACCCGATCCTGAAACGCGCGGTCATGGAGCGGCTGCGCGCCGAAGCGCGCAACGGCCGCACGATTGTGCTCACGACGCAGATCCTGACCGAGGCGGAAGAGCTTTGCGACGAGATCCTGATCGTGAACGAGGGAAAACAGATCGCGCGCGGCGATTTGAATGCGTTGAAGCTGCTGTCGCAGGGCGTCTACGAGTTGTCGCTGACGTTCGACAAGCTGCCGGCCGGATTGAGGCGGAACTGGCGACGCGGAACCCGATGCGCCTCCACGATCAGCGGCAACACGGTCGAAGTCGCGTTAAAAGAAGAAGAGCAAAACGTGCTCGCGTCTCGTGCATGAACTCGGGCAGCGCGGCCACGTTCTCCGCGTCGAACTCAGCGGCGCGAGTCTCGAAGATATTTTCGTCGAGTTGACGCAGCGCGCGCAGGAGGCGCGGAGCAACATGCGACTTAGCGCGCTGCTCGCCGTGCTGAATCGCGAGATGAAGATCCGCGCGACGAACCTGACGCTTCATCTTCTGGGACGTCTGTCTATCCCCTCGCCTACCTCATGGTCTTCGGCGTGGCGATGGAGAGGCGATGGGCTTCACCGTGCCGGGCATGGCGGTCGACTACAACGCGTTCTTCCTCGCGGGCGTGCTCGGGATGGCGAGCTTCGCGATCGCCTCGAACACCGCCTGGTCGTTCTTCATGGATCGCGACAACGGAATCTTCTACGAGATGCTCACCTACCCGATGAGCCGCGGTCGAATATCTCTTCGGCAAGGTGCTCTTCAACGTCGTCGTCGCGCTGGTGCAGGCGCTCATCACCGTCGTGCTGGCGCGTCTGTTGCTCGGGATTCCGCCTCACGTTCGCGCGCATTCCGCTGCTTTTCGGCAGCGGTGATCGTCGGCACGGCGGGCTGGTTTTTCTTCTACGCGATCTTCGCGCTCAAGATGCGGCGCAACGACGCCTTCAACACGGTCACGTCGATCTTCTACTTCGTCTTTCTCTTCGCCAGCTCGATGTTTTACCCGCTCGATCCGCTGCCGCGCCGTATTCCAGTTTTCGGCTACGCGAATCCGATCACGTGGCAGGTCGACATGTTGCGTTACGCAACGATCGGCATGGGCGACCTGCGCACGATTATGTTCGAAGCGCTGGCGTTTGTGATTTTCTCCGCGATCTGTTTCGGCGTCGCGATGCGCGCCTTGCAGAATCAGGAATAACCCGAACAAGCGCATCGAGGCAACGCCGCTAATTTCAGCGACCGGAACATCGACGCGAAGTGACAGGCACCTCGCGGGGCAGGGTTGATCTTCCCGCGCCCGTTTGATACGAATCACGGAAGACTATTCCTCCTATGAAAACTCCATTCCGCCCGGGCGCACTGATGTGCGCCTTTTTCTTTGCCACTGTCCTCTCCGCCTTGGGACAAGGTTCGCTTACCCCGCCCGGCGCACCCGCGCCGACGATGAAGACGCTCGACCAAATCGAGCCGCGCAACGAGATCAACGCCACCAACACCCCCGGCGATGCCAACTCCGTCTTCAGGATTTCCCAGCCCGGCTCGTACTACCTCGCGGCCAACGTGACCGGCGTGTCCGGCAGGAATGGCATCAAGGTCGACGCCAGCAACGTCACCATCGATCTCATGGGGTTCACGGTCCAGGGAGTTGCCGGTTCGCTCGACGGGATCAGCAACGTCATCGCGACCGTCAACAACGTGAGAATCGTCAACGGCACGGTCACCGGGTGGGGCGAAGACGGCCTCCAGCTCAACTTCGGCACCAACCACCACATCGCCCAGGTCCACTCCCGCTCCAACGGCGGCTGGGGCATCATCGTGGACGAGAACGCCCTGGTCGAATCCTGCACCACCTCCGCCAACGGCGCCGGCGGCTTCGGCTGCAACGGCCATAACACAATCGTCCGCTCGTGCGCCGCCTACGGAAATACCGCTCAGGGGATCTCTCCTGGTCAACGGCGGCCTCGTCGAAGATTCCACCGCCTACACCAACGCGACCGGCATTCAGACCAGCCTCTCTTCGACGGTCATCGGCTGCTCCGCCCGCGACAACACGGGCGACGGAATCGTGGGTCTCCGGCACGTGCACCGTGCAGGGCTGTTCCAGCTACAGCAACGGCGACGACGGCATCATCGCCACCTCCACGTCGACCACCATCAGCAACTGCACCGCGTCGTTCAACACCGGCGACGGCATCGAGGTCCCCGGGAACTGCACCCTGCTCCAGAACACCTGCGATGCCAACGGTCAGGGCGCTACGGATCGGCGCGCGGCCTCAAGACTACCGGCACCGACTGCCGCGTCGACGGCAATACCCTTATGCGCAACGACCTCGGGATGGACATTCAGCTGACCGGCAACTTCATCGTCCGCAACGCTGCCTCCGGCAACACCACCAACTACCAGATCGTCGCCAGCAACAAGGTCGGCGTGATCGTGAACGCCCCCAACTCCGTCGCGATCTCCGGGTTCCACCGGCGGCGCCGGCGTCGGCTCCACCGACCCCTGGGCAAACTTCTGCAATACGTGAATCGAGAGAGACGCGGCATCGGCAGCCCGGCAACGTAGGGGCAGCATTTCCTGCTAATGCGAAAGCATTTGGTTAGGGTCCAAAGAACGAAGATTGGGTGCAGATTGAAGCGCGCCGCGAAGAAGATTGCCCGGCGGCTGGATTCCCGATAAGTCGGAGCGCACCTTCGGTTATTCGCGGCACGGAGTGCTCGGTCGCGAGATGGCCTAGTCCTAAAGAATTTCCTCAACGCGGGACGCACCGAGCCGCGCGCTAGATCTGGAGGAACTGCGACCGTACGCGCGATGACGTATTTCGCTCCCGGACGAGCGGCCTCATCCTCCCCGCCATGAAACCACTATTATTCCTTCCTTCCATCGTTCGCACCACTTTCGTGCTCCTCCTGAGCGCGATTGCAGTTCTCGCGCAAAGCCCCTTCACTCCGTCCGGCGCATCTGCCGCGCGGACCGCGGGGGAATGGCCAAGCTACCCGGAGACGGGCGCAAGTCCCTCCGATCAAATCGTGACCGGTCCTTCCGCCGGGGCCAAACCGCTGATTAGGAGTTTCACCGGTCTCGCTACGAGTTTCACCGGTCTCGAGGATAGCCCCACGCGCAGTTTCCTGGCGTATCCGGCGCAAATGTCTGCCGGCGTGCGCGTGGCGACAGGAGACGTGAATGGCGATGGCTTCCTCGATATCGTTACCGGTCCAGGCCCGGGGGCGCAGCCGCACGTGAAGGTTTTCGATGGGATTACTGGCGCGGAGATCAGGTCCTTCTTCGCCTATACCCCCAGCTTTCTTGGCGGAGTCTTCGTCGCGTCCGGCGACGTGAATGGCGATGGGCTCGCGGACATCATCACGGGCGCGGACGCCGGCACCGCCGGAGGTCACGTAAAAGTGTTTGACGGGCGCACCGGAGCCGAGCTGCGTTCATTCTTTGCCTTTCCGGGTTACTCCGGCGGTGTCCGTGTGGGCGCAGGCGATGTCAACGACGACGGCTTTGCGGATATCATCGTCGGCACGGGATTCGGTCTGGGGCATGTGAAAGTCTTTGACGGAGCGAACAATGCGTTACTCGCGTCCTTTTTCGCCTACGGCCCGAGCTTCACTGGTGGCGTCTTTGTCGCGGCGGGCGATCTGAATGGCGATGGCCGCATCGAGATCATCACCGGCGCCGGGATTAACGGCCACGTAAAAGCCTTTGACGGAAGCACACTCGCGGAAGTGAGATCATTCATTCCCTTCCCCGGATTCACCGGCGAGGTGCACGTGGCCGGGGGCGATATCGACAAGGATCGCGTCGATGACATCATCGTCGGCGCCGGTCCCGGCGCTGGACCGCACGTTAAAATCTTTAGCGGGGGGAACAGCAACCATCTGATCTCGTTTAGGGCCAGCGACCCCGCCTCGGCCGATGGGGTCTACGTCGCCGCCAGCCCCATGGCCGCTCCCGACCCGAGGGCTCGCGCGATTCCTCAGAACTGAGCCACAGGGGCACGCTCCTTGGACACAGGGGCGCGGGCGAGAGCGCCGGCAACGGGTTGACGGAATCGCCAGAGCGGGGCTTTGGTCTCGAGCCCACCGTGCCCGACGTCCCGCACCAGCTGCGCACACGTTTGGTGGAGGATCATATCACCGTCGCCTCCACCAAACTGTGCGACGCAGCCTGCAAGGTGCAGACCGCGGCGCCGGTCCGCGCCTCGTTAGAGTCGTTAGGCACAGATTCGGCAAGAGCTAAGAAAATCCAGTCGCCGGGTGGCGAGCGCGCACGGCCATTTGTTCCTGCATTCTTGAGCCTTGCTATTCCCGCGCCTGCCGAGTCTCCTCGCATTCATGCCTGAGACGAGCGCGCGCGTGGCCGCTGGACCCTGTGGGGAAAGCGATGCCCGCATCGCGGCAATCCTAGAGACTGCGCTCGACGCCATCGTCGTGATGGACCACACCGGTTTGGTTTGCGACTGGAATCCGGCGAATATCAGTTATTGAACATGCCGGCTTCAATTTCCGCTTGGTCCCGCGCGCTTTTCCTGTCACCCTCACTCATCCTTCTCCCATGAAGAAGCTGCTCCTGCTCGCCGCGTTCCTGGCGTTGCCCCTGTCGGCGCACGCCACCTCCACCATCAGCCCGGGCAATCCCTACAGCTACGGCGCGAACATCGGCTGGATGAACTGGCGGGCGAGCGGGGCGGACGGCATCGAGATCGGGGAGTATGTCTGCTCGGGCTACATTTACGGCGCGAACGTGGGTTGGATTCACATGGGCGACGGCACGCCCGCCAACAACATCCAATACTCGAATGCCTCCGGGGCGGATTTCGGCGTCAACTACTCGATCGACCCGGCGCAACCGGGGATGGCGATCCTGCGCGGTTACGCCTACGGCGCGAACATTGGATGGCTCAACTTTGAGGGCACCGGCAACCCGCGGCTCCGGTTTTCGGATGGACATCTCGAAGGCTACGTCTGGTCCGCGAATTGCGGCTGGATTAACCTCGGCAACGGCTTCTTTACCCTCAGCACCGATTCGGTCTCGCCGGGCGTTGATAACGATCTCGATGGCATGGCGGACGCCTTCGAGTTTCAATACTTCAGCAATCTGTCCAGGAACGGGACCCTCGACAGCGATGGCGACGGCATGACCGACCAGCAGGAATATCTGGAAGGGACCAACCCGCTCTCGCCCAACGACCGGTTGCGGATCACGCTCTTTTCCACCAATCCCGAGCGGAACCAGTTCGCTCCTCACCTGGACGAGCACGGCGGCGCGGCTCTATCAGATTGAGGTTAATCCCGATCTGCGGCCCGGAAATTGGACCAACGACCCGACTTTTGGCATCGTCACCCCGGATGTGGGTTCGAGCACAACGCGCAACGTGACGGCGACGCCCGGGAGCAGGCGCTTCTATCGCGTTCGCGCCATCCGTCCGCTCTTGCCGTAGGGGAGTGCCTTGCTCCAAGAAACAACACCACCGGGGTCGCGCTCGTGGAGGCGTGCGTGTTTCAGTAATCCGGTCTTCTCCTTCCTCCTCCTCGGACTACGTCAACTGACATCACCAGGCCGCATTCCGTATCCAGACGGATCCAGACAGGGCCGAGCGGGCGACCGGGCACTGAGGCGCGACCGTTTTTGTCCCAAATACAGGCCGGTTCGTAACAGGGAGGCGGCGCAAATCGCACAATCGAGCTTGTTGTGTGGTGGGAAAATTCATAGAATTCCGCTAATACATAATATCATGAGCCCTCTCACTGCCCCCCTCGGCCTTCTCGGCGTCGCCTGTCTCGTCGCCACCTCTTACGCTCAATCTGTCGTGAGCGATGCGGTCGGCTTCACCACGAGTGCCGCCCTTGCCGAGTCCGACACCTACCTGAGCGCCCCCTTCACGCGGCCGCCGGCGTTTGTCGGCGCCGTGCAATCGGCCACCGCCAACACCCTCACCATCGCGGGTTCGCCCGGCTGGACGCCGAACCAGTTTGTCTATGTGCCCGTGACGCAGCGAAACCATTACTACGTCCTGATCGGCGGGGGTGGGAGTTCAAACCCGAAGGAGGGGCGTACCTATGCGGTCACGGCCAACGGCGCCAACACGCTGACTGTGGATACTACGATGGACAATCTGACCGGCATCACCGCCAACACACAGGTGGTGCTGGTGCCGCATTGGACGCTCGGCACGCTTTTCCCCGACGCCGACGCCAACGTCTCCTTTACTCCGAGCACCTCCAGCGCCGCCTACAAAACGCAAATCCGGATCCCCGACGATACCGCCACCGGCATCAACCTGCCTTATCTCGCCACCTATTATTACAGCAACAATATTGATGGCAGCCCGTCGAATGTCGGCTGGCGCAAAATCGGCGACCCGAACACCCTCGATCACGCGGATGACGTGCTCCTCCCGGACAGCTACTTCGTGGTGCGAAATGCGAACGGCGCGCCGGGATTGCCCTTCACCGCCCTCGGCAGCGTCCTCCTGAAGAAGTTCACCGTCCCGCTTCGCACCGCCGCGAGCCAGCTGCAGGACAATCCGGTTTCCATTCTTCGTCCGCTCGACCTGACGCTGAACCTGAGCGGGCTGAACCCGACGGATGGCTCGTTCGTGGCCAACGATCAGGTGCTGATGTTCAACAATGCCGTGGCGGGCTTCGACAAACAACCGAGCCTGGTCTATTACCGCGACCCGGCTTCGAATTTCAACTGGCGTCTGGTGGGTGATAACAACCTCACCGATCATGGCAACGACCCCATCCAGCTCGGCACCGGCTTTATCGTGCGCAAGGCGGCCAACGGCACGGGCGCGAGTGTCGTGTGGATGAACACTTTCCCAGTCCAGGCGGTGAGCGCCGTCTCGCGAAAGACGCATGGCGCGGACGTTTTCGACATCAATCTCCCCTTGAGCGGAGCGCCCGGAATCGAACCACGGAGCCAGGGCAGCGGCTATCAAATTGTCATCACCTTCCCCACCGCCGTGACGTTCTCGAATGCGACGATTTCTTCCGGCACGGCCACCGTGGACAATGTGGTCGGCAGCGGCACCACGCAGGCGATCGTGACGATCAGCGCGGCCACGGCGCAGTTCGTGACCGTGAAGCTGGCCAGCGTGACGGACGGGGTGAACACGAATGACGTGGCCGTGACAATGGGTATCCTGGTGGGCGACGGAACGCTGAACGGCACCGTCAACAGCGGCGACACGATTGGAACCAGGAGTCGTTCCGGGCAGGGCACCACGGCGAGCAGCTTCCAGTTTGATTACAATGCCGATGGGTTCATCAACAGCGGCGATACGTTGGTCGCTCGGACGCGCGCTGGAAATACCCTATTTCCCAACTGACGAAACCACGCGGATCGCTTCCGCGCGGAGTGATTGTTTTGCGAGCGCCGCGTGGGTTTCACGCGGCGTTTTGCTTTCCGGCGGTGTCAGTCGGCCGCACGTAGACGCCGGGACGGCAGGCGCTTGCGTTACCCCAAATATGCTTTGAGCCCGCGCACGCATCCGGTAGCCTTGCGCCATGGAATCGATTTACCTCATCGGACTGGCCGTCCTGGCGCTCTTTGCGTTCATCCTCTTTCTGGTCGTTTTTCGGTTCTTCAATTTCTGGCTCCGCGCGCGCCTCGCGAATGCCCCGGTCGGGCTCTTCAAGATGTTTGGGATGAGCCTGCGGAAGGTGCCGGTCGGACTGATCGTCGATAACCGCATCACAGCCGTGAAAGCCGGTCTCGATATTCCGCCGGATCCGTTGGAGGCCCACTATCTCGCGGGAGGCGATGTCGGCCATGTCATTCTGGCGCTCATCGCCGCCGATAAAGCCGGCATCTCCCTCGATTTCAATCGCGCCTGCGCCATCGACCTCGCGACCAAGGGCACTGGTAAGACCGTCCTCGAGGCGGTCCGGACCAGCATTAATCCCAAGGTGATCGATTGCCCGAACCCCGCCATGGGTCGCGCGACGATCGATGGCGTGGCCCAAGACGGTATCGGAGTGAAGGTGAAGGCGCGCGTAACGGTGCGCTCGCACCTGGATCGGTTTGTGGGCGGCGCGACGGAGGAGACGATCATCGCCCGTGTCGGCGAAGGTATCGTCAGTTCGATTGGCTCCGCGCCTTCCTACAAGGAGGTTCTCGAGAATCCCGACCGCATTTCCAAGACCGTGCTGGCGAAAGGACTCGATAGCGGTACCGCTTTCGAGATTCTCTCCATCGACATCGCGGACGTCGACGTCGGCGAGAACATCGGCGCCAAACTCCAGGCCGAGCAGGCTGATGCCGACAAGCGCGTCGCCCAGGCGAAAGCGGAGGTGCGCCGCGCCGCCGCCGTGGCGGTGGAACAGGAGATGCGCGCCAAAACCCAGGAGCAGCGGGCCAAGGTGGTGGAGGCCGAAGCCCTGGTTCCACAGGCCATGGCCGACGCATTCCGCTCCGGAAACTTTGGCATCATGGATTACGTGCGGATGAAGAATGTCGAAGCCGATACCTCGATGCGCGAGTCGATCGCCGGCGGCGAGAAGAAGCGGAATGAAGGCGCCTGAAAGGTGAAGCGGTGAAGGGTGAGCGGCGCTTTTAGCGCTCCAAGCTCCCAATCCTCATGGAACAAATCTTCTTTCTCATCCTCGTGGCGGTCGTCGGCCTACTGCGCTGGCTGTCGCAGGCGGCCGAGAGAAAGCGCAACGAAGAAGCGGCTCGAAGCACCGGGCAGGCTCCCGCCAGCGGCGAGACTTCCGTCCCGCGGGCGCCCGTCCAAACCGAAGAGGAGCGCATTCGCAAGTTCATGGAGGCGCTCGGCATGCCGACCTCGCAGGCTCCGCCGCCCCAGCGAACGCCGGAGCAGCGCCGCGAACGCCACCAGCGGCGGCAGGAACAAAAGCGCAAGGTTCGGCCGATTGATCCGTTTCCGCGTCCCAGTTTCGACAGGCCAATGGTGTTTCCTGCCCCGGCCGCCGAGGTGCCGCCACCGATCCCACAGGTGGCGCCGGCCGCGGCGCCGCTGCCCACCCGCGAAACGAGCGTTCTCGCGGAGAAGTCCCGCGCGCCTGTGGAGACTGGGCCCGAGTTTGGCGTGCGCGACATCGATGAGGTCTCGACGGAAGACCTCGTCACGCATTCCGGTTTGCGTCGTGAAACGGCGGCCGCGGCCAAGGCGCAGTCCGCCTGGGTTACCCGGCTGACGACGCACGAGGGATTGCGCGATGCCATCGTGCTGCGCGAAATCTTCGGTTCGCCCCGCAGCATGCAGTCGCTCAACCGGCCGCTCGGCGGATAGAGCCTGTCGCGCGTTGGAAGGCATCGTGCGCTACAGTGATCGGACGGAAATCACCACCTCCGCCCGGCTGCCGGTCAGCGCATCCGTGACCATAATCCGGTGTTCGCCTTCGGCGGCGATCGCGAACTGGGCGCCGCCTTCTCTCACGCACGCCAGGGAATCGCTGTGCCACACCATCCCACCCGCGCCCGCTGCCCGGAGGGGAATGCGGCCGCTCGAACGCACATCGGGATCGATCACATAGATGGTTCCCGCGAGGGGAGAGAGGATTCGCAAGTCGGCCTCCGCTAGCACCGCGCGATCGCGCACCGCATTCTCCGCGCTCGCAAACCATTCCGCATATTCCGGAGCGAGTCGCACCCGGCCTTCGCCGTCATAATCGCCAGCCGACTCCTGCGGCGGCAAGGCCGTGCAGACAAACTTCTCGCGGACGCCGCGCACGTTGTTGTCGGCTAACAACTTGCCGGTAAGTGGGTGCACCTTCCGCTCCACGATCTCCGGCGGGGTGCGATACCAACTCGTGCCTTTCTGCGCGTGCAGATAATCGAAAATGCCGTGCAGAATCGGCCCCGCGCCCGTGACTCCGGATACCTCGTGCATGGGCGAGCCGTCGAAATTGCCGACCCAGACGCCGACCGAAAACTCCGGCGTAAATCCGATCGTCCAGTTATCGCGAAAATCGGTGCTCGTGCCCGTTTTGCAGGCGACCGGGTAATCGTAACGCAGGGCGGAATTGATGCCGAACGCGAGGGTGCGCGCGGAATTGTCGCTCATCATGTCGGCGATTTGCCAGACCAGTTCCGGTCGCGAATAGCGGCGGGAATGATGTCGGCGCATCGGCCAGCAGCCGCCACGGCCGGAACTCTCCGAGCCGGGCCAGGCTGGCGTAGGCGTTGGTTAATTCGAGCAGCCGCGCTTCGCAGTTGCCGAGCGTGAGCCCCAGCCCATAAATCTCCGCCGGCCGGTCAAGAGTCGTAAGGCCGCAGGTGCGCAGCCGTTCGTGCAACGCGGCCGGACCGCCCGCTGCCACCAGCACTTTTACAGCCGGGATGTTCAAGGAACTCGCCGAGCGCGGTGCGGTAGCTCACCGGACCGTAGCAACGCCGGTTGTAGTTTTCCGGCCGGTAGAAACCGTCCGGCGGATGGGAAGCTCGTCGGCACATCGGCCACCATCGTGGCGGGAGTGGCGCCGCGCTCGAGCGCGAGCAGGTAGGTAAACGGCTTGAGCGTCGAACCGGCGGAGCGTTTCGCCCAGGCGCCGTTCACCTGGCCCGTGCCGGTGGCAAAATAATCCGCCGAGCCGACGAGCGCGATGACATCGCCGCTGGCGTTGTCGATCACCACCGCGGCCGCGTCATGCACGTTGTGGTCGCGCAACTGCGCCAGCCGCTCATCCAGGATTCGCTCGATCTGTTCGTTCAGCGCCAGATCAAGCGTGGTGCGCAACTCGGGCCGCGTCATTGCCGGCAACTGCTGCAGGACCAGATTCGCAAAATGCGGCGCGCGAAAGCGGCGGTGCGGCGGGCGGACCTGCAACGGTTCCGCGGCGGCCAGTGCCAAACGGGTGGCGTCGAGCCAACCGTTCTCGTGCATGCGCCGCAGCACGGCCTGCTGGCGCGCCTGCGCTTTCTCGAGCGCCACGTGCGGGTTGAGCTTGCGCGGGTTGCGCGGCAGCCCCGCCAGAAACGCCGCTTCCGCGATCGCTCAGATCGGCGGCGGGCTTGCCAAAGTAGTAATCGGCCGCGGCGGCGAGTCCGATGTTGAGATTGCCGAAGTCGACGCGATTCAGATACGCGCCCAGGATCTGATCCTTCGACCAGAGTTGCTCGAGGCGCAGCGCGGTAGCGCTCTCAATCAGTTTCGTCGTGAAGGTGCGCGGGCGGCGTTCTGCAATCTTGACCAGCTGCTGGGTGATGGTGGAGGCGCCGGAGGTGATGTGTCCGCCGGTCACTCCGTTCGTGAGCGCTCGCGCGGTCGCGAGCCAATCGACGCCATGGTGCTCGAAGAAGCGTTTGTCCTCCGCGGCGAGGACGGCCCGCATCACCTGCAGGGGGCATTTCGTCCGGCGCCAGCTCACGGCTAAAGCGCTCTTCGACGCGCGCTTCGCGCAAGGGAATTCCGTTCCGGTCGAGGAGCGCGATGCTTTGAACCGGCGGCCGGAGCAGGGCCGGCGGAATCGGGACGAACACGAAGCGCGATCGCGGCGGCGATTAGGCCGACGGCGAAAGCGCCGAGACACCAGCAACGACCTGACGGACCAGGCGCGGCTTCCTCATTTCACTCGCCATCGCGCTACTCCAGCGGTTGCGCGGAAACGCGCAGCGTCTCCGTCGTACCGAAATGCTCGGGGTGATACATCTCCTCGATCTTCGCGGCCGGCGCGATCGCGTCGCCGGCACAGACCACCCGGGCGAGGTAACGCAGGGTGTAGCGGCCGGGATTCAAGAGATCGACAAAGAAGACGGCGCGGTCTTCCCGCAGTTCGTGGTAATCGCTGACCCACTCGTCGCCGAGGGATTCGCCGGCGAGCGACTTCCTGCGATTTGAAGGCGGGATTGATCGGCGCCAGCACGCTCGGCAGCGGATCCTCCAAGGCGACATAAGTCGCGCGGCGTCGGCGCCTCGATGTCGAGGCGTCACCAGCACCCGATCGCCCACCCGCAGGTTGTCCGCGGGCGCTAGCTTTCCGTCATCGCCGATCTTCGCGTAGCGCCGCGCAATGCTGTAGCCCTGATCCTGTCGCGGCTGCTCCACGAGACGCGCCCGCGGCAGACGCGACCGTTTCGGAAAAGACCTGTCCGCCGGTTTTGGTGATCGTGATCGGCGCGCGCGGCGGTCGTCCGGCTCGAGCGGGAAGACGTTGCGGGCGAGCGGCGTGGCCTGGCTGAGGGCGAACGGCTTTGTCGTCGGGCCCCACGCGATGTTGCCGGCCGATTCGCGTCCGCCCGTTTCGACGTTCCGCAGGTAGGACGCGAGCGCGAGGAGCGACCACGCGTTGCCCTGCGTCGTGCTCCAGTGGCCATTGCTGCGGCGCGCGAAAAGCTCGAGCGCGAGCTGGTCGACGCGCGGCGCGCGCGGCTGATGCAGGGTCCAGGCGAGGAGGTGCAACGCGTTCTCGCGCGTCGATCGACCCGAACCATTGCTCGACGTAGGCATCGTCGACGGCAGGACCCGCGAGCAACTGATCGATCATCGTCTTCGGCCCTTTGCTCTCGATCACCGCCAGCGCGACGAGCGCGCGATCTTCCGCGCTGAGCTTCGCGCGTTTTTGGAAGAGCAGATCGTGATAGGCCGGCTCGGCAACGCCAGCGAGCGGCGAGGCTGTAGACCGCCAGGCAGCGATCGTTCAAGCCATAGCCGGTCGCGTCCGTGGCGGTGCCGCGAAGTTGTTCGCTCAAGATATTTCAGCAGCCGCTTGTATTCGGCTTCGGGCACGGCAAAGCCCTGCTTCTTCGCGAGCGTGAGCGCGATCGCGCCGTAGGCGCTGCCCCACAACATCGGCTCCCGTCCGCGCGGCCAATAGCTCAGTCCGCCGGTGCTCGTTTGCATCGAGAGCAGCAGGCGGACGCCGCCATTGACCGCCTCCGCGATTTCGGCGTCCGATCTTCGCCAGCTCCGGCAACGTGGCGCGCAGGTCGCGCAGCGTCAGCCAGGGCAGCATGCTCGAGGTGGTCTGCTCGACGCAGCCGTATGGATAATGCAGCAACTGCCGCAGCGATTCGCGCAGCTCGCCCACGCGCGTGTTCGTCAGGTTGACCGTGACTTCGCCGCGTTCCCTCGAGGATTTGCGGATCGGAAATGCGCGAGCAATTCCGCCGGCGTTGCCCTCGATCCGGCTCGGTTTGCACCTGGCGGATCAGCGGCGCCGGATGAGCGACTTTGATCGTCGCCTGCGACCGCGTCGCGCAGACTCCGCCGTGTTATCGTGGCCGGCGAATTTCACCGCCCAGCGCCACTTGCCCGTGCCGGTTTGCACGACATCGACCGGGATATCGATCGGCACTCGATTCCTTCGCGGCAGCGGCGAACTGCCGCGTCGCTCTTGTCGGTCGCGCGCGCCGTTGCGTCGAGCTCCAGTAGCACCTCCGCCGTCCACCGGCAGTCGGTCGTGTTATGCACGACGGCCCGCAGCACGAGCTTGTCGCCGACATTCGCAAACGCCGGCATCGCCGATTCGATCATGATCGGCTTGTTGATCTTCGAACGCCGATTCGCCCGCGCCGAACTGGCTCTGTTTCGTCACCGCCACCGCGATCACGCGATAGCGCGTCAGGCTATCGGGCGCGTTGAATTCCGCGTGCACGCGTCCCTGCGCGTCGGTGCGGATCGGTCGCGCTCCAGAACGGCGCAGGCGATGAAGTTTTTGCGCAGGCCATTCAGCGAGCGCCGGGCCGCCTTTGCCGTCGCCGACCAGATAGCCCTTGTTCGCGAAATCTGATTCCGGCGCGTCTTCCTGCAAAAGCGTCGGCAGCGTCAGGCTGGTGGTGACGCCGAGGCCGCGCGGCTGATTGAAAAACGCCAGCGGATCGGGCGTTTCGTAGCCGGTGAGGCTGAGGACGCCTTCATCCACCGCATACAGTGTCGACCTCCGCGTCCGCGGCCGCGTTTGCCGGCGTGGTCCTTCACCTCCGCCTCGAGCCTGGACGATGTTCGCCGGGCTCGCTGCCGGCTTGCGCCGGCTTGACGTGCACGGTCAGCTTGTCGTCCGGCCGCGCGACGTTCAGGTTCGCGTAGCCGATCCGGTATTCCGGCGTTTTGATCTTTCGCGGGCTGTCGTTCGCGCCGCGCAGGAGCATGACCGAGACGAACACGTTCGGCGCGTCGCGTCTCCTCGATCGGCACCTGGACGGAGGGCGCGTTGCCGGTCAGCGGGACGATGAACGAGCGCAGGACGCGGTCGCGTTCCACGGTGACAAGCGCATCGCCCGCGATCGGTGTCTTCACCAGGAGCGTCGCCGTTTGCCCGGGCTCGTAACTGTCCTTGTCGGCGACGAGATCGATCGCGTAGGGATTCCGGTAATTCCAGTCCGTCTCTGCCTCGCCGGCGACATCGAACGACCATCGAGGTCAGCACGTCGCGCCCGCCCGCGTCCTTGCCGACCGCTTCGAGCAGATACTCGCCGGGCTTGTCCGCGAGCGACATCGGTCGAGTTGTGCGATCGCCGGCTTGCGGTCGTCGCCCAGGCCCGGCATGCGTCGTGAGTTCCCGTTCCCAGACCATCTGCAGCTGCGGCTTGCTTTCGAACTCCGTCGTGTTGCCGGCGGTCGCGAGGCGGTTGGTCTGCCAGCGTGATGCGAGTGAGGCGAATCGGCGGCGCGCACCGGCGCGTCGAGCGGCTTGCCATCGGGCCGCACCGCGATCAATTCGATCGGCAGGGGCTGCGCCTTCTTTCAGCACGACCGCATCGAATCGCTTCAGGCCGAAGTAGAATCGCGAGCTGTGCTGCACGAAGGCGCGCGATTCGGAGACCGTCTGCTGGTTCAGGTCCGTCACTTCGCACAACAGCTTGGCCGCGCGCGGCTGCGGCGCTTTCGGGTTCACCGGCAGCGCGGTGGCGATCTTGCGCCAGGCCGTTCTGCGTCGATCGCCACTTCGCCCTGCGCATTGAATTGCGAAATGCGGTCGAGCGCGCGGTTCAGGCGGAAATCGCAGATCGCGTTGTTGAACGCGAACGCGCTCAGACCTTCCGGCGCGAAGCGGCTCATCGCGCGCCACCAGCGACCAAGTGAGCTTTGCTTTGCGAGAGCGGTTTGCCCATGAAGTATTTCGCCGTCGATCGGCGACCGCCAACTGCGTGGTGCCGAACGTCTCCGGCGGCGCCGGGATCGAGAATTTCAAACGCATTCGGCTTGTATTCCTGAACCTGGAAGGAGCAGGAACCGCCCAGCCGCTCGCCTTTCCCGCCGGTCGCCATGGATGCGGTAATCGGCCGAGCGTACCCTCCGGCAGCGTCAATCTCGTCGTCGAACGAGCCGTAGTCCGAAAGCGTCACCTCATTGGTAAGAAAGGTGCCGCCCTTTGGCATCGGTCGACAGTCAGGGTAATGGATTTTCCGGCCGGGAGCCGTGGTTGATCGCTCCGCGAAATCCTGCGCTAGCCCTTCACGTAAACGTTGTCGCCGGGCTTGTAGACGCCGCGTTCCGTGAAAACGAAAATCGTGTTCGAAAAGCGGCCGTCATCGTCGAGATCGTTTATTTCCTGTGTGACGCCGAGCCGATAGAGCGGCAGCTCGTTTTCATACGACTGAGATCGGGATCAGATGCGCGTCCGCCTCCGTCTCGGCAAAGATCCAGCGCGCTTCGCTGATCTGCGGGAGCTGGGCATCTCCGCCCGTCCCGGTGGTCGCTTGCGCGAGTTGTTGACCCTCGCGATCGAGCAAACGCAGACGCGCCGCGGCGAGCCCTTTGCCACTCGCGAGGGAGAAGAGGTGCAGCACGGTCGTTCGACCGTCGCGTTTCCAGACCGCCCCGAGATCGGTCAACTGAATCAGCGTTTGCGTTCCAACGCGCTTTCCGCCGGGCGTGATCGGGTCAATCGATTCCGCCGTAAGCATGACGGCACCGGTGCGGTTCGCTCCCACGATCTGATTCCAATCGAGCGTCGTGCGTCGCTCGCGATCGATCGCGGCTCCGGTGGTGAAATCCTTGCTCCAGATCTCGCGTGCCGGGCAGGTCCTCGACCTTGACTCGCGACTGTAGCTTTCGTCGCCTTCCTGATCCTCCGGGCGCTCGTCATACTTGTCGTAGGCCTCACCGCTGCCGGGATGGCGTCGCCGGTGAAGAGCTTCGCGGAAACACGGAGGCGCGGGACGTTCACCGAGACGAGCCGGAGCTGGCGCGTGCCGCCGGTGAACTGGTGCGTCGCGAAGTCGGAAAAATAGAGTCGCGGCGCGACCTGCGTCGAAAGCGACTTCCTTGGTGAGAGCGGCGCTGGTGGCGACCGGCTCGCGCGCCGGCAGACCCGCGGCGATGGAGACCCGATAGCGCACCCCGAGCGCGAAATCGCCCTTCAGTCGTGATGCTGTTGTCGTCCTTGATCGCCTTCAGGTTCGGCACCGCTGGGTCGACTCTGATCCATTTGCCTAACGAATCCGCCGAAACGTCCTCGCCGAGCGATTTGTTGAACTTGAGGATGAGGCGGCGGCCCTCGATGCGGTTGCTCTCGGCCGCGACCTCGGTGGCGGCGAAGGGCTGCACGACGCCGATCGGGATTTCCTGTGCGAACGGCAGGGTGATTTTCGTGTCGGTGGCAGGGAAGGCCGCGGTCGAGCACGAGTCGCCAATTGGCGCCCGGCGGCAGTGGTTTGACGGGCGCGATGTAGAGAATGTTGCCGCGCGGCGGCGGCGCCTTCCCCGGGATCCGGCAGGGCGTCTTCATCTTCTTCCTCCTCGGATGACAGTGGCGGCGGCGCGATTTTCTCGCCCCAGATTGCGAGCGACTTGTCGTCACTGCGCTAGGTCGGGAAGACTGCGATCGCGATTTCGTCTGATCGGATGCCTGCTCGACGCGCGCTTCGATGCGGGTGCCGGCGGCGTTGACGAAGCGGCAGAACTTCGCCGCGCGCGCCGGCATCCACATTGGCGTTAAAAAGGACGAGAAAACGCGGCACGACCGTGGCATTGTCGACGATCCACATAGCTCGAGCGCGTTCTCGCCTTTCATGCGGAACGGCGGCGTCTCCGCGGTCTCGCGGAGCGTGGCTCGCACTTCGCGTCCCGCTGCGTCTTTGGTGCCGGGGCGGAGCGAGATTTTGAAAATAGTGCCCAGGGGCAGGACCCCGCCGGCGCAAAGCTGCCGCTGCGCTTGCTCAGCCAGATGAAGCGACCGGGCACAGCCGGGTCCAGCACCAGCGGCGAAACGGCGGCGGGTTTGCCAATTCCATCCGCCGGCACCATCTCGACTCGCGAATCGGAGCTCGAAGGTGCTGTCCGGCTGGAGGACACGCGAGGGCAGCAGGAGCTGCACGGGCGGATCGGCAGCGGAAGCAGTGGCGGTGAAACAGAGGACGACTGCGAGACGGACGAGGCGGAACATGAGGGCTATGCCCTGATTACGGCCGCCCCCCGCTTTTCTTTCAATAAGTTTTCGCGATTGCGCGTCTTTAGCCGTCTCGGCGCGAGCCATGCCGCGCGCGCGCACTTTCGGCTTGCGCGCCGGTTGCGATGCGGGACGATTACGGGCACTGCCGCCGGCGTGGCGGAATTGGCAGACGCGCTAGACTCAAAATCTGGTACTCGCAAGAGTGTGTGGGTTCGAGCCCCTCCGCCGGTAAACTTCTCTCCCCGGCCGCATTTTGCGGGCGGCCGGAGGCATGCGGCGCTAGCCGGGAATCCGCAGCCTAATTGTTGCCGGTGCCGCCCGTTCCGGTCAAGTCTTGCGCCCGGCTAAGGGCGTCGGCATGTCCTTTCCCGGTTTTGTGGAGCTGCGCGCCCTCCGTGCCCTCCTCAACCCAGCGCCCACTCATGTTGGAACCGAGGGTGCCGGGCACCCACACATAGCGCTTGCCGTTCATCACCTTGACGTTCGCCTTCACGGCTTGCGCGCCCTTGGCGGGTTGCACCGCAACCTGCGTGGTCGTCACTTTTCCGCTGATGGCCGAGGCCGTTGCAACCTGCACGTCGAGGGCCAGGCCACTGGGAATCGCGCTTTGCTTTACCGCCCCTTTCACCCCGCCGAGCGCGACCGTCATCTGGTGCGAATCAATACTTTTGGCCGGCGCCTTCAACTCCACCACGTAAGCCCCCGGTTTTAAGCTGGTCGTCTTGAAGTTCCCGGACCCGTCCGTGGCGCCCTGGTAAGCGACGCTGCTGCTCCCTTTTTCTTTGACGGTGACACTGATACCACCCGACGCACCGTAGGCGGAGAGGGCGGTGCAGAGCGTGAATGCAACGGCGAGTTTGGCGGCAAGTGTCTTCATCTTAGGGAGAGACTATCGAACGACGGCGCGGTCGCCAAGAACAAATCCGCAATTCGCTGATTTTGCTCTGAGGTTTTTCGGACTCATCCGCGACCGCGTTTTTTACGGCCAAAACACCGTCTGGGCTAGCTTCGTGATCAGGCCCGCGACGATGACGAGAAAGAATATGCGCACAAACTTGCTGCCCTTCCGAATGGCGAGATGCGAACCGAGGGTCGCGCCGATGACGTTGCTCGCGGCCATGGCGAGGCCGATGCCGTAAAGCAGTTGTCCGGTGGAGCCGAAGTAAATGATGGAGGCGAGGTTCGTGCACCAGTTGATGGCCTTGGCGGAGGCGGAGGCGGAAAGAAAATCGAAGCCGAGAATGCCGACGAAGGCGAAGATGAGAAAACTTCCCATCCCGGGCCCGAAGAAACCGTCGTAGAAGCCAAGGAGCGAGCCGATGAGAATGGCGATCCAGCGCGTTTTCCGCGGCGCATGTTTGGGTTGATGAATCAGACCAAGGTCCTTCACCAGGAAGACGTAGATCGCGACGACCACGAGGAGGCCGAGGACGAGCGGACGAAGAATCGCGGGGTCGAGGAGCGTGACCGCGCGCGAGCCAAGAAAAGCGAAGAGAAACGCCGCGACCGCCGCCGGAGCGATCGCAGGCCAATCGATCGCAACGTGGCGGGAGTAACGCTGGACTGCCATCGAAGTCCCGAAGAACGACGCGAACTTGTTTGTCCCGAGGAGCGTCGGAAACGGCACGCCGGGCAGGAGAAGCAAGGCGGCGGGCAATTGAATCAAGCCGCCGCCGCCGACCACCGCATCCACAAAGCCTGCCGCCATGGAGAAGGCGCAGAGCAGCAGGATTTCAGTCATTGCACTGCGGCCGGGACGCTCGTCTAGTCGTTGTGCGGAGTGCGCGGTTCGACGCGGTCCGTCGTCAGCCAATGCTGCTGCCGGATCGCGACAAACGGAAAAGTCACGACGGTCTTGGCCGTCGCCTCGCTCGGGCGCAGCAGCCGTGGGCCGCGACCGGATCCATCGAGCCGATACGACAGCTCAAAGGTCGTGACCCGCGCGATCAACCAGAACAACTGGCAGGGCGCCTGGAGCGCGGCCTCGGCCCGCAAGACGCTGAAGTCGCTCCGGCTCACCCAGAGCCGGCCGGCGAGCAGCCCGAAGAACCGCTCCTCCCGCGAGCTCGTATTCTGGTGCGGTTTCGGCGTGAAACTGATGACGTGCACGTCCTCGCCGTCCACGGCGTCGTCCGGCAGCCGCTTCCAGGTATAACGCTCGCGGAGGTTGTATTTGCGCACCGCTTCCACCGCCGACTCCGCCTGATTCTTCTGCTCTGTCGCGTTGGCGCTGGGCTTCGTCTTCGTGCGCGATGGCGCTTCGCTGTCGCTCTCCGCTTCAAAGAAGGACAAGCGTCCTTCGACCTGCTTGCTCGTGAATTCCAGCGGACGCGGATCGCCGGGCCGGACGATTGACTTCCAAGTGCCCCGCGCCACAACGTGGCCCGCGTTGTCGAACTGGTGGGTCGTCAGCGTCTGATGGTACTGCCACCGGCCCAGCGCGCGGCGGTCGGCTTCAAATTTCGCGAGCGCGGCATCGAAGATGTCGATCGCGGGCGGCTGGGATTCGCGCGCGGTCGCCTTTTCAGTTAGGCCCCAAGGGAGAAGGCAGATGACGACCCAGCGGCGGATATTGCGACGAAGCGGAAACATGGGCAAAAGATCAGCCGACGTGCGAGGGAAGTGGTGCTCGGGGGGGGACTTGAACCCCCATGCCTTGCGGCATACGCCCCTCAAACGTACGTGTCTGCCATTTCACCACCCGAGCAGAGTGGGCACACGGAATCGTGCGCGGGGGGAAACTTAATCAGGAATGCAGGAAAGCAAGAAGCCAGAAGATCACGAGAGCGCCCGTCGACCGACGCGGCTGACGGCCATTACGCGGGAGGTGAGCGCGAGCATGGATAATTGCGAGCTCTCGTTTCAGACCCGGCGCCCCATCGACGTGGCGAAGGCGAGGACGCAGCACGTTGCTTATCAGGAGTGTCTCAGGGAGTTGGGAGTGCGGGTCGTTACGCTGCCCGCGGAGCCGGCGCTTCCGGACGCGGTCTTTGTCGAGGATCCGGCGGTGGTGATGGATGAGATTGCGGTAATTGCAAATCCGGGGGCGGCGAGCCGGCGGCCGGAGGCGAGAAGTCTGGCGGAGGCGCTGGCGCGTTATCGGCCGCTCAAGTTCATCGCGGAACCGGCGACTCTGGAAGGCGGTGATGTGATGCAAATCGGGCGCTCGGTTTTTGTCGGATTATCGCAGCGGACCAATCCGGCGGGCGTTGCTCAGTTGCGCGAACTGCTGGAGCCGTACGACTACCGCGTGCAGGCGGTCGGAGTGCGAGGCTGTCTGCATTTGAAGAGCGCCTGCTCCTATGTTGGCCGTGAAACGCTGCTGGTGCGTCGAGCCTGGATAGATGTCGAGCCGCTTGGTGGATTTGAGTTGCTGGAGGTCGCGGAGGAGGAGCCGGCAGCAGCGAACGCGCTCCTGCTCAATGAGATCGTGATTATGCCGGCCTCTTTTCCGAAGACGCGCGCCCGGCTCGAGCAGCGCGGATTTTGCGTGCAGACGATCGACGTCTCGGAATTGCAAAAGGCCGAGGCTGGCGTGACCTGCTGCAGTCTTCTGCTCACTGACGACGCAGCGTAAGACGTGGCCAGTTCCCGGTGGTGCTGGTGATCACAACGGGATATCGTTAGGTCGATGGTCAATCGCGCAATGAGGTGCGGGGCGATGCTGCTGGCAGCGTGGCTCGCGCCCACGGCGGCGCGGGGCGATTGCTCGCTCACGCAGGTCGGGATCGAGCCGCTGCCGGATGCTGGTCCGCGTCTTTACAAGAACGTCGAGGGTGGCTTGTATCCGCGCGGTGGCGGGAGTCGACCGCCGGCGCTCGCGGCCGCGGCGGGAGCCATCGCAAATCAAATCCAGCCCCTTGACGCCGCCGGAGTGCCGAACGCCGGCACGGGAAGAATCGTGCTGATCTCGATCGGCATGTCGAATACGACCCAGGAATTCAGCAGCGCGGGGAGCGGCGCTTTCAAGCCGCGCGCAGACGCTGACCCGGCGAAAAATCCGCGGCTCGTGATTGTGGATGGCGCGCAGGGGGGACAGGATTCGAGCGATTGGCTCGATCCGGAAGGCGCGACATGGAGCACGCTAAACTCACGGCTGGCGGCCGCCGGCGTGACCGCGCCGCAGGTGCAGGTGGCATGGATGAAACACGCGCGGCGCAATCCAAACAGCCTGGGCGCATTCCCGCTGCACGCGCAGACGCTGGCGAGCGACCTGGCGACGATCGCACGCACGGCGCGAAGCAAATTCCCGAATCTGAAGCTGCTCTACCTCTCAAGCCGCACCCGCGCCTACACCAATGTGGCGAATTCGTTAAACCCGGAGCCGTTCGCTTTTGAGGGCGGGTTCGCCGTGAAATGGCTGATCGAGGACCAGATCGCCGGCCGCGGGAATCTCAATTGGGATTCGCAGCGCGGTGCGGTCGTCGCGCCGCTCCTGCTCTGGGGGCCGTATCTCTGGGTGGATGGCACGACGCCACGCTCGGATGGATTCACGTGGCTCTGCAGCGACCTGAACAATGATTATACCCATCCGTCGCCGATCGGCGGCGTGCCGAAAGTCGCGACGCAGCTGCTCTCGTTCTTCAAGACGGACGTTACGGCGGTGCCATGGTTTCTGCGCGGGAGCGTGGTGGGGCAACCGCCGGTCCTCAGCGCCGGCGCGAACCTGACGAGCGGCCAGGTGCCATTCACCGTTCAATTCACCGCTTCGGCGACCGATCCCGATGGCAGCATCGCCGGCTACCAGTGGACTTTTGCGGATGGCACTTTTTCCACCGCGCAGAACCCATTGAAAACCTTCCATGCGCCTGGGAGCTATGCGGCGCGCGTCACCGTGACCGATAATTCCGGTAACGCGGCGAGCGCGACCATTCCGATCACAGCCCGCCTCGCGCTGCCGCAGTGGCGCGAGCTTTATTTTACGGCCGAAGAGTTGGCTAACCCGGCGATCAGCGGCGACCTGGCAGATCCGGAGCGAGACGGAATGTCGAATCTGGCGGAGTACGCGCTCGGCACCCAGCCGAAGAAGGCGGACGGCGCCGTCTGGACCAGCCACCTCACCAGCGGTCAGCTCGCGCTCACGTTTCCGCGCGCGAAGTTTGTGAGCGACGCGATGGTGACAGTAGAGGCGGCCGATCATGCGGCGGGCCCGTGGAACTCCGGCGCTGGGGTGACGGCGGAGGAGACGACCGCCGACGACGGGATCGTGGAAACGGTGGTCGCGAGCGACCTGGCGGGCGGCGGCGCCCCGCGCTTTCTGCGTTTGCGGATCGACCGGATCGCACCGCCCGCCACGGCGTGGTAGCGATCTGCGCCGTGCGCGGTTGAACGGCAGCGCACCTGCTCGACACTGCGGCATGACGCCACCGGAGGGAGATTGGATCAAGCTCGACCTCCACATCCACACACTCGACGACACCAAGGACGCGCTCGATTACTCGGCCCATCAGCTCCTGGAGCGGGCGCGGGCGTGTGGAATCGAGGTGCTGGCGATCACGCTGCACGATTCGGTGTTCTCGCGGCGGGAAGTCTTCGATGACGCGCGGGCGATGGGCGTGCTGCTGATTCCGGCAGCGGAGATGCGGCTGCACGGCGCAGACGTGGTGGTGCTGAACGTCACGCCGGAGGAAGCGGCCGCGCTGCACGATTTCGATGATGTTCGCCGGCTACGCGCGGCGCGGGGCGATTCCATATTCGTCTTCGCGCCGCATCCGTTTTACATCCTGGGCGGATCGATCGGCGGGGAGCGGCTGGAGGCGAATAGCGATTGCTTTGACGCAATCGAGATCTGCCATTTCCACAAAGGCATATTCGATCGCAACCGCGGCGCCCGGGAGATCGCGGCCCGCTTCGGCAAGCCGCTCCTGGCCACGTCCGATGCGCATCAGCTGAGCGCGTTTGGCAAGCACTACACCAGCATCCCGCGGCCGTTGGCGCTCTCGGCGGAGAGCGTTTTTGCCGGGTTGCGAAGCGGAGCCGGCCGCCTCACGAGCCCCCCGTGCAGTCTCGTGGATTTTGTGAGCACGCTCTATTTTCACTTCGTCCTGCATCCGCTGCGGAAGCGAACACGACGCAATCCTTGAATCGCACCGCCAAACATGAAACAACATGCGCGAATGAGACTCATCACTTCCCTCCTCCTGCTCGTGGTCGTGGCGCTAAGCGGCTGCAAATCGGCCGAAAAGAAGGAGAAAGACAAGGAGGCTGCGCAGGCAAAAAAGGACGCCCAGACGACCGAAGAGAACGCTGATGTCGACTTCCAGAGTTTCGTCGGCCGGCTGCGCAAGGCGGTGCACGCGCGCGACATGAACACCGTCGCCGCGATGATGACCTCGGATTTCGCCTATGTGATGGGAGCCACGTCGGATCAGGACCGGAAAGGCGAAGGCGTTTTCCAGTATTGGGATGAACACGGCCTCTGGCCCGAGCTGGAGGGAATCCTGTCGGAAAAATTCGTGAAGAAAGGAGAATTCATGGTGGCGCCGCCGCAGTTCGCCAATCCGGCGGTTGATTACGATGGCTATCGTGCGGGCATTCTCCGCGTCAACGGGAGCTGGAAGTTCGCGTATTTCGTGAATGGATGAGGAGAAACCGGAGACCGGAGAGCGGAAACCGGAAAAACAGGAGGGCGTGGTCTTATTCGGTCTGCCTCACCGAGCGCCGTTTGTTTTTGTGCGGGAGTTGCTCGCCCATGATCCCGGCGTTTCCGCGGAGTGCCTGACCTCCTTTGCCCAGGACGATCCGATGTTCGCCGGCCATTTTCCCGGCAATCCGCTCGTGCCGGGAGTGATTCTGACCGAGGCGCTGGCGCAGACGGCAGGGATCGCCGCCGCCTCGGGTTTTCCCGAGGGGGAACGCCCCTCCTTTCTCCTTTCCGCGATTCGGATGATGAAATTCCCGCGCGCCGTCCGCCCGGAGGAATTGATTCACCTTCGGGCCGAGAAGTTGGCCGACGTCGGTGATCTGGTGCAGTTTTCGGTCCACGCAACCGTCGAGGGTACGACGGTGGCCGAAGGGCAACTGGTGTTGTCGGTGGCGCGTAAGATAAGTTGAGTTTTGGGCGACCAGAAAACGTGAACGAATCCAATTCCTCGGCGCCGAGCTCGCCCAATCGAACCAGTCCCCGCGTCGCGATCATCATTCCGGCGTGCGACGAGGAGGCGTGCATCGGGCCGGTGCTCGCGGAATTGCTCGCCATTGTCGACCGCGAGAAGTACGCCGTCGCGGTGGGCGTAAACGACTCGTCCGACCGGACGGCGGAGATCGCGCGCGCCTTTCCGGTGACGGTGGCGGAAACGAAGGTGCGCGGCTACGGCCATGGTTGCGTGGCGGCCATCGAGGCGGTGAACCGCGCGTGTCCCGGGATTGCGGCCTATGTATTTTTTGCCGCGGACGGCGCGAGTGATCCGCGCGATATCGCGGCTTTGGTCGCGGCCTACGAAGGCGGTCACGAGCTCGTGCTCGGTGCCCGGACGATGCAGCCGGCGAACTGGAGGGCGATGGGGTTCTCGCATGTCGTGGCGAATCTGGTGCTCGCATCCTGGTGCGGCCTGCTGACCGGCCGCAGATTCACGGATCTCGCTCCGCTGCGGCTGATCGAGCGCCGTCTCTTTGAAAGAATCGCACCGCGGGAGATGATCTTTGGCTGGACGATCGAGGCGCAAATCGCCGCGGTCCTGCTCGGCGCCCGCAGCTGTGAAGTGGCGGCGCGGGAACGGCCCCGGCTGGCGGGCGAACAAAAGGTTTCCGGCGTCACCTGGCGGCGCACGGCCGCGATCGGCGGGCGAATTCTCGCGGCCGGCTGGCGGACCCGGCGGCGTTACGCGCTGGCCGCAAAGAGGTTTGGTGGCGGTTGCCCCGGAAATGCTGGCCCAGCCGCAGAATGGGTTGTGAACTGATGCGCGACAGCAGCGGATTACGATTTGTCCGTCGGGCGAGCGTCGCCCTGCTCGCCGCCTCGTTGTTGCCGGGCTGTGGCATGTTCTCCAGTAAGCCCGCCTTGCCGAAGCACGCGTCGATGGAAGGGGGAACCAGTCCGACGGCGCAAACCGACTTCGCGAGCATCGCGGCGAACGCGGACGTGATTTATTTCCCCGGCAATCGAGCGGCATGGGGCGGCCGTGCGGAACCGGCCGCGCTCCTGCTCGAGGCCATGCAACGCGAAGCCGCTTCGTTCGCGATCGCGTGGGATCTGATCGATGCCTCCCAGCAGCCGCTGCTGGATCAACTGCCGGCCGCCGGCGCGGCGGAGCGGGAACAAATCATCCGCCGCCTTGAAATCCTCGGGAGCGGCCGGGCGCGTGAGCATTGCCGGGCGGTGTTGCGCGATTCCCGCTATGGGATGGTGCCGCAACTGGCGTTGCGCTGGCCGCCGGCGCTGGCGGCGAAGATCGAGAATGCGTCCCGGCACGCGCCCGAAGTGCTGCGCGGGCTGCCGCAGGGTTTCTCGGCGCCAGCGGGCGGACTGGAGGCCTACGCCGAGCGCGTGTCTCCCGGCGCCGCGAGCAACACGTTGCTCGTTGCCTATCGGGCCCGCGTCGTTGCGCAGCAATTCGCCGCGGAACGGATTGTGCGGCACTTCAGCGGGGCGGCGGCGAACGGGAAGATGGTCGTGTTCTTGGAGCCGGAAGATCTGATCGCGGGGCAGGGGGTGCCATTCTACGTCGCGCAAAAGACGCGCCTGCGTCAGCTGGTCCTCGACTCAGCCACGACGGAACGCCGCGTCCCGAGTCTTCTCACTGCTCGATAGGCTGCCCAGGTCTCGGTGGCCGGGGGCTGGGGGCTTCCAACGGCGGGGTGCCCTTGGGCGAGACCGGCTCGAGGTCGTAGATTGCCCCCCACCCGCCACTGGCCACGCGCGTAGCTTCGCGTTCCCACGGGCGCGTGCTCTTCGGGTAATTGGCCTTCTCTTCCCGACCCCAGAAGAGATACCGCGCCTTCAAGGTCCGCGCCTGCTCTCGCCAATCGGGCGCGCCGTTCATGACCGCCTTCAACTGGTTTTCGATTGGCGCGTAAACGAAACCCTGCGTCCAAAGGTGGCCCGGATAACCGAGCACCACCTTCCGGCCGTTGAGCAGAAGCGGGTGGTTGTAGGTCGGCTAGGCGGCAAAGCGGGCCGTGACCGGCAGCCGGCGGACGGCCCGGCCCACGCCATCGACTTCGGCGCGGTCGCGCGATGCCGTAGCCCTTCTCTTTGGAGAGCAGTCCGCCGAAGAGTGAGACAAACCCGGACGCGAAGAGCGCCAGGCAAACCAACGCGCGGATTGCGACCGGCCAACGCGCAATCAAATCGCGCCAGAGAAATGGCAGCACGATCAGATAGGCCCAAATGATGAGCTTGATGTTGTCCCACTCCCACGGGGCGGTTTTGACGAGGCAGGCGAAAAGAAACAGCAACCCCGCGGGAGCGATGAAAGCGAGGGCGGGGTGATCGCGAAAACTGAAGCGCGCCTGACTTTGGCAGGCCCGCCAGATGCAGACGGCCAGCAGCGCGATCACCAGCGGGAGGAAGGCGCCGAAGTTTAGCGCCCAGAATTTGAAAAAGGGCGCGGCAAAATCGCCGTTGTTTTGCACCCAGCCGGGTTGCCACGCGAGCAGCGAGCGGGCGCCGAAGTGATCGGTTATCATCCAGACGAAGAACGTGGCCGGCACAAAAGCCGCGGCCACCAGGGTGCCGAGTTGCCGGCGGACGGTTCCATCACCGACCGCGAACAGGAACGCCGCCACGAAGCTCAGCGCCATGAAGGTGTGCACATGGAAAAGCGGCATCGTGGCGTAAAGCGACAACTCGAGCCAAAAAGGCAAGATGGGCGAGGCCTTGGTGCTTTGATCGTTGTCGGGTGCGGTCGGCGGGAAAGTATTTCGCGCGCCAGTGATACAGCAGGAGCAGCCCCGCGGGCAGCGCATAGAGCAGGCCGCGCTGGGTGACGAACATGGTGAGCGGGAGGCTTTTCCAAGCGATTACCTGGTCGCCTCGATAGTCAAAAAGCCCAAGGCTATGGAGTAATTGGAACAGCCCGCCATTGAAAAGAAAACCGGCAACGGTGAAGGCTCCGCCCCAGCGATAAAGCGCGTAAAAGGTCGCCGCGGAGGCGATCAGTCCCGTCCAGATCAAGCCGCGCGTGATGTCGAGTCCGAGCAGCAGGAGGAGGCTGTTGAAGATATCCACGCCCGCGGGGTAGCGGATGTAGCTGAACGGATGGATCGGGTTCTCCGGCCAAAGCGGAACGCCGTTCGCAAAGGTGCGGATGTAGGTGAAATGCAGGGAGAGGTCGCCGAGGTTGTTGAGCGACTGCACTTTCAGCTGGTTCCCGTCCATAAAGAGCAGCCAGCAGAAAGCGCGGAAGGCGAAGAAGGCGAAGAAGCTCGCGAGGATCCAGAACCACGCGTGGCGGAAGGGGTGGCGTGACTGCGCGGCGGTGCGATCCGTCTCGCTCGCGACAACTTCATCGCTGGTTTCGTTCGTACGCAGGAACGCCAGCACGGCCGCCGCCAGCCCGAGCAGAAGCGCCAGCAACGCGTTCGATTTGCCCAGGCCGCCGCCGATCATCCCGAGCAGAAGCGCGCTCACGGTCGCGACGTTGACCAGCATCAAGCCGGCGGAAAGGGACTTCATCGCGCGCGTGAACCGAAAGTTAGGGTCGAGACGGGGTCTTCCCCACGAAGTCCGGGACACGGCCCTCGAAGAAACTCTTAAAGACCTTCGCGCTCAGGTAGAGCTTCGAGGGGTCCTGATACTGGCGAATCGTCAGCGGCATCGTGTAATAACTGCTCTGCAACTTCGCTTCCACGGTCGCGATCTTGTCCTGCTGGACGAGGAGGAAATCGGCATCCAGCTGCGGCGGGAGCGAATCCTTTTCGTAATAACCGACCCGCGTGAATTCGCCCAGCATCCACGGGAACGGATAGGTGCTGCCGCGGATGAAGTGGCCCGTCAACTGGTAGTAGGTGGGGTCGCGCCGGGCGAGTGAGAGCAGGGGATCGGTCAGTTTCCAGACGTCATTGTACGTCTGCACGTAAACGTAAGGCTCGGTGTCGGTCGTGCAGCGGAAGTAATTGAGCCGGATCGACAGGACGAGCGACGCCGCCAGTGTCAGGGCGAGGAACGCTTGTGTGATCGCGCGATAGCGCAGCGCGATGAGTAACGCGGCGCCAGCCCCCGCGTAGACGAAGGGCCACGCATACTCGAATCCGGTCGCTTCCTTGCGCCCGACGGCACAGCCAATCACCACCGCCGCCACCAGGGCGCCACCGATCGCATAGGCCCAGCTGCGCAGTTTCACCGGCGCGAGATTTGCCGCTACGCCGAAGGTGAAGAGCAGCGGCCAGACAATGCTGATGACGCACCACGGGGTTTTGTAAGCCACGATGCTGTACGCCACCAGCGTGCCGACACCGTAGATGGCGAGATAGCGGAGCGCGATGTTGCGGAACAAGAGCGTGAGGAGGGAGGCGATCAGTCCGACCGCGACCACCGGCTCGTAGCGGCCGATCAACATCAGCCAGTAATGCCACGGTTTCTCGTGGCCGTTGCCTTTGCTCCCCGTCTCGAACCACGCGTGGAAGGTTTCGAAGAGGCCCTTCAGACCGTTCCAGTTCATGAAGGTCCCGGAGTAAAAGAAGATGAGCGCCGCCAGGCCGACAGCGAGAACCGCGAGGAGATCCCGGTAGGTCCAGGCTTGCGGGGCGCGCTTCGTTTCCTCGGCGTGCACCAGTTTGTGCGTGGCCCACGCCACCGGCAGGGCCAGGGCCGCGCATCCGACATGGATGATGTATGTCTCCTTCGTCAGGATCATCCCGAAAAATCCGATTCCCGCGTACCAGAGATAGCGCGTGCCGCCGGTGCGCCAGAGGCCGAGCAGGCCGAGGATGAACATCATCGAGAAGAGCAGCAGCCAGACCTCGTGAATCGAGTAGCGCCCGTAGAACACGAAGGCCGGCGAAACCGCCATCGCGAGCGCCGCCCAGCGGCTGACTTTGCGCCCGACGATCGGCTCAAACTTCAGCGTCAGCCAGACCGAGGCGATGCTCCCGAGCACCACCGGCATCCGGAGGGCCCAGAGATTCCGGCCGAAGAGGGTCAGCGAAAGGAAGAGCAGATAAAAATGGAGCGGCCCGTGGTAATTCGTCGGGTCGTAGCGGTAAAACCCGTTCTTCGTCATCTGGTCGACGAACCAGCCGTTGATCCCCTCGTCGAAGTGCGGCGGCTTGATGGCGAGGAGGAGGATGCGGAGGAACGCCGCCGAGCGCGATGATCAGCCACGGCGTCCAATCCACCGCCGCGAGTCCCGACCGCGCCGGCCCCGGCGGGGAGCGGCGGCTCGGCGGAAACTGCTCGCGCCGCACTCCCGCCGCTGCTAGTACGCGCACGGATGCGACTCTTGGTTACAGGCGGCTGCGGCTTCATCGGGAGCAACTTTATCCGATACGTCCTGCAACATTACAACCCCGCCTCCGTCAGTAATGTCGACGTCCTCACCTACGCCGGGAATCTCGCCAATCTCGAGGGGGTGGCGGAGCAATTCGGCGACCGCTACGAATTCTTCAAGGCCGACATCGCGAATGCCGACCAGATGGACACGCTCCTGACCGAGCACCAATTCTACGCGGTCGATCAATTTCGCGGCCGAATCGCACGTCGACCGCAGCATCAACGACCCGCAGAATTTCATTCACACCAACGTCGTCGGCACCAGCATCCTGCTCGATTGCGCCCGCCGCCACGGCGTCCAGCGTTTCGTCCAGGTCTCGACCGACGAAGTTTACGGCTCGCTCGGGACCACCGGGCGATTCACCGAGCAATCGCCGCTCGACCCCAGCTCGCCCTATTCCGCGAGCAAAGCCGGCGCCGATCTCCTCGCGCTCGCCTGCCAGCGAGACCTTCGACCAGGACGTGATCGTGACCCGCTGCTCGAACAACTACGGCCCCTATCAATTTCCCGAGAAACTGATCCCGCTCATGATCATCAAGGCGATGCGGGACGAGCCGCTCCCGGTTTACGGCGACGGCCTGAACGTGCGCGACTGGATCCACGTCGAGGATCATTGCGCCGGCATCATCGCCGCGCTCTTCGAAGGGAAAGCGGGCCGCGTTTACAACTTCGGCGGCAACAGCGAGATGGTGAACCTCGAGGTCGTGAAGCTGATCCTCGACCGGCTCGGCAAACCGCACTCGCTCATTTCCTTCGTCACCGACCGCCTCGGCCACGATCGCCGTTACGCCATCGATAGCTCCTTCGCGCAAGCGGAACTGAAATGGAAACCGCTCCACGATTTCCGCGAAGGCCTCGAATCGACGATCGACTGGTATCTGAACAACCGCGCCTGGTGGCAACCGCTCCTCGAGCGCGCGGGACGATATTGATCAAGCTCCGGCGAGAGCACCTTCTCGCGTCAATCCGGGTGCGACCGCCGCTAGGGTAGCGACGTCCCCGATCGTCCACGGACGGCAATCGTGTCGCCGCTGTTGACGTTGCCGTCGGTGTTTACATCCGAGCGTAAGTTGGTGGCGTCTGTCACCTGACCCGAGCGGCTGCGCGTTTGCAGCGCATCGCCAGAGTTAACGGTGCGGTCACCGTTCGTGTCTCCCACCAGCACGCCGAAGGAGACGGTGGTATTCGGCAACACCTGATTGCCGACATCGGTCACGCCTTGCAATGTGACGGCCACCGTTTGCGCGTTCGTCACGCCGGTGAGCTGGATGGTCATCGTCTTACCGACGATCGCCGGGGCACCAGCGACGCTCCCGCTCCCGCTCGTGACGCTCGCCGCGCCGCTGGCGATCGGGTTGTTCAGGTTAATCACCAACGTGTAATTGCCGTCGGCGCCACCATTGCGGCACTCAACGGCGGCCAGTCCGGTCAGCGGCAAGTTAATATCGAACGCGCCGGCACTGCCATGCGTCTTCCGTGACGCCGCGCTGACCAGCGTCGGGGCGCCGAGAATCCGCACCACCGTGGGGCGCCCGTCCGTGTTACCGGGAGAACTGTACGGTCCGCTTAAGAGGAACGAACCATCGCCCTCCCGTACGAGGGACGACCCGGACGAAAAGGCCTTATTGCGAGTCGCCTGCGCGACGAATGAGGGATCGACGGAGCCATTGGCGATGAGACGGATGATCCCCGGAGCGGTGACCCCCGCGAAAGACTCGAAGGTGCCGCTGAGAAGCAGCTTGCCGTCCCCGTCGGCCGCGATTTGTTCAACAATCGGCCGGCTCGTTTTTGTTTCGCTGAGACTGGTCCACTGCGGTCCCGCGCCGACGTTGAAGCTGCCATCGAGAGAGCCGTTTGCGTGAAGCCGCGCGATGCCGCGAGAGGGGGTGCCGTTGATGGACCGGAAGGGGCCGCTGATCACAAGCCGTTCGTCTTCCAGGATTTCGCACGCGACCACAGATTGGCCGATGACGACGCCGTCGATCGGTTGCAGCGTCACGCCCGTCAATGGGTCGTAGAGCTGGGGGAACGATAATGAGGTAGTCAGCGGCTCGACGACGACGGCGGCGAAGCTCGAGTCGAGCGCGCCGTCGGCATTGAGCCGGACAAGACGGCTGGTGGACTCCGAATCGAAATAAACGAAAAGGATTTTTCCGTCGGACTGCACGGCGAGGAGCCGAGGATCGGCATGGATTCGTATCGGCTGATGGGGCGGAAACTCGGCACGCTCGACCAAGGCCGCCGCGAGAGTGACGGGCATCGAGAATGAAGGATCGAGCGTTCCACCAAACGTGATGCGGTGCACCAGCACTCCATTTAGCAGCGACTGCGCGGAGGCGAGACCCTCGTCCGAAGTCGAGAGCAGGACACCGCGGTCGCCCTGCAAGGCGCCGCGAAGTCTGCTCGATCCGAAAAGACTCAGCGCGTTGGGGTCGGCCGTGAATGTCGGATGTTGCTGGCTATTCGCGAGCAGTCGCCCGTAGCGGAACTCACCGAATGCACCCTTGCTCCCAAAAACGAACAGCTCATCGCCAGGTAGCCGCACAAACCCCGCGGCCAGAAAGTCTCCCTGCAACGGAGCACCTGCGGGCGGATTGGCGAACGGCTGGTAGGCAGTGTCCAACGAGCCGTCCCCAAGGAGACGACCGAAGTTGTTTGGAATCACAGCGTCGCCACTGATGCCGACGTCCGACTGCCCGAAACTGATCAGTGTGAGCCCGCTTATCGATGTGGAAAGCGTGGGGGGCGATGTTGCGCGCCCGGTCCTGATGCTCGTGGTGAAACTGCTGTCAACCGTGCCGTCGCTGTTCAACCGCGCAACTCCGTAACGCGAGTGCCCTGGCGTAGCGGCGTCCACATCCGTGAATGTGCCGCTGACAAAAAGCCGGCCGTCCGGCTGGAGCGCCAACCGTGTCGGGGTAGGAACCGCGAAAGGTGGTGTATCCGAAACTGAAGCACCGGCTGATGGAAGGTGCCGTCCAGCGACCCATTGGTGTTGAATCGCATTACTGTGGGAGCCGTGCCCGAAGTATTGCTGCCGACGACCTTGCCGTTGGACTGAACCACACAATCGCGCATCGAGATGAACGGCGGCGCTCCCGGGTCAAAGTAGCCAAAGGTCTGGTCGGCACTGCCATCGGGATTCAGCCGAATGAAGGGCAGGTTTGAGTAGGTCGTGCCCGTGGGGTTCGCCGCGAAACTCGCGGAGACAGAAAACCTCCCGCCGATAATGATCTTGCCGTCGCTCTGGATTGCAGCCGTGCGAACCGGGATGGAGCGTGTGAAACCCGAGGGCACGAAACTCTGATCAACAGTTCCATTGCTGTTCAACCGCGCCACGCCGGCAGCAAAGCTCACGGTGTCGATCCGGCGGAAATTTCCGTAGATGATAATTTTCCCGTCCGGCTGCAGGACCACGTCATCGAGGGCCAGGGAACCAACCACTCCGCCCGTTGGATTCACAAAGAGCGGCACACTCGCGAAACTCGTATCCAAAGTTCCATTCGGGAACAACCGCACGATGCCAGGACGCGCATTGCCGCCGAACTGAGTAAAGAGGCCGGAGACGAGAATCTTGCCGTCGGGCTGGAGCACAAGGCCCCGCGCGTATCCCGCGCCCTCATCCGTGACAAGCACCGGCGGGAAAGTCGCGTCGAGCGAGCCGTCCGCATTCAGACGGAGCAGCTCTTCCCTTGTCTCGATGCCGTAGGAATGTCGCGCTGCCGCCACAATGTATTTGCCGTCCGGCAACTGAAGCGCCGCTCCCACAAAATAGTATTCGCTGCTGAAATGAAACGATGAGTCGAACGATCCATCCGCGAAATGACGCGTAAGCGGCCCGGTCGCGTGCTCGACCAGCGTATCGACATTCGCAAACCGCAGGAACCTGCCATCCGGCAGCAACAAGAGGCCCGCCGCCGGCGCCGGGACAGCGAATTGGGGAGCATTGAACGTCGGATCGGGGACGAGCGCCATTGCCGTCTCGCTGAGGGTTAACGCGAAAGCGAACAGGAGCACGAGCGCGAGGGCGGCGCGTGGAGAGGAATCGGGTTGCTTCATAGGACAGACGTGTTTACGCGATTGCTAAGAAAAATACAAGCGAGCGGGTCCTCTTCCGGTAAGGGACGGGAGAAACGGGGAACGGGTTTGTTCGTGCACATGGAGGAAGGGGGCAGGACCCAACCTTCCCCCTCGGGCACGATCGCCGCTACGCCATCGACAGCTCCTGCGCGCAAGCGGAGCCGAAGTGGAAACCGCTGCCCGATTTCGCGCGGGCCTCGAATCGACGATCGACTGGTATCTGAACAACCGCGCCTGGTGGCAGCCGCTGCTCGAGCGGGCGGGGCGGTATTGACTGTGGTGGTCCGCAACCGCCGACGAAACGAAAGCTGAGTCGCGAAACGAAGCGATGGATTAGGGCTTGCCATTCATCTTGTTCTCCTGAGAAAATCAGGGTTGCGTCAAGGGTGTCAGGGGCTTGCTGAGCCGTCATCTTGCGAAGGCCGGTTTTCAGCAAGGGACCTGGCCCTTTCTGGCGGAAAATTTAATGGATGCGAGCCCTCGTTTACTTGTATCGGGCATTTCTAGCGGGGGTCAGCGTTCTTGTGGTGGCAAGCGTCTCCAGTGAGGCCGCCACCTTCGCGGTTACCAGCACCGTCGATCCCGGTAATGGCGTCTGCACTGTTGCAACCACGGGTGATGGTTGCACGCTGCGCGAGGCCATCGCCGCGGCCAACAGCAACGGCGGGGATGACACGATTACCTTCGCCCCCGGGGTAACCGGTACTATTCAACTGACCGCCCCGCTGCCTGACTTAAGCACGAATATCGCGTTGCAAGGTCCGGGCGCGAATCTGCTCACGGTTCGGCGCGACACCGGCGGAGACTATCGTATCTTCAATGTCTCCAACGGCACGACCAATGGGCCTACCGTTAGCGCTTCCGGACTGACCATCACCAACGGCCGAGTCACCAGCGGCTTAATTGCAGGCAGTGGCATTCTCAACGACAACGGCAAATTGACTGTTAACAGCTGCACCGTGACCGGAAACACTCAGGGTGGCATTTTCACCCGGGCCGAGAGTGGCGCCACCGCGAGCCTCACGGTAACGAATTGCACGCTGAGCGGAAACAGCTCTGCAATCGCCGTCAACGCCACCAACGCCGGCAGCAACGCCAATGTGCTGGTGACGGGCTGCATTGTCAGCGGCAACAGCAGCGGCATCTCCCTCTCTGGCAATCAGAGCGGGAATCTGACCGGCACGATCAGCAACTGCACGATCAGCGGCAGTACTGGCGGAGCCTGCAACATTTTCGCGACCAACAATTCCACGACGAATGTAACCGTGACGAACTGCACGATGAGCGGCAACAGCGGTTTACGGGGGGCCGGCCTCAATCACGGTGGTCAAAATGGTGGTGTCGCAACACTCACACTTCAGAATAGCACCATCGCCAACAACACCGCCACGATTGACCACGCCGGTGGCCTTTATAACTCGGCGGGCGCCGGCACGGCCCACGCGACGGTGAAGAACTGCACCTTCAGCGGGAACGCTGGCGGGAACACCGACCCGGCTAGCGCGATCAGTAACGACGCCATCGCCAGTAGCACCTGCACCGTGCAGGTGGGCAATAGTATCTTTAAAGCCGGCGGGACTGGCGCCAACCTCACTAACGAGACCGACGCAAGTTCCACCGCTACTCTGACCTCGTTAGGTTACAATCTCAGCAGCGACGCCGGCAGCGGCTTCCTGACCCAAACGGGCGATCAGATCAGCACCGATCCGAAGCTCGATCCAGCCGGTTTGAAGACTAATGGGGGGCCGACGCAGACCATCGCGCTGCAACCCGACAGCCCGGCTCTTGATAAGGGGAACAGCCTTGGCGCGACGATTGACCAGCGCGGCCAGCCACGGCCAATTGATAATCCCGCGATCGCGCCGGCCCCCGGAGGAGACAACAGCGACATCGGTGCGTTCGAAGCCAACAGCGGATATCAGCTCGGCCCGGCTCTTACCGTCACGACGACGAATGACCACAATGACGGCGGGTGCAGTCCCGCCGATTGCACCCTGCGCGAAGCTATCATCGCTGCCGGTAACTTGTTTGGAAACAATGTCATTTCCTTCGCGCCCGGAGTAAACAGCACAATCAATCTCACGGCTGCTTTGCCGAACTTGAGCACGGATATGGAGATCGACGGCCCGGGAGCGAACCAACTGACCGTGCGGCGCGACACTGGCGGGAATTACCGCATCTTCACCGTCAGCAACTTCACCGAGGCAGGGCCGACGGTGAAGTTGTCGGGACTGACGCTCAGCAACGGCCAGGGAGTTGGCAGCGGCACAGTCGGCGGGTGCATCTTGAATGATTTCGCCACCTTGACGATCAACCGGTGCGCCCTCCTCGCGAACAACGCCGGCAGCGGCGCGGGCATTCTTAATTTTCGCGGCAGCATCACGGTGACTGATTCAACGATCAGCGGAAACGCTGCCACAGCGTTTGGGGGCGCATTTTTCAACAACGCCGCCCAGGGTCCGGCTACCCTGACCCTGACCAACTGCACGCTCAGCAGCAACTTCGCGGCGCGCGGCGCGGTGATTCACAACCCGGGCTCGACTGGTATCGCGGGAGTGACGCTGCAGAACTGCACGCTCGCCACCAATACCTCGGCCCAAGGGGGCATCTACAACGACGGTGTCAACGCCAGGGTGACCCTGAGCAACACCATCCTTAGCGCCGCGACAGGCAATTCGAACTTTGTTGTCGCCAACAGCGCGCAGGTCATATCGCAGGGGAACAATCTCAGCAGCGACGCTGCCGGAGGCGACAATTCCACTGGCCCCGGCGGGCTGCTGAATCAACCCGGCGACAGACGCAATACCAATCCGATGCTGGACTCGGCCGGCCTGGCAAGTAACGGGGGCTCCACCCAGACGATCGCGTTGCTTATTGGCAGCCCGGCAATCAATGGGGGGAACGATGGCAATGCTCCCTTGACCGACCAACGCGGCTTCCATCGCGCGGGCGTGACCGACATTGGTGCATTCGAATTTGGCGGGCTGGCGCCGGCGACCCTTGCCAATATCTCGACGCGTTTGCGTGTCGAGACGGGCGACAATGTCCTGATTGGCGGGTTCATCGTCACCGGTGCACAGGCGAAAAAAGTCATCGTGCGCGCGATCGGGCCTTCCCTGCCGGTACCCGGTAAACTGGCCAATCCGACGCTCGAGCTTCATGGCCCCTCGGGGCTGATCGCGTCTAACGACAACTGGATGGATGCGCCCAACCGACAGGAGATTATCGACAGCACGATCGCGCCAACGAACGATCTCGAATCTGCAATCTTGTCGACCCTGCCGGCGAACGGGGCTGGCTATACCGCGATCGTCCGCGGAGCGAGCGGCGGGACCGGTGTGGGACTGGTCGAAGTTTACGATCTCGATCGGACAGCAAATTCAAAACTGGCGAACATCTCGACGCGCGGGCTTGTTCAAACAGGAGACGACGTCATGATCGCCGGGACCATCCTCCTGGGGCAGGCGTCGCAGAAGATAATTGTGCGGGCGATCGGCCCTTCGTTGTCGATCCCGGGCAAGCTGGCCGACCCGACCTTGGAGTTGCGCGACCAGAACGGGGCGCTAATGGCAGCAAACAACAACTGGCGCACCTCTCAGGAAGCGGAAATCATCGCCACCACCATCCCGCCGACCAATGATCTCGAATCAGCCATCCTCGCGACGTTGCCGGCAAATGGCGCCAGCTACACCGCGATCGTGCGTGGCGTGAATCAAGCCACCGGCGTGGCCCTGGTCGAAGTCTACGCGCTCCCTTAGCGCTGGTGAAAATAAGATAGTCGGTGCGTTTTCGGCCGACGGGAACGACCGTTCCAGGGTCGAGAGGCGATTTACTTTCGGGTGCCCAGCGCACGGGGCAGCCGCACCGCTAAAATTCCCGAAGGGACGGAACAACTGCTGCTCCTAAGTTGGTAACCCGTTTGGCAATCAGCCAGGAGAAATAAGAGTCGAACAAAAGGGCCCAAGAGAAATGAAAATGCCGAAGAATAACCCGCGGAACCAGTTAGCAATCACTTCGATCGCAGTCTGCGCAATCGCGATCCTCACGGCCGTCAGCGCTCGGGCTCAATGCCCCGTGACGGAACTGATCTCCGGCCTCCAGGGGCCGCTGGGGATGACGTTTTCCAATAAGAACAACCTGATCGTGGCGGAGAGTGGGACGACTACGCCCAACAGTGGCCGGATCTCGATCGTTGATCTGAATGGAAATCGACGCACGCTCCTCTCCGGCCTTCCTTCCGGCATAAGCACCCAGGGCGAGCCTTCCGGGCCCTCCGGCGTCGCGATGCGCGGGCGGACGCTTTATCTCGCTATCGGCGTGGGCGACTCCGTTCTGACGGGACCGGACCCTGGAACCCAGATTCCGAACCCGAATCCCTCCTCGCCACTTTTCAGCTCGGTCCTCGAGATTCATTTTAGCGCGGCGGCGGAAAGGATTACGGCAGGATTCCAGCTTAGCGCTGCCGATCAGCAGTCGCTGGCCGATGGCCACCGGGTCAGCCTGTCAAACGGCGGCGGGGATAAGGTCAAGATCCAGCTGATTGCA
This sequence comes from uncultured Verrucomicrobiae bacterium, assembly GCA_963844275.1. Taxonomy (GTDB): domain Bacteria; phylum Verrucomicrobiota; class Verrucomicrobiia; order Chthoniobacterales; family UBA10450; genus JACCTI01. The sequence continues at coordinate 1,017,478 of CAWJNS010000010.1, forward strand.
AACTTCCCCAATTTTACCCCCGATCCACTGCCGGGCTTCGCAGATAACGTGCGCCATTCAAACCCTTTCGCTCTGGTCATCGTGGCCAACCGCCTTTACGTCACCGACGGCGGGCAGAACTCGGTGCGGCTGATCAACCTCGCGCACAATTCATTCTCAACTCTGGTAACCTTTCCGCAGGTGGCGAATCCGCTCCCAGTCGGTCCGCCGATGATCGACGCTGTTCCGACTGGCATCGTCTTTGTCGACGGCAAGCTTCTGGTCACGCTCTTCCGTGGATTCCCGTTCCCGGCTGGTTCGTCCACTGTGGAAGAGGTTGATCCGACGACGGGTGATCACACCCCATTGATCAACGGACTCAAGACCGCGATCGGGGTGCTCCCCGTCACGAGTAACCTGGATGAGGAGGGCACGGATCCGAGCTTTCTCGTCCTTGAACACTCCTCGGGCGACCTCCTCAATGGCCCCGGCATCCTTTCACACTTCCCGACCCCGGCCGGTCCTCCCGAGGTGATTGCAAACTGCCTCACCAAGCCCACTTCCATGAGCCTCTATTCAACAACGGAGACGCTTTATGTATCCGAGCTGGGAGGCCGAATCGTCTCCATCCCGGTCGATGCGGTGGTCTTCGAAGATTGTGATTCCGGCGTCGATATCGTTCGCGCGCTGGCTCCGGCCGTTCTTAACACTTCCACCCGAGGCCTTGTGGGCCGCGGAGATGATGTCGATGATCGCCGGCTTTATCCTCGATAACAGCGGTACGGGCAACGAACTCAGGGCGGTCGTGCGCGCGGTCGGCCCATCGCTTGCGACCGCGGGCGTCGCTGGGACGCTGCCGGATCCGGCGCTGGAATTGCACGACGCCAATGGCGCCCTGCTTGTCTCGAACGACAATTGGAAGGACACGCAGCAGGCCGAGTTGCAAGCCACGGGGATCGCGCCGACGAACGATCATGAGGCCGCCATCCTGCGCAACCTCGCTCCCGGCAGTTACACCGCGATTGTGCGCGGCGTTAACAACACCACAGGTGTAGCCCTGGTCGAGGTTTACGTGCTGAATTAAGCAAGCGCCAGATTCGGTCGCGGAAGCGGGTCTGCCTGCCTTCCTGCAGGATCCCACGCTCGAGCTGCGCGACAGCACCGGCGCGCTGATTGCAAGCAACGACAACTGGCGCACCGGGGGCAGGAGGCGGAGATCATGGCCAGCATGATTCCGCCAACAAACGACTTCGCGAAACGAAGCGATTGATTGAGGCTGCCATTGATTTCGTTCTCCTCAAAGAATCGAAGTTAATTTGGGAACGAGTCGGGCGAGAAGGCACGTCGACATGGCGACGCGGCTACAGTGGGAGACTCACCCTAGCCGAGACCGAGAGAAGACAGCGTTGGCTGATCGAGGGCTGCGGTGGTGATGAGGCCGTGGCGGAAGCCACGACCGAAAGGAAGACGGTGGAGCGAGCCGGGGCCGAGCGACATGGACGGCAAAGCCGCGAGGGTAGCGGTGAGCTAGCGGGAGATGAGCGAATCAATTTAGAAGTATGAACACGCGCGTTCATGGATGCCCGGCGTGGGGCCGGGGCGCCGCCTTTACTGATTGCGGCGTGCCACGGAATAAACTGGGATGGGTGAGGAAAGGGGCCATAATGGGCGTCACGCCGTGACAACAAAACAAGTGATCGCCTTTGCCTGGCTCATTGGGCCTGGGGCGGCGCTTTCCGCGATCGCGAGCACAATCACCGTCACCACCTACGCCGATACGGTCGCGAACAACGGGAAGTGCTCGTTGCGTGAAGCAATCACGGCGGCGAACACGAACACAGCCTCGGGATCGATGCCGGGAGAGTGTGTGGCAGGCACGACCGCGCACGACACGATCGTTTTCAATGTGACCGGCGAGTTTTGCCTGATCAGCGGTTGCGCCATCAGTCTGCTCACACCCCTGCCGGCCATCAGCTCGGATATGTCGATCGTCGGTCCGGGCTCCGGTTCGCTGGCCGTGCAGCCCGGCGGGGGCGCGAAGATCCGCATCTTCAATGTGAGCACCGGAAGCCCGACGACACCGACGAGCATTTCCGGCCTCACGATTCGCAATGGCGACATCCTCGACGTCGACGGCGGCGGGGGAGTGCGGAACGCGGCGCCGGTTCTTAACCTGACGGATTGCGTATTTCGAAATAACAAGGTGACCGGGACGAGCAATAGCCGGCAGGGCGGCGGCCTTCTCAACGCGGGGGGCACGGTCAACGTGAGCAACTGCACGTTTATCCAGAACACCGCCATGCGGGGCGGCGGCCTTTATAACAATGGGACTTTGAACGTGGCCCGCAGCGCTTTTGCGGCGAACGTGGCCGGCACCAGCAACACTAATGGACAGGGTGGCGGCATTGCCGAGGGCAGCACGGCGACGACCACGGTGACCGAGTGCGTGTTCACGGATAACTTCGCGGGCGAACGCGGCGGCGCCATTATCACCGATGGCACCAATTTTACGGTGACTGGCAGCACGCTTACCGGTAACAAAGCCGGAGGCGCGGGCGGAGCGATCAGCAACTTCGCAGCTTGCAACGTCGTCAGCAGCACGATCGCCGGAAACAGGGCCGGGCAAGTAGCTGGCGGCGGCTTCTACTGGCTCGGGCGGCGCGATCGAAAACGCCAACGGGACCATGAATCTGACGAACACCACGATCAGCGGCAACGCGGCGGACAATACAGGCGGCGGCATTGTGAACCATGCCACGTTGAACGTGACCAACAACACGATCGCAGGAAATTCGACTACGGGAGGGGCCGGCATTTTTCCCGCGGGCGGCGGCATCCATTCTATTCCGACAGGGGGACCGTTTCCGACCTACCCTTTCACGAACATCAAGAGCAGTATCGTCGCCCTCAATTCCTCGACCACGAGTCCGGACGTGGCAGGGAACGTTTCCTCCAACGGATTCAATTTGGTGGGGAAAAGCGATGGCAGTAGTGGCTTCACCGGCGGCAACGGACCGCACCGGAACGGTCGCTGCGCCACTCGATCCGAAGCTGGATCCGAACGGGCTCCAAAGTAACGGCGGCCTGACGACGACGATCGCGCTTCTCCTGGGCAGTCCGGCGATCGACAAAGGGACAAGCGCGGGTTTGACGGGAAACCTGACGACCGATCAGCGCGGCTCGGGGTTTCCGCGCATCTTCGACGATTTGTTGGTCGCCAACGCAGCCGGCGGCGATGGGACCGACATCGGCGCGTTTGAATTGCAGACGGCACAACCGACGAAGCTCGCGAATATTTCCACGCGTTTGCGAGTGGAGACGGGCGACAACGTGCTCATCGGCGGCTTCATCATTACCGGGGCGGCGCCGAAGAAAGTCATCGTGCGGGCGATCGGCCCATCGCTGCCGGTCCCTGGTAAACTGGAGAATCCGACACTCGAGCTTCATGGTCCAGGGGGGCTGATTACCTCTATCGATAACTGGCGGGAGGCGCCTAACCGACAGGAGATTATCGACAGCCAGCTTCCACCGAGCGATGACCTTGAGTCGGCGATTCTCACCACGCTGCCGGCGAACGGCACTGGCTACACCGCGATCGTGCGCGGGGGCAGCGGCGGGACGGGTATCGGGCTGGTTGAAGTATACGACCTGGATCCGACGGTGGATTCGGAGCTGGCGAACATTTCCAGCCGTGGGTTTGTTCAGATCGGCGATAACGTCATGATCGGAGGCTTCATCATTTTAGGGACGGGGACGCAGAAGGTCATCGTGCGGGCCATCGGGCCGTCGCTCCCCGTGCCGGGCGCGTTGGTCGATCCAACCCTGGAATTATTCAACAGCAACGGAGTGGTCATCGCTTCGAACGACAATTGGCGGAGCGATCAGGAAGCGGAGATCATCGCCAGTACCGTGCCGCCGACGAATGACCTGGAGTCAGCCATCGTCGCGACGCTGCCGGCGGCCGCGCACACCGCGATCGTGCGCGGGAAGAATGGAACCACCGGGGTGGCCCTGGTCGAAGTCTACGCGCTTCCGTAGCGTCTGCGCAGCTGCGGCGCGAGCCCTCTCGGTGCGTTCTCGATCGGGCTCCTTCCTCGGCAGCGCGGCCGGCGATCATCTTGGAAGAGGCCGGAAGTTATCCGGAAGTATACCAACACCCCTGGTGGATGGTTCACCGTTTCGGCAGCGTGAGGCTGATGTAGATCGCGGTTACGAGGAGCAGGACGGCGCCGAGCGGGACGAGGAGGATGCCGGGACCGGGTTCGTCCTTGAAATGCCAGAGCCCGCCGAAGAAGAAGCCGAGCGGGAGCAGGACGACGGCGCACCGCAGGCCGAGGATGGTCCTGGTGCCGAAGCGGATCAGGTCGAGTCGGGCGCAGAGGGCGGCGGCAAGCAGGACCAGGTTGAGCAGGGTGCCGTGGGCGTGGGCGAGGCGGAACATCTCCCGTCGGACATGATCATCGAGGAGCGCGGGGGAGCGGAAGGCGTTGAAGGCTTCGAGCAGAATGCCGAAGGTGATCCACAGTGCGAGCGAGACCCAGGCCTGGCGGATGAGGGGCGTGCCGGGTGGAGGAGCAGGGGAGGGCATACGTGCCAAAAAGAACTGCGGGAGCGGGAGGAGGGCGAGCTTATTCGCCCACTTCGACGTCGACCTCTGTTTGCTGCGCGCTCAGTCGCTCGCGGGCTTGGCGGGCGGCCTGCAGCCGTTCCGGCGCCCAGAATGGATACCAGCTTTGCAGGGTGGCGTTCCGTTCCGCCGTCGAGGCAAGGTAATCCGGCTTCGGCAGGCCAGGGTGCGCGGCGGCGAGCGCGTTGGCGGCAAAATAGCGCACGATCGGATAACGATCCTGCATTGCTTCTAGGAGCAACGGCGCGTGGGTATCGGTCGCATTCGCCATGGCGGCGGCGGTAAGCGACCGCATGATGGCGTCGCCGGTGAAAAGGGCGCGCTGTCCCTCCGGCTCATCGAACCGGGCGTCGCCCGGCGCGCTGGCGGCGTAGGTTTTGGGCCAGAGCTTTTTCGTTTCGGCAATGGCGCGGTTGGCCGACCAATCGAGGTGGCATTGGTTGCAGGCGTTTGGCTTACCGAAGCGGACGGTCTCGTCGGGCTGCGGGTTTGTAATGTCGTGGGTGCGGTGGGCGGACATGATACCGTAGACGATCTTTGGCATGTGGCAGTTGAAGCAGAGGCTGCCGGCCGATTCAGCGGGATGTTTCGTGTGCTCGACGAGTTGGGCCGGCTGGGTGAATTGCTGGTGACACTGCGTGCAGGCCGCGTTCGTTTTCATTTTCTCCGTGAGCTGACCGCGCGGGTCGCCGCCATGCATTTCGTGGCATGAAATGCAGGTGAGGCGTTTCCCGGGCGGACCGGCCTGAAAGCATTTCGAGCGTATCAGCCCCTGATATTCGTAAGCGGTGAGTCGCGGTGAACCGTCGAGCCAGAAGCGGGAGGCATATGCGAAGTCGCCCACCTTGTCCTCGCGCTCGATCGGTTTGTAGAAGTCGCGCAGATTCTCGCCCGCGTCGTAGGGATCGGCGGCCATCATGGCGCGGATCTGATGGGGCGGGTCGGGAATTCGCTGCCCGTGGCAATGGCCGCAGACCATGGCGGCCCGATCCGAGTCGAGTTTCGCCGGATTGACGACCCCGAGTGGCGGCGCGCCCGGATCCTTGATGTGCCAGCGGTAGCGGGTGGCGGGAGAAAGGGCGCGCGCGGCGTGTTCACCTGCGGGCCCGTGACAGGCGCCGCAGGCGATGCCCAATTCCGCCACCTCCGTGTTCCAGGAATGATCGATCCAGTCGAGCTTTGGCTGGGCTTTCACGTTGTGGCAGAAGACGCAGTTCACGTTCCATTCGGCGACGTGCTGCTTGTAGTCACTGCCATCGGGGAAGAAGAACGAGCCGTTGAGGTGCATCCAGCGGCGCTGCACCAGGTCGTAGGCGATGGGCAGGCGAACCCAGGTGTCGCCTTTCTTCATCAGATATTGCTGGATGCGTCGGGAACCGACGGTCCGCACAATTTCCAGGTGCTCCGTCTTGCCATCGACGCCCGTCAGGTTCATCCAATAGCGCCCGTTCTTGTGCACCATCTCGGCGCGCACACCCTGGTAGGTGATGGTGTTGTTCCGCTCAAAATCACCCAGCACACTTTCGGGACCGGCCTCTTGGGTCATGGTGCGGTGAAACGTGGCGTGCCAGCTGGCGTAATTGGTTTCGTGGCATTTCCGGCAATCGGTCGATTCGAGGTAACCGGCATCGGCGCGCCCCGCCCGGACGCGGGCGTAATCAGGCGAGACGGCCCGGATGGCGGTCGCGATCCCGGCCAGGCCGAGAAGGGTGGCGCCCCAGGCGAGGAGAGTCTTCGGGAAACGAGGCTGGATCATCGCGAGGGCGCCGGCGGGAATGGCGTTTCTAGCATGGCGCGAGGCCGGGTCGCAACCTGACAGATTGTAAAGATGCTGCACGCAGCGACCGCAAATGCTTTCCCTTTCCGTCTGGTTGGGCCTTTGTAGGCGGCCGCTCCATGTCTCCTCATCCCATCGCCCGCCGCGAACGTTTCGAACTGCTGGATGCCCTCCGCGGGTTCGCGTTGCTCGGCGTGTTGCTGGTGAATCTGCGCGATCTGACGCTATTCGATTTGTTGCCGGCGGCGGAGGCGGCGCTGCTGCCGACCGCGCCGCTGGATCGCGGGCTCTCAATCGCGTTCGCCGCGCTCATCGATGGCAAGGCGTTTACTGTTTTTACGGTGCTCTTCGGGGTTGGCTTCGCGCTCCAGATGCAGCGGGCGACTGATGCCGGGCACCACATGCGCCGCTATGTCCGTCGTCTTCTTGTCCTGCTGGTGATCGGCCTCGTGCACGGACTGCTTTGGTGGGGAGACATCCTGCGCTTGTATGCGGTGCTCGGGTTGTTGCTTGTACCGCTGTGGCGACTGAACGCGCGCACGCTGGCGTGGCTGGGGTTCGCGGTGGCGGTAACGTTGACGCCATTTCTGCGCCCGCTCATGAATGCGTCCCTGCCGGCGATCGCGCCGGCGCCGGAGGCGACGGCGGCGGCGCTGGCGGCTTTCCGGAGCGAGAACATCGGCGTGATGCTGGCGGGCAATCTCTCGCACGATCTCTGGTCGCGCATCAGTGCGTGGGGCCTGCCATTTTATGTGCTGGGCCGGCTGCTGATCGGCGCTGCCTTGGGGAAGAGCGGCGCGCTGCAAGACGCGCCGGCGCGGTTGCAGTTCTGGCGCCGGCTGCTGTTCCTTCTGCTGCCGATTGGAATTGCGCTGACGACTTTCCTCATCCTGCGCGAGCACGGCCTGATCGGCTTCACCACGGGCTGGTGGCGTAGTGAGTCGGCCCGCGGTCTTCTGCGGATGGTCCGCAGCGCCGCGCCGCTGGCGCTGGGCCTGGCTTATGTGGCGGCGTTTGTGTTGGCCTTCCAGCACGCGGGCTGGCGTCGTTGGCTGCGGTGGTTCGCGCCGGTCGGCCGGATGGCCCTAACGAATTACCTGGCGCAAACGCTGATCGGCCTCGCAATCTTTTACGGTGTCGGGTTTGGAATCGGGCCGCGCTTTGGTCTTGTCGGGATCGTTGCGACCGCGGCGGTGATCTTCGCCGTGCAAATCTTCGCCAGCCGCTGGTGGCTGGCGCGTTACCATTTCGGACCTGTGGAATGGGTCTGGCGCAGTCTCACCTATGGCACGCGTCCGCCCATGCGTCGGCAATAACTATCGCGGGCGGTACTGAAACGACGGATCGAGCTGGATGGCGCGCTGGTAGTGTTTTTCCGCCATGTCGCGCATCCCGACGTTGGTGAGGCGCTGGCCCAGCATCCAGTGGAACGCCGGGACGTCGGGGGTGGCCCGGTCGGCTTGCTGTTCGTAGGGCGCGGCCGCGTCGATCTGCCCGGCGGCACGGTGGGCGCCGGCGAGGAAGTTGCCGACGAGCGGGAGCTGGGAGTTGCGGCGGAAGGCATCGGACCAGGTGGCGACGGCTTCTTCCCGCGCGCCGAGCAGCCAGAGGGATTCGCCGCGTTCCTGCCGAGCCAGGATGAGGTCGGCTCGTTCGGCCAGGGCCGCGTCGAGGCTCTCCCTCGCCTCGGTGTAGCGGCCGAGCCGATTCAGGATCGTGCCGCGGTAGTAGAGGCTGAGTGCCCTGGCTTGCTTCTCTTGGAGGCTGGCGGCGGTGCCGAGGAGGTCGGCCGCGCGTTCGGGCTGGCCTAACAAGTATTCAAACCAGGCCAGCTTCGAGACGGTGTCGCCGCTGGCGAGCAAACCGAAGCGGGCCGCGGCGCCGAGGTGATCGCGACCCGTGGTGGCGACGGCGCGGTCGGCGGGGCTCAGCCACGGATCGGGAGTGGAACGGGCGAGCGCCAGCTCGTCGGGAATCTGGAGCTGCTGGAAAGCCTGATGGCCTTTGTATTCATGAAAACGAATCCAGCCGCTGTGCGCCGCGAGGCCGACCGCAACCGTGGAGATCGCGAGAAACACCCAGCCCGCCGCTTCGATCTTCCCGGGTGTGCGCAGAGCGAAGTGATGAAAATAAACGGCTCGATGTTGCAGAAGTTGCCGGCCGCGCAGGGCGAGAAAGGTGACGACCGCGGCACATCCGAGCGCCATGAGAAACGGAATGATGCCGTAAACGCCGCGGATGGCGAGAAAGCTGCCGAGGAAGAGAAGAGCGGCGAGAATTTCCTCCGGCCAGGTGAGCGAATAGCTCGGCCGCGTGGGCGTTTTCGCCTTCGGCGCGAAAATGCTCGGCTTCCCGAAACCGAAGTAGAGCGCCTCAGTGGGGCAAACGCTGATGCAATCCATGCATTTCATGCACCCGGGATCGACCACCATCTTGAACTGCTTGACCTCGGCGTGGACGATGACGTTGGACGTGCAGACGGCGGTGCAATGCCCGCATTGGTTGCAGGCGGGGGTGACGCGGATTTTGCCGGGCGAGATCTTGTCCGCGAGACCGAAGAAGCCGCCGTAGGGGCAGGCGTAGGTGCAGAAACCTTTCATGCCCAGGAAGTAGACGGTAAGGAAGCCGCAGATGAGGAGGAACGGGATCGCGACCCAGACGCCGGGGAAAGTCCCCCAGAAATCATCGGTGGTGAGATGATTGCTGAAGCTGGGAATCAATGGCCCCGGGGTTGGAGCGACGAGGAGGCGGTAGGCCGTCGGCCAGACAAACATGTAAAGCGCGGCGATGAGTGGGACATAAACCAAGAGGCGGGAACGGAAGGCCTTGGGCTTAATGCCGATGCGATTCAGCATCCACCCGCACAGATCCTGGAGCGCGAGAATGTGGCAGCCCCAGCCGCAGACGAAGCGGCCAAAAAGCATGGTCGCGAGGATGGCGAGCGCGAAAAAAATGAAGCCGGCGTTAACGGCGCCGTGCTGAATGGTCTGCATGCTCTCCGACGGCTCGATCGGCGAGATGGTGCGGCCGGCGATGCGCCAATGAATGAAATGCGCGATCATCGCGAGGTTCAACGTGATGAGCGCGGCCGCGCGCCAGCGTGCTGTCCTGGATTTGCGGACACGCGGTTCCGGGCGCGAGGTGGCGACGTTGGCGCGCGGGCGCGGGAGAACGCCGCGGCGGGAGGTTTTCGGGGGCTCGCAACCGGTCTTCACAAAGATGGGTGCCTCGCGAATCGCGAAGGAAAGCAATTTCAACGGGTTACGCTGAAAAAGAAAATTAAAAAAAAGCTAAACTTTTCGCGAGAATAAGATATTAGTCCCCAGCCGCCCCTTGGTTCCCACCCAACTGGAAGCCTGCTTTCGGGACGTCATCACGTAGTCCGTAGCTCTTAACGCCAATTAATTCTTAACGCCCATGACATCGAAAATCAAAAACATCACGCGCACATTGTTCGTCCAGCTCGCGCTGCCGGCCATCGCGCTCTTAACCGCCGGATCGCAACCTGCCGTAGCCCAAAATGGGGACGGAGCGAGCGGGATGCAGGAGAAAATCGTCGCCGCGACCGGCACGGTAACGCTGAGCGTCGACTGGAACCGGCTCAGCGGAAACAACGCCGCCGGCGGGAACAAGCAGGCCTCGCTGCAATTCCAGATTGCGCCGGGTTCATTCTTTTCTGCGGTGGTCTTCAATGACGAATTGCGGGCGGTGGAGGGGGGCGCGTTGAGTTTGGTTCCGGCCAAGGGAGCGACGGCGCCAGAGGCGTTGAAGTCCTCGTTCAAGCAACTCGCGCTGGCAAAACTCCCGCCGGGCCAGCCCTATGAGCTGGCGGTGCGCGACGCGCAGAGTGGCTTTATCTATTTCAACATCGATCGCTTCGAATACCGCTACCAGGGTGGAATGCGTGTGCTAAGCCTCGAGAACGCGCGGCTGATGCTTTCGCCCGAATTTGCGCAGCAGCTTGGACGTTCCGCCGATGCGGGCATGGAAGCGGGTGCACTCTCGATGCAGACCTCAATGTATCCGATTGAGATCCTGAAGATCACGAATGGCGAAGTGAAGGAAGCCTCGATGCCCGCGACTGGGATGGGCGGGGAGGCCGGCACTGTCCCCGGGCCGGATGTGATTGTCGGCGACATGGAGGCGATGGTGCAATCGGCGAGCGGCAGTGTGGGAGGCATGGTCGGGCTGGCGATTGCCACGACATCGTGCAACGCCGGCGTCGTCAACCTCAACTGGTTCCAGAACCCAAGCAACGATCACCCGATCATCCCGCAGAATCTCTACCGGATGAGTGGCGGCGCGACCAACACAGACCGGATGGAGCAGATCGGGCAGGGCTGGATGAAGCACGCCTTCACCGCCTTAACTCAGAACGTCTGCAACTTTGGGTGCAACGGGGTCGGCGGCCCCCAGCTCGGGCTCCGGCTGTTCGGATCCGTACAGCACCGGCCTTAATGGCAGCCAGACCGGGATCGGATCGCGCGCCTGGGCGAACCCGTTTACGGGCTTTTATCCACGGAACGACTCCGCGACGCCGAACAACAGCCACTCCGGCCATACACACGACGTGACGTCACACCGCGTCCTCGTCCCGGTGGCCGATCTGGACACCACCCAGAACGTTGGCGCCACCTACTTCGGCGAGACGCAGTACGTGACCCCGCATGAGTACGCCTGGTGCCAGTCACATCCCGGCGAGTGCAACATGTATAACAACGTCTCGTATCGGCGCTTCAACGTGTCCGGCACGACCAACTTCAGCTTCTCGCCCGCGGCCGCGACCGTGCGCGAGACGCCGGCGATTTATGCCTGGACGGGAGCCACCATCAAGCGCTTCGAGCCGGCGCCGGGGAGCGACGGAATCGGGTATATCGCCTACAAAGTCACCGGCCCCGTGGGTGGCCTCTGGCATTATGAGTACGCCGTCTACAACCAGAACCTTGACCGCGCGATCCAGTCGTTCTCCGTGCCGCTCGGGTGCGGAATCACTCTCAGCAACACGGGATTCCGGGCCCCACCGAATCACCCGGGCTGGGCGAATGACGGCACCTTGGGCAGCGCCGGTTTCAGCAACGCGGCCTGGACGCCCGTGCAAACGACGAACGCCATTACCTGGAACACTGAAACTTTCGCCCAGAACCAGAACGCCAACGCCATCCGCTGGGGGACGATGTACAACTTCCGGTTTGACTCGAATCGGCCCCCGCAGTCCAAGTCTGGGACGGTTACATTCTTCAAAACCGGGGCTCCGATCGAGGTGTCCGTCCAAGCCCCTTCGTCGCCTTGCACCCCCTTCCAACTCGCCACGGTGGTGTCACGGAAGACCCATGGCGCGGCAGGTGATTTCGATGTCGACATGCCGCTGGCCGGTGGTGGCGTGGAATCGCGTGGGTTGAATGGCGACCACACGATCGTGTTCACCTTCAGCAACAACGTCGTCTCCGGCAATGCCAGCATCACCGCCCCGGGCGGTGGGAGCGTGTCGGGGACCTCAATCGCGGGCACCACGATGATCGTGAACCTCACTGGGGTGACGGATGCGCAGCAGGTCATGGTGACGGTCAGTGGTGTGACCGACAGCTTCGGCCAGACGATGCCGGATACTTCGGTCCCGGTGGGATTTCTGGCCGGTGATGTGAATGGCGATCGGGCCGTCAATGGCGGGGACGCGTTGCAGACGCGCAGCCGGGCCGGCCAATCGACAGACGCAACGAACTTCCGCTACGACGTGAACCTGGACGGCACGGTGAGCGCCGGCGATACCCTGGTCGTGCGCGGCCGCTCCGGCAACGCTCTCTAGGACGCGGTCGATTCCGCAAATCATTCCTCATCTCTGGCATTGGACAGCCGCGGCCCATGGGCCGCGGCTGTTCTGCGTACGCCTGAATTGGAAGCGCAAAAAAAAGCTGACCTTTTCGCCAGAATAAGATATTAGTGTCAATCCGCCCTGGGTTCACAACGATTGTGAGCCTGCTTTCGCGACGTCAATCACCAACCCTGGTTCGTAGTTCTTAATTCCATGACATCGAAGATCAAAAACATCACGCGCACATTGTTCGTCCAGCTCGCGCTGCCGGCCATCGCGCTCTTAACCGCCGGATCGCAGCCTTCTGTCGCACAAAACAAGGAAAAAAGTGCGGATGGGCTGAACGGGACGCAGGAAAAAATCGTCGCCTCCGGCGGTAACGTCACCCTCACGCTCGACACGGCGGCCCTCGGCGGCGCCAAACAAGCGCCGCTGCAATTCCAAGTGGCGCCCGGTTCGTTTTTCTCGGCGATCGTGTTCAACGATACCCTCCGTGCGGTGGACGGCGGCGCTCTCTCCCTGGTGCCGGCGAAAGGGACGTTCGCGCCTGAGGCGTTGCAAGCTTCCCTCAAGCAACTCGTCGTTGAGAAGCTGACACCCGGCAGCCGCTTCGAGCTGGCCGTGCGCGATGCCAAGACCGGCTTCGTCTATTTTAACGTGGACCGCTTTGAGTATCGCTACGAGGCCGGGACACGTGCGCTCGGCTTCGACCAGGCGCGGCTCCTTTTCTCCGAGCAATTTGCCAAACAACTCGGCCGCGCCGCGGACACGGAAGCCGGTACGCTTTCCATGACGACGGCGATGTATCCGATCGAGATCGTGCAGGTCGTGAACGGCGAAATGCAGAATGTGACGGCTCCGGCTCTCGGCGGCACTGGTCTGATGCCAGACGTCGGCACCACTCCGGGCCCTGACGTCATCGTAGGCGACATGCCGGCAATGGTGCAGTCGCAGACCGGCAGTGTGGCAGGCATGGTCGGGCTGGCGATTGCCACGACATCGTGCAACGCCGGCGTCGTCAACCTCAACTGGTTTCAAAACCCAAACAACGATCACCCGATCATCCCGCAGAATCTCTACCGGATGAGCGGCGGCGCGACCAACACGGACCGGATGGAGCAAATCGGGCAGGGCTGGATGAAGCACGCCTTTACGGCCTTGACGCAGAACGCTTGCTCCTTTGGGTGCAACGGCGTCGGCGGCCCCCAGCTGGGCTCCGGCTGTTCGGATCCGTACGACACGGGCCTGAATGGCGGCCAGACCGGGATCGGATCGCGCGCCTGGGCGAACCCGTTCACGGGCTTTTATCCACGGAACGATTCGCCGACGCCGAACAACACCCACTCCGGCCACTCGCATAACGTGACGTCACACCGCGTCCTCGTCCCGGTGGCCGATCTGGACACCACCCAGAACGCCGGGGCCACCTACTTCGCCGAGACGCAGTATGTGACCCCGCATGAATACGCCTGGTGCCAGTCGCACCCCGGCGAGTGCAACATGTACAACAACGTCTCGTATCGGCGCTTCACGGTGTCCGGCACGACCAACTTTAGCTTCTCGCCCGCGGCCGCGACCGTGCGAACAATGCCGGCTATCAATGCCTGGACAGGAGCCACCATCAAGCGCTTCGAGCCGGTACCGGGGACCGACGGAATCGGGTTTATCGCCTACAAAGTCACCGGCCCCGTTGGTGGCCTCTGGCATTACGAGTACGCCGTCTACAACCAGAACCTTGACCGTGCGATCCAGTCGTTCTCCGTGCCGCTCGGGTGCGGAATCACTCTCAGCAACACGGGATTCCGGGCCCCACCGAATCATCCAGGCTGGGCGAATGACGGCACCTTGGGCAGCGCCGGTTTCAGCAACGCGGCCTGGACGCCCGCGCAAACGACGAACGCCATTACCTGGAACACTGAAACTTTCGCCCAGAACCAGAACGCGAACGCCATCCGCTGGGGAACGACGTATAACTTCCGGTTTGACTCGAATCGGCCCCCGCAGCCCAAGACCGCGACCGTCGGATTTTTCAAGACCGGGGCTCCGATCGAGGTGGGGGTCGACGCCCCTTCGTCGCCTTGCACCCCCTTCCAACTCGCCACGGTGGTGTCACGGAAGACCCATGGCGCGGCGGGTGATTTCGATGTCGACATGCCGCTGGCCGGTGGTGGTGTGGAATCGCGTGGGTTGAATGGCGACCACACGATCGTGTTCACCTTCAGCAACAACGTCGCTTCGGGCAATGCCAGCATCACCGCGCCGGGTGGCGGCAGCGTGGCCGGAACCTCGTTTGCCGGCACGACGATGATCGTAAACCTCACGGGAGTGACCAATGCGCAGGAGGTCATGGTGACGGTCACCGGCGTGACCGACAGCTTCGGCCAGACGCTGCCTGATACTTCGGTTGCGGTAGGATTCCTGGCCGGTGATGTGAATGGCGATCGCGTCGTTAATGGCGGTGACGCATTGCAGACGCGCAGCCGGTCCGGCCAGTCGACGGATGCCACGAACTTCCGCTACGACGTGAACGTGGACGGCACGGTGAGCGCCGGCGATACGTTGGTCGTGCGTGGCCGCTCGGGTACCGCGCTCTAGCACGCGACACAGGTCAGTCAGTGTTTCCCCGCAGAATACCGTAGCCATCGCTCCCCCGCAGCGGCAGCCGCGGCCGGTCATGACGACCAGTCGATCTTTGCCAGCGCCCAGCGCGCTCTGAGCAAAGCGACTGGCGTCGTGACCGGGAGGCCCGCGCTCATTCTGTCGCTGGCCGGCTTCTGCGGCGGCAAGAAATCGTCCTCGCAAAGCCGGCGCCGAGCAGCTAAATACACCGCGCATGTCGGCAAACGGGAAACCGGTTTCGGTGGTGACCGGCGGCGCCGGGTTTCTCGGCTCGCATTTGACCGATCGCTTGCTGCGCGAGGGCCACCAGGTCATCGCGATCGACAACCTCATCACGGGCAACCTCGCGAACATCTCGCACCTGGCCGGAAACGAGGACTACCGGTTCATCAGGCACAACGTCTCCGACTTCATTTTCCTGCCGGAAGAGAAACTCGACTACGTCTTCCATTTCGCGTCCCCGGCGAGTCCGATCGACTACCTCGAGCTACCAATTCCCACCCTGAAGGTCGGCGCCCTTGGAACCCACAACACGCTCGGTCTCGCAAAGGCGAAAGGCGCGACGTTCCTCCTCGCTTCTACCAGCGAGTGCTACGGCGATCCGCTCGTGCATCCGCAGAACGGAAGATTACTGGGGCAACGTGAACCCGATCGGGCCGCGCGGGGTTTACGATGAAGCCAAGCGTTTCGCGGAAGCGATGACGATGGCCTACCACCGCTATCACGGCATGGACACCAAGATCGTGCGCATCTTCAACACCTACGGTCCGCGGATGCGTCTGCGCGATGGCCGGGTCGTGCCGGCCTTCATCGGCGAAGCGCTTACCGGGCAGCCGATCACGATCTTTGGCGATGGTTCGCAGACCCGTTCGTTTTGCTACGTCTCCGATCTGATCGACGGCATTTTTCGTCTCTCCCAATCCGATTTCCACGAACCGGTGAACATCGGCAATCCGCGCGAGATGACGATCAAGCAGTTCGCCGAGGAGATTCGCCGGATCATCGGCACGAAATCGGAAATCGACTACAAGCCGCTGCCGGTGGATGATCCGAAAGTGCGGCAGCCCGACATTACCCGCGCGAAAAAGATCCTCGGCTGGGAGCCGAAGGTGCCGTTCGAAGAAGGAATCGTGGAGACGATCGAGTATTTCCGCGGTTGTATCGAGCGCGGGCAGATGGGCGATCGATCAGGAAAAATGGCGTAGGGGTTTGGGCGCGGGAGATTTGCCGCACTTTGGGGCCATGCCGAACGACGACGTTGCCAGGCAGGTGCGCGCATCCTACGAGCAACTTCCCTATCCCGCGGTCACGCGCGCGGTGTTGCGCCGCCCGCGCTGGCAGCTGCCGCCGCCGGACTGGATCGGTGCAGTCGCGCAGGCGGAGCATGCTCCCCGGCGCATTCTTATTGCCGGCTGTGGCACCGGCCTCGAAGCGTTTGCATTCCACCGTCGTTTTCCGAAGGCGGAAATCGTCGGGGTTGATTTTGCGGCGCGCTCCATTCGTCTCGCCCGCAACCTCCAACAGCGCGTCGCGCCGGCCGCCAACCTGCAGTTTCTGCGCGCCGATCTCGCGAGCGATCGGCTGCCGCGGCAGACAGGTGGCGAATTTGATTTCATCTCCTGCCATGGCGTGGTGTCGTATTTGCCGGCCGTCGAACGGGCGCTGGGCAATCTGGCGGCCTGCCTCACGCCGACCGGCATCCTCTACCTCGGGGTCAACGGGTCGGCGCATTTCAGTGAGGGCTGGCGGAAAGTTTTGTCCGACTTCGGCTTCGACATGGCGCGCTGGCCGGGCGGCGGACAACGACTCTGGCGGCATTTGAAGTTGGCTGCCTGCCTGGCCGACGACGGCCGCGGCGACGTCTTGCGCCATGGCCCGCGCTACTTGGGGTCCGATCTTTTCGGGTCGTTGATTCGGAACCTGCCGCTGGCCGAATGGACGCGGATGTGCCGCGACGCCGGGCTGCATTTGCGGGGCTGCCAC
This sequence comes from uncultured Verrucomicrobiae bacterium, assembly GCA_963844275.1. Taxonomy (GTDB): domain Bacteria; phylum Verrucomicrobiota; class Verrucomicrobiia; order Chthoniobacterales; family UBA10450; genus JACCTI01. Next base: position 1,034,272 of record CAWJNS010000010.1, read on the forward strand.
GGGATTCAACGGCTTCTCTGGCCCGCGATCAACGACGGATCGTACCCGCTTTTCTTGCCCCGCTCCCGTGGCGAGATCGCGGAGTTGCTGGACGCCTTGCATCCCAGCGGTTTTTACCGGCTCGTTTTTACCCGGCAGCCGGAACCGGCGCCGCCCTGGCAGAACAAGGCCGCATTGCTGCGATGGTATCCGCGGCGAACCCCATGTTTCCGCCACTTCCAATGGAAAACCGGCAGTCGCGCGCGCGTGCTCAAACTGGAGAGCCGGTCCGCGAACATTTCGATCGAACTGCGCGGGGGCGGCTGGGAGGCCGGGCTACTGCGCGCGAGCGATGGCACGCGCTCGATCGGTGAACTCCTCGGGCTGAACAAAAAAAGGATCACGCCCGCGGCCTTACGATCGCAGCTCTATCTCTTCTACCTCTTCGACTTGCTCAATTTCCTGCCGCCGTTGCCGCGCAAGGAAATATCTGGCGAAAGTACACACCGCACCGTGGGCGCAGTGCCGCGCCGGGCTAATGTCTGACGAAGTCGCTGAAAACTCAGCGCGGAGGAGGGACGTGGCTATTGAGTTGCACTACCAAAACATTAAGTTTATCGGCGTACTTGATCCGTATCTTGCTGTAGCCCAATCCGCCCTTCGGATTCTTCTTCGCCTTCATGTCCCTAACTTTGACCGGGGCTTTGCGGGTCGACTTTTTGGCTGTTGGCATTTGGTTCCTTTCGTTGGCCGGCGCCTTCCCCGGGCCGGCGATGAATCGTTCCCTTGTTTAGCGTTGTCGCTGGAAAAATGACGAGGGAATTCTCGATCAGCGAAGATCCGCCGCCGCTGACTGGGCTCAGGCCCAAGGCGCGACTTTGATATTCTTCTTCTGGCCGCCTTTCGGGTTCTTTTTCGCCTTCAGATCTTTGACTTTGACTTGGGCCTTGCTGCTTTTGGTTTTCGATGCGGGCATCTCTCTCGTTCCTTTCTTTGGGTTGGGGTGCCGGGTTGCTGGCGGCTGCCCTGCTTCATCCTTACTGCCGTGGGAAAATTGCGAAATGACCTTCGGTGAATGAATCCGCTACCGCTGCGAGGCTCGCCGCACGCGTAGGTCGCGGGCATCCGAGCGCCAGTCGGGCTCCGCCGTCGTCCCTGGGGGTCGACGTCCAGCGGAGCCCACGGAAACGTTAATCTCAGCTGGCGTTACGACCCCAGCTGAAGTCCGGTTTTTGTTTAGTCGCCGCGTCGAACTTAATCTTGGTGAAATTGAGTCCGCCTTTCGGATTCTTTTTCGGCTTCATGTCTTTGACTTGACGTTTGCTGCTCTTGGTTTTTGATGCAGGCATCTCTCTCGTTCCTTTCTTTGGTGCGGGGTGCCAGTTGCTGGTGGCTCCCCCGGATTCACTGCCGCGGGGAAAACTGCGAAATAGATTTTGAGGAGGATCCGGACAAACCACCGCGGTCCGCATGCTCCCTAATCAGGTCGATGGCATCCAGTCTGGCTCCGTCAAGCGACGGGATTCCCGGCATCCGACGGAACCGTCAGAGTTTCTTGAGCGAACTGGCTCAATGCTGAAAGCGCTCCTCAGGGAATATCCGGTTCAGATCGCAATGATCTGCTTCGCCGCGTCAGTCTTTTTGGCGAAATTCAAGCCGCCTTTCGGGTTCTTTTTCGCCTTCATGTCCTTCACTTTGACCGCGGCTTTGCGGCTCTTTGCTTTCGATACAGGCATTTTCTTTTCCTTTCTCTTGACCGCTGCTCCCCGGCGGTCGGGTGGACCGTTCCATTTTGTTTACCGTCGCCGTGGAAAGAATGGCGAGAAAAATCTGCGGAGCGGCCCCTCTCTGTGGCGCTGAGGGACACCCGATGACGGGAGGGCGGCGCGGGTGCGTGCCTGAGCGAGGCGACCGCTCGTGCGCCCCGCGGGCTCCGTCGGGGCGAGCCGGCTCGCGCCACAATCGACGGAGCCCGGAGCGACTCTGGAAGTTAACTTGAACCGCGTCTCAAACTGTTCGTCGAGCTCCCACTACCCAGCTTGACGTTGGCTTTCACTCCACCTTTTGGATTCTTTTTCGCCTTCAAGTCTTTGACTTTGACTTTGCTGGCTTTTTTCTTGGCGGGCATTGAGTTCCTTTCTGTTGAACGGCCATCGTCCCGCGGCCGGAATGCACCCACTCGGCTCTTACTGCCGGGCGCGAACGTGTGGCGAGAGAATTCGGCTCACCCGGGCTTTTTCATTGCCCGGAGCGCTCGCCCGCCGCTAAAACATGCCGTGCTAGAAAATTCTCCCCGTGAAATTCTCTGCGGTTCTTTCCGCCGCCTCCCCGTTCCGATCCCGGCACCGCTTTTTAGGGACCGGCTGGCGCTGACGAGCCTCCAGGATCTCCGCGCATGAAGAAACTCATCCGTCTCGCTCTTCTCACCGTGCTGGCGGTGCCGGTAATCGCTGCCGGGCAAGGCCGCCCGGGCGCCGAGTTTCAGCTCACCAAGATCACGCGCGCCCTGATCACTCCGCCGAGCTTCACCTATACTGGCGCGCAGCAATATCCGACCAACCAGCGCGACCGGTGGCTCGAAGTGGAAGCGGAATTCACCGCCGCGCCAGAGTTTACCGACGAGTTGACGGTCAAGTACTACATTCTGCTCAACGGTAAGCTGCTCACCGGCGAAGTGACCCACACGAACGTTCCGGCCGGACGGGATCGACGGTCGGTCATGTATGTCTCGCCGCCGTCGATCGCGCGGGTCATGGCGAATCGGCCGGTGACTCCAGGCAGTATCCAGAACATCGCGGTGCAAATCGTACAACAGGGCGCGGTCAAGAGCGAAACCAGCCTCGAACGCGCGGCACCGCAGTGGTTCGCCTCCGTCCCGCAAATGGCCGGCTTGCTCCTGAACAAGAACGAAACGCCGTTCGCACCGCTCTACTGGGATCGCTACGAGCAGATCAAAGCGACGAATCGCTAAAGCGAAAGCGGCAAATGTCCATCGCGGAACGGGCGCGACCTTTCAGCTAATGGCTGCTCCCACGCGCATCCTCGGTCTCAACCTCGGTTCGCAAACCGTGGGGCTCGCGGAGTTCCGCACCCAGCCGCAGGGCGGGCTCGTGCTCGTCAATTATCGGCTGCACGAATTACTCGCCGACCCGGGCAACGAAGCGGCGCGCAACGCGGAGATCTCCGCCGCCTTGCCCGAGATGATGCGCGCTCTCGGCCTCACGGGCGGCCCGGTCAATTTCTCCGTCGCGGCGCAATCGGTCTTCGCCCGGTTCGTCAAACTGCCCGCGGTCGAGGAGGAGAAGATTGAGCGCATCATTGCTTTCGAGGCCCAACAGAACGTCCCGTTCCCGATCGAGGAAGTGGTTTGGGATTACCAGCTCGTGGGCAGCGAGACCGACGAACAGCTGCAGGTGGTGTTCGTGGCGATCAAGTCCGATTTGCTCGAGGGCATCAACGCCGCGGTCGAAAGCGCCGGGCTCCGGACCGAGGTCGTGAGCGTCGCGACTGCGGCGCTCTACAACGCCTTTCGCTACAATTACAGCGACCTCACCGAGTGCTCGCTGCTGGTCGATCTGGGCGCGCGCACGACCAACCTGCTCTTCATCGAGCCGGGGAAGATCTTTTCGCGCAGCGTCCCGATCGCGGGCGGATCGGTGACAGCGGCGATCGCGAAGGAATTCGCCGAGCCTCCGGGGGCGGCGGAATTCCGGAAGAAGCGCGATGGATTTGTCAGCCTGGGAGGCGCCTACGCGGAGCCGGACGACCCCGAGATCGCGCGGGTCTCAAAGATTGTGCGCAGCACGATGACGCGGCTGCACGCCGAGCTGATGCGCTCGATTAGCCACTATCGGGGGCAACAGCAGGGGAGCGCGCCCACCCGGGTGTTTCTCTGTGGTGGCAGCGCCAGCATGCCTTACATGCGGGAGTTCTTTCAGGAGAAACTACAGTTGCCGGTCGAGTTTTTTCACCCGCTGCGCAATGTCGCCGTGGCCGAGGCGGTCGATACGAACGAGGTCGCGCATTCGGCCCACTTGCTGGGCGAACTGGTCGGTCTGGCGCTGCGCAGCACGACCACCTGCCCGATGGAATTGAACCTGCGGCCCGCCAGCGTGGTCCGCAGGCAGGAACTGACGCGACGGCAGCCATTCCTTCTCCTGGCGGCCGCCTGCTTCATCCTCGCGCTGATCGGCTGGGGCTGTTATTACGTGCGCGCCGGGAGCGTGCAGCGCAAAGCCACCGAGCGCCTGACCGAAAAGGTGGACGGCATGCGCCGGGTCGCCTCGCAGATGGATGCGGTGCGAAAGCAGACCACGGCGCTCGATAGCGTGGCGTTGCCGATCGCGGCCGCGGTGCAGGACCGTAGTTTCTGGCCGGAGATCGTCGAGGAACTGAATGCCCGTCTTCCTAAAGAGCACATCTGGATTACGGAACTGGTGGCCACTTCCGGCGGCCGACCACTGGGTGGTGGCGAGTCGCGCCCGGGCCGCGTCGAGCCGCCTCCTACGCCCACCGCCACCCCGGCCAGCCCCCCGCCGCGGGGGGCACCGACCCCGCCCCCAGAGCCGTCCATCGACGGCATTTTTGTGCGCGGACTTTACTTGTCCAACCCGAAGCAGCAGGAGGTGGTTGTCGATTTCTTCCGCAACCTGGTGGGCTCGCCGTATTTCAATGTCGACCCCAACAACCAGTCGAAAGTGATCCGTCCCACCACCCCTAACAACAGCGAGTGGGCATTCCCCTACGAGCTGCGGCTCGAGCTGAAGAATCCGGTCAAGCTTCCATGAACTGGTTCCGGCAAAATCGTTTCCTGGGGATTTTCCTGATCGTCCTCGGGGTCGCCAAGATCGCCTCCCTCTATTTTGTCTTCGGCGCGAAAAGCAGCTTCGGCGAAGCGAAGGCGCGGTTCGATGAAAACGCGGCCGAACTCAACCGGCTGCAACGGCTCGCGCCTTACCCGAACGAAGCCAACCTGCGGAAAATGAAAACCCAGGCGGAAGAATACGCGGCCGGCCTCGAGAAGTTGAAGGAGGAACTGAAGACGCGCGTCCTGCCGGTGGTCCCACTCGCGCCGAACGAATTTCAGGCCCGGCTTCGCCAGGCGGTCACGACGTTAACCGAGAAGGCGCAAGCCAATCACGTGAAACTGCCGGAGAATTTCTTTCTCGGCTTCGAGGAATTTTCCGCCGCGCTACCGGATACGGCGGCTGCTCCCGGGCTCGGGCAGCAGCTCGCGCAGGCGGAATTGCTCATGAACATTCTGCTCGAGGCGCGGGTCGAGTCCGTGACGTCGTTCCGGCGGGTGCCGTCCACCGGGGCCAGTCTCGTGCCGGCGCGTCCGACGCCTCCAGTCGCGCGGCGGCCCGGTCCTTCGCCAACTCCCAGCGCTCCGACAATTGAACGGGCCGCTCGTGGAGACCTCGTTTGTGGCCACGCCCGGGGCCGCGCGCCGCGTGCTGAATCAGATCTCCGCCGCCCCTGAGCAATTGTACGTGATCCGGACGCTGCACGTCCTGAACGAAAAGGACAAAGGACCGCCGCGCGAAGAGACGGCCACCGAAAGCAACCCACCGTCCGCGTCACCGAGCCGGATCGCCCGGCAATGCGGCGCTCAATTTTATCGTGGGAACCGAGAAGGTGCAGACGACCGCCCGCATCGAAATGTTGAGGTTCGCGTTTTGAGCATGTTTCACCCTGCGCCAACGCCCCGCCCATGAACTGGATTCGCGCGCATTACGACCGCGTGGCCGTGCTGGCCGGCGCGCTGTTTTTACTCCTCTGTGCATTTTTCATCTGGCGGAACGCAGCGGCGTTTCCCGAGAACTTCTCGACCTTGCAGCCCGGCGGCCCGGCCAAAGCCGCCGCGCCGCCGCCGGGCGCGCTCGCTCTCGCAGGAGCGGCGGAGAAATTGCGGCAACCACCGCAGTGGATCTTCGGCGGACGCTCCGGCTTGTTCGTGCCCGAGAAGCACTTCATCGGCCCGAACGGCCTGCCCGCCACGCTCGAGACGACGGAGGTGCATCCGCCCGTGCCGAACGAATGGCTGGACCAGTTCGGCCTCCCGATAGCGGAAGCCGAGGTGTTGTCGCAGGATCCGGACTCCGACGGCTACACCAACCTCGAGGAATGGCAGGGCCGCACCAACCCGACCGACAAGAGCTCGCATCCGCCCTTCATTGCGAAGCTCAAGTTGAAGACGGTCGCGACGGAGCCGTTCCGCCTCGTCTTCGCGTCGTGGGCGGGGGACACATTCACGATCAACACCACCGATCTGAAGGAGCCCACGCAGTTCCTGAAGATCGGCGACGCGATCGCCGGCACCCGGTTTCGGCTCGCGAAATTCATCGAGAAATCGGCGGTCAATCCCGCGACCGGCGGTCAGGTCGATGTTTCCGAGTTGATTCTGGAGCAGGTGGAAACCCACGAGCAGGTCACGCTCGTGAAGGAAAAGACGATGATCTCGCCGCAATCGATCGCGACCTTTGTCTACCTGTGGGGCGAGCGGCGGGAATTTGCGGTCAAAAAAGGACAGGAATTTTCGTTGCCGCCGCAGCTCGAGATCAGATACAAACTGATCGACGTGGAGCCGAATCGAGCGGTCATCGTCAACGCCCAGAAACCCGACGAACGGATCGAAGTACCGCCCCTGACGCCGTAGAACGCCTGCCCCCCATGAACAACCCAGGCCTTTCGCTCGTCTGCTCCGCAGCACTGCTGGCCGCGCCGGCGCTGCTCACTTCCACCGCGCTGGCGCAGGATGCGGCCCAACGTGCCGCCGAACGCGAGATCGCGCGGCGGGAAGCGGCTTTGCCCCAGGGCGTGGAAGCGCTGGCCCGGGCGAAGCTGGCGATGCAGGCGGGGGATTACGCCCTGGCGTTTGAAGAATACCGCATTGCGGTCGCGTATCTACCCGATGGGGCGGCCAGTGGTTCGGCCCGGCGGGAAGCGGTCGATGGGTTCGGCGCGAGCGGCGTGAAGGTCGCTGAGATCCGGGTCCAGGAAGGCAAATACGCGGAAGCGGAGTCGATCTGCCGTGAAATCCTGAGCGATCAGGTGAATCCGAAATACCGGCCCGCCCAGCTGCTCCTCGCGCGTCTGCAGGAGCCGGGAACGATCAATCGCACGATGGGGCCGAAGTTCATCGCGAAGGTCGAGGAAGTGCGCAAGCTGCTGGTCGACGCCGACGGTTATTTCAACAGCGGACGATATGATCTCGCTTTCAAGAAATACGAGCAGGTGCTCAACCTCGATCCATACAATACCGCCGCGCGCCGGGGGCAGGAGAAGATCAACAACCAGAAAACCCGCTACGCGGAGGAAGCCTACAACGAAACGCGTTCGCGGGCCGTTTGGCAGGTGCAGAAGGGCTGGGAAAATCCCGTCCGCCCTTACGGTCGCGACACCTCGGCGACGCATGACGCGCTCGGGAAGGAAGCGAGCGGAACGGCCCGGGTTTCAAACAAGCTCAACACCATCATCATCCCGCGGATCGAGTTTCGCGACGCCAGCATTCGCGAGGCAATCGACTTTGTCCGGCAGCAGTCCATCGTGAACGATCCGACCGAGGACGGACGGAAAGGCGTGGACATTGTGCTGCGTGTGACCTCGATCGGACAGCGGTCGCCCGAGGCAGCGATGCCGGCACCGGTCGCGCCCGCCGATCCGCTCGCCCCTCTTGTTCCGGGGGAATCCAGCGCGCCCGCGCCGGCCCCGATCGCGCCGCCCTCGGTGGCACCAAGCGACGCACGTATCACGATTACCTTGAATCAGATTCCGCTCGGCGAAGCGCTCCGTTACATCGCGAGTCAGGCCGGGCTGAAAGTGAAAGTGGAGCCGTATGCCGTCTCGATCATCCCGATCAACGAACAGAGCGCCGATCTGCTGACGAAAGAATACCGCGTCCCGCCGGGGTTCATCAGCGGGACACTAACCGGCGGCAGCGGCGCGTTGAATCAGCCGGCCACGGCCGTGGGCGGTGGCGGCACGGGCAAAGATACCCAGGAATCGACCGGTGGGCGCCAGCTCGTGAATCGCGAGACCGCGAAAGACTTCCTGGAAGCGCAAGGCGTCCCATTTCCGCCGGGTTCGAGTGCGAATTTCCTGCCCCAGAGCAGTCGCCTGATCGTCCGGAACACGCAGGATAATTTGGAGCTGGTCGATGCGCTGGTCGAACAGGCGAGCGTGGTCGGGCCGAAGCAGGTCGAGATCGAGGCAAAGTTCGTCGAGATCACGCAGAACAACCTGAAGGAGCTGGGTTTTGACTGGTTGCTCGGCCAGTTCAACATCGGCAATCAGCGCGTCTTCGGCGGGGGCGGCACCACCGGAACGATCACCGGGCCCGGCGTTCCGGCGGGCTCACCGAATTATCCTTTCGCCCCGCCCGGCGGCCCTCCCGTCGGTCAGTTTCCGATTACCGGCGGCAACCGGAGCGGCTCGCTGGCGATCAGCGCCAACGCGATCGACGCCCTGCTCCTGGGGGCCACTGGTGGAAGCTCCCTCGCTCCCGGGATCTTTGGCCTCAGCGGCGTCTTCACCGACCCGCAGTTTCAGGTCGTCGTCCGCGCCCTCAACCAAAAGAAGGGCGTCGACCTGCTTTCGGCCCCGCGCGTCACCACCAAGAGTGGCCAGCGCGCGGTCATCGAGATCGTCCGCGAATTCCGCTATCCGACCCAATTCGATCCGCCGCAGATTCCGCAGACCATCGGTGGCAACACCAGTGGCGGAGCCCTCGGCGGAGCGACCACTTCGATTCCCGGTCACGCCGACGACGCCGACGGCCTTCGAAACCCGCAACACCGGCGTGACCCTGGAAGTTGAGCCGGTGGTCGGGCCGGACGGAGTCACCATTGATCTCAACCTCGTGCCGCAGGTGGTCGAGTTCGAAGGGTTCATCAACTACGGCAGCCCCATCCTGGCTCCGCCGTCGTTCAGCCTGACCGGCGCTGGTCGGCATGCCGCAGGCCGACCGGATCCTGACGCCGAACGTCATCAATCAGCCGATCTTCAGTTCGCGGAAAGTGACCACCAGCGTGAGTGTCTGGGACGGCCAGACGGTCGTGCTGGGCGGTTTGATGCGCGAGGACGTGCAGAAGACCGAGGATCGCACGCCGATCATTGGCGACATCCCGCTCGTGGGCCGGCTCTTCCGCACGAATGTGGACCAGCATATCAAACGCAACCTCGTCATCTTCGTCACCGCGCGCCTGATCAACCCAGGGGGCCAGCTCGTCAATCAGACCGAGGAAGAGGAGGAGACGGAAGACTTCGTCGTCCCGCCCGAGCTGCCGCCGGTGCCAATGTACAAGAAGTAGGCGTGCCCGCCATCGGGATCACCGGCGGGATCGCGACCGGCAAAACCGCATTCTGCGCCCGGCTGCGCGAGATTTTGCCCGCCGCGTTGTTTTTCGATGCGGACGTCGCTGCGCGGGAGCTGACGGAGAGCGATTGCGAGGTGCGGACGCAGATCGCGCGGACATTCGGCCCGGAAACGTTTAACGCGGATGGACACTTGAATCGCGCCGCCCTTCGCGCCATAGTGTTCACCGACCCGGAAAAGAAGCACGCGCTCGAGCAGATTCTGCATCCGCGCATCCGGCGTCAGTGGGCCGCTCAAGCCGAAAGCCGGCGCAGGTCCTTCGAATTCTTCTTTGCCGACATCCCTCTGCTTTATGAAACCGGTGGCGAAACCCTCTGCGATCGCGTGGTCGTGGTCGCCTGTTCAGCCCAAATGCAATTACAACGACTGATGGCGCGTTCCTCGATTTCCCAGGCCGGAGCGGAGATGATCATTGCCGCGCAGCTGCCGCTGGCCGACAAGATCGCGCGAGCGGACCACGTGGTTTGGAACAACGGGCCGCGCGCGGTGTTATCCACGCAGGCGGACATGCTGGCCGCGCTTTGGCAGCAGCAATGGCGCTGATCCGGGCGCCGCACTGTTTCCCTTTTACTGATGGACTCAATCGATACTGAATCAGCTCCTGGAACCGCGGTGGTGGAAGCGCCGTCGCGCCCGCCGCTGGATCTCAATCAGCTGCAAACGCTCGCCCCCGCCGAACTCGATGAGCTCTGCCGGGTTTTCGACGTGCGCCCGCATACCGGCCGCACCCGTCATCACCAGATCGTCGATCTCGCCCGTGCCGCATTGCAACAGGGCGCTCGTGTCACGGTCGAAGGCTTCTTCGATCAAGTGGCGGATTCGTTTGGAGTGCTGCGTTACCCGGCGTTGAACTTCCTGGCGGTGCCGGAAGAGGTGGCCGTGCCGCGCGCGACGACGCAGCGTTTTCGGTTTCGGCTCGGGCAGAAGATTGCCGGCACGGTGCGTCTCCCGCGTGACCGCGAGAAATCGCTGATGCTCGACGAGGTCACGGCGATCGAAGGATTGCCAGCCGCGGAATGGCAGGAGCCGACCGCCTTCGACAACCTGACGCCGTTGTTCCCGGATGGCCGCATCATTCTCGAGAACCCGAAAACGAATTCGATCAGCGCCCGCGCGGTCGATCTGCTCACTCCGCTGGGGCGCGGGCAACGCGGTCTCATCGTGGCCGCGCCGCGAGTCGGGAAAACGATTCTGCTGAAGGAGATCGCAAAGGCGATCCGGGTGAATTATCCGGAGATCAACCTGATCATCCTGCTGGTCGACGAGCGCCCGGAGGAAGTGACCGATCTGCAACGCGAGGTCGATTGCGAGATCTACAACTCGACCTTCGACGAAAACAGCCGCCGCCACGTGCAGGTGGCGGAGTTGGTGCTGCGAGCGCGCGAAACGACTCGTCGAAATGAAGAAAGACGTGGTCGTGTTGCTCGACAGCATCACGCGACTCGCGCGCGGCTACAATTCACTCCAGTCCGGCAAAGGCCGCACGATGTCGGGCGGCGTCGACTCGAAGGCGCTCTTGAAGCCGAAGAAGTTCTTCGGCGCGGCGCGCAACGTAGAGGAAGGGGGCAGCCTCACGATCCTCGCCACCGCGCTCGTCGATACCGGCAGCAAAATGGACCAGGTGATTTTCGAGGAATTCAAGGGCACGGGGAACATGGAGTTGCACCTCGACCGCTCGCTGGTCGAGAAACGGCTTTATCCCGCGATCCACGTGCAGCAATCGGCCACGCGGCGCGAGGATCTGCTCTACCATCCCGAGGAATGGGAACGGGTGAAGATCCTGCGCAAGGCCATGGCGGCGATGCCGCCGATCGAGGCGATGGAGATGCTGATCGGCAATCTGCAGGCGACCAAGACCAACGCCGAACTCTTGCTGGCGGGCCTGCGGTGATGGCGAGTATGACGCGGCAGGAATGGGAAGCAACGAAGCAGATGACTCCGGTGGCGGAAGCGGGCCCGGAGTCTCCTCGCGCTTCGGATGTCAGAACTCCGGCCTCAGGCTTCGACCAATGGCAGTCCTCTGATCGCGACGGACGCGGAACTCGCGGCCATCCTGCCGGAGTTGGGGCCCGTCGAGCGTGTCGCCGTCGATACCGAGGCGGACAGTCTCCATTGTTATCACGAGAAGCTCTGTCTGGTGCAGTTGAGCTTCGGCGGGAACGACTACCTGGTCGATCCGCTGGCGGGGTTTGATCTCACACCGCTTTCACGCGCCCTCGAGGGCAAGGAAATCGTGCTGCAAGGCGCGGATTTCGACCTTCGCCTGATGCGGCGCGCGATGGATTTCACCGCGACGAAGGTGTTCGACACCGTGGTGGCGGCGCGCCTGCTTGGCATCCGCGAGTTCAGTCTGGCCGCGCTCGTCCTGCGCTATTTCGACGTCACGTTGCACAAGGGTTCGCAAAAGGCGAACTGGGCGCAGCGGCCGCTTCCCGAAAAGATGGCCGAGTACGCGATGAACGACACGCGCTACCTGCTGCCGCTGGCCGGGCAGATGGAAGCGCAATTGCGCGAGAAGGGCCGACTCGAGTGGTTTGCGCAGTCGTGCGAACGCGGCCGGGTGCAGGCCGCCGTGGAGCGGGTGCGCGATGAAGAAGAAACGTGGCGGATCAGCGGGTCGGGCACGCTTTCGCCCCGCGCTTCCGCACTTCTCCGGGCCCTCTGGCGCTGGCGCGATCAGGAGGCGCAGGCGGCCGACCGACCGTCGTTCCACATTCTGCAGAATCATCTGCTGCTGCAGGCGGCGAAGGATTTCGATACCGGCCAGACGCCGGACTTCCGCCATTTCTCAGCGCGCCGCCGGCGCGGTTTCCTCGATGCGGCCGAGAGTGCGCTGCAGCTGCCGGATGAAGAGTTGCCGCGGCGGGTGCGGCGCCACGGAACGCGCCCGACCCAGGAAATGGAACGCCTCGCGGAAGAGCTGCGCCGGCGTCGCGATGCCGTGGCGGGGGAACTTGGTCTCGATCCCTCGTTCATCGCGCCGCGCGCGACGCTGGACTCGATCGCCGCCGACCAAACCCGCAGCGAAGCGCTCCTGGCGCCGTGGCAGCGGGTGCTGCTCGAAGTCTGACGCGTCCTTCTACGCAGCGAATAGAAGGGGCGCGGCGTTGAAGTTCCTTGACGCTCCGGTGTTGATTCGGCAGAAGTGTGGGCTTCATGAGTCGAGGTTCCAGCTGGCGGGGCTACGCCGCTCTTGTTTCTGCCGTTTTGCTGCTGCTGGCTGGCTGTGACGCTCCCCACGGGCGCGCGCGCCCAGCAGCTTCCCAGCAGGGCGCAGGACCGGGTCCAGCTGCTGCAGCCGCACGTCGGCTTGCGCGACGATGCGGAATCACAGGCGACCGGGACCGACGACACCCATGCGGTGGCGAGCCCGAACGATCCTGATCTCGGCGAACAGGCGATCCTCCGCCGCTCCGAACATTACCGGCCATTTACCATCTCGGTGGCGGCGCCGTTTTCCTACACCTCGAACGTTGCGCTCACCAGTGCCGGGGAGATGGGCGATGCGATTTTTACGCCAGCCTTCGTCGCGACTTACGCGCCGCGGATCACGCGCACGCTTTACGCCAACTTCAGCCTTGGCCAGCAGTTCTTCCTTTACGATCGCTTCTCTGAGCTGAATTTCGGCAGCTTCGACGCGCGCGCCGGACTCACCTATGTACTGCCGCAGTGGCACAACCTCGTGCTGCGCGCCAATTACGGGTTCAACCGCCTGACGGATGACGACTTTGATCAGTTTTTCGCCAGTCATACGATCATGCTCGGGGCGGAAATGCCGTTTCGCATCGGGCGGGCGCAGGTCATCACGATCGGCACGGAGTTGGACTTCCTGATCGCAACCGATCCCAACCCGCCGGGCCGCAATGATTTCAGCGGCTATGTTGCCTACCAGGTCAACATGACGCGCGATCTGACCCTGAACGCCGTGGGCCGCCTGGCGGTGCGCGACTACGTGGATGTCGACCGCACCGATGTCAGCGGCATATTTTCGGTCGGCGCCTCGTACCGGTTCAACAAGTGGCTGAGTGCGAATGCGGGTGCCACATTTGCGACAAGTGACTCCAACCAGGACGTGTTCGACTACAACGTGTTCGATGTTGGTGGCGCGGTCGCGTTAGTCTTCCGCTTCTAGGAGGCCCGGCGTGCATTTTTCACTGCCGTCGTTCGGTGCGCGGTGGCGGGGCATTGCCATTTTCCTGGCGGTAGCGCTGCCATCAGTGGACGCCGCGCCGCTGCGCCTGACGGGTGTCGTTCGTGACGTGAAGGTGCAGGCCGACGCGGTCGCGGCGCAACGCGCGCGGGTGAATGATGTCGTGCCGGACGGTGCGAGCGTGCGAACCGGCGCGGATTCGCGCGCGGAACTGGCCTTCGCCGGCTCTCCGGCCATTGTGCGCCTGGCGGCGAACACCGACATCACCGCCGGCATCGGCGGGCCGGCCGTGCAGTTGGATGGGGGCGCGCTGCTTTTCCAGGCGAACCGTGGAACGCGCGGGCCGAAGATCACGACCGCCGGGATTCACGTCGCCCCCGGGGGCAGCACCGGAATCATCGAGCGAAACGGCGCCGCCTACGTCAAGATTCTCGTGCTCGAAGGCACCGCGCGGGTGTATCTCGACCGCGTGGGCGAGTCCGTCCTCGTGGAGGCCGGCCAGCTGCTCATCACCAAGCCGGGCACGAAAGTGCTGCCCGAGGCGGTCCATTACGACATCGGGCAGCTTTACAAAACGTCGGTCTTCACGACCTCGGGATTTCCCCCGCTCGCGAGCGCGGGAGCGATCGAGCGCGCGATTCGAAAGCAGAAAAGCGATCCGGATTTCACGCGCACAAATCTAGTGATTTTTGGCCGGGGCACGCTGGTGAATCTCATGCCGCCGCCGCCGGAAACTGCCGCCACTGCTGGAAATGAGCAGAACAAGCCGCCGCCAAAACCGTAGTATCAAGGTGGATCCCCGAACGTCGATTTTGGTTCGGATGTCGTTTCTCAAACCCAACTACGCGAACAAATAAAAATGAGCACATGCTCTGGCGCGGCTAATCAGGTTCAGTTTCGACTGCTCCTGTTTTTCTTCCTCGTCCTCGGACCGACGGTCGGCGCCGAAGTGCTGAAAGAGGCTCGCGTCACGCAGGTGATTCACGACGTGAAGCTGCTGCCGGGGCAGGCCGAGCCGCGACCGGCCAGCGTGAACGATGATGTGCGCGACAACACGGCGGTCCGGACCGGCGTCGATTCGCGCAGCGAACTGACCTTCCCCGATCAAACGCTCGCGCGCCTCGGTGCGAACACCATTTTCTCTTTTGAAAAAGGGACCCGCAGCATGGAACTGGGCGGTGGCGCGATGCTGTTGCGGGTGCCGAAAGGTGCGGGGGGTGCCCAGATCCGCACCGCCGCCGTCACGGCTGCGATCACCGGCACGACAGTCATGATGGAGCACCATCGCGGCGGCTTCACCAAGTTCATCGTGCTGGAAGGCACGGCCCAGATCTTCCTGAAAGGTAGAAAGGGCGAATCAAAGACGGTCGAGGCAGGTGAGATGGTCACGGTCGGGCCGGGCGACACCATCCTGCCCGAGCCGCTCGCGGTCGATCTGGCGCGCTTGATGGCCTCCTCCGCCCTGATCAACGATTTCCCGCCGTTGGCGAGTTTGGAGCTGATCAGGCGCGAGATCGCGCAACAGCAGGAGCTGCAACAGGAAAGCGAAGGGCCGGTCAACCAGTCGGCAGACCAGTCGCTCTGGATGACGTCGCTGGATGTGGTTTCGCAGGCGACGGAAGCCCAGCCGAGTCTAACGGAAACGCCGACCCCATCGCCGACGGCGACCGTGACGCCGACGGTCACGCCCACGCCGACGGTCACGCCCACGCCGACGGTGACGCCCACGCCGACGGTCACGCCCACGCCGACGGTGACGCCCACACCGACGGTGACGCCCACACCGACGGTGACGCCCACACCCACCGTGACGCCCACGCCAACGGTAACGCCGTCGCCGGGTTCACAAACCGCGACCTATAACGGCGCCGCAAATGGCAACTGGAGCGATCCGGCGAGCTGGACCCCGAACGTTGTGCCGAACAACGGCAACAACGGCGAGACCTACGATGCGGTCATTTCGGCCGGTACCCTGACTCAGGACATCTCCGAGGGCGTGACTATTCAGCAGCTCTTCATGAACGGCGGCACGCTCATCCTGGCGAATCCCTTAATCTTGAACGCAGGCCTGCACTATACCGGCGGCACAATCAGCGGCGACCTCGTCAGCGGTGGCAACCTGTTCATCGCCGGGTTCAGCACGCAGTCGGCGACGATGCGAGTGAGCGGCATTACGCTGACGAACACAGGCGACTATGATCTCGCGCTTTCCGTGGGCAGCGCGTTCAGCGGCGGCGGCTCCGTCTTCCAGAACAATGGCGGCACGCTCCGCAAATCGACCGGCGCCGGCACGGTGGATTTCAATCTCCCGCTCAACAACGCTGCAGTTGTGGCGGTGGAAAACGGCACCTTGCGGATAACCGCGGGTGGGAGCAGTTCCGGCCTGTTCTCGGCGGCGGCGGGAACGGTGCTCGAGCTGGCCAGTAACTATGCTCTCGTTGACGGCGCGCGATTTTCCGGACTCGGCCTCATTCAATTCCAGAACGGCCGGACGATCAGCCTGGCGGGCACGATCGAGAATGCCGGGAGCGTTCGCGTGAACTCCACCGGCAGCTTCACCGACGTGACATTAAACGGAGACGTCACCTTCACGGGAAGTGGCACTTTCTCGCTCAGCCAATGCGGCCCGCGTGCGCGGCAGCGGCATTCTCACCAACGCCGGCCACACGATCGAGGGCGAGACCTCCAACTCCGGCAGTCTTGGCACAAACGAAATTGGCATCGTCAATCAGTCCACCGGCGTAATCGACGCGAACGTCACCGGGTTGTTCCTGAACATCGATCCCAACGCCACCAACGGGCTCGTGAATCAGGGTCTGATGCGGGCCAGCAACGGCGGCATCCTGCGGCTGAATGGCACCGGCGGTGGCATTTTTGATAACAGTGGCGGCACGGTCATCGCCCTCGACGGCTCGGAAGTGCAGCTCACCGGCGGCGCGTTCCTGACCGGCGGAACCTTGGCGACCGCGGGGAGCGGCACGATCCGGAACATCGGCACCGCGACGCTCGATTCGCTCACGAACTCCGGGAACTTAATCGCCAACAATGGGACCTCCACGACCTTCAGCGGTCCGATTACGAACAGCGGCTCCATCACCATCGCGTCGGCTGGCAGCTTCACGGACCTCTTCATCAACTCGCAGGTGACTCTGACCGGCGGCAGCGTGCTTAACCTGTCGAACGCGGCGCGCGTGCGTGGCACGGGCACACTCTTCGTGGGGGGCCCGGGCGGCGAGAACTTCACGATCCGGGGCGAGACGAACAACAGCGGCAGCCTGGGCACGAATGAGCTGGCGATCGTGCTGCGGAGCGGCGCGCTGGTGGATGCCGACGTTGACGGTCTGGCGCTGGTCGTCGATCCGGCGGCCGCGGGCGGGCTGATGAACCTGGGACTGATGCGCGCGAGCGCGGGTGGCATCCTCCGGTTAACGGGAAACGGCGGCGGGAGCTTTGACAACAGCGGCGGGACGATTCTCGCGCTGGATGGCTCGGAAGTGCAGCTCACGGGCGGCGCGACCATCATCGGAGGCGCCATAGGGACGGTCGGCAGCGGGACGATCCGGAACATCGGCACCGCGACGCTCGATTCGCTGACAAACACCGGGACGTTCATCGCCAACAACGGGACCTCGACGACGTTCAGCGGCACGATCAGGAACAGCGGTTCAATCACGCTTGCGTCGAACGGCAGCTTCACGGACCTCTTCATCAACTCCAGCACGACGCTGACGGGCGGCGGGATTCTCAACCTCTCGAATGCGGCGCGCGTTCGCGGCACCGGCACCCTCTTCCTCGGCGACAATCGGCGGCGGCACTTACATCGTCCAGGGCGAGACGAACAACAGCGGCAGCCTGGGCACGAACGAGCTTGCGATTGTCAACCGGAGCGGGGGGCTGATCGACGCCAACGTGGCTGGCCTCGCGCTGGTCGATCGATCCCGGCGCCGGCGGCGGCCTCATCAATCTCAGGCCTGATGCGGGCCAGTGCGGGCGGTATTCTCCGGCTGACCGGAAATGGCGGCGGAATTTTCGATAACAGCGGCGGCACGATTCTCGCACTCGATGGCTCGGAGTTGCAGTTGACGGGCGGCGCCTTCATTACCGGCGGGGCCTCCGTGCGAGCGGAAGCGGGCCTGATCCGGAACACCGGCACGGCGACACTTGGATTCATTAACTAACACCGGGAATTTCATCGCGAACAACGGGACCGCCACGACCTTCAGCGGCACGTTCACGAATACCGGCAGCCTGTTCTTGAATTCCACCGGCAGCTTTACCGATTTTTTCATCAACAACGCGACAACACTGCTCGGAGGCGGCCACACGCTGACACTGCAGAATGCGGCGCGGGTGCGCGGAACGGGGACGTTGTTCAACGGCGGACCGAACGGCTGAGACGTTCACCATTCAGGGCGAAACCAGCAACAGCGGCAGCCTCGGCGTGAACGAGCTCGCGATCGTGAATCAGGCGGGCGGCGTGATTGACGCGAATGTCTCGGGTCTGGTCCTCAACGTTGATCCGAACAGCGCGACTGGATTGCTGAACCAGGGCCTGATGCGCGCCAGCAACGGCGGGATTCTCCTCCTGAACGGAAACGGCGGCGGCGCATTTACTAACACTGGCACGATTCGATCGATCAGCGGCGGGGTCTTGCGATTTAACGGCACGGTCAATTCGTCCGGGACTGTAGATGTCGGCACCGGCGCGCTGACCGCCACCGGCAATTACACCCAAACGAATGGGTCGTTCCTGCTCGCCGGTGGCAGCGTGCAATCGAACAACGCGCTCAATTTCCAGGGGGGACTGATCGACGCGCGTGGCACCATCAACGCCGCGATCATGAACAACGCCATGCTCCGTCCGGCGCTCGGCGGGAGCGGACTGGCCGTGACCGGCAACGTCTCGCTCCTCAGCGCTTCACAGCTCGTCTTTCAGCTCGGCGGGCTCGCGCAGGGCAGCCAATACGGTTTCCTGAACGTGAACGGCTCCGTCGCGCTCGGGGGGCAATTGGTGCTGACGTTCGTGAATGGCTTTCAGAACAGCGTCTCGGGCACAGACACATTCACGCTCATGACGAGCGGTTCGGCCTTCAGCGGCAGCTTTGTGAACATCGCTTCCGGTAATCGTCTCGCTACCTCCGATGGCTGCGGGAACATTTCTCGTCACCTACAACGGGAATGCCCTGACCCTAACGAACTACGTGGTGGGACCGATTGCCAATGGCGCGCCCGCCCTCGGGATTGCGCCAATGGTTGCGTCGGTCACAGCGATCCCGGAGGCGACCGCGCCTCGACCGGAGGGTCCCGGGCCGTCTGCTGGTGCCGGTCGTGATCGTACCGGCGTGACGTTCCTGGCGGGCGGTCCCCGTGAATCGCGCGGGCCGCTGCTCAGACGCGTGGCGGATGATCGAGTGCAGACTTTGCCGCGCTCCGCGCCCGCAGCGCGACGCCGGCGCTTCGCGCCCGGCGATTCGGGTGCAAGATTCCAATCAACTGCTGTCGCTCGCCGAAAATCCCGCTTCGGCCACGGCTCGCCTCGACCATCCACGTAGAAACGGCAGGGCGCGTGACGATGACCTCGCAGCCGTGGTCAATGACGTCGCGGTTGGCGGTCCCCGAAGTCGGCTGCAACCAGCTCGCGCCACCCTGAATCCGCCGCTGGGACGTCCGCCGATGGGCCTGCGCAGCGGTGCCATCCAGTAACCAGCCGTCGTTCAGTCGCCGCGGTGGAGAATATTTTCCGCCCGACCCCGAACATATCCATCGACCTGACCGGCGATCTTTAATAAAACTGCGCTGCTCATGAACAGGTCATTCCATCGACTCACCACACGCATCCATCGGCCCGTCGCTCTCTCCGTCTCGCTTTTCGCGGTGCTGGGAGCATTTTCGAGCGCCGCGCCTCTGAAGCAGGCCCGTGTCACCCAGGTGATCAATGACGTGAAGCTGCTGCCGTCTGGCGCGGAGCCGCGCCCGGCGACGGTCAACGACGAAGTGAAGGAAGGCGCCGCGGTCCGCACCGGCGAAGCCTCCCGCACGGAATTGACGTTTGCCGACCTCACGATCGCACGGCTCGGCGCAAGCACGGTGTTTACATTCGACCAAGGCGCGCGCGCGATCGATCTCTCCGGTGGCGCGATTCTGCTCCGGGTGCCGAAGAATTCCGGCGGAGCGAAGATCAACACCGCGGCGGTGACGGCGGCGATCACCGGCACCACGATGATGGCGGAGTACCACGCCAATTCGTATTTCAAGTTTATCATGCTCGAAGGGACGGCGCGGATTTGTCGCGTCCCGCAAGAGGGCGACCGCGATACCTCCGTCAACGATTGCGTGGATCTGCACACCGGCGAGATGCTGGTCGGCAAACCGGGCGAACCACTCAAGGAGAAGGTCGATGTCGATCTCGACCGGCTGATCTCGACCTCGTTGCTGCTCGAGGGATTTGGCCCGCTGGGGAGCGAAGATGAGCTCTCGCGCGCGCTGCGCGAGCAACTGGACAAAAAGGTGGCCGGCCGTTTGGTGGACGACACCCTGATCGCCTTCAACAGCGAGGACATCGTCAAGAGAGTCGACGTGATCGATCAGCGCATTGCCGTTGAAGAGCTAACGAACCCGTCACCATCGCCCACTCCGACCCCATCCCAACCGCGACCCCCACGCCAACACCGCAGCCGACTCCGCAGAAATTCGGGACGCCGCCGGTGATCGTTTCGTCGGTGCCGTACAACATCACGAATAGCACCGTGATCGTGACCGACCCGACCATTACGACCAACGGCGTGGTGGACGAGGGTCGCATCTTCCGCAGCGTTGCGCTCGACGGCGTCGCCTTCCACGTGGCTCTTCACCGCGACTTCGCAGTTCGACCTCGACTCAGGATTCGATTCCAGGTTGTTAGGCGAAGGGGGAGGCGTGCCGTTTGCGGGGTTTAAGTTCCAGGCGCTGCAATTGGCCGGCAATCCCACCATCCAAAGGGGAGAGGGCGGACCGGGGAATCTGGCGCTCGTCAGCGTGGGCAATATGATTTCCGGGGGCACCGGTAGCATCTTCACCTTCGCGGGCATGTCGACGGTGGTGCTCGCGACGCAGAACGGTTCCATCCTGCTTGGGCCGGAGTTCACTTTTTCCGGCACCGGAACGCTTATCTTCCACGCCCGAGGCGAGGGAGCTGCGCTCACGCTCGGTCCCGCGATCGCCGGCGTGACCAACCTGCATTTGAACGCGGAAGGTTCCGTGCAGGTGAATGGAAATGTTTCGGCGGTGAATTTCCGTTCCTATGCGGGCGTCGATTTCCGCTCCGGCAGCGGATTCGTGCAGGCCGCGCTGATCGATATTCGGGCGGGCCGCGATGTGAATTTCGAGCTGCGGCGATTCGCCGTGGGTGACAGCAGCGGTCACACCATCGATCTGCGCGCGGGGCGCAACGTGAATATCGATGCGAGCGCGAACCAGAGCGCCTTCGCGCGCGCCGCCTCGATTCACGTCACGGGCGGTAACAGGATCGAGGTTGCCGATGGATTTGAGACCCCCCAAGGCGGACTTACGATCGTCTTCGAGAGCAACGCCGAAGTGATCTTTCACGCCGGTCCAGGCGGCATCCATTCCGAGACGGTCGCCTGGGATCATCTGGCCGCGACAGCGCCGTTCGACTGGTTTTCCGATGGGGAGATCGTGGTCCTCGGCGTGGTGGGCGCGGACAATCTCATCGCCGGCACTTCCTTCGCCGCGTCCGGGAACGTCAGCACGCTCAATCTCGAGACCGGGACCTTCGTCAGCGGCGGGGGCGATCTTTTTGCCCTCGGCCATATCTTCGCCGGCACGACGATCAACGTAGCGGGGCAGCTCAGCTCCCGGCTCGTGACGGCGGGCGGCGACGTCACGGCGAACCTGGTCACGATTCGTGATCTGATGGCGCCCAACGGCGTGCTCCGCGCCGGTTCGGGCGGCATTCGGCCTTTTCTTACGGCAGAGGGCTCGGCCTTGCAGCACACCTTTAGGGTCGACAGCATTGTCTCGCCAACAGGAATTCAATTTGGCGGCGCCGAGTTCGGCAGTCCCGGGACCGGCCAGGGTCTGGCTGGTGGCCGCCTGACTATTTTTGCGAACTCGCTCCGTTGGGATGCCGAGACCGGCATTGGGACGACGATTTTCGACGGCGGCGTCGGCGATACTGGTGGTGATGGTGGTATTTTGATTGCGAACGCCACCGGCGACATCTTTGTGGGCGAATTCATTTCCGCGACCACGGGAGAGAGCACGGCCGGGCCGTTCGGCGGGGCCGGCGGCATGGTGACGCTCGATGCCGGAGGAATGCTGACGGTCGACTCGACGGTTTTGGTTTCGTCGAACGACCTGGATCATGATGGAAGTTTCGGGCGCAACAGTAACAGCGGCGGCGACATTACCCTGCATAGCGGTCTTCTCTCCGGTACTGCGATTACCCTCAATGAGGGCTCCCGGCTCCTTTCCTACCTGAATGCGGAGGCCCCCGGAGCCGGTGGCACGATCCGCATCACGAGCGAAGGCGGAGATATTTTTGCCCATGGCCAGATCGTGGCCGAGCGCGGCACGGTGATCATTTCCAATGGCGATTCGCTAGACGAGGCACCGGCCGGCATCACGCTTCCGCTCATTTCGATCGACAATTTCGCGTTCATCGTCGCCGAGACTCTTCTCGTCAGCTCAGGTGGGGATTTGAACATCGGCCTCACGACCGACGTTTCCCTGAATGCCGTTACCATCACGCTGTCCGCGTTAAACAACATCAATGGCCGGGTCATCAATCTGACGGACGATGGCGGCTTCCTCGATGTGATAAATTCCAGTGGCAACGTCAAGCTTCTCGCCAACGGAGCGATCACGCTCGAGCGCCTCGACATCGGTCGTAGAAACGCCGGGCGCACCACCGGTTTGAACGTGACCATCGATGCCGGCTCCAACCTGAGCGTCTTGCTCGGTCTCAGCATCCGCACGGATGCCAGCGGTCTCGATAGCGGCGGCAATATCGATCTCACGGCCGGCGGAAATATGTCGTTGGGTGATTTCGCCTCCTTGGAGACATCACTGGAGACGAGCGCCGGTGATGGTGCCAACATCCTCACGAATGCGGGCGGCGGGATTACCGCCGGAGGCTTCGGCGCGAGTGTCTTCGTTAACGAAGCTTTCCTGGGCACCGGGGGCAACATCACCCTGAACGCTGGAGGCGACGTGCTGCTCTCCGGCTTCAGTGACCGCATCGGGTTGGATCTAAGGATCGTGCTGCTGGATGACGCGACCATTGGGTCCGGTGGCAATATTAGCTCAATCATTGGTGGCAATCTGACCGCAGATCGCGTGAGCGCGCGGATCTCCGGGCTGGGATCGATCACCGACGGAGGCAATATCAACTTCGATATCACCGGCAACCTGACGACCTTCGTCGGTGATGCCAGTTTCATCATCGACGCGCCCGTGATTACACAGGCGATCACCCCACACGGTTCAACCGGAATCGGTCCTTCGATCCACGTGAGCGCGGCCGACATCACGATTGGCAATTCGGATTTTTCGCGAGACCTCACCGCCTACATCGATGATTCCAACGGTCAGGGCTTGCCCAGCGGATTGATCGGCTCCGTTCTGATTGAATCGTCCGGCACGATCGACCTATTCGGCACGCTTAACGTGCTGGGCACGGTCACCGCGGTCGGAGATATCACGGCCGGCACGGTGGCCAGCACCAATGTCATGTCGAACACGCTCATCGCCGCGGGCCAGGGCGGAATCCAGCGATTTGGGTTCGTCAGCTTCGATGCGCCGGTCGAACTCCTCCACACCTTGACGGCCGCGGTGATTACCTCCGACGGAGGAATCAATTTTGACGGTCTCAATGCCGATGGCGATTTTTCCCTCGCGACCGGCGGCGGACAACTCACCCTGAACGTCGCTGGCGCCAGCGGCATCAGCTTCGATGTCGAAGGCGACATCCAGGGAAATATCACCCTGAATGGCGGCAACGGGTCGAGTGTCTTCGATCCCGGCGATGGCGGCACTCTCACCGTCACCAGCAGCGGTCCGATCGACGTCAGCTCGCCGATCGAAGCGACCACCGGGGAGGCGCAGGAGGGTCCGGCTGGCCGCGGTGGAAATGTCACCCTGGACTCGAGCGCCGGGACCGTGACCGTGGACTCGCGGGTGGAGGTCTCTTCCAATGACAAATTCCGTCGCAGCGCGCAGGGTGGCAACGTCACCGTCCGCAGCGGCAAGGCCGGCACGACCGAGGTCCGGGCGGTCGCGATCGACATCAGGGACAGCGGGCAGTTGCTGGCTCTTCTCGCGGCCGCGCCCACCCCGCGCCCCGGAGGTCAGATCACGATTCGTGCAACCGGTGCGAATAGCGACATCAACGTGAATGGGCGAGTCCGGGCCGATGGCGGTCTGGTGGACATTCGTCATACCGGTGCGGGAGGAAATATCAACGCGGGCCGGCTGCCCGGAGCGGCCGGGCCCGCGATGGAGATTCGCGGCGATGTCGTGAAGGTGGCCGCCCTCGGCGACAACGGCGTGCTCAGAATCGGTGGCGGCACGATTTCCGCCGACACGACCCTGCAACTTTATGCGCCCGGCAGCAACGGTCAGGTCCAGTTCATCGCCAACGTGAGCCTTACCGGCAACAGCACCAAGAGCATCGCCGGACATGCGGTCACGATTAACAACGGCGTGCTGGTGAACATCGGTGGGCAATTACCGGCCAACGTTTACGTCAACAACACCGGGGGCATTCCCAACGCGAACTACAGCGGCTTTGGCGGAAACGGGACGACGACTGGCACCTTCACCGGTGCCGGCGCGACTCCGCCGCAGCCGCTCGGCAACGCCCCGCCGATCGGAGCTCCGCCGGGGGGACCGTAGTAACTGTGCGATAGGTTGCTATCGGCGCCGACGTTCCTCTTCCAGCCAACCGGCCCCCAACACCATCCCGACCGCCACCATCGCGGCGGTGGTGGCGATTGGCACGGGATCGAATGGAGCCGGCGGGAGCGAGACGACGCCGTGCTCATCCGTCTTCGCGCTGCGACGGACATAACGCCCGTGGCGCGGGGGCCGGAATCGCGCCGCGAAATCGTCCAGCTCCCTTGCCGCATTCGTCTGCGATATCGGGATGCCGTGTCCGCACGCCATCACGTTTGGCCGCAGAGCCGCGAGGAGCTTCAAGGAAGCAGTCGTCGCCGGCCAATCGTAATTAAACGGAGCACCCGCCCGCGCCAGCACCTGCTGACCTCCGATCAGGCCGGCCCACGATTCCATGTCCATCGTGGCGAAGGCATCGCCGGCCAGCAGCACGCGATCCGAAGGGCGAAATAACGAGATGTGACCAGGGGAATGCCCGGGTGTCGGCAGCCACTCCCAATCTGGCAGGCCCGGCACTTGTTTCGGCTCGAGCACGCGCAACCGTTCGCCAAAATGGAAGGGCCGCGAGGGCAGGAAGCGCGACAGGAACGCGATCGCGCCCCCAATCGTCGGGTCCGGCGGCGGATAGGCGGACGCGCCATTCAGATAGGGCATCTCCAGTTCGTGCGCGTAGATCGGCACGTCCCACGCCTCCGCCAGTTCCCCGGCCGAGCCGGCATGGTCCCAGTGGCCGTGGGTGAGGATGATCCCTTCCGGTCTCGACCCGGCTCCATATCTTGCCTCTGCCGCCGCCAGAATCTTTGGCGCCCGTCGGGGCAAACCCGCATCCAGCATCATCCAACGGCCGCCTGGTCGTCCGATGAAATAGGCGTTCACGAAACTGATCGGCAGCCATCCGATGTCTGGCGCGATGCGTGTGATGGGAGTCATGGGCGTAGTTGCGCGCTTTCCGACGTTACCGCGGCGGCGGCGGTCGCGGCGAACCATTTCCCGTATCTCTCGTGCGGTTTCATTTCAGGCCCGTGGGGTGCCTTTGCGTTGCTTCGCCGGTGTTGGTGACTTTTCCGCGCGCGCTCCGCTCCGGCGTTTCTCGACCGGCGCGGTCGCGTTGCGCAGCTGGGCGGCCC
The DNA here is from genome assembly GCA_963844275.1 of uncultured Verrucomicrobiae bacterium. GTDB lineage: Bacteria > Verrucomicrobiota > Verrucomicrobiia > Chthoniobacterales > UBA10450 > JACCTI01. The sequence goes on from CAWJNS010000010.1 coordinate 1,059,797, forward strand.
GCTCCTCCAGTTGCTGGCTCAAGCGAAGATTTTCATTCTTCAGTCGGGCGGCCTCCGCGCGAGTCACCAGCGAATCGCCGGAGAGCGTGGTCAGGAGCGCGATCTCGTCGCGCTTCATGTAGCTCTTCACCTCGGTGGCTTTCGGACCGCCCGGGGAGAGCGCGAGATAGCGCTTGAAATGATGGAGCGCATTCAGCGGGTCGTTCATCTTGTCATCGTACAACAGCGCGATGCGGTAATGGATGTCGGCCGAGCGCTCCGAGCCATCGAGCGCGGCCTCGTAGAGGCTGATCGCCGCCATGAAATCTCCACTGTTCGCCTTTGCCTCGGCGTCTTTCAGCGCCTGTTTCGTTGGCGGAGTGGCGAGGCGGTTGCAGCCGGCGCATAAGACGCACGCCAGGAAGAGCGCAAACCAGGCGCCGTTGATTCGGGGGAGGGATTTGTCAGACGGGAGCATCGTGGCCAACGTGCTTAAACATGATCGACCGCGGCCTTCAAATCCTTTCACTCGCACTCGTGCTGTTCGTGGAAGCCGCCGCCGCCGCGCCGCTGCAGACCGGCACCGTGCATGATCTGAGTTTCCGCGACATCGATGGCCAGGATCTCGGTACCGCCGCCGGCCACATTACAGTCATCACCGTCACGACCCGCGCCCAAGAGAACGAGGCGCGCGCAATCGCGAAATTGATGCCTCATCGCTGCCTTGGCGACCCGAAGTATCGCTACGTCACGCTGGTGAATTTCGAGGGCAAGCTCCCGGCTCCGCTGCGCGGCCTCACGAGGATCATCATTCGAAATCGCATGGATGCCGAAGCGCGCGAGCTCAAGCCCAAGTATGAGGCGAAACATCTCACGCGCGATGCGCGCAAAGACATCTACGTCATTGCCGACTTCGATGGCAACGGGGTCACGCGTCTCGGAGTTTCGCCCGATTCAACTGAAGCGGCGGTGTTTCTTTTCGACAGCCGGGGGAAGCTGCTGGCGCGCTGGCACGGCGTGCCGCCGGAGGAGGCCTTCGTCAAGGCGCTCGAGTCGGCGGAGTGACGACGCGCTAGTAGCGCGGCACGGCGGGATCGATGCGCGCCGACCAGGCGTCGATTCCTCCCGCCAGGTTGGCCGCCTTGTCGAATCCAGCCGAGCGCAGCAACTGCGCCGCATGGGCGCTGCGCACCCCACTGTGGCAGTAGACCACGATTTCGCGGTTGCGCTCCAGCTCGTCGAGCCGGTCGGGTAATTCCCGCAAAGGGATCAACGTGCCGCCTTCAATGCGCGCCATGTCGTATTCGTGGGGCTCACGCACATCGAGGAGCAGGAATGATTCACCGGCCTGCCGTTTTCGTTGCAGCTCCTCGACCGAGAGCTCTGCGGCAGGCGAAGCGTCTTCCGCGGCACCCGCCGGCGTGGTTCCGCAGAAAAGCTCGTAGTCCACCAGCTCGCGGATGCTCGGATTCTCACCGCAGACCGGGCACTCGGGATCGCGGCGCAACTTGAACTCGCGGAACTTCATCTTCAGGGCGTCGAAATGTAGAAGCCGCCCGAGCAGGGAATCGCCGAGGCCGAGGATCAGCTTCAACGCTTCCAGCGCCTGCAGCATTCCGACGATGCCGGGCAGGACGCCGAGCACTCCGGCTTCCGCGCAGCTCGGAACCGTGCCGGCCGGCGGCGGCTCGGGAAAGAGGCAGCGATAGCAGGGACCGCCAAGATGCGGGGCGAAGACGGTTGTCTGCCCGTCGAAGCGAAACACCGAGCCATAGATGTTTGGCTTCCGCGTGAAGACGCAGACGTCGCTCGAGAGATAACGCGTCGGGAAATTATCCGATCCGTCAATTACCACGTCGTAGTAATTGACAATCTCGAGAGCGTTCGCGCTCGTGAAGCGCGCCTCATGCAGCCGCACGTCCACGTGCGGATTCGCAGTCGCGATCCGCTCGTGCGCTGAGGCGAGTTTGGAGCGGCCGACATCGGCAGTGCCGTGCAGAATCTGGCGCTGCAAATTCGATAGCTCTACCTGATCCGCATCGACGAGCCCCAGCGTGCCCACCCCGGCGGCCGCCAGATAAAGCGCGGAGGAGGAGCCGAGTCCGCCGGCGCCAATGCAGAGCACGCGCGACGCTTTCAAGCGTCGCTGACCGGCCAGCGTCACCTCGGGCATGATGAGATGCCGCGAGTAGCGGGCGCGTTCTTCGTTGTCGAACGCACTCTGCGCCGCGCGCTCGTCCGCAATAATGCTTGGGCTCATGCGCTTTTTACCAACTCCCACTTGATGCCTACTATCCGTCGATCGGCAAACCGGCGCAGCGATTTCGGGAAGACCAGAAATCTGGCGCCTTTACGTTCGCAAAAATCTGCCACGCCAAAATCCGTCCCGCTCTCCGTCTGTTGAATGGTCATGACGCGATGGTTCTTGAGCAGCGATTGGAAACGGCGGTCGACGGCCGGTTCTTGCCAAAGCGTGTAGACCTCGGGCTCGCCGCATTGCTCCACCACTTCGGCAAAACGCACCGTCTTCACCTCCAGCATTTTCATTGGCAGGGTCCGGTCATTCGCGGAGGCTGATTGGACAAAAAAAAGTCCGCCAGAGAACTACGGCAAAGTGGATCAAACTACCGTTGCTGCATTCCTGCCCTGGCGGGATTCGTAAGTCCGCAGTCCATAGCCCCTGACGGAAGGGCAAGGTTCGCGCAAGTTCGCCGCCACGCAACGGCGTTTTGTGTTTCCTGCGGGGCCAGCCGTCCGCCGGCCCCTGACCCTCTCCGTTGACACTCTGCGGCGTGTCTGATTGCATCACGCCCGTGAAAGCGCTGCTGCCACTGCTGCTGCTTGGCTGTATCGTCGGTGCCTGCGCCTCCTGCACCACGCTGGAAAATCGGCGCGATCTTTACCGTTCGCCGGCGGAAGGTTACGAGAAGTGGTCTCCGCACCCGCCGCCCACCCGAAAGCCCGCGGGCCCACCAGTCTCAGCCACCCCGGTCAACACGCCGAACCAACAGCATGGCGTGATCAGCTTTCCCGAAGAATCGGTGCCGGGGAGGTAGAGCAAGCGCCCGCGAAGGCGGGGCGGATTGGTCGGGCGCTCAGCTGCCGGGACGCTTACGCGAACGGCATGTTCAGCTTGATGCGGGCCATGTCGGTCTTGTCGACCACCATCGCCTTCGCCATCTGGCGCTTGCGCTTGGCGCTCTTGCTGGAAAGAAGATGACGGCGCGAGGCCTGCTGACGCAAAACCTTGCCGGTCCCGGTGATCTTGAATCGCTTGGAGACGGCTTTCCGCGTCTTGGCACGCGCTATTGGCTTCGGCATAAGGCGCGGAAGATAGGTGCGGTTTTGACCGGAGACAACTGCTTTCCTATTTCGCCCGCCGGCCCGTGAGGGCGCAGCCCGGCCGACGTTTTCGAACGCGAAAAGGCTTTTCTGACAAAGGGCGTGACATCTCACCTACCTTCCAATAATGTGCGCCGCTTTCCGGTCTTTCCCGGCTCGACCTCCTCACCTCAACAGCAGAGTTCCTCATGAAAAAACCCGCCCCTCCTCTCGTGGCCGGCGTCTCCGGGCGCCGTCTCATCCTTGCCTTGTCGCTCGGCTCAGCCGCGGCGCTGCTCGCCATCTTTGCGGTCGCAGGCGTGCCTTCCGCACTGCTGCGCCGCACCGAGGCGCCGCCGCCGCGCTACATGATCGTGCCCGGCGAGAAAGCGGAAGACCTGGGCCGGATCGAGGCGCAATGGGTCGACCGGCTCACCTACCCGACAGGCCAGTTCGACCCGGCGTGGGTGCGACGGGCCGTCGCCGAGGATGCGATGGTTGAACGTTCCATTCCGGCGGGAATGCGGCCCAGCCTCAGCTCGGATTCGCCTCTCGTCCTCGATGTCAACGCCTTCACCGCGCTCGGGCCGGCGCCCGGTCGCATGACGGGTTGTTCTGGTTGCTACGACTACGGAGTCACGGCCGGCCGGGTGAACGCGATCGCGGTGGACCCGAGAACCACCACCAATGGGTCCATCGTCGCCTACATCGCAACCGTGGGTGGCGGCGTCTGGAAAACCACCAACTGCTGCAGTGGCTCGACCAACTGGACGCCGCTGACGGACGACCCGCTCATCAGTACGGCCTCAGTCGACTCGGTTGTGGTCGACCCGAATAACCCGGATATCATTTACGTCGGCACGGGCGACCAGAATTACGGGTCGTTTTCGATGGGCAGCCAGGGCATCCTAAAGTCGACCGACGCCGGTGCCAGCTGGGTCGTCTTGGGAAGCAATGTCTTTGGTGCGCTTTTCCCCACGCCGGTCGGCGCGGTGGCGCAATACCAGGCTGTCGGCAAGGTGCGAGTCGATCCGAACAACAGCAACAAGGTGGTCGCAGGGACCAAGACCGGCCTCTATTTCTCGTATGACGCGGGGCAGACGTGGACCGGCCCCTGCACGACGAACAATTTCAATACCCAACGCCAGGACATCACCGGGCTTGAATTGACCAACATCGGGGGCACGACCCGTATCGTGGCAGCCGTGGCCACCCGCGGTTTCGCCACCACGGTGCAGATAGGACTCGATCAGAACGGCGCCAATGGCGTCTACAAGGGGACCATGCCGGCGAGCGGCTGCCCCGGCGATTTCGCCCTCATCTCCCGCAACGACAATGGCTTCGTCTTCGGCACGCAGGTGACAGGCAGCGCCTACACGACGGGCGCCAACATGAATGCCGGCAGCGGCACGCCTTACGGTGGCGTGGGGGTCGGCAACCAGCTCGGGCGCATCGACCTCGCGGTGGCGCCAAGCGACCCGAATTACATCTATGCTCAGGCCACCTCGATCGCGCCGAACAGCAACAGCGGCTGCGGCAGCGCGAGCGGCTGCCAGCTCGGCGTGTGGTCGAGCATCGATGGCGGCAACAGCTGGACCTTCATGACCGGGTCCGCCGGTGGTTCGCTTCGCAATTGCTCTGGTGGGCAGGGCGATTACCCGCAGAACTGGTACGACCAGGGCCTGGCCGTCGATCCCAACAACCCTGACCGCATCTTTGTCGACACCTTCGACACCTGGCTCGCCTCGCGCACCGGCACCTCGTTCTACGATCTCACTTGCGGCTATAACGGCACGTCTCTCGCCAACCATGTCGTGCACGTCGACCAACACGCGCTCGCGTTTGTCCCCGGCTCCTCGAGCATTCTCCTGAAGGGGAGCGACGGCGGCATTTTCAGCAGTCCGAATGCGGACACGGCGGTCATCGGCACGACCCGCAACACTTGGGTCAACATGGACACCGGGCTGAACACGATCGAGTTCTACTCGGGCGACATCAGTGGGAACTTCGCCAACTCGGCCACTCCGCAGGCCAACGGTGGGACGCAGGATAACGGCTCTTACTCCGTCACCTTCACCGGCCCACCGACTGGTCCCGTGCAGTGGCAGATGGGTCGCGGCGGTGATGGGTTCTATGCGCGCATTGATCCTGTGGGAACGGGCACCAGCCTTCGTTTCTGGCAGGGGAACAACAGCGGTTCGATCGCACGCTGCGTTTCGAATTGCACCGCGCCCGGCGCGGTCTGGAGCACGCGGAATGGCGGCTGGAGCGTCGATACGCAATCGTTCATTCTCCCTTACGATCTTTTCCACGGGGGCATTCCCGGGGGCGATGATTGCGGCCCAGCCGGCGCGACCACCGGCTGCGGCAACCTGATCGTTGGCAGCACCCGCGTCTATGAGACGATCACAGGCGCGACGACCACGAACACCTGGGTCATCACGAACAATCCCGCGACTACCAACATGACGAAGCAGGCGCTCGGGAACCGGTCGTTCATCAACCAGTTGAAGTACTCGCCCAAGTTCAAGAGCGTGGCGATGGTGGGAACCAGCGACGGCAACGCCTGGATCGGCTTCAATCTCGGCACCGGCGTGGCGAACGCCGGCAACTGGGTGAACCTGACCGCCAGCAACGCCGTTCTGCCGAATCGCACGATCAATGGTGTCGCGCTCGATCCGACCGTGCCCACGGCGGACCTGCCGATCGGCTACGCCGCCGTCGGTGGCTTCAACGACACCACGCCGACGACGCCGGGCCACGTTTTCCGCGTCGTCTGCCAGTCGAACTGCAGCAGCTTCACCTGGCAGAACAAGTCCGGCAATCTGCCGAACATGCCGGTTGACTCGATCATCGTGAACCCCAACTACCCGCAGCAGGTCTTCGCGGGCACGGACATCGGTCTCTATTTCACCGACGACATTACCGCGGCGACGCCGGTCTGGTATCGCTTCAATAACGGGCTCCCGAACATGATGATCTGGGACATGCAGATCGACCGGGGCAGCACCACCCTCTCGCTCTGGACGCGCGGCGCCGGCGCCTACGCCTGGCCATTGCCGACCGGCCCGATCGCGTTGCAGGTGAGCGACATCGCTTCCCGGAAGACGCACGGTAGCGCCGGCGATTTTGATATTCCGCTGGGTCTCGACGGCAGCGGCGTGGAATGTCGAACCGGTGGGGCGAGCGGCGATTACAGCGTCGTCTTCACCTTCGCCAACGCGGTTGCGAGCGTGGCCAATGTGACGATCAACAGCGGGACGGGCTCGATTACTTCGAGCGGCATCGGCACCAATCCGAACGAGTTTATCGTCAATCTTACTGGCGTGACCAATCAGCAGGCGCTCAGCCTTACGCTTAGCAATGTGCAGGGCACCGGCGGTACTCTTCAGCCCCTCGGTCTCTGGCACCTTGAGAGTGCTGGTGGGCGACACCAACGGCGGCAGCAGTGTCAACGCGGGCGACGCCGTGCAGACGCGGGGCCGGTCCGGCCAAACCGCCAACGCCAGTAACTTCCGCTCGGATGTGAATGCGGATGGGAACATCAACGGCGGTGATGTCATCATCGTGCGTGCGCGTGCCGGCACCTCACTCGGGGCGGGTGATGCCAAGGAGCAGCAGCCAGACGTTGGGTCGCAAGCGACGACGGCAAGAAACTAACCTTCAGCCAATTGACCCCTCCGGGTGGCCCACCGCCGCAGTGGGGGGTGGCGACGTTGATGCAAAGCCTCGCGCGCTCGGCGCGACGCTGTCTTGGTTTCGTAGGGTGGCGTCTTCGGTTATTCTCCTCGCCATGAAGAAAATCGTCTTGGTTCTCGCCATTGGGTTGCTTTCGCTTCTTCCGCTTCGCGGCGCGGTTTTGCCGGCCGGTTTCACGGAGACGCAGGTCGGCTCGAATCTTGACGCCAGCCCGACGGCGATGGAAATCGCGCCCGACGGCCGCATCTTTGTCTGCCTGCAGGCCGGCCAACTGCGTGTGGTCAAAAACGGCGCCCTCCTGCCGACGCCGTTTGTGAGCCTCTCCGTCAACTCCTTCGGCGAGCGCGGCCTCCTGGGCGTCGCCTTTGATCCCAACTTCGCGAACAACCAGTTCGTCTACGTCTATTACACCACCAGCAGCGCCCCGGTCCACAACCGCGTCAGCCGTTTCACCGCGAATGGCGATGTCGCGGCCGTCGGCAGCGAGGTGGTCCTGATGGACCTCGAGAATCTCAGCGCCAGCAATCACAATGGCGGCGCCATTCACTTCGGGCCGGACGGCAAACTCTACATCGCGGTCGGGTGAAAATGCCGTGCCTTCCAACTCGCAGAGCATCTCCAATCGCCTCGGCAAGATTCTGCGGATCAATTCCGACGGCAGCATCCCGGCGGACAACCCGTCGACCTTTCCCGGCATCGCCGGCTCCCCCACCGGCTTGAATCGCGCGATCTGGGCGGTCGGGTTGCGGAATCCGTTTACCTTTGGTTTCAGCCCGGGACGGGCCGGATGTTCATCAACGATGTCGGCCAGGACACCTGGGAAGAGATCAATGACGGCCTCGTGGGATCGAACTACGGCTGGCCCAACTGCGAAGGCGCCTGCATTGCCCCGAATCCGAACTATCGCGATCCGCTTTTCCAATACGCCCACACCGGCCCGTTTCGCATGCACCGGCTGCGCGATCGTCGGCGGCGCCTTTTACAATCCAGACGACGCCGCAGTTTCCAGACTCCTACGTCGGCAAATACTTCTTCGGCGACCTCTGCAACGGCTGGATTCGGACTTTTCGATCCGGCGGCCGGCACGGCGAGCGCCGTTTCGCGAGTCGGATCAGCACGCTGGTCGATCTCAAGGTCGGCGACGATGGCAGCCTCTACTATCTCGCGCAGGGAAATGGCGGCCAGGTCTGGCGTGTGCGGTTTCACCAGCCGCGATCGCCCTGCAATCCGCTGTCTCCCGCAAAATGCATGGCGCCGCCGGCACGTTTGATATCGCCCTGCCGCTCACCGGCCCAGCAGGGATCGAACCTCGCAGCGGCGGCGCGACCAGCGATCACCAGATTGTCGTGAGTGTGACCTGCAACGGTCCATCACCGTCGACGGCTCTCCGCAGGCACAGATCACCTCCGGCACCGCGACTATCGGGAGCGGTGGTGTCAGCAACGGAGGCGCCGTCAGTGTCAGCGGCTCCACCATTACGATCCCGCTCACCAGTGTCAGCGAACGCGCAGACGATCGCGGCTCACGCTCGTTGAGCAATGCTCGAATCGCAGGGGAACAGCGGCACACGTCGTTGTCGATCCGTGGGTCGTTCTGATCGGCGACACGAACGGCGACGGCAATGTGAACACCGGCGACGCCATCCAGACGCGCAGCCGCTCCGGCCAGGGCGGTCGACGGCGCCAACTTCCGCTCCGATGTGAATGCCGATGGCAACGTGAACAGCGGCGATGTGATCATCGTGCGCGGACGCAGCGGCACGTCGCTTGGCAACGCTCCGGACGTGGACCCGGCGGCGAAGTAGCGCACGATTGGCCGCCGACGAACGTCCAGCTAGACTCCCCGCGTGGCCACAGGCAAGCCAACGAAAATTGCGATCGTGGGCACGGGTGGACGCCTGGGCGCGGCGCTGGCGCGTGAATATGGCCGGGACGCGGAGATCATCGGATTCAATCGCGCGCAACTGGATCTCGCCGATCCGGAGCTCCTGCGGCGCACGCTCGAGCCACTGGCCTTCGACTTGATGATCAACTGCGCGGCGCAGACGAACGTCGATCGTTGTGAGACGGAACGCGACGAGGCCTTTGCGACTAACGCGGAGGCGCCGCATCTGCTCGCGCAGATTTGCGAGGAACGAGGCGCAAGGCTGATTCAAATCAGCACCGACTACGTCTTCGATGGCACGAAGAGCGAGCCTTATACCGAGGCTGACGAGCCAAAGCCGATCAGCGTCTACGGCGAATCGAAGCTGGCCGGCGAGCGGCGGGTGCTGTCCGTCAGCGCGCGGCATCTCGTGGTCCGGGTGTCATGGGTCTTTGGCCCGGACCGGCCGAGCTTTGTGGACTGGATCGTGCAGCGGGCGCGCGAACTGGAGCGCGTGGAGGCGGTCGCGGACAAGTTTTCCACGCCCACCTACACGCTTGATATCGCGCAAATGCTCCGCCCGTTCTGCGAGCGCTCAGCGGGCGGCGGCATTTTGCACCTCGCGAATCGAGGCCAGTGCAGCTGGCAGGAATACGGCCAATGGGCGCTCGATTGCTGCGCGGAGGTGGGCATGCCATTGCGCGCGCGCACCGTTGAGCCAATCTCGCTTCAGGACATGAAGAATTTCATCGCGCGCCGCCCAATACATACTGCGATGGCAACCACGGCCTACGAGCAATTGACCGGCGAGGCCCCACGCGACTGGCGCGCTGCCGTCGCCGATTACGCGCGCACGCACCTGGCGCAGGTGCCGGCCGGGGGCGGCTGATGTTGTGCCACTGCGCTCCGCCCCGCGCCACGATTGACAACAAATGCGTCTGCGCCTTTGCTTCTCGGCATGAAGCTCTCACTCCAGGCCCTTGTCGGTGTGGTATTTCTCGGCGCGTTCGCCACCGCGCAGGCCCAGCTCACCTGGGAGAAGACAGAAATCGAGCTGCATCCCAAAGCCGGTGACGAGGAAGCGGTCGCGAATTTCAAGTACGAGAACAAGGGAAAGACGACCGTAAATATCAAGAATGTCCGCAGCTCCTGCGGGTGCACGGTTGCGTCTCTCAAGAAAAACGACGTCGCGCCGGGCGAGAAGGGCGAGGTGACCGCGACTTTCAAAATCGGCGGTCGCACCGGCTTGCAGCAAAAGACCGTGACGGTTGAGAGCGACGACCCAAGCCAGCCGGTGATGAACCTGGTCCTGAAAGCGATGATCGCGCAGCCGCTCGAGTTGCAGCCGACGTTTGTTTACTGGCAGAGCGGGGAAGCGCTGAACCCGAAGAAGATCACGGTCAAGGTGAGCAAGGAAGTTTCCGTCTCGAAGCTCGATGTCAGTTCCTCGAGTCCGACCTTTACCACCACGGTCGACAAGGGCAAAAACGCCGGCGAATTCGTGATCACCGTCGTCCCGACCGATACCTCCAAGGTGGCGAACGCGACCCTGACGATCAAATCTGATCTGCCGCAGCCGTTCTACGCCACCGTTGCCGTCACCCCGCCGGCGACCCAGCCTGCCACGGCCGCCCTCGCGGCGCCGCCGGCGCAGCCTGCCACCCCCGGTCGTTAGGCCGTGAGCGCGGTTTTGCTGCGGCAGGCGCTGCTGCTCCTGGTGCTGTCGCTTGTGCCGGCGATCGGGCAGGCGCTGCTCTATCGCCAGAGCGTTTCCTGGAATGCGCCCCCCGTCGCGAAGGACGAAATTGAGCTCGTCCAGGCGCAAAACTGGGGAGAAGCCGTGCTCTGGGTGGACGCGCGGCCGGACGCGCAATTTGAGGCCGACCACATCCCGGGCGCGCATCTCTTGAACGAAGACCGCTGGGGGGAATTGCTTCCGCAGTTCCTCGGTCGCTGGTCCCCAGACAGGAAGACGGTCGTTTATTGCAGCAGCCAGAGCTGCGCGGCCAGCCATGAAGTGGCGCGGCGCCTGCGCGAGGAAGCGCAGCTCATGGAGGTCTACGTGCTCCATGGTGGTTGGGAAGCCTACCGGGATTCGCGGAAATGAGCACCGTCCGCCACTTCCAGTCCCCGCTGATGAATGTGCAACGGCCGCCGGTCCGCGAGACGCGTTCCCCGCTGGCGCTCGTGCTCGGCATCATCGTTGGCGCAGTCTTTATCTATGCCGGCGCGCTCAAGATTGTGGATCCAGTCAAATTCGCGACCGACATCGCCAATTTCCACGTTCTGCCGTGGTGGCTGGGAGTGCGCGTGGCGTTTTATCTTCCGTGGCTGGAGGTCATTTGCGGTCTGGCTCTGATTGTCGGCTGGTTACGCTCTGGAGCTGTTGGGATTCTGACCGCTCTGACGGTCATCTTCATCGCGGCGACCGTCGCAGCGAAAGTCCGCGGGATTAATCTCGATTGTGGCTGCTTTGGGAGCGCGACCAAGAATCTCAGCTTTGCCTGGCACATGGTGATCGACTTTGCGCTCCTTGCCGCCCTGCTGGCGCTCGGGTTTTGGCCCCGCCGTAGCCCGGGCCTTTGAGCCGAATCGGTCTCCGGCTCAGGCGTGTGACACCAACGCCTCTGCCATCACTCCCACTCGATCGTGCTCGGCGGTTTGCTCGAGATGTCGTAGCAGACGCGGTTGACGCCTTTAACCTCGTTGATGATGCGGGTGGAAATGCGCGCCAGTAGTTCATAGGGCAGGCGCACCCAGTCGGCGGTCATGCCGTCCTGACTTTCCACCACTCGCAACGCGATGGTGTTTTCGTAGGTGCGCTGGTCGCCCATCACGCCGACGGAACGCACCGGCAGGAGCACGGCGAATGATTGCCAGACGCGGTAATACCATTCCGCGGCCTCCATTTCGCTGGTCACGATCGTGTCCGCATCGCGCAGGATCTGGAGCGATTCCGGGGTGACTTCGCCGAGGATGCGGACCGCCAGGCCCGGTCCGGGAAACGGCTGCCGATACACCACTTCCTTGGGCAACCCGAGCTGCAGGCCGGCCTGCCGCACTTCGTCCTTGAAAAGCTGCCGGACCGGCTCCACGAGCTCGAAATGCATTTTCTCCGGAAGCCCGCCGACGTTGTGATGGCTCTTGATGACGTGCGCCGGATTGCCGCCGATCGCGACGCTCTCGATCACATCCGGATAGAGTGTGCCTTGCGCGAGGAAACGGTATTCGTGGCCGTGCGTGCCGTTCGCCTGGTCTTCCGCCAGCAACTCCTCGGTCGCGTGCTGGAAGACATGGATGAACTCGTTCCCGATCATCTTCCGCTTCTGTTCGGGATCGGTTACGCCCTTTAGTTTCGCGAGGAAACGCTCGGAAGCGTCCACGTACTTGAGCTTGATCTTGAAAGTTCTCGCCAAAGACGCGCTGCACCATCTCCTCTTCGCGCGCCCGGAGCAGGCCGTTGTTTACGAAAATGCAGGTCAGCTGATCGCCGATCGCCTTGTGCAGGAGCGCGGCTACGACCGAAGAATCGACCCCGCCGCTGAGTCCGAGCACAACTTTCTGGTCGCCCACCTGCCGGCGCACGCGCTCGCACGCTTCGTCGATGAACGACCCCATCGTCCAATCCATCGCGCAGTGGCAGATGTGTATAGACGAAATTCTGGATGATCTCGCGCCCGCGCGGGGTGTGCGCGACTTCCGGATGAAACTGCAGCCCGTAGAGCCGCGTCTCCGGATTTTCGATCGCGGCGTAGGGCGAATTCTCGGTGGAGGCGGCCGCGCGAAAGCCCTGCGGCAGCGCCGTCACCTTGTCCCCGTGGCTGTTCCAGATATCGAGTTGTTCGCCGATCCCGGCGAAAAGATGGGAGCCATTTGCCACGTGCAACATGCCCGCGCCGTACTCGCGCCGGGCGCTGAATTCCACCTGCCCGCCGAGATGCTGTGCCATGAGCTGCATCCCGTAGCAGATGCCGAGCACCGGGATGCCCAGGGAGAAAATCTCCGGATCAACCTGCGGCGCCCGCTCATCATAAACACTCGCCGGCCCGCCGGAGAGCACGATGCCGTTCGGCTGCGAGCTCTTCGACTTCCGCCGCGCTGATATCGAAGCGGACGATCTCTGAGTAGACCTGGCACTCGCGAATCCGGCGCGCGATCACCTGCGTGTACTGCGAGCCGAAATCGAGGATGAGAATTTTCGAGTGCGCGGACGGCGTCGACATTTCCACTATTCCCGCGGCGGTCCGCCTCGCGCGACCTGTTTCGGCACCTCCGGACTCGTCGGGCCTTCGTTCGCGCGACCCGCGGCGGCGGAAGCGGCGAGGAGTTGTTTCACCGGGCAAGATTAGGGGGGTGACCGGTCAATGCAAGAAGATGGCGGCGACGCTCTCGCGGTGCGTCGCATTTGCCAAGCGCCCGATCGAGCACAAAACTCGCGCGTGATCGCACCGGAAGTTCTTCTGCAAGGCTACCGGCTCGGCGTTTTTCCAATGGCGATGGAGAACGGCACGATCGAATGGTTTTCGCCTTCCCCGCGGGGCGTGCTCCCGCTCGACGATCGCTTCCATGTGCCGCATGCGCTGGAGCGGGTGCGGAGGCGCGGTCTTTTCGAGGTGCGCATTAACACCGCTTTCGAGCGAGTGATGCGGCGCTGCGCCGAGCGCGAGGAGACCTGGATCAACGCAGAGATCATTCGGAGCTACACCCGTTTGCACGCGCTGGGCCACGCCCATTCGGTCGAGACGTGGCAGGAGGGGAAGCTCGCCGGCGGCCTCTACGGGGTGGCGATCGGCGGCGCGTTCTTTGGCGAATCGATGTTCCACGACGTGACGGACGCGTCCAAGGTGGCGCTCTGTGCCTTGGTCGAGCGGCTGCGCGCGCGACGTTTCCTGTTGCTCGATACGCAATGGCTCACGCCGCATCTCCGGCGCTTCGGCGGGATCGAGATTTCGCGCCGCCAATACATGTATCTGCTCACTCGCGCGGTCGCATTGTCGCGGACGTTTGCCGACGGCTGAGCGGCGCTGGTTCGGCCTTGCCGAGCTGCGGGAATCTTGCATAGTGACGGCCCGGTTGCGGTCGCGAATCCGTCCGCCGCCGCGGCGGACGGCTGGGTAGCTCAGTTGGTAGAGCAGTGGACTGAAAATCCACGTGTCGGGGGTTCAATTCCCTCCCCAGCCACCACCGCAACGAAAGGGACTTACGACGGACCGGCTACGCCGGAGGCTTTCACTTCGGCGAGCATTTCCTCGACGATTTGCGCGGTGTGTTCTGTCGCCGGCAGTGGCAACTCGGAGCCGAGCGCCTGCCGCATCAGGGCGTAATCCTGCCGCATCTGGAGGCGGGTCGTTTCGCTGCTGAGCAGCCTCGCCAAGGCGGCGGCAATCTTCTCCGGCGTGCAGGCGAGGCCGATGAGCTCCGGCACGGCTTCGCGCTGCAGGATGATATTGGGCATGGCGTAGAACGGGATGCGTCTCCAGGCCCAGAGTAGACACCATTCGATCCGGGTGGCGATGGAAACGTCGTAGATCGCCACTTGGGGCGTGTCGGCGATCGCCGCCTCCAGGCTGACGGTGCCGGTTTTCACGACCGCTGCGTCCGCGGCCGCAAGGAGGTCACTCGCGCGATCCGTCAAGAGCTCGATCGATGCCGGCAGGTGCGCTCGGGCGTCCGCTGAGCGAGTTCCCTCGGCACCGCGGCCATGAATCGCAGCGGACCATCGGCTTCCACCATCTCGGCGGCGCGGGCCATCCGCGGCCCGAGGAGGCGAATCTCACTCGGTCTCGATCCCGGGAGTAACGCCACGAGCTGCTCGTCCTCCCGAATGCCGAACTGCCGCCGGAGCGTCGCGCGCTCATTCCCGCCCGCGCTGTTCTCCAGCGCAGGATGACCGACCCATTCCGCACGGCAACCGGCCGCGCGCAGCCGTTCGGCGGACCACTCAAAGGGTGTGGCAACTCGGCTGACGTGGGGCGCAATCCGGAGCCCGGCGGAACCGCGGCGTCGCCATGAGCTCGGCGGAAAGTAGTAAAGCACCGGGATGCCGAGCGCGTGCAGCTCCGGTAGGACGCGGCCGTTGAAGGCGCCCCAGTCGCAGAGCACCGCGACATCGATGCGATGATCCTGCAGAAACTGCCGGAGCCGCTGGCCCAATTGGCGACAGCGAAAGTAGACCCGCACCGCTGAGGGAATGCCGATGGCGCTGCAGTTCGTGGTGTCCCCAAGGAACTCGCCGCCGGGAGATTGCGCGATCACCTCCCGCAGCCTCGCTCCGCCGAGCGCGTGCAGCGTGCGCGCGGGATCACGGGCGAGGAGGTGGCGCGCCAGCGCGGCGGTATGCACGTCTCCGGAGACATCGCCCGCGCTGAAGAGGATCGAAGTCGGAGGATTCGGCATGCCAAAACGCACCATAGGCGCATGCGCTTCCTTTCAATGCCAAGTGGACGATCGATTTTCAAGGCGCAGATTGGACCCGGCGAGCCGGCGGTAGCGCGGGCCCGCGAGGCGAATTAGACTCCGCAGCGCTTGCACTACATCATCGACATCTTTCGCTTTGGTGCGCCCTACTTGCGCCGCTACTGGCTGGCGTTCGCCCTGGGGATCACCTTCAGCGTGCTTTATGGCTTCTCGAACGGGGCCGTCGTCTGGGGAACAAAGACCATCCTGGACCGCTTCAACCCTCCCTCGATCGAAGCCGTCACGGCGGATTCGCATTTGTCGCAGATGGAAAAGGTGACCTTCCAAGTCGTGGACCCCTGGCTGCCTCGGACGGGACGACCGATCGATAACAGGCAAATCCTCGGCGGCCTGCTCTTTCTTCCATTGCTCGTCGGACTGCGCGGTCTGGCGCGGTACCTTGAGCGCCATCTTTATGGCGTCGGTGGGCGAGCGGACCGTGAACGATCTGCGCGGCGACGTCCTGGAAAAATTGCAGAGCCTGTCGCTGGATTATTTCAGCCGCACCAGCATGGGCGATTTGCTCCAGCGGATCAATGGGGATACCGCGGCGCTGAACCAGTGTCTCAGCAAGGGGTTCATGGATTTTGTGAAACAGCCCTTCTCGATGATCGGCATCACCGTCGCCTTGTGCATGATTGATTGGAAACTGACCATTGCGGCCTTGGTCGTGGCTCCCTTGTGCTTGATTCCGATTTCAACCCTCGGTCGGAAAGCGCGAGAGGCAGCGGGGATCGGCCTGAAGGCCACGATCCGCCAGGCCAGTCTGCTCGCGGAGATGTTGCCCGGCATCCGCGTGGTCAAAGCGCTCAACCTGGAGGACGAACAAGCCCGCCGATTCCGTTTGGAGTCGAAGGAGCTGATTCGCGGACAGCTCAAGGCCGTCTCGGCCCGATCGCAGATCAATCCCATCATCGAGACCTTCTCGATGTTCGGGCTGGGCGTGCTCCTCATTTATGTTTTCTACAGCGGTCGGACCACGCCGGACATGGTCGCCTTCCTGACCGGCATGATCTTCTTCTTCATCCCGGTGAAGGCGCTGGCGTCGCTGCATCTCCTCTTGCAGGAATCGAAGCTGGGCGTCGACCGACTGAAGCAGGTTCTGGAAGCGGAACCTTCGGTGAAGGAGCGGGCGGATGCCGTGGCGCTCCCGATTTTCAAGGCGGGGATTCGATTTCGCGGGGTCAGCTTCGCTTATGAGGAACGACTGGTCCTGGGCGGGATTGACCTCGCGATCCCGCGCGGATCAAAGATCGGCCTCGCCGGTGACAATGGCTCCGGCAAGAGCACGCTCGTTAATCTGCTCCTGCGCTTTTACGATCCGAAGGAGGGCGCTGTCGAGATCGATGGGATCGACTTGCGCGACGTGCGGGTCAGCGATTTGCGGAATTTGATCGGGCTCGTGAGTCAGGAAGTGGTGATCTTCGATCAAACGATCGCCGGCAACATCGGCTGCGCCAAACCAGGCGCGACGCCGGAGGAGATTGAAACGGCCGCGCGCGCCGCGGGTTGCCATGATTTCATTTTGCAGATGTCGGAAGGCTATGAAACGCGGGTAGGCGAGCGCGGAGTGCGCCTCTCCGGTGGGCAACGCCAGCGCATTTCCATCGCGCGCGCTTTCGTGCGCGATGCGCCCATCGTCATTCTCGACGAAGCGACCGCTTCGCTCGACGCGCGCGCGGAAGCGGACATCCAGGCGACGGTCGACCGGCTGGAGGAACACCGCACTGTCATCTGCGTGGCGCATCGTCTCTCCACCCTGGCCGAGATGGACCGAATTATTGTTCTGGCCGAGGGCCGCGTGATCGAAGAGGGAACCTTCGAGGAGTTGCTGAGCCGCAACGGGCAGTTCGCGCGCATGGCGCGGCAGCAAGGGCTCGCGGTCGCGCAGCCGAGAACGTTCACGCCGGAGCCTCCCGTGGCGAAGGTCGAGGCGTAGGAAAATGCGCGGCCGGCCGCTGCTTTTCCTCGCACTGTTCCTCGGCGCGGCGACTGCGTTTGGCGCCGAAGTTCCCGGCACGCCGCCGTTAACGCGGGTCGCCTTCGGCTCCTGCAACCGGGAATACAAACCGCAGCCGCTGTGGCAGGCGATCGTGGCGACGCGACCGGACGTCTGGGTTTGGCTCGGCGATATCGTCTACGCCAAAGACGGTGACCTGCCGGACCTCGCCCGCAGGTATCGCGCGCTGAAGGAAGAGCCTGAATACTCGGCGCTGCGGCAGGCAACCAAAGTGCTTGGCGTCTGGGACGACAACGACTACGGCGCGACGGATGGCGGCAGCGAGAACCCGCGCAAGAAGGAGGCGCAGCAGCTCCTGCTCGATTTCCTGGACGAACCGCCGGAAAGCCCGCGTCGCGCCCAGGCCGGAGTGCACGCCGCCTATACCTTCGGCCCGGAGGGGAAGCAGGTGAAAATCATTCTCCTCGACGGCCGTTATCATCGCGAGCCGCGGTCGCAGCTGCGGGAGTGGCTGGGCCTGACGGCCACCGGCGACGCCGATATTCTGGGGGCGGAGCAATGGCAATGGCTCGAGCAGCAGCTCACCGAAAGCCGCGCGGATGTGCATCTGATCGCCTCCGGCACTCAGGTCATCGCCCGCGAACATCGTTACGAGAAATGGGCCGACTTTCCAAAGGCCCGGCAACGGTTGCTGGACCTCCTGGCAAAAGTCCGGCCGCGCAACGTGATCTTCCTCAGCGGCGACCGGCACCTCGGTGAAATTTCGCGTCTGGTTGATGAACGAATTCAGCAGCCGCTTTACGACATCACGTCGAGTGGCATGACCCACCACGCGGAAAGCCGGTGGTATCGGAATTTCAGCAAGGAACCAAATCAGTTCCGCCTCGGATCGAACTACCTCGACCTGAACTTCGGCTTGATCGAGTTCGATTGGAACGCTTCGCCGGCGACCGCGATCCTGCAGATCCGTGGCGTCGACAATGTGGTTGCGATCCAGGAAAAGGTCACGCTCACGCCGCCTGCGGCTGAGACTCGCTAATCGTCCCGCGAGCGAGTGTGGCGCGACGGAAGACCGCGACGGCGATCAACGTCCCGAGCAGTGCGCCTGCGAGGATATCGGTGAGATGATGAGCGCCGAGGTAAACTCGAGCTGCCGCCACGAGACTAATGACGGGGACCACCAGCCAGGCCAGTCTTCGCCGCCATAACAGGAGCGGCACCGCGAAACCTGCGATCGTCGCGGTGTGCCCGGAAGGGAATGAATTGTAGGCGTGCCGGGTAATGAGCCACTCCGAACCTGACCGAACGCCATAAAACCCCTGTGGCACCTGCGCGTAGGGACGGGTGCGGCCCGTCAGGCCGCGGAGCAAGTCGGCCGATAATCCGGCGAGCGAGGCGGCGATCATCATCACGCAAATCATCCGCATCCAATCTCGCCTCCCTTTGAACCACGCGAGCAGCAGCCCGACGCCCGCCACTGCCATCAACCAGTGCCAAGCGAAAAAGCGGCTGCACAGTTTTGCCGCCACTTCCCAGTTGTCGTCACGATGTATCGCCGCCCAGTGATCGATCGGCTGGTCCACAAAGAACCCGACGAGGAGCAGACCCGGTGAATCCCGCTGATGATCCACCAGAGCTTCGACGCGCGTCTATCCATCTGATCAGGATTGCTCTTCGCCCGCGGCAGCTAAATGATCGTGGCATGTCGAAGACACTCGGATGGCTGGCCCGCGAGCTGGGCGGTGAAATGATCGGTGACGCCGACCTCGAGATCCGGCGGGTCGTGCATCCTTCATACGCGGAGGATAAGCATGACCTGGCCTTGGTTTACAGCGCGTCGGTGGCTCCGATCGTGAGGGAGCGCGCCGTACAAACCGCCCTCGTCCCGCTGCAGCCGGAGGTGCCCGGGATTCCAAACCAGCTCAAGGTCGCACGGCCGCGCGTCACGCTTGCGCGCTTGCTGGAGATTTTTGCGCGCCCCCCGGCGGTGGCGGCCGGCGTTCATCCCTCGGCGGTCGTCGATCCAACGGCGACTCTGGCGGAGAATGTTCGGGTCGGCCCGCATTGCTCCATCGGCCCGGGCGCGAAGATCGGGGCCGGCACCGTTCTGGTGGCGGGAGTGCAGTTGGGGGCCGCGGTTGAGGTCGGTGACGATTGCCTTTTCTTCGGCGGCGTCTGCATTGGCGACCGGGTCCGGATTGGCCACCGGGTCATCATCAAGGCGAACGCCGCGATCGGAAACGACGGCTTCAGCTTTCAAACCGTCGAGCCCGGCAGTGCTGAGCTCGTCCGGCAGACCGGCAAAGCGGAACCGACCGACTCCGAGATTTTGCGCATCAATTCCGTCGGCACAGTAGTGATCGAAGATGACGTGGAGATTGGTGCTTGCGCCTGTGTCGATCGCGCCACCCTGCACGAAACGCGAATTGGCTGCGGGACGAAGATCGATAACCTGGTTCAAATCGCGCACAACGTGCAGGTCGGGCGCAAATGCGTGATCGTCGCCATGGCGGGCGTGGCGGGCAGCGCGACCATCGGCGACCGCGTCGTGATCGCGGCGCAGGCAGGCATTCCCGATCATGCCAAAATCGGCGATGATTGTGTGATCATGCCGCAGGCGGGGGTGACACGAGACCTGCCGCCCAAGTCGTACGTGGGCGGCAGCCCCGCCGAACCGCGGAAGGAATTCCTCCAAAGCCTAATGCAGATCAAGCGCATCAAGACCATCGCGAGGAGACTGAAGGAATTCGGCGAGCGGCTGGAGAAACTCGAGGCCGGGAGGTAACCCAGCCCGCAGCCTCACGCGCACAGCTGATCCGGCGCCGCGTCGTCCACCGCCGCGCCGTTGCCGCCAGGGACCGCGGCAAGAGAAGCCACGCGGAGGCGCGGTTCCCGCGTAAAGCCCCGCTGCGACCCGCGCACAAAGGTCACGAGATGGCGCACGTTCTCATCCGCGATGCCTTCCATGTCGCGCAAGGCTTCTTCCAAAGGCAACATCGAGCGCATCAGAAGATGGCAGGCGCGTTTCAGGTTCAGCCGCGCCTGGCACGAAAAGCCGGCCCGTCGCAGTCCGACGGAATTCAATCCGCGCACGCGTGACGGGTTGCCGTCGGTGATCAAAAACGGGAGCACGTCCTGCACGATCTTGGCCTTTGCCCCCACCATCGAATAGCGACCGAGGCGCACGAATTGATGTCACTCCAACCTCGTTGGAGAGGAAGACGTGATCCTCCGCCAGGATGTATCCGGCGAGCGCGGTGTTGTTCGCAAAAACGCAGTGATCTCCCACCTGGCAATTGTGCGCGATGTGCACGCCAATCATGAGGAAATTCCCCGAGCCGACGCGCGTCACCAGATCCTCGCCGGTCGCGCGGTGAATGGTCACGCTTTCCCGGATCAAATTGTCGTCCCCGATTTGGAGATGACTGCGTTCGCCTTTAAATTTCACATCCTGGGGCTCGCCTCCGATGGTGGCGTGTTCAAAGACGCGATTCCGCTGGCCGAGCGTGGTGTAGCGCTTGATGACGGCGTGGGCCGCAATTTCGCAACCCGGGCCGATCACGACTTCGTCTTCGATGACGGCATAAGGGCCCACCTCAACGTCGGCGGCAAGGTGCGCACGTGGGTGAACGACAGCGGTCGAGTGAATGGCCACGCCCTCCAGACTAGCTGACTGGATGCCGGTGGCAAATCGGGAACTTCAGCAGGTTTTATTGGCGACGGCGGCGGGAGAGGCGCTACAACTCTCCTTGCGCTGTGAAAATCGGATTGATCCTCGAACGTTTTGACCCGGAGCGGGGCGGTTTGGAGCACTGGACGTGGCAATTTGCGCGCCGCCTCGTCGCGCGCGGGCATCAGGTGCACGTGGTGGCCTTCGAGTTTCACCCGGACGCCGCCGGCATGGGGATCATTGGGCATCAGTTGGAGATGCCGCGGTCGCGGATTGATCGTGCGAAAACGATCGCGGAGCGACTGCCCGCGCTGCAACTCGACATCGTGCACGACATGGGGATCGGCTGGGAGGCGGATCTCATTCAACCGCACGCCGGTTCCACGAAGGCGCTCTGGGAGCATAATTTGATGCGCATTCCAAAGTGGCGGCAGATTCGCTTCTGGCGCGAACGGCGTTACCGCGAACTGGCGGAGATTGAGCGGCGGCAACATCGCAACCGCACTGCCATCATCGTTCCGGTCTCGCGCATGGTGGAACAGAACTTCGCCGTCCTGCACCATCTGCCGCGTGAGCGCATGCGGGTTATTCACAATGGCGTGGACGTGGAGCGATTCACGCCTGCCACGCGCGAGACGTTGCGCGCGCCGGCCAGGCGGGAGCTGGGCATTGGGGAAGAGGTGTTGTTCCTGATGCTGGCGCACAATCTCCTGCTCAAGAATGCGGAGGCGCTACTGCGGGCGGCCGCGAAATTGAAGGGGGCAGGGAAAGCCATCCGCGTCCTGATTGCGGGCGGTAAGAAGCCGGAGCGGTTTCAGCAGCTCGCGGAACAGCTCCGTGTTTCTGACGCGGTCTCCTTTCTCGGGCTCGTGGACCCGCTGCCCCTCTATGCGGCGGCGGACGTCTTCGTGCACCCGACCTGGTACGACCCCTGCAGTCTCGTGACGCTGGAGGCAGCCGCCTGCGGCCTGCCGGTGATCACGTCGAAGTTTAACGGCGCCGCTGAACTGATGACGAAAGAGGACGGCTACGTGCTGGCCGATCCCGCTGACATCGACGCGCTGGCCGTGCGGATGGAAGAGCTGCTCGACCCGGCACGCCGCGAAAAAATGGGAGCGGCGGGGCGGGCCATGGCGAAGGCACACACCTTCGAAGAGCAGACGACGCACTTTCTTGCGCTCTACGAAGAAATCGTCGCCGCGAAACAGCTGCGCTAGGGCGAGGCGCGAACCAACTGCACGCTGATGTTGCAAGCTCTCGATTCGGCGTTGTTCGAATTCATCAACGGGAGCCTGCGCAATCCCGTCCTGGACGCGGTCCTGCCGCTCTTTTCCGCGCCGCCCTCCGGGTTCAAGATCGCTCTCGTCCTCGGCGCCGTAGTCTTCGCTTGGAAGGGAGGCCCGCGCGCCTGGTGGTGTCTCCTCGCGCTCGCGCTGGCGCTCATTCTGGGCGAGGGGCTAATCTATTCTCCGCTCAAGAACTTGTTAGGCCGGCCTCGCCCGTATGAAGCGTTGGCCGATCTTCACCTGTTGGTCGGGCGCGGCGGAAGCCAGCAAAGCATGCCCTCCTCGCATGCGGCCAATTGTTTTGCGGCTTTGATCATCTGCGGCTTTTACTACCGGCGGAGCCTGCTCTGGCTGGCCGCGCTGGCCTGCATGGTCAGTTTCGCGCGGGTCTATACCGGGGCCCACTATCCGGGGGATGTGCTCTTCGGGGCGGCCCTGGGGATGGGAGTCGGGATGGCTGTGCTCCTGAGCATGGAGACGGCGCGCCGGCGATTTTTCTCCCGCCCATCAGCCGGGATCAGCGATCTGCAATGGCAGCGACTGGGTTATTCGCTCATCGCCTTCACCCTGATCGCCAATTTGCTCTACATCGCCTCCGGCAGAATCGAATTGTGCGAAGACGAAGCCTACCAATGGCTGTGGTCCAGACATCCCGCCTGGGGTTACTACAGCAAACCCCCGCTCATCGCTTGGATGCAGTTCATCGGAACATATCTGTGGGGCCAGAACGAACTTGGGGTGCGTTTCTTTTCGCCGGTCTGCGCTGCCATTGCCGGTTGGGTGCTGCTTCGCTTCCTGTCTCGCGAGATCAATGGGCGCGTCGCCTTCCTCACTCTCCTGATCGCGGCTGCCACCCCGCTCTTGGCCGGCTCCGGAATTCTGTTTACCCCCGATTCGCTCGCGATCCTGTTCTGGACGGCCGCGCTCGTCAGCGGTTGGCACGCGCTGCGTGACGATTCGATTCGCGCCTGGCTTTGGACTGGTCTCTGGATGGGGCTCGGCTTGCTCAGCAAACAGGTCGCGCTTGGTCAATGGCTCTGCTGGTTGGTTTTTTTCGGCCTCTACCCTGTGGCCCGGCACCACCTTCGCCGCGCCGGATTTTACTTTGCCCTTTTGATCTCTTTTGGTGGTGCGCTCCCGCTTGTCTGGTGGAATGCGCAGCATGGTTGGCCAACCGCCAGTCACATGCAAAGCCGCTCTGGCCTGGCGGACTCCTGGCACCCGACGCTCCGCTTTTTCGGCGAGTTCGTTGGCGCTGAAATGGGGCTGCTCACGCCGATTTTCTGCGTCGGGATCGGCGTGGCCGCTTATAAATTCTGGCCGCGCCGGCAAAGCTCTCCGCTCGTGCTTTACCTTTTCTGCATGTCCATCCCGCTCCTTGTGGGATGTCTTTTGTTTTCGCTGCGCGCCCGAGTGCAGCCGAATTGGATCGCACCCGCCGTGCTGCCGGCGATTGCTCTGATGGCGATCACTCTCCAGGATCGAAAAAAATGGCTCACGGCCGGCATCGCCATCGGATTGACTGTCGTCGTCCTCGGACACGAAACGCGCCTGATCAGCGAGATCACCGGTTTTTCCCTGCCGATGAAGCTCGATCCATTGCGGCGCGTCCGCGGCTGGAAGTCTGCCGCCGAAACCGTGGAGGCTGAACGACAGCGGCTGGCAAGCGAGGGCAACTCCGTCTTCGTGATCGGCGACCATTATGGGATTACGAGCTTGCTGACTTTTTATACGCCTGCGGCCAAGGCGGCGGCGACGGGCGCGCCCATGATCTATTGCATTTCAGCAGATGAGCCCGCGAACCAGTTTTACTTTTGGCCCGGGTATTCTGCGCGCCAGGGCGAGGATGCCATCTTCGTGCAAAAGACCGATGAGCCGCGCCCTCCACCTCACCGCCTGCAGCAGGAATTCGAAGTGGTCTCCGATCTGGGAATGCGTCCGGTTTTCGATGATCACAACCGAGAGATGCGCCGCATCCAGCTTTTCGCGTGCCGGCGATTGCGCTGAGCCCGAAAGCCCTACCAGCCTTTGCCCGGCTTGGCGTAATAGATCAGCATCAGGGAATTCCGTTCCCCGGAAACCATCGGAACTGTCTCGCGGCCATGCCAGCTTCTCGGTCCCACGGCAAAGCCATAGCCGCTGTTCGGCGCGAACGAGAATTGCTTGATCGTTTCGAACCGGTTGCGCAGGGAAACGAGGTTCTTCAGACGGAACAGGCGCTGACGATAAACAGTCGTGCCCAGATCGACCTTCGATAGATCCGCGGGAAGGTAGAACTGCATCGTCACGATTTTCGAGCGGGTGTCACGATGCGGCGCGATCTCGTAACCGCCGAGATCTTTGACCAGCGCAGGCTTGGGGTAGGCAGGAACCGAAGCAAGCCGCTCCGCCGGGACACGAAAGCGGCGCCTGAGGTCCTGTGACAGCTTGGCAAAAACAACCTCCCGGAGGCGCGGAGCAGTCAGCGCGTCGGCGATCTCGCCCCAAAATGAGCGCTGCACCTCGGGCAGACCAGCGAGGGCGGGCGCGGAGAGGCTGAGAATGTTTCGCGTCACAAGTCCATCGTCCCGCGTGTGGATGCGGGGGTTGTCCGCACCGTAGGCGCTGGCGTCGGGCAGCAACTCCAGCACTTTCTGGAAAACCGCGTCCGGGAAGACCTTCTCAAGATAGAAGTGCGCGTACGGCCAGGAGCAGACTTCCACCGCCTCGATGACGTTGCAGAGATGCTCGAGAACAGCCGCGCTCGTGCTTTGTTGCATCGTGGTCATAAAAGGTTCTTTAGCGGATCGCGGCGTCCACGTAAACAACCACCAGATGCGAAGGCCGGTCAGCATCGTGACGGTGACTCACGACACCTTTTTCTTCATTCGCCTCTTGGTGGAAAAGGTGCGGGAATTTATCGATCGAGAATACGAGATCATCGTCGTGGATCGTGGGAGCCGCGACGGCAGTTGCGAATGGCTGCGCGCGCAAAGCGATGTGCGGCTTCTGAGTCCGCCACTGCGGAGCCGCGGTCATGGCCATGGCGAGGCGGCGGAGGCGGGGGTGCAGGCGGCTCGCCATGAAGCGATCGCGCTGCTTGATTCGGACGCGCACCCGTTGGATCACACCTGGCTGCAATCGACGGTGGACCGGCTGGATGACCACCACCGCTTGGCCGGTCCTGTTTTTCACGGTCTGCACGAAGGCAATCCGCACGGCTGGTATATCCATCCGCACTTCATGGCGTTCTGGAGGAGCGATCTCGGTCCGCTCGTTACGTTGCGCAAAATCGGCCCATGGGACACCGGAGAAGCCGCCACCCTGCAGCTGCTGGCGCGCGGATTCGGTGTCATCCAGCACCCACTGCGGCCGAGCGAGCAGTTCGCGGTCGGGCATCCGCACTTCCCGACAGTGGCGGCGGGCGTTTTCCATGCCTGGTACGGAACGCGGATGCAGAAGGAGACGCGGAGCGTCGGGCGCGAGACGGGAGGAAGGGTGAGCGCGTCGAGCTATCTGGCACCGCTGCAGGCACGATTGCGGGAGGTTTATCAACTCGATTACTGATCGCGCCGGCGGAGAAAACGGCACGCCGCGAATGGCCGGTGCGTCGCTCGACTGGCGCGGATGGTCGCTCGTGATCGCGGTCGCACTGGCGGTTTGCGGTTTCCAGCTCGGTGGGGCGCGCGCTCTCACCGAACACGAAATCTATGTCGCCGGCGGAGCGAAGCAGATGGCGCTGGAGGGCGGCTGGCTCCTGCCGAAAATC
Source organism: uncultured Verrucomicrobiae bacterium (assembly GCA_963844275.1). Classification (GTDB taxonomy): domain Bacteria; phylum Verrucomicrobiota; class Verrucomicrobiia; order Chthoniobacterales; family UBA10450; genus JACCTI01. The sequence continues at coordinate 1,085,779 of CAWJNS010000010.1, forward strand.
GGCGATCACTTCTGGCTGGAGAAGCCGCCGCTGCTGCATTGGCTGGCGGCGGTTTCCGCCACGCTCTGCGGCGGGTTTTCGGAAGCGGCCGTGCGGCTGCCCTCCGCTCTGGCTGGAGTCGGAGTGGTCGGGTTGATGACGGCGCTCTCGGCTCGCTGGTTCGGCGCGCAGGTGGGAATGGTGACTGGGCTGGTGCAGAGCACGACGGTCTATTTCCTCACCTACGCACGACTGGCGGAGGCGGACATGCTGCTGACGTTGATCGTTGTGGCGGCGCTCTTCCTGTTTGCGCGGCTGCAGTCGATCGGCAGAGCGGGCGTTCCCGGAGCCATCCCGAAATTTGGTGGTGCTTTTCTGGGCGCTGGTCGGGTTGAGCAACCTGGCGAAAGGCCCGGGCTTTGGTGCGGTGCTGATCCTCACACCCTGCCTCGGTTGGCTGCTCTGGCAGCGCGACCCGGTCGCATGGCGTCGGATGATTTCAGTGCCGGGATTTCTCCTCGCGTTGGCGATTGGCGCCTGGCTGGCCGATCGTCGCCGCCTGGTCGCAACCAGAAGCGCGCGCGCTCTGGCGGGTGCTGATCTTGGAGCGGGCCGCAACGGGCGCGGGGTTCGCGCAGCCCTGGTGGTATTACCTTGTCACCCCGCTATGGCAACTGCTGCCGTGGACCGGGGTGTTGCTGCTGGCGGCCGGGCCGTCGTACGAACGCGTGAGGCGGCAGTCAAATTCTCCCGATCGCTTCCTTTGGTGCTGGGCGATCCTCCCCATCGCATTGCTCTCCCTCTCGCGCGGCAAGCATCACCATTACATCATCGCCGCTCTCTGCGGCCTTAGCCCGCTGCTCGCGCTGGGTGTTTTGCGCTGCGGGAAACGGGTGGCCGTGGTCGCGATCGCGGCGACAATTCTGACCAGCTTTTACGTTCACGCGCGCGTCCTGCCCGCGCGCGATCCCTCGGGCGAAGATCGCGCATTTCTTCAATCGGTGCGTAGCCTGGTGCCGGCGGGCGTGCCGCTCGCAGCCACCGGCGGGCCGGAGATCGCGCGCCACATTTTCTACGTGGCGCCGCCGTTGATCGCGGTCTGGAACACAGCGGATCTGCCGGCGCGAATCGGCGATGCCAGCGTGTTTTACGTCGTGGCGCGCCAGAGTGCCGAAGGGCAACTCCGCGATCTCGGCGATGTGGTCAGCGTGGCGCAGAGCAGTCGAACACGGCGCGAAAAGAGCGCGGCCGATCGTTATACGCTTTTTCGCATCGAAAAGATCGCGCCGGGGAGTCATTAGGAGAGGTCTAATGCACTTGCCCGTCGCGATCACTGCCCGCGAACCCGCCTGGCGCCGGGCGACAGTGATCGCGGGTCTGCTGGTCGTCTTGGCGTGCGCCTGGCGTGCGATCTACCGATTCGACAACGGCGATTTCAAGCTGCACTGGGAGTTCGGCCGCCGCATTCTGGCCGGCGAATCTCTCTACGCCGGCGGCCATCACGCAACGTATCCACCGTTCTGGGCGGTGGCTCATTCGCCCTTCGCGCTGGTTCCGATGCCGGTGGCGAAGGCGTTATTCCTGCCGCTGGGCCTCGGCGCACTGGCGTTGCTGCTCTGGACACTGCGCAAACTGGTGGCGCCCGCGATGCAGCTGGACCGAACGCGAGCCTTTTGGGCGGCCACCGTGGCGTTTCTGCTGGTCGGCCGGTTTGTGATCCGGGACGTCGCGGAGGTCGGTGTGAACACCGCGTTGGTCGCACTCACGTGGCTGGCGATTTATCTGTGGAAGCAGCGGCGCGATGGGCTGGCGGGGATCAGCCTGGGGCTGGCGATCGCCCTGAAGTGCACGCCCGTGATTTTCGCTGCGTTTTTTCTCTGGAAACGCCAGTGGCGAATGGCGCTTTGCACCGGAATGGCGGCGCTGGCTTTCACCCTCATGCCGGTTCTTTTTCAGGGGCCGACATTCTATCGGGAACACATCACCGCATGGGCGACGAACGCGTGGCGGGGCTTCGGCGGGGCGGATCCCTCTCTCGGCGTGGCCGGGGCCGAGCCGTTGCAAAACATGTCGCTCCGGCCGGCCCTGGCGCGTTATCTAATCCATTTGCCGGAGGGCCATCCGGGGAGGGCAGCGCACCCGCTCTACTTCGATGTCCTCGATCTGCCGCCTGCGATTGCCGGCCAGATTATCAGGGCAATCCTCGTCCTTCTGGTCGGCGGCTTCCTCTGGTGGTCTCGCGCTGCTCCGGCGGGACGCGATGATCCACGGCTTCTGTGGGAGTTTGCTGCGGTGTCGATTCTGATGCTGTTGTTATCGCCGATCACCTGGGGGCAGCACTGCGTCGCCCTCCTTCCTCCGTGCTACTTCCTCGCCGCGCTCTGGGTGGCGCGCGGCGGATTGCCGCGGTGGATGATGACGATCCTCGCGCTCTATGTTCTGTTCGTTCCTGTGTTGAGCCGCGATCTTGTCGGCCGCCCTCTGTCGCTGCTGCTCTCCAGCTACCATGTGGAGACTTTCGTGATCGTCGGCTTGCTCGCGGTCGTGCTGGCTTGCCCGCGGCTTTGCGCCCGGTCCGTGTCAGTTCCCTAGATCAGTCCCGGCCAACGTCGCGATTCCTTTGAAAGGCCTTGCCGGGCTGGGAGTTTCTTTGTTCGCTACCGCCGCCCGGTTTGCGATGACAACTCCAGCGCCAAGAACGGCTTCCTTTGCAGGTCCCACGCGACACCTCAGCAAGGGAACGGCCGTGGCGCTCTTGATATCCCTGTGGGCGCTCGCGGTTCTGCCGAACCTCACGGTTCGATCGTTCGTTTGGGAAGAGGGAAGAAGCGCGGAACTGGCGCGGGACATTCTGGTGCGCGGCGACCTGCTCGAGCCGTCGATCTACGGAGAGCGGTGGGCGGAAAAGCCCTCTCTCCTGCCGTGGATGATTGCAGGGGTGGCGCGTCTGACCGGCGAAGTGAACGAATGGTCCGCGCGGCTCCCGGCGCTGATCGCCGCGTTGTTCACCGCTCTCATCGTGTTTCAGTTTACGCGCCGCTTCGCCAGTGATCGAGCCGCGCTCTTTGCCGCCATCTGTTTCGTTTTCAGCCCGTTGCTGCTCCGCAAGCTGACGATTGCCGAACCGGACACGATCATAACGGCCCTGGTGTTTGGCGCGTTCGTGCTTTGGTGGGGCGGGAGAGAACGAATTGGCGCCTGGCGTTGTCTCGCCTGCGGCGCGCTCCTGGCCACCGCGGCCATGGCGAAGGGGCCGCAGCCGATCGCATACTTTGCGCTCGGCCTCGGCGGTCACCTGATGATGCGCAAGAGATGGACTGAGGTCGCAAAACTCATTCTCACCCTGATGATACCTGCGGCGGCCGTTTTCGCGTGGGCCTACGCGGTTTATCAACCGGGCGATCTCCCGGTTTGGCTGGAATACATGCGCTTTACGCCGCGCCTGCAGATTGCCAGTTATTTGATCGAGCGGGCGCGCTTTGGCGGAATTCTCCTGCTCGATTTGCTCCCGGCGATCTTGTTCATCCCATTTTTCTGGATGCAACGCGAGGGAAGCCGGGATGAAGAAAAGCGGGAGCTATGGGAGATGCTTTCCTGGTATGCCGGAGCGGCGACCCTCGTGTTGCTTTTCTGGCCCGGAGCGAACACTCGTTACGCCATGCCCGCCGCGCCGGCGGTCGCGGTCATGGCCGGGTTGGTGGTGGATGATCTTTGGCAACAACGCCGCCTCTTCGTGCGCTGCACAATCGCGCTTCTAGCCGCGCTTATGGTGTATCAATTCGCACTGGTCTGGATTGTCATGCCAATGTTCGCCGATCGTTTTGGAGCCAGTCGCATGGCGGGGTTTACGATCGCTCGGGCCGTGAGCCAATCGGAGCCGATCTTCAATGTCGAAGGACCAAACACCAATCAGTTGTTCTACGCCGGACGCTCGATTCGTTGGGTCGATCGCGACGAAGCTCTGCAGATCAAGCCGCCGGCGTGGCTCATTCTTGCGCCGGCAGAATTGGAATGGCTCAAGTCCCGGCGGCCTCCCTATTCCTTTGGCCAGGAAGTGCAGACAACCTCTGGCCGCAACCTGATTGCCGTTGAGATTGGCGCATCGCTCCGATGACGTCGCCCAAAGTTTCAGTCTGCATCGATTCGTTCAACTACGGCCGCTTTCTGCCGGAAGCGATCGAGTCGGTGCTCGGCCAGAGCTTTCAGGACATTGAAGTAATCATCTCCGACGACTGTTCGACCGACGACTCGTTCGCGATCGCGCAGCGCTACGCGGAGCAGGACAGTCGCATTCGCGCGACACGGAACGCGCACAATCTTGGAATGGTGAAGAATCGCAACGCCGGTCTGACGCGGGCGCGGGGTGAGTATGTAAAGACTCTGCACGCGGACGATTTCCTCTGTTCGCCCGAAGCCTTGGGCCGGATGGTGGCGGAGCTGGAGAGCAATCCCGCCGTCAGTCTGGTGGCGTCAGCGCGCCAGATCGTGGATGAGAAATCGCAACCGGTCGAGACGTGGTCGTGCTTCGAACAACGCCGGCCAATTGCCGGGACTACGGTGATCAATCTTTGTCTTTTCGAGCAGCGCAATCTGATCGGCGGACCCAGTGCCGTAATGTTTCGGCGAAGGCTGGCCTCGCGGGGTTTTAGCGAGGCGTTCTTCGTCATGGCTGATCTCGAGATGTGGTTTCACCTGCTGGAGCAGGGCTGCTTTTCCTACATCCATGAACCGCTCTGCGCTTTTCGCCAGCACGGGCGCCAGCAAACGGAAAAGGATCGTTCCTCGCTCGCGCCGGCGCTGGAGAATCGCGAATTGCTCCGTCGATATCTGGACCGTCCTTACGTGCGGTTCCGGCGCTGGATCAGGCGTTATCTTGAGTACGACGCCGTCCGGCGCATCGTCCGGCGGAGTCGCAAACTGGGCACGGGCGGGGAGGCGGTGGAGGAAGCAATTTGCGAATTCGGAGGCTGGGGCAAGTATCGCGCGAAGGCGGCCAAGCACCGCTACCGCGAAGCGCTGCTCAAGATCCGACGGCTTTACGAGCGGCACCTGCGCCGGCCGGCGAAGCCCAAGGCCCGCCGGCATCCAGTCGGCATCAATCTGGCGGGCTTCGCCCAGAGCGTCTACGGGATCGGCGAATCCTCCCGCGCGATGTGGCGTGCGGTGCAAGCCACCGGATTGCCATGCGTCCTCGTGAACGTTCGCAGTCGGATGCACAGCAACGCGGATGAAAGCCTGGCGCAGTTCTCGGACAAGAATCCGTATTCCGTCAATCTGATGACGTTCTCATTTGATTATTCGCGTCGATTTTTTCGCGACATGGGCCGGAATTTTTTTGCCGGCCGCTTTAACATCGGGCTCTGGTATTGGGAACAGGAACACTTCCCGGTTCGCTGGCATTCCGCGTTTGATTACTATGACGAAATCTGGGTGCCGACGGAGTTTACGCGCGGGGCAATCGCGGCCGTCTCGCCGATTCCGGTGCGGAAGATTACCTATCCGTTTCAACTCAACGAAGCGGAAGCAACCCCGAATCGGCGCGACTTCGGGATCGCGGAGGACGAATTCGTCTTCCTCTTCACGTTCGATTTTCTCAGCACGACGCACCGCAAAAATCCGGGTGCGGTGATCGAGGCCTTTCGGGCCGTGTTTGGCGACCACGATGGTGCGATGCTCGTCCTGAAGTCGATCAACCAGGGCCATGATCCGGCCGGTCGCGAAGTCCTTGGCCGGCAGGCCGCGGGCGCGAACGTGCTTTTCCTCGACGAGCACATTTCCGCGGCCGGCATGCTCAGCCTGTTTGCCTCAGCGGATTGCTATGTCTCGCTGCATCGTTCCGAGGGACTCGGGCTTGGGATGGTGCAAGCGATGTACCTGGGCAAGCCGGTGATTGCCACCGGCTACTCCGGCAACCTGGACTTCATGAATTCGGGCAACAGTCTGCTCGTGGATTACGAGATGACTGAGCTGCACGAGGATGCCGGCGCCTACGAACGCGGCTCGCACTGGGCCGCGCCCAAGGTTGAGCAAGCCGCCGGTTTCATGAGGTATGTCTTCGAGCATCAGGAGGAGGGCCGGGCGCTCGGACGGCGGGCCGCGGCGGATATTCGCCGCACGCTCGATCCGGCCCGCACCGCCGCGGAGATCCAGCAACGCGTCCGGGAGCTCGGGTAGCATCGGCTTCCAAACAGCGACGCCGAATGGGCGCGAGGAATTGCGGGTCGTGCCAGTCCCAGAGGCGCTCGGGCGCCGCGTCGATGTTTACCGGCACCACGTTCCATTGCACCGCACGTGCCGAGGTGGCGCCGACACCGTTGAGCGTCACGCTGAGAACGAGGAGGACGGCGCCGATGGCCCACTCAGTTCGCCAGCGAAACCGGGAGTGTTGCTGGATCGCGCGTTCAGCGGCGCGACGTTGCAGCCGTGCCTTGGCGGCGAGAATACCGAGCAGGGCCAGCCAGGGCACGAGCCCGGTGGAAAGCCGCGGTCCGTAAGCGTGTCCGCCGCCCCACGGAACATGCCCGGCGACGATCACGAAATGCAGGATGATGACCGCCAAGCTGAGCCAGAGCAATCGGCGCCGTTCCACCTCCCCCCGATATCGAATCAGGAGATAGGCAACGAACATGAGCACCGGAACGAAGGTCAAGAGTCCGCGTGAAGGCGAAATGAGATTGCCGGTCAGCGCGAGCCAGCCTTCGCCGAAGGTTAGTCGATCGGCGCGATAGTATTCAGGCAGGATGGTGCCGAAGTGGTAACGCGAGAAAATGATAAATGCGGCCAGCCAAGTCGCTCCCGTCGCAAGGTAGGGAAGCAAAACCCGGCGGTCGTAGATCAGGAGATAGGCGGAAATTAACGCGATCGGGATGCAGTAGGTTGGGCGGATGAAGTAGAGCCAGGAAAGGAGCGTCGCGAGCAAGACCGGATGGCGACGACTGCCTCGCGTTTCCGTTCGGACAAAGAGCAGCAGCACGCAGCTCAGGACAAAGATGCCCCACGTGTCGGCCCACAGCGCTCGTGAGGCGGTGCTCCACACCTGGGTGCCGAAGGCAGTGGCGGCCGCGATGAGCGCACTCCACCCGAGGGAAAGAAAACAACGACTGATGCCAAAAATCGCGCAACACAGTCCCGCCATCAGCAAAGCGGCCAATCCAGCCTGAATTTTTCTCTCTCCCTGGCTATCGTAACTGCCTTCGGCATCAGTGGCCGAGACGCCAAGCAAATTGATCACCGCCACATATGGGATGGAGAGGATCGAGCTTCCGGGGGGAAAGTACCCGTAGTAGCGCTCGCCCTGCTGCAGCAGGTGATAGGTGAGCGTCGTCCCGCGCGTGAGCTGTTCTCCCGCCGGCCGCGATCTTAACTCCGGGAAAGCGCTCCCGGGCAGGCTGAAACTGCCATGCCGGAGGAGCTGCTCGCTAAAAAAGATCGTGTATTTGGAGTCGTAAACCTGCCGGATCGGGGAGAGGCCAAAGACCGCGAGCGCGCCGAGGAACAGGAGCAGTCCGACGACAGACGTCCTGGAAAGCATTCGTCTGGGCGCGGCGGCGCGGCTACTCCTCGGGGAGTTGGCGCCGCCCGTTCTCGGCTGCGCGTCGGCGTCCACTTCGTTTTACTTCAACGGCGGTGAGCCGCAGGCGGGCCTCCCGGAGTTCTTCACGCAGTTGCTGAAGCTCGTCGTGCTGCTTCCGCAATTGTCCAGCCAGCGATCCGCGTTCTGTCAGCCACTGCGCGTCGATCTCCCGGAATGCGTCCAGCGTCGCCACGCCGATCTTCCGGTGGTGCTGGTCATAGGTTCGCAGGAACTGCTTCATCGCGCGCCGCGGCCCATGCAAGATCCAGGTGAGCAGCGACGGGACCGTGCTCCGAACGTTCACCCCCTGCTCGATCGTGGCGCGAACCTTCGCCAGCAGCGGGCGCTCGACTGGGGAATAGGGAACAGCCCGGTCAGCCGGGGGGGTGCGGCGCAAAGCGGAGAGTCGCGCGCGAATGAAAGCGCCCGCCACTCGCGGATGGTGGCGTGCGGTCAGATCGCGCCGGGCTTGCTGGCCGCGCCGCCGGGCCTCGGCGGGGTTTTCGTAGACGAGCCGCATCAGCTTCGCGGCGGCGCTGATGTCCGGTTCCGCCCACCGTGCATCCGGCGGGTAAGGACCGCACCCGTGGCCGATCCGGCGCAGTTTGAAGGGACAGAGGAAGCTGTTCGCGTCGGTCATGAACTCCAGATTGCCCGAGTAGCCGGTGGCGATCACTGGTTTTTCGAGCAGCATGGCCTCCGCCATCGTGAGGCCAAAGCCCTCCGAACGATGTAGCGAGACGTAGCAATCACATGCCGCCGTGAGCGCCTGCTTCTCGGAGGCCGTGACGTATTCGTCTCGGATGATGATGTCGGCGCGATCGCCGCGCGCATAATGCAGCCGCTCGAGTTGGGCGCGGTCGCGGTGACCGTTGATTGACTTCAAGACAAGGCTGGGGCCTTCGCCCGGCGCGAACGCCCGTTTGAAGGCTTCCACAACGGCGACGGGATTTTTGCGCTCCGCCACGCTCAGAAAATCGAATGCGAAGAGGAACAGGAAGCCGTCCGGCAGATGAAGCTCAGCCCGGGAAGCCAGGGGAGGCGGCACATCCGTATTAAGGGGCAGCGGGATCGTGAAGACCGGGACCGGGCAAGCTTTTCGGATGGCCTCGCGGACGAAGTTGCTGGAAACCCAAATCTCCTGGACGTAGTCGAATCCCTTGTGCATCGACGGCGGGAATAGTTCCGCTTCCCAGAACCAGAGGCCCACGTTGTAGCGGTTGCGGAAGAACTCCGGTCCAACTTCCTGCACGAATGACGGGAGCTGGTCCGCGTTAATGCAAAGCAGATTGGTGTCGTAGGAAGGTGAGTTGGCCAGCGCTTCGTCATTCCAGGGATGGTTCTGACGGCTGGTCGTGGCCGAACAAAGGCGCGTCGAGTGTTGCTCGCCCGAGGCGTGCAAAGCCGCCTTCATCAACCGGCCCGCCTCCCCGGTGCCTACTTCTGCTCGCAGGTAACCCACCAGCCTGACGCCCGGCACCTGAGGCGCCGCTGCGTTCGTGGCGCCATCGGCGAGTTCCCCTGGCAGCCGCGGACGCGGCAGCAATTCCTCGGGAATGCCCATTTCGTGGCGGCCGAAGTTTGCTAGCCAATCGTAGTAAGCGCCATTATCGACCCCCATCAGGTTTGGAAACGTGCCCCGCAGGTCGGGGCGCGCGGCATGAATGGCCTGGAAGTAGCGAGTGATCTCCGGGCAGATTCTCGGATGTGGCAGTTCGTTTAACCAGGCGATGAAGTCAGCCGCGTCGGAGAAGGGGCTCGGCGGAGGCGGGCCGTCTGCCTCTTCATGTTTGCGCAAGGCGGTGCGGTAGGCCAGCCGCATTGGCGCATCCAGCTTTAGTCCGCCCGGCGCGGTCTCGAAGCCGTAGCGGACCTTGCGTAATTTCTGGTAGCCGGCGTCGGCCAGCTTTTCTGAGTACCTCGCGACAGAGTCGCGCCACCGCCGGGTGTTCGCTCAGGAGAGTGCGCGGATTCTGACCCTGGTGCGAGCTGAGGAGATGAGGCTTCTCCGGTTTGAACCCACTAAAGTGGAAGAAACAAAGGGGATTTCCTCCCACTTCATAATGCCGGCCGTTCCATCTCAGTCCCCGCGAATCGGCATTCCAATAGGCCACGTTGCACGTTTCGTCCTGCACGATGTGGCAATCGAAATACCCGGGAGCGAAATCCATCCAGCGCTGATCGGTGAAGCGCATGTTCGCGACGTCGATCAACGCCTCGCGCAGGAGACGTTCGCTCCACCAGTCAAGGAAGGGACCGCAATCGGGGTTGAGACCGAGGAACCCAAGATTGTAGGCCCCGGCGCTGAGGATATCGGTCTCGTTCGGCCGGACGTCGTCGCGGCTCATCGGCCGCGTCGTGTGGGGCGTGAGGACGAGCGTATGCCGTGCCGCCAGCTCCGCCAGCCGATCGAGCGGCGCGAAAATCTCGATATCAGGATCGAGATAGAGGAGCTCGGATGGATGGCGTTTGAGCAGGTGCCGGAAGAACCAGGGCTTCAACGCGGTGGCCAGCTCTGTGACATCGTAGAGCATCGGCATGCGCGCCTCTTCCCCGGGCGGCAGGCCGATCTCCCCCAGGCTGACGACGTCGAAGCCTTCGTCCCCGGCGGTTTGCGCCGGAGCATCGAAGAGCAAAACGCTGAAACGTGCATCGGGGTGAAATCTGCGGAACGAACGGAACAGCACCCGCGCATGCGCGAGGTAATTGCGCGCAATGATGGTGCAAACTTGGAATCGCATCGTGTTCAGTCTTTCATTCATGCCAGCAGGGCGGGCAATGTGACAAACTCGAACTTCAAGCAGATCAAATCGTCGGTCAGCTGTTTTTCGTCCCTGGGAGGCCTCTGCGAGTCGGAGCTTCCACTATTTTCGCGCGGCGGTAGTATCCGCACCGAGCGATGAATCTGGGCAACTTCTTCGCCGAACTGAGGCGCCGCAATGTTTACAAGGTCGCCGTCGCCTATGCCGTCGTGGCCTGGCTGCTGATCCAGATCACGACCCAGGTCTTTCCCTTCTTCGAGATTCCAAACTGGGCCGTTCGCCTGGTCGTGCTGCTGCTCTTGCTCGGCTTTCCCGTCGCGCTCGTGATCGCGTGGGCGTTCGAGATGACACCGCAGGGAATGAAGCGGACGGAGAACATTTCGCCCGAAGAAAAACTCCCCTACTGGAGTCGTCGCAAATTCGCGGGATTCATCGGCAGCCTTGCATTGGTGGCGGCGGGGATGCTCGCCTATCAGCTGTTCGGTCCGAAGCAGAACCCGACGCAGGCCACGACGGCGGCCGAGAAGAGCATTGCCGTGCTGCCGTTCGATAACTTCAATCGCGATCCCGAGAACGCATATTTCGCGGACGGAATTCAGGATGAAATCCTGACGCGGCTCTCCAGGATCGAGGACCTGAAGGTGATCTCGCGGACCTCGACCCACCGCTACAAGAGCTCCCCGGAAAACCTGCCGGAAATCGCAAAACAGCTCGGGGTGGCGCACGTTCTCGAGGGGAGCGTGCAAAAAGCGGGCGACCAGGTGCGAGTGACAGTGCAGCTGATTCGGGCGGCGACGGACTCGCACGTCTGGGCGGAAACGTATGACCGGAAGCTGACCGACATCTTCGCGGTGGAGAGCGAAATCGCGGAGAGCATCGCCAAATCGCTCCGCGCAAAACTCACGCCCGGCGAACGCCGTGCGGTCACGGCCCGGCCGACCGAAAATCCCGACGCCTACGACGCCTATCTGCGCGGGCTTGCTCTCTGGAACGGACTGAGCGTCGCGACGGACGCGATGGACCGGGCCGAAGAGTTCTTTCGTCGCGCGGTGGAGTTGGACCCCAAGTTTGCGCAGGCGTGGGCAAATCTGTCGGTCGTCCAGACCTTCATCTACGCGGAGTATGATCCCACGACCCAGCGGCTGACTGACGCCAAGCGGGCGCTCGACACCGCCATGAAACTGCAGCCCGATCTCGGGGACGGCTATTTCGCGCTCGGCCTCTACCGGTATCGCGGGCTGCGTGACTACGATGGAGCGCTGCAGGCGTTTGAAGCGGCGATCGAGCGGGGCGGGGCCCGGGCCATATCGCTCGAGTTCGCGGGTTACGTGAAACGGCGACAGGGAAAGTGGGAGGAAAGCCTGGCGCTCCATGAAGAAGCCGCCGCGCTTGATCCGCGGAACGCCATTATTTTTTCGGAACGCGCGCTGACTTTGCGGGGCCTGCGCCGATTCTCGGAAGCGCACCGTTCGGTCGATCGTGCGCTTGAAATCAACGCCGACAATATGCTCCTGCTGGCGCAAAAGGCGCAGATCTACCAGGCCGAAGGCGACTTCGAGACAGCCGAGAAACTGATCGAGCGCTTTCCGGTCGACGGCCGGCAGACGCAGTTGGTCGGGACGCGTTTCTCGCAATGGATGTTCACCCGCCGGTATGCCGAGGCCGTGCGTGCGCTGGAAGGGTTGCTCGCGGCCCCGGAGCCGCTCCCGAAGCATCTCGCCGCCCATTACCGCGCGCGTCTCGGCGAAGTGAAACGATGGACGGGCGATCTGGACGGCGCCCGGCGGGATCTGACTCAGGCGAGAAGCGAGTTCGAGGCGTTGCGACAGCAGAGCGACCAGGGCCGAGGGTTTCTCGATTCGATGATGATCGTCGAAGCACTCCTCGGTAATTCGGGCGCGGTCGATTTGCACGCGACCAAGCTCCAGGAGCAGATAGCCCAGGACGCCTTTTTCGGTCCCGAGCTGGAGCGAGCCGTGGCGGCGGCGCGCGCCCAGCTCGGACAAGTCGATACCGCCATCACCATCCTGCGCGGTCTGCTCCAAAAACCCGGGGCCGATTGTCCGACGACCGCATTGCTTCGGGCTGATCCTATCTGGGATCCGCTGCGCAGTGATCCGCGCTTTCAGGAGCTCGCGGGAATGAACGCGAAAACCTCTTCCTCCGGGAGCCACGGAATGTGGAGAACGGTGGCATCGCGCCCGCTTGGGCCGGCAAAGCCCTGATGAGTGACATCTCCCCCGGCGAAGCCGGACCAGAGAAGATGGGCCGCGTCTGGCGACTGCGCGATCAAGCGCCCCGCCGCCACGTCCCGAAGTCTGCCTTCGCCCTGGTGGAGCTGAGGCTCGGTCGCCGCGAGCGAGCGTTCGATTTCCTAGGAGAGAGTTTCAAAGGCCGGGAAGCTCGCTCCATTGCCCATATCAAAGTCGCTCCGTTCCTAGATCTTCTCCGCGGCCACCTCCAGTTTGAGGAGCTCAGCACCCGGATTCTGGCGAAGGCCGCCACGGATCTCTCCGCACCGAAACTCTCGTTGTGAACCTGCTCAATTTTCTTGCCGAGCTCAGGCGTCGCAACGTCTATCGCGTCGCCGTCGCGTATGTCGTCGTCGCATGGCTCCTCATCCAGGTTGTCACGCAGACATTTCCGTTTTTCGAGATTCCCAACTGGGCCGTGCGGCTCGTCATCCTGCTCCTGATCGTTGGCTTCCCGGTGGCACTGATCCTGGCCTGGGCGTTTGAGATGACGCCGGAAGGGGTGAAGCGCACCGAGGAAGTTCCGCCCGAACGATCGATCACGCGGAGGACGGGGCGGAAGCTCGATTTCACCATTATCGGGGTGCTGGCCGCGGCTGTGGGCCTGCTGTTGTTCGATCGGTTTCGCCCGAAACCGGCGGCCCCTCCGACATCGGGCTCGCTCGCGAAGAGCATCGCCGTCCTGCCGTTCGAGAGCCTGAGCGAAGACAAGGCGAACGCCTATTTTGCCGTCGGCGTGCAGGATGAAATCCTCACCCGCCTTGCGAAACTCGGCGACCTCAAGGTGATCTCCCGCACCTCCACGCAGCAGTATCAAAGCAAGCCCGGCAACGTCGCGGAAATCGCGCAGCAGCTCGGCGTCGCGCACATCCTGGAGGGCAGCGTGCAGAAAGCGGGTGAGCGAGTGCGCGTCAACGTCCAGCTGATCAAGGCCGACACCGATGCGCATCTCTGGGCCGAGACCTACGACAGCGAGCTCGCGAATGTCTTCCAGGTGCAAAGCGACATCGCGTTGCGCGTGGCGAGCGCGCTCGAGGCGAAGCTGACCGGCCGCGAAAAGCGCGAGATCGGCGCTGGCGGCACGACCAATCCGCAGGCCTACGAAGCCTACCTCCGCGGCCTCGCGCTCGATACCGCGCAGGCGCACGAAGAAGTGGAAGAGCGCGCTGCAATCCTTCCGTCGCGCCGTCGAGCTGGATCCGAATTTCGCGCTCGCCTGGGCGGCGCTGACCAAACGCGAAGCATTCAAATATTTCTCGGACAACCGCACCGCGGACCAGCTCGGACCGCGCGCGCCACGCCATGGAGATGGCGCTGAAGCTGCAGCCGGACGCGAGCGAGTCACTCGCGGCCGCGGGCTCGTTCTACTACTACTGCCCGCAGGATTTTGATCGCGCGCTCGATTACCTGACGCGGGCCCGGGAACGAGCGCCGAGCAACGCCTTCGTCATTATGATCACCGGGCGCGGTCAAGCGCCGGCAGGGCAAACTGGAGGAATGCATCGAGCTGCTGAAGAAGGCCGGTACCCTCGACCCGCGCAACAACGACATCTGGGTGAATCTCGCGCGCACCTATCGCGGGATGCGCAATTTTGCCGAGGCGCACCGGATGTTCGATCACGCCCTCACGATCATGCCGCGGGAAGTGCCGATCTTGAGTGAGAAGGCCGAATGCTACGCGGCTGCCGGCGATCTTGAGAACGCTGCGCGCATTCTGCAGTCGTTGCCGGCGGAGCGCGGAGTGGGTTCCTTCGGCGACCACGTGGGACTGCGCGTTCTTCGCGCGGGACTTCGCGGGCGCGATCGAGCTGCTCTCCCAAGCGGTGAACACCGAACCCAAATCAGGAGGAGCGAATCTGGAGACAGCTTAACCTTGCCTACGTCCAGGCCGCTAATGGCAGAATGGATGAAGCCAGGCCTGCTTTCGAGATCGTGCTGCGGAGGATCACTGAGATGCGAGCCCAGGGGGACAAAAGCCTCGGGCTGCGGGATGATTTGGTTCGCATCCTGGCGCTGCTCGGCGATCGTGAAGCCATGGCGCGCGAAAGCGAGTCGTTACTCGCCGATACCCCGTGGACCGGTGGCGTTATCCGCAATCCGAAGTCACCGTTGCGGCCGCTTACGCGATTCTCGGGGACGCGGATGCGGCCGATGCCGCACATCGAACGCTCGCTTGCTCCCTCGCAGCAAGGGCTGACGTCCGGCCTATCTGCGCCTTGAAGCGGTTTGGGACAAGATCCGGGACGACCCGCGCTTTCAACGCCTCGCAGACGATAAACCACGATGAAGCTTCGCATCCTCGCTCTCCTTTTCCTCGCCTCCACAATGAGCGTCGCAGAAGAACTGCAGCCCAAGTTCGATGCCGCGGCTGCCCAGCGGTTTGCCGACCTCGCGCTGGCCTGCGTGCACAAGGAATACCCGAACAAGATCAGCCACACGCTCAAAAGCGACGCCGATGTCGCCCCGCCGCGCGAACTAACGCCGGCGTTCTTCGGCTGCTACGACTGGCATTCGTCGGTCCACGGTCATTGGCTGCTCGCGCGGCTCGCGCGCACTTTTCCGGAGGCGCCATTTGCCGGCCCGGCGCGCGCCGCCTTGAAGCAAAGCCTCACGGCCGAAAACCTTGAGCGCGAAGCCTCGTATTTGCAGGCGGAAGGTCGTGCCAGTTTCGAGCGTCCGTATGGTCTCGCGTGGCTGCTGCAACTCATCGCCGAACTGCGCGAATGGGATGACCCCGCCGCGCGCGAGATGCTCGCCAACTTGCGTCCGCTCGAGGACGCCACCCTCGCACGCTTGACGACGTGGCTCGGCAAACTCTCGCACCCGGTTCGCATCGGCGAGCATGCGCAAACGGCCTTCGCACTCGGCCTGATGCTGGATTACGCCCGCGCGGGCGGGAAAGGGGAATTCAAGAAATTGCTCACGGAAAAGGCGCGGCAGTTCTATCTCGCGGATAGGAACGCGCCGCTCAGCTACGAGCCGGGCGGCGAGGATTTTCTCTCGCCCGTGCTCGGCGAAGCGGACGCGATGCGCCGCGTCCTACCGCCCACGGAGTTTGCGAAATGGCTGAAGGAATTCCTGCCCCAGTTGCCGACGAAAGCCGACACGAAGTGGCTCGCAGTCGCTGTCTCCCCGGATCCGAGCGATCCAAAGCTCGCCCATCTCGACGGTCTCAATCTCAGCCGCGCGTGGATGCTGGAGGGCATCGTGGACGGCCTGCCGGCGGACGATTCGCGCCGCACCGCCCTCACCGCCACCGCCGCCGCGCACCGGCGCGCCGGGCTCCTCGCGGTGACCGGCGAGCATTACGAAGGTGGGCATTGGCTGGGCAGCTTTGCGGTTTACCTAACTACCCGGCGCGGCATTTCGCAGCCGAAGTAGGGGACGCGTAACCGCTGGTGACGCAGCGGCATGTGCGCGCTTCACAACTCGCGCCGCCCAGCGGATAGTGCGCGCGGTTGATGTTTCCGACATGCGCTCCTTTTTCAGCGAACTAAAGAAGCGCCGCGTCTATCGCGCTGCGATCGCCTACGTCGTCGCGGCCTCCGCCTTCGTCCAGATTTCCAGCTCGGTGTTGCCGACGTTTCACGTCCCCGACTGGATCCAGCAGTTCGTGCTCGTGGTGCTGGCGCTCGGTTTCCCGGTGGCCCTGGTCTTGTCCTACATCTTCGAGTTCACTGACGGCGAACTGCGTCGCACGGTCAGCATCGGCGGCCATCGTTCCGGCGAAAACCGGCGCCGTATTTTAATCCTCGCGTTCGTCGGACTGGCGTTTGCGACGGCCATCCTCGGCGCCTACGCGATCTGGCGACCGACCGCGGGCGCGGAGGCGCGTGGCGAAACCGCACCGACGTTGCCGATCGCGCCCATTCCAGAGAAGAGCGTCGCGGTGCTGCCCTTCGCCAATCTCTCGGAGGAGCAGGAGAACGCGTTTTTCACCGACGGCGTGCACGACGAAATCCTGAACGACCTCGCCAAGATCGCCGACTTGAAAGTAATCAGCCGCACCTCCGTGATGCAGTACAAAGGCGTGGCCGCGCGCAACGTGCGCGAGATCGGCCTGCAACTGGGCGTGGCCCACGTCCTCGAGGGAAGCGTCCGCCGCGCTGGCAACCGGGTGCGGGTCAACGCGCAGCTGATCGACGCGCGCAACGACACGCAGATCTGGGCGGACCAGTACGACCGCGACCTCGCCGATGTGTTCGCGATTCAAAGCGAGATTGCGCAAGCCATTGTCGAGCAGTTGCACGCCCGGCTTTCACCGCAGGAAAAAGCCGGCATGGTGGAACGGCCGACCCGCGACCTAGCCGCCTACGACCTCTATTTGCAGGCGAAGAACAACGTCGACAATTACCTGAACGCGCAGGACCAGCGCGCGGCCTTGCTCCAATCGGTGCGGATGCTCGACGAAGCGGTGGCGCGGGATCCACAGTTCGCGCTCGCGTTTTGCTACGCGGCGCGCGCGCATAGCCTGCTCTACTTCCTTGATCTGGATCCGGAGCCCGGCCGTTGCACGCTGGCCGAGAACGCCATCCGGGAAGCGATGCGGTTGCGGTCGGATTCCGCCGAAGTGCACTTCGCGCGGGCCGATTTCGAATTCCGCTGCCGCCGCGATTATCCCGCCGCCAAACGCGAACTCGCACTTGCCCAGCCGCGGCTGCCGAACAGTTCACCCCTCCTGGTCCTCTCCGCCTATCTCGACCGGCGGATGGGGCGCTGGGACAGAGGGCGAGGCCGGTTTCCGAGAACGCGATTCGGATCGATCCGCGGAATGCCAATGCGATCAACCTCCTGAGCGATACCTACGTACTGATGCGGAAGTTTCCGGAGGCCGTGGCCGTTTACGATCGCGCTAAAGCGAGCGGCTTTTTCCCGCCATTTTTTTGTTGCGCCAGGCGGCGATCGATCTCAATGCGACCGGCAATACCACGATTCTGCAGGCCGCCCTCGACGCCGTGCCCGAGGTGGATGTCGGCGGTGGAGAAACGGCCCTGCGCGTCATGTTCGCGATGATCCGTCGCGATGCCGCCGCCGCGCGGCAGGCCCTCGCCGCTTCCCCGCGGTCGGATTTTCAGGAGGTCGACTTCACGTTTTATTACCCGCGGGCCTGGTACGAGGCGATCATTGCCCGGCAGGAAGGGGACAGCGCCGTGGCGCACGCTGCCTTCACCGCCGCGCGCGAGATCATCAGCGCGCGGCTCGCCGCCAAACCCGATGACGCGCGGACGCTGGCGGTGCTGGCGCAAATCGACGCCGGTCTCGGGCGCAAAGAGGAGGCGATCGCGGAAGCGAAACGCGCGGTCGAGCTGATGCCAATGAGCAAAGACGCCTACGATGCGCCGCTCGTGCAGCAAGGTCTTGCGCAAGTGTATGCGTGGACCGGCGAACCCGACGCCGCGATCGACCTGCTGCGCGAACTGCTGTCGGTGCCCGGCTACATCACCTACGGCTACTTGCGCGTCGATCCATCATGGGAGCCGCTGCGCAGTCACCCTCGTTTCCAGGAGTTGCTCGCGAGCGCCGCGGCGGCGGAGCAAGCGCATTAGAATCGCGTGTAGCCACGTCGCTGTGCGACGTGCGAGAGTGGTGCGCGTAGCGGGAACAATTCTCGCACGGCCCACAGGGCCGTGGCTACAATGCGTTTGCGGCGGCTGCGTTGGTCGGCCGCTCGAGGGCGTTGGCGAGGACTTCGTCCACGGTCGAGACCGGGATGAATTTGATCTTCTCCTTCGCTTCCGCGGGTACGTCGACGAGATCTTTCTCGTTCAGTTTCGGCATGATCACGGTCGTGATGCCGGCGCGCATGGCGGCGAGGCTTTTCTCTTTCAAACCGCCGATCGGCAGCACCAATCCGCGCAACGTGATTTCACCGGTCATGGCGACGTCGGAACGCACGGGCGTATTGCTGAAGAGTGACGCCAGGGCGGTAAACATCGCCACGCCCGCGGACGGGCCGTCTTTCGGCACCGCCCCCGCCGGGACGTGCACATGGATGTCGTTGTCGCGGAAGTCTTCCGGTGTGGCACCGATCGAGCCATCGCGGCTGCGCACCAGGCTGAGCGCGGCCTGCACCGATTCCCTCATGACGTCGCCGATCTGGCCGGTGAGGGTAACGTTGCCTTTGCCGGGATAACGCGTCGCCTCGATGTGCAGGATTTCGCCGCCCATCGGCGTGTAGGCGAGGCCAGTGACCACACCGGGTGTGTTGGTTGTGAGGCGTTCTTCGCGGACATAACGCGCTGGGCCGAGCGTGTTTGTCACGACATCGCGGGTGACGACATAGTGCGTGACTTCGCCGCGGGCGACTTTCGCCGCCACGCCGCGACAGACGGCGCCGATCTGGCGCTCCAGTTCGCGTACGCCGGCTTCATGGGTGTAGTCGTTGATCACGAGACGAAGGGCGTCTTCGTTCCACTCGCATTGCTCCGGCTTGAGGCCATTCTCCTTGAGTTGCCGCTGCACGAGATACCGGCGCGCGATCTCCAGTTTTTCGCGCTCGGTGTAGCCGGGCAGCGAGATCATTTCCATGCGATCAAGCAGCGGAGCCGGGATGCCGTCCACGTAGTTCGCGGTCGCGATGAAGATGACCTGCGAGAGATCGAACGGCACGTCGAGGTAGCGGTCGACGAAAGAGTTATTCTGCCGCGGATCGAGCACTTCGAGGAGCGCACTCGCCGGGTCGCCGCGGAAATCGGTGCCGACCTTGTCGATCTCGTCGAGCATCATGACGGGATTGCGGGTGCCGGCGCGGCGCAACTCCTGGATGATGCGGCCCGGCATCGAGCCGATGTAGGTGCGGCGATGGCCGCGAATTTCCGCCTCGTCGCGAATGCCGCCGAGGCTCATGCGCACAAACTTTCGCCCGAGCGCGTCGGCGATCGACTGACCGAGGCTCGTTTTTCCGACCCCTGGCGGGCCCAACAGGCAGAGAATCGGGCCTTGCCCCTGCGGATTTAGTTTCCGCACCGCAAGGTACTCGACCAGCCGACGTTTCACTTTCTCGAGATCGTAATGATCGCGATCGAGAATCGCCTGCGCCTTGTCGAGATCGAGATTGTCTTCGCTAAACTTCGACCACGGCAGCTCCGCAATCGTCTCGACATAGCTGACGATGACGGAATACTCCGGGCTCGCGGCGGGAATAATATCGAGCCGCTTCAGTTCGCGCTCGGCGGCTGCGAGCACTTCCGCGGGCGGCTGCGCTTCCGCGAGGCGGGTGCGCAATTGCGCGATCTGCTCGTCGGCTCCCGCGTCGCCTTCGCCGAGTTCGCGCTGGATGGCCTTGAGTTGACCGCGCAGGTAGGCTTTGCGCTGGGCGTCCGTGAACTGCGATTGCACGTCCTGTTGCAAACGCTGCTGGATTTGCGCGATCTCGAGTTGCGCGGAGATGCTGGTCTGCACCGCGCGCACGCGCTTCGCGACGTCCAGTTCCTCCAGGATCGCCTGCTTCTGCGCCACGCTGACATCGAGGTTGGGCGCGAGAAAATCCGCGAGCTGGCCGGCATCGTCGATCGCCCGGACGACCTCGGTCGCCTGGTCGGGCGTATCGGGCGTGAGATCGAGGAGGCGGATCGCGCTGTCACGGAGATTTTGGAATTCGGCCTGCCACGCACTGCTGGCGGCCGGCTGGATCGGTTCCGGCAAGGCCACTTCCGCACGCAGGAAGGGCTGCGTCGCGATGATCTTGCGGATGGCGAACCGCCGGATGCCCTGCACGATCATGATGATGCGATCATCGGCCTGCCGCAGGAGTTTCAAGACCGACACCGCCGTGCCTGTGTGATAGAGATCCTGCGGCGGCGGCTCTTCCTGCTCCTCGTCCCGCTGCGTGAGGAGGCCGATAACCTTCGTCAGCGGCAGCGTTTCATCGAGCAACCTGATCGACGCCGGCCGGCTGACCGTGAGCGGCAGGACGTTGCCGGGAAAGACCACAAACCCACGCACTGCCAGGATCGAAAGCTCTTCCGGAATGCGCGTGGCCGGTTGGCCGTCGGCGCCGGCAGTTTCCGCGCTCGCCGCCCGCGCGGTCGCGCCGCCCGTATCCTGCAGCACCATCAACTCGTCGGAGCTCATTTTTTCAGCGGCAGGTAAATCCAGAGCAAGCCGTTCTCCTGCTCGGCGCGCGCCTGCTCGACATCGACCGCGGCCGGCAGGGGCACCTCACGTTCGAAGGGACCGTAGTCAATCTCGAGGGCCAGCATCTGCACGGTCGGGTCCGTCGGTTCCGGAGCCTCGCGCGTGCCGCGCACGACGACGCGGTAGGGCTCGATCGTCAGATCGATCAGCGACTTGTCGACTCCAGCGAGGTCCACGCAAATCCGGACTGCATTCTCACAGCGAAAGGCATTGATCGCAGGCTGCCAGCATTGCGGCGCCGCCTGCCAGAACCGGACGCGGGTGACAGTGACGTCACCGAGAGTGCCCTGGAGCCAGCGCAATTTGATGTTTCGGGTCGTGTCCATCGTTACACCTTGAATCTCGCGCGAGGTTTGCGCCTCGGCATCTAGGAAACGCCGGGCGCGTGTCGCACCTTCTACCGCGCGGAGCGGGCGAACTCGAAAATGTAATCCGGGAACGCAAACTCCATGGGCGTGAATCGCCACGCCACCGCGTGCCGCCAGCGCGAGAAGGGGCTGTAGCGCTTCGCCAGATGATAACCGACGAACGGCACCCCGGCACGGCGGCCGATTTCGAGCGCGGTCGTGGGCGTGAACCAGGCGCAGTGGTCGAGATTCACGATCGGCGTGCCGAGCCGGCGGAAGCGGCGGAAGAACTTTCGGGAGAAAGGATTCGGTGTCGTGACGAGAATCCGTCCGTCGGGTGTGAGATGCCGGCCCGCGAAACGCAGCAGCGCGACGGGATTGTCGACGTGCTCGACCGTGTCGCCGATGAAGACAATCTCGAAGCGTTCGCCGAGATCGGCGTCCGACGTGGCGTCGACCACGCGCACATCGTAGCCGCGCTCGTTCAGTTCCTGCACCAGCGGCGCGATGATATCCACCCCGACACATTGCCTCGCCACTTCGCGGATCCGCGCGTGCCGCCAACCCGGATCGTCAAAGTAGGACGCGCTGTGCGAGACCACGCCGATATCGAGCACCTGTTTGCCGCGGGTGCGATCGCAGACGTAATCCATCAGGTCGCGGTCGAGATGCACTTCGCGGCGGCTGAGCAGCCAGGGTAAAACTTCGGCGCGGGCCTGCTTATTATTGGGATCATCGGAGTAACTGGTCCAATCGAAGGTCTGGTTCATATCGATCGGCCGTTGCCTAATACACCGTCTTCGGCTCCGGACCGGCGAGCAGCTTCTGGAAGCGGGGATGACTGCGCAGCGGATCCCAGACCCAGCGCCATTTCAGGTCGGCGAGCGTCATGTTGTAGGCTCTGCCGCTCTGCACCTCGGTGGGGACGGTGAGGAGATGCTCAATCAGGTCGAGCGCCTTCTCCGGTTCGTCGGTCCGGGCATAGACGAGGGCGAGTGCGGACCGGATGGCATTCAGTTCGATGAGACCCAGGTTTTTCTCTCCGATCTCGACGGCAAGCAGCGCCTCGCGCACGGCTCCTTCCCTGTGCCCACGCAAGGCTTGGATCAACGCGAGATCGGTCCGGCGCGTGGCATCGCCGTAAGGGAGAAAATCGGGAACCGTGATGCCCGCGAGCTGCTCCGCGGCGCGCGCGAGCATCGGCTCTGAGGAAGCTGCATCGCCACCCTGAGCGGCAGCGAGTAACGCTTCGTGGACGATTTTTCGGTGGGAGGAAAAAGGGTATGCTGTCTCCATTTCGTTCGCCGGAACCTCGGCGAGGAATCGGGCGGCCGCGGTAAAATCCCGCTCCAGGACCGCAATTTCATGACGAGCCATGGCGGCGTAAGGGGACCTGTCCAGACCGTTGACGTGCGCTTCCGCGACGGCCTTTTTGAGCGGCGCGAGATCGCCGGTGAGGTTGAATTCGTCCTGCGCCCGCGGCCATGGGCCGCCGGCCCTCGGCCGCTCTCCGGTCGAGACCGCCTGGAGCCGGTCCGAGGCGTGGATCGCTTCCGGCCATTGGCGCAGCCAGCGGTGGGTTAAAGTGAGGAAGGATAGCACCCGGTTATTCCGCGGGTCGAGAGACTCGGCTCGTTCCAGTGCCGCGATGCGTTCCCGGAAGTTTCCGCGACGCTTGGCCAGAAAGGCCATGGCCAGCTGCACTTCAGCGGAATTCGGCAGCAGCTCGGCGGCACGAACCAGTTCGGTGTGGGCGCGCCCCTGGTCCTTCGTGGCGTCCATGTGAAACCGACCGAGCGCGAGGTGCGCTTCTCCGAGACTGGGCTGGAGGCGCAGGGCTTCCTCTGCCTCGGCGCGCACCGCGTTCGGATCCCGCCCGATCGCAGAAGTCGCAGTATAGTAAAGTTCGACCAGACAAATCGCGAGTCGGGCGCGGGCGAGAGCAAACGCCGGGTCGAGCGCGATCGCCTCCCGATAGAGCGCACTGGCGGCTTTCAAGTCGACCGCGACGATCTCCTTTTCGCGTCCGCGCAGATAGAGCAGGTAGGCTTCCAGGCTGTTCGTGGGTTTGCCCGTGACGATTTTCTTTTCGGCGGGCGTGAGAGTGCCCTTGACGGCATGCGCAATTTCCAGCGCGAGCTCATTCTGGAGCGAAAGGGCATCGGTGAGCTTACGTTCATAGCGTTCCGCCCAGATTTGACGCTCGGTGCCGGCCTCGATCAGCGAGACGTTGATGGCCATGCGGGTGCCAGCGCGCCGGATGCTGCCGGTGAGCACGTGGGAGACGCCGAGCGCCTCGCCGATCTGGCGGATTTTCCCGGCGTCGTGGGCGCCGCGGTAATCGATCACGGAGGCGCGCGCGATCACCTTGAGCTCGCCGATTCGGCCGATGCTCGTCAACACATCATCCTGCATTCCCTCGGCAAAAAATGCGTCGGCCGGGTCGGTGCTGAGGTTCTCGAATGGCAGCACGGCGATGCCTTTCTCGAGGGCCGGCGGCGGTGCGGCCGGCGGTTTTCGGTTGGACTGAAGGAGGAGTAATCCGGTTACGGCCGCGGCCACCCAGGCTGCGGCAACCGCCAGCAACACAACCTTCCGAGTGCGTGAGGGCGGCGAGGCCGGTTCAGGCCGACACGCTTCGAGCTCATGCATTAGCGCCTGGGCCGACGGTGGTCGTTTCTCAGGATTGGGCTCGAGGCAGGATCGCAGTAGCTCGATCACCGGTCGCGGGACCAATCTGCGGCGCAATTGCTCGAGCGGCAGACTGTGGCCCTGGTTCTGCCGAATCTCTTCGATCGAGCTGCCCGCGAACGGCAACCGGCCGGTTAATGCGAACCAAAGGGTGACGCCGAGCGCATAAATGTCCGACCGCGCATCGACCGCCTCGCCGGCGAACTGCTCCGGGCTCGCAAACGCCGGCGTGCCGACGAAGCCGCCGTGCGTCAGTTCCATCGCGGCCGCCGCCGTAACGGCAGCCTTGGCGAGCCCGAAGTCGATCACCTTCACCTCCACCCGGTCCGCGTCGTCGGCATGCGTGAGCATGATGTTGCCCGGCTTCAGGTCGCGATGCACCAGGCCGCGCTCGGCCGCCGCAATCAAGGCGCGCGTGACCTGGATCGCGACCTCGATCGCCAGCTCAACCGGCAGCGGTCCCTCGCGCCGCACCCGGGCATCGAGCGTTTCCCCCTCCACCAGCTCCATCGCGCAGTAGCAGCGGTTCATTTCCGGTGCGGCGCTGAAGTGAAAGACAGCGGCGACATTCGGATGCCGCAGCGCCGCCGCGGCGCGCGCCTCGCGGAGGAAACGTTCGCGCATCGCTTCGGAGTCGGGGACGGAGGCCGGCGGCTCGATTACCTTCAGCGCCACCGGCCGGTGCAGGACGGTGTCGAGCGCGCGGTAGGTCACGCCCATCGCGCCGCGCCCCAGCTCGCAGAGTGAACCATCCTCGCGCCGCTCGATCTCGAAGTCACCAAAGGTCACCGCGTTCCCCGCGATCGGTGCGACCTCAGGCTCATCGAGTCCCGCGCGGAGCAGACATGCCACGCAAACTTTGTTGCCGCCCAGGTTCGCCCCGCAGGCGGAGCAGAGCGCGGCCGAGGTTAGCGTGTCTGCCATGGCATCCGGGGCGCGGGGCCTTCACCGTACTCAGCACCCGGAGCAATTCCCGCAGCTCGGCGTCCACCTCCGCCTCGGTGGCGACGGTCCGGCGCACTTCGTTGCGCAGCAACACCCGGTAGCGCATCCGCAGACGGGTCACGTGACTGCGCAAAGTTGATTCCGCGACTGCGAGCCGCTCGGCGAGTTCCGCATAGCGTCGGCAGGGGAGCCGCGCCGACGGTGAGGAAGGTCTTGAGCTCGGCAAACAGGCTCTCTTTGCCTTCGGCCTGCGTAGGCTGCAGCGAATGACTCCAAGGCCGTGTGGACAAGAGTTTCGGCCCAGGTGCGTTCAAAGAGTTGATCTCCGGCGATCGCGTCGGTCCCAGGTGAAAGGTGCGTGGCGAAAAGCGACTCAGCGGCTTCCGCCTGGCCTCGTCGAGCGGGATAAATGTTTGGCCGCCTCCACGCTTGAGCGCCTGCTCGCGATCGCGGGCGTCGGCGAGGAAGTTCTTCAGCGAGGCCGAGCAGGAAGGCCCGGAATTTTCCCTTCGCGCGATTGGTGCGCGTGTAAATGCGGTGCTCGATCAGATGGGCGAAAAACCCCTGCGTCAGGTCCTGGGCGTCGTGGCGCTCATAGCCTCGTGCGCGCACATAGGTATAGAGCGGCGGCCAGTAGGTTTGGCAAAGTTGCGCCAGGGCGGCCCGCGAACGTTCCGTGTCCGCTTCGCTTTCCCCCGCGGCGAGGATCACGGTCCATTGGGTGGCGAGGAACGGGTCCCCGTGACCGTGCACCGTCGCCGGAAGTGTTGGCACGGAAGAGTTTTAGCAGATGCGCGGGAAATGCCAAGTCCGTGGGCCTGCCGGCCGCCGGGAAAACGGGGGCCGCGAATTTTTCTTTCGATTCCCTGCAGCGCGGGCCCCGGAATTCTTTTGTAAAGAGGGAGCGATCATCGCGCCCGCCCTTCCCGCAACTGCAATCGAAATATGAAAACCAATCCCACCCACCTGCTCGACAAAACGACGCGTGCGACCGCTGTGAGGGCGATGGCAAGTGCGCTCGTGCTCTTGACGTACCGTTGCAACAGGACGGGCTGCGACCGTGAACGTGGACGTCGATCCGGCGAACGCGTTTCACCAGTTTGTGCCCGGGGATGTCACCATTAATCCCGGCGACACGGTCGTCTGGACGTGGCGCGGCAACTTCCACAGCGTGACGTCCGGCGACCCCGGAACGGGTGTGCAGAGCGGCCTCTTCAATACCAACGTGCATAATAGCGGCTTCACATTCTCCTTCACGTTTCCGGATCCTGGAACCTTCTCGTATTTCTGTATCCCGCACCGCGAGATGGGCATGTCGGGAAATGTCATCGTGAATGGAGCGTCAACCCAGCTCGCGAACATCTCCACCCGGCTCGCGGTGCAGACCGGCGATAACGCGTTGATCGGCGGTTTCATCGTCGACCGGCCCGGCCCCGAAAAAAGTGATCGTCCGCGGGATCGGACCATCGCTCACTGTTCCCGGAAAACTTGCCGATACCACGCTGGAACTCTTCGGCCCGAGCGGCCTCCTGATGTCGAATGACGACTGGCGGACCACGCAGGAGGCGGAGATCATCGCCAGCACCGTGCCACCGAGCAAACGACCTCGAATCTGCCATCGTCGCCACCCTGCCGGCGAACGGAACCGGCTACACGGCCATCCTGCGCGGGAAGAACAATAGCACCGGTGTCGGGGTGGTTGAGATCTACGATCTCGAGCGGACCGCCGATTCGAAGCTCGCGAACATCTCCAGCCGCGGCTTCGTGCAGACGAACGACAACGTCATGATCGGTGGATTCATCGTGACGGGAACGGGGACGCAAAATGTGATCGTGCGCGCGATTGCGCCGTCGCTCACCGTGCCCGGAAAAATGGCCGATCCGACGCTGGAACTGCGCGACGGGAACGGCATGCTCATCCGCTCGAACGACAACTGGAGAACCGATCAGGAAGCACAGATCATTGCCAGCACGGTGCCACCGACGAACGACCTTGAATCAGCCATCGTGGCAGCTCTCCCGACCGGAGGCACCACCGCGATTGTCCGCGGCAAGGATGGCACCACCGGCGTAGCGGTGGTGGAGGTCTACCAGTTGCCGTAGCGCGTCCGGCACGATGCGGCGCGCTGTTTGGTTCCTTTTCGCGTTCCTGGCCTGCGCGCCGGCGGGCGCGGCGCCGCCGCCCTACGGCCTGGATGACCGGGGGCCCATCGGGCCTTACCTGAACGGCGTCATGCCGCCGACGGCAGGAGCGTTCCCATTTCCGCCGGTGCTTTCCGCGACAGGCGCGTTCAGCAATCTCGAGACGCTGACGCCGGCGGAGGGCTTGGTTCCGTTCGCGGTGAACTCGCCGCTCTGGACCGACGGCGCACTGAAGAGCCGGTGGATGGCAGTGCCGAACGATGGCCCGCCCTACGATACGGGCGAACAGATCAGCTTTGTCCCGGTGGGGGAGTGGAGTTTCCCGAACGGCACGGTGTTCGTGAAGGAATTCGACATGACCGTGAACGAGATGACCGGCGAGCGCCGTCGTCTCGAGACGCGCCTGCTCGTGCGCAATGCGAACGGCGGCGTCTACGGTGTCACCTACAAATGGCGGCCGGATCAAAGGGAGGCAGACCTGCTCCCGGACGGTCTCGAAGAAGATCTCACCATCACGACCGCCAGCGGTGGAACACGAATTCAGCGGTATAGCTACCCGAGCCGCGCCAACTGCCTGTTTTGCCACAACCAGCAGGCGAACTACGTCCTCGGGCCGAAAACGCATCAGCTCAACGGCGACCTCATTTACCCCTCCACCGGCCGCACCGACAATCAGCTACGGACATTAAACCATCTTGGGATGCTTAATCCGCCGCAGGATGAGGCGAGTTTCGCCACCTACCTGCGCTCGGTGTCGGTCACGAGCACGACCGCCCCGGTGCAACTACGCATGCGCTCGTGGATTGACGCGAACTGCTCGCACTGCCATCGGCCCGGCGGCTTCGGGCCCGGGTATGACGGTCGTTTTTACACCGCGATCGGGAACCAGAACCTGATCGATACTTACGTACGCTTCCGCAATCTCACCGGCTCTCTCCTTTATCAACGCGATAACGCGCTGAACGAATTCAAAATGCCGCCGCTGGCCAAGAATGTCGTGCATGAACCGGCGATGGCGGCGTTGCGGCAGTGGATCGCAAGCCCGCTGGAAGTGCTCTCCGTCTCGTTGCACGAGGACGCGCAGCATCTGGCCGTCCGATTCAATAGCCACGTTGATCCGGTGACGGTCGTCGCTTCGAATTTCGCACTCGACCAGGGCGTTCTGATCACCGCGGCTGAGCCGGGAAGTGATCCAGACGTGGTGATCCTCACCGTCTCGCCCCTGGTCCCAAGCCAGCCATACGTGCTGGCGATAAACGACATTCGGGATACTGCGCCGTCCGCCAACACCATCTGGCCGCGCAGCCGGAAGACTTTTGTGGCGGAGTTTGCCGGCCCGCCCCCAGCGAAGCGCCTCGCCAACATCTCCAGCCGTGGTCACGTCGCCGGCAATGATTCTGTGCTGATCGGAGGCTTCATCGCTCGCGGCGGCACGACGAAACGCGTGATGCTGCGCGCCATCGGGCCATCCTTGGACACGAGTGGCATCACCAGGGTGCTGGCCGATCCAATCCTGGAATTGTATGACAGCAGCGGCACCGCCATTTCGTCCAACAACGAGTGGGAAGAGAATGCCAACCGCCAGGAGATCATCGATACCGGCATCGCGCCCTTGTCCGCCCAGGAGGCCACCCTCCTGACGACGCTGCCGTCCAGCCCCTCGGGAACCGCTTACACTGTCGTCCTGCGCGGCCCTCCCGGTGCGGCTGGCGTGGGCGTAGTCGAGATTTATGACCTCGATCAGACCGCCGGTTCGGAACTCGCTAACATCTCCAGCCGCGGCTCGGTCGAAACCGGCGAGAATGTGCTGATCGGCGGATTTATCGTCGGCGGGACGGTGGCGCAGAAGGTGATTGCGCGCGCGATCGGGCCGTCCTTATCGTTGGCGGGCAAGCTCGCCGACCCACAACTCGAGCTCTACGACGGCAACGGCATGCTGCTGCAGTCGAACGACAACTGGCGGAGTGATCAAGAGGGGGAGATTATCGCGACCACGCTGGCACCGCCGGATGACCGTGAACCCGCGATCGTGCGAACGCTCGGGCAGGGTGCCTGGACGGCAATCGTCCGCGGAGTTGAGGGCGTAACCGGCATTGCGGTCGTCGAAGTCTACGCCCTCCCGTAACTCGCCGGCGGCTTCGTCAATGCCTAACGAGCTGCGACTTTTGTCTTCGCCGCAGTTTTGGGGAAGAGTGCGCGTGTGGTTCACGTCCTCGATACGCAGCAGCTTGGGATGCCTGGCATCATCGCGGCCACGGCGGTGGACTCGGCGGACGGTGTGGTGTTGTTCGACACAGGACCGGAGTCGACGTTCCGCAACATCGCCTCGGAGCTGCGGCGGATAGGGGTGCAACCGGAAGACGTGCGGCACGTTTTTCTGAGCCATATCCATTTCGATCACTCGGGCGCGGCCTGGCGGTTCGCGGAGCTGGGCGCGATCGTGTATGTGCATCCGCGAGGCGCGCCGCATCTGCTCGATCCGGCGAAGCTCATCTCCTCCGCGACCCGAATTTTTGGCGCCGAGATGGAGAGGTTTTGGGGCGTGATCAAGCCCGTCGCGAAAGAGCGTCTGCGTGTTCTGGAGGACGGGGACGTTGTGCAGGTCGGTTCGCTGGAGGTTCGCGCGATCGAAACCCCGGGGCACGCCAGCCATCACCATGTCTACCACTGGGACGATAATCTTTTCGGCGGTGACGTGGCCGGCGTGAGAATCGGCGGCGGGCCGCCCATTCCGCCGTTCGTGCCGCCGGAACTGCACGTCGAGTCGTGGCTCGAATCGATCGCCCGGATGCGTGTGCTTGAGGCGGCGAAGCTCTACCTGCCGCATTTCGGTGAGGCACCGGGATCGTTCACGCTGCACCTCGACATTCTCGAGGAACACGTGCGCCGCTGGGCGGAGTGGTTCGGCGATCGCATGCGGCAGGGACAGGATGAGACGCAGCTCGTGCCCGCGTTCGCTGATTACGAAGCTGCCGAATTACAAGCCGGCGGCGCGACCGACGACGAAATTCGCGGCTACGAAGCGGCGGATCCAAGCGCCATGGCCGTGACGGCAGCGCTGCGCTACTGGCGCAAGTATCATCCAGAAGCCGTCGGTGACGCCGCCGACGCTTAGTGGACTTTGACGAAGCTGAAAGCAGCGTTTTTGGGATTGGCTACCGAGAGCAGGCTTACGCTAAGATGAAGCCAATGAGCGCAGGCGAAACAAGCGAGGCCACCGCGGCGGAGCCGGGTCCCGCCCAAGTTATTGTCCAGGGAAAGGCGAGCGGCTTCCTGCAAGAGGTAACGGTCGGGCCGTATCATCTCCGGGTCGACGAGCCTTTGAGCGTGGGCGGCAGCAACGCGGCGCCTGATCCGTATGATTACCTGCTGGCTGCTTTGGGCGCATGCACATCGATGACGGTGGGGCTTTATGCGCGGAAGAAGAAGTGGCCGCTCGAGGATGTGACGGTGAAGCTGCGGCATTCGCGCATTCATGCCAAAGACTGCGCGGATTGCGAAACGAAGGAGGGGATGTTGGATCACCTGGCCCTCGAGATCGCGCTGGAGGGTGCCCTGACCGATGAGCAACGCGCCACGCTCATGCAAGTGGCGCAGAAATGTCCCGTGCACCGGACATTAACCTCGGAGGTCGCCATTCAGATGCGGATGGCGCCGGCGCCCCCGCCCGTGCCGCCTACCAACTGATGGTGGCGTTGCCGGCGGCGTCCTCTCGCCTGTCGTGCCGAGAAGACGAGAGGAAGAGCAAGCGCGCTTCGCTCTCTTTCCGCACCTCGCCGTAGAGCCGCTGTCCCTGCGCAGGTCGTGGGCGTGCGGCCTTGACGGCGCCAGGCTTGCGCGCGGATGCGTTCGTCGGCGGAAACGGTCCCCGCGAGGAGGAGCGCGCACAACAGGGTGGGGGAAGTGACCGGTGGCATGCGGAGCGCCAGGCTACCAGTTTCGCGCGCTGTCGGGAAGGCGGCGCAGGCGGGTGCGCATGCGGCGGGCGGACTTGGTCCGCGTGCGCGCGCCAGCGGTCAATATTCGTCTTCCGGGTGAGGCCTGGGCGGCGGCGGAGATGTGAGCTCGTCGTGCATGTGGCCGGACCGCTTCATTCGCATCCGGCGAATGAGCGGAATCTCCTCCTGGGGTGGCGGTGGCACGGGCGGCGTGGGTGCCGGCGGCGACGGTGGTGCCGGCTCGGCAGGGTCTGGCAATTGCCGCAGGCGCGAGCGCTGCTTCTGGTTGCGGGACGGCTTCGGACGAAACCGCTGCGGCTCGCCCGCGGCGCTGGGTTGCGGAGATGATAGGGAATCGCTCACGCGTTTTGGTTGATTGGCAGGCCTAATTCCGGCCCGCTGATGGCAAAGATGGTCGCGAGGGGATGATTTGTAAATCAACGCCTCCACGGATCCGGTGGTGCAGAGGGGTGACGGGCAGTTCCCCCGTGGGGATTGGGTCTCCGTCGTTCCTAGGCGGCGAGCACCGCCGCGTTCACCGACCAGGGCGCCGACGTGCCGTTGAATTTCGGATAGAGAAATTTGGTGGCGGGGGAGTTTTCCTTCGCCAATGCCGCCGCGCGGGTATGTCCAGCCTCGCGCAGCGCGAGCAGAGAGAGGTGCAGCAGGCTCGTGCCGAAACCGCGATTGCGGTACTCCACGAGAATGCACGGCCCGGGCCAGAGATGATTTTCCGCCTCCGGCTCAAGGGTGACGACGGACGCGCCGATGATCCGCTGGCCGTGGCGCAAAGCGAGGTAGGCCATCGTTGCCTCCTTTTCCCCGGCGCGATCGAGTGAGGCATCGATCGTTTGTATGACTTCCTGCATATCCGGATTCCAGCTCGGATCGAGCGTGAACGAACTCGCGATCACTCTGCGCAGCTCCTTCTCGTCGTCTCGTGACACGAGCGCGATCTCGTAGTGCTCCGGCAACGCGGGTGAGGCGTCTGGCAGCGTGGACAGATTCCACGTGAATCGTAGCCAGTTAATCGCTTTCATGGATGCGCGTTAGTATCGGTGGCGGATGAGCAGCCGCAACCGCGTTCCACACGAACCACAAACGCGGAGCGCGCGCCGCGGGACGCGGGCTGACGCGAGAATCAGAGCGCTTCGACGGCTTTCAGCGTTTCCTGAAAACCGTGATAAAGCTCGCGATACTGGGCGACGCCGCGTCGCAGGACCGGCTGGAAGTTGGCTAGGTCGCTGACGTTCATGATGAGATCGACGCTGTGGACGAATGCCGTCATCGCGTCGTTGGTTGCGAAACGCTGGCTCAGCAGGACCACGAAGTGCTCGCGCCGCTGCAGGCCGGGTCGCTGGATCATTTCGCTGAAGGATCGGATTGGTCGGAACGGTTGAACCCTTGAAGTGCTCGTAAATGATGACGACGTTGTAGTTGTAGGTCTTCAGCTTCAGCGAGCACGTCGTCTTCGAAAAGGCCGAGATGCACTTTGTAGCCGATATCGAGCAGCTGCGGCACGACCAGCTTCTGATATTGCTGATGATCGATGCAAACCAGCGCGGTGTTATCGCCGACGTCGAAGAATGTGGTCTCGAGTTTCGTTGTGCATCGGAGTTTAGCGGAAGGCGTTTGCAGGAAGATCGAGGTGCAGACCGGAATCCAGCTCGTTACCACGCCGCGCGCCTTTTGGATGAGGTCGATCCCGCGACTGACCTTGCCCTTTGCGGGAGGCGAAAAGCTTCGCGGTTTCCTCGGTGATGTAGCCGCTTTTCGTAGGCGTCCAGGATCGACTGATCGAACGTTATCCAGCCAAATGGCGAGCTCGCCTCGATGATTTCGTAGAAGCTGCGATGCTCGCCCTCGCCAAGCGCGACGGTCTCTTTCGTGCGCAGGTTGTGCCCGAGGATCTCGCGTGAGTAACTGCCGGCCGCCATCCTACTTTCGGCGCGAGGCGCTGGCTCACGATATAGCGCAGCGTATCAGACAAGACGGATGCGGAGCTGCTGCTCTTCGCCCAACGAGAACAGGCCGAGGATGCGATTGATCGCCTGGCCGGCATCGACCGTGTGCAGAGTGCTCAGCACGAGGTGGCCGGTCTCGGCCGCCATGAGCGCGACTTCGACAGTGGCGCGATCGCGCATTTCGCCGACGAGAATGACCTTCGGCGCCTGGCGCAAGGCCGCGCGCAATCCATTCGGGTAATTGTTAAAATCGTGACCGAGTTCGCGCTGGTTGAACGTCGCCTTGCGCTTCGGATGCACGAACTCGATCGGGTCCTCGAGCGTTACGATGTGCACCGGTTGGGTTTCGTTGATCTCATTCAGGAGGGCGGCCAGGGTCGTTGTTTTGCCGCTGCCGGTCGCACCTGTGAGCAGGACGAGGCCGGTTTTCTCCTTCGCGATTTCATGGAAGATCGTAGGCAGACCGAGGCTTTCGATGGACGGAATCACGCCTTCGAGCTTGCGCAGCACGATCGAGAAATGCCCCTGCTGACGGAAGATGTTGACGCGGAAGCGCGCTTCGTCGCCGAGCGAATAACTGCAGTCGCACGAGCCACCGGTGAGGTAATCGTAGATCAGCCGGCGATTGCCCTGCATCAAGGCGAGCGCGATTTGCTCGGTTTGGTAGGGCGTAAGCGCGTCGATCGGGGGGTCAACGTAGACCGGTTTCAGCTCGCCGAAATCTTCCACCTGCAGCGGGTGCCCGACGGAAAAGTTGAGGTCGGAGATGCCGTCGTAGGTCTTGCAGCATCGCGGACAGAATCCGGTCAAGGTCGGGAGTTCTCATCGACGCGCGGCGCTTATTCATCGTCATATCGGCTGGCGGCTCCTTCAGGAAGGGGCGGAATTTCTTTTTGTCGATGCACTTGTCGTAGGCTTCTTCGGGCGAAATGCGCGCGTGACGCAGATGCTCCATGATCGCGTCGTCCAGCGGCTGGTTGCCCTTCTTTTTGCCGACCTGAATCATGCCGGGAATCTGGTGGGTCTTGGCTTCGCGGACGAGGTTCGCGATCGCCATGTCGACGACCAGAATCTCGAGCGCGGCAACGCGGCCCGGCTTGATCGATGCGTTTGAAAAGGTTTTGCGCGATGACGCCTTTGAGCGATTCGGCGAGCGTGGCGCGGATCTGGTTTTGCTGATCAGCTCGGGAAGACGTCGATGATACGGTCGACGGCTTTGGCTGCGCTCGAAGTATGGAGCGTGCCGAAGACGAGGTGGCCGGTGGCGGCCGCGGTGAGCGCGAGCTCGATGGTCTCGAGGTCGCGCATTTCGCCGACGAGCAGGATATCCGGATCTTCACGCAGCGCGCCGCGCAGCGCGGCCGCGAAGGAGCGTGTGTGCACGCCGACTTCGCGATGTTGCACGAGGCAGTTCTGGCTGCGGTGCACGAACTCGATCGGGTCTTCGACCGTGATGATGTGGTCGTGGCGCTGGATGATTCGCGTAATCCATCATCGCGGCCAGCGTGGTCGATTTGCCGGAACCGGTCGGCCCGGTGACAAGGACGAGCCCTTTCTTCAGCATCGGGAATTTCTTCAGCACCGGCGGCAGGCCGAGCTCGTCGCAGGTCAGAACAGTCGAAGGAATCAGACGGAAGACTGCCGAGATGCCGTATTTCTGCTGGAAGAAATTGGCGCGGTAGCGCGCCACGCCGGGAACCTCGTAGCCGAAGTCGATGTCGGACGTTTCTTCGAAGATCTTGATCTTACCTTCCGGCGCGATTTCGTAGACCATCGCCTTCAGGTCGTCGTTCTTGAGCGGCGGATAGTCGACGCGAACGAGATCGCCGTTGATCCGGAGCATCGGCGGATTGTTGGTCGACGAGATGGAGGTCCGAGGCTTTCTGCTCGCCCATGAGCTTGAAGAATGAATCGATGCGAGCCATGAGAGTGTCGCTCGCATCAAGAGCTAAATCGATGCCACCCGCGTGCGGAGAATCAGCGCGATCGCGTAGGCCGGCCGCCACCGAGCTGCGGTCGCAGCGCCCGCGGGCGTGCGCGTACCGTTACGATGGCTCCGACCGCGCGGCGTCGCAGGGTGGACCGGACCTGCTCGAGCAGTTTCTCGCGCGTGTACGGCTTCGGAATAAATCCACGCAACCCCTGCGCGAGCATGGCCCCGAGCTTACTTTGCTCCGCGAATCCGCTGCTCAGGACGACGTTGATCGTCGGATTCAGTTGTCGCAGTTCGTCGAAGACGGCGTCGCCATCCATCACCGGGAGGAAAAAATCCAGGATGACGAGGCCAATTTGCTTGCCGATTTGCTGATAAATCCGCAGCGCCTCGAAGCCGTCCTTTGCCACGATGACCCTGTAGCCTTCCTCGGCCAGCATGGCGGAGGCGAGGTCCGAAATCTCGGTTTCATCGTCCACCAGCAGGATCAGCTCCCGTTTGCCCTTTTCGTTCAGGACCTTGATCTCGGTCGGTCGCCTCGTCGCCTGCCGCAGCGACCAGCTGTGGCTGGGGCGATGACTTGCTTCGCGCCGCGTTTGGGAGGCAGTTTCGGCGGCAGTTCGCCCGCGACGCCGGGCGGGGGCAAAACCGAGAAGGAAGGTGGAAAGGTCGGGCTGCGAGCCGATGGGGCGCGCTCTGGCCGCGCCGGCCAGAATCGCCGAGGTGACGCGATCGAAAAGCGCCTGGGCGGTTTTGCTCGCAACTTCGACTCTGCTCGCCGAGCAGTCTCGATGTAGTTGTGTTCGCCTTTGTGCTGCCGCGCGAGATCGGAATAGCGCGAGATTTGTTGCAGCATCGAATTCAGCTCGGTCGAAGTGGTGGCGATCCACTTCAGGTCTTCGTGATCGAGCATAGGTTGGCGGCTGTCAGCTCTGGTCTTGGTCGCCGATGCATGCCCACCAGACGCAACCCGCAACCGTGGTGAGAGCGATGGCGAAAAAACCGATGGAGAACAGCATAAGCGAAGAATGGGGGAAATTCAGCACGCTTCATGCCGGTTTGATCTCGCAGAGTCAATCGGAATCCGGTCCGAGCAATGACGAGGATTGCCGAGCGGTCGGGCCCCGACCCATATAGGTTGCTGGATGCCGATCTCGTTCCGAAACGGATTCTTCGCCGGCCTCGTGCTCGCGGCCTTGGCCGGTATCTGGCTCTTTCAACTGTGGCAGCCCGAACGTCAGGTTACCCTCCACAGCTCGCATTTGCTGAGGGCGCTCGAAACGAAAGACTGGTCGGACATCGGCGAATTCCTGGCCACCGATTACCAGGATCAATGGGGGCACGACCGGACGCTCGTGCTTGCGCGATTGCGCCAGGTGCTGGCCTACACGCGACACACGCGGATCGAGGCGCCGCTTCCTGTGACGCGTGTCGCGGGTGATGAAGGCACGCTGGCGCGCTCGCGTGACTTCGAGGCGGACCCGAACGAGGTGACTGATTTCATCCGCGCCCGCGTCAACGGCCTGGACGAACCGTTCGAACTGCGCTGGCGTCGCCAAACTCGATGGCCTTGGGATTGGAAGCTTGTGCGGGTGAGCAATCCGGCGCTGGAGCTTCCGACGTTCTAGATCGCGGCCGGCCTTTATTTGCCGAGCGCGGTGCGCAACTCGGTCTTCGCGGCCTCGACTTCCTTGGGCGTCGCCCCACACAGCAGCAGGCCGCGCAAACGATCGCCTTGATAGTAACGGGCCACGAACTTCTTCTTGGCGTGCGCGCCGCGCAAATCCACGCGCGTCGGTTGCAGGCTGAAATCACCAACGAAGTCGATCTTCAGATCGAAGATTTCCGTCCAGAAATAGGGGATCTGCTCGTAACGAATGCGCTTCTTGCCGGTGATGTTCGCGCCGGCCACCAGGCCCTGCTCGCGGGCATTTTCCCAATGCGTTTGGCGTCGCATTCCGCCCATGATGCGGTCAGGGTAGAACGCCAGATCGCCGACCGCGTAGATGCCTTTCTCTTCGGTTTCGAGATACTCGGTCACCGGTGAACCGTGCGGGCCGGAGAGCGGAGTGTTTCGCACGAGATCGAGATTCGCCTCCGCGCCACAGGCGACGATTGCGACTCCGGCCGCGACGCGGTCGCCGCTCTTGGTCTGGATATTTCGCAGCACCGTCTTGCCCTCAAAGCCGTTCAGGCTTTGACCCATCAGCAGCGTCACCCCGTGCTTGGCAAAGCAACCGGTGATCCAGGCGCCCGTTTCGGGATCGACGTAGCGGTTCAGGAGATTGGCGTGGCGATGCATCATGCTGACCTTGAATTTCATCTGCCGCAGGCTCGAAGCCACCTCGCAGGCCAGCAATCCACCGCCGACGATGACGACGGTCTTCTCCAGGCTGGCCATCTCGCGCAAGGCGA
The DNA here is from genome assembly GCA_963844275.1 of uncultured Verrucomicrobiae bacterium. Classification (GTDB taxonomy): domain Bacteria; phylum Verrucomicrobiota; class Verrucomicrobiia; order Chthoniobacterales; family UBA10450; genus JACCTI01. Next base: position 1,122,856 of record CAWJNS010000010.1, read on the forward strand.
GAGCGTCCCGGGTGGTCCGGAGATAAATGACGTTGCCCAGGGTGATGCCTGCCACCGGCGGACGCACCGGGCGGCTGCCCATGGCGAGGCACGCCTTGTTGAACTCGATCGTCTCGCCGTTGCCCAGCACCGCGAGACGGCGCTCGATATTGAGCTGCGTCACCATCGCGCCGAGTCGCGTCTCAATTTTGTTGTTCTCGTACCAGTTGGTCTCGAGGTGCGTGAGCTTTTTGACGGCGGCCGTTTTGTCCCGCAGAAAAGCCTTCGAAAGCATCCAGCGCCTGTAGGGGAGAGAATTCTCCGCCCCCACGAGCGTGACGCTGCCGCGTTTGTCGTATTTGCGGATGCCTTCGCAAACGCTGGCGCCGCCGATGCCGCTGCCGATGATGAGGTAGTCGCGCTGGATCATGGATGAACGAAAGGCAGACCTTAGAAACTGCGAGACCCCACTGGCGAGGAAAAATTCAGCCCGCTTTGTCTTCGGGCTGTCTTAGCCCAACACCGCCCGACAGATGATCACCGCTGCAATCACGCCCGCGAGGTCGGCGAGGAGCCCCGCTGGGATCGCATGCCGGGTCTGTTTCACTCCGACGGCGCCGAAATACACTGCCACGACGTAGAAGGTGGTTTCCGTGCTGCCGAAGATCGTCGCGGCCATCAGCGTGACGAGATTGTCCGGCCCCAGCCGCTGAATCGTCTCGGCGAGAATGGCGAGGCTGGCGCCGCCGCTGAGCGGCCGCATCAGGGTGAGCGGCAGGAGGTCCGGCGGGAATTGCAGCGGCGCCAGCACCGGCGTGAGGACGCGGGTCAGCAGATCGATCCCGCCCGCCCCTTTGAACATGTTGATCGCCATCAGCATCGTGACCAGAAAGGGAATGATCTTCAGGGTGACGCCAAACCCTTCCTTCGCCCCCTCGACAAATTCTTCATAAACCTTTACCCCTCGCGTCGCCGCGTAGACAGGGAAGAAGCTCAGCAGAAACGGAATCGCGAGCAGCGAGATGGCGTTGACGCTGCGGACGAAAATGCCCTGACCGGCCGTCTCCGGCGCGAGCGTTAGCCCGTAGACGGCGGGCCAGACCATCTTCACAAAAAGTGCCGCGAAGAAGAGGCCAAGCCCCGTGAGCAAGGCGGACCCCCACCACGGTGTCCGCGCCACCGGTGCCTCGATCGGCAGGGCCTCTGCCGGGGTTGGGGCGATCTCCGGCTCGCCGATCGCGGCCGAGCGATCGATGCGCGGCTCGACCTTGGCGAGCCGGAACGCCGGTAGTTTTTCCAGGAACTTTACGGCCGCAATCCCGACTGCTGTCGAGCAGATGGTCGCCATCAGCGCCGTTCCCACGATCGCACTGGGATTCTGTGACCCGGCCGCTGCCAGCAGCGCGATCGCGGTGACGGGAATCAACTGCACCGAACTGGTGTTGATCGCGAGAAAAGTGCACATGGCATTGCTGGCGACGCCCGGCCGCGGATTCAATGACTCAAGGTCGCGCATCGCCCGCAACCCGAGCGGGGTCGCGGCGTTGCCGAGGCCGAGCATGTTGGCCGCCATGTTCATCAACATCGATCCCATTGCCGGGTGATCGGGCGGGACGTCGGGAAATAACCGCCGCATCACCGGGCGCAGCCCGCGCGCGATCCGTTGCACCAGCCCACAACGCTCCGCGAGCCGCATCAAGCCCAGCCACAGTGCCATGAGGCCGATTAACCCCAGCGCAATCGTGACCGCCGTCTTCGCCCCGTCGAACGCGCCGTCCGTGACTTCCTTGAGCTTGTCGTTCCAGCCGCCGATGGTCACCGCCAATACGATGAGCGCGAGCCAGATGTAATTCAGCACGCCGGTTTATAAATCCAGTCGTCCACCGTGCCAAGCGTCACCCGCTCCGAGAAACGGAAAAAGCGTGACGGGAGTTTTCCCTAGCCGGAGCACCAGCTTCGCCGTAGTTTCTGCACCTCTAAAATGGATGCGGAACTCGAGAAGCTCATTGAATCAGGAAAGCTAACGCCCAAGGCAGCCGATCAGCTGGAAAATTTAAAGCCCGGAACCTACTGCCTGCACAAGAGCTGGGGCTTCGGCCGGGTCGCCGAGTGGAACCTGTTGCTCAACCAGATCGTGATTGATTTCCAAGGCAAGAAAGCCCATGCCATGCAACTCGGGTATGCCGCCGAGAACCTGGCGGTGATCTCCCCCACGCACTTTCTCGCGCGGAAGGCGATCGACCTGCCGGGAGTGAAGAAAATGCTCAAGACGGACCCGGCCGGCATCGTCCGAAACGTCCTCGACAGCCTTGGCGGCTCGGCCACGGTCAGCCAGATCAGCCAGCTCATGATCGGCGACCTGTTCAGCGAAGCCGAATGGAAGCGCTGGTGGAGTTCGACCACGAAGGCACTGAAAAAGGAAGGATTCTTCCATCTCCCGTCCAAGAAGACGGAACCGATCCAGTTGCGGACGGAAAAGGTTTCGCGCTCGGACGAGCTGGTGACGTTTTTCAATCAGGCCCGTCAGCCGAAAGAACAGGCGGCCGCGCTCGATCAGATCATCAAGTTCCATCACGAATTCAAGGAGCCGGTGGCGCAGCTGCAGCCGGTGATCGACTCGATCGAGCAGGCGGCGCAGAAAAACCTGCGGTTTAACCCCGCGCTTGTGATCGAATTGCTGATGGCGCGGGACGATCTGATGGAGCGCTGCCCGGAATTGCAGAGCACGAGCCCGGAGCTGACGGTGCAGAGCGTTATTGCCAGCGAGGAGGCAAGGCTAGGGATGATACTGCCCAAGCTCCCGTCGGCGAAGGAGCGGCGGGTGCTGCACGTCCTGCCCACGGCACTCGGTCCCGCCTGGACGGTGCGCGCGTTTCAACTGATGCAAGGAAATCATGCGCGCGCGGTGGCCCAGATCCCGCGCGTTTTTGCGGAGACGGGCCAGGAGGCGGAACTACGCGCGTTTCTGGAGCGCGGCATCCGCGAGCATTCGCTGACGAGCGAGACGCTGATGTGGTTGTGCCGCGAACGGGACGCCGAATGGCGCGACTTGATTACGCCTGAGCTGCTCGGCGCCATTCTCTCCGCGCTGGAGCGCGATCAGCACAACGAAAACAGCCGCGGCAGCAAGCTGCGCGATCTGGTGCTCGACGATCGCGAGTTGATTCCCGACATCGTGACCGGCGTCGAGCCGAGCGTGGCTCGTGATGCCATGCGCCGCCTGATGCTGACGCCGGTGTTTGACGAACTGACGAAGCGTTCCCTGCTCGCGCGCATCATCAAGATCTATCCCGAGCTCGAGACGGTGATCACGGGTGAGCAGAAAGAGGAGAAAATCGAATCGCTGGTCGTTTCCTGGAGCAGCCTCGATAAGCGCAAGGCTGAATACGAGGAACTGGTGAACAAGAAGATTCCCGAAAACAGCAAGGAGATCGGCGTGGCTCGTTCCTACGGCGACTTGCGTGAGAACTTCGAATTCAAGGCCGCGAAAGAAATGCAGGCTGTGCTCATGCGGCGAAAATCGGAACTCGAAACGATGCTGCACCGCGCGCGGGGGACAAATTTCGAGAATCCGGATACAACCCAGGTGTCAATCGGCACGATCGTGACGCTGCGGGACGTGGCCGCCGGCACGGAGGATACCTACACGATCCTCGGCGCGTGGGATAGCGAACCGGAACGAGGCGTGATTTCCTACCAGACGGCGATCGGGCAGACATTGCTGGGACGAGCCGTCGGCGACGTGGTGACGCTCAACACCGAGCATGGAACCGGTCGTTTTGAGATTCGCTCGATTGAACCCGCTCCGGTGGATATCGCGCCCGCGGAGCCGCTCGCTGACGTTGCGGTGGAGTTCAGCGGTGCCGAAATCGCGACGCCGCGCTGAAGCAATCGAGATTTTCTAATCGCGAGATTGGCGGCCTCCGGGCACAATGCGTGGGCATGACTGAACCCATTCTCATCGCACAGGGCGAACAGCCGGTTTACCTCCTTCCCCGCATGGCAAATCGCCACGGGCTCATTGCGGGGGCCACGGGCACTGGCAAGACTGTTACCCTCCAGACGCTGGCGGAGAACTTTAGCGCCCGCGGAATCCCCGTCTTCATGGCCGATGTGAAGGGAGACCTGGCGGGAATTAGCCAGGCGGGCGGCGATAATCCAAAAGTCATCGCGCGCGCGAAGGAACTCGGCATTGCCGACTTCAAGGGCGAATCTTCGCCGGTGGTTTTCTGGGACGTCTTCGGCGAGAACGGACATCCAGTGCGCGCGACCGTTTCCGAGATGGGACCGCTTCTGCTCGGGCGTTTGCTCGACTTGAACGACACCCAGGAAGGTGTCTTGAACATGGTCTTCAAGATCGCGGACGACAGCGGAATGCTGCTGCTCGACCTGAAGGATCTGCGCTCGATGCTGCAGGACGTAGCCGACAACGCGGACGAGTTTAAGACGAAATACGGCAATGTTTCCGCCGCGAGCGCGGGCGCGATCCAGCGTAATCTCCTGGCGTTGGAATCCCAGGGCGCGGACAAGTTTTTCGGTGAGCCCGCGCTCGATCTCGACGATCTAATCCAAACGCAAGGCTCGCGCGGGGTGATCAACATTCTCGCGGCGGAAAAGTTGATGCAGCAGTCGCCCAAGGTCTACGCGACGTTCTTGCTCTGGCTCTTGTCGGAATTATTCGAGCGGCTGCCTGAAGTGGGCGACGTGGAGAAGCCCAAGCTGGTCTTCTTTTTCGACGAAGCGCATCTCCTCTTTGCCGACATCGAGAAAGCGCTCGAGGAGAAGATCGAGCAGGTCGTCAGGCTGGTTCGCTCAAAAGGTGTGGGGGTTTACTTTGTCAGTCAGAACCCGCTCGATATTCCGGACGTTGTCCTCGGTCAGTTAGGCAACCGGGTGCAACATGCCTTGCGCGCTTTCACGCCGCGGGATCAGAAAGCCGTGCAGGCTGCGGCCCAAACTTTTCGGCAAAATCCAAAACTGAAGGTGGAGCAGGTTCTGACCGAGCTGGGAGTCGGCGAAGCGCTTGTTTCGATGTTGGAGGAAGACGGAAAGCCGAGTGTGGTCGAGCGCGCCAAGATTGTTCCGCCGAAAAGCCAGCTCGGGGCGATCACGCCGGAGCAACGGAAGAAGATTATCGATTCATCCGCCATCGCTGGACACTACGAGAAGGCTGTCGATCGTGAGTCGGCTTACGAGAAGCTACAGGCGCGTGCGGCCGAAAAAACAGCCGGAGCTCCCGCTACTACAGCTTCACCCAACGCGGCGGCGGGAGCGCAGCAATCCATCCTGGGCAAGGTCGGGTCGATCTTTGAGCCAACGGTCGGGCCGCGCGGCGCGATCCACGATTCCGTCGCGACCACCATGGCCAAAAGTGCGATGCGCGCCGCCGGCAGTCAGCTTGGACGCCAGGTGATTCGCGGTTTGCTCGGCGGGATCTTTGGCGGAACGAGCGGCCGCCGCCGTTGACCGACCGCTCATTCGAGCGTGCGAATCTAATTTCTTCGCAGGGGAGGGTCCGCCACACAAACAACGGCACTATTTCAGATCTATCAGCCGATCCAGGACGAGTTGATAGGGGCCAGAATCGATCGCGAGCGGACCACTCAGCGGTTGATCCAGACTGGCGATGACGAAGACGACCAGCCCGATGAACATGGCGAAAAATGCCGTCAGCACGAAGTGGACGCTGCGCTGCATCCTGAGCAGGTAAGTCACGCTGATCGTCAGGAACGCCCCAATCAGGACCACGGACCACATGACGGAGGGCAGACCACCGCCAATGGCATGCAATCGTTGACGCCGCAGGCCGGCGACTTCGTTGTACTGATGGAACGTTTCCGCATGAAGAACCTGCTGGCCGAGCGTGGCCGGTTCAAACCCACCAGTTCCTGCTCGAGCGTGCTCAGCCGACGCGTGGCATCGTCGGTCGACTTGTCCGCGTCGTTGCGCGGGCCAGGCCTGTTCGATCAGAAAAACGGTATAGTCGCGAACCTGCGTCTGCAGCCGGTTGCGCGTCGGCTCCGGATACCCGCTGATGTCGCGATAAAAGCAGCCGATCGCTGTCGCCTCGGCGGAGACAGTATTCTCGACCTCGCTGTAAGTCGTCCATACGCCCACCGCGATCAATCCGACTGTCAGGCTGTAAAAGACCGCGATCGCTGAGGCGAAGAAGATGATGTCGTTGTTCATCTCCTCCGTCAGGCGAAGCCGACCAGCGATGAGCCACTGAAAAATCGGCAAGCCGAGCAACCGCGAGCAGAACAAAGCAGCCGACGATAATGACACCGCAGAGCCAGGGCGGAAGATGGGAAATATAAGCCATCGTCTAAGAGCGCCGAGCATGCCAACATGGCCGGATGGCGGTCAACGCGCGCAGACGCGCGCAACCTTGGCCGCCGGCGAACGGGCTCCAAAAAGCAAAACGCCCGATGAGATAAACTCACCGGGCGCTTCGTTCTGGCGACGTCCTACTCTCGCACAACCTATAGATGCACTACCATCGGGGCTGCAGCGTTTCACTTCCGTGTTCGGAATGGGAACGGGTGGGGCCACTGCGCTATGATCACCAGAGGCCCGAGCCGCGCTGGCGGTCTCGCTGCTGTCGCAGCGAGACGCCATTCGGCTCCGATTCTGGTGACGCATTTCGTCGTCTTCTTTCTGCAAAGAACCAGTCGCCGATTCTCTGATATCTACATACAGGGACAGTGTCCGCAATCTTAAGGCTTCGTTTTGTTTTAAAAGTCATTCCCCTCAATTTGCCGCCGCATCAGGTTTGCGCCCGACGCGGCGGGTTAATTGAAAAGTAAATGACCAAGCCGAACGAGTTATTAGTACCACTTAGCTGAACACATTACTGCACTTACACCAGTGACCTATCAACGTGGTGGTCTACCACGACTCTTCAGGGAGAACTCATCTTGGGAGAGGCTTGGCGCTTAGATGCTTTCAGCGCTTATCCTTTCCGAACATAGCTACCCAGCAATGCCGTTGACACGACAACTGGAACACCAGCGGTTCGTCAGACCCGGTCCTCTCGTACTAAGGTCTGAACCCCTCAATTCTCCTGCGCCCACAGCGGATAAGGACCGAACTGTCTCGCGACGTTCTGAACCCAGCTCGCGTACCACTTTAACCGGCGAACAGCCGGACCCTTGGGACCTTCTCCAGCCCCAGGATGTGATGAGCCGACATCGAGGTGCCAAACCCAGCCGTCGATATGAGCTCTTGGGCAGGATCAGCCTGTTATCCCTAGCGTACCTTTTGTCCGTTGAGCGATGGCAATTCCACATTCAACCACCGGATCACTTGGACCTGCTTTCGCATCTGCTCGACTTGTGGGTCTCACAGTTAAGCTGGCTTATATCCATATACTCGTCACCTGATTGCCAACCAGGCTGAGCCAACCTTCGTACTCCTCCGTTACTCTTTGGGAGGATACCGCCCCAGTAAAACTGACCGGCTGCCAGTGTCCCTCTGCCAGATAATGGCGAGAGGTTAGATTATTCCAATTTCGAAGGGTGGTGTTTCATTGGCGACTCATCAAACCCCGAAAGGTCCGAATCACAGTCTCCCACTTACGCTAAGCATCAAAATCGAAAACAACAGTAACAGCGTACAGTAAAGGTGCATAGGGTCTTTCCGTCCTGCTGCGGGTAGGCGGCATCTTCACCGCCATTACAACTTCGCTGAGCTCCTCGTTGAGACAGCGGTCAACTCGTTACACGATTCGTGCAGGTCGGAACTTACCCGACAAGGAATTTCGCTACCTTAGGACCGTTATAGTTACGGCCGACATTCACGGGGACTTGGGCTCGAAGCTTCGCCTTGCGGCTAACCTCTTACCGTAATCTTTCCGCATTGGTCACGTGTCACACCCTATACGTCGTCTTACGACTTAGCAGAGTGCTGTGTTTTTGTTAAACAGTCGGTTGACCCATTTCACTGCGACCTCCATTGCGGAGGCACCCCTTCTTCCGAAGTTACGGGGCTAGATTGCCGAGTTCCTTAACGAGGTTTCACTCACGCGCCTGGGTATACTCTACCCACCCACCTGTGTCGGTTTACGGTACGGGCAACCGTGGGAACATGTAATTGGTTTTCTTGATGCGAGTTTTAAAGAATCCGCTTTGGCCGTAGCCTCCACGTCCCCTTGCGGGACCGTCACTTTCAATCGACGGCTCTTCTCCATCTCATATGTCACATCTACACTTAACCACAGCCGGTGCAGGAATATTAAACCTGCTGTCCATCGCCTACGCCCTTCGGCCTCGACTTAGGTCCCGACTAACCCTGGGAGGACGAACCTTCCCCAGGAAACCTTGGGTTTACGGCGGACAGGAATTTAACCTGTCTTGTCGCTACTCATGTCTGCATTCTCACTTGTAGAAACTCCACAGTTGCTTCCGCTCCTGCTTCAATGTCGCTACAACGCTCCCCTACCAATCCGACTGGTCGAAACCACATCGTCTTCCAGAGCTTCGGTATACCGCTTATCGCCAATCATTTTCGGCGCGAGATCACTCGATGAGTCAGCTATTACGCACTGTTTAAATGATGGCTGCCTCTAAGCCAACATCCTCATTGTCTAAGCAATCTCACATCCTTTCCACTGAACGGTATTTGGGCACCTTAGCTGCTGGTCTGGCATGTTTGCCTCTCGCGCGCGAAGCTTATCCCTCACGCACTGACTCCCGTGTTACACCCTGCGGCATTCGGAGTTTGATTGAATTCGGTACCCTGGTATGGGCCCTAGTTCATCCAGTGCTCTACCTCCGCAGGTCAGCACACGAGGCTAGCCCTCAAGCTATTTCGGGGAGAACCAGCTATCACCGGGTTTGATTAGTCTTTCGCTCCTACCCACAAGTCATCCCAGAAGTTTTCAACCTTCACGGGTTCGGTCCTTCAGTTGCGGTTAAGCAGCCTTCAACCTGCTCATGGGTAGATCACCTCGGCTTCGGGTCTACTGCCAGCGACTATGGTCGCCCATTTCGGACTCGCTTTCGCTTCGCCTCCGTCGCAGAACGACTTAGGCTTGCCACTGACACTAACTCGCAGACTCATTAAGCAAAAGGCACGCCATCACTCCTTGCGGAGCTTTGACACCTTGTAGGCACATAATTTCAGGATACTATTTCACTCCGCTCACAGCGGTTCTTTTCACCTTTCCCTCGCGGTACTTGTTCACTATCGGTCGCCAATTAGTATTTAGCCTTACGCCGTGGTCGGCGCAGATTCATGCGAAGTTTCACTTGTATCGCATTACTCAGGAATTCCCTAGGCGTGCTCGGATTTTCGATTACGGGCCTGTCACCCTCTCTGGAGCGATTTTCCATTCGCTTCATCTAATCGTTGCACTGCCACATCGGGCTCCTACAACCCCACCAGCAAGCTGGTGGTTTGGGCTGTTCCGCTTTCGCTCGCCACTACTTACGGAATCGCTTTCGCTTTCTTTTCCTCCGGTTACTGAGATGTTTCACTTCACCGGGTGTCGCGATGTTGCTGCTATGTATTCACAGAAACTCGATCAGGTGTTACTCCCGCTCAGGTTACCCCATTCGGAAATCTCCGGGTCAAAGCGTATTTGCCGCTCTCCGAAGCTTATCGCAGCTTATCACGTCCTTCATCGCCTATTGGCACCAAGGCATCCATTATGTGCTCTTTGTAGCTTGATCAATCTGTATCCGCGTCTTTCGAATCCGACGGAAATCTTTGATAACTGAAACTCTCGGACCGGACATCTTACCGTCCCGGTCGTTCTTTTCAGACTCAGCTCTTAAAAGTTGTTTTTACTACCCTGTATGTAGATGTCAAAGAACCAGCGGTCTCAGGTATTCGGGCGACAAAAAAACCCAACTCTGTCTTCCGACGAAGAATCCACGTTTCCGGTTCATCATGCCGGGACAAAATTGAGTCCAATTTGCAGTCCCAAAATACCGAAGAACCCACTCCGTGCGTGCTTGCGCATTCGGGAGCCCCGTTTCTGGCGGGGTTTCGAAAATAGCGGAGTCAACGATCCCGTCAACTGACTTTCGCAAACTTTTTCGAAAAATCTGCGGCCGCCATCTCCTGGCCGATCGTCAGAGTAGTGCAGTCAGGGACTCCGTCAACGGGGACCTCCGCTCAATTACTGTAATTTATGGCGCACGCGGCCGTGCCTGACCACTTGGAGCGGCGGGCGCCGGGAGCGCAACTTTACGGTCGCGCGGTCGGCCGCGTAGGCTAACCTGCGCCATGGCACGCTTTGATGGTCGCGCACCGGATCAGGTTCGCCCGGTCAGCTTCGAGGTCGGCATTGCGCCGCAAGCGACTGGATCCGTTTTGGTTGCAATGGGGTACACGCGGGTGATCTGCGGTGTGATGGTGGAGGAGGGTGTGCCGCGCTGGATGAAGGAGCAGGGGGTCACCGGCGGCTGGCTCACCGCCGAATACTCGATGCTCCCGTATTCCACGAATTCGCGGAAGCCGCGCGACATCTCGAAAGGCCGGCTCGACGGCCGCAGCAGCGAAATCCAGCGATTAATCGGGCGCGCCCTTCGTGCGGTGGTTGATCTCGAGAAACTCGGGCCGCGCACGATGTGGATCGATTGCGACGTGCTGCAGGCCGACGGGGGCACACGGACTGCCGCCATCAATGGTGCGAGCCTGGCGGTCGCCGTCGCGTGCCAGAATTTGGTCGGGCAAAAGAAACTCTCGGCGCCGCCGCTCCGCTCACTCGTCGCCGCCGTCAGTGCCGGCATCCTGGATGGCGTGCCGGTCCTGGATTTGAATTACGAGGAAGACAAAGCGGTGACAGTTGATTTCAACGTCGTTGCGACCGAGCAGGGCGAACTCGTGGAACTGCAGGGCTCCGGCGAAGAGGCGACCTTTTCCGCTGACGAACTTGCCGCGATGCTTGCACTCAGCCGCAAAGGCATCGCCGACCTGATCGTGGCCCAGCGCGAAGCGCTTGCGCTTTTCGACGTGCAACCGGCGTAGTTCGTGCTACCCAATTCGCCGCGTCCGCTGGCGCACTGCATCACATGAAGAAGGCACTCATCACAGGCATCACGGGGCAGGACGGCAGTTATCTCGCCGATTTGCTGATCGAGAAAGGCTACGAAGTTCACGGCATCATCCGCCGCGCCAGCACGTTCAACACGGCGCGGATCGACCATCTCTACGCCGATCCGCATATCAACGGCGTCCGCCTTTTCCTCCACTACGGTGATCTCAGCGATTCGGTGAGCCTCGTGAAGCTTCTCTACGAATTGAAGCCCGATGAGATTTACCATCTCGGGGCGCAAAGCCACGTCCGCGTGAGCTTCGACATCCCCGAGTACACGTCCGACGTTACCGGAGTCGGCGCGATCCGAATTCTCGAGGCGATGCGCGAAACCGGCATCAAACCCCGCTTTTATCAGGCGTCATCGAGCGAAATGTTTGGGAAAGTGCAGGACGTGCCGCAGAAAGAGACGACGCCTTTCTGGCCCCGCAGCCCGTATGGCGTCGCCAAAGTTTTCGCTTACTGGGCCACGGTGAATTATCGCGAAAGCTACGGCCTCCATGCCAGCAATGGCATCCTCTTCAATCATGAGAGCCCAAGGCGCGGCGAGACTTTCGTCACCCGCAAGATCACGCGGGCGGTGGCCGCGATTAAACACGGCCTGCAGAAAGAGCTCTTCCTCGGCAATCTGGACGCGAAACGCGACTGGGGTTACGCGCCCGACTACGTCGAGGGCATGTGGCGCATCCTCCAGCATGACGAGGGTGACGATTTCGTCCTCGCGACGGGTGAGACCCACACCGTGCGCGAGTTTGTCGAAGCGGCATTTTCGCGCGCCGATCTCGATTGGCAGGAGTTCGTGAAGCACGACCCGCGCTACGAACGTCCGGCGGAAGTCGATCTTTTGATCGGCGATCCGGGGAAGGCGAAGCGCGTGCTGGACTGGGAACCGAAAGTGCGTTTCGACGAGCTCGTGCGCATCATGGTCGACGCGGACATTCAAGCGTTCGCGAGCCGCTGTGCGCAGGAGCACCTCGGGAAGCTGCCTTAAGGCAGCGTCGAACAGTCTTTACTGCGCGGACAGAGCGGAGCGACTTCGCCCAGCGGGCACCAGCTCGTTGGCCGCGGTTTCTGTGGCTGGCGCGGCCACCGTTGGCAACACGGCGGCGAGCGGTGCATTCACGATCGACACCCGCGCTCCGTAGCCGACCACGTCGTAGAGCGCAATCACATCCCGCGAGCGCATTCGCACGCAACCGTAGCTCGCCGGCTGGCCAATGCTGCGTTCTTCGGCCGTTCCGTGAATGTAGATGTAACGGCCATAGGCGTTTGCGTTCTGTGGTTCCAGCCCGCGCAGCCAGAGAATTCGCGACACAATCGGATCCCGCCCCGGCGCGTCTGGCGCCAGCACTTCGCCGGTCCGGCGCCGGCTCTTGAAGACCGCACCGGCGGGCGCGCCACTCCCGATCTTTTTCGCGACCTCCAATTCGCCCAGAGGCGTGCCGCGACTGCCGGGAGCGTCGCCGATCGCGAACTTCGAAGTCGAGACCGGGAAGGTTGCCATCGGCACGCCTTCGTCCAGCACCACCATGCGCTGGTCTGGCAAGCTCACCACGATGCGGTGGCGCGTATCGCGCGTGGCGCAGGATGCCAGGAGCAGCACCGCCGCGCCGCTGCAGGCAGCGCGAAAAATCGAACTACCGGAGAGCCTCATCAGCGATTGAATCGGAAAAACGCCTCCGCGGTTGCGGTCGTGGCGTTCGCAACCTCTTCGAGTGTCACGCCGCGCGCGATCGCGATCGATTCCGCGACCAGCCGCGTGTGCGCCGGTTCCGCGCGCTGTCCGCGAAACGGCACCGGCGCGAGATAGGGACAATCCGTTTCCACCATGAAATCGCCCAGCGGCAACTGCGCCGCAACCTCAAGGACCTCCGTGCCGTTCTTGAACGTCACGATGCCGGTAAACGAAACCAGATGCCCGGCTGCGATCACGTCCTGCGCCTGCTCGAGAGTGCCGCCGAAGCAGTGGAAAACGCCGCGCAACTTCCCCTCGTACGGCCGCATCAAGTCCAGTGTGTCCTCCCACGCGTCGCGCTGGTGGATCACCACATTCAGCCCCAGCTCCATCGCGAGATCGAGTTGTTGCTCGAACAAACTCGCCTGCTTCGCCTTGTACGAACCATCGTGGAGCCCGGCCTCGATCTCCTCCTCCGTCTCGCCTTGCAATGTCCGCGCAAAGACCTGCACATTTTTCTCCTTCGCCGCCGCGAGGCTCGGCAGGTGATGATAATCCAGTCCGGTCTCGCCGATCGCCACCACGCGGCGGCTTTGCGCCAGCTCGCGCAACGGTGCGATCACATCGTCGCCCGCCTCGTCGGCGGTGGTTGGATGAACACCGATGACGGCCAAAATGTTCCCGTGCCGTTCGGCCAGTTCCACCGCCCGCCGGCTGCTTTCGATCGATGTGCCGATGGTGATAACCCGGGTCACGCCGGCATCCGTTGCGCGTTGCAGCACGTCATCGAAATCGGAAACGAAATCCGGGTAATCGAGATGGGCGTGAGTTTCGATCAGCATGCGCAGAAAGTAGCGCAAGCTGGGGTAGTTGCCATCGGTGGAGTTTTGGACCGGATGGACGGGACTGGACTTGCGCTGTCCGCTATGCCCTCCGGTAGTGGTCCGCTACCGGATACCGGCGGGCCACAAGCCCGAAAGCGAGCGCGGCGGCGAAGGCAAACACCGCGAAAAAGAACATCTGAAACGCCGTCACGCCGAAGCCGCTCGACTTGATGAAGTCGATTACGCCGGGATTTTGCACGCCTGCGTTCACCACCAGCACCCACAGATTACCGATCGTGACGGACAAACTCCAAAAGGCCATGATCACCCCCTTCATCGCTGGTGGCGCCTGGCTGTAGGCGAACTCGAGACCGGTCGCGGACACCAGCACCTCGCCAAAGGTGAGGAGCGCATACGGCAGCACCTGCCACGTGATCGAAAACACGCTCCCGCCGTCGAGCACCACTTGCATGGCGCCGACCACGATCCACGAGAGCCCGGAAAAGGCGATGCCGGCCGTCATGCGTCGCAGCGCGGTCACCTGGTAGCCCAACCGTCGCAGGGCCGGGTAAAGCACCAGGTTGTTGAACGGGATGAGGAGCATCACCAGCAGCGGATTGAGGGCCTGCATTTGCGAGGATTGAAACCAGTGCGGCTTGCTCATCGCGTTCGCCTGCAGCACCCACGTGGAAGCTTTCTGGTCGAAGAGCGACCAGAAAGGCGTCACGAGCGCGAAGAGCACCAGCACCCGCAAGACTGCGCGCACCCCCGCGATCGCTTCGTCGGGATGTCGGCTGCGTGCCGCTTCGAGCTGCAGCCAAACACCCGCGCCGCCGAAGCCGATCACCGCCACGAGCGCGAGGCAGGCTGCGATCACAAATCCGAACGTCGGAATGAGCAGAAACGCCCCGATCGCCGCCGCCACGCCGCTCATGGCAAGGACCCGGCCGGGCGTGCCGGAAGCGAGCGCCGTGCGCGAGACGTTGAGGAAGGAATGTGGATTTGGCGGCGCCGGTGGCACTCGGATGTACTTCCGGCGGCCCAGCCACAGAATGATGGTGGCGATGAACATGAGCGCGCCGGGAATACCGAAGGCCACACTCGCGCCATAGCTCCGCAGAAAGATCGGCATCAAGAAGCGACGCGAAGAAGGAGCCGAAATTGATGATCCAGTAGAAGGCATCGAACACGACCTTGGCGCGGTGCTTATTGGTCTGGTCGAACTGGTCGCCGACAAACGCCGAGACGCATGGCTTGATCCCGCCAGAGCCGAGGGCAATCAGCCCGAGTCCCGTGTAGAAACCCGCACGGTTCGAATCGAAGACCGCGAGGCAGGCGTGCCCGAGGCAATAGACGAGGCTCAGCCAGAAAATCGTGTTGTATTTGCCGAAGAAACGGTCCGCCAGCCAGCCGCCCAGGAGCGGGAAAAAATAGACGCCGATGACGAAGGTATGGAACACGTCCTTCGCTGCCCGCTCGCGCTCGCCCTCCGGCAGATACATTAGGAGCGACGAAACGAGGAACACCGTCAGGATGTTCCGCATCCCGTAGAAGCTGAAGCGCTCGCAACCTTCGTTGCCGATGATGTAGCGGATCGGGCGCGGAATCGGCGCGTGCGGGTCCGGGCCGTGAGTTGCGGCCGCCGGAATTTCGTTCATCGCCACTTCCTTCATCGTCATCGATCGCGCGAGCGTCGGCAGAATGCGCCTGTCATGCAACCGCAATGTCGTCGCAGCCCGCGGCGATTTCATTCTGTGCAAAAGGGAAGTGACACAAGCCCGCTGTTTTGCATCATCGGTCCCGACGCCAAATGAAATATCCGCTACTTGTCGCGATTGGCAGCGCCGCCCTGGCGATCTGCGTCACGCGGCTTCCGCTCGCCGCGCAATCTCCCGCGCCGGCGAAACCAAAGCAGTTCATCTATGTGCTCCGCCTGGTGCCGCGCTTGCACGCGGACGCGAATTGGACGGCGGAGGACAACGCCGTGCTGGGTCGGCACTTAAAGCGTTTTCAGGAGGCGATCGCGTCGGGGCAGTTGATCCTCGCCGGGCGAACGATGGAGCCGGGCGAGAAGACGTTTGGGATTGCGATTTTTGAAGCTGCGGATGAAGCGGCGGCCCGGACTTTCATGGATGGCGATCCGGCGGTCTCCGGCGGCCTGATGACGGCGGAGTTGCACCCGTTTGCCGTCGCTCTGCAGCGGAAGAATCCGTAGATTTTTCGCGTTTCTTTTTGCCGCACGGCTGTAGTATCCATCCTTCCGCCGACGAGAATCCTCATCGGCAGGCAACAATTAGAGGAATCAGGCTCATGTTTACGATCAAGAATTTCACGGTTTCATTGCTCTTGCTTTGCGGCGTCGCATTCGCCGCTCGAATGGCGCACGGACAAAGCGGCGGATGACACCGGCACGCGTGAGCGGTTGGCAGTCGCGAGCGGGAGCGTCGTGCTGGAGCTGGATCGGGACCGGCTGGAGGGGAGCGCGAGTTCCTCGGGGGAGCGCGACACGCTGCGTTTCGAGGTGGGCCCGAATTCTTTTTTCACGATCCTGCGCTTTAACGAGTACTCTGCGCGGCGCGGAGCAGGGTTCGATCGGATTGCGTTGGGGAAAAACGCGGAAGTCTGCCGGCGCCGTTGCATGCGTCGGCGGATCAGCTCGTTCTGGAACGACTGTCGTCGGAGGAGCGTTTCGAGCTGGTGGTGCGCGATGGGAAAACGGGCTTCGTCTTTTTCAACATCGAAGGAAATCTCTACGAGTACGACGCGGCGACCCGTTTGCTCCGGATCGAAAACGGTCGGCTCCTGATTTCCGAGGAGCTGGCGAAAAATCTGGGACGCCCGGCGGATGCCGGTGCGGTGGTTGGGAATATCTCGGCGACCACGAGCATGTATCCGATCGAGGTCACCACCTTCGTCAACGGTGCGGCCACATCGTCCACTCTGCCCGCGCGAACCAGCCCCGTGGCGGATACTCCGACATTGGTACCGGGGCCGGACATCATCGTGGGCAACATGGGTAACGATGGGGGCTTGGTGCAGCAGGGGAGCGCGGCGGGGCAGGTGGGCCTGGCGATGGGCACCACCTCCTGCAACAACGGCAACGTGGATTATAACTTCTTTCAGTTGCCTAATCCCGATCACTCGGTCGTGGCGCAGAATCTTTATCGGATGAGCGGCGGCGCGACGAACGACCAACGCTTTGAGCAAATCGGCCAGTCCTGGGTGAAACACACTTTCGGGGCGAACCAGGACAACGCCTGCAGCCTTGGCTGCACGCCTTACCCGAATGCGACCAAGCTGGGGCCGGGCTGCTCTGACCCGTACGCGGCGAGTCAAAATGGGTTTCAAGGCAACACCAATAGCGGGGCGCTGGGTTCGCGCGCGTGGGTCAATCCATTTACGGGTGCTTTCCCCGTCAGTCCGCGCCCGGAGAATCACACCGGGCACACGCACACCGGGAGCTCGCACCGGCTGCTCGTGAACGCCAGTGATCTCAACACCACCTTGAACCCCGGCGCGACCTATTACGCCGAAGTGCAATACGACAGCCCGCAGGAGTACGCGTGGTGCCAAACCCACCCTGGCGAATGCAACATGTATAACAATGCATCCTACCGCCGTTACACCGTCGCCGGCACGACGAGTTTCACTTTTACCCCGGTGGCGCCCACGGTCCGCATGACTCCGGCCACCGGAGCGTGGACGGGAGCGACCTCGAGCACGGTTGAGCCCGCGCCGGGCGTGGATGGGCGCGCTTTCGTCGTTTACAAGGTGACCAACCCTTCGGCCGGCGTCTGGCATTATGAATACGCCATCCATAATCAGAATCTCGATCGCGCGATTCAATCGTTCAGCGTGCCGTTGGGCTGCGGGATCACGGTGAGCAACATCGGGTTCCACGCCCCGCCCAATCACCCGGGATTCCCGAATGATGGCACCGTGGGCGATGCGGGATTTAGCAACGCGGTCTGGACATCGAACCAAACTTCCGGCGCCCTGGCCTGGAACACGGAGACGCTCGCGCAAAACCCGAACGCGAACGCGATTCGCTGGGGCACTCTCTACAACTTCCGGTTTGATTCCGACCGACCGCCGCAGGCCACGAATGCGACCGTCGGCTTTTTCAAGACCGGCGCGCCGATTATGGTCCCGATCCAGGGGCCGTCCTTGCCGTGTACTCCTTTGCAGCTCGCCACCGCCGTCTCGCGCCAAACGCACGGGAGCGCGGGGACGTTCGATATCGACCTGCCGCTCAGCGGCACGGCCGGGGTGGAATGCCGCGACGGCGACGGCAATCACACGATCGCGTTTACGTTCAGCAACAGTATGGCGAGCGGGAATGCGAGCGTCACCAGCGGCACCGGCAGCGTCTCCGGCAGTGCCATCATTGCCGGCACCACGATGACGGTAAACCTCACCGGGGTGGCCAACGCCCAGGCGCTGACGCTAAACCTGACGAACGTGACCGACACGTTCGGCCAAGTGCTGCCGGATACCGCGGTCACGATCCGGTTCCTGATCGGCGACGCGACCGGCAGTGGCTCCGTTAATGCCGGCGATGCGATCCAGACGCGGAGCATGGCCGGCCAGGCAACGGACCAAACGAACTTCCGCGCCGACTTCAACACGGACGGGTTCGTCAACACCGGCGACACGGTCATCGTCCGCACCCGCGCCGGAAGTTCGGTGCCGTGAAGGAGGCCGGTGGTTGCCGGACGCTAACGCTTGCGGGAGTCGAGGTAATGTTGGCCGCGGCTTCGCGTACTGCGCGATCCGCGCCTTCACCAATTTGCGCACCAGCGTGGCGGGCAGGGGACTCTCTGGCGGAAAACGGATCGTGCCTTTGCTGGTATCGTATCCTTTGAGGTCAGCCTTGTGTGCCTCCAACGGGTGCGCGCCGGGATAGAAGGCGCAATGGTTCTTCGCCGCGCCGAACGCGACCAGCATTCTCCCATGCAGGCGGACGGCCGGGATTTGGTAGCTGATGCATTCTTCCGCGCCGGGGGCCGCGGAATGGATGTCGCGGCGCAGCTTTTCCAAGGCGGACTCTTTTCTCTTTGCTCAAGCCGGCCAGGTATTCGTTGATCGTCTCTGGCACGGCCGAGCTCATACGGCGCTGACCTACCACTCGATGACGGTGCTGGCCCAGGTGAGCCCGCCGCCGAAGACCACCATGAGGATGTAGTCGCCGGGTTTCAGGCGGCCGGTGCGGTTGGCTTCGTCGAGCGCGATGGCGACGGCGGCAGCGGAAGTGTTGCCGTAGCGGTCGACATTAATGAAAAAGCGATCGAGCGGGATTTTCAGTCGCTCGGCGATGGCTTCGATGATCCGGACGTTGGCCTGGTGGGGAATGACGCAGGCAATGTCGTCGATCGTGAGGCCGGCTTTATCGAGGGCCTTCTTCGAGGCATCGAGCATCGAGATGACGGCCTGTTTGTAAACGTCCTTCCCCGACATATGGATCGTCTGGAGGTGCTGGTGGGCGTTCTCGGCTGTGATCGGGGTGCGGCAACCGCCTCCGGGCATCCAGAGAATGTCGCTGAAGTTGCCGTTGCTGCCGATGTGGGTGGCGATGACGCCGTGGGCGCTATTGTGGCGATGCTGCAGAATGGCCGCGCCGGCGCCGTCGCCGAAAGAGCACGCAGGTGTTACGATCGGTCCAGTTCGTGATCGAGGTGAGCTTTTCCGCGCCGATGACAAGGACGGTGTCGTAGGTGGAAGAGGTGATGAATTGCTGCGCGATCTCGACGGCGACGAGGAAACCGGCACAGGCGGCGGAGACGTCTAGGCAGGCGGCGTTAAGGGCCCCAATCTTCGTTTGCACGAAACAGGCGGTGGCTGGGAAGACCATGTCCGGCGAGGCGGTGGCGACGAGAATGAGGTCGATTTCCTCCGCGGTGACGCCGGACTGCTCCATCGCTTCGAGCGCCGCCCGCGCGGCCATGTCGCTGGTCAGTTCGTCCTTGGCGGCAATGCGACGGGTGCGGATGCCGGTGCGGGTGACGATCCACTCCGGCGTGGTGTCGACTATCGCCGACAGGTCCTCGTTCGTCAGAACGCGCTCCGGCACATAGCTGCCGGTGCCCACGACCGAGACCGTGCGGCTCGCTCGTTTAGCGGATCGCGGGCTCGAGCGGGGCGTTTTTTTCATGGTAACGGCGGATCTCCTCGACGATATGCGGGTTCACCCCGTGTTCAATCGACTCGCCGGCGACCCGGAGGGCGTTCTTGATCGCGAGCGGCGTGCTGGAGCCGTGGGCGATGATGCAGATGCCGTTAAGGCCGAGGAGCGGCGAGCCGCCATATTCCTCGTAGTTTACTTTTTTCCTGATGGCGCGAAACGCGTTCCGGGCCAGGTACGCGCCAGCCATGCGCACGTTGCTTTTCAAGAGCTCGTGCTTGAGCCACTTGAAAATGGCGTCGCCGACGGACTCGCAAGTTTTCAGAATAACGTTGCCGACAAAGCCGTCGCACACGACCACCTCGACCGGGTGGGCGAAGAGGTCGTGCCCTTCGATGTTGCCGCGAAAATTCAGCTGGCTCTGTTTGAGCATCTTGAAGACCTCCTTCGTGAAGTCGGTGCCTTTGACGTCTTCTTCCCCGATCGACATGAGACCAATGCTCGGCCTCTCGTAACCGAGGACGTGCCGCGAGTAGACCGAACCCATGATGCCGTACTGGAGGAGGTGCATCGGCTTCGCGTCCACGTTCGCGCCCGCGTCGATCAGGACGAAGAGGTTGCTCTCGGTGGGAATGATGGAGGCGATGCCGGGCCGCTCCACGCCGGGCAGCGTCCGGAGCTTGATCGTGGTGGCGGCGACGGCGGCGCCCGTGTGCCCTGCGCTCACGACCGCATCCGCGCTCCCGGCTTTCACGAGGTCGACTGCGCGACTGATGGAGGAATCTTTTTTTCGCCGGACGGACTCGACCGGCTTGTCGGACATCTCGACGACCTGGGTGGAGTGCACGATCTCGACGCGGCGGTCGTTGCAGCCGAGCTTCTTGAGTTCGGTCTCGATCTGCGGGCTATCCCCGACAAGGTAGAGCTTGTCGATCTGGGGGATCTCGCGCAGGGCCATGACCGAGCCACCGACAAGGTTCGGAGGCCCGAAATCGCCGCCCATGGCGTCGAGTGCGATTTTCACAGAGGGGGGAGTTTGCGAACTCCCGGGCGGGAATGCAAAACGAAACTGAAGGCGGAAACAGCGGTGGCGCCGTGGTTTCCTTGAATTGCGGGCAGCAAAGGCCGCCACCGCAACAAGCGACTAGCCGGCGTCGACGGTGAGGACCTGGCGGCCCTTGTAGTAGCCGCACGAAGGGCAGGCGGTGTGCGACGCGACGGTGCTGCCGCACTGGGTGCACTTGTTCAGCTGTGGAGCCACCCAGCGGTGGGATGCCTTGCGCGTGCGCAGCCGCATCTTGGATGTTTTGCGTTTTGGAACTCCCATATCGAGCGGTGTAGGAAAGCAGGGAACTGACGAAACGCAACCCGCAGAACGCGCGCGAGGGGAGGAATTTGGTTGCCGCAGCCGGTGCAGCCGACACGTTCGCGGATGGCAGCGCCATCCCTCCGCCAACGCCGCCATCCGCTCGCGCTCGGCTGGGAAGCGACGCGCGCGAACATCGCGCCGGCCTTACTCCTGCAGGCGGTGATGCTGGCGATTGTCGTGGCGTACTACGCAAGCCCGGAGTTCAGCACGCTGCTCGACCGGGTGGCCGAATACAAACGAGCCCACGGGATCGCATTCGTGGTCGTGGCCACGGTCCTCGCGGCCTCGGTCTTGCCCGAACTTCTCCTCGTGACGCTTTTCCAGCGCGGCCGCGTCCGTCCGGAGAATCTGCGCAACCTCCTTTTCACCGCCGCGATCTGGGGCATCGATGGCATTTCGGTCGATCTGCTCTACCGCGGCCTCGCGGCGTGGCTGGGCGACAGTGCCACCGTGGGTGTGATCGTGGCGAAGATTTGCGTCGACCAATTCGTTTACAATGTGTTCTTTGCTGCCCCCTATGGAGTGCTCGCCTATCACTGGAAGAACAGCCGCTTCTCCTTCGGGGCGGTGCGACGCAGCCTCACCCTCGAATTTTATCGCGACAAAGTCGTGCCGACACTCTTCACCACCTGGGCGGTTTGGATTCCGCTCACCGCCATGATCTATTCGCTCCCACTGTCGCTCCAATTCCCGCTCTTCAGCCTGGCGCTGACGTTTTGGGTCCTGCTCCTCACTTATATGACCAATCGTTTTGCCGGCAAAGCCGGCCACCCGGCCGTTGTCCCAATGGCGATCGCACCGGAGGCCGCGCGATGAAATCGCACGAACTTTTTCAGCGCATGTCGCCCGCGATCGCGGGGGAAATATTCACGTTCCTGCATCAGGAACAAAAGCCCGTCTACAAGGCGGCCATCCAGGGGCTGGCGAACCAGCGCAACCTGCGCGGCGTCTTCATCGAGCGGAAGCCGCGCGACGAGCGGCATGCGTGGATGAAAAGCGCCCTCAGCCGGCCGGTCAGCGACACGCTCGCCAGTCATCTGCTGCAGGGATGGCTGCTGGGTGCGAACAAGCAAATGCTGAACGATTTTCTCGATGCGCTTGGGATCGCGCATGAGGAGGACGGCACCGTCGAGGTAGTCCCGGCGTCCCCCCCGAAAGAGCAGATTGCGTCTGCGATTGCGCTCTTGCTCGGCAAATATCCGTCAGAAACGGTGGCGGTTTATCTGCACGCGTTCCGCGATATGGACAGCAACGTGCAATGGGCACCGTTGAATGAGCTGCTGGAGGAAACGCCTGAGCTGCGGTTGGCGGCGACCGCGCCGTAGCGACGGCGCTGTGTCGCCGTTAAGCGCTACGTCTGCAGGCAGCGCGCACCTACGCCGACGGAGCGGGGTCGCTACAACGCAGCGTTTGCTGCACGACACTATCCGGCGAGGGTCGTGAAATAGAGCAAAGCCTCCCGCACGCCCGCGCCGCAAACCCCTTCCGCCACATAGCCGCCGGCCTCGCGCACCGTCTCCTTCACCTCCGGGATCGCATTCGCCGGGCAGGCAGGGAATTGCGCGTAGCGCCCATCGAGCATGGAAATGTCGTTATGGTGATCACCCGCCGCGAAGGTGTGCTCGCGCGGCACATCGATTAGCCGCGCCAGCTCGCTGAGCGCAGCGCCCTTGTGATAATCCGCGTGGCAGAAACGCAGATACACGGTGTTGCGCTGGTAATGAAACTTCGGATGCGGCGCGCGCGCTTCGTCGATGAACGCAACGATGCGCTCCATCTCCGCTTCATCCTGCGCGATCAAGCCCTCCACGCCGTGCCGCTCGTAAAGGACGCGCGCCCGCGTTTTGTGCTGCACAAAATCCAGCACCTCCGCCAGGACCGAGGAGGCGGAGGCGAATAGCTCCGCGTGATCGCGGGCGACCCGTGTGTTCCAATCGCCGTAGGGCTCCCAGCGCTCGCCCTTTTTCGCCGGCCGAAAGACGTCGCGCTCGCTCGTGAGGATGAAATCGGGCCGCACCGGGAAAGCGAAATCGATCAGACCGGTCTCGAGCAATTGGACCGAGCGGCCGGTGTTGATCGCCCAGAGCGCGCCGTCGTCCTGTAGCTGCGTGGATGAGTTGCATGCATCGAATGTCGAACACCGGGTCGCTGTCGTGCGCTACGAGGGTGCCGTCGAAATCGGTGCTGAGGAGGCGAATCTTTGCCGGCATGAGCCGGTGAATTTACCGCGTTGGCGCGGTTCTGCACCGGGAAGGTTCAGGTTGCTTTCGCGTGGGCGGCGCGGCACGCTGTCCAAGGACGAGCAGGAGTACGAGCAAGGAGACAAAGATGAAATCGGCCTACGAACTCGCGATGGAGCGGCTGCAAAAGGATGTGCCGAGCGTGACGCTCACGCAGGAACAGAAAGAGCAGATCGCGGAGATCGATTCCAGTTACCGCGCGAAGATCGCGGAGAAGGAGCTGTTTCTGAAGGACCAGATCGGCAAGGCGCTCGGCTCCGGCAGTTACGACGAAGCCGCCGCGATCGAGAAGCAGCTCGCGGTGGAGCTCCGCCGCCTGCAACAGGATTGCGAGGAGAAAAAGGAAAAGCTTCGCCGGTCGTTTGGCAGCTGAAGACCGGGCCGCGTGGGGCCCAGCAAGAGCGGCTAGCGCACCGCGCGAGCTGGCGCATTCAGCGATTGCCAACCGTCCGCAGGCGCGCCTAAGTTAGCGCCCCCTTTTCCCGTCATGTACGCACACCAGCCCGAGCTAAAAATCTTCAGCGGTTCTGCCAATCGTGAGTTGGCCAACCGCATTTGCGCTGCCGTCGGTACCACGCTCGGCCAAGCCACGATCAGCTCCTTCCCGGACGGCGAGACCTATGTGCGTTTCGAGGAAAACATCCGCGGGCCGCGATGTTTTCATCATTCAACCGACCTCGCCGCCGACCAATCAGCACCTGATGGAGCTGCTCATCATGGTGGACGCGGCGCGGCGCGCGAGCGCGGATCGCATCACGGCGGTCATCCCGTTTTTTGGCTATGCCCGGCAGGACCGCAAAGATCAGCCGCGGGTGCCGATCACGGCCAAGCTCGTGGCGAATCTCCTCCACGCCGCCGGCGTGAGCCGCGTCCTGACGATGGATCTTCACGCGCAGCAAGTGCAGGGGTTCTTCGATATCCCGGTGGATCACCTCTACTCCATGCCGGTGTCTGATCAAGTACATGCGACACAATCTTGCAGGGCAAGACGGTGGTTGTTTCGCCGGACGTCGGCGGATTGAAAATGGCGTCCGCGTATTCGCAGGCGCTGGGCGCGAACCTCGCGATCGTGGCGAAGCAGCGGAAGAGCGCGACCGAGACGGAAGCGCTTTATGTGATCGGCGAGGTGGAAGGCTGCGACGTCATGCTGGTGGACGATCTGACCGAAACAGCCGGCACGCTCACCTCGGCCGCGCGCATCCTGAAGGAGCACGGTGCGCAGAAGATTTACGCCGGCGGTCGCGCACGCCGTCCTGGTCGACCTGGCCATTCCGCGGTTGCAAAACTCCCAGATTGAGGAATTAATCACGACCAACAGCACGCCTGTGCGCACCGTGGAAGGATTTAAGACCACGGTGCTTTGCGTCTCCGAGCTTCTCGGCGAAGGCATCAAGCGGATCCACAATGACGAATCCGTGTCGTCGCTGTTCAAAATCGACAACGAGCCCCAAGTAGAAACGACACCATGGCCAAACAAGTAAAACTCACCGCGAACGCGTCGCACGGCCCTGGGCCGTTCGGCGGTGCGCAAGATCAAGAGCGAAGGCGCAGTGCCGGCGGTCATCTACGGGGCGAACGAACAAGCCCGAGCCGCTGCAGGTCTCGCGCCGCGAGATCAACGCGCTGCTCAGCCATGCCGCGGGCGAGAACATCCTGGTCGAACTCGAGATTGCCGGTGAAGCCAGCAACCGCCTCGCACTCGTGCAGGAAGTGCAACACGCGCCGATTGGGGGCGCGGTGCTGCACATCGATTTCCACGCCGTCTCGATGGATGAGATGATCGAAGCGGATGTGCCGCTGGAGCCGACAGGGACGGCGAATGGCGTCAAGAATTTTGGCGGTCTGCTCGAGCAGAGCCTGCGCACGCTCGCGATCGATTGTCTGCCGCGCGATTTGCCTGATGTGATTCGCGTCGACGTTTCCGCCCTCAACATTGGCGACGCCATCCACGTGCGCGAGATTCCGATGCCGGAAGGCGTGAGCACGCGCATCTCGCCCGATCTGACGGCTTTCTCGGTCATGGCTCCGACGGTGGAGGAAGAGCCGGCCGCCGCGGCGGTCGCGACTGCGCCGGAAGTCATCAAGGAGAAGAAGGAAGAGCCCGAGGCCGCTGGCGGCGCAAAGGACGCGAAGAAGTAAACGCGGCGCGGTTCTGGCCGCGCCTGACGATAACTTGCCCGCCGAACCTCCCCGCATCCGTTTGGTCGTGGGGCTCGGCAACCCGGGCGCCGAATACCAGCGCACCCGCCACAACGTCGGGTTCACCGTCCTGGATCGGCTCGCCGCCGATTGGGGCCTGGTGTGGCAGCGTTCCGCGAAATGGGAAGCGCTCTACGCGAAGGCGGAGCAGGCGTTGCTCGTCAAACCGCTGACCTACATGAATCGCAGCGGTGGCCGCGGTCGCCGCGGTCGCGCAGTTCTACAAGATCGCGCCGGACGAAACATTGATCGTGCTCGACGACATGGCGCTGGAGCTCGGGCGGCTGCGGATCCGCCTGCAAGGCAGCTCCGGCGGCCAGAACGGCCTCGAGTCCGTCATCGATGCACTTTGGCACCGAAGAGATCCCGCGTTTGCGCATCGGAATCGGCGCGCCGCCGAGTGCCGGGCGCGGTCGATTACGTGCTCGGCCGCTTCTTCGAAGAAGAGCTGCCGCTGGTGGAGAAAACGGTCGCGCGCGCGGTCGAGGCGGTGAAATGCGCGATTGACAAAGGCGTGCTTTCCGCGATGAACACGTTCAACAAATTTCCCGAATCATGAAGAACCGTTACGAAGCATTGCTCGTCCTGAATACGCAGGGCAAGGAAGACACCGTCAAGGACATCGTCGACCGTCTCGAGTCCGAATTTAAGAAGGAAGGCGCCGAAATCGAGCAGGTGCAGAAGATGGACAAGCGCCAGTTTTCCTACCAGGCGGGCGAGCTCGACGCCGGCTACTTCGTGAACTTCATTTTCCACGCCGATCCCCAGCTGATCACGAAGCTGCGGTCGAAGTTCAAGCTCGACCCGGAAGTCTACCGCCAGCACTACCAGCGCCTGCGGCCGAAAGCCGGAGCAGCAGCCCGAAAAAGGTCGCGGCGGCGAAGTAGTTTCGCTAGAACCGGCGGATGGCCAGTTTCAATAAAGTCATCCTGCTCGGTAACCTGACGCGCGATCCGGAGGTCCGCTACACTCCCAAGGGCACCGCCGTCGCCGATCTTGGTATCGCGGTCAATCGCACCTATACCGCCGAAAACGGCGAGAAACGCGAGGAAGTCACCTTCGTCGACGTCACGTTCTGGGGTCGGACCGCGGAAAACGCCGGCCAGTATTTGAAGAAAGGGCGCCCGGTTTTCATCGAAGGTCGCCTGCAGCTCGATAGCTGGGACGACAAGCAGTCCGGCCAGAAGCGCACCAAACTGAAGGTCGTCGGCGAAATCCTGCAGTTCCTCGGTGGCCGTCCGGGTGGCGCCGGCGATGAGCGAGCCCGACGAACACGGCAGTTCCGCCGGCCAGGCAGGCGGCGGCCGCACAACTTCCGCTCCGCCGCCGCGCGGCCTCACGTCCCGCCGAGCCGGACGAGGACGACATTCCTTCTTAGCGGCTTGTGCCAGCGTGAGGCGCTTCGAATAACGCGCCGCGTCTGAGGACTCGGAACGCTCGTTGACTCGCATGAACTCCACCGAAGCATGCATCGCGCTGAACATGCTGCCGACGATGGGGCCGGTGCGCCTGCGGAAGCTGCTGCAGGTGTTCGAGACTCCGGAGCGGATTCTCTCCGCGCGCGGCGCGGCCTTGCGCGCGGTGGAAGGAATCGGCGCCGAGGTCGCGGATCAGATCGTTGATTGGGAGAAAACCGTCGATCTCAGCGGCTGAACTGCAGCGCATCCGCGAATTTGGCGCGCAGGTAATCACAGCCGAATCGCCGCTTTATCCGAAGCAGCTGCGAGAAATCCATGCCCCGCCGATCGTGCTCTACGTCTGGGGTGAACTGACCGAGCGCGATCAGCATGCGATCGGTGTGATCGGCTCACGCCGCACGACGCATTACGGCACCGAGTCGTGCGAAGAAATTTCGTATCAGCTTGCCTACGCTGGTTTGACGGTCGTGAGCGGACTGGCGCGCGGGATCGACACTGCAGCGCATCAGGGCGCTCTGGCCGCGAAAGGCCGCACGATCGCCGTGATCGGCTCCGGCCTATCGAAGCTCTATCCGCCGGAAAACGCCGCGCTCTCGGAGAAGATCGCCGGCGGGAACGGCGCGGTCGTTTCCGAGTTCTCGATGGAGATCGAGCCCGATCGGCAGACGTTCCCGATGCGCAACCGCATCATTAGCGGCTGGAGCCACGGCATCCTCGTGGTGGAAGCCGGGCTAAACAGCGGTGCGCTCATCACGGCGTCGCAGGCGTTGGAGCAGGGCCGCGCGGTCTACGCTGTGCCCGGCCACATCAACGCGCCGAGCGCCCACGGCTCGAATCGTCTCATTCAGCAAGGGGCGAAGCTCGTCATGGATGCGAACGACATTCTCGACGATCTGAGCATTCTTCTTCCGGAAGCGAAGCCGTCGCCCGCCGCCGCGGCGCGGCCGTTGCCGGACCTGACCGAGGACGAGCGGCGGGTCTATGACGCGATTCGACGAGACGGAAACTTCGATCGACGACATCGCCACGAATTGCGAAATTCCGAGCGGGAGCGTTTCGTCAACTCTGCTGCGCCTCGAACTGAAGCGGCTCGTGAAGCAGCTGCCCGGAAAATACTTCGTGAAGCTCTCGTAGCTTCCCGGGCATGAAAGCGATTCGCCTCCTCGAGTTCGGATCTCCGCTCGTGGGGCAGGAGATGGAAATCCCGGCGTTCGGTTCGCATGACGTGCTGATTCGAGTGGCGGCGGCGGGGATTTGTCATTCCGACGCGCATTACCGGGCGGGCGTTTCGCAGCTTAAATCACTGCCGCTCACCCTCGGGCACGAGATCGCGGGTGTGGTCGAGGAAGTCGGAACGGATGTGCAGGGATTGGCTACCGGCGCCCGCGTTTGCGTGCATTACCTCGCCACTTGTGGGCATTGCCCCTTTTGCCGGAACGGCACCGAGCAGTTTTGCCCGGAGGGCGAAATGGTGGGCAATCGCCGGGACGGCGGCTACGCGGAGTTCGTCGTCGTCCCGGCGCGGAGTGTCTTCCGGCTGCCGGACGAGATTCCCTTCGCGCAGGGCGCTATCCTGATGTGTTCCTCCGCCACCTCGCTGCACGC
Organism: uncultured Verrucomicrobiae bacterium; assembly: GCA_963844275.1. Classification (GTDB taxonomy): domain Bacteria; phylum Verrucomicrobiota; class Verrucomicrobiia; order Chthoniobacterales; family UBA10450; genus JACCTI01. The sequence goes on from CAWJNS010000010.1 coordinate 1,151,327, forward strand.
GCTGCACAAGGCGCGGCTTCGGCCGGGCGAAACGGTCGCGATTTATGGCTGCGGCGGGCTCGGCATTTCAGCCCTGCAATTGGCGCGAAGCCTGAGTGCGTCGGAGGTTTTCGCCGTCGACATCAATCCCCGTAAACTCGAGCTCGCGCAGCGGTTCGGGGCGATTCCGGTCAACGCCACGGCGGGCGATCCGGTGGCGCAGATTCGCGAATTGACCGGCGGTCGAGGGGTCGATGTTGCGCTGGAACTGATCGGCCTTCCCTCAACGATGCGCCAGACGGTGCAATCCCTCGCGGTCCTCGGTCGCGCCGCGCTGGTCGGACTGATGCGGAGCACATTCGAGGTCGCGCCCTACGCGGAGTTGCTGAACAAAGAGGCGGAAATCATCGGCGTTTCGGATCACCTCGCGAGCGAACTTCCGGCGCTCCTCGAGCTGGCGCGAACTGGCCAGCTGGACTTGTCCGGCGGTGTCATCCGCACGGTCCCGCTCGAGGCGGGGCCCGTGAATGAGGTCCTCGATCGCCTCGAAAAATTTGGCGACGACGTGCGCGTGGTCATCATTCCGTAGCGGTGTTTGGGGCGCGGAGGTCGTCCCCGAAAAAACTTCACCGAATGCGAGGGGCTCGCTCGGGATGTGCTCCTAAAAACTTGCAAACCTCCATAGTGAGGTCTACTTCGCATCCCTTCATGTCCAAGTCCCTCGTCATCGCAGAGAAGCCGAGTGTCGCTGCCGATATCGCGCGCGTCCTCGGCAAGATCCCGAAGAAAGGGGATTTCTACGAAAACGACCGTTACGTCATCTCTTCCGCGGTCGGACATGTTGTCGAGCTGTTGATGCCGGAAGACATCGACAAGAAGAAGTACGGCTTCTGGCGGCTCGAGACGCTCCCGATCATTCCGGAGAAATTCGAGCTCAAGCCGAGCGAGAGCTCCAAGGACAAGTTCGCTCTCCTGAAGAAGCTGATCGCGCGCAAGGACATCACCGAAGTGATCAACGCCTGTGACGCCGGCCGCGAAGGCGAACTCATTTTCACCTACCTCACGCAGCTGGCGAAAAACAAGCACCCGGTCAAGCGTCTCTGGCTGCAATCGATGACGCCGCAGGCGATTCGCGACGGGTTCCAGAAACTGCGCGATGGCGCGGAAATGAAACCGTTCGCCGATGCCGCGCGCTCCCGGAGCGAGAGCGACTGGCTCATCGGCATTAACGGTACACGCGCGATCACCAAACGGATGTTTGGCTCGCGCGCCGGCAATGTTGCTGCCGTCGGCCGGGTGCAAACGCCGACCCTCGCGATGGTGTATGCGCGCGAGTTGGAGATTCGGAATTTCAAACCGCGCGGCTATTGGCGGGTGACGGCGCAATTCGAAATCGCGCAGGGCATTTACGAAGGCAGCTATCAGCGTCCGGATTTCAAGCGAAGCGACGACGAGCACGATCGGATCGATCGCGTCTGGGATCAGGCGGCGGCGGAAGCCGTTGTGGCCGCGTGCCAGGGCCAGCCGGTCGCGCGGGTTTCGGAGGAAAGGAAGGCCAGCTCACAGATCGCGCCGCGGCTCTACGATCTGACCACCCTGCAACGCGAAGCGAACGGGCGCTTCGGTTTCTCGGCCAAGCGCACCCTCCAGATTGCGCAGGCGCTCTACGAGAAGCACAAGATGCTGACCTACCCTCGTACGGATTCGCGCGCCTTGCCGGAAGATTACCTGCCCGTCGTAAAGGAAACGCTGGGCAATCTCGGCGGGGTGCTGCAAGCGCATGCGCACAAAGCGCTTGCGCAAAACTATGTCCGGCCGAACAAGCGGATCTTCAACAACGCGCAGATCAGCGATCACTTTGCGATCATCCCGACCGCGTCCGAAGCGAAGAGCCTCGATGAAGCGGAGGCGAAAATCTACGACATGGTCGCCCGCCGTTTCGTAGCGGTGTTTTACCCGGCCGCGGAATTCGATGTGACGACGCGAATGAGCCAAGTGGGGGCGCACAAGTTCAAGACGGAAGGCAAAGTGCTCACGTCCGCCGGCTGGCTTGAAGTTTACGGCAAGAGCACGGTCGACGGCGACTCGGGCAAAGCGTTGCCTGCCTTGAGCGTGGAAGACAATAGTCAGGCGAAGACGCTCGCGGCGACGTTGCACAGCGAGGCGACCAAGCCGCCCCCGCGTTATACGGAAGCGACGTTGCTTTCCGCGATGGAGACGGCTGGCAAACTGGTCGAGGACGAAGAGGCCGCGGAAGCGATGAAGGAGCGTGGCCTCGGCACGCCGGCCACGCGCGCGGACACGATCGATGGCTTGATCTACCAGAAGTACATGGATCGCCAGCAACGCGAGCTGGTCCCGACGTCGAAGGCGGAGCAGCTGATCGAGTTTCTCACCGCGGTGAAAGTCACCGACATTATGAGCCCGGCAATGACGGGTGAGTGGGAGCACGAATTGCGGTTAGATGGAGCACGGGAAATTTCCGCGCGAGAAATTCATGGCCGAAATCGTCCAGGAGACGAAAGACATCGTCGCCCGGGTTAAAGGTTTCGAGGAAGACGAATCGGTCGCCCGCGAAACCGACATCATTTCCCCGACCGACGGCAAGCCGCTCCGCGAGACCTTGCGCGGCTACAAATCGCAGGATGGCGAGTTCATGCTCTACAAGGTCATCGGCGGCCGCAAGATGGAGGAAGCCGAGATTCGCGAGCTGGTCGAGAAAGGTGTCGTGGGGCCGCTCGACGGATTCATTTCCGCCAAGACGCGCAACAGTTTCGCCGCCACGCTCAAGCTCGTGCGCGACGAGAAGACCGCGAAGTGGAAGGCGGAGTACGATTTTGGCGACAAAGCGGATCTGGGCGCAGTCGAGCCCTTCTGGACCGATCCGGCGACCGGGGCCGAATTGTGTGAAGTCGGGTCAAACTATGTTTTGCGCGAGCGCGAGAATGGGGAGTGGAAGCAGGCCTTCCGCCTCCCGCGGCTGATGTGCAAAAAGGAAATTCCCCGCGTTCAGGCGGTGCAGTTGATCGAGCAGGGGAAGACCGATCTCATCCAGGGATTCACTTCGAAAAAAGGGCGCCCCTTCGATGCCGTCCTCGTGCGCGCCGACGCCAAGATTCGCTGGGAATTCCCCCCGCGCGCCGCGAAGATCGGAAAGGACGGCAAGCCCGTCGAACGCAAAGCGCGCGCCAAGGCCGATCTCTCGAAAGCGAAAGTCATCGGCGAGAGCAAAGTCCACGGGGGCGAGCTGGTGGAACTGGAAGACGCCTACTACGTGCGCAAGCCCGATCAGGACAATCGCCAGGTCTTCAAGTTGAGCAAAAAACTGTGCGAACACGACATTACGGCGGACGAAGTGAAAGAACTGGTCGCTCAGGGCAGGTCACCGCTGATCGAGGATTTCGTCTCGAAGCGCGGGAATAAATTCGCCGCCCACCTGGTCCTTTCGCCGAAGAAAGACAAAGCCGACTTCGAGTTCGCGCCGCGCTAGAGCTCCGGTAGATCGCGGGCCGGCGTTCTCCCGCTGACGAACTTTTCACCGAAATCGCGTCAAGAACGTTGACGCCACAAGGGGTAGGTGTGTTACTTACAACGCCGACACTATGCGTTGTCCCAAGTGCGGCTTTCGTGATGACAAAGTCATCGATTCCCGCCAATCTCGTGATAGCTCCAGCATCCGGCGGCGCCGCGTTTGTTTGCAATGCTCCTACCGCTTCACGACTTACGAGGAGATCGAGCGCTCCGAGCTGCGCGTGATCAAGCGCGATCGCACGCACGAGCCGTTCGATCGCCGCAAGCTGGTGACCAGCCTGGCGAAGGCTTGCGAGAAGCGCCCGATCAGCCTCGTCACGCTCGAGCAGGCGGTGGACGAAATCGTGCACGACATCGAAACCGGCGGGCGCGAAGTGCAGTCGACCCTCATCGGCACCAAGGTGCTCGAGAAACTGAAGGACATCGACGAGGTGGCATATCTGCGCTACGCCTCGGTCCATCGCCGGTTCGAGGGCGTGGAGCAATTTGTCGAAGCGGTGCAGGCGCTCGGGCGCCGGGTGAAAACGAACCCCTCACAGCGGGAGCTTTTCCCGCCGGAAGCTGTCACTCATGGTAGCGTTTAAAGAAGAATTCCCGTATCTGCGGTCCGATTCCGGACAGCTTTTCGAGTTCAATCAGAAATGGCTGCACGCGGCGATCACCCGCGCCGCGGACAAGGCCGGTTATCCGAGCTGGTGGCTGACGGATCACATCACGGAGAGCATCGCGTTTTATCTGCGGCTGCGGAATGACGAGCCGGTGGTGCCGTTCGACCAGCTGTCGCAGACTGTCCGCTACGTGCTGAAGGTGATCGGCTACAAGGAAATCATCCCGCACTTTTCGCCTACGCCTCCGCCGATTTCGTTTTCGCTGGTCGAGATCGCGGAAGCGGCTGGCGCCGGTTACGAGCTGGCGTTTTTCGACGGGCTCGAGAAGCGGATCAACGCGCTCGTCAACACCGGCACGGATAGTCTGCAGCTCGTCGGCTTGCAGCAATGCGTGAAGCATCTCCGCGGGACGAAAACGTGGACGCGCGCCTGCGACACCTTACGCGAAGAGGTGGTCTGTTTTGTGCGCGAGAAATTGGCGGCCGGCGGTGAGCTGGAGCACATCCGCTGTTCCGTTCGCTAACTGCTTTCCCCGCGGTCATGACCCTGTTTGAGAGAATCGTCGCGCGCGAAATTCCGGCGCAGATCGTCTGGGAAGATGAGGACGTGCTGGCGTTCCACGATATCGATCCCAAAGCGCCCGTGCATGTCTTGGTGGTGCCAAAGCGCGTGATCCCGCGACTCGCGGAGGCAACCGGTGATGATCAGGAGATTCTGGGCAAGCTTCTGCTCGCGACGCGGATCGTCGCCGAAAAACTCAAGCTGTTAGACTCCGGTTATCGCGTGGTGATCAACAACGGACGCGACGCCGGCGAGAGCGTGCCGCATTTGCATGCGCATGTGCTCGGCGGCCGGCCGCTGGCGTGGCCACCGGGATAGTCCGACCCGGCCGTGCGATTGTTTGCGTGGCGGACAGGTCGACCGCGGAGCCGTGAAAACATCACCGCCGTGAACGACACAGCCATTTCTGAGCGGGGGCGCGTATTGTCAGTATGAAGTTACACGTGACGACCCTCGCGTTTCTCGCTCTCGTCGTGTCTTTCATGAGTGGATGCGCCACTGAAACAACGACGACTACGACCACGCGGACGGAGCGGACCCAAAGCTCGATGTACGCTCGCTAGCGAGCATGCTTTCGTGCGCCGGGCGGTTCGCACATGGCGCGGGCAGACCGCGGTGAGGGAGGGATTCGAACCCTCGGTAGCCTTTTGGACTACGGCGCTTTAGCAAAGCGCTGCTTTCGACCACTCAGCCACCTCACCAAGTTGGTTGCGGGAATATGGGGTGAGGCGCACACTCGTCAACACACGGGCGCCGCCACTTCTCGCCGGAAGACGGCGTGAGCGGAGTGGTCGCGCGGTTTGATAAAACGCGCATGATCGAGCAGGAACAGGCCATCGAAAGAATTCTCGCGCGCGTGCGGCCGTTGCCGCCCTGTGAGGTGGGGCTGAGCGAGGCGCTCGATCGATTTGCGGCGCGAGATGTCGTGGCCCGGTTGTCGCTGCCGCCATTCGACAACTCGGCGATGGACGGCTACGCGGTCGTGGCCGCGTCCTGTGCGACGGGTGCGCGCCTGATTGTCATAGGGGAACAGCCGGCGGGGCTCGACCGAGAGCTGCGCGTGCGGGGAGGCGAGGCGATTCGAATTTTCACCGGCGCCCCGATGCCTGCGGGGGCGGACGCGGTGGTGATGCAGGAAGACGTGACCTTGGAAGACGACACGGTGCAGCTCACGACCACGGCCGAATCCGGTGAGTTCGTCCGACCGCGCGGCGGCGATGTGGCGAAGGGGCAGAAGATCCTCGCGGCCGGCGAACGCATCCGGCCGCAGACCATCGCGCTTCTCGCCGCCCAAGGGGTGGGTTCACTGCAGGTTGGCGCGCGGGCGCGGGTCGCGATCATTTCCACGGGCGACGAGTTGGCCGCTGCCGGGGAGACGCTCCAGCCGGGTCAGATTTACGAATCGAACTCGGCCCTGCTCGAGGCGTTGCTTCGCAAGTGCCGGGCTGAGGTCGTGTGGGTAACGCATTGTGCGGATCAGCCGAACGAAATCGAGGCGGCGGTGCGACGCGCCACGGGAGAATGCGACGCCTTGATCATCAGTGGCGGCGTCTCGGTGGGGGCGCGAGATTATGTGAAATCCGCCCTCGCGGCGGCGGGGGCGACCCTCGACCTGTGGCGCGTCGCGGTGAAGCCAGGCAAGCCATTCCTCTTCGGCCACACCGACCGATGCGCGATCTTTGGCCTGCCCGGCAATCCAGTTTCGGCATTCATCACGTTTCTGCTCTTCGTGCGCCCAGCGGTGCTCCGGTTGATGAACGCCAGCGATTCCGCTCTCGCGCTACCCATGTCGGCGGCGCGACTCGGTGAGGAGGTGCACAATCCCGGCGACCGGCCGCACTACCTCCGCGGTGCGCTAAGCGGCGGCGTGTTCACGCCCGTAGGCCGACAGGAATCGCATGCGCTTTTTGGCTTAAGCCGCTCCAATGCGCTGCTCCGCCTCGGGCCCGGCGAGCGCCTGTCAGCGGGGAGCGAAGCGGTGGTCTGTCACTTGGGATTAAATGCCACTCGCCGGGACGTTTGACACACTAGTGCCGTCTCCTAGTTTTAAGGCGTTGAATACGGTCGCAGTCAGCGCACGGGTGCGCATTCCAGAAGACGAATTCCGGCAGGACGCCGAACGCCTGTCGCACATCATCCTCGAGATGCAGCGGTGTTTCGTTTTGCATCTCTGCAAGGAACTGGCCCCCGGCAACGTCTCCTTTCCTCAGTTTTTCCTCCTCGCGGCGCTGGATCAAAAGGAAGTGCTGACGATGTCGGCGATCGCGCAAAAAATGGGGCACACGACCGCGGCGGCAAGCGGGTTGGTGGCGCGGCTGGAAGGTCTCGGCTACCTCGTCCGTTCGAGTGCGCCGGAAGATCGCCGCAAGGTGCTCGTCTGCATCACTTCGAAAGGCTCGGCATTGGTCAGACGAATCCGGGAAGAGATGGTGTGCAACCTGATGAAAATCATGGAGCACCTCAGCCCGGGTGAGCAGAAGGCGTGGGTGCAGATCTACAGCAAGATCTACGACTACTGTCAGAGCAAAGAGCCTTGACTGCGGCGCTCCGTCTTTTTCGATCGGGCGTGCCGAAAACGGAACAAGTGGGTCCCACCGGCGGGAAGGGTTTATTGCCCCGTGATCAAAGAGTCTATACGTAATACATTTATGGCGAGATATTTATGACTTTCACAGCGAGGCGGCACGGGGCTTGCATGTGTATCCGAAACGTTATGGACTAACGCGGGCGAATCGCTACCGTTTCCAACGTTTCCAGTCGGTCCCGATCTCCCATGCGCAAGCCGTTTTTCCATCTCTCCACTTTTGCCCTGCTTCTGCTCCTGTTTCTCCAGCCGCTGGCGTTTGCCGGCAACGACAGCGGTGCGGTTCGCAGTGGTATCCCGCGATACACACTCGAGCAGGCGATTCTAACCGCCCTGCAGCGCAACGCCGATATCCAGCGCGCGAAGCAGGAGATCGAGCGCGCCAAGGGTGTGTATCTCGAATTGCGGGCCGATGCGCTCCCGCGGGTCGATGCGGGCGGCACCTTCGTCAAGACCGATGGTCATTTGGGGAGGTTCACCGGCGATGGCGGTGGCCCCGGGGTCGGCGTTGAGTCTCGATATAACTTCAGCTTGCGTGCGACGCAGATCGTCTTTGCTGGCGGGCGCGTGGTCTCGCAAATCCGTTCCTCGGAGTTTCAACGCGACAGTGCCTACTTCGGTTTCCGCGACACGATCGACACGGTCGTCGCGCAAGTGCGGCAGCAATTTTATCTAGTGCTGCTGAATCGCGCGCTGATCGGTGTACAGGAGGAATCAGTCAATCTGCTCCGCAGCCAATTGGAGGATCAGCAGAATCGGTTCGATGCGGGCACGGTCCCGCGGTTCAACGTGCTGCAGGCGCAGGTCGCTCTCTCCAACCAGTACCCGGAATTGATCCGGGCGCGGAACGATTACCAGATTGCGACGCTGCAGCTCGCGAAGACGATCGGCCTCGATTTCGATCCGGCCCGCGGCGGAGGTCCGCCGCTCGAGGCCGTCGGCGAGCTGCGCTCTGTCCCGCGGAACATTCCCCTTTCGCGCGCGATCGAGCTGGCGAAAGAGCGCCGCCCATTGCTGAAACAGCAGAAGGCCAACGTGCTCGCCACCAATGCGCAAGTCGGGGTCGCGCGGGCCGGATATTTCCCGGAGATCCGGGCGACCGGTGGCAGCGATTTCCTGAGTTCCCCGATCAGCACCGACATCAATGATGTGCGTTCCGGTTACGTGGTTGGCGCGAATGGCACTTGGGCCATTTGGGACTGGGGTCAAACCTATGGCCGGGTGAAACAGGCCCGGGCCTTGCGCGAGCAGGCGAAGATCACGCTCGACGACGCCAACCGGCAGGTGGAACTGGAGGTGCAGCAGGCCTACTCGAACATGATCCAGAGCCGGGAACTGATTCGTAGCCAGGAGCAAACAGTCGGCCAGGCGCAGGAAGCGCTCCGGCTGGCCAGTGCGCGGCTCAGCGCGGGGGCAGGCACGCAGCTTGAGGTCCTGAATGCCCGGGTCGAGGTGACGCGGGCGCTGTCGATTTCGTTCCAGGCGCTTTACGCCTACAACAATTCGGTGGCCGAGTTCGACCGCGCGACAGCGACGGAGGTGCGCTACGCCAACGAACTGGATGAGCCGAAGACCCGCGACCGCGTGAAGAGCGAGGCGCGTCCCACCCCGCCGCCGAAGCCGACTCCGCTGCCATTAAACCGGGCGGGGAACCGGCAGCCGGTTACCACGACTCGATCGGGTGGAGGCAAATAAGCTTCCGGCGGAACAGTTTCCGGCGCTCGAGCGCGCGGCCTGAGCTGCGGCATTGCTTCACCACGCGTGTCCGCGGCATCGATGTGCAGGCCGACAAAACGGAGGCACTCGAGCGGCTTGATCAGGCGCATCGCGCGGTCCGCAGCGCCTTGGGCTTGGGCGGGCGGCCCTTTGCCAGCGCGCAGCAGGTCCACGGCCGTGGGATCGGCGTCATCGATGCGCCCATGGCGGGCGATAAGTGTTTCGACGCCTGCGACGGACTGATCACGAACCAGCCGGATGTCTGCCTCGGGATTTACGTGGCTGATTGCTGCGCGGTCTACCTGGTCGACACGGCGCGGCCCGCGCTCGGCTTGGTGCACTCCGGCCGCAAGGGTACCGAGCTCGGCATCGCCACGGAAGCGATCCGCCTGATGGGCGAGCGTTTCGGTTCGCGACCGGAAGACATTCTCGTGCAGCTCAGCCCCTGCATTCGGCCACCGCATTACGAGGTCGATTTTGCGGCCGACATCGTGGCGAGCTGCCGAGCGGCTGGTGTCACGCAGATCCACGATAGCGGAGTCTGCACGGCCTGTGATCTCGCGCGCTATTACTCCTACCGCGCCGAGAAAGGGAAGACTGGACGGATGCTGGCGTTGCTCGCCCTCGCGCGCTGAGTTGTAGGGAAAGCGTTAGCGTCCCCCTGCAGTTCACTCTTCCTCGGCCGTGTGCCGATATGGAACGATGCCGCGCTTTTTCGCGTTGCCGACAAATTCGAAAAACTCGCGACCGAGTGGACCGAAGTCCGATTCCGCCGCTTTCTCGAGGGCCTGCCGGATGTTCAGCCCGCTGCGATAAAGCAGCTTGAAGGCGCGTTTGATTTCCTCGCGCTCCGCACCGCTGAAGCCAGCCCGCCGCAAGCCGAGTATGTTGACGCCAAAAACGTAGTTCCGCTCGGCCGCGAGGAGAAACGGCGGAATATCTTTGCCGAACGCGGAGCTGCCCTGCGCCATCACCAGACGTCCCACGTGCATGAACTGGTGGAAGGTCGTCCCGCCGCCAATGAACGCGCGGTCGTCGATCTCGACGTGACCCGCGAGGAGGCAGTTGTTCGCGATGATGACGCCGTTCGCGATGCGGCAATTGTGGCCGATGTGCACCCCCGCCATGAGGAAATTGCCGTCGCCCAGCGTGGTCGCCGTTCCGTCGGCGGTGCCGCGATGAATCGTGCAGTGCTCGCGAATGACGTTGTCGTTTCCGATCCGGACGCTGCTCTGCGTTTCCGGTCGAAACCCGAGATCCTGCGGCGGCCCACCGATGATCGACCCATGACCGATCACGTTCTGGCGCCCGATTTCAACCCTCCCTTCGAGAATCACGTGGGACTGGAGGACGCTCCCGTCGCCGATCCGAACGTCCGGCCCGATCACACAGTAGGGCCCGATCGAAACGTCGCAGCCGAGGGAGGCGCTCTTCTCGACGAGGGCCGTCGGATGCACATTCATAACACGCCGGCTTCCTTGAAGCTGAAGTAAGGCGTCCGCCCTTCCGCGGGCGCGCCGATGATGATGTGATCGAGCAACTTGATCTGCAACAGTTCCGCCGCCTCGCCTAGTCGGCGCGTCAGACTGTGATCCGACTGGCTCGGCGACGGATCGCCGGACGGGTGGTTGTGCACGACGATCACGGCATAGGCGGAGGAGATCAGCGCGGGGCGAAAGACGTCGCGGGGATGAGCGATGCTCTCATTGACGCTGCCTAACGAGACCTCGTTGATGCGCAGCAGCCGATAGCGGGTGTCGAGCAGGATGACGCGGAGCGACTCCTTGTGCAGCACGCGCATCTCGGGCGCGAGGAGTTGATAGACGAGCTCGGGGGAATCGATCTTCTCGCGCTGGAGCGTTTCGCGCGCAAGCCGCTGCCCGAGACCAAACGCGGCGACCAGCTGGACGGCTTTGGCCGGTCCGATCCCGGGAATGTCGGAAATCTCGTCAACCGTGCACCGGCTCAACCCTCCAAGCGAGCCATAGCGCTCAAGCAATCGGGCTGCGACGTCGACGGCATTGGCGCCCGGGAGGCCGGTGCGCAGCAGGATCGCGATCAGCTCCGCATCCGTGAGCGCGCTCGCGCCGCGCGCGATCAACTTTTCGCGCGGCCGATCATCCTGCGGCATCTCGCGGATTTTTAGCTGCGGCATCTTGAAACCTGGTGAATGTGGGAGCGCGATGAGTGGCGTAGCTCCACGGGATCGAGGCGCCAAGGTCCTCCCCATGGGAGCATCAATCCCGCAGCTGATCGAGCAGATCGCGGAGGGCGTCCCCAAACTCGATCATCGACGTCAAATGGCTGCTCGGTCGCAGTCCGCACAGCTCGTTCTGCCCTTCCTGGATAAGCTGCTGACCGGCGGTGATCGACTCGCTCAGCGGCGCGCCCGGCACTTCGGCGCGCAAGACCTCAGTCATCGCTTCCGCGCGCCCGTCCAGGATCATCTGCGAATAGCGGTCGCGTTCGGCGGACGGCGCCGCCTGGAGGAGCAACAGCACCGGCAGGGTCAGCTTCCCTTTGCGAAGATCGGTCCCGAGCGTTTTCCCGATGACTGATTCGTCCCCCGCGACATCGACGCAATCGTCATAAATCTGATACGCGGTGCCGATTTTCATCCCGTAGGTTTGCAGGGCACGCACGACTTCCGGTTCTGCTTCGTTGATCATCGCTCCTAGTTCCGCCGCCGCGGCGAAAAGCGAACCGGTCTTCATTTCCACGATCCTGCGATAGTCGTCGATCGCGAGATGCAGATCAAAACGCCGCTGCGTCTGGATGATCTCGCCGGAACAGACATCGCGGGCGGCGCGAGCAATCGCACGGCTGACCTCGGCCTTCTCGAAATTGGTCGAGAGATTGAGCGCTTGAGCGAAAAGGCAATCGCCGAGGAGCACGCTCAGCGCGTTGCCCCAGCGGGCGTTCACGGTGGGCTGGCCGCGGCGCCGTTCCGCATCGTCCATGATGTCGTCGTGCACGAGGGTGGCGATGTGGATCAGCTCGATGATGACGGCCAGATCCACATGAGCCGGAGTGATTTCTCCCGTGGCACCGCCGCTCAAGAGCGCGACAATCGGGCGGAGACGTTTGCCCTGCCCGCCGATCGCATAGCCAATGTAACCTTCGATCGCCGGGTCAAACTCTGCCGCCTGCGCCGAAATCGCTTTTTCGACCCGATCGAGATGCGGCTGCACGGACTGAGCGACGCGACCGAGCGCCCCGGCCGCGGGCGCTGTCACAGCGGCCGAACGTGCAAAAACTTCCACAAATGGAGGATAGAAGGACAGCATTTAATGTCAAAACAACAGCCTGCTCCCCGGCATTTTTCCGGCGTATTTCACAAGGGGTGCGGAAGCGGGCGTTTCGGCCCTAATGGCGATGCAGCCAGGCCGCGGTGGCGTATTTTTCGGCCGCGAGCGCTTCCGCGCGGCGGAGTAGATCGCAGGTCAAGTCCCCGATGTTCAAACCTGCGGCAGAGGGCCGTGGCGAAGCGTACGGTGAAGTTTACCGGCAATTGGTTGAACTGGACGCTGCCCTGCTGCAGCAGCCCCGCGCGGGTCCGCCGCTGCGCGGCGCCTGCGATCTTGCGACCGTCCGCGAGCACATCGGCGGTGACTGGATTCGCAAAGCAGGCGTCGGAAACCTTTGGGGCATCGCGAGCCGCGAGCTCGATTTTTCCCGCGCCCGCGAGGGCCTCGACCAGCGCCGCATGGACCGAGGAGTAAACCGCCCGCGCCGAACAGCCGGTCGGGAGATACGACGGCGGAAGCACCAACGAGTAGGTCAGGTCGTTGCCGTGCAGGACGATGCCGCCGCCCGTCCAGCGTCGCACCAACTCGCGCTGACCCGCCTCCGCGGCGACATCCGCAAACCGCCCGAAGTAGCCGAAGGAGAGCGAAGGCTGCCGCCAATGGTAGAAGCGCAAAGCGGGCGCGGTCGCGGAAGCAAACAGCGCTTCATCCACCGCCATCTGCATCGCAGCGGAATGCGACGCCATGTCTTCGTAGACGTGCAGCTCACGCAAGGCGAGAGCGGTCACAGAATCAGGGGTTGGCAATTTCGCGGATGATCCGGCGGACCGCTTCCCGCGGGTTTGCATGCGCCGTGACGGGCCGCCCGATCACCAGGTAATCGGCTCCATCGCGGAGTGCTCCGGCGGGCGTGGTAAAGCGCTTTTGATCGTCCGCAGCGGACCAGGCGGGGCGTACACCCGGGGTGACGATTGTGATTTCCCCGCCCAGTGCAGTGCGCAAGGCGCCGAGCTCCTGCGGGCTGGCAATGAGTCCTCGAAGACCGGCGGCCGCGCCCAGACGCGCAAGGCGAACCACCTGCTCGCTCACACTCGATGGAATTCCGGTTTCGCGCAGGGTCTCGTCATCGGAACTGGTGAGGACCGTCACGCCCAGGAGCAGCAAATCAGGCGGACATTCCTTGGCCGCGGCCTCCAGCATTCGCCGGCCGCCGGCGAGATGCAGCGTCAACATCGCCACGCCGAGCCCGGATGCCGCCGCGACTGCTTTGGCGACGGTGTTCGGGATGTCGTGCAACTTCAGGTCGAGAAACACCCGGGCGCCGGTCGCGGTGACCGCGCGCACGACTTCCGGACCCGCCGCAGTGTAGAGCTGCAGGCCGATTTTGAAGAACGAGACATCGGGCGTGAGCTCGCGCACGAGCTCGAGCGCATCCGCGGCGCGGGGCACATCGAGCGCGATGATCAGGCGGTCCGGCACGTCAGCAGCGGGTTTCGGATTCATCGTGTATTCTGCGGGCGTTTGTGGAGAGACTCGAATCTATGCAGCTGGAGGCGCCCGCGAAGATCAATCTTTCGTTCCGCATTCTCGGCCGGCGTGCCGATGGCTTTCATGCAATCGAGACGCTGATGGCGCCGGTGTCGCTCTGCGACACACTTACGATCACGCGCGCGGGCGCCGGCGGCGAGATCAAGCTCGTCTGTGATGACCCAACTCTGGCCACAGGCGATGACAACCTGGTGGTGAAGGCCGCGCGTCTGTTCCTGAGGGAGGCGCGGATCGACGCCGGAATCAGCCTCGACCTCCGGAAGCGAATTCCGCACGGCGCGGGTCTCGGCGGCGGGAGCAGCGATGCGGCGGCGACGTTGACGGGGTTGAACCGAATGTTCGACGGTCGCTTTTCCCAGGACGAGCTTCAGCGAGTGGCCGCGCAACTCGGCTCGGACGTTCCGTTTTTCATCGGCGGCACCGCGGCGAAATGCAGTGGGCGAGGGGAGATTGTGCAGCCGGTTTCGCTCGGCCAGGCATTGCCGCTGTTGCTGCTCAAGCCGGGCTTCGGGGTGTCGACGCCGTGGGCCTACTCGCGCTGGGTCGAATCGGCGGAATTGCCGGGAATCGATCTACGAGCCGCAGGAATTCGCAGGGTTCTCGGTCGTGAACGATCTGGAGCGGCCGGTCTTCGAGAAACATCCGTTTCTGGCGGACCTGAAGAGCTGGCTTCGCCGGCAGCCGGAAGTAGGGGTGGCGCTGATGTCTGGCTCGGGATCAACCATGTTCGCGGTGTTGCGTGAGGCAGGGGCGGCCGAGGTGCTGGCAGAACGCGCGCGCGCGGCGCTGGATCCTGAGCTTTGGACCTGCGCGTGCAAGACGTGCGAATCGTCGGACCAGGGGCGGGGGGCAGGCTGACTCGGAATTAGAGCTGAGGCGAGGGCAACCGTCCGCCGGGTCGGGAGACCGCGGCCTACATTTGCCGCTCAGCATGGTTCACGTCGGCGGAGGCGGGCAACGCGGTTGCCGGTATTTCCTAGGCTTCGCCTGCCCAGTCTCGTTCCCGGGGTGACCGGGAACGAGACAGACAGAGTTGCGTAGCGAGGGACTACTTTTCCGACTCAGCAACGGCCTCAAGTTCCGCAACCGCCGGGACCGCCAGGATCGACCCGGGCAGGGTCGGCAGCTTGGAAGGAACGGTAGCTTCGAGTGCTCTGGCAGGCGCGCTCGGCGGCAGGGCGGAACCATTTGCGTTCCGCACGATGATCGTGTCGCTCGCGTTGATAACCCCATCGACGTTTACGTCCGCTGGGGCCGTTGGCTGCGTCGTGACCGTTCCGGACAGGTTTCGCACGATGATGGTATCGCCCGTCTGAACGGAGCCATCGCCGTTCGCATCGCCCAGCAGCACACCCATGGTGACGGAGACGTCGCCGATGTTCACCCCATCGTCGGTGCAGCCCAGCTTCACCGTGAGGTACTGGGCATTCGCCACCCCGGTGAGATTGACGGTAATCGTGTTGGTGCCATTGCCCGTGGCGTTAACGACTGACCCGACCCCGGAGGTGACACTGACGCTGCCGACATTGACGGCCGTGCCGAAGGTCACGACGAGCTGGTGATCGCCGTTGGCGCCGCCGCTGCGCGACTCGACGCCCGGCAGGGCGATGTCAAAGTCACCGGCTGCACCGTGCGTCTTGCGGGAGACGGCGCTCAGCGCGGTCGGGGCGACGAAGTTCACTTCGTCCGCACCGATGTCCGGCGTGGTGGCGCTGCGCGGATCGTTATCGAAGTCGTTCGTGACGCTGACGATCGGCGTGCCGGTCTCCAGCGCGGGCGAGCCGCAGTCGAGGTGGAGGTCGAAGGTGGCGGCGTCTCCGGTCGGATTAACGAAGACGGGGTTGGCCGAAATCGAGTTGAGATCCTGGCCCGTGGCCGTCCGCCAGTCGGCCAGCGTCAGCTGATCCACCGTGCTGAAGAGGCCGACGAAGCCACCGGTGCCGCTGGCATAGAGGTCGTTGTAGTTCGACGTCGCGCCAGTAACGCCACTGAGGGCAATGGCGTAGTTCTTTCCAGCGCCGGAGGCGTTGCTGCGCGCGTTCCAGAAGATGTTGTCAACGTAGTTCCGCGTGCCGGTCGTGACGTTGCTGACGAATCCAAACGTGTTACTGGCTGAGACCACGTCGGAGCCGCCGACGTAGACGCTGTTGTTGTAGATGTTGTTGGTGCCGGCAATCTCGAACATGCCGTAAACGGCGAGGCCGGCCGTAATCGAATTCCCGGCTGCATCCAGCCCCAGGCGCACCATGTTGTTCTTGTAGGTGCCGCTGCCAGCGACCGGCAAAATGCCGACCAACTGACCTGTCGTGACCGAAGAAGTCATCGACAAGGAGTGGACAAGGTTGCGCTCGACCACGTTCGCCGTCGTCGCGGGGAAGCTCCCGTAGAGCGCATAGATGGAATTACTGATCGCCCCCGAGTTGTTGCTCAGAGAATGGATGACGTTTCGCGAAATCACATTAGGACCGGGTGTGGTCGCGGTGGAGGTCAAAACCATGCCGCTGACTACGATGGTGTTGAGCGTCGTGCAGCTACCCGACAGGTTTTGGATCGTATTTCCGGTGGCCAGGGTGACGCCCGAGCTCACCTGAACGGCATACAGGACGCTGCCGGTTTGCGTCGAGGTGATCCCACCTGCCCCACTTCCGCCGATCGTGTTATTCGTCAGGGTGTTGGTCGCGGTGGAAAGCGTATTCAGGAAAATCCCTCTGAACCCTGCTCCGGCTCCCGTTCCATTCAGCGTAATTGCGCCGATCTTGTTATTCGCAATCGTGTTCGAGCTGGAGGTAAAGTCGTAAATCGCGTTGAACGCGCCCGTTGAGCTTGCGGTGAACGTGATCGTGGATGACCCGTCCAGGCTTCCGATCGTGTTGCCGGTAATGTTGCCCACATCCCATCTGCCAGCCGCGAGGTAGATGCCGCGGAAAGGTGCTCCGGTGCCCGTCCCTGTGCTGGCCGTGCTCTGGACGATTCCGGAAACCATATTCCCCTGAATGCTCGAGCCGGTTGTCGTGCTGGAGCTGGTCAGGTTCAAGCCCACGAAGATGTTCGTCGATCCACTGATCGAAGTAACTCCGGTCCCGTCGGCCGCGCCGAAGCCAACCGTGTTCCCGGTGACGGTCACTGTGCCGGCTCCGGTCCCAATGGTGCACAGGATGCCGGAGTAAGTAGTGGCCCCCGAGAAGACGAGGGGCGATGTCTGGTAGATCCTGTTGTTGGAGACGACCGTGAGGGTGGTGTTAGCCTGCAGGTCGATACCGGCGGCCGTGGTAATCGCCGGGGTGCCGAAGTCGAAGACCCGGTTGTTGCTGATCGTGTTGCCGGTGTTGTTGTTCGGGCTCGTCGATCCCAGCGACATAATGCCCTTGGTCGGCCGATTGGCTCCGGCCGGTCCGATGGAATTATTCGAGATGGTGTTGCCACTGTTGGCACCGCCCGTCGAGGTGCTGATCAGAATATTTCCACCTGCGACAGTGGTCGACGCGGTGGAGGAGCCGAGGATGGTGCAATTGCGCACCACGTTATCCGCGGCGCCGTTGATGAACCGGATCGTGCTCGTGCCCGCAGTCGCGGAGACGGTGGTATTCGACAGCGTGAGCGAACCGCCAACGCCATCCAGTGAGCCGCCATCGATTGTGACGTTGTCGGCGCCGTTCAAGTCAATCAACGGAGTGCCGGCGGCAATCGCGCCGGAGACGATGCGGGCGCCATTCGGTGCGATGTTGACGCTGGTGTAGGAAGCGGAGCCGGTGCCGCTGGCGTTCAGGATCGCTGAGGCGGTTTCGGTGGTGTCGCCGACGATGCTGACACTGACCGCCCCTGTATGGGTGCCGGCATTGATGGCATCAAACGCCTCCTTGAGGGTGGCGAAAGAGCCCGCGCCGGGGTTGACGGTGACGTTACTGGCACCCGCACGGGTAACGGTGACCGTATAGGTCAACATAGTAATCCCATCCTGAGCGGTGACGACAGTTGTGATGATATTCGGGCCCACGGCCAAGGGGATCGAGGCGCTTGGAGTACCAGAGACAACAGGGCTGCCATTGACCGTAATGCTCGCGTTCGGTTCCGTGGCCGTCGGAGTCTCAGTGATACTGGTGGTCGCATTCGACACACTCGCCGTATAGTTGAGGACGGGGGGATCGAACGAAGGCGTAAGCGTGCCAGCGCTGAGGGTCAGATTGGACAGAGTCGCAACAGAGCTGGCCTCGCGGGTGACGGTGACCGTGTAGGTTTTCATCGTCACACCATCCTGCGCCGTCACTACGGTGGTGATCGTATTTGGGCCCACGGCCAACGCGATTGAGCCGCTGGGGGTTCCGGATGCAACCGGCGAGCCATTGACCGTGATCGTGGCGTTCGCGTCCGCTGCGGTCGGAGTCTCCGTGATGTTTGTCGTCGCATTGGACACGCTCGCTGTATAGCTAGTCGTGGCAGGATCAAAGGCCGGTGTGAGCGTGCCAGCGCTCAGGGTCAGGTTGGACAGATCTGCGTTTGAGCTGGTCCCGGCCGCACGGGTGACGGTGACCGTGTAGGTCTTCATCGTCGTCCCATCCTGAGCCGTGACCACAGTGGTGATCACATTCGGGCCGACAGCCAGGGCGATCGAACCGCTCGGAGTTCCGGATGCAACCGGCGTTCCATTGACCGTTATCGTGGAAGTGGCGTCGGCCGCCGTCGGAGTCTCGGTAATGCTGGTGGTGGCATTCGGCACGCTTGCTGTGTAACTCGTCGTGCCAGAAGCGAAGGCTGGCGTGAGCATGCCGTCGCTCAAGATCAGATTGGAGAGGTCAGCGTTGTAGGCTAACGATATCCCGCCAAACTCGTCTGCGCCGACATCAGGCGTGCTGACGTTTCTCGCATCGCCATCGAAGTCATCCGCAATGCCTGCAATCGGAGTAGCGCCGCTTTCCAGATGAGTCGCCACCGTCGGATCGATATGCAGGAAGTTTGCACTCGCCCCAGTGGTGCTCAGGAACGTCGGATTTTCGGTGAATGAAGCCGAATCCCGCGGCGCGATCGTTCCGGCAGTAAATACTCCGCCCTTATAGGCGGCGATTGTTTGTGCCGAACTGGTGCCATCCGCATAAATCAGTCTGCTGGCGCCTGGCGCGCCCGCATAGAAGTCGTTGTTATTCGAGCCATTGGCATAGTTCGCCAGTGTGCCCGCCGTGCCAACGCTTCGGCGATAGGCAACTGCGACGCCCGTGCCGTTCGCGACGGAAGTGTTCGCAACGATGTTATTGCGCAGGTTCAGCGCGGCGGTTGTCGCAGTGGCGCTGGCTGCGTGGAAGATACCGCTAGTGCTGAAGTTCGCGCCACCGGCCGCGGCGTTCAGGTTAATCGTGTTATATGAGACGTTTAGCGTGGACGAGGCGGTTGTGGAGGTCAGGTTGATTCCTCTTATTGCGTCCGTTGCACTGCTCGTCGATGGAGCCCTCAAGTCTCCAATCAGATTGTTGAAGACATTGAACGTCGTCCCCCCTGAGACCAGAATGCCATTAACGGTCGCGGTGGCGCCATTGGCCTGGAGGTCATAGATCTTGTTCTTGGAGATGTTCTGGACCGTCGCGCCGGTTAACTGAATCCCGGTAACCACCGCGGCAGCTCCGGTGGACGAAAGTCCGCTGACCGTGTTGTTGAAGAAGTTCTGGTTTTGGCCATCCGAGAAGAGTGCCGAAATACTGCCGCCGTTGGTGACGTTGCTGATCGTATTGCCTGATACGTTGTTATTGGCAAACGTGTTGTCGCTGAAGCCAACGTAGAGCTGCGACGTCATTGCACCCGTCCCGCCGGTAATGTTATTGAACGTATTGTTGGTAATCGTCTTCCTCGATCCCGGCGTTGTTCCGTCTGCGCTCCTCCAGCCGATGTTCGCCCCGGTGGTGCCGGTGAAGTTCATGTTGGAGAAGTTATTGCCGGTGTTCGTCTCAGTAACCGTTGATGGCGACGAACCAAAGGCGTTGTAGTAAGCGATCTGTCCGGAGCCCCCTGTTTTGGTAAAGGTCCCAACAATCGAGTTGTTATTCACGTTGTGCGTCGTGCCCGCCGCATGGGTGACGCTATTGCTTAGCATCGTCACCGAAGCAGTGCCGCCGCTGTTGGCAGTAAGGTTCGTGAGCGTGTTGTTGTTGATGTTCGTTGAGCCGGTAAAGACCTGGTTGTTGATGTAATTGGTGCCACCGGCAGTCGTGGGCACGGTATGGACAAAACCCCTGAGGTCATTGTTGGAAATGCTCAGCGTCGCCGTAGCAGCTCCGGCCGCATTTACGATCCCGAAGATGTTGGCCGCTTGAGCCGCGCTATAGGTATAGAGATTCGCGGTGGCCGTTCCGAGCTGATTGCTGTTTAGGTTGATCGCAACACCGATCGGAGCCCCTGATTGGATAATACCGGCAAACTGGCCGGATGACACCACTGAGAACCTCCTCAAAATGTTGCCGGTGATGTTCAGAGTAGTCGTGGCCGCGCCGGTGGTATTAGAGATACCTGTGAGTCCGGCAGTGGTGGCGGCGGAGAAGGTTACCGCATCACTCGTGTCGGTGCCGATCTGGTTATCCAGGATGTTGATAGTGCCGGTGACCGCACCCTGATTGGTCGCGCCGACGAAGCCACCCGTGGTCGCCGCAGACGTATTACCGCGGACAATATTTCTACGCATGTTCATCGTCCCGAACGCACCGAGATTGGCCGGACCGAAGATCGTTCCCGCTCCAGCCGTAGTCCGCGCATTGCCCGTGACGATATTGTCGTCCATATTCATCGTCACGTTCGGCGCCGCCACTTGGGTTGCGGTCGTTATTGCCTGAATGTTCGCGACACCAGCGTTGCTCATTCCGACCGTGTTGCTGTTAACATTGCCGGTCGTCGCAGCAAGCGGCGCCGCCGAATAATCCTGCAGAATTCCGCGGAGCGCGAGGGTCCCGGTATTTTGCAGTGCACTCGTGACGGTATTGAACGAGATATTGAAACCGAGTTGGTTGAGAACATACACGCCATCAATCAACGTGATCGGATAACCGACATAAGCGGTCCCCGCCCCAAGGTTGCCAAAATTCGTGATCGAATTCCCCGTGCCCACTGAGCTGCCACCAATGTCGTTGCCGACATCCATGTTGGCCGCCGTGGGTGATCCGACAAAGACAATGCCATGGTCCACGTTGCTGATGGCGTTGGTGTAAACCTTGTTATTGCTGTTCGGAGCCGTGGTGTTGTTGGTGATATCAACGAGCGTCGTGACATCCGCCGAAGTAGGTCCATCGATGTGTCGCACGTTGCTATACACGCCAAAGGTGTTCGAATAGGTCCTGTTGAGCGCGATGGTGTTGTTCTGGATCGTGTTGTTCTGCGAGCCATTCGTCGGCGACAAATACAACAAGGCAACGCCCCACTCCGTCATGTTGTTTGTTGCCGGGTCAGTCACGGTGTTGGCCGGATTCTCCTGCATGGTGAAGCTCTGGAGAGTAACCCAGTCGGCGCCATCCAGCTTGAAGATGCCATCGTTCAACGCGCCCACACTAAGGGTGGCGGATGCAGTGATTATGGTGCTGCTGCCCTGAATCGTGATCGTATTCGTGGCAGTGCCGCCGCCCTGGGTGATAACATAGCCACCAGCCGGCGCTGTTTCGTTGCCGCTAAGTGTAATGACCACCGGACTGGTCATCGTAGCGGCATTAAGGGCAGTGATCGCGTCTGCCAGAGTCGCGTAACTCGGGGCCAGTCCCGAACCACCATTGGTGGTGACGTTGCCCGCCCGGGTGACCGTGATGGTGTAGATCTTGATCGTGGTCGTGTCCTGGGCGGTGACCTTGGTATCAACCGTGTTGGTCCCGACGTTGAGCGCCAGGGCGCCGCTTGGTGAGCCGGAGGCAACCGGGGCATACGCGCCCCCGTTCACACGCACCTCAATGGTCGCATTGGCGTCAGCCGCGGTCGGAGTGACGGTCATGCTGGTGGTGCCGGAAGAGACATTGGAGGTGTAGCTGGTCGTGCCCGGAGCGAACGCTGGGGTGAGCGTGCCAGGATTCGGAACCAAGTTCGAGAGATCGGCATTCGAGGAAGCGAGGAGCGCGAAGTTGGCCGTCACCGAGATGTTGCCCATCACGTTGGTGTCGGTGCGCGGATTCTGCGTCGAACTGTCGCTCCAGTTCACAAACTGGTAGCCGGAGTCCGGCACTGCTGTCACGGCCGTGCCATCGGCCCCGTGGTTCACCATCTGCGGCGACGTGCCCGAGATCGTCCCGTTCGCTCCCGCGGTGTAGGTCAGCGTGTAGGTGTTGATGGCGAAGGTCGCGGTCGCCGTGATGTCGGCGGTCACGTTCATGTCGGTGCGGGCCGCCGTCGGGTAGCCATCGCTCCAGCTCACGAAGTGGTAGCCGGTATTCGGTGTCGCTGTCACCAGAGTCCCGTTCGCGCCGTGGTTCACCGTCTGCGGAGTCGTGCCCACGATCGTCCCGTTAGCCCCGGCGATGTAGGTCAGCGTGTAGGTGTTGATCGCCCACTGCGCGTAGAGCGTCACGCCATCGCCGGCATGGAAAATGTGTCGGCGGGGTTGTAGCTCGTGCCGCTGCCATCAGCCGCCGTGTTCCAGTTGGCGAAGGTGTAATTCGTCCGCACCAAGCTGCCGGGGCTCAACACCGTCACCGTCGCGCCTGCGAGATAGGCGTTGCCGTCGATCGGCGCCGTGCCCCCGGTGTTCCCGTTCCCGTCATAGGTCACCATGTAGGTGGGCGCCGCCCGATTAACGACCACCGTGTAGGTCTTGGGCGTTCCGGCGGTCGGCGCCGTCGGGTATGGGCCAGCCTCAGGCGTGACCACCACCAGGATGTTGTTGTTGCCGACGCTGAGAGGTATCGCAGGGCTTGGATTGCCGGAGGTCACCGAGTTGCCATCCACGGTTACCGTTGCGTTGGTATCCAGGACCGTCGGAGTGAACGTGATGCTGGTGACGCCGCTGGACACGCTCACATTGTACATGTCGATGTCCGGATCGAACCCAGGCGTCAGAGACCCCATGCCCGGCACGAGGTTGGAGAGTTTGTTCGATGAAATCTCGTCCGCCCCGATGTCAGGCTTCACCGCACTGCGGGTATCGCCATCGATATCTGTCGTGACCGCTCCGATCGACGTACCGTTGTTCGCCACCGGCGAGATATTCGAGCTCAGGTGCAGGTCGGTCGTGGCGGAGACAAAACCCGGATCGACTGCGAGGGAATTGGCATCGTCGGAAATCGCCGCCTGCCAGAGGGCGAGCGTGCCATAATCCGTTCCCGCCGCCGAGCCCAACGAACCGCTGCGGAAGAACCCGGCGTTCGCACCGCTGGAGAAGAAGTCGTTGTAATTCGAGTCCAGATTAACAAACGTCGTCGTCACCATGCCGATCGCGTAGCTCTTGGCATTAACGCCGCCGCCGGATGCGGTTTGGGTCGTGTAGAAGATATTGTTCTTCAACTCGACCGTTGGGTCAGTTCCGGTAATGGCTACGCCAAAACTCGGGAGTTGCGAAGCAACCGCTCCTCGATCGCCGGTCATGGCGATTGAGTTGTCATAGAGCCGCGTAACTGAGCCAGTTGCTCCCACAACATAAATTCCTGCCGGAAGATCGGGCGAAGTCGAAGGAGCAGTTACGCCCGTGATCATGTTGTTCTGAATCGTGTTTCCGCCGCCGGTAGCTCCGGCAACCGTGATGCCTGCCGCCGAGAACCCGGTCGTGCTCAGACTGGCAACGCCATTGATCTTGTTTCTCGAAACCAGCGCATTGGTCACACCGCCGCTTGTTGTGCTGGTCGTGTCAATTGCCTGAGTTTCCGACGCCGATACCGATGGCATCTGCCGATTCGTTGGTCGAAACACCATTGATGCTGTTTTCGGTGATCTGAGCGCCGTTGTCATTAAAGACAAGAATACCGACACGGCGAATGCGGTCAGCCGTCACCGCGGAGGTTTCGTTCCTGGTAATGACCGTTCCGGTGTTCTGATTCGCCAAACTTGCGCCGGCCGAATAGATGCCAAAGATAGCCCGTTTGACCGAACAGTTTTCGACCCGGTTATTGTCGTTATCCGTTCCGGCTGTTCCCGGTGTATTTCCGCCGAGCGAAATACAGAGCAAGGTTGTCGTCGGATCTTGTCCGACAACATTGACGTTCTTGATCGTGTTGTTCTGTGCACCATCAGTGCCGGACGCAACGGAGATAACCACCGCGGATGTTCCCGTGTTCGTGTTGGTTATGGTCAGGTCGCGCGACGAGGTGCCGTTGCTCGACCCGTCAATCGTCACGTAATCCGCGCCATTCAGCACGATCAACGCACCCGCGCTGGATCCGGTCATCGTCGTGTTCGCCGCGCTCGGCTTGATCGTCACCGTGTTGGTCGCGCTCGATCCGGGGTTGGCGTTGATCGTGATCGGATAGGTTTCTGCGGCCTGCGGAGCGGTAGCGTTTTCGATCAGGTTGAAAACGACCGGGCCGGTGATTACGCTGTTGTTCAGAGCGGTAATGGCGCCGCCGATACCCGTCAGGGAGGGATAGTTGCCACCGGCACCCACGGTAAATGTGCCGCTGAGTGAGGCAAGAATCGTGTAGGTGTTGGGTGTTGTGGGAGGCGTTGCTGCAGCTGGCGGATCGGCGCTAAAGCCGGAAGCTCCGCCTGAGGGATTCGCTCCCACGTTAGGCGTGGGCGCGCCGTCCTGGGCCACCACATAGTAAGAAACAACATCGCCTGTCATAACACCCGAGCCGAAGGAGAATTGGTATTGGTTGCTGCCGAGTGACGTAGCGGTAGCGGCTGAATAACTGCCGGCATTAACTTTCCAGTACAGGACGGGTAAGCCCGCGCCAGAGGTGGGCACGCCCGAAGGGTCAGTGATTGTCGCGGTAAGGGTCCGTGTGCCCGTGAGGTTCGTGTTTCCAAGAGCGGTGTAGGAAATCGACGGCGGCGACAAATCTAGCAAAATTCCGGCAAATTCATCTGCGCCAACATCCGGTGTGGTGGCGTTGCGGGTGTCGCCGTCAAAGTCATCAGTGATTCCCGCTATCGGGGTCGCGCCGCTTTCGATTTGCGTGGGATTACGGGATTGATGTGCAGGAAGTTTGCGCTCGAGCCGGTTGTGCTTAGGAAGGGCGGGTTCTCGGTGAACGATGCGGAATCCCTGGAAGCAATCGTTCCCGCAGTAAACACTCCATTCTTATAGTCAGCAATTGTTTGCGCCGAACTCGTGCCATCAGAGTAAATAAGGTTGGTCGCACTTGGCGTTCCTGCGTAAAAATCGTTGTTGTTCGAAGTGCTCGCGTAATTGGCCAGCGTACCGGCGGTTCCCGAAGCTGCGTCGATAGGCCACGGTCAGGCCGGCTCCGTTTTGGACCGACGTGTTGACGATGATGTTGTTTCGCAGATTGAGACTTGACGTCGTAGCAGTTGCACTCGCCAACGCGGAAATGCCGGAGGAACCGAATCCGGCGCCTGAAGTGGTGTTATTCAGGTAAACCGTGTTGTAAAAAACGTTGAATGTCGCGGTCGTGGCAGAGGAGTTGGTGCTAATCCCGATAATGGCATTTGATCCGGTCGCCGCCGGCGCGGTCAAATTACCAACCAGATTGTTGACGAGTGTAATATTACTCGAAGTCGTTGTGCTCGTGATCGCGATACCGGTTACTATGGAACCGGCCGCCGTTCCGTTCAGGTCATGAACTGAATTTTTCGCGACAGTGCGAACCCCCGCTCCACTACCGTGAGTTATTCCGGTAATGGACCCGGCGCTCGAGATGTCTTTGATGACATTACCCGAAACGGTGTCGGACCAGCGTCGAAGCTGGTCAGCGATGCCAGTGATCACGCCGGTGCCGCCGGTAATAGTGCAAACAGTATTATTAAGGACGTTTTTGGTCGGCGCGCCGCCATTGCTGCTGTCGATGCCCGTGACGATGGTTGCGCCGGTCACGGTGATATTCGAGACATTGTTATTGTTAAAGTTGTTGGTATTGCTCGCTCCCGGATCGCTGCCAAAGTGTCGGAAGAAGAAGGACCGTGCCACCCACGCCGGTTTTGTTAAAGGCAGTAACGATCGAGTTATTGTTGACATTTTTCGTCCCACCTGCCGGAGCGTAAAGCTGTTCAAAATGAACGTGAAAGATCCCGTCGAACTCGATGTAATGTTAGTGAAACGTGTTGTTGCAAATGCTTATGGTTAGAGGTCCGGCAGTTCCGGCTGCCTAACTGTAAAATCGCCGTAATCGCGCCGGTGGCGGCGGCGACCGTGTGATTCAGGGTCGTAAAATCGTTGTTATTGATGTTGGTCGTCGAGAGTCGCTGTGCTCGACGTTGACTCGACGTTGATTCCGTTAATAGCACCGGCCAGGCCAGGCTTGTAACAGCGAAAGTATTGTTGTTAACGTTGTTGGTAAACGTTCCCGTCGGTGGATGGAAGCGGCAGGTACGTAGATTCCACGCAGCGTACCGGCGGTAACGCCGCTTGCGCCACTCGAACTGGTGATGTTGTTGAACGAGATATTAAAGCCGATGCTGTTTCTAACCAAAATACCGTTGACAGTGCCGGAGACATTGTAGGAGCTCGAGAAAGTTACCGGTAGTGCCAAAGTTGGTAACAGTATTTGCGGTCGCGACGACCGCGCCACCAACGTCAATACCGGTGTTAATATCAGCCGCCGCTGTAGGTCCAACCACAACGATACCCTGATTCACGTCGCTGATGGCATTGCCATAGAGTCTTCAGGCCGCTGTTTCCGCCGGCAGTTCCCGTGGCAGTTGCGGACGTGGTAATGGCCGTCGCGCTGTGGGTCGAGTTACTGTAAATGCCGAACGTATTCTGATAGGTTCGATCAAGGTGATGGTGTTATTCTGAATCGTGTTATTCTGAGCGCCGTTTGTGGTCGAAACGTATAGCAATGCCACTCCCCACTCGGTCATATTGTTGGTGCCCGCGGCCGTCGTCGTGTTCGCGGCATTTTCCAGCATGGTGAAACTCTGGATGGTGATCCAGTCCGCCCCAATCAATTTGAAAATGGCGTCGTTAAGATTGCCGGAGGTCTGCGGAGTGGGCGCCGTGATGGTGATGGCGCTGTTGAGGCCCTGAATGATGATGTTATTGGTCGCGGATGCTCCTGTCGGGATGGCAGTTATCGAATAGCCTCCGGCCGGCGCGGTTTCATTAATGTTAAGGGTGATGATGACCGGCCCCGAGATTGCCGTGGTGGCATTCAGATCGGTAATGGCAGCTGCCAGGGTGGTGTAATTTGCCGCGAGTGGCGGAGTGGTATTACCCGGATTTGTCACGACGACAAATGCAACGCCATCGGGAGCGGCCTGGGCAAAATTGGCCGAGGCGCAGAGCGTGAGCGCGACGAGGGAGAGGAACGTTTTTTTCATGAGAGTGCGGGTAGACGCCAGAGTTTTTTGCATTGCCGACTGGGAGGTGCGGGGCGTTCGATGGATTTTCGTGTTCATGGGGGCGGGGATTGGGGTCGGGTTTGCGGAGGGGAAACTGCTGGACTGCTGCGCCTAAGGTGCAGCGTTCATGACCCGTGCTTTCCGTTGTTGAAAGCGCGGGCGGTGCAGGGGGAAGTTGGCAGAGACAAGCGGGAGCGACCGTAGCCATTCGCCCGGTCCAGGAACACTCCCCAAAAGGGAGTATTTTCCATTCTCCCCAAAAACACGGACGCTCGCCATATAGCCCCAGTCGGGGTTTACCGAGCCCTTGGCCGCTACCAGCCATTGCCGGAGAATAAAGCACTCTGTAGCCCATCTTTGTTCCCGTTCTTCGGACGCCGATACGGCGGTTTCTCCTTGTCTTCCGCCGCAGGCTTACATCATGTTTTTCCTGTAGTGGAAAACACCAAAGGGAGGTCGGGCGCGGAGAATTCGAACGGAACGGGGCATCCGCTCCGGATCGTCGTGGTGGATGATCATGCCTTCATGCGGGATCTCATCAGCGCCATGCTCAGCCGGCAGGGTGAGCGCTACGCCGTCCTTGCGTCGGTAGGGACCGCGGCGGAGGCAATCACCGCTTGTCAGAAACTGACGCCCGGATCTCCTGATCCTCGACATCAACCTGCCGGACCAAAGCGGCATCGACGCCGTGCCGGCGATCAAAGGCGTCTCACCCCGAACCCACATTCTCCTCTGCACGGCGTTTCCGACCGCGGATCGTCTGGCCGATGCGTTGCAGGCGGGGGCGAAGGGATTCGTGGAAAAGACGAATACGTGGGACGAGTTCCTCGGGGCCGTTGAGCGCGTCGGCCGGGGTGAACGGTATTTTTCCTCGAAGAGGAGCGGCATCCCAACCTGCCCCGGGACGCCCTCGCGCCAAGAGCAAGACGCTCCATCGGAACGCCGTTGAGTTTGCGGGAGCAGGAGGTGATCCGCTTGATCGCCCTCGGGAGCACGACCAAGGAAATCGCGAGCCAGCTCTTCATCAGTGCCGCCACCGTGGGAACGCATCGCTCCAACTTGATGAGCAAACTGGGCGTCCGGAACGTGGCCGGGCTTGTTCTGTACGCGTTTCAGCACGGGCTCGTGGAAACGTAGGACAGCGTGCGAGCGGGAAACTGAATCCCGCTCCGCGGAAGGATCAGCCACCGCGGTGTGGCAGGCGGCGTGACCTTCTATTCGCCGGCGCGCGTGCGGAGGCTCGCGATGGCGTATTCGCGGTTCAGCTTCGCAATGAAGCTGGCGCTGATCTCCGCCGGGCAAACGGCTTCGCACTCGTAGTGATTGGTGCAATTGCCGAAACCTTCCGCATCCATCTGTCGCACCATCGCGAGGACGCGCCGGGTCGCTCCGTTCTACCCTGCGGCAGCAACGCGAGGTGCGAGACCTTCGCCGAGGTGAAGAGCATGGCCGAGGCGTTCGGGCAGGCGGCCGCACAGGCGCCGCAGCCAATGCAGGCCGCGGCTTCCATCGCGAGATCGGCATCGTGTTTCGGCACCGGAGATCGAATTCGCTTCCGGCGCGGAACCGCTCCGCGCCGAGACATAGCCGCCGGCCTGCACGATCCGATCCAGCGCGGTGCGATTGACCACCAGATCGCGCACCAGCGGGAAGGAGCGCGCGCGGAACGGCTCGACCGTGATCGTCTCGCCATCCTTGAAACGGCGCATGTAAAGCTGGCAGGCCGCGCCCGGATGATCGGGCCCATGCGCTTCGCCGCTGATCGTGAGCGAGCAGGTGCCGCAGATTCCTTCGCGGCAATCGGACTCGAACGCGATCGGCTCCTCGCCTTTCTCCACCAGCTGCTCGTTGACGATGTCGAGCATCTCGAGAAACGAGGTGTCGGGCGCAATGTCGGTCGCGGTCGTAATCCACGAGCCGGCCTTCGCTTTCGGCCCCTTTCTGGCGCCAGACGCGGAGCTTGAAGTTCATTTGTAGCTCCTTTGCGTCAGCTCCACGGTTTCGAAATGCAACGGCTCCCGATGCAGGGTGGGCGCTGCGATCGCGCCGTTGCCCTGAAACTCCCAGGCAAAGACCGACGCAAACTCCTCGTCGTTGCGCAGCGCTTCGCCCTCCGGCGTCTGGTGTTCCTCGCGGAAATGGCCGCCGCACGATTCGTCGCGCGTCAGCGCATCGATGCACATCAGCTCGGCGAATTCCAGGTAATCGGCCACGCGGCCGGCGCGCTCGAGCGATTGATTGAATTCCTCGCCGGTGCCGGGAATCCGCACGTTCTTCCAGAACTCCTCGCGCAGCTGCGGAATCTTGCCGAGCGCCTCGCGCAGGCCGGCGGCGTTGCGCGCCATGCCGCACTTGTCCCACATCAGCAGGCCGAGCTCGCGATGGAATGAATCCACGGTGCGTTTGCCGTTCACGTCGATCATCTTCTGGACGCGGGCGCGCACTTCCGCTTCCGCTTGCTTGAATTCAGGTGCGTCCGCGGACGGGCGTTTGCCGATCTGCCCCGCGAGATAAATCGGCAGCGTGTAAGGCAGGACGAAATAGCCATCCGCGAGTCCCTGCATCAGCGCGCTGGCGCCGAGACGGTTCGCACCATGATCGGAAAAATTCGCCTCCCCGATGACGTGCAACCCGGGCACGTTGCTCATCAAATTATAGTCCACCCAGAGTCCGCCCATCGTGTAATGCACCGCCGGGTAGATTCGCATCGGCTGCTTGTAAGCGTCTTCGCCGGTGATTTTCTCGTAGATGTCGAAAAGATTGCCGTAACGTTCGCGAATCGTCTCCTCGCCGAGCCGCGCGATCGCGTCCGCGAAATCGAGATACACGCCACGACCGCCGGGGCCGACGCCGCGCCCGTCGTCGCAGGCTTCTTTTGCGCTGCGCGAGGAGATGTCGCGCGGCGCGAGGTTGCCGAAGCTTGGATATTTCCGCTCGAGATAATAGTCGCGCTCCGCCTCGGGAATATCGAATGCCTTTCGGTTGTCGCCTTTCCTCTTCGGAACCCAAACGCGGCCGTCGTTGCGCAGCGACTCGGACATCAGCGTGAGCTTCGATTGATGGACACCGCTGACCGGAATGCAGGTCGGGTGGATCTGCGTGTAGCAGGGATTCGCGAAGAGCGCGCCCTTCTTGTAGGCGCGATAGGTCGCGGTCACGTTGCAGCCGCGGGCGTTGGTCGACAGGTAGAAAACGTTGCCGTATCCGCCGGTCGCGAGCACCACGGCGTCCGCCGCATGGGTCTCGATTTTCCCCGTCACGAGATTGCGCGTGATGATGCCTTTGGCGTGGCCATTCACCAGGACAACGTCGAGCATCTCGGTGTGCGGGAACATCAGCGCGGTCCCGGCATCGATTTGCCGGCAAAGCGCCTGGTACGCGCCTAACAAGAGCTGCTGCCCGGTCTGCCCGCGCGCGTAAAACGTCCGCGAGACCTGCGCGCCGCCGAAGGAGCGATTGGCCAGCAGCCCGCCGTACTCGCGCGCGAACGGCACGCCCTGCTCGACGCATTGGTCGATGATCAGATTGCTGACTTCCGCCAGCCGGTAAACGTTCGCTTCGCGGGCGCGAAAATCGCCGCCCTTGATCGTGTCGTAGAAGAGGCGGAAGACGCTATCGCCGTCGTTCTGATAATTCTTGGCCGCATTGATGCCGCCCTGCGCGGCGATGCTGTGAGCCCGGCGCGGGCTGTCCTGGAAACAGAAGCACTTCACCTTGTAGCCCTGCTCGCCGAGCGTCGCGGCGGCTGATCCGCCCGCGAGTCCGCTGCCCACCACGATCACCTCCAGCTTGCGGCGATTGGCGGGGCTGACGAGGCGCGCGTGATCCTTGTGACTGGTCCATTTGCTGGCGAGCGACCCTGCCGGAACCCGGGAATCGAAGCTGCCGATCATGCCGGGCGAGCGAGACGGTGCACAGGGAAGAAAGCGTTCACGGGTGCAGTATAGTTGGCTGGTTTGAGGTGCGGTTCAATTCCGTTCTTCCAGCTTCGCATCGCGTCCGCGCGACTATCTTCACGCCCGTCCGCGATTGTCTTGTCAGGGGAATGCGGGGCCGATATGTAAGCGGCACAGATGAGTCAGGCGCAATCCATAACGGCCTCCCGCGGATTCGGCCAGACCATGCGTCGCGATGCATGGTGGACGCAGCCACTCGTCGTTTTTCTCGTGCTCGGCACGTTTATCGTCTATTCCACGTGGGCGGCCTTTCAGGGTGCGCACTATCATTTCGGCCCGTATCTCTCGCCGTTCTATTCGCCGGAGATTTTCGGCGACTCGGAGCACAGCTGGTTTGGGCCCAAACCGGTGTGGTGGCCGGCCTGGCTTATCTTCTCTCCCGCGCTCCTGATTCTGTGGGCACCCGGCGGCTTCCGGCTCACCTGCTACTACTACCGCGGCGCCTATTACAAATCGTTCTGGGCCGACCCGCCGGCGTGTGCCGTGGGTGAACCGCGCAAGACGTACCTCGGTGAACGCCATTTCCCGCTCATCCTGCAGAACGTCCACCGCTACTTCATGTATCTGGCGCTCGGGTTCATCGTGGTCCTCGCAATCGACGTCTGGAAGGCGCTGTGGTTTACCGACGCGGCGACGGGCCGGTCTTCGTTTGGGATCGGCGTCGGCACCCTCGTCCTGGCTGTGAACGTGGTCCTGCTCGGCGGTTATACGCTGGGCTGTCATTCGCTCCGCCATCTCGTCGGCGGCCTGCGCGACAAGCTCTCGCAAAAGCCGGTCAGTTATCGCGCTTACGCCTGCGTCACCTGCCTGAACGGGCGCCATATGATGTGGGCCTGGATGAGTCTGTGCTGGGTCGGATTTTCCGATCTCTATGTCCGGCTCTGTTCGATGGGCGTCTGGCACGACTTCAGATTCTTTTAGCCGATGCCAGCCTACGAAACTTTCGAGCACGACGTGCTCGTGATCGGCTCGGGTGGAGCTGGTCTCCGCGCGGCGATCGAAGCTTCGGCCGCGGGCGTCTCGGTCGGCATGGTTTGCAAATGCCTCCTCGGCAAAGCGCACACCGTCATGGCCGAGGGCGGGATCGCGGCCGCGCTCGCCAATGTGGACGATCGCGACAACTGGAAAGTGCATTTCGCCGACACGATGCGCGGTGGCCAGTACATGAACAACTGGCGGATGGCCGAACTCCACGCGAAGGAAGCTCCCGACCGCGTCCGCGAACTCGAAGCCTGGGGCGCTGTCTTCGATCGCACCAAAGACGGCCGCATTTTGCAGCGCAATTTTGGCGGCCACAGATACCCGCGCCTGGCGCACGTCGGCGATCGCACCGGTTTGGAGCTGATCCGCACCCTGCAGGATCGCGGCGTGCATCGGGGGATCGATGTGCACATGGAGATTTGCATCGTCGCGCTGCTGAAGGAGGGCGAGCGCGTGGTCGGCGCATTCGGCTACGATCGCGAACGCGGCCGCTTTAAACTCTATCGCGCCAAAGCGATCGTGCTCGCCACCGGCGGCATCGGGAAAGCCTACAAGATCACGAGCAACAGCTGGGATTGCACCGGCGACGGGCACTCGCTCGCCTATCACGCGGGCGCGGCGCTGATCGACATGGAGTACGTGCAATTCCATCCCACCGGCATGGTCTGGCCTCCGAGCGTCGCCGGCATGCTCGTGACCGAAGGGGTGCGCGGCGAAGGCGGCATTCTCACCAATGCCGACGGCAAGCGTTTCATGTTCAATTTCATTCCCGACAACTACAAGGCGCAGACGGCCGACAACGAGGAGGAGGGCTGGCGCTACACCCAGGGCGACAAGAACGCGCGCCGGCCGCCGGAATTGCTCACGCGCGATCACGTGGCGCGCTGCATCGTGCGCGAGATCAAGGAAGGTCGGGGCACGCCGCACGGCGGCGTTTATCTCGATATCTCTTGGATCGGCGGCAGGCTCGCCAACGCCGAAGATCACATCAAACGCAAGCTGCCGAGCATGTATCATCAGTTCAAGGCGCTCGGCGACGTGGACATCACCAAGCAGGCGATGGAGGTCGGCCCGACCACACATTACATCATGGGCGGGGTGCACGTGGACGGCGACACCCAGATGTCCGACGTGCCGGGATTATTTGCCGCCGGCGAGTGCGCGGCGGGGATCAACGGCGCCAATCGACTGGGCGGCAACTCGCTCTCCGATCTGCTGGTTTTTGGAAAACGGGCGGGCGAATTCGCGGCGAAGTTCGCGCAGGAAAATTCGCACGGGAAGATCGACGACACCGAGCTCGCGCGGCGGACGGAGGAGGCGTTGCGGCCTTTCGAGAACAGCGCGGGCGAAAATCCCTACGGCGTGCAGCGCGATCTGCAGGAGGTGATGCAGCACAATGTCGGCATCGTCCGTGAAGAAAGCGAAATGCTGGCAGCGCTCGATCATTTGCGGACATTTTGGGAACGGACGGACCGCGTCGGCGTAATCGGCAACCGCGATTTCAATCCCGGCTGGCACACCGCGCTCGACCTGAAGCATCTACTCACGGTCTCAGAGGCAATCACGCGCGCCGCGCTCGAGCGGAAGGAAAGCCGCGGCGCGCAATTTCGCGATGATTATCCGGAGAAGGACGAGCGCTTTTCGAAGGTGAGCACGATCATTCGCCAAGGGTCCGATGGCAGGATGGAGGTCCGGCTGGAACCGTTGCCGGAGATGCCGGAATATCTGCGGGCGATTATTGAGGAGATGAAGTGAGCGCCCAGACCGTCACCTTCCGCATCTGGCGCGGCAACAGCAGCGGGGGAGAATTCCGCGATTACACCACCGGGTACTCCGACGGAATGGTCGTCCTCGATGCCGTCCACGCCATCCAGCGGACGCAGGCGAACGACCTCGCCTGCCGGTGGAACTGCAAAGCCGGCAAGTGCGGTTCGTGCTCGGCCGAAGTGAACGGGATGCCGAAACTGATGTGCATGGCGCGGCTGAGCGATCTGCCCCTCGACAAACCGATCACGGTGGAACCGATCAAGGCTTTTCCACTCCTGAAAGACCTGAGCACGGATGTCTCCTGGAATTATCGGGTGAAAAAGAAGATCAAGCCGTTCAACCCGCGCCCGCCGGACGCGCCGGACGGCAGCTGGCGGATGGCGCAGGAAGACATCGACCGGGTGCAGGAGTTCCGGAAGTGCATCGAGTGCTTTCTTTGCCAGGATGTCTGCCACGTCCTGCGTGATCACCGGAAGCACGATGAGTTCATCGGCCCGCGCTTTTTAATTTACGTCGCCGCGCTCGAGATGCACCCGCTCGACACCGAGGACCGCCTCGAGGAATTGCGCACTGCGCACGGGATCGGCTACTGCAATATCACGAAATGCTGTACCAAGGTCTGCCCCGAGAGCATTCAGATTACCGACAACGGGATCATTCCGTTGAAGGAGCGGGTGGTGGACCGGTTTTATGATCCGCTGGGGTGGATTTGGCGACGAGTAAAGAGGAAGAGTGATGCGTGAGGGCGCCGGCGTGTTTTGTGATTCGAGAATCGAGATCCGTGAATCGGTTTGTCATCGCCGAGCCAACGAATTAACGATGTAAACGAATCACGATCACAAATCCGACACCCCCATGCTCTCCCTCAAATCCCTCTCCCCTGAAGCCGTCCCCGCGGCGCTGGAAAAGGCCGAGCGTTACCGCCTCCTCAACGAACCGGCCGAAGCGGAAAGCATCTGCCTCGATATCCTGCACATCGATCCCGAAAATCAGCCCGCGCTCATCACCCTACTGCTGGCGGTGACCGATCGATTCGCCAAGGGCTACGGCGTGAGCGACACCCAGGCGAAGGAACTGCTGGCGCGGATCACCGGAGATTACGAGCGCTTTTATTACGCCGGCATTCTCGCGGAACGCCGGGCAAAGGCGAAGCTGGCCCAGGGTATTCCCGGCAGCGCCTTTCAGGCCTACAACGGATTCCGCGCCGCGATGGACTGGTTTGAAAAGGCGGAGGCAATCCATCCGCCCGGCAACGACGACGCTCTGCTGCGCTGGAACACCTGCGCGCGCATGATCAGTAAGAACAAACTCGTCGCGCAGGAAGAAGACCACTTCGAGCCGCCCCTCGAGTAGCGACGCTGCTTTAAAGCCGCTGCGCCGGCTGCACGATCCCGAGGAGCACCGCCACCGGGATCGAGGTGTAGCCGAGAAAAAGCAGCCAGGCGAAGACGCGACCGCCCCAGGTCAGCCGCGGCGTCATCTTCTTGTCGTTGAAGCCTAACGACTGGAAAAAACTCGACGTGCCGTGGGTCAGGTGGAGCGTAAGAAGAAACAACGCCAGCACGTAGAACCCCGAGACAATCGGATTCTGGAAGCCGTAGACCATCATCGAAAAAACGTCGTGACCATAATGCGGGTCCGCTTTCAATAAGGCGAAGCGCGGGTCGGTCACCTGCACCGTGAAGTGGGCGAGATGATAGACAATGAACGCCAGCACCACCAGGCCGCTTAGGGCCATCGAGCGGGATGCAATCGTCGCCTTCAGATGATCTTTCTGCTCGTAGCGCTCGGGCCGGGCACGGCGATTCTCGATCGTCAGGCGGATGGTGTAGTAGATGTGCAACAGGACCGTCAGGAGCAGAAACGCGCGAATCACCCAGAGCAGCGGTCCCAGGTTGCGCAGATGCTCCGCGTAGCTGTTGATCCAGTCCGGGCCGAGGAAGATCTGCAGGTTGCCGAGCAGATGGCCGATGAGGAACAGGATCAGGATCACGCCCGTCACCGCCACAATCATCTTCCGTCCGATCGATGTGCGAGTGAAGGCGGCGGTTTGATTCACGAGTGATTCAGGAAACAAGAACCCGCTGGTCGAGTCAAGGGGCCGCTCCCTGAGGGGGCGTTGGCGCACCGACGCTCAGCGCAACGAGAAATCGCGGCTGATTCATCCCGTTAGACTTGACCAGCCGGTCGTCGCCTAGAGTTTCGTCTGCTCTTCCGCCGCGGAGTTCGAGATCCGCCGGCGGACGATGCTCTGCGGTTTTTCCGAGACGCCGAGATAGATTCTCCCGACGTATTCGCCCATCACTCCGAGCAGCAGCAATTGCGTTCCCGAAAAAGCTAGCAACGCCGCCATCAGCGACCCCCAGCCGAGCGGCTCATGGTGCAGAAAGTGGTTGATGAAGACCGCGACCACTGCGGCAAAACCGACCGCGCTCATGACGAGGCCGAGCACCGTCGCCAGCCGCAGCGGCATGATCGAGGCGTTGATCAGCATGCTCATCCAGAGCCGCAGCAGGCGGCGCAAGCGTGTAGCCGCTCTCGCCCGTGGCCCGCGGCGCGTGCTGCACCGTCACCACGCCGACATTTTGCGTCACCTGGAAGATGAGCCCGTCGATGTAGGGATACGGGTTGCTGCTCCGGGTGATCTGCTCAACCACAAAACGTGAGATGCAGCGGAAGCTGGAAAGATAGAGTCCGCGCGGCTTGTCCACGCTCCAGTCGGCAATCCGGTTCGTGAGGCGGCTGCCGAGATTGCGCCAGCCCGAGTGCTCCTTCTGCGTCGAAGGCGCTATAAACAACATCGCGCCTGTCCGACTGCGCGACCGCGAGCAGCTTTGCCACCTCCGAAGGCGGATTCTGCAAATCGTCATCCATCGTGACAACAAAATCGCCGCGCGTTTCGCGCAATCCGGCCAGCACCGCGTTGTGCTCGCCGAAGTTGCGCGAGTGACTGATGAACTTCACCGGCACCGCGCACTCGCGCATCAATTGCAGCGCGATTTGCTCGGTCGCGTCGCGACTGCCGTCATTAACCAGCACCAGTTCGTGCCCGCCCTCGAATTGCAGTGCGGACAATTCGCGCAAGAGCGCGGGGAGCGTTTCCGCCGAGTTGTAGAGCGGAACAACAATGCTCAGGGCTGGAGAGTGGCCGTTCATTTGGTCGCGACGGCAAACAACGAAGTGCCGAACGGAAGCGGCACGATACGGCTGATCGCCAATTCCGTTTTCACCAGGGCCGTCAGCAGGGCATTCGCCGGGGGCCAAAGCGGTTTCAGGTCGGAGCGGACATGACCGACTTTGCGGCGGCTCGCCCACCGCACCAGCGCAACGGCGGGGAGCAGACTCATGTTCCAGTAGGTCATGCGATAATCTCGAAAACCGGCACCCGCCAACACACGCGCGAGCCGAGCCCGTGTGTAGCGGCGGCCCATCGCGGTGGCAACATCATGGCTGCCCCGCAGAAAATCGAACGCCGCGACGTTGACGATCAGTTTGCCGCGGGGACGCAGGACGCGATGCAGTTCCGCAACCGCACGTCGATCATCCAGTCCGCGCGTGATGAGCACATCGAGCGAGAGCGCGTAATCGAACTCCGCGTCGGCGAACGGCAGCTCGGCCGTGCTTCCCTGCAGCAAGGTCGCGCCGGTGTCGCGGGCGCGGGTCAACTCCAGAGCGCGTTCGCTCGCGTCGATTCCGGTCAGCATGGCGTTCGGGAACTTCTGGCGGAGCAACGCCAGCATGCCACCGGTGCCGCAGCCGGCATCGAGCAGCTTGAAATTCGGCGTCGTCGGGCCAAGCGCGTTGATGACGTGATCCCGCAATCCGCGATACCACCACAGCCGGTCCTCGACCGACCGCATGACTTCGTATTCACCCTTGAGCATCGTGGAACCATTCCGCGACCGCTTTGGCCACGAACTCCGCTTCTGCGTCCTGCAACCACGGGTGCATCGGAAGACAAAGAAGTTCGCGCGCGGCTTGTTCTGAGACCGAGAGATCTCCCGCGGTCGCAATGTGTCCCGCATACGCTGGCTGCAGGTGCACTGGCAGCGGGTAAAGCACCACCGTTCCGATACCTCGCTGCTCGAGATGCGCGCGCAATTCATCCCGCTGCGCGGACCGGATCACATATTGGTGATATACCTGCTGCGGCCACGGCAACCTAATGGGCAAATTGGCCAGCGTTTCATCATAGATGGCAGCAATCGCGCGGCGGCGGGCGTTCTCGTGATCGAGGTGTCCCAGCTTCACGCGGAGGATGGCGGCCTGCAGTTCATCGAGGCGTGAGTTGAACCCGCGTGAGTCGCTCACGTAGCGCTCCCGCCACCCATACATTCGCAGCTCGCGCGCGCGTTGCGCGAGCGCGAGGTCGTTCGTCACGACCGCGCCGCCGTCACCGAGGGCACCGAGATTCTTGGTCGGGTAAAAACTAAACGCAGCGACGTCGCCAAGCGTGCCGGTTTTGCCGCCATCGATTTCCGCGCCGTGCGACTGCGCGCAATCCTCCACGACTTTGATGTCGTGCGCGCGCGCGAGTTGCAGCAACGACCGCATGTCGGCCGGTTGTCCGTAAAGGTGCACCGGCAACACCGCGCGAATGTCGCTCCTGTTGCGCAACGCTGCCGCGACCGCGTCGACGCTGATCGTTAGCGTCCGCTCATCGACATCCACCAAAAGTGGCGTCGCTCCGGCAAGTTCGATCGCGGCGACGGTCGCCACCGCTGTGTTGGCGGCGGTGATCACAACGTCACCCGCGCCGATGCCCAACGCACGGAGCGCCAGATGAATCGCGTCCGTTCCATTTCCGCAGGAGACCGCGTGAGCGGCGCCGAGATAGTGCGCAAACTCCCGCTCGAAGGCATCAACTTCGGCGCCGAGAATGTAGCGCCCGCTCTCGAGGACCCGCCGCACCCGGCATCGATCTCCGCTTTGTGCGCGAGATAACCGGCGCGGACGTCGCACTGCAGAATGGGCGCGTTCACATGTATTCCGCGAGGTGCTCGCGGTAAAAGGCGAGCGTGCGCTCGATCGTCTCGCGGAGCTGGTGTTGCGGCGACCAGCCCAGCTGCTCCCGGATTTTCGAGAAGTCCGCATAGTAGTCGCCAATGTCGATGGCGCGGCGCTCCGTCGGAAACTCCCGCTCCAGCATCTGCCCGCCTCCGTTCACCTCGATCATGAGCTGCGCGAGACTCTTGAGGTCGATGACCTCGGGCCCGCCCACGTTGTAAATTTCGCCTTCCGCGCGGCGGTCGCGCGCCGCGAGGAGAAATGCCTCCACCGCATCATCGACATCGGTAAAGTCGCGCCGCTGCGTACCGCCCCAAACCTCGATCGGTTCGCCGCGGAGCAGATTCCGAATCCAGACGCCGACGAATGTCTGCCGCGCGTCCTTGATCCGCATGCGCGGCCCGATCGTGTTCGTGAGACGCAGCGACGTCGCGCGGATGCGATGCACCCGGCTGTAGAGAAGGTGATACATCTCGCCCGCGATCTTGTTGATTCCGTTCACATCGACTGGGTTTAACGGATGCGTTTCCGACACCGGGAGTTGCTCCGGTTTTCCGTAAATCTGCCGCGTGCTGGCGAAGACAATGCGTATCCCGGGATTCACGCTGCGGCACGCTTCCAGAATCGCCAGTTGCGCGGCGCAGTTGATCTCGAGGTCGGCCGTCGGGTTGAGCATGGAATCGAGATGGCTCGTTTGCCCGGCAAGGTTGAAGAGAAAATCCTGGTCGCGCACGAGGTGCTGCATCGCGGGTCCATTGCGCACGTCGGAGATGTTAACCCGCACGGGCTCCGCGATGCCCTCGAGGTTGAACATGCTCCCCCGTAATCAGGAAAGAGATTGTCGACGATCGTGACCTCCGCGCCGGACGAAGCCAGGCGGCGCGCCAGGTTGGAGCCGATGAATCCGAGCCCGCCGGTAATGAGCACGCGCGCGCCCAGGAAGTCGGCATTCATCCGGCGGCGCGCGTTGACCGCGCCTGCGGCGACGTTAGCATCTGCGCAGAATACGCAATGGAATCAGCAGCATCAACCACCCAGCCACGCCGTCCGTTCACGCGGTCGGAGCAGGTGGCGCTGGTGGTCTCGCTCGTCGCCTCGGCGGTGCTGATTTTTCGCATTTGCCAGCTGCTGGTGCGGTGCGCTGTCAGCATCCCCTTGTGGGATGACTGGGAAATGGCGCCGCTCATCACGGCGGTGCGCCAGGGGGAGATTCCGTGGACCGGGCTCTTGGCGCAGCAGCAGGAAGCGCGGACGCTTTTTCCAAAGCTGGTCTTCATTCTCGCGTCACTCGGCAGTCCGCTCGATGTGCGGGTGGTGATCGCACTTTCGGTGGTTTCCTGCATTCTCACGGCCGCGGGAATATTCTGGTTGTTGCGAAAATCAGAGCTGTCGGTCGTAATGACGTCGGTCTGTTTCTTCCTCTCCGTCGTCGCCATCTTTTCGCCGCGCCAGCACGAGGTTTGGGTGTTGGGCTTCGGATTTCCATCGTTTGTGATCGGCTTCTGGCTGGTGGCAGCGCTCGTCTTAATGCGGACGCGCTTTTCATTCGGCGGAAAGTTCGTTGGCTGCCTGATCCTGACGCTGTTGAGCAGTTTCACACTCGCGCACGGGCTGCTCGCGTGGGGATTAACATTCCCAGTGCTTCTGCTGATCGAGCGGCCGCGAACGTGGATCCGGTGGGCGGCGGGATGGGCGGCTCTTTGTGCAGCGTGCGCGGTGGTTTACTTCCACGGATATGGCAAGCCGCCGGATGTGCCGGCGTTCGCGCCCTCGGTGCCGCCGCTTCGCTATGTGCAGTATGCGTTCGTATTCCTCGGCGCGGGCTTGGCGCGTGATGTGAAGGAAGTGGACGTGCTCCCCGCGACTGCCGCTGGCGTTGTTCTCCTGCTCGTTTATGTCGGAGCCGCTTTCTACTCCTGGCGGCGGCGGCGTGATGCGAAGTTCGTGCAGCGCGTGCTGCCGTGGTTTGCCCTTGGCATGTTCTCGATCGGCAGCGCCGGCCTGGCGGCGATGGGGCGAGTCGAGTGGGGTTTGCCACAGGCGCTCGAATCCCGCTATGTGCCGTTCTCCTTGTATCTGACGGTGGCAGTGATTGCGCTCGTGCCGGTGATTGCGCGGGAGTTGGCGACGTCGCACCGGTGGGCGGTCCTCGCGAGCTGGGGGATCTTGATTGCCGCATTCCTCTTGCTGCATCGCGCGCACTGGGACACCTCGATCTATTGGTTCGAACGCCGCGGCGCGGCGGGGCACGTGGGCCAGGCGGCGGTGATGTTCAGCCAACTGGTTGATGGGTCCGGGGCGATCGAAAAATCTGTGTATCCGCGGCCGGCGTTTGCCGTCGAGCAGGCTGATCTGCTCGATCGCGCGAGCGTTCTGCGGCCGAAACTTGTTCGCGCAGTCGAGCTCAGCGGCATGATGGCGGGCACTCGGGAGGCCACCGGCGCGCTCGAGAGTGCGACGAAGCAAGACGACGGCAACTATGCGGTAAGCGGGTGGGCAATTCTCCCAACGCCGCCGCGCCGGGCGGATTCCGTTGTCCTCGTGTCGGTGGCCGCGGACGGGGAGCCGCGACTCGTCGCAATCGCTGACCGCCCCGAGCGGCGGCGCGACATAATGAAGCAACTTCGCAATCGAAACGGGCTTTGGTCCGGCTGGCACGCCACCGTTCCACCGTCGGCAATGGTCCCTGGCGCTGAGATCTCCGCTTGGGCGGTGGATACCGCTGGACGCAAGCTTCACCGGTTGCCGACGAACGCTTTCATCGTGCCGCGGTAGGCTCGCCGGCGGTCCCGGGACGGGTCGTTCGCGACTTATTTGCTCCCCGGTTTAATCGCGGGCGTGGCGGCGAGGTCGGGCGGGAGTTTGTCGGGCTCGAAAGTCTCGACGTTCATTTCCACCAGGCTGACGAAAGGGCAGCCAAAATCGGGTCGCTGGCCGCCGCTGCGGTCCACGATGACGCCCACCGCTGCGACCACGCCGCCATGGGTGCGCACGATGTCGATGGTCTCCTGCACCCGGCCGCCGCGGGTCACGACGTCCTCGGCGACGACAAAGCGTTCGTTAGGGGCGATTTGGAAACCACGGCGCAGCACCAGTCCGCCCTCGGCTTTCTCCGCGAAAATGTGACGCTTCCCGAGGGCGCGGCCCACCTCCTGGCCGACGATGATTCCACCGAGGGCGGGGGAGATCACGGCATCGCATTCGATCCCGCGTAGCTTGTCGGCCAATCGCCCGCAGACGTCCGCGGCGATCTCGGTGTATTGCAGCAGGAGCGCGCACTGAAAGAACTGCCGGCTGTGCAAGCCGGAGCGGAGCACGAAATGGCCGTCGAGCAGCGCTCCGGTGCGGCGGAAGAGCGCCAGCAAATCTTCTGGCATCCGTGGTTTACTCCCAAGTGTCGACCGACTTCTCGCCGCTGGTCTCAGCCACCGCGATGCAGTCGATCTCGACGCGGGCGCCTTTCGGCAGGGCGGAAACCGCGACGGTGGAGCGAGCCGGTGGCACGTCGCTGAAGTAGCCGGCGTAAACTTCGTTCACCTGCGCGAAGTCGTTCATGTCGGTGAGGAAGATGGTTGTCTTCACGATGTGGCTGAAGTCGAGGTTCTCAGCCCGGAGCACCGCGGCGAGGTTGTCGAGCACGCGGCGCGCCTGGGCGGTAATGTCGCCCTCCACGATCTGTCCACTCTGCGGGTCGAGCGGGATTTGTCCGGCCGTGAAAAGGAACGGACCGACGCGGATGGCCTGGGAGTAGGGCCCGACCGCGGCGGGGGCTTCGGTGGTGGAGACGATCTTCTTCATGGGGCGAGTCTAACAGGGAAGTCCGGTGGCACAACGCGTGCGAATCGCAGCGGCCGCGGCCCGTTACTTGCCAGGCCTGAGCGTCGGCGCCGGCTTGGTCGCGCCGGTGCGCAAGCTTTTCACCGGGGGCAGAATGTCTTTGAAGGTCGTGCCGTAGATGTCCCAGACGGTCAGGAACAATCCGCAGACGATCGGCCCCACGATGAAACCAATCGGACCGAACAGGAATAGTCCGCCCAGCGTGCCGACGAGGATCAGGAGGTCGGGCATTTTAGCGTCTTTGCCGACGAGCCTGGGCCGCAGGATGTTGTCGATCGTTCCTACAACCGCGGCGCACCAGGCGAGTAGCAGGGTGGCGGTGAGCGCCTGGCCGCTGATATAGAGGTATGCCACCGCCGGCACCCAGACCAGGGCCGCGCCGATGCCGGGCACGATCGACAACACCGCCATGATCGTTCCCCAAAAGGCCCACCCATCGATTCCCGCGACCCAGAAGCCGATGCCCGCGAGCGCGCCCTGGATGACGCCGATCACGAGCGTGCCCTTGATCGTCGCCCGGGTGACGGAGATGAGCCGGTCGAGGACCAGCACCTCATCGTCGTGACTGAGCGGCGTGTAGTAGAAGATGCGCTCCAGAATTTGCCGGCCGTCGCGCAGGAAAAAGAACATCGCGTAGAGCATCACGAACAGATTGAGGAGGAGCGAGGCCGTGCCCGCGGTGATTTGCGAGGCGCTCGAGACCAGGAAGGTCCCGGTGCCTTTCGCGGCCGCGCCGAGGCCTTGCATGATCCGGTCGTGCTCGGGCACATAGGCGGCGAAGTTCGGGAAACGGCGCACCAGCCAATCATGCATGCTGAAGGTGGTGTTCGGCCCAAAATGCTCCTGCACCCAGGGGATGGCCTGCTCGCTGACGTTGAAGGCCTGCCCGACGACAATTCCGACAAACGCGCTGAGGGGGCCCACCACGAGCAAAATAACAATCAGCAATGTCAGAGCAGCGGCTGGCGACCGGCGTCCGCCGAAGAGTCGCACCAGCCAGCGATACAGAGGACTGCACAAGCCGGCCAGCATCGCCCCTAGGACAAGCGGTTTCAGGAAGGGCCACGCGACCGCGATAAAGAGAGCCGAGACCGCCAGGACGAGCAAAAGGACAAAGGCGGTGCGAAATTTTGCCCGGTCGATGTGGGATGGCTGCATGACTTAGAGAGCGTCTAGGAAATCTGTCATTCTGAATGCAAAGAAGAATCTTTGATTACTTCCGCATTCCAGACGGCCGAAATACCCAGAGATGTTTCGCTTTTGCTCAACATGACAGGCTTGAAAAGATTTTTTCAATACCCTCCAGGAGGGCGACCAGCGGCGCGCCTGTTTCGTTCCTACGACCAGGTGATGAGCCGCAGCTCGTGATTCTGCACGAGGTGCCGATGCGTCGGCAATACGCGCACGCTGAAGCCATACGTGCCGCTCTCCGCGGCGGGAATCGAGCCGTGGTAAAGGTAGTTTCCGTTGCCGTCGCCGGCGTCGCTTTGCTGGAGCGGCGCCACCTGCGGATTGCGCACGCCGTCGATCTCGATTTCCCCGTAGTATGCCTCCACCCGCACGTGCTCCGGATTGACCGGCCCAAGATGGAGCGTGGCGGTGACATCGAGTGTTTCGCCCACCGGAATATTCTGGCGATCGGCGTTTCCGATCCGCACATCGTTGATCTGGACTTGTGGCCAATCAGCCCGCATCTGCGTTTTCCAACGGCTGAGCTCGGCGGCGGCGCGGCAATTATCCCGCGCGAATTCCTCGTGGGCGCGAGCCGCGGGCGAGTAGAGCCGCTCCGCATATTCCTGC
Source organism: uncultured Verrucomicrobiae bacterium (assembly GCA_963844275.1). Classification (GTDB taxonomy): domain Bacteria; phylum Verrucomicrobiota; class Verrucomicrobiia; order Chthoniobacterales; family UBA10450; genus JACCTI01. The sequence goes on from CAWJNS010000010.1 coordinate 1,195,851, forward strand.
ACCATCCGATGGGTATTGAAGACCGGGGTGACGCTGCGAATCGACTCGCGCATTAATTGCAGCCAGGCGAGCGGCAATCGGCCATCCGGCTTCGCGTAATAAAGCGGAACGATCTGGTTTTCGAGCAAGTGGTAGAGGCTGTTCGCGTCGACTTCGCTCTGGTATTCGACCGCGCCATTATCGATCTCCGCGCCGATCGCCCAGCCGTTCTTGCCGTTGTAACTTTCGCACCACCAGCCATCGAGCACGCTCAGGTTGAGGCCGCCGTTGGGCGGCAGTTTCATTCCGCTGGTGCCGCTGGCCTCGAGCGGGCGAAGCGGATTGTTGAGCCAAAGATCGACGCCCTGGACGAGGCGGCGCGCGATGTAGGTATCGTAGTCTTCGACAAAGACGATGCGGTTCTCGAAGTCTTCCTGGCGACTGAACTGGTAGACTTCCTGATCAACGCCTTCCCGCCCTCGTCCCGCGGATGCGCCTTGCCGGCGAAGATAAACTGCACCGGCCGGGTCGTGTCGTTGAGGAGCCGGGCGAGCCGTTCCTTGTCGCTGAAAAGAAGAGCGCCGCGCTTGTAGGTGGCGAAGCGGCGCGCGAAACCGATCGTGAGAATTTCCGGATCGAGAATGCGATTGGCGCGGCGGATCGCTTCCATCGATTCGCCGACGCGGGAGCGTCGCATCCGGACCCGTTCGCGCACAAACTCGACCAGCCGCAGCTTCAATTGCTGATGCGTCTCCCAAAGTTGCGCGTCGGGAATGTCGATCACCCCGCGCCAGAAATCGTGGTCGGTCAGGCGTTCCTCCCAAGCGCCCAGGTACTTCGTATAGAGGGCGGAAAACTCCGGGGCCATCCAGGTTTTCGTGTGCACGCCGTTGGTGATGCTGGTGATCGGCACTTCCTGCACCGGCACGCCCGCCCAGACATCTTTCCAAAGCCCGCGGCTCACTTCGCCGTGCACTTTGCTGACGCCGTTGGCATGCCGGCTGGTGCGCAGGGCGAGGATCGTCATGCTGAAGGGATCGTCCTTATTCACGCGCGTCTGGCCGAAGGTGAACAGCTCGTCGAACGGGATCCCAAGTTCCGTCGCGAAGTCGCCGAAATATCTCTTCATCATTTCGCGCGGAAAAGCGTCGTTGCCGGCCGGCACGGGAGTGTGAGTGGTGAAAACGCTCGCCGCCGCGACCACCTGGAGGGCCGCGTAGAAATCGAGCCCCTTCTCCGTCACGAGCACGCGGATGCGTTCGAGCGCGAGAAATGCCGAGTGCCCCTCGTTCATGTGAAACACCCCCGCGTCGATGCCGAGGGCGCCGAGAGCGCGGGCCCCGCCGATGCCGAGCATCGATCTCCTGGCGCATCCGCATTTCGAGATCGCCGCCGTAGAGTTCGGCCGTGATGAGGCGATCTTCCGGCGTGTTCTCCGCCACATCGGTATCGAGCAGGTAAAGATTGATCCGGCCGACGTGGAGTTCCCAGATTTTCGCGAGCACGTCGCGGTCGAGAATGCGCACCGCGATCAGGACGCGCGCATTGTCGCGGCGGACCTCGCGGATCGGCAGGTGATGGAAATTCTGGTTTAGGTTAACGGCCTCCTGCCCGCCTTCCTTATCGATCTGCTGTTTGAAATAGCCGTGGCGGTAAAGCAGGCCCACGGCCACGAAGTTGAGGTCGAGATCACTCGCCGATTTGCAATGGTCGCCGGAGAGAATGCCGAGCCCACCGGAGTAATTCGGGATCGATTCGTGAAAGCCGAATTCGGCGGAGAAATACGCGACCGGCTTTTTGAGCGCGCTACCCTGGCCGGTTTTGCCGTAGGTGTCCGGCCGCGAGAGATAGTGGCGATAGGTGGCGTGGACGGCCTCAAGTTCTCGCAGGAAGTCATCATCCTGCGCGACCTCGACCAGCCGCGCCTGGCGGGAAAGCTGCAGCATGCGGACCGGGTTATGATTGGTCCGGTCCCACAGCTCGGGATCGAGATGACGGAAAAGGCGCCGTGCCGAAGGCTCCCACGTCCACCAGAGATTGAACACCATCTCGCGGAGCGGTTCGAGCGCGGGCGGCAGGGTGGGAATGACGTTGTAGGTGTGGTACGTCGGCATGAGTGGCGGCGTTTCTTACAAAGGAGCGGCGATTCTGACAGGAAAATGTGGAGCGGCAAGCCTTCCGCAGCATCCTCCGGCTCCGGACGCGGGGAGGGAGAGAGCAGGACAAGATGATGAGCATGAGCAGTCGCTGCGCTCAGGAGGCCAGGCTTTTCAACAGCCGCCTAGGTCTCCGTATGTTCTGCAGGCGCGAGCAACAGGCCGGCCCCCACGCCCGTCAGCAGCCCACACATGTGTGCGGCCATGCTGACCTGCGGGGTGTAAAGGTCGAACGCGGTTTGGATCGCGACGATCAACGCGATGCTGGAAAGCCGACGCCGTGCGCCGGGCACATGATGGTGGCGCAACAGGTACCCGGCCCACGCGCCCACGATTCCCATGACCGATCCCGACGCGCCGACCAGCATATCGGCTCGCGTCCATTGCAGCCGCCACAGCAGGACGACACCCGCGCTCGAGCCAAGGCCCGCCCCGAGATAACAAACCGCGAAACGCAGGGTGCCGAGGAGTCGCTCCAGCGGCGGGCCGAGGACGTAGATTGCGTAGCAGTTGATGAGCAGATGGACTGCGCCGTAGTGCAGAAAGAGTGCGCTGCCGAGCCGCCAGTATTCACCGCGCGTGAGGACGGCGAGAGGCTCGAGCGCGCCGAGTCGATGAAGCGTGTTGTAGTTCGTCGCGCCACCGAGTGCCAGCTCCACGCCAAACATCGCCACGTTCAGGGCGATCAACGCCAACACGGCGGCTGTGACGCCGCGCTCGGGCCGCAGGATGGAACCGCGACGTTGCGCCGCGGTGTGGCGCTCGAAACGCTGCACGCTGGCCTCGCTGGGCGCGCTGAGGAGCGGCGGCAGCAGGCGCCCCGGCGCGGCGCGGCGGTGGGCGACTTCCGCGCGCAGGAGCGCATTGGTGGTCGCGGCGCGCAAGCGTTCGAGGCGAGTGCGGCCCGCTTCGCGTTCGCCGGCGGCGAGTTCGCTGGTCCCGAGCCAGAATTCCTGGGCGTCTGCGTCCAGCTTGCGCAGCCGGGTCGCGAATAGCCGGCGCAGCGCGGCGGTTCGTCCGCAGAACGCGAGCATCAGCATCAGGCAGGCGTCGAGGGTTGGCTGATGCTCGGGCGAAGCCTGCAAGGCGGGTGCGCGGCCGGCGAACTGCACCACGAGATCGTCGACCGCACCCGTTTCGCCGAGTGCGCGGAAGTAGAGCGGGAGCAATGCCGGGTCGCGCCCGAGCGAGACGAGCGGGAGGTTGTGGCGGCAGAACGCGAGCAACCCCGGCCAGTCGCCGCGCAACCGGAAGCTTTGGGCTGCGGCCTGCAGAGCGGTGCGGCCCGAACCCGCGGCGAGCGCATCGAGCAGGCCCAAGGCGGCTTCGCGATCATTCGCCGCCGCCAGTTCGAAGGCGCGCAGAAGCTTTCTCTGCTCGTGCAACGCCGACGCCGGATGCAGAAAACCGATCGCGCCCATCAGCCGCCGCGCCGCGGCGTAGCGCTGCTCCGCCGCCAGTTCGAAAGCGCGCCGCAAACCCACCGCGGGCAGGAAGAGTAGTAACAACCAGGCAGCGCCGCCCACGTAACCGGCTCGAAGAGGTGCGAGTGCGTAGGCGATCGCCGTGACCGCCAGCACCACGAAGGCCGCCGCGCGCCAGCTGCGATTCAATGCCGCCCGTTTCCACGTGCGCACCAGAATCACCAACGGCGAAACGCACGCGATGAAGAGGAAGATGCGGTTCAGATCGAGCACAGGTCGCGCAGCATCGCACGTTTTTGGAAACGAGCCGCGCGGCGGACGGATTTTGAAATGCGCTTCACCCCACCGGCGCATTCCGTCATTCTGCGCGCATGAAGATCAGCGTCACGAACTACATCGATGTCATTTCCTCATGGTGTTTCTGGGCATCGCCGGCGTGGGCGGAATTGCAGCAGCGCTACGGCGATCGGGTTTCTTTCACTTGGAAGATCGCGCTGATGGATCCGAGCGGCATGCCGGCGTCTTTTGCGCAGATGGAGTGGTTCTACCGCCGCAGCGGGATGATGATGCGGTCGCCTTTCATGCTCAGCTCTGCGTGGTATGAACCCGGCACCGCGGAGTACGTGGCGCCGAACTCACTCACGGAAGCGGCGCGCGATCTCGGCGTGGGCGACGATCGGGTCTGGCTCGCGCTGGCCCGTGCTGGCCTGCGCGAGGGGCGCAAGACCGGCCACTGGGATGTCGCCGCCGAAGTCGCCGCGCGGGCCTCGGGGTTACCGCAGGAAAAATTGACGGAACGCGCCCGCTCGGCGGAAATCGAGCAGCGGATCCGCGCCACCACGGCGGAGTTTCACGCCCTCCAGGTCACGCAGCGGCCCACATTCGTGATCGATACCGAGATCGGCGACCGCGCGATCTTCTCCGGCTTCGCGAAACTCGCGCCCATCGCGGCGACGTTGGAGGCGATGCTCGACGATGCGGCCGCCTACGAAGCGCATGGTGCGCACTTCGGTTCCCCGCCTCCGTAGCAGTTTTTCCCACATCGGGAAGGCCGACTGTGGCCGCAATCTGCGGAGATTCGTCTTGCCAGTGCACGGTTGTTGCTCTCAACTTGCGACAACCAGCGCAACCCGCGGGTTCGAAGCTGTAGAACGATCGCGTCTGCGGCGGGAGAGGAGTGTCGCGTGGCCGCCAGCCACGCGGGAGTAGCGATCGATGAAGATTACGGCGTCGCAGTTCACTCCCTGTTTCGCCGGCTTGGAGCTTGATTTAACCTGCAAAACCAAATTCGTGTAAACGGCCGGATTCGCGCGCGCGAAGTCCGGGTCATCATTGGCGCCACCGGCGAGCAGCTCGGCGTCATGAAACTCTCCGATGCGCTCCGCCGCGCCCAAAGCATCGGGATGGATCTGGTGGAGGTGGCGCCGACCGCGAATCCGCCGGTCTGCAAGATCGTCGATTTCGGGAAGTTCCGTTACGATCTTTCGAAGCAGGAGAAGGAGAAGAAAAGCTCCGGCACGAAACTGAAGGAGATCAAGTTCCGGGTCAACATCGACGAGCACGATTACCTGACGAAGCTCCGCCACGGCGAAGCGTTTCTCGACAAGGGGAACAAGGTGCGCGTGCAACTGCAGTTCCGCGGCCGGGAGATGGCGCATCAGGAATTCGGAATGCAGCTGATGTTCAAGGTGCGCGACGATTTGAACGGCATGTCGCAGGTCGAGATGGAGCCGAAGCTCGCCGGCCGGAATATTACGATGACGCTCTCGCCCCTGCCGGCCGCGCGCCGCAAGCGCCGTTTCTCGGTCGAAGCCGACGATGCGGAAGCGGAGAAAGAGCCGCAGAACGGCTCGGACGACGCGGAGTAGTAACGTCGCGCCAGCGCCGCCGATCAACCCGTGCGCGCTCTCAGCCTTCGAGGTAGCCCTTCAGCCGCTCGCGCAACTGTGTCCGGGCGCGAAAGAGCAGGCTCTTCACCGCGGGCACGGATTGCTCCAGCACATCCGCGATTTCTTCGTAGCTGAGCTCCTGGTAACGGCGCAGCACGACGGCCATCCGCTGGCTTTCCGGCAACTCGAAGATCGCGCTTTCGATCGCGCGCTGCAGCTCATGCTCAAGCAATATCTCGTCGGGCCCGGTCGCGAGTTCGTCCTTCAGCTGCATCTCGGCGCTCTCGGGATCGCTCTGCAACGGGATCGCGGAATGTCGCCTCCGCCGGCGCAGTTCATTGAAGACCAGATTGCGCGTGATCTTGAGCAGCCAGGTGGTGAATTTCGCTCGCGGCTGGTAGCGGCTGGCGCTTTTCCATACCCGCACAAAAACCTGCTGCGCCAGGTCTTCCACGTCGGAGTTGTCGCCTAACATTCGGCCCACCGTGCCGGCGACCAGCGCCTGGTGCCGCTCGACCAGTCGCTCGAATGCGACCATGTCGCCCGCGCTCGTCAGCTGCATAAGCCGCACGTTCTCTGCGTCGGCGTCGGAGTCGCCCGCGGCAGCTGGATCGTGGCGGGTCATTCAGGGCTTAGACGCGCGCGGTCGCCTGGTATTTGATGAATCGGCTGGCGCCGTGGCATTCGGCGGCCGGCTTCACGATCAATTCGAAGGGTGCTTTCTGTTGCACGGTGCAAGCTGCCTGTGCATCATACCGCAGTCACTTTCCACGCGATTTTCATGAATCTTTCTCTGATCCCACGTGACCTGCAAACCATCGCCCGCAAGGTCGATGCCGGCGAGCGGATCACTGACGCCGAGGCCCTCGCACTTTACCAGTCCAGGGACCTGAACGCGCTCGGGATCATGGCGACCGCGGTGCGCGAGCGGAAGAACGGCAATTACGCCACCTACATTCACAACCGCTACATCAACTACTCGAACATCTGCATCCTCTCCTGCCAGTTCTGCGCTTTCGCTGCGCGAAAACGCGACGCCCACGCGTTCGAATTCACAATCGATGAGATTGTCGCCTCGGTGAAAGGTGCCCTCCAGCTTGGCATCACGGAGGTGCACATGGTCGGCGGCCTGCACCCGAGCCTGAAGAAGGAATGGTATTTGGAATTGCTGCGCCGGGTGCACCTGCTCGATCCGGAGCTGGTGATCAAAGCCTTCACCGCGATCGAAATCCGGCATCTCGCCGAACGCGTCTTTAAGCTACCGATCCCGGATACGCTCGCGCTGCTGCGCGCTTGTGGCCTCGGGGCCCTGACCGGCGGCGGCGCCGAGATTTTTGACCCGGCGGTGCGCGATGAAATCTGCCGCGGGAAGGAAAGCGCGGAAGAATGGCTCGAGGTGCATCGCACCTGGCATCAGATGGGAGGCCGGAGCACGGCGACCATGCTTTACGGTCACATCGAGACGCTCCAGCACCGGGTCGATCATCTGCGGCAACTACGCGAGCTGCAGGATGAGACGGGCGGCTTTACCGGGTTCGTGCCGTTTGCCTTCGAGCCGCAAACGCCCGTGCTGGCGCACATCCAGCGGGCCACCGCGGTCGATGAACTGCGCAACCTCGCGGTCAGCCGCATCTATCTCGACAACTTCGATCACATCACCGCCTACTGGGTTTCAATCGGCCTGCCGCTGGCGCAGGTCGCGCTCAGCTACGGGGTGGACGATCTGCACGGCACGATCATCGAGGAAAAGATTTTCCATATGGCTGGCGCAATCACGCCGCAACAGCAGACCGTCGCCGCGCTCGAGAACGCGATCCGCGAAGCCGGGCGCGAGCCGCGCCAGCGCGACAGTTACTATCGGCATATGACGCCGCGCGAGCCCCGCGCCCCGGTGGCCCCCGAGCCCGAGCTGGCCTGCGTGTGAGTGCCTCGGAGGGAAGCGGGTCCCTCCGGATCGGCTGCGTGAAGTATCTCAACGCGCGGCCGCTCATTCACGGCTGGCCCGGGCCGGTCGTTTTTGATCATCCGGCCACGCTTTGCCGGATGCTCGCGGCCGGGGAACTGGATGTCGCGTTCGTCTCCAGCTTCGAGTTCCTGCGCCATCCGGTTTACTCGATTGTCGATGGCGTGGCGGTCGGCGCCGACGGGCCGGTCTTCAGCGTTTTCGTCGCGCATCGCAGCGCATTCGAGGAGCTGCAGGAAATCGCGCTCGATCCGGCCTCCCGCACCTCCGTTAATTTACTGCGGTGTTTGCTGGCGGAACGTGGACTCCAGCCCCGTCTCATCGAAGAGGACGCAGAAGTCACGAGGACGCGCGGCCGGCTCCTGATTGGCGACCAGGCAATCAAGTTTCGCGACGATCACAGGAGCGAATACGAGTATTTCGATCTCGCGGCGGAGTGGAAACGCGCGACGGCACTGCCTTTCGTCTTCGCGCTTTGGCTGATTCGCCCGGAAACCGAAAATGCGTCTGTGGTGGCCGATCAACTACGCGAGCGCTGTGCGCGCAACCTTGCGGCGCCAAGCGAAGTCGTGGCGGCGCAGAACGAGTTCGCGCCCGAGTTCTGCGAGCGCTATTTCCGCACGTGGTTGCGTTTCGGTTTTGGCGACCCGGAAAAACAGGGCCTGCTGCGGTTTCGCGTCCTCTGCGAAAAGCACGGGCTTCTTCCGCGGAACGCGACGCCGTTGCGGCTGATCTAGCCGCGCGGCGGATGGTTGGAGGTTTCCGCTTCTGGGCCGACACCGGTTTGTCTTCCCTCTCGCGCACGGATAAAATGCGCGGTGGAGAGACGCTGGATCATCACCCCGCCGGATGAGCTGAACGACAGTGCGATTCCGTGGGCGGAGATCTGCGGATTGCCGTGCATCGCCAATCTCTTGCGCCGCAAAGGTTTCGCCTCTGCCGCTGCGGTGCAGGGTTTTCTTTGGCCGCAGCTGAAGTCGCTGGGCGATCCGTTTTTGCTGCCGGATATGCACCCGGCCGTCGAGCGCATCCTGCGCGCGATCGACGCCCGGGAGCGCGTGGTCTTGTTCGGGGATTACGACGTCGATGGTGTCACCTCCCTCGCGCTCCTTGCCGAGATGCTGCGCGCCTACGGCGCCGCGCCGGATTTGTTTCTGCCGCTGCGGATGGAGGAGGGGTACGGCCTGAGCCACGAAAGCTTGGAGCGGTGCTGGCAATTGCATCAGCCGCAGCTCCTGATCGCGGTGGACTGCGGTACGTCCTCGATCAGCGAGGTGGCCGAGCTGCGACGGCGCGGGGCGGACGTCATCATTTTCGATCACCACGAACCCAAAGCCGCGCTGCCGGATTGCACTGCGATCGTGAACCCGAAGATCTCCGAGGAGTGCGCGCTGCGTTATCTCTGCAGCGTCGGCATTGTCTTCAAAGTTTGCCACGCGTTGCTCAAGACACGGCTACTGGAGACCTTTGATCTGAAAGCACAGCTCGATCTCGTCGCCCTTGGAACGGTCGCGGACATTGTCCCGCTGGAGGGCGAGAATCGCGTTCTGGTGCATCGCGGGCTGCAGCAGATCGCGCGATCGGCGCGGCCCGGCATTCGCAAGCTGATGGAAGTGGCTGGGGTGCGGGCGCCGGTCTGCGCGGAAGATGTCGGCTTTCGTCTCGGCCCCCGGCTCAATGCCGCGGGACGGCTCGCGACCGCGGAGAAGGCTTTGCAATTGCTCCAGACCCGGGACGAAACGCGAAGCAGCCGAGCTTGCCACGCTGCTCGACGCGCAGAATCGCGAACGTCAGGGCGTGGAGAAGGAGATTTACGCCGCCGCGGAGGAACAGGTCGCGCAGACGTTCGACCCGACGCGCGATGCAGCGATCGTGGTCGGCGCGCGCGAGTGGCATCCCGGAGTGCTGGGCATTGTCGCCTCGCGGCTGACACGAAAATATCATCGCCCGACGATCGTGGTCGGCTTCGATGCGGAAGGGCTCGGGAAAGGGAGCGGGCGGAGCATCGAAGGGCTGGCGTTGGTGGAGGCGCTGGGGCGTTGTGAGGGTTTGCTGGAGAAGTATGGCGGCCACGAAATGGCCGCGGGCCTAACGGTACGCGAAGAGAACTTTGCGGCCTTCGCGGAGCAGTTCCGGGCGGCGGCGCGCGAACTGTTATGCGAGGAAGCCTTGCAGGCGCGCCTCCATCTCGATCATGAACTGACGCTGGCGCAGTTGAACCGCGATCTGCTGCAGTGGCATGAGCTACTGCAGCCGTTCGGGAGCGGCAATCCGCAACCGACGTTCTTTGCCCGCGCGGTCGAGCCGTCGATCACGCCCCGCGTTTTGAAGGACAAACATCTCGTGCTGCGACTGCGACAGCGGAATTACCATGCGCGCGCGATTTATTTCAACGGCGCGAGCGAACCGCTGCCGAAGGCGCCGTGGGATATCGCGTTTCGCATCCATTCCGACGAATACGAGGGCGAAACGCGCCTGCAGCTGCAGGTGCACGCCCTCCGGGCTGCCGTGCCGAACGAGTCATGCAGCTAAGCGACAAACTCGAACAGTGCGCCTGGATTCCGCGGCCCCGGCTCACGCCTCTGCACCGGCTCGGCATCAACACGGTCGAGGATTTGGTGACACATTTTCCCCGGCGCCACGAAGACCGCCGGCAGTTTGCCGGATTTCCTCGCCAGGAAGGAGACACGTCGGTTTGCATTTGCGGGGAGGTCACGAAAACCTCGATGCGGCGCTTCGGCGGCTGGAAGAAGATCTTCGAGGCGACGCTGCAGGAGTCGGACGCCAATGCGCTCAGCCAGCCGGTCACGCTGCGCTGGTTCAACATGCATTACGTGCAGAAGATGATCGCGACCGGGCAACGGCTTGTCGTCTTCGGGAAACCGAGACTGCGCGGACAGCGGATCTGCATGGAGCATCCGGAGTTTGAAGTGATCGAGAACGATGACGACGAGTTTTCGATTCATTTCCAGCGGATCACGCCGATCTATCCGGCGACGGAAGGATTGCCGCAGCGCGTCTTTCGCGAGCTCGTCCACGCCGCGCTTGAAAATCTCGACAACGAAGAAGTAGAGACGCTGCTGCCACGGAGTGTCGATTTCGGTGCCCGGCGACAGGCGTTGCAGCAGATTCACTTTCCGGATGATGAGGAAGCGCTCGCTGCTGCGCGCGCGCATCTGGTGTTTGCGGAATTCTTCGCGCTGCAGATGAGCATCGCCGCGCGCCGCGCAAATCTCTCGGCGCGCCTCGGCGAATCGCATGCGGGCGCGGGTGAATTGCTCGAGCGTTTTCTACGCGCGCTGCCGTTCGATCTCACCGACGCGCAGGAGCGCGTGATCGTGGAGGTGCGGCGCGATCTGGCCTCCGCCAGGCCGATGAACCGGCTTTTGCAGGGAGACGTCGGTTCCGGCAAAACGGTGGTCGCGACAGCGGCGATGCTGCTGGCGGTGGAGGCGGGGTTCCAAGCCGCGCTCATGGCGCCGACGCAGATTCTGGCGGAGCAACATTATGCGGTCCTCTGCCGCTGGCTCGACCCGCTCGGTCTCCGCCTCGCGTTACGGACCGGCGCACGGAAAGAGGAGAACGCCCTGCCGCTCTTCGAGGCCGCGGCGGTTCCGGAGGCCACAGGCGATTCCGCTCACATCATTATCGGCACGCATGCGTTGCTCTACGAGGGCGTGCAGTTCGAGCGGCTCGGGCTCGTGGTGATCGACGAGCAACACAAGTTCGGCGTTTCGCAGCGGGCGCGATTGACCGCGCGGGAGCCGGCGCCGGATGTGCTGGTGATGACCGCCACGCCGATTCCGCGAACGCTGACGATGACGGTTTACGGTGATCTCGACGTTTCCGTGATCGATGAAATGCCGGCCAACCGCGGCCGGATCATCACCGCGGTGCGGGATAACTCGAAGCTCGGCGATGTGCTGAAGTTTCTGCGCGAGCAACTCACGCAAGGCCGGCAGGCGTACGTGATTTATCCGCTGATCGACGAAAGCGAAAAGCTCGACGTGAAAGCGGCTGCCGCGGAATACGAACGCTGGCAGGAGCGGCTGCGGCCCTTCCGATGCGAGCTGCTCCACGGGCGAATTCCGGCGCCGGAGAAGCAGGCGATCATGGAGCGTTTCCGTCGCGGCGAGACCAGCGTGTTGATCAGCACCACCGTGATCGAGGTGGGCGTGGATGTGGCGAACGCGACCGTGATGCTGGTGGAAAACGCGGAGCGTTTCGGGCTCGCGCAGCTGCACCAATTGCGCGGCCGGATCGGGCGCGGCGAACACAAATCGTACTGCATATTGCTGACCGCCGATGAAGGGCCGGAGACGGTGGCGAAGCTCGGCGTGCTCGAGAAAACGGCGAACGGATTCGAGGTGGCGGAAGCGGATTGGGACCAGCGCGGGCCGGGCGATTTACTGGGCACGGCGCAAAGCGGGCTGCCCGCTTTGAAGCTCGGAAATCTGAAAACCGACATGCAACTAATGCAACGCGCGCGGGCGGCAGCGACCGCCATCATCGAGTGGGATCCGCAGCTGGAAGCGCCGGAAAATCAACGTTTGCGCAAGTTGATTGTCGAAGAACGGGGACGAACCTTTTCCCACGTCAGCTGATGAAAAATCTCTTGAAGTTTTTGCTGTTTGTCGGGCTGCTCAGCGCCGGAATTTCGGTCCTCTACGATTACCGTTTGAAGCAGGGCGGCCTGAATCTCGAAGGGCGCCGAACGCCGGAGAAGTACACCCTCGCCTCGATGCCGAGCGTGGAGCCGGCGGCGGTCTCGACGCTCGATGCGCTGAGCCGCGAGCGGCGGGTCCTGGTCAACAGCGTCATCCCGTCCGTCGTCGCGATCCGGACGTCGAAGAAAGTGCCGATCCGGCGCCAGATGGATCCGTTCGAGTTTTTTTACCGGAACTCGCGCCCGTATCGGAACCCGAACGAGGAAGCGATGGTGCAAAACTCCCTCGGTTCCGGCGTGATTGTCTCGGCGGAAGGGCACATCATCACCAACAATCACGTGGTCGAGCAGGTGGACGAGATCGAGGTGCAAATGCACGACGGGCGCAGCCGGAAGGCGCGCTTGATCGGAGCCGATGAGAGGGCCGATCTCGCGGTCTTGAAAATTGATGAGCCCGGGGTGCAGCCGCTGAAGTTTGGCGACTCGGACGCGGTCCAGGCGGGTGATTTCGTGCTCGCGATCGGAAACCCGTTTGGATTCGAGGAGACGGTCACGGACGGCATCATCAGCTCGAAGGGACGACCGAACCGGGTCGATATGTTCGGCGGTTTCCTGCAGACGAATGCCGCGATCAATCCGGGGAACAGCGGCGGGCCGTTGATCAATTTGCGGGGGGAGATTGTGGGCATCAATACCGCAATCATTTCGCGCAGTGGCGGCTCGCAGGGAATCGGCTTTGCCATTCCGTCGAACACGGTGAAGAGCGCGCTCGAAAGTCTCCTGAAGCATGGCCGTATCCTGCGCGGCTATCTCGGAATTCAAATGAGCAATCTGCCGCAGGGACAATCGGATCGGGACGCTGAGGGGATCGTGGTGGAGGACGTGATTCCGGGATCGCCCGCCGCGGACGCGAAGTTGCAGCCGGGCGACGTGATCCGAAAATTCGACGGGCGTGAAGTGAAGAGCTTTTCCGCTTTGCGGAGCCTGGTTTCGCAGGTGGAGCTGAACAAGAAAGTGGACCTCGAGGTCGTCCGCAACGGGAAGCCGATGACGGTGACCGCCGAGATTCGCGAGGAGCCGGTCAATTACCAGACGGCGCGGGCTGCGCCGCGTCAGCCGCGCCAGAGTCCGCAGCCGCAGACACCGCCGCGATCCCCGCAGAGCCCGCCAACCCCGCAGGGTCCGGACGAAGAGGATCTGCAGGATGAGGCGCCGCTGGCCGGAGTGGAGGTGCAGGAACTAACCCCTGACCTGGCGCGCCAATTGGATCTGCCGCCCCGCGTCCGCGGGGTGGTGATTTCAGACGTGGACGATTCCCTCGGCGAGCTGCGCAAAGGTGACGTCATCGAGGAAGTGAACCAGCAGCCGGTCACCAGCGTGGCCGAATATCGGAAGGTGGTTGGTTCGTTGGACCCGAATGGCACCCACCTGCTCTCCGTCTGCCGGGGTCGAACCCGTTCCTTCGTGGTGCTGCGGGCGCGCTAGGGCCGCGACGCTCGGGGAATCCGACAGCGTCCGGTCGACAGCGGCGGCACAGGCACGCGGGACCGGGCCGTGCCCCGATTCAAGTGAGGGTGAATAACCGTCGAGCCCGATCGGTCTATACCACCACTTCAGGACTACATGCTTATGAAACGGATATTACTCGCACTGGCGATCTTCGGTCTCCTTTTGCCTGCCACCCGGCAGGCGGAGGCAGGAACGGATGTATCGATTGACTTCTTTTACAACAACCTCGGCTCCGACGGTAATTGGGTGGAAGTAGCCGACTACGGCTACTGCTGGCAACCGAGCGTCTCCGTCAGCAATCGTAATTGGCGGCCTTACGCCGATGGCTACTGGGCGTATACCGATGTCGGCTGGACTTGGATCTCGTACGAAAGCTTTGGCTGGGCGACATATCATTACGGGCGCTGGGCGCGCGTGCGCGGTCATGGCTGGATGTGGGTGCCAGGACGCGAATGGGGCCCGGCTTGGGTTTCATGGCGCACCGGCGGGGATTACGTCGGCTGGGCTCCGCTGCCACCGCGTCGCTATGCCGGTGGCGGCGAGATTGTCTATGAAGGCCGCCCCATTGGTGACCAGGTCGACATCGACTTCGATATCGGGCCGTCTTATTACAACTTTGTCGATGTCCGCTACATCGGCGAGCCGGTTCTCCGGGAGCGTATCTTCGCCCCGTCGCAGAACATTACCTACATCAACAGTACCGTGAACGTGACGAACATCACCTACAGCAACAACACGGTTTACAATTACGGTCCGGACTACAATCGACTGAGCGCCTACTCCACCCGGCCGATCCAGCGGCTGGCGTTGCAGCGCGAAACCAACGTCGACCTCAATGCCGCGGCGCAGTCCGGTTCGTTGACCAAGGTGCAGGGCAACACCCTGATGGTGGCAGCGCCGCAGGAATTCCAAAAGCCGGCCCAATCGATCGCCCCGAAAGCACTGAAAACAAAGATCGAAAAGCCCGACCTCGAGACTGGCTGGTCCGACGTCTCCGATGCGAAGGCCAAGACCGAGCTGCAGGCAAAAATGAAGAAGGAGGATCCGAAAGCGATTCCTCCCGCCCAGCTCCAGCCGAAGAATCCGGCCGCTCTGACGGCGCCTTCGCCGACTCCGATCAAGCCGGATACCAAGGAACCTGCGGCGTCACCGGCCGAGACGGGGCGCGGCAACGTCTTAACCTCCCCGGTCCCCGCGGCGAGCGCGACCCCGGCTGTCGCCGAAAAGGAGGACGGTCGCGGAAAGGGCAAGGGAGCATCGCCAGTTCCGTCGGTCCCTCCTGCGCCCAATGCATCTCCCGCAGGATCAGTGGCTCCGAAAGCGGATGGCAAGGGTAAGCGTGACCAGTTGAATGTGCCAGAGGCCACAGTCGCACCGGTCAAGAAACCAGAGGCCACGGCTCCGCCGGTCAAGGCGGCCACTCCGGCGGCTCCCAGCACGCCCCCCGCCGCGCCTAGAGGAGAGCAAAACGAAAAGGGACCGAAAGTCAGTCCCAAGCCTGCGATCACACCCGCAGCGCCGCTGACCACTCCTCCCGCCCAATCGAAGCCCGCGGAGCGCGGTCCGAAGAAGAGCGCGACGGAGCCACCGCGAGCCGGTGGGTCGGCTCCCGGAGCCCCCATCCAGGGAGAGAACGGTGCTGCGCCAGGCAAACCCAAGGCTGAACGGCCAACGGCCGCGCCGCCGATCAAGCCGGTGAACGAGCAGGCGCCACCGCCACCGCCGCGCGCGCCGGCTGCCACCCGCAATGTCCCGCAAACCAATCCGCCGGTAGCGGCGCCACAAGGACGCCCGGCCAAAGCGCCGGATGCGGCTCCGGCCGCGCCCCGGTGCACCCGCGAAGGGCAAAAAGGCCAAGAAGGGCGCTGAGCCCGCCCCGTCGCCTACGCCGCAATAACCGAGCATTGGAAACAAGCGAGCGGCCCCGGAAAAATCCGGGGCCGTTTTGTTTGGGGCTCGGGGCTAGAGCAACTCCGCGATCTGGACCGCGTTCAGCGCGGCTCCCTTGAGCAGTTGATCGCCGGCCACCCAGAAGGCGAGGCCGTTTTCCAGCGCGCAATCCACTCGCACACGACCGACCTGGCAGTTGTCCCTGCCGGCCACGTCCAGCGGCATGGGGTAAATGTTTCGTCGCGGCTCATCGCGCAGCTCGAGTCCGGGGGCCTTGGCCAGGACCTCCCGCGCCTGTTCGACCGAGACCGGCCGTTCGAACTCAGCGCTGACCGCCACGGAATGAGCGCGGTAAACCGGCACCCGTACGCAGGTGACTGAGGCACGGAAGTCCGGCAGATGCATGATGCGGCGCCCTTCGCTTTGCATTTTCATCTCCTCCTTCGTGTAGCCACTTTCGAGGAATGCATCCACGTGGGGAAGCAAGTTGAAGGCGATCGGGTGCGGGTAAACTTCAGCGCGCGCTGGCTCGCCGGCGGCCGTTTCGCCGACCTGCCGGCGCAGTTCCTCGATCGCGCGGGCCCCGCTGCCGGAAACCGCCTGGTAGCTGGAGGCGAAGATGCGCCGCACCCCGAAAGCGCGATGCAGCGGGTAAAGGGCCATCAACGCCACCGCGGTGGTGCAGTTGGGATTGGCCAGGATGCCGCGATGCTGGCGGACGTCGTCCGGGTTGATTTCGGGAATGACCAGCGGCACGTCCGGATCGGCTCGGAAAACGGAAGAGTTGTCGATCACGACCGCCCCGGCTGCGGCCGCCAGGGGCGCGAACTTGCGTGACGTCTCACCGCCAGCGCTGAAGAACGCCAGATCAATGTCCGTAAACGAATCCGCGCCTAGCTCCGCAACGCGAATCTCCTCCCGGCCAAAGCGCAAGGTCTTCCCGGCCGAGCGCGCCGAAGCCAGGAGCCGCAGGTTGCGGACGGGAAACGCGCGCCGCTCGAGCACGCGAAGCAATTCCAGGCCGACGGCGCCCGTCGCCCCCACGATCGCGATGTCGTAGCTTTTTTCCACAGGGAGCTGCATTCTATCGCCTATCGCCGTGAAGAAAAGCGCGCACAGCATTCACATCTCGGTCGCCCGGCAGCGTCTTACCTTGAAACGCGGGCGCGCAGTCGAGCGCACCTTCCCGATCTCAACCTCGAAGTTCGGCCTCGGCACCCGAGAGGGGAGCTTCCAGACGCCCACGGGCCGATTCCGGATTGCGGAGAAGATTGGCGCCGCCCAGCCAGTCGGCACCGCCTTCCGGGCGCGGGTGCCGTTTCAACCGACTCCCGCGGACTTGGCCGCCGACGATCTCGTGATGACGCGGATTCTTTGGCTCGACGGACTCGAGGCCGCCAACGCCAACACCTATGACCGTTACATTTACATCCACGGGACGAATCACGAGGACCAGATCGGTCGACCGGCGAGCCACGGTTGCGTCCGCATGAAAAACGCGGACGTGGCGGAGCTTTTCCGAGCGCGTGGAGGTGGGCACGCCGGTGATAATCCAGGCGCCGCGGAGGCCCGCCGCTCGCGGAATAAAGGTGAAAAAAGGCATTGCACCTAGGGGCTGCATTGCCTAAATGACGGCAGCAACTTGCTCGGAAAGGGGGCGAAAAATATTAAATGAAATTTTTAAAAGTGGTTATGATCGTGGCGGTCGCGGTCGGAGCCTTGGGCCTCGGCGCGTGCGCGCAGAAGAAGGAGGCACCAGCGCCGGCGCCAAGCACCTACTCGAAGTAGTTCGTGGTTGTCCGCCCGCGGATGACTTTATTTAAGGGCCAGGTCGCGCAATCGACCTGGCCTTTTCTTTTCACCCGGCTTGGAGAATGCCGGTGCGCTTCCCTTTCCCGGCGCAGGAACTAAGATGCCGCCGATGGACTTGACCGGTCAGCTTTTGTCGCTCACCGACCTCGCAGCGGTCGCGCTTGGCGGCGCGGAGGTCCGGATCGGTGAGGGAGCGCACGCGCGGATTAAAGCCTCGCGCCAGGTCATTGAGCGCATAACGGCCGGCGACGCCGTGGTTTACGGCGTCAACACCGGGTTCGGCAAGCTCTCGGAAGTGCACATTGCGCGGGGCGATCTGCGGCAGCTCCAGCTCAATCTCGTGCGCAGCCATGCCTGCGGGATTGGCGCGCCTCTCTCGGAGCCCGAAGTCCGCGCCATGATGGTTCTGCGGGCGAATGTGCTTGCGCTCGGCTATAGCGGCATCCGCCTGGCGGTGCTCGAACTCCTAACGGAAATGCTGAATCGCGGGGTGCACCCGCTGATTCCGGAGAAGGGCTCCGTCGGGGCGAGCGGTGACCTGGCGCCGCTCGCGCATCTGTCGCTCGCGCTCGTGGGCGAGGGCGAGTCGTTCTTCCGGGGCGAGCGACTCGATAGTGCCGAGGCGCTGCGGCGGGCGGGCTTGCAGCCGGTGACTCTCGAAGCCAAGGAAGGGCTCGCGCTGCTCAATGGCACCCAGGCGATGCACGCCGTCGGCGGCCTCGCGCTCCTGCGAGCGAAGCGCCTCTCGCGGGTCGCGGATGTCGGGGGCGCCATGAGCCTCGAGGCCCTGATGGGTACGCCCGCGGCCTTCGACCTTCGCATCCACCGAGCGCGTCCCCACGCCGGCCAGCAGGCGTGCGCCGAACATCTGCTCTGGCTGCTTGCGCGAGAGCGAAATACGCGCGTCGCATCTCGAGGGTGATCCCCGCGTGCAGGATGCCTATAGCCTCCGCTGCATGCCTCAGGTGCACGGCGCGGTCCGCGGCGCGCTGGCCCATTGCGAAGACGTGCTCGGCGTCGAATCGGCGTCCGCGACCGACAATCCGCTCGTTTTCAGCCGACGACGCGGCGGTGATTTCCGGAGGGAATTTCCACGGCGCGCCCTCGCGCTGGCGCTCGACTACGCCGCGATCGCCGTCACCGACCTGATGAGCATCGCGGAACGGCGCATCGATCGTCTCATCAATCCAGACACCAACGAAGGGCTGCCGCCCTTCCTGCGCCAAACACGCCGGCATGCAATCAGGTTTCATGATTCCGCATGTCGCGGCCGTCGCGCTCCTGGGCGAAGCCAAGGTGCTCGTCGCATCCGGCGAGCATCGACAATCTGCCCACTTCGGCCGGCAAGGAGGATCACGTCTCGATGGGAATGACGGCTGCGTTGAAGTTGCGCACGATCGTGGACAACGCGGAAAGCCTGTTTGCGATCGAGTTGCTGGCGGCGGGAGCGGCCCTCGATTGCCGGCGGCCGTTGCGGGCCGGGCTTGGCGTCGAGCAGGCGCACGCCAGGCTGCGTACCATGGTGCCGCCATTCGAGGAAGATCGGGCGATGTATCGCGAAATCGAACGGGTGGCGCAGGCCATTCGCGCCGGCGAGTTCGACAGCGAAAGAGAGAAGCTATGAGTGACCGCATGATTCGGGCGCCGCGCGGCGTGGAGCTGAGCTGCAAGGGATGGCACCAGGAAGCCGCCCTGCGGATGCTGATGAACAATCTCGATCCCGACGTCGCTGAGAATCCCGACAAGCTGATCGTTTACGGCGGTACTGGACGCGCCGCGCGCAGCTGGGAAGCGTTCGAGGCGATCGTCCGTTCCCTGCGCGATCTGGAAAACGACGAGACGCTGCTCGTGCAATCCGGCAAACCCGTCGGCGTATTCCGGACGCACGAGGAAGCGCCGCGAGTCTTGATCGCGAATTCCAATCTCGTCGGGCAATGGTCGAACTACGCCGAGTTCAACAAACTCGAGCGGATGGGCCTCACGATGTATGGACAGATGACCGCCGGGTCGTGGATCTACATCGGCAGCCAGGGCATCGTGCAGGGCACGTTTGAGACGTTCGGCGCGGCCGCGGTGCGGCATTTTGGCGGTTCGCTCGATGGCAGGTTGGTCGTTTCCGGCGGGATGGGCGGAATGGGCGGCGCGCAACCGCTCGCCGCGACCATGGCCGGGGCGCGTTTTCTCGGCGTCGACGTTGATCCTACGCGGATCGAGAAGCGGCTGAAGAGCGGTTACTGCGACAAGATCGCGCGATCGCTCGATGATGCGCTCCAGATGATCGAAGAGGCGCGCGCGACAAGGCGCGGCGATTTCGGTCGGATTGGTCGGCAATTGCGCTGACGTGCTGCCGGAGATGGTGCGGCGCGGGATCGTCCCGGATGTGCTGACGGATCAGACCAGCGCGCACGATGCACTGAACGGTTACGTGCCGCACGGCATGAGCTCTGGACGATGCGCTGGAGCTGCGCGTCAACAATCCGGACGAATACATGCGAGCGCTCGATGCAATCGATGGCCGTGCATGTGGAGGCGATGCTGGCGTTGCAAAAGCGGGGCGCGATCACGTTCGATTACGGCAACAACATCCGGACCCAGGCGCGAAAGGCGGGGGTGGAGAACGCGTTCGATATTCCCGGGTTCGTGCCCGAGTACATCCGACCGCTCTTTTGTGAAGGGAAAGGGCCGTTCCGCTGGGTCGCGCTGAGCGGCGATCCGGCCGATATCGCGCGCACTGATCGTCTCGCGCTCGAGATCTTTCCCGAGAACAAACTGCTGTCGCGCTGGATGAAACTGGCGCAGGAGCGCATTCACTTTCAGGGACTGCCCGGCGCGCATCTGCTGGCTCGGCTACGGCGAGCGCGCGAAGTTTGGCCTCGCGATCAACGAGCTGGTGCGAAACGGCGAGATTTCAGCGCCGATCGTCATCGGGCGCGATCATCTCGACACCGGGTCGGTGGCGTCGCCCTACCGCGAAACAGAGGGCATGCTCGACGGCAGCGACGCGATCGCGGATTGGGCGTTGCTCAACGCGCTGGTGAATACAGCCGCCGGCGCATCCTGGGTTTCGATTCACAACGGTGGCGGGGTGGGCATCGGCTACTCCCAGCATGCGGGCATGGTGGTGGTGGCCGACGGCAGCGAGAATTCGCGCCGACGCCTCGAGCGGGTGCTGACGAGCGATCCCGGCATGGGCGTCCTGCGCCACGCCGATGCCGGATATTCCCGCGCGATCGATTTTGCAGAAGCGAACGACGTGAAACTCCCGATGAAGCCGCAGGCCCGCGATTACATATGCAAAAAGTCATCGAATGCGTGCCGAACTTCTCGGAAGGCCGCGACCTTGAGATCATTCGGCAGATCACGGCGGCGATTGAAGCGGTTGACGGGGTGTCGCTGCTTGAATGTCGATCCGGGCGCGACCACGAATCGGACGGTGGTGACGTTTGCCGGCAGTCCGGAGGCCGCGGTGGAGGCGGCGTTTCGCGGCATTCAAAAGGCCGCGGAGCTGATCGATATGCGCAAACAGAAGGGCGCGCATCCGCGGATGGGCGCGACCGATGTTTGCCCGTTCATTCCGGTGAGCAATGTCAGCTGGGAGGAAGCCATCGCGTGCGCGGAGCGGCTTGGGAAACGCGTCGGCGAAGAGCTGGACATTCCCGTTTATCTTTACGAGAAAGCGGCGCGAGATGCGGCGCGTTCCAATCTCGCGGTCATCCGCGCGGGCGAATACGAAGGTTTTTTCGAGAAGATCAAGGAGCCGGCATGGAAGCCGGATTTCGGTCCCGCGGTTTTCAACGAGAAAGCCGGCGCGACGGTGATGGGGGCGCGCGAGTTCCTCGTCGCCTACAATGTGAACCTCAACACGCGCTCGACGCGGCGTGCCAATTCCGTGGCGTTCGACGTTCGGGAAAACGGCCGGGTCCAAACGGAGGACGGCACGCCCACCGGCAAAAAGGTGCTCGATGCGAACGGGGAACCGGTGCGCATTCCCGGGAAACTGAAGCACGTGAAGGCGATCGGCTGGTTTGTGGAGGAATACGGCCTCGCGCAGGTCTCGATGAACCTGACCAATCTCGAGGCGACACCGTTGCACGCCGCCTTCGATGCCTGTGACGAATCCGCCACCGCGCGCGGGCTGCGGGTGACCGGCTCCGAGATCGTGGGCATGCTGCCGAAGCGATGTCTGGTCGAAGCGGGCCGGCATTATTTGCGCAAGCAGAAGTGGTCGGAGGGCGCTGCGGAAGAAGAGCTGATCGAGGTAGCGATTCGCTCGATGGGATTGAGCGAACTGAAGCCGTTCGATCCCAAGGAGCGGATCATCGAGTTCAAGATCGCCGCGGCGGCCGGGAAGTCGCTCGTGGGGATGAACCTGCGCCAGTTTTGCAATGAGACCCTGAGCGATTCGCCGGCACCGGGTGGCGGGTCGGTGGCGGCATTGCTGGGCGCGTTGGCGGCGTCGCTCGGCGGAATGGTGGCCAATCTCTCCGCCGGGAAACGCGGCTGGGACGACAAGCTTTCCTACTTCAGCGATTGGGCGGTGCAGGCGCAGCAGTTGAAGGATGAGCTGCTCTTTCTCGTCGATGAAGACACCGCCGCCTTCAACAACGTGATGGCGGCATTTGGCCTGCCGAAGGATTCGGCGGAAGAAAAAGCGGCGCGTTCGGCGGCGATCCAGCAGGCGAACAAATACGCCGCAGAGGTTCCGCTGCGCGTGATGGAAACTGCGGCCAAAGCTTACCCATTGCTTGCGGGGATGGCGGCGGATGGCAACCCCGCGTCGATCTCGGATGTGGGCGTAGGGTTGCTGGCATTGCGCGCGTGCATCGAGGGCGCGGCGATGAACGTGCGGATCAATCTCAGCGGCTTGAAAGATGAGGCGGTGAAGTCCGCTCTCAGCTCGAGGATGAGCGCGATCCGCGCTGGGTCCGACGAACAGTTCGATAGGATTTCGCAAGTGGTGGAGAGCAAGCTGGGCTGAGTCGTCGGCACCATGACAACGCTGGCGGTTCTGCACGCGTCACAGCTCGTCACCCTCGCGGGGCCGGTACGGCCGCGTGTCGGGGCGGAGATGGGGGAGCTCGGCATGATTGCCGACGGTGGGATGCTGGTGTGCGATGGCCTGGTGGTGGCGACGGGCACATCCGGAGAAATTGCGCGCGCACTGCCAGCCGACGCTGAGATTGTCGATGCGGGCGGACGCGTGGTGCTGCCGGGTTTTGTCGATGCCCACACGCATCCGGTGTTTGCCGGCAATCGCGTCGATGAATTTGAGATGCGCGCGCGCGGCGCCACCTACGAGGAGATTGCGGCCGCGGGCGGGGGAATTCGTTCGACGGTGCGGAAGACGCGCGCCGCGACCGAAGCGGAACTCGAGGAGCGAGACGCTGCGTCATGTGCGGCGATTCCTCGCGTGCGGCACGACGGCCTTGGAGGCGAAGTCGGGTTACGGCCTCACCCTAGAGGACGAATTGAAGATGCTGCGGGTGATCCGGGCAGCAGGAGAGGAGCTGGGGATCGAGATGGTGCCGACGTTTCTCGGCGCGCATGCGATTCCGCCGGAGTTTGCGGGCGAGCCGGAGCGTTACGCGCAGCTTGTCATCGACGAGATGTTGCCGCGTGTCGCGGCGGAAGGGCTGGCGGAGTATTGCGACATCTTCTGCGAGCGCGGCTATTTCGATATCGAAACGGCGAGGCGCATTCTGACCGCCGCGAAGCAGCACGGCCTGAAGTTGCGGATGCACGTCGACCAGCTGACGAACTCGCGGTGGCGCCGCGCTGGCGGCGGAGCTGGGTGCGGCGACCGCGGATCACCTCGAGCAGACGGAAGACGACGGGATCGCGGCGTTGAAGCGCGCCGGGGTGCAGCCCGTGCTGCTGCCCGGTTCCGTTTATGCCTTGGGCAAGACGCGGTACCCGCGCGCGCGGGAGATGATCGATGCCGGCCTCGCGGTCGTGCTTGCGACGGATTTCAATCCCGGCTCGTCGCCGACGCCTTCAATTCCGATGGTGCTTTCGCTGGCTGCGACGCAGATGAAGATGACGCCGGCCGAAGGGCTGACGGCGGCGACGATGAACGCGGCCTGTAGCCTGCGGCGCGGCGATAAGATCGGTTCTCTCGAGCCGGGCAAGCTCGCGAACTTCGCGATCTTTGATTGCGAGGATTACCGCGAGCTCGCCTACTGGTTTGGCCTGCCGCAGACGCACAGCGTCTACATGCGCGGCGAGCTGCGTATTTGCTGCTGAATAAACGGGCAAGTTTGCGCATCGTGCGGCGCGCCCTTACCGTCGCACGCTCATGAAAATCGAAGTCGAAACGCAGCCGCACAGCGTCGCCACGCTCCGCATCGAGCTGCCGCCGGAAGAGGTGCGAAAGGAATGGGACTCGATCGCCGCGAACTACGCCCGCTACGCGCGAATCCCGGGTTTTCGCGCGGGCAAAGCCCCGAAACCGGTGATCGAGAAGAAGTTTCGCAAGGAAATCCAGGACGAAGCTGACGAAGAAGCTCGTCTCGAAGAGCTATCACGAAGCGATCGCCGAAAAGCAACTGCGCGTCGTCTCCCTGACCAATGTCGAGGGCGTCGAATTTGGCGAAGATCGCTCGATGCGCTTCCGCGCGACGGTCATCACCGCTCCCGAGTTTGAGCTGCCGGAATACAAGAACATCCCGGTCGAGCTGCCGTCGACCGAAGTGACCGACGCGGAGATCGAGCTCGGCTCTCGACCGGCTGCGCGACAACGCGGCCGACTTCGTCGATGTGACGGGTCGCCCGCTGGCGATGGATGATTTCGCGGTGCATCGATTTCGAGGGCTCGATCGATGGCGTCGCCGATCAGCGAGATTGTGCCGGAGGCGAGCAAGAATTTGCACGGCGGGAAGAAATTCTGGCTGCGGATGGCGCCGGGCAATTTTCTGCCGGAATTCCCCGAACAGATCGTCGGAATGAACCCCGGCGAAACCCGTAGCGTGCAGGTCGAATTTCCCGCGGAATTTCCGGTGCCGGAGCTCGCGGGAAAGCGGGCCGATTACGCGGTGACGTTGAATGAAATCAAGCAGCAGGTGCTGCCGGAACTCGATGACGCGTTTGCGGCGAAGATGCTGCCCGGCAAGACGCTGCCACGATCTGCGCCACGAAGATGGAGCACAACCTCGAACACGAAAAGGAACACGAGATCGAGCGGGCGAAGGAAGGGCAGATCATGAAGTTCCTGCACGAGCACATCAGCTTCGATCTGCCGCCGCCGCTTCTGAAAAACGAAACGCGCCGGGCGCTCAACGAACTGGTCCACCGCAACCGCGAGCGCGGGGTGCCGGACGAAATGCTGAAGGAGAAAGAGAAGGAACTGATCGAAGGCGCCGGTTCGCTCGCCGCGCATCGGCTGAAGACCAACTTCATCCTGCACCGCATCGCGGAGCGGGAGAAGATCAAGATGACGCGCGAAGAGATCGATCGAGCGCATCCGCGAACAGGCGGCGCATTACAACGTGCCCGTCGAAAAAATGCGCAAAGAGCTGGAGGAACACGACCGGATGGATGGCCTTGCGGAGGAGGTTCTGCTGGGCAAGACCCTTGATTTCCTGAAGTCGAATGTTAGCGTTCAGCCGGCTTCCAACGGCGCCGTCAGAACGCGCTGTTGCCGAACAAAAATCATGACATCTTCCAACCGAAATCTCTCGCAATCCGTGCTCGTGCCGATGGTGGTCGAGCAGACCGGGCGAGGGGAGCGCAGCTACGATATTTATTCGCGGCTGCTGAAGGACCGCATCATTTTCATCGGCACGCCGATCGACGATCACATCGCCAATCTGGTCATCGCGCAGTTGCTCTTCCTGCAGATGGAGGACGGCAAGAAGGACATCAGCATTTACATCAACTCGCCCGGCGGCTCGGTCACCGCCGGGCTGGCGATTTATGACACGATGCAGTTCCTCACCTGCGACGTGACGACCTATTGCCTCGGGATGGCGGCGAGCATGGGCGCGGTGCTGCTCTGCGCCGGCACGAAGGGGAAGCGCTTCGCGCTGCCGAATTCCGACATCATGATCCACCAGGTCTCCGGCGGCGCCCAGGGACAGGCGAGCGACGTCGAGCGGACGGTGGAGTACATGTTCAAGCTCAAGAAGCGCCTGATCAAGATTCTGTCGCAGCACACCGGCCAGCCGGAGGAGAAGGTGCGGCTCGATTCCGATCGCGATTACTTACATGTCCGCCGCGGAGGCGAAGGAATACGGCCTCGTCGACGAAGTGATCAAGTCCCGGAAGGAAGCGAAATTGCTCGACGGCGCGGTGCCGGCCGAGGCTCAACTGCGATCGCCGAGGCGGCATTGCCTCATAAGATCGAGGAATAAGAAGCTGCTCTCTAAAGCGGCGAATAACATGGCCCGCGCTTCCAACCTCACGATGTGCTCCTTCTGTGGCAAAAGCCACGCGGAGGTGCGCAAGCTCATCGCCGGCCCCGGCGTCTACATTTGCGACAGCTGCATCAACGTCTGCAAGAGCATCCTCGACAAGGAGCTGAACGAAGACGCGCGGCGGCAATCGTCCAACATCCGCGTTCCGAAACCGGTCGAGATCCGGCGGCAGCTCGACAGCTACGTGATCGGGCAGGACGTCGCGAAGAAGACGCTCTCGGTGGCGGTGCACAATCATTTCAAGCGCGTCCTGCAGAGCGGCGCCGCCGGCCGACTCGTCAGCGGCGTTCCAGCCGGATCCGTTTGCCGACGTCGAGATCGAGAAGAGCAACATCCTGCTCATCGGCCCGACCGGTTCCGGCAAGACGCTGCTGGCGAAGACGCTGGCGCAAGATCCTCGACGTGCCGTTTTGCATCGCGGACGCGACGACGCTGACCGAGGCCGGCTACGTCGGCGAGGACGTCGAGAACATCATCCTGCGTCTGCTCCAGAACGCCGACTACGACGTGAAGCGGGCCGAGATCGGCATCGTTTACATTGACGAAATCGACAAGATCGGCCGCAAGACCGACAACGTCAGCATCACGCGCGACGTCTCCGGTGAAGGCGTGCAGCAGGCGTTGCTCAAGATCCTCGAAGGCAGCACGTGCAATGTCCCGCCGCAGGGCGGTCGCAAACATCCGCACCAGGAATACATCCAGGTCAACACGGACAAGATCCTGTTCATCTGCGGCGGCGCGTTTGTCGGGCTCGACAAGATCGTGCAGAAGCGCATCGGCAAACGGACGATGGGTTTCAACAGCCTCGGACGCGGACGTTGAGGAGGCCGCTCGCGAAGCAGGCCGTGCGGCACGTTGAGCCGGAAGATTTGCTCAGCTTCGGCATGATCCCGGAGTTCATCGGCCGCCTCCCCGTCGTGACCGCGCTCGATGCGCTGACCGAGGACGAGATGGTGATGATCCTCACGGAAACGAAGAACGCGATGATCAAGCAGTACACCAAGCTCTTCTCGATGGAAGGGGTGCGCTTGAGCGTGACGAAGGACGCGCTTGCGGGCTCTGGCGGCGCAGGCGGTCACGAAAGGGACGGGTGCGCGGGCGCTGCGTTCGATGCTCGAGCGCATCATGCTCGACATCATGTACGACGTGCCGAGCCGCGAAGACATCGCGGAAGTGACGATCAATCGCGCGGTCGTCGAAGGCAAAAAGCTGCCGCTGATTCGCAAGAAGCAGGACAAGGACGCCGCCTGACGGCCCTGCCGCCTGCGGCGGAACGTTCCACGTCCAACGTTCAACTTTGAACGTCGCATGGCTCAGCACGCATCCGCGCGTGCTGCTTTTCAGTTGAGCGTTGGACGTTGAGCATTGGACGTTGGACGTTCCCGCTCCCCATGGGCGTGATCGTCATCAACACCGGCACCGAGCTGCTGCTCGGCGACGTGCTGAACACCCACGCGGCTTTCATCGCGCGCGAAATCCTGCCGCTCGGGCTGCGCGTGGTGAAGCAGGTGACGGTGCCGGATGGCTCCGCGATTCGCGACGCCATGGCGTCCGCCCTGAAGAAAGCGGAAATCGTGTTCGTGACGGGCGGGCTCGGCCCCACGACGCGACGACGTCACGCGCGAGATCGCGGCCGAGTTGCTCGGCTCTCGAACTCAACGAACATCCTGAGACCGCCGCCGCGATCACAAACCGGCTGCGCACCCGCGGTTTCCCGATGACGGATCGCATCCTCCGCCAGGCTCAGGTGCCGGCGGGCGCGGTCGTGCTGCCGAATGCGAACGGAACCGCGCCCGGGCTTTATCTGCGGGGCAGGGGAAGCAGGACGACGCACCTGTTTTTGCTTCCGGGTCCGCGGCGGGAATTTCGACCGATGTTTGCGGACATCGTTGTGCCGATGCTGCGCACGCTCGTTCCGACGGGGCAGACAACGCGTGTGCGCAAGTTTCGAATCGCCGGGATGGGCGAATCGCTCGTCGAGGCGGCGGTCGGCTCGCAGATTGGCGAACTGGAGGCAGTGGAGCTCGGCTATTGCGCGCACCTTGGCGAGGTCGAACTCCGCCTCATCGGCGAAGAGGCGCAGCTTGAATCGGGCGGAAGCGACTGGTCCGCGCGGCGCTCGGGTCCGCGATCTTCTCGACGGCCGATGAACAGCTCGAGACGGTGGTCGTCAACCTGCTGGTCGCCCGCCGCCGGACGGTCGCGGTCGCCGAATCCTGCACTGGCGGTTTCCTCGCGCACCGGCTCACGAACGTCCCCGGAGCGTCCGCGGTTTTCCTGGCCGGCTACGTCACGTATGCCAACGAAGCGAAAATCGCGGCCTTGGGCGTTCCCGAGGAAATGCTGCGCGAGCACGGCGCCGTCAGCGCCGAGGTCGCCCGTGCCATGGCCGAAGGCGCGCTGGTGCGGAGCGGTTCCGATTTCGCCCTCGCCACCACCGGCATCGCCGGACCCGGCGGCGGGAGCGAGGAGAAGCCGGTCGGCACGGTCGAGATCGCGCTTGCTCGTGCCGCCGAGGAAACGCAGGTGCGCCGTTTCTTTTTTCCGAGCGACCGCGAAACCTTCAAGCACCTGGCCGCGCAGGCCGCACTCGAATCTGCTGCGCGAGGAACTGCTGTCGGTCGAGCGCGGGTGAACCGGTGCGTGCCGGCTACGGTTCCACCGTCACCGGCGTGCCGATCTTCACCTTGGCGTAGAACATCTCCGCACCCTGCGGCGGCATGCGGATGCAGCCGTGCGAGGCGGGATAACCCGGCAAAATTCCGACGTGCATGCCGACGCCCTCGCCCGTCAGGCGCATGAACCACTTCATCGGTGCGCCGACATAATGGGTGCCGCTCGGCGCGGAATCGATCCGTGTGCTGACGCCACTGCGCACCGTGCGACCGGAGCCGTCCACGAAATCGCCGTAGATGCTCGAGCGATGATCCTTGTCCTTCTCCATGACGTTGAACTGCCCAGTCGGAGTCATGCCGGCGCGCTTGCCGGAGGAAATGGGCGAGTCGATCGCGATCTCGTCGCCGTTCAGCAAATAGGCCCTTTGCTTGGAAATCGAGACGATCACGCGGGCCTGGTCGGGCGTGAGGCTGTCGTAGGCGCCGCGATTGACGGTGATCGGCGGTTGCCGACTGATCAATTCCGCCGCCTTCTTCATCGGCTGCGGGGTCGGGCGCGGGGCGGCCGGACGCGTATCCGGACGGATCTGTCCGGGGCGGGGAATGCCCGGGCGCGGGACGGTTGGCCGCGGGGTCTGGGCGACCGCGAGCGGGACGAGCGAGCAAAGCAGAAGCGCCATGAGCGAGGCGGCGCGAGAGGGTGACGTTCACGGTATCAATTTTGAGCGTAAGTGTTGACTCGCTGCAACCAGCCGCTGAGCCAGCGCGCTTCGTTTCGCGCCGGGGGCGAATTCTTCACCCGCTGGGAGAGCACGCGCCGAGCCGATTCGCTGAATTCCTGGGCCGCTGCGCGGCCGCGATCCGATCCGTTCATATCTTGGAGCACTTGTAGCAGGCCCCATCCTTGCCCTTGATATCGCTCCGTGTCGAGCACGCCTTCACCCTTAAAGTTAACATAATCAACCAGTGCATAGCAGCCCTGCGGGGTGGTCGCGACCCGCTCGAACTGTTGCTGGATGCCGGCCCGCTGGGCGGCGGGGGCCGCCGCGAGCATCTTCGGGAGCGCCTGTTGGAGGCGTTGGACGAGGAATTGCGCCTGCAGATCGACTGTATCGGCGAGGAATTTCCGCAGCTCTTTCATCTCCGCCGACTCACTCGCGGCGACGAATTCCGCGCGCGTCTTCCATGGACAACCGCTCTGGCGATTGGCGAGCGCCACCTGCGGGAGTTTGGCGCCGCTGCGGGCCGCGAAATCGATCAACTCCGGGAAGCTCTCCTCGAAGGGGCCGCGCACGCCTTTCGGGTACCAGATGAAGTGACCGATGCCGAGCGAGGCAAAATTCTCCCCGGTGTTCCACGAAGTGAGGCCGGCGATGGTGCCGGCGCACTCGTTTTGCCAGATTTTCCTGCCGATCCGCACCGCGTCGGCGCGGGAAAGCTCGACTGCGCCGGCCGACGCCGTCGCGGCCCAGATCGCGAGCGCCACCGCGGTGGAGAGCAACCGCTGTCGCCTTGACGCGTGGCCGTTCCCCTTTAGCGTGCAAACCTTCGCGGCGCCCCTTCCGATCCCCGGACGCGTCGTTTCACTTCGAACTCCTGTTATGAAAAATTCACTCATCGCATTCACGGCCATCCTGCTCGCTTCCTCTGTCTTCGCGCAGAAGACCCCGATCTGAAGGACGAAAAAGACAAGGTTAGTTACAGCATCGGGCTCGATATTGGAAACACGTTTAAAAAGCAAAACATGGACATCAACCCCGACGTCCTCCTCGTGGGCGTGCGGGATGCGCTCAGCGGCAACAAGCCTGCGATGACGGACGAGCAGGTCAAGGAAACGCTGACCGCCTTCTCGAAGTCGATGATGGACAAACAACAGGCGGCGGCGAAGGAAGCCGCCACCAAGCATGCGGCCGAGGGCGAGAAATTCCTGGCTGAAAACAAGACCAAAGAGGGCGTGAAAACCACCGCGAGCGGGCTGCAATACAAGGTGCTCAAGGAAGGCAGCGGCGCTTCGCCCAAGGCGACCGACACCGTCGTGACGAACTACAAGGGCACGCTCATCAACGGGACGGAATTCGACAGCTCCTACAAGCGCGGCGAGCCGGCTTCCTTCCCGGTCAATCGCGTGATCGCGGGCTGGACGGAAGCGCTGCAGATGATGAAGCCGGGGGCGAAATACCAGCTCTTCGTGCCGGCGATGCTCGCTTACGGCGAGCGCGGTGCTGGACAGGAGATCGGGCCGAACGAAACCCTCATTTTCGAAGTCGAGCTGCTGGAAGTGAAGCCGGGCAGCGAAGACGCGGCGGCGGCGGCACCGCAAGCCAACGGCAGCCCGGCGCCCAAGTCCGCCGCGAGCCCTGCTCCGGCGAAAGCCGACGCCAAGCCGACCGGCACGCCAGCCAAGAAGTAGTCTCCGGACAG
Organism: uncultured Verrucomicrobiae bacterium; assembly: GCA_963844275.1. GTDB lineage: Bacteria > Verrucomicrobiota > Verrucomicrobiia > Chthoniobacterales > UBA10450 > JACCTI01. The sequence goes on from CAWJNS010000010.1 coordinate 1,226,586, forward strand.
GAAAGCCGGTTTTCCGCCCGACCGGCCGGCTGACAAAGTCTGATCGTCCGGCGCCCGGTTACGCGGGCGCTTCCCAGTCGAGATGGGGGGCGTCGCTCCAGAGATCTTCCAGGCTGTAGAAGGCGCGCTTCTCGGCGTGGAAGATGTGCACGATTACCTGCATGTAATCGAGCACGATCCATTGGCTCGCCGGAAATCCATCCACCGCGATCGGCCGGACGCTGTGCTCCTTCTTCAATGTCGTCTCGATTTCACCCGCGATCGCTTTCAGCTGCGGCTCGGAGGCCGCGGAGCAGATCACAAAAAAATCCGTGAAGGTGGAAATGTCGCGCAGATCCAGCACGACAATCTCTTCGGCCTTCTTGTTCGAGGCGAGATGGGCGCAGGTTTTTGCTAGCTCTTCGGCAGTGATTCGGTGGACTCCTGGTAAAGCTGGTGCCGGCGGATGATTTCCTCCACCGCGGGTGGTACGAGATAACGAATGGAACGCCCGGTGGCAACCCTGTTTCTGATCTCGGTGCTGGAAATATCGATCGGTCGCCGCACCACCTCATAGTCGCCCGCTGGGGCCGCGCCGCTGCGGTCGAGCACGATGAAGCGGACGAGCTTCCGGAGCTCGGCAAAACGGTGCCAGGTGTGGAGTCGAGGCAGGTTATCCGAGCCGAGGCAGTAGGAGAGCTGCGCGTCGGGCCACCGCCGTCTGAATTGCTCGACCGTGTCGATCGTGTAGGACGGTGGCGGCCGTTGCAGTTCGAGTTCGTCGAGACAAAACCGGGTCTCGCCCTTGATCGCCGCGCGCAGCATTTCCACGCGGATCGCCGGTGGGGTCGGTTCCTGCCCCAGCTTGTGGGGCGAGAGCGCCGCCGGGATGAAAATCACCTCGTCCAGCTCGAACTGCTCGAGCGCCTCACGCGCCAGAATCAGGTGCGCGTGATGAATGGGATCGAACGTGCCGCCGTAGATGCCAATCTTCTTCAACGCGGGCAGTTATCCACCAATCCGCCCCGCGCCGCCAGCTTCCTTGCCGCCAAACTGCATTCTGGCACCCGGCGCGAGTTCCTTTACCTTCCTCAGCACATGACTTCCGCCCCGCTTGGCCAGCTTCTCCTCACTGGCGTTCCTGGAACCGAACTCGACCCGGAGACGGCAGCCCTTTTCCGTCGCGTCCAACCGGGCGGGTTCATCCTTTTCGGCCGCAACATCGAGTCCGCGACGCAACTGCGGAAACTCATCGACGATCTGCGCGACCTGAGCGCGATAGAGCCCATCATCACGATCGATCAGGAAGGCGGTCGCGTTTCGCGTCTGCGTCTGATCGGCCACGAGCCGCCCAACGCGCAGCAGCTGCGCGACAAGGATGACGTCGATCTCGTGAGGCAACACGGCGCGATCACCGGCCGGTTGCTGCGACTCTTCGGCTTCAATCTCGATCTCTGCCCTGTCCTCGACATTTCATTCGATGACGAGGCGGACAACTCGCTGCGCGGCCGCTGCTACGGGAAAAACGTCGAACAGGTCGTGCGTCTCGCCGGCGCCTTTAACGACGCCATGCAAGCGGAGGGCATCCTCAGCTGTGGCAAACATTTCCCCGGCTACTCGGCAGCCGGACTCGATGCGCACCACGACCTGCCCCGCATCGATCGCTCCCGCGAGGAGCTTGAGCGCGAGGAACTCGCCGTCTTTCGGCAGTTCGCCACGCGGGTCGACAGCATGATGATCTGCCACGGTTGGTATCCTTGCTTCGATCCGGAGAAGCTCCCGGCCTCGCTCTCGCCCAACGTCGTCACCGAATTGCTACGCCACGACCTGCGGTTCGAGGGCCTGGTCATGACCGACGACCTCGACATGGGCGCGATCTACAATGAATACGGCCTCGCCGAAACCATCCGGCTGGCGATCGGCGCCGGGAACGATCTCGCGATGATCTGCCATCGAGTCGCCGCGATCGGCGAAGCGTGCGACGTGCTCGAGCAATTGCCCGCGGCGCAAATCGAACGCGCGCTCGCCAGTGTGGCCCGCTTCAAAGCGACGCATGTCGCCACCGCAGCCGTTCTCGGAGGTCGCGTTCGCGCAGCTCAACGACGAGATCTGGCAGCTGCGCGTGGCGGTCCTGGGCGCCGAAGGCGCCGCCGAGCGCAGCCCGGAGGACGGCAAACGTTCCCCCGTCGAGACATATTGAGCCCCGGAGCCGGCAATTGACGCCACTCGGGTCAACCCATAACCTGCGCGCGTGCAACCCGAACTGGAGCAACTGCTCGTCCTGCAGAATCGCGACCAGAAGATCAAACAAATCCAGGCGGAGATAGGGACGATTCCCCTGCAGAAGGCGCAGCTCGAGTCGAACCTCGCCGCCGCGACCGCCGGCCTCGAGGCGCTGAAGATGCGGGCGAAGCATCTGGAAGTCGATCGCAAGAAGCTCGAGCTCGACGTCGGCACCCGCACCGAGAGCATCAATCGCCTCAAGACGCAGCAGTACGAGACCCGAAAGAACGAAGAGTTCCGCGCGATGGGGAACGAAATCGAGCGTTACGAAAAGGAGATCCGCGCGATCGAGGACCAGGAGCTCGAGTTGATGGAGCAGGCGGAAAGCCTACGGGTTGAAGTAGCCGCGGAGGAAAAGAAAACAACCGCCGGGCGTGAATCCGTCGCGCGTCAACTGCAGGATCTGGAGGCGAAGGGCGACACGCTCGCGGCGCAGTTGCAGGCGCTCCAGCAGGAGCGGGCCGAGATTGCCGGCCGCGTCGACGAAGAGAACATCGATCGTTACCAGCGGCTTTTCGCCAGCAAACGCGACGCGGCGATCGTTGCCCTGGAGCACGAAGTCTGCACCGGCTGCCACATGAAGGTCACCACCCAGACCGCGCACCGGGTCAAGAGCGGCCGCGAGATCGTCAGCTGCGAGCAGTGCGGCCGGATTCTCTACTGGTCGGATTAGCGGTGCCGGCGCGCCCCCGTTAGACGTTGAAGCGGAACTCCACGACGTCGCCGTCTTTCACGACGTATTCCTTGCCTTCGATACGGAGCTTGCCGGCTTCGCGCGCTTTCGGGAAGGAGCCGAGGCCCACGAGATCGTCGAAGTGCACGATCTCGGCGGCGATGAAGCCGCGCTCGAAATCGCTGTGGATGACGCCGGCGGCGGCGGGCGCCTTGTCGCCTGCGTGGATCGTCCAGGCGCGGGTCTCCTTTTCGCCGGTGGTGAGATAGGTGCGCAGGCCGAGCAGATGATAAACGGCGCGGATCAGCGCGCTCACTCCGCTGCCGCTGACGCCGAGATCGCGTAGATACTCCGCCGCTTCGGTCGTCGCTCAGATCGACCAGCTCACTCTCGATCTGCGCGCTGATCACCACCGCTTCGCTGCCGAAATGGTTGCGCGCGTATCTCTTCCACACGCGCGCGACGTGTTTCATCGCGGCGTGCGTCTTCGGCCGTCCTGGGCGATGCGGCGCGAGATCGGTTTCGGCCACGTTGCAGGCGAAGATCGTCGGCTTCGAGCTGAGGAGGAAAAAGTCGCGCGCGATCAGCTTTTCATCGTCGGTCAACGTCGCGGTGATGGCCGGCTTTCCCGAATCCAGATGCGGCAGGAGTTTCTCGATCACGGCAGTCTCGGCTTTGGCGGTTTTGGAGCCGGCGCGCACTTCTTTCTGCAGGCGGTCGCGCCGTTTCTGCAGCGACGCGAGATCGGCCAGCACCAGCTCGGTGTTGATCACCTCGATGTCGCGCACGGGATCGATCGTGCCGCTGACGTGATGGATGTCGCCATTCTCGAAACAGCGCACCACCTGCACGATCGCGTTCACTTCGCGGATATGGCTGAGGAACTGGTTGCCGAGCCCTTCGCCCGCGCTCGCGCCTTTCACCAGCCCCGCGATGTCCACGAACTCGATCGCGGCCGGGATGATCTTCTGCGAGCCGGACAGCTTCGAGAGCACTTCGAGCCGCGGATCGGGCACGGTCACGACCCCGAGATTCGGGTCGATCGTGCAAAACGGGTAGTTCGCCGCCTGCGCTTTTCGCGTGCGGGTGACGGCGTTGAAGAGCGTGGATTTCCCGACGTTCGGCAGTCCGACGATTCCAGCGCTCAACATAAGGCGCCGACGTTACGGCGGGAGCACGCAACTCGCAATGTGGAGGAGCGTTGATCTCCCCATTGTGGCGACGTCGCGACAGCGCTCAGGCTTCGGTCCGGAGGAAAAGCAGGCGCAGGCTGTTCAGCACCACCACGACCGTGCTGCCTTCGTGCGCGACCACGCCCAACGACAACGGAATGCCGCGCGTCAGGGCGAGCAGTGCCATCAGAATGACCGTGCCGAGGGCAATCGCGATGTTCTGGCCGATGATGCGCTTGGCCCGGCGGCTGAGGCGGAAGGCGGTGACGAAATTCTCCAGCCGGTCGTTCATGAGGACGACTTCCGCCTGTTCCATGGCGGCATCGGAGCCGCGGGCGCCCATCGCCACGCCCACATCGGCGGCCGCGAGGCACGGCGCGTCGTTGACGCCGTCACCGATCATCGCCACCTTCGCGCCCGCGGTTTTCAATTCCTGCACCGCCGCCACTTTGGCTTCCGGCGAGAGTTGCGCGCGAACGTCATCAACGCCGGCCTGGCGGCCGATCGTCTCGGCCGTCGCCGCGCGATCGCCTGTGAGCATGACGATGCGCATGCCGTGGCGGTGCAGCTCCTCCAGCATCCCGCGCGCTTCCGGGCGGAGTTCGTCGCGGAGCAGCAATCGGCCGCAGAGCTGCGGACCTGCGACCCAGACTTCCGCGACGTCGTTCTCCTGCGCGACCGGGACGTTGTGGGTCTCACGCTGCAGCGCAGCGCTGACAAAATCACGGCTGCCGAGCGCGTAGAGCGCCCCATCGACCTGCGCCGAAATACCGCTCCCGGCGCGCGCTTCGGCATGGGTGAAATCCACCGCGGCGACACCGCGTTGCACGCCGAGTTTCTGGATGGCGCGCGAGAGCGGGTGATGCGAGAGCCGCGCGAGATTGTAGGCCGCCGAAAGCACGGTCGCTTCGTCGCCTTCACAGATGTCCACGCGCACCAGCTCAGGCGTGCCCTGGGTCAGCGTTCCGGTTTTATCGAGCGCGACGGTCCGCACATCGGCGAGCGTTTCGATCGCGGCGCCGCCGCGGAAAAGAACGCCGCGCCGTGCCCCCGACGCGATCGCGGAAAGGATGGCGGAAGGCACACTCAAGACGAGCGCGCACGGAGACATCACCACAAGCAGAGTCATGGCGCGATAAAACGCGCTCGCCCCTGACGCGGTGCCGAGGAACGGCGGCCAGCCCAGCGCAAGCCAGCCGACAAAGAAGAACGCGCCGCAGAGCGAGAGAACGAGATAGGTGTAACGGGTGCCGAAGCGGTCGCTAAAGCGCTGCGAGGGGGCTTTGAAATGCTGCGCCTGCTCGATCAGGTTGATGATCCTTTGCACCGCGCTTTCGTGTGCCGGCCGTAACGCTTCGCCATCGAGCACGCCCCAGAGATTGAGCGTGCCGGCGAGCGCGACATCGCCCGGTTGCTTCGGGATCGGCCGCGCCTCGCCGGTAAGATTCGATTCATCGCAGGCGCTTTCGCCGCGCTGCACGCGGAGATCGACCGGGATCTGCTCGCCGCCGCGCACGCGCAGCTGCATCCCACGCGTTAGTGACTCGACCGGTCGCTGCAGCTCCGCGCCGTCCTCCAGCACCGTGGCCGTCTTGGGCGCGCCGCGAAAGAGCGCATTGATTTCGCGCTGGGTGCGAGCGCCGGCGAAGTGCTCCATCGCGCCCGACGCCGAGAAGAGGAACAGGAGCAGGGCGCCTTCCGCCCAGGCGCCGACCAGGGCCGCGCCCACCGCGACCGCGATCATGAGAAAGTGAATTTCCAGCTCGCCCCGACGGAGCCGCCGCCAGGATTCAGCCGCCGCGTTCCATGCGCCCGAGACGTAGCTGACCGCGAACAAGCCGAGTACGATCGCAGGCGGCAGCTGGTGCTGCGCGGCGACGGCCCCGAGCCCGAACAGCAGGCAGATCGCCGAGAGCAGCGCCAGCCACTTCCATTCCTCCGGCGGCGTGTGTTCGTCGGGACCGCAGCATCCGCTTGTCCGCGCGGGATGCCGCAACCCAGCCGTGCCGCCATGCGTCCGGTCGGCGACCGCGGTTGCCTCGAGCACCTCCTCCGCCGCGAACGCCGCCGCTGGCGCGATGTGGCGCGGGAGGGTGGTAAGCTCGGCCTCGTCTGGCATGTCGCCAGACGATACGCGGCGGGCAGGCGCGCTCGAGCAAAACCTGCGGGCAAATCGGTCGCCGGCGAAAAGCCCGCTCGACTTTGCGGAGGCCCGCGCGATTTTCAGCCCTTGAGCGAGTTGACCGATTTCCCCAAAGGCCAAATCGAAGCGCTGTGGTGTCCCTGGCGGGTCGAGTATTTCGAGCAGGAGAAGGCGAATCCTGATTTTCTGTCCGAGGCCGCGCGCGCCAGCGACGATGCCGCGCACCTTGTGATCGCGCGTCGCAAGAACGCCTTCCTCATGATGAACCGCTATCCGTATTCCGTCGGGCACTTGATGGCGGTGCCGTATCGCAAGACGGGCGACGTGGATTCGTTAGGCGAAAACGAAGTGCTGGAGCTCTGGGCGCTGGCGCGGCACGGCCAGCGGCTCCTGCGCGAGACGATGAGAGCGCAGGGGTTCAATCTGGGCCTGAATCTCGGGCAATGCGCCGGCGCCGGCGTGCCCGATCATCTCCATTTGCACATCGTGCCGCGCTGGAACGGCGACACGAATTTCATGCCGGTGCTGGCCGGCACGCGCCTGCTTTCCGAGGGATTGCAGGGCCTCTATGAGAAGCTGATGGCTACGCAGACGCGGTCTGGCGGAGGAGGAGCGGGCGCAAATGAGCGACGGCGTTGCAATCCCACCGGCAGCCAGTGAGCCGCGGAAGGGATGCCTCGGCAAAGGGTGCCTCTCGTTTTTCGCGCTCGTTGTGCTTTTCGCGGTCGCGCTTGTCGGCGGCGGAACGTGGGCGTTGCTCCACTTCCGCGATACCTATTCAGCGACCGAGCCGCTCGTCGCTGCCGACGCCGCCGGCAACTCGGAGCCGCGATTGAGCCTTCGCCAGACCACCCCAAGCGTGCCGCCTCCGGAACCCGTCGCGCCCACCGCGACGCCAGCGCCGCCGAGCCGCCGGGTGGCGGACGGGCGACCGGTCGAGGCCCGCTGGAAAGCTTTTGAGAAAGCCGGGAAACGCGGCCAGCCCGCGCACATCGAATTGACCGCGGCCGAGATCAACGCGCTCGTGAACAACAGCCCCAAGCTGCGCGGCATGGCCTACGTCGCGGTGGAGAACAACGAAGCGCGGCTGCAATTCAGTGTGCCGCTGGATCGCATTTTGATGATGGAAGGCCGTTATCTGAACGGGGCGGCCACGCTTGCGGCCTCGCCAGATGGCGATCCGCGGAAGGTCCGGGTCTCGAATATCGTCGTCGGCAACAGCGCCGTCGCCGACAGCGTCATGGATCAGGGCTGGTTCGGCGGCGCTTCTGTGCGTTACTGGATGAACCGTTGGCTCGATGAGCAGAGCATCACACGACTCGAAGTTCGCGACAATGTGGTGATCGGCGAGACCGCGGGCGGCCAATGATCAAGGCGCAGGTAAAGCGGCTTGGCGCGGACGATCACTGCATGATCTCGCGGACAAAAACGTTCAGCTGCCCATCCGATTGCTTGCGCACTTCCGTGATCTCGTAGGGGCGCTGTTCGTCGCGAGTGACGGTGGAGCCCGGCGCCGGTGGGGTGTAACCGGTCGGGAACTCGACGACGATGCGCGTGGACGAGGGCGCGCCCAGCCGCAGTACTGACTCCGCCATGTTGCTCCTGGGCCGCAACACGGCGCGGTTTGATTCGGCGAAATTGACCACAAACTGGCCGCGCAGGTAGACGCGCTCGCCCGCCATCCCGCGTTCGGCGACGTCGTTCAAATCAGCCGTCGTGATCAGCCGGCCGGCGGGCATTTTCCCGGCCGGAAATGTTTTCCACGTCCCGCCGCCGGCGGTCGACGCCAGGGTAGTGTCGCCAGCCGGCGTGACTGCCGGCGATGCGCCAGCGACAGCGGGCGGCGGCGACGGCCCAGCAGGAGTGGACGCAGCCGCCGCGGTCTGAACCGGCGCTGCGGGGCTTGCCCCCGCCGCGGTCGCCCGAGCCGGGGAGGCACTTGCTTTCGCGACGATCGTTGGGGCGGGAGAGGGTGACGCGCCGGCTTTCGCGCCCTTCGCAAGTTTGCCGCCCTTGGGCGTTGGGGTTGGCTTGACTGCCACAGCTGGAGCCGGTGTGGCGGTGGGGGCGGGCGGCGCAATGGCCACCGCTTGCTCTACGCGGACCAGTTCGTTGATTGGCTCGGTCGGCGGCGGCGTGGCATTCAACCCCGGCAACGGGATGCCGCCACGAACCGGCGGAGCGAATCGCTCCCGGTAACTCGCATAGAGGACCTCTGCATTGTGCCTGGTATCATCCTTATAGAGCGGCCAGCCCGCGGCCATGTTGAGGTCGTAAGGCGGCTCGAGACTGAACGTTCCACGTCCCTGTGTGACGGTGTAGCTCCCATAGAGCAGCGGCACCGCCGTGAGCAGGATCCGGCCGTCCCGGAGGCGCTCTGCGTGAATGATGGCGGAGAGATCATGAGCGCGTTCGAGTTTAATTTCGAGCCCGGTCGCGAGCGTTTCCTTCATCAAGGGCACCGCCTGCACATCGGCCGGGTAAACGTGTTCCATCAGCACGTCGCCGGAGTCGCTCGCTGCTGTCAGCGCCACCATCCCGGAGGTGAAGAGATCGGCGGGCGTGAGTTCGCGCGCCTCCATGATCGTGAAACGCCCGACCGCATACTGCACCGGGCCGGCCATGCCGTGGAAATTGCGGATGTAATTTCGCGCCAGGACCGCGTTGGCGCGGGCCAGTTCCGCCGGCCGCATCACGCTGTAGCGCTCGTGCATCTGCTTCGGGGTCAGGAATTCGCCCGGCGGCGCGGCGGTGATTTGAAACCGCTTCGGCGCCTCGATCTTGTGCAGCTTCTGCAGGATCCGGTAGCTGTCGGGCCGTTCCGGCTGATTGAAGATGTAGTAGCTGCCGAGCCAGGCTGCGAGCGCGAGCCCGGAGAGGAGCAGAATGGCGATCGTCCAGCCGAACAGATTCGCTTTCCGTCGCGGCCGCGAGGCGGGCTCGTCGTAACGGAAGAGGCTTCGATCCATCTAGGGACGCCGGCGCGGCGAAGCGTCAGGCGGTGGTCGCAGCAGCCGGTTCAAAGGAGCTTCCGCAGCCACAGGTGCGGGCGGCGTTTGGATTCACGATTTGAAACCCGGCGCCGGTGAGTCCGTCGTGGTAATCAAGGGTCGCGCCGCGCAGCAGTTGTGCGCTTTCGTTGTCGACGAGGAACGCCACGCCCTCGCGCTCGATCACCTCGTCACCCTCTTTGCGTGCATCGAGCGCCATCTCATATTGCAGGCCTGAGCAGCCGCCCTTGGCAATCTGTACGCGCAGGCCCTTCCCCGCGGTGTCGCCGTGGGTTTCGAGCAGTGAACGCAGTTGCCGGACGGCATTATCCGTGACCTCGATCATCGGTATCTCGACGGTACCGCGCGGCGCTGGCGAGTCAACCGGATGGCCCCTCGAGCGGCTGGGTATTTCAAAAAACACGGGAAGCCAACCGCTTTCCCTACAATTCCTTCGCAATCGGAAATCGAAAATCTACATTCAAAAATCCATGAGCCACATCCGTTTGTTGCCCGAAATCCTGGCGAGCCAGGTCGCCGCGGGCGAGGTGGTGGAGCGGCCGGCATCGGTCGTGAAAGAGCTGGTCGAGAACAGCCTCGACGCCGGGGCGCGCAAGATCGAGGTCAGTATCCGGCGGGGCGGCATCTCGCTGGTCCGCGTGGTGGATGACGGCTGCGGGATGGATCGCGATGATGCGTTGCTTTCGCTGGAACGCCACGCCACCAGCAAGATCCGCACGGCTGGCGACCTGGCGGCGATCACCACGCTCGGGTTTCGTGGCGAAGCGCTCCCGAGCATCGCGAGCGTCTCGCGTTTTCGCCTCGCCACCCGCGAGCCCGAAGCGGTCGCCGGCACCGAGATCATCGTCAATGGAGGACGCATCGAAACGGTGCGCGACGGCGGGGAGGCGCCCGGCACGCAAATCGAAGTGCGGTCGCTTTTCTACAATCTGCCGGCGCGCCGGAAGTTCCTGCGCACGGAGAACACCGAAAGTCGCAACGTCGAGCATCAGCTTCATCTGCAGGCGCTGGGGCATCCGGGGGTCGCGTTCGTCTTTGTGCGGGATGAGCGCGTCGTGTTTCAACTTCCCGCCACCACGTCCCTGCGCCATCGCATCCGCGATCTCCATGGCCGCGGAGCTGGTCGAGGAATTGCTCGAAGTCAGCGATCGCGAGAGTCGGGCTGGAATCGAGGTCACGGGATTGATCGGCCGCGCGGGGGTGAGCCGTCAGACGCGCACGCAGCAGCTCGTGTTCGTGAATGGCCGCGCGATCGAGAGCCCGGTGCTGACGGCGGGCTTGCGCGAGGGATATCACACCGCGCTCATGAAGGGGCAGTTTCCGGTGACGTTTTTGTTCGTTCAGCTGGACCCGGCGGCGGTGGATGTGAATGTGCATCCCGCCAAACGCGAGGTGCGTTTCCGTGATCCCGCGGCTGTGCGGGAGGCGATCGTGCGCGCGGTGCAGCGGACGCTGGAAAGCGGCCGGCGCGACTGGCAGGAGCAGTTTCAAGCGCCGTCGCCTGGCGCTGCTGCTGTAGCCGCGGTCGCTGACCCCAGCGCGGGAGGTGACCGCCACACGTTAGACCAGCCGGGGACAGCGTCCCCGGCTGCAACAGCAACAGTAGCCACGCCGCAGCTTTTTGCGGAGCCGTTGCGGTCGGTCACGAGCGCACCTGTCCCCGACCCGCCGCGCCCGGCCATGAACGGCACGCCCAGCGCGGCCGGGCAGGAATTCCAGATCATCGGCGTGCTGAACAAGCTCTACGTCCTGATGGAGAACGCGAACGGGCTCGTGCTCGTGGATCAGCACGCGGCGCACGAGCGCATCCTCTTCGAGGAACTGCGGCGCCGGATGGAAGAGAAAGGCGTGCCCTCGCAGCGCCTCCTCCTGCCGCAGACGTTCGATCTTCCGCCGCGCGATGCCGAATGGGTGGAGCGAAACCTCGCCACCTTGCAGAAAATGGGGATCGGGATCGAGCCGTTCGGCGCGCAGACATTCAAGATCGACAGTCTCCCGACGTTTTTGCGGACAAACGACGCGAGCGCGTTGATGCGTGAGGTCATCGACAGCCTGCGCACAGTGAGCAACAGCAGCTCCGCGCTGCGGCTCGGCGAAGACATGATCGCGAAGACGGTCTGCCGTCACGCGGTCAAAGCGAACGATCCGCTGCGGTTATCTCGAAGTCGAAAAACTGATCCGCGACCTGCTCGCCTGCGAGTTGCCCTATTGCTGTCCGCACGGCCGGCCGACCATGATCCAGATTTCGCTGGGCGAGCTGGAGAAAAAGTTCGGCCGCAAAGTCTAGCGCCAATGCCGTGCCATGAGCGCTTTCAACTCCGGCTTCTGCAACCGAAAATTCTCCTCATGATGATGCGGCAGCTCCGGGAACCACTTCCACAGGAACATGCCGGCGAGCCAGGGGTGCTTCCCTGTTAGTGCGAGGGCGGCATCGAGACACCGCGCCTGGATTTCCGCCGCATTCTCGCCACCGGTTTGGAAACTCCACGGCTCCGCGGCCGCGCGGTTGCTTTCGTTGTAGCCGACCTCCACAAAGACGAATTGTTTGGCGCCGTTCCGCCGCGAAAACTGCTCCAGTTCGCTGCTGCGTTTCTGCCAGCCCGCGTTGAGTTGTTCACGGGTCGGATTCGCGTCGGCGCAGAGCGGAAAATATGCGAGCACGCCGAGGTAATCGAGCGCATCCCAGAATTTCACCTGCCGGTATTCATTCCAGTTCGCACCGTAGGTCAGCTTCCCGAAGTAAACCTTGCGCACTTCGGCGATGATCTTGAGCCAGCGGTCGGTCGAATTTCTGCGCGTGGGTGTATTCCAGCCCGACGCAGAACATCGCTGCGCCGTGCGCTTCCGCGAGTCGCGCCATCTCCACGATCCAGGTTTCGTATTCGTCGAAGAACCGATTCCACTCTTCCTCGGTGTCGAACCTGATGTCGCCGCGCCAGCTGAACTTCGTGCCCCAGTAGGCGAGGTGCGGCACCAGCATCGCCGCCATCCCGCGCTCCCGCGCCCAATCCAGCGGCACGGTGATGTGCCGGTTCTCGTTCATCGTCCGGAAGCGGACGTGTCCGTCGTTTGTGATCCGAGCGTAGGGGTGAATCGCAAAGCTGTTCGCGCCCAGCGACTGCAATTCATCGAGCGTCTGCTGCCATCTCCGGCGTCTGCCATTCCACGCCCCAGGTCTGGCAGGAGACGGTCACGCCTTTGAGAAAGGGCGGCGGCGTTTCGGCGCGCGTGGCGTGAATCCCAAGCGTCGCGAGCACGATCGCCACGGTGGCGGCCAGCCACCGCCGCAGCCTGTTATGCACGTTTCCCGAGCGCATCTTTCACGAGGTAAAAAAGGAAAAGCGTATTGTAGCGCAGATAGCGCCCAAGCAGTCGCCGCGGTTCGCTCGCGAGACGGAACACCCATGTTAGGCCCGCACGCTGCATCCAAGCGGGCGCGTCCGGCTTCATCCCGGCATTCACGTCAAAGGCAAACCCCACCGCGAGGAGCACGCCGCGTTTGATGCTCGCTTTGTGGCGCGCAACCCACGCGTCCTGCTTCGGCGTACCGAGTCCGATCCACACAAAATTAGGCGCCAAGCGGTTGATCTCTCCGAGCACTGTCTGCTCCGCAGAGCCCTCGAGCACGCCCTGAACGTCGCAGCGGCCGTGGAAACTGCCGACGATCCTGGCGCTGGGAAATCGTTCGGCGAGCCGCCGCCTGCACTCCTCCGATCCACCAATCAGATAGTGCGACTCCGATGCATCCGTTTCCTCAAGGAACGTGCGCATGAATGTCGGACCGTAGACGCGGTCGCGCAGTCCTGCGCCGCGGCGGTTCAGCGCCCAGATTAACGGCATTCCATCCGGCACAAAGAAATCGAAGCAGTTGCTCAGTTTCCGGTAGGGCGACTCGTGCCGGCGCATGGTCACGATCTGGGTGTTGCTGAAATTCAGCGCCGTCGGCCGCTCTGTCGCCACCCGCTCCCGGCAGAAGGTGGCCAGCCCGGCGTAGTCCGTCACCAGCAGGGGAGTGCCGAGGAGGTCGAGCGTTCTCATGCGACGGGAATCCCGAACGTGACAGCAGCGCGAAAGAGATGCAATCCAGCGTCGACGAGGCCGTTGCTTTGTCCGCTCCGGCGCTGTAATCTCCGCTCCCAAATGAGTACCGACGCAAGGCCGGGAAACACCTTCGCCACTTTCTCAGGTTGGCTGCAGAGAAATCCCCTGCAGGTCTTCCTCCTCGCCGCCATCACGGCGACACTGGTTTACTTCATCGGCTTCGTGCCGCTCTTCACCAACCGCACGCTCTCGACGTGGGTGTGGGGCTGGCAGGCGTGGAATCCGGAGACGGATTACGAGCATGGCAAGTTTATCCCGCTGATCGTGGCGTTCCTCGTCTGGTACGGACGGGATAAGCTGAAGGCGGCGCAGGTTAGTTCGTCCCCGCTAGGCTGGATCTTCATCGCCTTCGGGCTCCTCCTGTATATCGCTGCCGCCCGCACCCTGCAGGCGCGGCTCGCCCTCACCGCGATCCCGTTCCTGCTCTTCGGCATCGTCCTTTACGTCTGGGGAAAACAGGTCGCCCGCGTGCTGCTTTTCCCGATCTTCTTTCTCCTCTTCATGGTGCCGCTGAATTTCCTCACCCAGGCCACCGCGCGACTGCAATTTCTCGAGACCGGCATTGCCACGGCGGTCTGCAATTTTTTCGGACTGGGGCTCACCGCCATCGGCACCGCGGTGCACGCCACCAGCGGGGCGTTCCAGTTCGAAGTGGACGAGGGCTGCAGCGGCATCCGTTCGCTCATGGCCATCGCGATGCTCTCCGCGATCTACGGGCATATCACCCAGGACCGGCTTTGGAAAAAGATCGCGATCTTCGGCGCCGCGCTCCTCTTCGCGATTATCGGCAACGCCGGACGCCTCATCTCCATCTTTGTCGCGGCGCGGTTCGTCGGGCAGGAAGTCGCCGGGGGCGTTTATCACAACATCTCCGGCTTTCTCTCCTTTCCATTCGCGATCGGCGCGATGCTGCTCTTCGGGAAGCTGTTGAACCTCAAGCCACGCGAACTGAAGCGCGTCACCGCCGCGAAGGAGACGGTCCGGTATGATTACTAAGCGGCTCATCACCGTCGCCATCGTCCTCCTGGTCGGTTTCTCGACCGTGTTCCTCCTGCCGAAATCGGGCAAGAGCAGCCCGGCGGGCATCGCCATGGCGTTGCCGAATTACCTCGGCGACTGGATCGGCGACGACGAAGAAGTGACCGCGAAAGAGCGCGAGGTGCTGGCGAAAGACACCGAGTTCGCGCGCAAGACCTACACGAACCTGGCCGGTGATAAAGTCTTTGTCTCGATTGTGCTCTCCGGCGAGGACATGACGAACAGCATCCATCGTCCCGAACGTTGCCTGCCGGCGCAGGGCTGGAACTTGCAAACCTCCGAGCGGCGGGCGGTCGCGCTCCCGAATGGGAGGCAGCTTGAGCTGACTCGACTCCGGAACGGCCGGTTTGTGCAGCGAAATCCCGAGACCCGCGGCACCCTCCAGAATCTGACCTATTACACCTTCATCGGTCACACCGACATGACTCCCTCGCACACGGCCCGGACCGGGATCGATCTGCGCGATCGAATTCTCCACGGCTACAATCAGCGCTGGGCCTACCTCACCGTCGCGGCCATCGTTACGGAAGGCTGGATTACACCACAGCGCACGGAAGAGGAAACCACCGCCCTGATCGAGGGCTTCATCCGCGAACTGGCCCCGGTGCTGAAGAAGCCGGA
>CAWJNS010000011.1:0-25307 GCA_963844275.1 uncultured Verrucomicrobiae bacterium
TTTGCCGCCTCGACTAAGTTGCGTGTCTGCAAGCTCCGAGGGCAATGGTTCAATATTCTCATGCTGTGTTTCAGTTTGGTTCGCGTTTCGGCTTCCTAGGCGAGCCCTTGATTCCTGTATTTACGCGACCAACAGGATTGGAAGCGGCGGCGAGGTTCGCACACTTTTTACTGTGTGCAAGTAGTTGCGACGAAAAATGGAGGCAGGGGCAGGGTGATTGCCCATGTCGTCCTCCCGTTGCTTCCCCCCGCGGTTGCCGGGATTGTCGAGCGGGGCTCCGAACACCCGCGCGTTGCACGGTATCACAGCTTTCGGATCAAGTCCACGACACTCCGTTGATTTGATCCCTTCGGTCAAAGGAAAGATCGATCAGGCGCGTAGCTGCTGAGCGTAGCACTTTATCGCCCGCCGTGTTCAAAACGGACTGACCGCTACCCGTCGATAACATACTTCGACGAAAGTTACCGCGTCATATATGCGCCCGGGATATCGAACGCCAACTCTTCCTTTCTGGTTTTCTGCGCACACATATCCAACCGGGGCCGGACTTGAGTTGATGAGAATCGGAGGGGGCAACAAATTCGCGGGCTATGCAGAAGCCGTCATGCGTGAGTTAACCACGCAGTTCCACGATCTCCCGCTTCAGTTTGAACATACCATTGGGGGTCAGTCCGTGAATCTTGAATCTCAGTGCGATCGGCCAAGTGCGATAGCAAGACTCACGGACTGACCCTGCCGTCGTAATTCGGCGCCGATCGCGAAGGCGTTAGGGCAAGGCGGTGCCAGCGCGATTGCGCACGCCTGTGGTGTCTCCGCTATTGATAGGAAGACGGGAAACCTCCTCAGCAGTGTCGATAGTAAGCTCTAACCCCAAATTGCACTGCTCACGCTCTGACCCCAAATTGCACTGCTCACGCTTGGCGCTGCGCGTGTTGGCTGAGCGGATCGCATTTTCATCGTAAGCGACGGTTTGGATGAGCGGCCGGCAAATTGCGCTTGGCCGTCGGCGGCGGGGCCGCTAAAACGAAGTCCTGACTTCGGTCGTCAACAATCAAATTACCAACCAGAAAAATGATGAAATACAGCTTCTATCTCGCGCGCGGTGTCTGCGCCGCAACTCTTGCTTTTTGCATGCTGCTTAATGCGCAGGCCTCGCCCACAACAACACCTTCGCCCGCCAGTTCGCCCTCCCGCCAACCAGCCAGCCATTTGCAACCATTTCGTGGAAAGATTTCGGCGGTGGATCAGAAAGCGAAAACATTTACGGTTGCCCCGATGATCAAAGGGTGGCCAGCGCTGCCCTTGCACGTCGCAGATAGCACGAAAATAATGAAGGCTGGTGCTCCAGGGACGATGGCGGACATTGTGCAAAATCAACAGGTTAGAGGGCTCTATTTGCAACGAGCTGACGGCATACTGGAAGCCAGGGCAGTAAACATCGGGAGGTAGCCAACAGAGCTGCCGAAGCACTCAGGACGGGAAGACGGGGTCAGAGCTTACTATTGACACAACGCTGGACGGCCGCGTAGCGTCGGCTGCATGCCCCGCCCTCTGCGGATCGAGTATCAAGGCGCGCGCGCTATCATGTGATGAGTCGCGGGGATGGACGCGAAGCCATCTTTTACGGAGACGCCGACCGGAGCGATTTTCTGCACACCCTCGGGCAGACCTGCAGCAAGACAGGCTGGCAGGTGCACGCCTGGTGCCTGATGAGCAATCATTTGCACCTTATGCTGGAAACCCGCAGCCAAATCTCAGCACCGGGATGAAGTGGCTGCTCGGCACCTACACGCAGCGGTTTAACCGTCGGCATCGGCATTGGGGCCACCTCTTCGGCGGGCGCTACAAGGCACAACCGATCGATGAACGCTCGCCTGGGTATCTGCGGCGGGCGTGCGATTACGTGCACCTCAATCCGGTCCGGGCCGGAATGATCGCGCCCGAGGCCGCGCTTTCGGCCTACCCGTGGAGCAGTTATCCTGCGTATCGGCATCCGCCGCTGCGTCCGGCGTGGCTGCGGCTCGATCGCCTGCTCGGCGAGTATGGCCTGGAAGAGGATACGCACGGGAGTCGGCGCGAGTTTGAGCGCGCGGTGGAGCAGGCGCGGCTCGATCCTGATGAAGAAGAAGCGTTGCGCAAGGGCTGGATGCTTGGCGCGGAGGACTTCTGCGACTGGCTCGCGGACAAGCTGGCGCGGGCCGGGCGCAAGGGAGAACGAGCGCGGGAGAGAAGCGAGACCGACGAAGCGCTGGCCGAACGCATGGTGCTGGCCGCGCTCGAAAAGCTGCGCTGGCGGGAGGTGAACCTGGCGCAGGAACCAAAAGGCCATCCCGCGAAAGTGGCGATCGCGCAGCAGCTGCGCACCCAGACACCGATGACACGCGATTGGATCGCTGTCCGGCTGCGCATGGGCAGTGCCAGCTATGTTTCCAACCTCCTCAGCAGTGTCGATAGTAAGCTCTGACCCCAAATGCCAATGTGCGGATCACACTGACATGGCTGGCGGCCGGCTGTCTGGTGGCCGTCGGCTTGGGGTTGCTGGACGCTGCGGATGAACCGTCGGCCGCGGCGCGCGCGAGCTTTGAGCGCATTCAGAATCTGCGGAAAGAACGTCCGGGTGATGGGTTGCTCGTGTTTTACGAAGCAATCACCCGCCTCAATCTCGGTGAGAGCGCGGCGGCGCTCGAGCTCTTGCGCAGCCTTCAGGGTCGCAAGCTCGGGCTCATTCCGGTGCGCGATACCGGATTCGATACGATGTGGGACAACGCGGAGTTCCAGGCGATTCGCAAGGAACTCGCCGATGAGGAACCGCAAACCCCGGCCGCGCCGGTCGCGCTCCGTCTGAAAGACGCCAAACTGATTCCGGAGGGCATCGCCTTCGATGCCAAAGGCGGGCGCTTCTTCGTCGGCAGCATTGCGCAACGGAAGATCATCCTGACCGACGGGAAAGGGGAGGTGCGTGATTTCTCCCTCGCCTCCGACAAGCTCGATTGCGTGCTGGGGCTGGCGGTCGATTCGGATCGCGAATACCTATATGCGGTCAGCACCAATGGGTTCCTCGACGAGGCGAAGGCGGAGCGCCGCAACGTCGTCTTCCGCTACGAGCTAAAAGGCGCTCGCCTGCTGGATCGCTGCGCAGCGCCGGAGGCGGTGCAACTCAACGATCTCGCCGTGGCGCCCGATGGCACTCTTTACGTTACCGATTCTGCCAGCGGCAGTCTGTTTCGCCGGAAGGCGCAGGAGAAAGCGCTGACGCGTTTCGGCGAAGCGGGAGCGCTCCGCGGCGCGAATGGAATCGCGCTCGCCCCCAATGGAACGCTTTACGTTACCTTGTCGACCGGGATTGTCCGGGTGGATACGACCACCGGCGAGCCGATCAGATTACCGCAGCCGGATTCGGTGGTGACCGGCGGGAATCGACGGCCTCTATTGGCACGAGGGCGATTTGTTCGGCATCCAGAACGTCACGAACCCCGGGCGTGTGGTGCGGATCGCGCTGGCGGACAACGGCACGCGGATCGCCGGTCTCAGCGTGCTGCAGTCGCATCATCATCCTGAGTTCGCGGAGCCGACCACCGGCGCCATTGCGAACGGCGCGCTGCACGTCATCGCCAATTCCTATGTCGGGCACTACCAGCCGGACGGTGCCATCAAAGATGGCGCCGAGCTGAAGGGGACCGCCATCATCGCCGTGCCGCTGCGACGTTAAGTCGGGCACTTCACGGGCGCAGCAGCCCGGCAAAAGAATCGCGATAACGCCAGAGCAGAAACAGGGCGAGGAGAGAGACGACGGCTGCCATCCCGAGGCCGGCGCGGTCCATGAAGATATGAAAAAGGTCGATGTTCACGATGACCGGGCCGAGCAGCGTCAGGCCGAGGGGGACATAGCGTCCGATAACCAGAAGTAATCCGCCCAGCACCTGAAAGATCGCCACGCCGTAGATGTAGTGACTTTCGATCATCGCGTTGATGAAGTTGCCGGCGGGCGTGTCCGGCAGCGGCGGCATCGGCATGAAATGGAGAAAGGCGTTCGAGCCGAAGACGACGAACATCAGGCCCAGGAGGAGACGCACGATGATGGTGAGGATGTTCATGTGGACGACTTAACACACTCAACTTCGGCCAATCCAGCAGAGAATCCGGTGCGTGCAGCCTGTCACCGATTTGCCGGCGTCGGTCGCCTGTGAATGGAATCAGGAAGAGTGAAGCGTCGCGATAAACCACAGTTCTTCAGTGTTCGCGCTCGACTTTGCTCTGCTCCTTCGGTGTATCTCTGGTCGTCAATAGCGTGACCCTATCGCGCCGGAAAATAAGTCAGGCTTCGTGCCTCGCCGCCGCTCTCCTTTTCGCCGTGCCGGTGAGCCCGGCAGCGGAGCGCGTCGACGGGTTCGTCGGTGAATATCTGAAGAAAAAGCAGATTCCCGGCTGCTCGATCATGGTGCGCCACAACGGCCAGACGGTCCTTTGCGCGGGCTATGGAATCGCGAACCTCGAGCATGATGCCCGCGTGACGCCGCAGACTGTTTTTCAGTCGGGCTCGATCGGAAAACAATTTACCGCCATGGCGGTCATGCTGTTGGTGCAGGAAGGGAAGCTGGCGCTCGATGATGCGGTGTCGAAGCATCTGGCGGTGCCGGAGAGTTGGTCGGTCCTCACTGTCCGACATCTGCTGACGCACACCTCCGGGCTGGGCGATTATCCCGAGGACTTCTCGTTGACCATTGATCGCAGCGAAGAGGAGCTGCTCAAGATGGTCACGTCCCAGCCACTCCACTTCGCACCCGCGGAGAAATGGACCTACAGCAACCTCGGCTACGTTGCCTTGGGGATTCTTATCCACAAGGTGAGTGGCCGCCCCTACGGTGAATTCCTGGAGGAGCGGATCTTTGCGCCGCTGGAAATGAAGAGCACCCGTGTGATCAGCGAAGCGGACATCATTCCGCAGCGGGCGGCTGGGTATCGATTGAAGGATGGAGCGCTGAAAAACCAACAATGGGTGGCGCCGAGCCTGAATACCACGGCGGACGGCAGCTTGTATCTTAATGCCGAGGACATGTCCAAATGGGCCGAAGCCCTGGAGGAAGGGAATCTGCTGAGCGAAGGCGGCTTCAAGGAGATGTGGACGCCGGTAAAACTAAAGGGCGGCGGCACGGCGCCGTACGGTTTTGGCTGGGGAATCCAGAAGACCGCCTCTGGCCATCCACTGCTGGAACACGGCGGTGCCTGGCAGGGTTTCGCGTCTTACATCGCGCGGTATCCCGAGGATCGTCTGACGGTAGCGGTGTTCTGCAACCGGGCCGGCGCGGCGGCTAGGTACATCGCGCAGCGCGTCGCCGGAATGTATGTGCCGGATCTGGCGATGCGGAGCCGTTCCGCTACGAAACTGGATCCCGCCATCCTCCGCTCGTATGCGGGCGATTATCGATTGGAAGATCGGTTTACCATCGCCGTCGGAGTAACGGGCGATCGCCTGGAAACCACCTGGCTGGGCGAGAAGATCGTGATGACTCCGGAATCGGAAACGTCGTTCTTCGAGGAGGATTCGGATCGCACATTTCGCTTTGGGAAGGACGAACGGGGAAACATCACGTCGCTTATTATCTCGGTGCCAGAAGAGTTGACCCTGCGTCGGCTGCCCGCTGGACGTTGAGGCACGGCCGCATCTTGTACGAATTCCGACGCGTGATTGACCTCGGTCCAAACCCGCCCATTCTTGGGAAATGTCGTCCTCCAACTCCCAACTGCTTGTTCAACCGTATCTCTACTTCGGCGGCCGCTGCGAAGAGGCGCTCGAATTCTACCGCAAGGCCGTCGGCGCCGAAGTGCAGATGTTGATGCGTTTCAAGGAGAGCCCGGAGCCGACGGGCCTGCCGGACTGTTTCGCCGACAAAGTGATGCACGCCTCCGTCCGCATCGGCGCGACCACTTTGATGGCCTCGGACGGCCGCTGCGAGGGACCGGCGGATTTCGAAGGATTTTCCCTTTCGATCACTGTGCCCGACGAAGCCGAGGCGGAGCGGGTGTTTGCCGCGCTTGGTGAGGGCGGACTGGTGACGATGCCGCTGGAGAAAACTTTCTGGGCGCCAAAATTCGGCATGCTGCAGGATCGCTTCGGACTTGGCTGGATGGTCTCGGTCATGCACAAGCCGGACGCGCCGGCTCCTGAGGTTACCGGTGGTGGTCGACGGCCGTGATTTGCCGCGTGGCCGCCAGCGCCTGGTCAATGTCGCCGCAAAAACGCTCCAATCCGATCCGCTCGGCCAGGCCCGATTCGAACATCACTTTCATCGGCTGCGGTTGAACCGCGGTGAAGAAAATCTCGACGCGATCGCGCTGGAGCTTCTCGATCGCGCCGCTGAAGGCGTGCAGTCCGCTGGCGTCCATCGCCGGGACATTGCGCATCCGGAAGATGACGGCGCGCGGTCTCCCGCCGGAGCCGCGTAATGCCATGTCCAGCTTCTCCGTGGCGGCGAAAAAGAGCGGACCTTCGATGCGGTAAAGAATGACTCCGGCCGGAACGTCCTTGCCGCGGATGCTGTGCGAGCCAGTGGCGGCATCCTCGTTTTCCGGCGTGAGTCAGGCGCACGTGCGTGACTTCTTCCATCTGGCGCAGGAAGAGCACGATCGCCATCGCAAGCCCGGCGCCTACGCCGATCGTTAGGTCAAAGACGACCGTGAGCGCGAAGGTCGCGACCAGCACGCCGAAATCCGCCCCCGGGCCGCGCCAGAGCTCGACGAACGTGTGTAGCTCCGCCATGCGCAGCGCGACCGCGAGCAGAATGGCGCTGAGCGCGGCGAGTGGAATATAGGAAGCGAGCGGCGCGCCCAGTAAGACCATCGCGAGGAGCACGAGCCCATGAATGACTCCTGCGACCGGGGTGCGTCCTCCGTTGCGAATGTTCGCCGCCGTGCGCGCGATCGCGCCGGTCGCGCTGATCCCGCCCGCGAGCGGGCAAAGGATATTCGCAATTCCCTGCGCCGATCAGTTCCTGGTTCGGATCGTGACGTGTGTCGGTCATCCCGTCGGCCACCATCGCCGAGAGGAGCGACTCGATCGCACCGAGCGCGGCAATCGTGAAGGCCGGGCCCATCAGGTCTCGCATCAGCTCGAGCGAGAACGGCGGCAGGTGAAATCCCGGGAGCCCGGCGGGATGCCGCCGAACTGCGTGCCGATCGTCGCCACCGGCCATCCGGCGAAGTAGGCGGTCGCGGTCGCCAGGATGACCGCCACGATGCTCGCCGGAATGCGTCTCGTGAGAAGCGGCCAGGCGTAGAGTGTCACCAGCGTCAACACGCCGAGCGCGAGCGCATGCCAGTTCAGCCGGTGAAAATTGTCGACCAGCGCCGCGATTTGCTGCGGGACGTGGCCCGGCATCTTGAGGCCAAGCCCGAGAAATTGGTTTAGTTGTCCGCAGAAGATGATGACCGCAATGCCGCTCGTGAAGCCCGCGACGACCGGGTAGGGGATGAACTTGAGCAGCCGCCCCATGCGGAGCGCGCCGATCACGAGCAGCATCACGCCGGCCATCATCGTGGCGAGCGCGAGGCCGCCATACCCGTGGGCTGCGACAATCGAGAAGAGGACCGGAACAAAGGCGCCGGTCGGCCCGGCAATCTGGAAGCGCGAGCCGCCGAGCAGCGCCACCGCGACGCTCGCGATGATGCCCGTCCAAAGGCCTTGCTGCGGCGTCACGCCGGAGGCGATCGCAAACCCGATCGCCAGTGGCAGGGCGATGACGCCCACCGTCACGCCGGCGCCGAGATCGGCGAGGAAGTCAGCGCGCCGATAGCCGCGCAACGCGGACACGGCAATCGGAGAGAACATGGCCTCGATCAAACGTCACGCGCGCCCGTGCTGCAACATTCCTGACGCACCGTGTCCTCAGGGTGGATCGCGGCGCGCCGGGCATTACCGTGCGGGATCGAGCGGTTTCTCGGTTCCGGGTTCGCGTTCGGCTTGCCAGCTGGCGCGTTGTCCGGGAGCGATCGCTTTGATGGTGTTGCCCTCGACCGTGCCGGTAAAAGTGGTGGCCGCGCTGCCAGCGGTTTTGCCTAACGCGAGGGTGAACTCGCTGCCGTCCAGTCTGCCCTGGCCGATCGGTTCGCCGCCCTCCGTGCCTCGGGCGGTGATCATCTGGAACGTCTGTTCGATGACGATCGTTTCCGGCATGCCCTTGGTGTTCCCCTCCGGCGTCACCTTCCAGCGGCCGCTCATGTTGGCGGGAACGACCCAGAAATATGCGTTGTAAGTCGCACCCGCGATTTTGAGTTCTTTCTCCGCATCCGGTTCCCAATCGCCCATCCCAAAGGCGTGCGACACGATCCGCGTCCCGGGCTTCACCTGCGCGAAAAGCTGGGGACGAAGCCGCTGGTTTAGCGCATCGAGCAAATAAAGGGTGATGACCGTCGCATCTTTGAAGTCGCTCGTGAAAAGGTCCGCCTGCCGGAACTCGACCTTGTCCTCGACCTTCGCCTCGGCGGCGTTCAGTTTTGCCTCGGCAATGCGGGCCGGATCGATATCAATTCCGATGCCGCGCGCGCCGTAAGTCTTGGCCGCCGTGATGACGAGCCGGCCATCGCCCGAGCCGAGGTCGTAAACCAGGTCGTTTTTGTTCACCTTCGCCATCAGCAGCATCAGATCGACGAGCCGCTGGGGCGTGGGGACGTAATGAATATCCGGCTTTACCTTCTCGGGCTCGGTTCCCGGCGCGAGGCGGATTCCTTTGGCGAACGAGCTATCGAGCGACAGCTCAACGGCGGGCGTCTCTCCGTCAGGGAGGGGCGCGGGGGTTTCGGCGCCGACCGCGCAGATGGCGCAGAAGAGGATGGTAGGGAGGTGTTTCATTGTGGGTTGGTCACTGCTGGGTGGAGGCCGCGCGACCGCGCCGCGCGAGGAAAAGGACCGGCAGGCCGGCGAGGAGAACGCCCACGCCAAACAATGCGCCGACCCCGGTGTAGGTAGTACCTCGCATGCAGCATGTAGATGCAGACGACGCAGAAAAGAAGCGGGGTGAGGGGATAAAGCGGCACGCGAAACGGCCTCGACACTTCCGGCTCCTTGCGTCGCAGCACGAAAATCGAGATCCCGACGAGGAGGAAGAAAAACCAGAAGACCGGCGCGGTGTATTCCACCATCACTTTGAATCCGCTGCGCGCGAACGTGCCGAGGAACACGAGAGCGAGGGCGATCAGGCCCTGCACGAGCAGCGCATTCGCCGGGGTGCTGGCGTGCTGCCGCCAGCGACCGAGAAATGCGAACATCGGGTAGTCCTTTCCGAGCGCATAAGTGCTCCGCGCTCCCGTGATCATGGTGACGTTCATCGTGCTCAACGCCGCAACTGTAATCAACAGGCTGATCAAACTCGCGCCGACATCTCCCAAGGCGCGCCGCATCAGGTCGGCGGCGACCACTTCCGACCCGGCGACTCCGGCGAGGCCGAGGCCGCGCAGGAAAGCGATGTTGGCCGCGACGTAGATGATGGTGATCACGACGATGCTGGCGACCAGCGTCCTCACCATCTGAGTTTGTTTGCCCGCGCGGCCCCGCACTTCCGCCGACAGATAGGCGGCTTCATTCCAGCCGCCATACGTCAGGAGCACGAAAATCATCGCCATCCCCAGCGCGCCGCCACCGCCCGTCGCCGTTCCTGATGCCGCTGCGGGTGCGGCCGCGAGCCAGAAGTTGGCGCCGATCACCAAGAGCAGGCCGGCGACAATCGCGAGGCTGAGCAGATTCTGCGTCCATTTGCCCTCGCGAATCCCCGCGGCATTGAGCGCCGTCAGGAGAATCACGGCTGCCACCGCGTAGATGGACGACGAATAAGGGCCGAGCGCGAGGATCTGCGTGAGGTAATCGCCGATGATGAAAGCCATCATCGCGACGGAACCGGTTTGGATCACCATCACCCGCGCCCAGGCGAACAGAAACGCCGGGCTGTAGCCGAACGCCCGCTTCAGGAAATGGTAGTCGCCTCCGGCATTCGGATAGGCGGTGGTGAGTTCCGCGTAGCAAAGCGCGCCGATCATCGAGATCACTCCGCCGGCGCACCAAAGCAGGATCACCCCGAGTTCGGAGCCGGCATTCCCCGCCACCAGCGCGGGCGTCTTGAAAATGCCAGCCCCGATGACGATGCCGATGATCATCGCCATCGTGTCGAGGGACGAGAGGGACTTCTTTGGCTCGATCGCGGCAGGATCGGCGTCCGCCGGGCGAGGCGACGACTTTGGCGACATTGCGGTGTCAGGGAGCGCGCTCACGTACCGCAAACGTATGGGATGGCCGGGGCGCGTCTATCGTGCAGACGCACCGGCGCGTCGGTGGTTCACTGTTTTCTTGCCGTCCAATGCAACGCGAGGGCGGGTGCCAGAAAGAGGAAAACCAGGATCAGGCGGACGTTGACGAAGAAATTCAGGACAATGCGACCCAGGTCATTTTCCTCCACCTTGAAGAAGTGGTGCGTCATGGAGGCCGCCACATCCCAGAGTGCGATGGTCGCGCCCAAGAGGAGCAGGGCGAAAACGACGCCAATGACAAAGGCCCGGAAAAGCAGGTTTCGAAAAAAGATGACTTTCTCGCGTTCCATGACGCGCCCATCATTTCCGCGGCGAGCTCGAGCTGCAATCGAAAATCATGAAACACCTCGGAAGCGGAACCGCGGTCAAATGCAGCGGCACCCCAGAGAGCAAATCCGCAGCGGCGCGGCGCTAATGTGGCCTGTCGGGCGATCCGCCCTTTGGTGTCGAAAGGAAGCCCGGCGGAGGAATGCGCAGAGGTGGGTTACCGGAATAGCCCAAGCGACCGCCCTGCGCGTCTTTTTTCGGCGTCAGGTCCGGCAGTTTGAGCTTAACTTTCTTTCTGTTCGATTCGTTGTTGGGCATCTACTTCGATTCCTGGATGACGGGAGCGCCGTGGAGCGCGGAGATGCGACCCGTCGTGCAGGAAGTTCGAATTGGCTGCGCACTCCGTCAACAATTGATTAAGATTCGATGCTGCCGCCGGGTGCAAATCATGCCAATTGTCACTCTCTCGGTTTGGGTCGCGTCGGGATCAGTTTGTTGACGAGTGCATTCGTCGCTTTTTCCAGGATGATCCCCCACGCGCTGACGACGACGAGGGTGGCGATGGTGATGAGGAAAAACATCCAGAGCGGTTGCTCGCGAATCCGCAATCCGAGCCAAATCACATAGGGGTGGTGGACCAGGTAGATGCCGTAGGAGAACGCTCCGACCAACCCGATCGCCTGGGCTGGGCGCGGGAAGCGCGCGATGATTCCGGCAATCCCGACGAGAACGAGAAAGCAGCAAACGCCGGTGGCGAAGTCGACGAAAATGTAGGTGTAGCCGTTCTGGTAGAGCCGGAGTGCCGCGGGATAGAGGAGCAATCCGGTTCCGAGCCCCAGGCCCCCGATGAGATAGCGCTCTGCGCGTTCCGGGGCGCGGCTAAACCACATCCCCAGCGCCATGCCGAACGCGAATTCCGGCAGGCGACAGATCGCAAAGCCGCCCAGTATCCACATACCATCCTGGGGGTAGGGGAACAGCATCAGGTAGCGGACGAAGAATCCGAGCGCACCCGCGATGAGCAGGAACGCCCAGGGCCCCAGTTTTCGCGCGGCCCAAAAGAGCAGCGGGAAAATCAGGTAAAACTGGATGAGCATTGAGAAGTACCACCAGGCCGCGTTCAGGTAGAAAAAATTCATCTCGATGTTCACGAAACGCAGACCGAGCAGGCTGAGCACGATGCGCCCATCCACTTGTTCGAAGCGGGCGGTGAAAGGCGCGATGAGGTAAACCAGGTGCGCGACCCAGTACATCGGATAGAGGCGAAAAAGCCGCGCGCGATACCATGCGCCCCATGCCACCGGACTGGACGCGGCGCGGCGCATCGTTGATTGCGTGAGCGCCCAACCGCTCAGGGCGATGAAAGCGCCGACGGCATGGAATCCGAGGCCGGAAACGAAGAGCCAGGCGGCCTGGAGAAAAGTCAGAGCGCCGCTGGCGACGGTGCTCCAATCGGCCGGCGGCAGGGAGCCGTGCTCGAAGTAGGTGCGGAAAAAATGGAAATAGACGACAAAGAGAATGGCGAGGCCTTTCGCCACATCGAGCCAGACAAGTCGTTTCACTGGCGTTCGGATTAGCAGCGCGAACGACGACGGGGAAGAACCAAGTGGGTCGCCGCTCACGGCGGGAAGCGGCTCTTCGTTGCCCTCCTGCCGAACGACGTCACTGCCGGCGCTTCGCCACGACCAGTGCGATGCCGCCCAAAACCGCAATCGCGGCGCAGACGAAGCGCAACGTCAACGGCTCACCGAGCAACACGATTCCAGCGACCGCAGCCAGGACCGGGACACTCAACTGCACAGTGGCCGCGGTCGTGGCCTGGAGCCCCGGCAGGGCGGTGTACCAAATTGTGTAGCCGAGCCCCGAAGCAATCGCCCCGGACGCGACCGCGTACGCAATTCCGGCGCCATCAAGATGAAGCCACGGAAGCGCCCCGAGCCCGAGGAGCAGCGCGAACGGTACCGCTCGCAGGAAATTACCGGCCGTCGCCCCAGTCGCATCGCGGCTTCGTTTGCCGCGGAGCGAGTAGATGCCCCAGGCCGCGCCGGCCGCCAGCATCAGGACGGCGCCGAGGAGTGGCGGTGCCGAAATGCCGGGAAATACCAGCACGACCAGGCCGGTGAAAGCGACCGCGAGTCCGGCCATCTGCGGGATGCGCAGCCGCTCGCCATTCCGCCACGCGCCCAGAATCATCGTGGCCTGGACGGCGGCGAACAACAGCAGGGCGCCCGTCCCAGCAGAGAGGCTGAGATAAGCGAATGAGAAACCGGCCGCGTAGGCAAACAGCGCCAGGGCGGAGAGCCAGTTGCCTTCGACACTCTGGTGATCAGCGGCTGCGACGTCGGGACGGCGGCGACTTTGCAGCACGACCCAGAGCACGACGGCGCCGGAAAGGATGCGAACAAACGTGAAGCTGGCCGCATCGATGTGCGCCTCACGAAGCGCGAGCCGACAAAGCAGCGAGTTCGCCGCGAACGCCACCATCGCCGCCAGGGTAAGAACGAAAACCGGAGTGCGGCTCACGGATGGAGCGGGCAAGATTTGCCGAGTCGTTGGCGGGAGCAGCGCCGGGGTCGTGCGCTGGTCAAGGCTTGCCGCCGAACGTGACGTGATCGTCAAGATCCAGGTAATCGAACCAGGTTCGGACGTCTTCGCGGGTCTTGCTTAGATCCCCGACACGCTTGGCGAAAAACTCCAGCGTCTCGAGATCGCCGTCCGGGCCGCGCTCGTTTTGCCACGCGCTCCATTGTTGGATTTCCCACGGCGCTCGCTTCTGGGGCGCGTTCTCTTCAATCCACGAGAGCATCTCGCCGTCACCTTTGCCAGTCGCGAGTTCCGCTTTCAACGCCTCGGCTGTGATCCCGGTGAAGCGGAACCAATGATGGTCGATTGGGTTGTTGTATTTGTATTCGCCCGCGGTGCCGGCCAGATCCGCCCGACCTTTATCGAGGATGCGGGCCAGCAGGACGTAGCCGCCGAGGCGGACGCGCGGGCTGCGTGGCGGCCGCTGCGTGAGAGTGGCCGGGTGGGTCGGGGTGTTGGAGTCCATGGCGGGAGCTTATCACCGCCGAATGAAAAGGCAGGCCTGGACCCAAGTTTCATCGGGCAGGAAAGGCCTGCGCAGTTGAGGGTTAGGGAGTGCTCCGATGTGCCGAACCGCTTGCGCGCCGGCGGACTTGAGTCGACGCCGGTACGTTTCTGCGGTGCTGGACCGGTAGCCGACAGCTGTCGCACACCCCCGCGATGCTCCGTGGCGGCGGTGTGATGGGCACGATGCGCGCCCGGCGGTATTCCCGGTGGCAAACCGCGCAGATGACCGGAACTTCAAGGGTGTTTCCAGCCTCCATAACGAAGGGAACGCAGCCCGACCGCCCAGCAGTCGCATGAATTTCTCCGGATCGCGCGTTGTCACCGGCTGCGTGAAACACGAACTTCCGGTCGGTAAGTGACGCGTACCAGCAAGTCGCCCCGGCCGCCGCGCGGCTTCGGCAAACCGGCCCCAGCGACGCGTAGGATTTCGCCGCGCGGCACGCCGGCGGGAATCTCCACCCGCCATGACTCGCCGCCGGGACCTGCGATCATCTCCGGCCCGCCCCGGGCGGCGCGCCGGCTGTCGATCCGCAGGTCGAACTGCAGATCTGAGCCCCGGACTTTGAAGCGAAAACCCGGCAGAACTTTCAAGCGTAGTTGCACGAACCCGCCTGCCATCGGTCCGCTGCGCGGCAAACGAAAACGCGCACCCGGCGCGGTGCCGGGCGGAACGTCCAATCGGTAAACCTCCGCGCCGTCCGGATTTGTTGGATCGTGCACCTTCACTTCCACGGAGGTTCCACGCAGGAAATCCTCGATTCGCAGCCGCACCTCTTCCGTGACATTGCGCTCGATCTTCGCGCCAGACCTCCGCGCGGTTGACCGGCTGGCGCGGTCCAGTTCGTGATCGTAGGCCCGCCGTTTGGCCGGATCGCGGAGGATCTCGTAAGCGGCGTTGATCGCCTGCGTGCGAATGCGTGCGGCGCTAGAGTTCCCGTTGAGATCGGGATGGTGGCGCTTGGCGAGATCGCGGTAGGCGATGCGGATGTCAGCGGCCGTGCAATCGCGCGTGAGGCCGAGCGTGGCGTAGTGATCGGACGCGTTCAAGAAGTCGAGCGTAGTGCAGTCGGCAGCGCGTGAGCAACGGCAGATGCGCGGGAGAAAAATTGCGGCGCTCAGCGGCGTGATTGGGATAATGTCGTCGGATGACTGCAGCGCTTCCGCCGATCGTTGAGCTCCGTCGGCTCCCCTCACCATGTGTCACGCCACAGGCCCTCGCCTGGCACGGCGGAGCAGTGTGGATTGGTTCGCGGGATCAGAGTCGGGTTTACGGAGTCGACCCGGCGAGCTGGAAAGTTTTTGAAGAGATGGAGGCGCCCGGCGTCCCGTGGGCGGCGGTGTCGGTCGGTGACGGGCTGCGGTTTACGCTCGGCGAAGGGTCTGAGAGTGATCGTTACCTCTGGTCCTACCTGGCCGGCAGTGGATTCTCGGACCGCGACCGCATCCCGTGCCCGGAGTTGACCGGCTCCTACCTGAGCCATGACGGCACCCACCTTTACCTGAGCCAGTGGTATAAACAGCGCATCCTGCAGCTTGATCCCGCAGGCGACATCCGGCGGGTGATCGATGTGGGAGCGGAAATCTGCGGCCACACCTTTGTCGAGGGCGTGATCTATCTGTTGCGCGGCACCGAAGCCGGGGACGAAAACTGGCGGATTGCGCGGTTGGATCCGGGCTTGGAGATACCGGTGGTGGAGGACATTGCGATCGTGCCGTTCCAATGCCGGTCGCTCGCGCACGATGGCGCGACGTTCTGGAGCAATCATCGGAGAGCGGATCAGACCGTCGCGTTCGCCTTGCCGTGACGCGCCGCCTTTTTTCGGCGGCGCTGGCGTTGTCGGGTGGACATCAACCGCAGGATGACTTGATTGGTGCGATGCAGGGGCAAGCAGGATGGATGGTGAGGATGACGCGCGCGGGACTTTTGGGTCTGGTCGCGCCGTTGATCGGCGCCGGACTGTTCGTGGCTGGCGGTGCGGCCACGGCGGAGGCGGGCCTGCCGAAGAAGGATCCGGCCTTCGCGTCTTCGGCCAATGACCCAATCCTGATCGAGCGGATTGCGGCGCTTTCGCCGACGATCGATCAGGCGGAAGCGCAGCTCGTAACGCAGACGGCCTACACGACCGGCAGGGATTTCAAACGCGAGTGGAAGGTGGTGTGGCCACCGGGTGTCCAGAATTTCCTCGTCAACACCGGCCGACGAAAGGGCGGGCTCTGTTTCCAGTGGGCCACGGAGTTACTCATCCGGCTTCATGCGCTGAAGCTGCAGACGATCGAGATGCACTGGGCGGAAGCGTTCCCGCGCACCGCCAGTGAACACAACGTCATCGTCGTGACGGCGAAAAGTCAGCCGTTCACGCAAGGCATCATCCTTGACAACTGGCGTTACGGAGGGCGGCTGGTCTGGGGACCGGTAACCGGAGACCCGCACTACGAATGGAAGGAGAATCCGCGCGAGATTCCCAAACGCCTGGACCGGTTCGCGCCACGCGCGGCGCCGAGCGCGAGCGAAGCTCGCTCACGGCCGCAGCCGCGAGTGCCAACGACGCCGGCGGCGCGATAGTTCGGGCCGCGTCGTCTCAGGCGCGGGCCGCGGCTGGTCTGGCCTGAGCCATGACCAGGCCTTCGCGGCCGACTTCGCCGCGCAGCAGCCAGATGCCGGTGGCGAGCCAAAGAATTGCGTAGAGCCACCAGAAGACGAGCAGGCTGGACCCGCTGAAGAGCGGGAATACCAGCCCGGCCCCGAAAGTGTTGACGGCAGCGTGGAAGACCATCTGAACAAAAACGCTGCCGCGGGTGCGATTGAACAGCCAGGTCTGGATGAGGGTGCCGCCCAGAACCGACAACAGAAATGGCGGGATGATCGGGAGCGGAAATTCGTTGCCTAACAATGGCAGATGCCAGAGCGCCCAGAGCGGAGCGAGAATGAGGCTGGCCCGGAGCGGGGAATGACGTTGCTGCAGGTGCGGCAGCGCGAATCCCCGCCAGCCGGGTTCTTCGCCCAGCCCGATGAACAACAGAATGAAAATGAATCGCTCTGGCAGTTCGCGCCATTTTTCCGCCGCCGGGAGGGTCGCAGGCCATCCCGTGACCGGGAGAGTCAGGGCGGCGGCAACGAGACAGAGCAGAATCGGCAGTCCGAAGACGAAGCCATACCAGCGCCAGCCGACGCGCACCCGCCCGATCCGCGCGAACAGCTCCTTCACCTCCGGTTTCCCCCCGGCGAGCGCCGCGATGAGGAGCGCGGCCACGAGCGGACCGAGCGGGTTCGGCCCGGTGGTGGTGCCGCGCGCCAGCGCGATCACCCACGGATACCAGGAGAGCAGATAGGCCAGGCAAAAGAACGCGACCAACCGGTGGCGACTCAACCACGATTGCTGCACGGCTGGTTTGGGGGAGATTGGCTGCATCACACAGAAGTGATGCAGCAGCAAGGCCGCGCGGATTCAAAAAAGGAGGGGGACGGGAAATTGACTGTCGCTCGGGCCGGCCCGGTTCTATGAATGACTCCCGGAACGATGACGGCCAACAGCACCACAGTTCAGGTCGCGCTGATCGCAGGCGCGGTCGTTGTCGGTGTGCTCCTCGATCGGCTGGTGTTCGCCACGGGCGGCCATTCGTTAGGCGGCGAAGGCCGGGCCGCGAATTCCGGGCGCGGTTCCGCAGCGGCCGCGGCGCCGGGCGAGAAGAGCGGATCGGCCCACCAAAGCAGCCCCGGGGCGACCGACGAAACGGCCGCGGCCGGGGCACGCTTGTCCGCGCCATCAGTGACTGCTTCGCTCGATGCCATTCTCGCTGAGCGCGATCCGCGCCAGCGGCTCCGCCAGCTGCAGGCCTTCATCAACTCGCTCCCCGCCAACGGCTACCCCGATGCCCTGCGCAGGATACGAAAAATCACGAGCAGCAACGAACGGGCACTGGCCTCGAATTTGTTGGTCGCGCAGTGGGGGCAAAACG
Source organism: uncultured Verrucomicrobiae bacterium (assembly GCA_963844275.1). Classification (GTDB taxonomy): domain Bacteria; phylum Verrucomicrobiota; class Verrucomicrobiia; order Chthoniobacterales; family UBA10450; genus JACCTI01. The sequence goes on from CAWJNS010000011.1 coordinate 17,608, forward strand.
ATCCGGACGGCGCCCTGCAGTTTGCGGCCGGCAATCGCGGCTTTGAATACGTCGCCGAAGATGTGTTCGCGCAACTGGCCGGCGGAGATTTTGATGCCTCGTTGGAACGCGCGGCGGGAATTCCCGGAGCGGAGTTGCGTTATCGCGCCTTGCGCGGGGTGCTCAGCGCCAAGGCAGACATCGACCCGATGCACGCGCTGCAATTGGCGGCGAAGCTGGGCGATTATCGTGGCTCGGAGCCGCTCACCAGCGTCGTCTACAGCCAGTGGGCGGCGACCGATCCACAGGCGGCAGCGGCCCATGCTGCCGCGCAACCCTCGGAAGGCGGCTGGCGCTCTCCGGTCGCCACGGTGATTTACACCTGGGCGCAACAGGACCCCGTCGCGGCTGCGAACTGGTCGCTGACATTATCCGACGGGCAGACGCAGGCGCGCTCGCTCGCCGACGTGATGCGGCTCTGGACGCGCGACGATCCCAATGCGGCGGGAAATTGGATCCACGGCCTCGATTCCGGAGCGCCGCGTGATGCCGCCGTCGCTGGCCTGGCGCAATCGCTTGTGTCGCGCGATCCGCAGGCCGCGATCAGCTGGATCGGAACGATCACCGACGACGCGGCGCGCACGCGCACTCTGCAACGCATCAGCAGCGCGGTCTTATGGCGCGACCCGGAGAAAGGAGCCGAGTTGCTGCAGGCGGCCGGCCTTTCGCCCGAACAGATCCGTGAGAGCCGGCGGCGGTGGGAACGCTAGCCGCGAGAGGAGCGCGGGAGAAAATTCGGCGCGGACGAAGGAATGGGTTGGCTGGCGCGCTGACGCCGGGCGCGCAAATACGGCAGCCCAACGCGAGCAAACCGCCCGCAAGCAAGGCCGTCGTCGCCGGCTCCGGCACGGCCCGGATGTTATCGATGCCAAGCATGCCGACGACGTTATCGCCGCTCAGATTACTCGCGCCGACCTCGTGAATGAAACGCACTTCGCCGATGAAGAACGACGCCCAGGGGCCGGGGTTGTTGATCGGAATGAGATTGCTGGGCACGATCGAAATCGAGAAATGCTGCCAGCCGCTGCCGACTGGAAGCAACATCGCCGGCGTGAGAAAGCCACCGACCGAGGTGCCGGGCCCGGTCTTGAATGCCAGCCGAATGGAAAGCGCGACCGCTCCCTCGTTCCGCAGGTCCACTTCGATCGTGGTGATATTTTGCCCGACGTAATCGCCGAGCCACTGGTCGCGATTCCAGACCGTGAGCTTGCCGCCGGAACTGCTGCCGTCCGCAGTAAGCCGGATGTAGCGGTCGCCCGCGCCGGCTGGCCCGCCGGTCGCGATGTTGGCGACAGGAACGGCATTGCCGGCTTGACCGTTTTGCCAGTTTGAGGTGGTGCCGTCCTGAAAGTTATCGAGCTGCCCGACAAAAACTGCGTCAGCCTTATTGGCGAAAACGAGCGCAGCGGCTGCGACAGCGAAAATCGCAAAGCTGGAGCGAAGGCGGTTCATCGTGGCGCAGACGTTAGGAAGTGTGCGCGGGGAATGCAAGCTGGAGACGGGCGAGGCGCCAAGCGGGACGCGATCGCGTCATTTACGGTTGCAACTGATCGCTCGGTCGCGGTTCGCGTGCGGGAACTTCGCCGTCCGGCAGCCGCCATGCGCGTGGTGTGCGGAAGGGCAGGGCGAGGAGCTTGCCGACGGTCAGTTCACGCTCGTCGCGGTATGCGGCCACGCCGATCGTGAGTGCGTCCTGTGGAACGTCGCGCCGGAGCGAACGGTGGAGCTTGTCCCACCAGGAGAAGATCGTGCCCCAGTTCGAATTCGTTTCGCGCTGCACGATGGAGTGATGAATGCCGTGCATGCGCGGCGTAACGAAAACGAGGTTGAGGGCGCGTTCCAGCGCCAGGGGCAGGCGCCAGTTCGAATGGTGGAAGAGCGTGGCCGATTCGAACACGATCTCGAAGACGAGGAGCGCGAAAAACGGCATACCCGCGAGCGCGACCACCAGCACGCGAAACGGCACCGAGAGGATGATCTCGCCGAAATGGAAGCGCGCGGCTGTGCTCAGATCGAGATCGAGGTCGGTGTGGTGCACGTTATGGAACCGCCAGAAAAACGGCACCATGTGGTTGGCGTAGTGCCACCAGTAATACGCCCAGTCCATCAGGAGAAACCCCAAGCTCCCCGCGAGCCAGCGCGGGAGAGGCAGCCAATGGAGGAGACCGAAACCGCGTTGCTCGGCCCACGCCGCGACCGCCAGCGGGAGCGGCACCATCGCGAGCCGGAGGACCGCAAACCCGGGCGCGGAGAAAACGAAGTTCCGCACCAGACGCCGCCAGGCTGAGAACCGCGCCTGCCGCAAGGGACGGCGCCATTGCAGCCAGAGCAGCAGGAGGAAAAGGACCGTGAGCAGCGGCGCGCCGACGCTATCGAGCAACGGGATCGGCTTCATGCCGGATGCGAGGCAGAGGCGAAATCCGTCGTTCCCGCGCCGGGGCCGTGTCGCCGGTGGAAGCGCTGGTAAATGCGATCGAGCACCACAATTCGCACTCCGAGGACGTAAAGCGCGAGGATCAGGAAGTAGACGACGGTCGTGCGATAGCGGCCGTGCGCTTCGTAGGCGCGCGGACTTGATATCACCGTGGCGGGCAACTGCACCATGCGACCCACGCGGCCGAGTCGGCGATAGATTTCCGCGTCCTCGAGAATCGGGACGAGCGGATACCCTCCGGCCCGTGCAAAGGCCGTCCGCCGGCAGAAAATGCCATGATCGCCGAGGGCAAAACCGAACAAATCAACGCCGATGTTCCCGAGCGAATCGCTCACGCGATAAATCCATTCGGGCCGCGGAAAGCGGAGACGGAAACAGCCACCGACCACTCGCGGGTCCGAAAGCAGACGGCGGATTTGTTCCAAAACGTCCGGGGGCGGCTCGAGATCCACATGCAGGAACCAGAGAATTTCGCCGCGCGCCTCCGCGGCGCCGGCATTCATTTGCGACCCCCGCCCGGCGGGCGCGCGTAGAACGCGATTGGCATGTCTCCCGGCCAGTTCCGCGGTGTCGTCAACGCTGCCGCCGTCCACGACGATGATCTCGGCGTCGCTGAAGGCGCCACGCAGCCGCTCGAGGGATCGCTCGACCAGAGCCGCTTCGTTCAACACCGGAACAATGATTGCAACAGAGAGCGGACGCATGGGCATCAATGGACCAGCCGAATCGCGGTGCCATGAGAGCCAACGCCAATGCGGTCGTTCGTCAATTGCCGCACTCTGAATCGAGGCGTGACAGACAAGCCGCGCCCGACGCCAAGCTCACATCCTTCGTGAGCAACACAATTCCAGGCGACCGCCGCGCATCCTGGTGGCCGCGCGGGGCACTCATTTGCGCCGCCGCGGCGCTCTTGTTCACGGGATGCCACAAAGTAACCGGCGACGCAGTCGTGCTCGGCAAGGAATATATCCCGGTCCGCGAAGTCACACCCACACCCTCGCCTGGCGAATCAGCGACGCCGGCTCCGTCGGGGGAAGAGGTCGCTGAGGTCGAGATCGTCGAGGAGGAACCCTCCGGGAAGGATGTGAGAGGCACCGCCGCGGACCCGCGCGCGATCGATCGCGAGCAATGGCTCGTGCGCGTGCGGATGGTGGGCGACAGCCGTCTCGTCGAGGTGCCCGTCGAGGAACCGCGATGGCAGCGCCTCAAGGAAGGTGACCGTGTCCGCGTAACCTACCGCCTGGGCAAGTACACGGGCACAGTGTGGGCGGCCGAAGATGGAGTAGTGCTGCGGCCCGCCTAGCGCGGCTCGGCGACGCTCCGGGCGCGATCTTCGAACCGGGTGAATTCCTTCAGGAACGTGAGCGGAACTTCACCCACCGGACCGTTGCGCTGCTTCGCGATGATCAATTCCGCTTCGCCCGCCTTTTCGGCCCTCGCTTCCTCGTCTTCCTCGTAAATCTCCGGTCGGACGAGCAGTCCCACCAGATCGGCGTCCTGTTCGATCGAACCGGACTCGCGCAGGTCGCTCAGGCGCGGCTTGCCGCCGGAACGCGCTTCCGGCTGCCGGTTCAACTGCGCCAGCACGATGATCGGCACCTTCAGCTCCTTCGCGAGCGCTTTGATTCCGGCGGAGATTTCCGAGATTTCGAGCTGGCGATTATCCTGCGCACGACGCGTAGTCGACTTTAGCAACTGCAGATAATCGACCACGATTAGCTCAATGTTGTTCTTCGCCTTCAACCGGCGCGCTTTCGCCCGCAGCTCGAGAATGCTGAGGCCGGCGCTGTCATCGATGTAAATTTCCGCCTCCGCCAGCTTCGAGGCCGCCTGCGGTCAAGCTCGGGAAATCGCGCTCCGCGAGGAAGCCTTCGCGCACCTTCTGCAGATTGACGCGGGCGCGCGAGCAAAGGAGACGCTGCACGAGTTGCTGGCTGCTCATTTCGAGGCTGAAGACCGCCACCGGCAGTTTGCTGCTGATCGCGACATGCTCGGCGATGTTCATCGCCAGCGCGGTTTTGCCCATGCTCGGACGCGCCGCGATCACCACCATTTCGCCGGCGTGCAGGCCGTTGGTCATGCGGTCGAGCTCGTGAAATCCGGTCGAGATGCCGGTGATGCCGCCGCGACGCTCCCAGAGTTGCTCGATCGATTCGAGCGCGCCCATCACCTGCTCCTTCATCCCGGGCATTTGCCCTTTGAAGCGGTCCTCGCCGACCGCGAAAATCTTTTGCTCCACTTCATCGAGGAGCGCGTTCACCTCGTCCTGCTCTTCGTAAGCGCGCCGGACGCTCTCCGTCGCCGCCGCGATAATCTGCCGCAGGATGTATTTCTCCCGGACGATCTCCAGGTAATACATCACGTTCGCCGCCGTCGGCACAAACGTGTAGAGACTCGTGACAAAGGCCGCACCGCCGATCGCGTCGAGCACGTTCCGGTCGCGCAGGGTCTGCGTGAAGGTGATCAGGTCAATGCCGGCTCCGGCGTTCCAGAGCTCGACGAGGACCGTGTAGATCGTCTGGTGCGCCGGAACGTAGAAGTATGCTTCGGAGATTTTCTCCACGCATTCCGCGATGATTTCGCGCGGGGAGATGAGCATCGACCCGAGCACGCCCTGCTCGGCTTCGAGGCTGTGGGGCAGCGTTCGCCCAATATCCTGCGGGGAAGATGTGAGCGGGTTGTGAGTAACTTTTCCGCCGCTTCTTTCAGCCGAGCCTCGACCTTCCCCGTGTCCGTTCCGGGCGGTCTTGCGAGGCTCCCCGGGCTTGTCGCCTTGGGGATCTCTCGGCATTTATTTTCGGTCGCGTGGTCGCGGAGAACGAGTCCGGGTGCCGGGCTCGGGAGCTTCTTCGGTTTCGGGTTTCGGTTCGCTGGCTGATTTGACCGTGAACTTCATCGTCGCGGTGACATCAGGATGCAGCTTGATGGAAATTTCATGTTCGCCCGTCGACTTGATCGGGTGCTCGAGCACGATGCGATGACGCTCGATGTCGGCGCCCACTTCGTTCTTCAGGCGCATCGCGATATCGTTCGCGGTCACCGATCCGAAAGCCTTGCCGCTCTCGCCGGTCTCGAGGGTGAAAACGATCTTCGACTTGCCGATGCGGCGCGCGATTTCTTCCGCCTCGTTCATTTCCTTCGCTTCCCGCTCGGCGCGCTTCGCCTTCAGCATGTCGAGCTTGCGCATGCTCGTCTTCGTCACCTCGTAGGCTTTGCCCTGCGGGAGGAGGAAATTGCGCGCGAAACCGCGGCGGACTTTGACCACATCCGCCTCGGCGCCGAGGCCGGGGATGTTTTCCGTGAGAATGATTTGCGTCGAGGGCATGCGAAGACGGTGAAGTTGAGGTTGTCGCGCAGCAGCGAGCGCCGCGCGGGTCTGGATTATAAGAGCCGTGCGGCGGCTGTCAACGCACGCAGATTTTACGTGCGAAAATTGGCGAGTTGCCGCCCGGGCGTAAGCTGCGATGTGCAATTGGCTGATTACCTCCGCAACGCGCGGCGGGTGCTGATTTTCACCGGGGCGGGCATTTCCACCGGCAGCGGCATTCCCGATTTTCGTGGACCGAATGGCGTCTGGACCCGGCGCAAGCCGGTTTACTTCGACGACTTCATGCAATCGGAGACCGCTCGGATCGAGCACTGGGAATACAAACTGGAGGGATGGGAGGAATTTCGACACGCCCAGCCGAACGCGGCGCATCATGCCATCACGCGGTTGCAGGAGGCGGGCAAACTCCTGTTGCTGGTGACGCAAAACATCGATGGACTGCATTCTCGGGCCGGGATCGCGCCGGAGCGGCTGGTGGAACTGCACGGGACAAACCTGTGGGTCGAATGTGTGCGCTGCCACCAGCGCAGCGATCCCGCGCCGCATTTCGATTTTTTTCGCCAGCACCGCCGGCCGCCGCTCTGTGCATGCGGCGGTTTCCTGAAGCAGGCCACCATCAGCTTCGGCCAGAGCCTCGATCCGCGAGAACTGTACCGCGCGGAAACCGGGGCGCAGCAATGCGACCTCGTCGTCGCGCTTGGTTCGACGCTCTCCGTCTACCCGGCGGCCGCGTTTCCCTTGCTCGCGGCGGATCGCGGCGTGCCCTACATCATCGTGAATCGCGGCCCGACGGACCACGACGCTGACCCGCGCGTCAACTTACGCCTCGAAGGCGACGTGGCGGAAATCTTCCCGGCCGCAGTCGACGCCGCTCTGCGCCCAAACTGCCCGTCAGGGACAGATCGCGGTCAGCGGATGCCCACGAGCGACATCCGCTGAGTCTCGCGATTGGTGCTAGAGACCGTCGCCGCACATCCGCCCGTGGACGTCGTAGCTGAGGGTGAAGTCGTTGAGGTTGATCAACCCTCGATTGTGCAGGGAACCGGTCGCATTAGCGAAGATCCCGCTGCCGGAGACGATCGTCAGGTGGTCGCTCACAATGCAGGTGTTCGGGTCACTCCCCGCCTGCCCGCAGACCGCCCGGTCGGATGTGATAAAAGTGCCGGGGCGGGCTGGATCAGTGGAGACGAAGGTATGCTGCAGGGTGAAATGCTGCGCTCCCTGGCCGGACGCGGTCATGGAGGTGATGAAAGAGCTGATCAGACCGGGGACATCTCCGTATGTCACCGGCTGCGGTGGAAACCCGAGGGCAAAGACCCCGGGGCTGACTTCGATGATCGCCAGGATGCCGCTACCTTGAACGTTGACATTCTGGCACCGCTCCGCTGGCCGTGCCGCGGAGACCCAAGTCAGGCCTGCGAAGAGGAGCGTGAGGGTGATGAGACTGATTACTTTGAGGGGAGTTTTCATAAACTGCGGTTTCTTTCTATTGAGGTTTGCTTTTATGGTTTTGGCTTGCGTTCCCGTGAATCGGAGACGCAGGCCAACTGCTGCCAGCCCGCGTGGAACCAGGAACCATCTCACGAGGCGCATTCCAAGAAGGGCGACTCACTTCGGCTGACTCGGAACTCCAGTTGGATCTGGAGATCGCGTAATGCGGTGTCCCAGCGAAGGTCCAGCCCCACGAGCAAACTCAGCCCGGCCGAAGGTGCGTTGAAACGTCGGAAGACGTAATCAGCGTCGTTCGTAAACAGGATTCGTTAGGCTGTCGAGCTTTATTTTCGATAACCTTTACTTCTTTGTGATCGCTTCCATGCTAGCGAGGTATGGGGGCAAACAGCCGGGACCGCTGCCGGTCCCGGGCGCAAATGCCTACTGCGCTGGACGCTACACCATGCC
>CAWJNS010000012.1:0-67286 GCA_963844275.1 uncultured Verrucomicrobiae bacterium
TCGAGGCCGCCGCGTACTTCCTCGTCGCCGAGGCGCTGACCAACGTCGCGCGCTACGCGGAGGCGACCAGCGCGCGCGTCGAGGTCCGCCGCGAGGACGACGAGCTCGTCGTGCTGGTCGCCGACGACGGCGTGGGCGGGGTCGACCCGTCGGCCGGCGGCGGGCTGCGCGGGCTCGAGGATCGCGTCGCGACGGTCGGCGGGACGCTCGACATCGACAGCCCGATCGGCGGCGGCACGCGCCTGCGCGCGAGGATTCCGGTGCCGTCATGAAGCGCTCCTGCTCCTCGTGCTCCTCGCTGCTCGCCGGCTGCGGCGGGACGACCGTCGTCCGCGAGCCGGGCGTCCAGGTCGCCGGCACGCCGGGCGCCTCGCCCGTCGCGGGCGCGCCGGTGGACGACGACGCGGTGCGGATCGCCGTCGTCACCCACGGCCCGGCCTCGAGCAAGTTCTGGGCGATCATCCGCAACGGCGTCGACTCCGCCGCGCGCCGCCTGGACGTGCTCGTCGACTACCAGTCGCCCGACGTGTTCAGCGTCGAGCGGATGAGCGCGCTGATCGACCGGGCGGTCGCGACCAAGCCCGACGGGCTCGTGGTCTCGATCCCGTCCGACGGCCTGGCGCCGGCGATCCGGCGGGCGGTGAAGGCCGGCATCCCGGTCGTCTCGATCAACTCCGGCAACGACGTCTTCCGCGGCTCGGCGTGCTCGCCCACGTCGGCCAGATCGAGAGCGAAGCGGGGCTCGAAGCCGGGCCGACGGCTGGCCGACGCGGGCGTCCGGCGCGCGCTCTGCCTCAACCAGGAGACCGACAACGAGGGCGTCAACGCCCGCTGCGCCGGGCTCGCCAAGGCGATGCGCGAGGCCGGGGGGCGAGGCGACGACGTTCGCGATCGACGACGAGCGCCGCGCACGCCGGCGCTGATCGCGGAGGCCGTCGGGCCACGGGCGCCGACGGCGTGCTGGCGACGAACTCGGTCGGCGGGCTGCTCGCGGCCGAGGGCCTGGAGGGCACGGGCGTGAAGATCGGCACGTTCGACCTCGGGCCGGACGTGCTGAAGGCGGTCGATGGCCGGCCGGATCGGCTTCGCGGTCGACCAGCAGGCCTACCTGCAGGGCTACATGCCGATCGAGATGCTGGCCATGCGCGCGCGGTACGGGATCCTGCCCGCGCAGCGCGACGTCGTCGCCACGGGCCCCAACTTCGTGACCCGTGACAACGCGGAGCAGGCGCTCGCGCTCAGCGAGCGCTCAATTCGCTGAGCCGACGGGCTCGGGCGCGGGCTGGCCGTTGGCCGTCTCGGCCTCGGGCTCCGGCGCGGGCGTCCGGTTGGACAGCTCCATCATCGCGAAGCCGCCGGCGACGCCCGAGGCGATCGCGGCGAGCGCCCAGGGCGTGCCCCAGGTGCGGCGATCGACCGAGAGCGCGCCCGGACCGGCGGCGGTGATCGCGAACAGGGCCGTGGTCATCACGAGCGGCAGCTCGTAGCCGCCGTTCTGGCACCCACGACGCCGTTGGGGCCGTGGACCTTGGCGATCGCGACCGTCATCGTGCCCGTGAGCGCGCTGGCCGCCAGCGGCGTCGCGGCGCCCGCGACGAGCAGCGCGCCGCCGCCCGTCTCGGCGATGCCCGCGGCGGTGGCGTGGACCTTCCCGGGCCGCATCCGATCGACTCCATCCACCCGGCGGTGCCCTCGAGGCCATGACCGCCGAACTTGCCGAGCAGCTTCTGCAGCCCGTGACCGATGAAGAGGCCGCCGACGACGGCGCGGAGGATTGCGATACCGAAGATCATGCTCTGAGTCCTTCCCTCGGAGGCCCCCATAGTCTCATGGGCATGCATCGTGTCGTCATCGTGGGCGGCGGCTTCGGCGGCCTCCAGGCCGCCCTGCACCTCAAGAGCGCCGACGTCGAGATCACGCTCGTCGACCGCCGCAACTTCCACCTCTTCCAGCCGCTGGCCTACCAGGTCGCGACCGGCGCCCTGGCGGCCGGCGAGGTCTGCTACCCGCTGCGGGCGATCTTCCGCGGCGAGAAGCACGTGCGGGTGATGCTCGCCGAGGCCACCGGGTTCGACCTCGACGCGCGGACCGTGGCCGTGCGCACCGCGGCCGGCGAGCGAGACGCTGCCCTACGACACGCTGATCGTCGGCGTCGGGCTCGAAGTACAACTACTTCGGCCACCCGGAGTGGCAGGAGCACGCCGCCGAGCTCAAGACGCTCGAGGGCGCGCTGCACATCCGCGCGCAGATCCTGCGGGCCTTCGAGGCCGCGGAGGTCGCCGAGACCGAGGAGGAGCGTCAGCGGCAGTTGACGTTCGTCGTCGTCGGGGCGGGGCCGACCGGCGTCGAGATGGCCGGGCAGATCGCCGAGATCGCGCGCGACACGCGGCGCGACTTCCCGGCGTCGACACCTCCAAGACGAAGGTCCTGCTCGTCGAGGCCGGCGATCGCGTGCTGGCGGCGTTCCCGCCCGAAGCTGTCCAAGCGGGCGACGCAAGTCGCTCGTCAACCTCGGCGTGACGCCGCTGGTCGACCACCTGGTCACCAACATCGACGCCGACGGCGTGACGATGGAGACCGAGCGCGTGCGCGCGGGCACGATCATCTGGGCCGCGGGCGTGCTCGCCTCCGGGCTGTCGGGCGTGCTGGCCTCGGCCTCGGGCGCCGAGACCGACGCGGTCGGGCGGATCCTGGTCGAGCCGGACCTGACGCTGCCCGGCGCACCCCGAGGTGTTCGCGATCGGCGACATGGTCCAGGTCCGCGGCGCAGCGACCCGCTGCCGGGCGTCGCGCCGGTGGCGATGCAGATGGGCCGCTACGTGGCCAAGGCCGTGCGCTCGCGCCTGAAGGGCAAGGAGCTCGGGCCGTTCAAGTACAAGGACAAGGGCAACCTGGCGACGATCGGGCGGGCGCGCGCGGTGGCGGACCTGCCGCCGCGCATCCGGGTCGGCGGCTTCGTCGCCTGGGCGCTGTGGCTCGGGATCCACCTCTTCTATCTGATCGGCTTCCAGAACCGGCTGCTGGTGCTGCTGCGCTGGGCGTTCAGCTTCCTCACGCACGGGCGCGGGACGCGGCTGATCACCGGCGAGCAGAATATGCCTTAGCGGTTATGCTGGATCGTTCGTGGAGGTCTTCGACGTCCTGACCGATCCGTCGCGGCGGCGCATCCTCGATCTGCTGCGCGAGCGCGAGCACCTCGTGGGCGAGCTCGTGACGGACCTCGGGCTCAGCCAGCCGGGCGTCTCCAAGCACCTGCGCGTGCTGCGCGAGGCGGGGCTGGTGCGCGTGCGGGTGGACGCGCAGCGGCGCTGGTACGGGCTCGATCCGGCGCCGCTGGCCGAGGTCGACCGCTGGCTGGCGCCGTACCGGCGCTACTGGGCCGATCGGCTCGACCTGCTCGAGCGTCACCTCGACGCGTCGTGAATGGCCTTCGCGGTGTCGTCGTCCGCGGGGAAGAAGGACTCGATCGCCAGCTCTGAGACGGTGACGTCGAGCGCGGTGGAGAAGCTCGTGCGGGTGCTCAGGAAGCTCAGGCCGTCGATCTCGAGCGGGACGAAGACCTCGTGCTCGCCCGGCTCGCCTTCCGGCCCGGGATAGCCCCGCAACTCCTCGTAGCAGCGCTCCGCAGCTCCTCGTCGCCCGTGGCCTCGACCTGCACCGCGAGGTCGCGCAGCAGGTGCGCGCGCCACTGGCCGAGGTTGGTGATCCGCGGTGCCATGCCCTCGGGGTGCAGCGTGAGCCGGAGCGCGTTGATCGGCGGTTCGAGCAGGTGCGGCGCCGCGCCGGCGGTCAGCATCGGGATCGCGGCGTTGGCGGCGACGACGTTCCAGCCGCGGTCGACGACGATCGCCGGGAACGGCTCATGGCTCTTCAGCAGCTGGTCGAGCGCGTCCTTGATCGGGCCGAGCTCGCTCGAGCGGGCGCTCGGAGAAGACCGGCGCGTAGCCGGCGGCGAGCAGCAGCCGGTTGCGCTCCCTGAGCGGCACCTCGAGCTGCTCGGCGAGGTGCAGCACCATCTGCTCGCTGGGTCGCGAGCGGCCGGTCTCGACGAAGCTGAGGTGGCGCGTGGAGACGCCGGCCTCGAGCGCGAGGTCGAGCTGGCTGAGGTGGCGCTTCGTGCGCCAGGTCTTGAGGAGTGGGCCGATCTGCGTGGTGGTCATTACGTCTGAGGTAATTGAAGCGATTACGTGCTGGTGGCAGCTTACCGGCCATGACGAACACCATCACCCTCAACGACGTCGTCGAGACCTACCTCGCCTCCTGGAACGAGACCGACGCGGACCGGCGCGCCGCGAGCTCGTCGCGGCCACCTTCACCGAGGACGCGCCGCTACCTGGATCCGCTGATGTCCGGCGCGGGCGTCGAGGAGATCACGGCGATGATCGGCGCCGCCCAGGCGCAGTTCCCGGGCCACCGCTTCGAGCTGGCCTTCGGGCCGGACGCGCACAACGACGTCGTGCGCTTCGCGTGGTCGCTCGTGGGCGCCGGCGGGACCGTCGCCAAGGGCATCGACTTCGCGACCGTCGCCTACGACGGCCGCCTGCGTAACGTCACGGGCTTTCTCGAGACCGTGTAGGCATGAGAACCTCCACCGCCGCCGCCGGTAGCTCTGTGTTCTTCGCCCTCGCCCCGGGGGTCGTCGCCGGTGTCGTGCCGTGGTGGTTGACCGGGTGGGAGCCCGAGCCCGCGCCGCGCGGTGGTGCGGGTGCTCGGGGCGGTCGTGCTGGTCGCGCGTCGGCGCGCGGTGCTGCTGCACGCCTTCGCGCGCTTCGTGCGCGAAGGGGTCGGGACGCCGGCGCCGGTCGCGCCGACCGCGCACCTGGTCGTCGGCGGGCTCTACCGCCACGTCCGCAACCCGATGTACGTGGCGGTCGTGGGCGCCGTCGTCGGCCAGGCGCTGCTGCTCGGGCAGTTCGGGCTGCTGGCGCCTACGCCGCGCTGCTGCAGGTGACGTTCATCGCCTTCGTGCGCGGCTACGAGGAGCCGACGCTCAGGCGGCAGTTCGGGCCGGAGTACGACGCCTATCGGCGCGGCGGTTCCGGGCTGGTGGCCGCGAGCACGGCCGGCACGACTCCCGCGAGAGATGAGCTGAGCAGCAGCTCGTCGCCCGGCTCGAGGCGCAGGTCGCGCTGGAGCGCGTGCGGGCGCGAGGTGCTCGGCAGGATCCGCCCGTCCTCGCGCGGCGTGTAGAGGCGCCCGTCGCGCCGGATCAGCACCGCCGCCCACGCCGCCTCGAGGACCGTGCCGTCGGCGTCGAGCATCAGCGGGGTCGTCCCGTCCGCGCTGAGCGCGTCGAGCAGCGCGCGGTCGATCCACTTGTGCTCGCCGAGCCCGCCGGGCAGCACGAACGGCCTGAGCGACGATCGGCAGCGCGCGCGGCGTCAGCGCCCGCCACGTCGATCGTCGACGCCGCTGGCCCGGGACGTAGTCGATCCGCACCGCCCCGTCGCTCGCGCCGGCGGATCTCGATCTCGCGGCAGCGCCTCGCCGTACAGCGCCTTGACGCTGCGCGCGAGCCGCGCCAGGTGCGTTCCAGGTTCACGGCTCACCGCCGTCGACCAGCAGCGTCTCGAACACCCCGAGCTCTGCGTCCGGCCGCCTCAAGGGGTCAGACCCCTTAACACTGTGTTCGTACGAAAAGCCCTGCTCAGGGCGATTTCGATTGTTAGGGGTCTGACCCCTGGTGGAGGTGCCGCCGATGGCGGCGATCAGCGGGCGGGCTTTGACGAGGCATTCCTCAAGCTCAGCCTGAGGGTCAGAGTCGGCGACGATTCCGCCTCCTGCGCCGAGCCAGAGGTGGTCGCCGTGGGCTTCGAAGGTGCGGATGGCGACGTTGAGCTCCAGGCCCGCGTGCGGGCTGGCGTAGCCGATCGCGCCGGTGTAGACCTCGCGGCCGGTGGCCTCGAGCTGGGAGATCACGTGCAGCGCCTGGACCTTGGGCGCGCCGGTGACCGAGCCGGGCGGGAACGTCGCGCGCAGCAGCGCGGCGTCGCCGTGGCCCGGGGCGAGCTCGCGCGCCGACCTCGGAGACGAGGTGCCAGACGCCGGCGTGCGGCTGGGCCTCGGGCGCCTCCGGGCGCGTGGACGGTGCCGTAGGCGGCGACGCGCCCGAGGTCGTTGCGCATCAGGTCGACGATCATCACGTGCTCGGCGCGGTCCTTCTCGGAGTCGCGCAGCGCGTCCGGGTCGGTGGGCGCGGTGCCCTTGATCGGCCCGGTCGTCACGGCGCGGCCGCGGCGGCGCAGGAAGAGCTCGGGCGAGAGGCTCGCGATCGCCGCCCCAGGGCGTGAGGAAGCACGCGCCGTAGGCGGGCTCGCAGCTGCGGGCGCGGCGTGCGCGTAGAGCTCGGCGACGTCGCCGGCGTAGGTCGCGTCGAGCCGCAGGCAGAGGTTGGCCTGGAAGATCTCGCCGGCCGCGATCCGCTCGACGCAGTCCGCGACCGCGGCCACGTGCCCGGCCGCGCCGGGCGGGCGCAGCGAGAACGTCGTGGGCGCGGGCGGCGCGGGCTCGGGCGCGGCGGCGAGCAGCGCGCGCAGGTGCGCGAGCCGCGCGGCGTGGTGCGGCGACGCGCGCGCGCGGCGCTCGCCGCCCGCGCCGCCGGCCTCGTCGCCCGCGCCTCGCGCCGCCCGCGGCCTCGCCGCCCGCGCGGCCGCCGCCCGCCGTCCGTCGAGCGTCTCGAACCACCACTGGCCCTCGCTGTCCCGCCGCAGGACATGGTCGTAGAACGCGAGGTGGGCGTCGGGGAGCGGGAACGGGCGCGGCGGACGCGGCGGGAGCGCCTCGACGCGGGCGCCCAGGCCGTAGCCGAGCCAGCCGAACCAGCCGCCGCCGACCTCGGCGTCGCCGCGCGGCGCGCGGCAGGTCCTCGAGCGCCTCGAACGGGTCGTCGTCCGGCGCCGAGCACGCGCGCCGGGGCGCAGCCGACGATCGCGCCTCCGCCCGCCCAGCGGCCGGTCAGCGCGAACGCGAACGGCTCGCCGCGCAGGGCGAGCAGGACCCGCTCGGCGGGCAGCGAGCAGTCGAGGGCGACGCGGATGCGTACGAGCATGACGGACGCCGCCGGCGGGCCGCAGGAGAGGGTTGTCGCGGCCCGCCGGCGGGCTGCTGTCCGCCGGATGCGGCCCTGCACGATCTGAACGGGGGGAACAGGAGGGAGTGCAGGACGACTCGGCAAGCCTCGCAACCGAAATGCGAATTTCGTGAGTGTTAAAGCCGCTCTCATCCGAGCGCGCGCGGAAGCGCGTTGCGCAGCTCGTCGCGCAACGACGGCGCGAGCGTTCCGCTGTCGGCGCGGCCGGTGAGCACGACCGTCCGCTGGAACTGCGCCACGTACTCGCGGCAGTCGTCGCAGATGGTCAGGTGCGCCTCGAGCCGGGCGCGGTCGTGCGCGCCGAGCGTGGCGTCGAGGTACTCGGTGAGCACCTCGACGAGCTCCTGGCACATCATGTCGTGGGGATCGATCACAGAAGGCTCCTCACCGTAACGTCTCGCCAACCCCCCAGACCATTACGCCATGACATTCGCCAGCAACCGGGACGCGCTGCACCGGATCGCGGAGGAGGTCGTCTCCCCCGCCCGCGTGCAGGCCACCGGGAACGAGATCGCGCTCGAGGTCACGCCCGGCGGCTGGGGCACGCCGCCCTTCCCCGACGGCGGGCAGGTCCGCGTCGAGGGCACGGAGCTCGTGCGCCGCGCCGCGGACGGCACGGAGACGCGCGAGCCGCTCGCGGCCGACCCCGCCCACACCGAACGCCTCGCCAGCTACTTCGCCTTCATCTGGGACGTGCTCGAGACGCTGCGCGCCGAGGCCGCCGCGCCGTCGGAGATCCATCTCTGGCCCGAGCACTTCGACATCGCCTTCGACGACCGCGAGGTCACCTACGGCGGCTCGCCCGGCGACGAGCACCACGAGGAGCCGTACCTCTACGTCGCGCCGTGGACGGCGCCCGAGCCGGCGCCCGGCGTGGAACGCGGTCGGCTTCAACGGCGCGGAGGCGCCGTGGACCGACGAGGCCGGCGCGCTGGCGTTCTTCCGCGACCGGCGGGACGCGCTCAGCTCGGCGTGAACTCCTCCGCCAGCATGTCCATCAGCAGCCCGTCGTGCCACGTCCCGTCCGGGCCGCGCTCGTAGCGCCGCATCACGCCGATGTTGTCGTTACCGGGTTCGAAGCGCAGAAGGGCCAGTTTTTTCGCACTCTTCAGCGTCGGCGTTGAGAAGACGGAAAAGAAATACGCGAAAGACTACGAAGCGATTGCCGCCTCCATCGAGCCGCTCCAGGCGACGGGCGGAAAGGAAACGGCGGCTGGTGCGGCTGAATTGCCGATCGCAGACACGACACTGGGATGGGCATCAAAGACTGGTGACGTCGCGGTTTACTTCCAACCCAACGCGAAATGCACAATTGATTTCCGCGGCGCCGAAGGGCGTTACCCACGAGGCGACGGGAACTCGCAAATGACGAAAAGCTACGAAGTAACGTCGCTGCCCGGATCCAAATGGCGCGTCCGGATTCTCTCGGACAAGCCTTCGACATCACATTTCGGGTCACGAAAACCAACCCGGCCGTTAAAACGGCCGGCGGTCATCACGGCGATGGGAATAAATCAGGCCGACCCGTACCAGCACGGCGAGGAAGCCGAACTAAAGTTCGTGCGCGGAAAACAGTCTCCGTCGTCCTAGTAAAGGGGACACTCCTCAGACACCCCGGGGTCAATGGGAACTCGGGTGGCGACGGACGGGAAGCTGGTTCCCATCCGTCTCTCCTTACGATCGACACCGGATCTGTCTGGCGTCGCACCCTCTCGACTTACTGTTTGTCGTAAACGACGGTGCTGCTGAAGTCTTGCCGTCGTCGCTCGTTCCGCTATGGGTGACGGTGCGAGTCTTGCCATCCGCCGATACGACAACCTTGCCACTCGTTGTGACCTTGCCGTCTTTCTTTGAAGTGAACTCCAGGGTGCGCTCGTCGACCTTCGTGTAGGACCGGGTGCTTTCGCCTGCACTGCCGGTGACGGGATGATCTTTGCCGTCAGCCGCGCCGGTCCACTCGCTGTGGATCGCTTTGCCGTTCGCATCCACGCCGTCCACGGTGATCTTCATTTTCTCTCCGGCGGCGGAATAAAGCACGGTGTTGTTCTTCGGTCCGTTAGCGTCCAGCTTCGATTTGCCCTCATTCAGCTTCCACGTCCCCATCATCGGGTTATCAGCCGCGAAACAGATCGCTCCGGCGGCAACCGAAAGGAGCAGGGCTAAACCAACTGTTTTTGTTTTCATCGCCGGATTCCGGCGCCTAACGAACAGTTTGTCAACAACCTTTCTGAGTAAGAACGGTCGATCGAGAAGAACTCATTTTTAGGTCATGGCGGCAGCGTCACCTTGAACTCGATCTGCGCGAGCTGTTCGGGGGCCTTACCGACGGAAAAGATTTACGAAGGCTGACTTCCGCGGCGCCAGCGTGGTCGCCAAGATTGGCAAGCCAGGTTAGTTGATATTGATCTTGCCGGGTGTGCGGCCGCGAGGACTTACGCCGCCGCCTTTAGGATTCTTTTTCGCCTTTAGATCTCTAACGGGGCCTTTCGCTTTGCGTTTCGTTTTTTTCGGTTCGGCCATGGTGATCCTCCTGTTTCACTGATGATAAAGTGCGTCATGCGGTCGGGTCAATGGTACATGAGAGGAGTGTGATGTCCTGACAGTTCGCTGGCGGTCCGTCGCGCTCGAGTCTTGTTTGGGGTGACGTTCGGCATCGCTCGCGGAGTTGTACCTGTTCTCCCCCAAGTCGCGCGCAAGAAGGCGAGCGAAAGCCCGCGCATCCAAGCCTCTCGTTCAGTCATCACAGAACCCGAGGGCGAGGTGAGAGAGCGGGAAGCGAACGGAATTGCCATGAGGGCGCTGGCGGAGGCGATTGGGATGAGCCGACATAGACGGAGGAGCTCGCGAAACGTCTGGCTATTTCAATCAGTGACGATGTAGCGTCCGCTCGGAATCGGATAGGCGGGTGAAGACGAACGAAAAGAAAAATGGCGTGGAGACGCCGCCGGCATTTGTTGCTCGCGCCGCTGATTCAATCAAAACGCCTCAAAAAGAAGACTAAACAGGAAGACAAAATGACGATGAAAAGAAATCTTATCGTGAAGAGCGCTTTACTACTGGTAATTGCAGTGCTCGGAGGAGCGGCAACGATATCCGCGGCGCCATTTACGCCAGGCAATCTGGTGATTTATCGCGTGGGCGACGGCGCGGCGGCATTGTCCAGTGCGGCGACCGCAGTGTTTCTCGACGAATACACCCCAGCCGGAACTCTGGTGCAGTCGGTCCCTCTGCCTACGGCGGTCAGCGGTTCGAACCGACGACTGACCGCGAGCGGGACAGCGACCAGCGAGGGCCTTCTCACGCTGTCCACCAATGGGCAATATTTGGTGGCAACGGGATATGATGCCGACCTTGGAACCGCGGCTGTTGCCGGGACCGCTGCGGCGGCGGTGAACCGGGTTGTCGGGCGCCTGGATGGCGCGGCAACCATCGACACCACCACGGCATTGACCGACGCTTACTCAGGTGGCACGGCCAACATACGCGGCGCCGTTAGCACCGACGGCATGAACATTTGGACCACCGGGACCGGCAGTAGTGCCGGGACCAATGGCGTCCACTACGCGACTCTGGGGGCAACGACGTCCGTTCAAGTGAGCACGACCCAAACCAATCTCCGCGCGACTAATATCTTCGGCGGGCAGCTTTATACTTCTGCGGGCCTCGCTGCCTTGCGGCTCGGCACTGTCGGCACCGGGACGCCGACAACTTCAGGCGAGACAATCACGAGTCTTCCAGGTTTTCCGGTTGCGGTTGGGGGTAATCCGTTGAGTCCCTATCAATTCTTCTTTGCCGACCTGGATGCCGGGGTTGCAGGTGTTGATACGGTTTATGTCGCAGATGACAGCAGCCTGATAAATGGCGGCGGCATCCAGAAATATTCGCTCGTAGGCGGCACGTGGGTCGCGAATGGCATCGTCGGCCTGGCAGGTTCGAGAGGTCTGACCGGTGTGGTGAGTGGCTCCAGTGTGACTCTTTACGTGACCAACGGCACGACGCTTCAAACCGCAACTGACACGAGCGGCTACAATGTAACCATTAACGGAACGCTCACGAGCTTGGCGACAGTGCCGACCAATACTGCATTCCGAGGAATCGCTTTCGCTCCTTCTTCGGGAGCGGCGCCGATCCCGACCAGCGTAGTTTCTCGCCGGGTGCATGGCGGCGCGGGCCCGTTCGACATCGACCTGCCCCAGACCGGTCCGGTCGGAATCGAATGCCGCAGCGGCGGCGCGACCAACGACTATCAGGTTGTCGTCACCTTCGCCGCGCCCGTCACTGCCAGCGGTGTCTTTCTCTCGGCCGGCGTTGGCTCCGTCTCGAGTGCGACCGGCAGCGGAACGAACATCCTGACGGTGAATCTCACTGGCGTAACCACCGCCCAAACGATCACCGTCACGCTCACAGGTGTCAGTAGTGGCGCGGGCAGTGGCAACGTCGCCGTTAGCATGGGTGTCCTCGTCGGTGACACGAACGCCAGCGCCGTCGTCAACTCCGGTGACACGATCCAGACGCGCAGCCGCTCCGGTCAATCGACTGATGCGACGAACTTCCGTTCGGACGTGAACACCGACGGCAACATCAATGCCGGGGATGCCCTTGCCGTGCGATCGCGGTCAGGAGCCGCCCTGCCGTAACGCGGGCGCCTGGCAACGAGTTACACAAAAGAGATTTCCTTCCGCGGACAGCACTGGGGCTGTCCGCGGAAGGTTTGTGTTGTCCAGGCATGGAGCATAGCCTTGGGATACCCAGGCCCTCGCGATGCTCCCTGACAGTCGTCCGTGAGGTATTGCGCCAACTGGTGCATCGTCTCGTTTCTGGCCCAGACCAGGTGGGGCTGGATTTCTGCGCGCGAAGGCTTTCGGAGTTCGTCGGCGCGATTGTGCCGGGAACCGTGGCGGCTTCAGCCGCGAAACGCTGAGACGTGTCCGAATGGGTTCGACGGGACTGGCATTACCGCGATGCAAGGCGCGGGCGAATTGCGGGCAACGAGCGGGTTCAAAGTAGAGAGAAAGCCGGGGGTCCGACGTCGGAGGGCCCCAGAGGCACCTTTTCTGCTCATCGGCTTGCGGATATGCGTCGACCACAGGCAATTTCCTTTTTCGATCCTGAGAAGGTCGTCACTCTCGAAATTGACGTTCACCGGGACCCCGCGGTCGGACCGGGCAAGAGGGTCCTGCTCCTGGAAGACCGCGATGATTTCCGGGAAGTTCTCCGCGATCACCTGGTCTTCCGCGGTTATAGGGTGACCTCGGTCCCGAGCGGCGTCGAGGGCGTGCGCGAGATCAAGCAGGGGGTCTTCGACCTCATCGTTTGCGACATGATGATGCCGCGAAGCGGGGGCGAGATGTTTTACTGGGCGGTGACACGGATTCGCCCGGCTGCTGCTCAGCGGTTCATTTTTTTTACCGGGCACCGAAACAATCCGGTTATCGAGTTTTTCTTTAAGCGGGTAAACGCGACCGTGCTGATCAAGCCATTCAAGCTTTCGGAACTCGACTCGGCCATCAGCGATGTTTTTCGCAGGCTGGCCTGAGACCAGGTTCCACGATTCGGAAACAGATCTGCGCAAATCCGCGCAATCTGTGGATCGGTCCGCGCAGGCGATGCGAACGATTCAAAAATGCGCGCCCACGTATTCCCACATCTGGTGATGCCAGTAGGGCCATTCGTGTCCGCCTTTCGGGCCCCAGTCGTCCAGATGATGAGCAATTCCCCGGCTCGTTCAAGCACGGCGGACATTTGGTAGGTGGGACCGGGCACTTCCCATGGGCCAGTGCCGGTCGCGAGGTGGATGTCGCAACTCGCGAGTATTGGTGGAGAAACCAGGGGTCGTTCTGGTTGGCCATGTAGTCGACCGGGTTATTGAAGTAGAAGTTGTCGTCGTACATCCCGTCCATGGAGTCGCGCATGTCGTAAACGCCGGAGAGCGCGTAGCAGCGCTTCACGCGGTCGGGGTGCTTGAAGAGGGTGTTGGCCGCGTGATAGGCGCCGAGCGATGCGCCGTAGGTGGTGATCGGGATGCCGGGCGTCTGGCAACTGGGAGTCGATGAAGGGGAAGACTTCGCTGGCGACGTAATCGTCGTATTGCGCCTGGAGCCAGCTGCGATGGAATGGGTGCGCTCCTTGTTGTTGAACGAATCGCTCTGCACGCCGTTGATGGAGAAGAATCGGATTCGTCCCTGCTCGATGTAGGGGCTGAGCGTTCGGACCATGCCCTGGCCTTCCTGCTCATGCTCGTCGCCCATGCTGGTGGGGAAAGCGAGGATGGGCATGCCGTAATGCCCGTAAACGGCGACGCCCATTTCGCGGCTGAGACGGTGTGAATACCAACTGTGATGGTCGCGGTGCATGGCTGGCGAGAATACCTGGTCGGCGGTGGGGCTCAAGCACGGTTTGGTGTGATCGGCAGCTTGATTCCGAGTTTTACGAGCGGACCCGGCGACGGCCGCCTCGGCAAGGCCGAAGCGGCTGGCGGGGGTCCCAGGCGGATGTTTCGCCGCGCGAGCGGGCAAAAAAAGAGGCTTCTCCCTGAGATGCGAAACGATTAAAAAGGTTGCGTGTGGCCGCACCAATTTGCGCGCGGCAAGCCCTCGTTCTTCCACCGAAACTGCACTATGAAATCCAAATTCAGCAAACCTGCTCTCCTCGCTCCGCTCGTCCTCGCCGCGGTCGGCGTTTTTGTCTTTGTCGCCAGACCGTTCGCGCAGAACGGCGACAGCGCCGTCACCGGGCTGAGTGGCACGATCGAGAAACTCAATGTGGCGCACGGCGTCGTCACGATGCTGCTGGATGCGCCGCAGTTTGGCTCGGAAAACGCGAAGCAAGCGCCGCTCGAGTTTTCGGTTTCCCCGGGGTCGTTCTTCAGCGCGGTGGTTTTCAACAGCACCTTTCGCGCAGCTGATGGGGGCGCGCTCGGCTTGGTGCCCGCGGGAGGCAAGAGCGCGGCTCCGGCGGCCCTGGCGGGCTCGGCGCATGAACTAACGCTCGAGAAACTGCCCTTGGGCGAGCGCTTCGAGTACGCACTCCGGAATGCACAAACCGGTTTCGTCTATTTCAACGTCGAGCGCTTCGATTACCGCTATGATGCGGGCACTCACGGCTTACGACTCGAAAACGCGCGGCTGCTTTTCTCGCCCGAGTTCGCAAAGCAACTTGGCGACCCGAAGGCCGCGGAAACTGAAGCCGGGAGCATCGCGTTTTCGATCGCGATGTATCCAATCGAGGTCATCCAATTAGAGAATGGTGCGTCCGTGCAGACCTCGCTGCCGGCGAGACGAGACGCTCCCGAGGTAGGAACGCATCCCGGCCCCGACGTAATTGTGGGTGACATGCCATCGATGGTCCAGTCGCAAGGCAGCGCCGTGAATAATCGCGTTGGTCTTGCCATCGCCACCACCTCCTGCAACGCCGGCACCATGTCTCTGAACTGGGTGTCGAACCCAAGCAACGATCACCCCGTGATTCCGCAGAATCTTTACCGGATGAACGGCGGCGCGGATAACGCCGAACGCTTCGAGCAGATCGGCCAGGGCTGGATGAAGCACGCTTTTGCAGCGGTTAACGGGGACGCGTGCGGCTTCGGGTGCGGCGGCAGTGGGAGTGGGCTCCGCTCCGGTTGCTCTGATCCTTACAGCACTGGCCTCAACGGAAGTCAGACCGGCATCGGTTCGCGCGCGTGGACAAACCCGTTCACCGGCTTCTATCCGCGCAATGATTCGCCCACACCGAACAACAACCACAGCGGCCATACGCACGATGTGACGACACATCGGGTGCTGGTACACGTGGACGACCTGAACACCACGCTGAACCCGGGCGCGTCTTATTTCGGCGAGACGCAATACGT
Organism: uncultured Verrucomicrobiae bacterium; assembly: GCA_963844275.1. Classification (GTDB taxonomy): domain Bacteria; phylum Verrucomicrobiota; class Verrucomicrobiia; order Chthoniobacterales; family UBA10450; genus JACCTI01. The sequence goes on from CAWJNS010000012.1 coordinate 14,940, forward strand.
GACGCCGCATGAGTATGCGTGGTGTCAGGGGCACCCCGGCGAGTGCAACATGTACAACAACGCCTCTTACCGCCGCTTCAACGTCGGAGGTAGCACGCCGTCCTTCACCTTCGCACCGGCCGCGGCGACGGTCCGAGAACAGCCGGCGATCTTCGCCTGGACCGGCGCGACCCGGGAGCGGTTCGAGCCGGCGCCGGGCGCGGACGGCATCGGATTCATCGCCTACAGAGTCAGCGGGCCAACGAGCGGCGTCTACCACTACGAGTATGTGGTCTATAACGAGAATCTGGATCGTGCGATTCAGTCCTTCTCTGTGCCGCTGGGATGCGGCGCGGCGCTAACGAACATCGGCTTCAAAGCTCCGGTGAACCATCCCGGGACGCCGAACGACGGCACCTTGAACAGCGCCGGCTACAGCAATACGCCGTGGGCGAGCAATCAGACCATGACCGCGCTGAGCTGGAACACAGAGACCTTTGCGCAAAATCAGAACGCAAATGCGATCCGCTGGGGCACAGCCTACACTTTCCGGTTCGATTCCATGCAGGCGCCCACGACGGCGCAGGCGACCGTCGGATTTTTTAAAACCGGAAGTCCCGTCATGGTCCCAATCCAGGCGCCGTCAGCTGGCTGCGCGCCGCTGCAGATGGTGTCGGGCGTCTCGCGCAAAATGCATGGCGCGGCAGGCGAATTTGATGTGCCTCTGCAGTTCACCGGCCCGCCGGCGGTTGAGTCGCGCCGCGGCGGTGCGAATGGGGATCACACCCTCGTCTTTATCTTCAGCAACGATGTGGTGAGCGGCAACGCCACGGTGACGCCCCCCGGAAGCGCCACGATCAGTGGCACTCCTGTGTTCAGTGGCAACCGCATGACATTGAACCTCACCGGGGCGGTGGATGCCGGGCAAACAACCGTCACCCTGAGCAACGTCACCGACACCTTCGGGCAGACTTTGCCCGATACGGCGGCGCCGCTTGGGTTCCTCATGGGCGACGTCAACGGCGACGGTGAAGTGAATGCGGGTGATGTCCTGCAGACGCGCAATCGCAGCGGACAGACGTTGGATGCAAACAGCTTTCGCTCCGACGTGAACACGGACGGGGACGTAAACAGTGGTGACGCCTCCATCGTGCGCTCGCAATCGGGCCGAGCAATCGAAGGCTTCGGCCACGACGACCGAACGTCGTCGGGCTTGCGCTGATACGCTCGTCAGACCTTCCATGACCGGCGTCAAGGCAGGCGTGAGAGCACTGCTCCTCACAGAATTGTGACTTTACTTGCCGGCTGACGTTTAGAGAATTGCGTCAACGGCAAGCCGGTCAGGCGTCTCCGTAAAGAGCTCCGCCGCTTTCCGCCGGGTAACTGACGAGCGAAGGGCCCGCTCCCACTGACAGAGGTCGTAGTTATGAACATGAAACTGGAAGTGGTGATCCTCCCTGTGTCGGACGTCGATCGAGCCAAGGCATTCTACGAGAAAGCGGGGTTTCGATTGGATATCGACTACGCCGCGGACGAAAAGTTTCGGGCTCTGCAATTCACTCCGCCTCTATCCGGCGCGTCGATCATTTTCGGGAAAGGCGTCACGGCGGCCAAGCCGGGCGCGGCGGAGCTGGTCCTCGCAGTGGATAACGTCGACGCTGCCCGCGAGGAATTGATTGGCCGCGGTGTGAGCGTGAGCGAGGTGTTCCACTACGCGGGCGGACCGTTCAACAACTCCACGGAAAATCCGCGCGTCACCGGTCGCGATCCTGAAGGTCGTTCCTATTTCACGTTTGCCTCCTTCGAGGATCCCGACGGGAACCGCTGGCTGCTGCAGGAAATCACAACTCGATTGCCGGGTCGCATCGATGCCGCGGCGACGACGTTCGCTTCAGCGAACGATCTGGCCGACGCATTTCAACGTGCCGAGGCCGCGCATGGTGAGCACGAGAAACGCATGGGCGGTCAGCGAGACGCAAATTGGCCCGAGTGGTACGCCAGTTACATGGTCGCTGAGCAGTCCGGCACGGAGCTACCGCAATAACAGAAGGAACGAACTGAAAACACGCATCTACATCATCACGGGAGTAATGCTTTGCCTCGGATCGATCGAAGCAGCGGAGCCGAGGGCGACAAATCAGGAGGCCGGCGAAAGGGACAAGCAGAAGAAGGCAACGGCGCGGAACGCAGGAGCCCCGCAGGGAAAAATATACGTGGCCACAGAGACCGGCGTCTACAACGCGGGAAAAAACAACCAGAACAAAGGCGCGGTGGCGACCGGCAATACAAGGACGACCGGCCGGCAATCCGCGGCGCAGACGGGGACAGACGCTCAGGGCCGGTTATTGGTCGGGACGGATGGCGGAGTATGGCGCGGCGGAAACAATCCCCCAAACAAAACCGGCGTAGTGGTTAGTGATACTAACGCGACCGGCCGTCAAGCCGGGGCGCACAGCGGTAACCGGGGCAAATTAATCGTCGCTGTGGATGACACGAAGAAGGCCAGTCCTGAAGGGACGACACACAGCAGCGGTAAGAAGACCAAGAAAGGGGAGACGAACGAAGCCCGCAAAAACAAGTCGATGACGATGAAGGGACAGAAAATCCTGCAGAATTAAGCGATGGCCAAACGTAAGACCGGAACACACGAAGAGTGGCTCGCCGCACCGCTTGGCAGACGACTGCGGTGCGACCAGATTGACGCATGACAAAGCATAAAGCCGGAACCCGCGAAGAATGGCTTGCGGCCCGGCTGGCGTTGCTCGACGCCGAGAAGGATATTACCCGGCGGAGCGACGAGCTGGCGCGGCGCCGGGAAGCGTTACCGTGGGTGCGAATCGAGAAGGACTACCGTTTCGAGACCGACGATGGGAAAGCGTCGCTCGCTGATCTGTTCCGCGGACGCTCGCAGGTGCTTATTTACCATTTCATGTTCGGGCCGGACTACACCGCGGGGTGTCCGGCGTGCTCGGCGATCGCTGACGGGTTCAACGGATTCGCCGTTCATCTCGCGAATCATGACGTGATGCTTTGGGCCGTCTCCCGCGCGCCGCTGGCCAAGTTGCAGGGTTACAAAAAACGGATGGGCTGGACTTTTCCGTGGGCGTCGTCATTTGGCAGCGATTTCAATTTCGACTTCGACGCCTCTTACACGCCGGAGCAACAGCGCGAGGGCATCGAATACAACTACGAACGCGAGGAACCGATGACCGAGATATCCTCGCGCACGACATCGGAAGGACCGAGCAAGGGAGCCGCCATGACCGGGACCGACGTCGCGACCTACACCCGCGAGCGGCCGGGCATGAGTGCGTTCGCGCTGGAGGACGGCGCCGTCTACCACACCTATTCCGCTTATGCGCGCGGGCTCGACGCTCTTTGGGGCGCGTATCAGTGGCTCGACCGGGCGTCCAAAGGACGCAACGAACCCGGCTTCTGGTGGCAACGCCACGACGAGTATGGCAAAGGCGAGAGCGATGACTGCTGCGGTGACAAAAGCGCCGAGAGCCAAATCAGCGTCTCTTAGTGATCATCGCGGATTGGTTGCTCGATTCAGATCCTGCGATTCGCTGGCAGGTGTTGTGCGATCTGGCGGATGCGCCGGCGGAAGTGGTCGAGGCGGAGCGGGCTCGGGTGGCGAACGAAGGGTGGGGGGCGCGGCTGCTCGCGTTGCAAGGCGGGGACGGCCAATGGGCGAGCGGCGCTCTATTCCCAAATGGGAAGTGGAACCGGAACGAGCCGCAGCCCTGGACGGCCACGGCCTACAGTCTCGAGCTTCTGCGGGACTTTGGGGTTTACCCTCGCGACGAAAAGGTGCGTCGGGCGGTCGCGCTGGTCCGGGAGCACTGCCGTTGGGAGCACGCCGGCCAGCCGTTCTTTAGCGGCGAGGTCGAGCCGTGCATCAACGGCATGGTGGTTGCGCTCGGCGCTTACTTCGAACAGGACGTCGACGGTGTGGTTCCCAGGCTGCTCGGCGAGCAACTTGAAGACGGCGGATGGAATTGTGAGGCCGAGAACGGCTCCCTGCGTTCTTCGTTCCACACCACAATCAGAGTTTTGGAAGGACTGCTCGCGCATGAACGCGCCACCGGTGGCTCGGCGGAATCCATCGCCGCTCGCCGGCGGGGTGAGGAGTATCTGCTCGAACGGCGGTTGTTCCGGCGCAAAAGGACCGGCGCCGTCGTCGACCCGGCCTGGCTGCAATTCTCGTTTCCGACCCGCTGGCACTACGACGTGCTGCGCGCGCTCGACTACTTCCGGGAGGCTGGCGATCCGCCAGACCGGCGGGTGGACGAAGCGATCGATTTGCTCCGCTCCAGGCAGCAATCCGACGGCACGTGGCTTCTCGAGAATACGCATCCCGGCGCGGTCCATTTCGCCCTCGAAGAGGGTGACGGCCGACCCAGCCGATGGAATACGCTGCGTGCGCTGCGGGTCCTGCGTTGGTGTGAGCCATGATGTGAGGATGCGCACCCCGGGGATTCACCACGGCGGCTAGTATTCGGCGAAGGCGTCGTCGGGGTAGCAGTAGAGCCAGCGTTCGCCCGGTTGAGCGGAGGCGATGACGGGGTGGCCGCTGGTCCGCGCGTGTTTGCTGGCGTGCTGGTTCGGTGAACTGTCACAGCAAAGGGTGATGCCGCATTGCTGGCAGGTGCGCAGGTGCACCCACGATGCGCCGATCTCGACGCACGCATCGCACGCCAAACGCTGCGGATGTTTGATCGAAGTGATTGTGTCGATGTGCGGGCAGGCTGGCATCGTCGTCTCCTAGGCCCGCTCCGCCGAGGCCGCGAGGGCGGTGTGCACGCCGGCGATCGCCATGCCGCCTTCGCCTACCGCCGCGGCACAGCGCTTGACCGAGCCGGAGCGGACATCGCCGGCGGCGAAAATGCCCGGCAGGCTGGTCTCGAGCGGACCGGGCTGGCGGCTTCCTGCTTGCCAGGCCGGAGCGTTCGCCACGCTGGAGCCGGTTCTGATGAATCCTTTTTCGTCGCGCTCGATCTCGGCCGGCAGCCATTCGGTGCACGGGTTGGCTCCGATCATGGAAAAAATCGCCGGGGTTCGAATGACACGCCGTTCCCCAGTGATCATATTTTCCAGCTCGGCTTCTTCGAGCATTTGGCCGCCCGACATTTTGCGAATGCAGGTGCGAAAGAGAATCTCAATGTTCTTCTGCGCTTCCACCCGGCGGGAAAGATAGGTCGACATCTTGGCGAGGTCAGGGCCGCGGACGACGAGCAATACTTTGGCGGCGCCTTCGGAAAGGAACATCGCGGCCTGGCCGGCCGAATTGCCGCTGCCGGCCACGATGACGGTGGCGCCCCGACACACCTGACCCTCGAGCGCGGTGGCTGCGTAATAGACGCCCATGCTTTCAAATTGTTCGCGCCCTTCCGCATCGAGGCGGCGGTAATCAGCGCCGGTCGCGATCAGGACACTTTTCGCCCGGAGGACGGCCCCGCAGCCATCGACCTGGAGGCAGGTGCTGTATTCATCGTTGCCATCGTAATGCAGCGAAAGGGCCTGCGATGGCGTGGAAAATTTTGCGCCGAAGCGATACGCCTGCAGTTGAGCGAGCCAGGTCAAATCGCCGCCACTAACTCCGGTCGGGAAGCCAAAGAAGTTTTCAATCAACGAAGAGGAACCGGCCTGACCGCCCGGCGCGTAACTTTCCAGCACGACCGTCTTCAACCCCTCGGACGCGGCGTAAACTGCCGCGGCCAGACCGGCCGGACCGGCGCCGACGATCGCGAGGTCCGCCATGATTTCGGTTTCGTTCTCGAACGCGAGCGGGCGCAGCAGACCGACGACCTGCGCCACTTCGCGCAAGGAAGGTCGGCGCAGCGGAACGCCCGCCGGCGTGATCAGCACCGGCAGGTCGCGATTTGTCAGGTGCAGCCGTTTAGCCAGGGCCTGGCCCGGTTCGCTCTCGAATTCGATCAGTCGATGCGGGATATGATTCTTGTCGAGAAAATCATCGAGCTGACGTCCCTCACGCGCCCCGCGCTCCGTGAGCACACGCAACCCGGCGAATTCCCGATCGCGGCGCAAGCGGCGGCGCCGCATAATGAGCGCGTTCACGATCGTCGCGCTGACCCCAGGCAATTCGGCAAACGCGCGCCGCAGCTTGGCGGCGGGCACGTAGAGGATTTCGGACTCCGGCGAGGTGACCCGCGCGCTGGCCAGAGCCGACGTGCCCTGCAACATCGCGACGTCACCGACGAAGTCGCGTTCGTGGGCGGTGGCGAGGATTTGTTCCATTCCATCGCGCAGCTCGAAGACTTCAATCTCGCCGCGCAAAACAACGGTCAGGCCGAGGTCGCGCTGTCCGGCCTTGAAAATCGGCTCGCCTTGCTTTGCGGTGCGTCGCTCCGCCAATGGTTCGAGCAACGAAAGCTGATGATCATCGAGCTTCGGAAACGCGACGCTTTCGGTGTCGCGATAGAACTGTTCGTCCTGTTCCTCCGCGGGTCGTCACTGCGTGCAACTTACGCATCTCAACTGTCGCTGCGTAGCACGAATATTTTCCTCTGCGGACTCGGCCGAGGACCACGCGGACGGCTCCATCACCCGGCGTTGAGACCCCTAGGTAACAGAGGCGTTACGTTTCCGAACAAGACCGGAGCAGGCCGATCTGCGATATGAAATGAAAGGAGCCTTGGTGCGGATGGGGGCTTCCTTGGAATACCCGGGAAGATCAAACCGCGCCGGCACGTCACTCTATGTTTCCTAAAGCCATCACAGTCCTTCTTCTGACCGTGTTTTGTGGAGGCTGGACCTGCAGCGGTCCCGCCACGGCGGCGCCGGACCTACGGGCGCTGCAAAGAGCGCCGGCGCAATCCTGCAATCCGCCGCCACAACCCGGGCCGGGGCAGACGGTTGCGTGGACAGCGGCCGGCAGTCCGTATGTGATCTGCAGCAATTTGACCATCCCCGCCGGTGCCACGGTCAACGTTGAGCCCGGCGTGCAGGTGAGCTTCCAATCCACTGTGAACCTGACGGTGCTCGGCACGCTGCGGCTCCTTGGGCAGCCGGGGGGCCGCATCTCCTTCACGCATCCGGCGGTGTTCCCTCCGATGATTGAAATCGATGGTGGGCTGCTGGAGGCGTCGTTTGCCGACTTCGGCGGACAGCTCCGTGTCGGGAGCGGTACCGACCGCCACTTTGGCCGACTCCACTTTTGCCGGGAACGGTCTTCTCTGGGTGCAGGAACTGCCCACCATCCGGCCGTTTGTTCGCGTGCAGCGCTGCACTTTCAACTCGACCCTCGCCAGTATATCCGACGCGCTCTCGATCTGGGAGGAGAACACCTTTTCTGGCACGGACCTCTCCATTCTGCGCGGTTACGCGGACGTAACGGCCACGAACACTTTTACCGGCAGTCATCTCTCAGTCGCGCGGGAGGAAAGTGTGCAGCCATTTTTTATCGATGGCGTCCATGCCAGCGGGGATGCGAGCGCCGGGCTCGTCCTGGCGGGAGGTGATTACCAAATTGGTCCGGGCACAGTGCTCCAAGGCAACCTCTACCCGGTGGCGTTGACGGGCGGATTGCTGGCGGGCAGCGCAATTCCCGCGACCGGCAACACGATTAACGCGATCGATGTGGACAGCGGCGGCTTCATGGGGCGGGCGCGCTGGTCGAATCTCGGGTTGCCCTACCGGCTCACCCAACCGTTCACCAGCCTGCCGGGTGGCGACTTGACCATCGAACCAGGTGTGATTGTTGAGGCAGCGGTTTCCGGCGCGGGGCTTCGGTTTCGTTCCACGCGGCACGGTGTGTTGGAAGGTCTGCCCGGTGCGCCGATCACGTTCCGCGGGCTCAACGGCCAATCCTGGAACGGAGTCTTCTTCGAGACCAACAGCACCACCGGCTCGCGGATGGAATACTGCGCTGTCAGCAACGCGCAGTTTGGCGCCCTGAGCAGCGACAACGGGCTCTACCTCGATAACTGCGTTTTCACCAGCAACAGCGTCGGCGCGAATGCCAACACCTTCGGCAGCATTTACGTGCGCAAGACGCGTTTCATTGCCAACACTGCCGGGGTGAGCATGAGCAATCAGGGGAGCCCATTGCTGAATAGCGCGACCACACCGAACTCCTTCGAAGGCAACAGTGCCGGCATCAATGCGTTCGACATCGGATCCTCCGCCGATGCTCGCAACTGCTGGTGGAATCACCCCTCAGGGCCGCAAGCGCCGGGCAATCCCGCCGGACAAGGCGACCCAATCAGCGGTCCCGGGGCGGCAAATGTGCAGTATTCGCCATTCCGCATGTCACCACCCGACTTTTCCAACACGCCACCCGTCGTGCGCCTGGTCGAGCCCGGGCTCACACAGCTCTATGCTTCGCCTGATTATCAGCACCCGGATTTTCTGCTCGATCAGGGGACGAAATATATCCTGCGCTGGTCGGTGCAGAGCGACGACGCGGTCGCCGCGCAGCGGATTGAGTTTTCGCCCGATGGCCATTACCCGGACCGATTTGTCGTGCTCGCGAACAGCATCCCCGGCGACGCGCGTTCCTGGGAAATCACGATTCCGAGTCCTGATTTTGCAGTGACGAATCAGCCGCAATTCTTCCGGATCGTGGCGGTCGATGCAGCCGGCCAGGAGGGCTGGGATCAGGTGCCGGTGCTGGTGCCTTCCGGTCGAATCACAGGATCGCTGAACATTACCACCAACCTCGCCGGCCAGACTTTCACCGCCGGCGAGCCAATCCCCGACATGCAATGGACCGGATCGGTCAACGACGGAACGATTTCGCCCGTGGTCGTCCTGGAATCCGATGGCGCGGCGGTGCTGGGGCTGAACATCAGCGGCCAGGGCATGTTCTTTCAGAAGTTTCCGTTCGTCAGCACCGATCGGGCGCGCCTGGCCGTTCAGGTACGCGGCAACTCGAACGATGCGGCGTGGTTTTTCGCCAGCGGCTATTTCTCCATCCGGCACGATCCGCGGCTCGGGCTGGTGCCACCGAGCGTTAATCTGGTGTCGCCTTCCGCCGGCCAGATGTTTGGCGGCGGATCGGTCGTCTCGATTTCGTGGAGCGCCACCGCGCCCGAAGGTCTGCGCTCGTTCGACATCCAGGGGTCCTACGATGGAGGGCGCACGTGGCACGCGATCGTGCGCGACCTGCCCGGCAGCGCCACCAGCTACGCCTGGCAGTTATCCCCGTCCTCGGGCATTCCCGATGTCCGCGTCCGGGTTATCGTTCGCGACCAACGATTCCAGAATAGCTCATCCACCAGCGGCCCCTTCGCGATCAGTTCCGCGATCACAGCCGTCTCGCGCAAGACGCACGGCGGCGCCGGGAGTTTTGATATCAATCTTCTCTCCGGCGCCTCCCCAGAGATCGAATGCCGCAGCGGAGGCGCCACGAACGATTACCAAATCGTGGTCACGTTTGGAAATGCGGTCAGCGTGAATGGAAGTCCGCAGGCGCAGGTGACATCGGGCACCGGCGCGGTCGGCAGCGGCGGCGTCGCCAATGGTGGCACAGTGGCAATCAGCGGAAACACCGTGACCATTCCCCTGACGAATGTGGCCGGCGCGCAGCTCCTCAATGTGACCCTCTCCGGCGTGGTCAATGGCGGTGTCGCCGGCAATCTGACCATCCCGCTGCGGATTCTTCCCGGCGACAGCAACGGCGACGGGACTGTGAATGCCGCCGATGTGCTGCAGGCGCGGAGCCGGACCGGGCAAACCGCCAGCGCGGCCAATTTCCGTTCCGATGTGAGTGCCGACGGCGTGATCAACGCCGGCGATGCCACCTTCATCCGTGCGCGAAGCGGCACGTCACTGCCGTAAAGTACAGCCGTTGGGCGAAGTGTGGACCGCGATGGCATCGTCCGCATGCTTTGACCGGCTAACGCTGTCACAAGAAACGGCCGGACGTCTTCACGTCCGGCCGCGGTGGGGTCCAATTTTGCGGAGGTGGAGACGCGTGGCGTTACGTCCGCATTCGTCGCCTAAGACTTGTCGTAAACCAAGGTGCTGGTCACCTTCTCGCCCTTGGCGTTCGTCATCGTGTTTGTGACCGTGCGCGTCTTGCCATCGGGCGCCACGACGACCGTGCCGCCACCAACTTCCTTGCCGGCTTTTTTGCTCGTCATCTCCAGGGTGTTCGCACCGTTCAACTTGAACGAGCGAGTATCGGATGAGGGATCGCCGGTGACCGGATAGTCTTTGCCGTCGAGCTTCCCGGTCCAGACGGTGTGAATTTTCTTACCCTCAGCGTCAGTTCCGTCGACCGTACATTTATCCTGGTCGCCAGCTTTCTCCCAGACCACCATCGAGATCCGCGCCATCCCTTCGCCAATCTTCGATTTGCTTTCGTTTATTTTCCACGTGCCCATGCTTGGGTTTGGGTCCGCGAAACACATTGCGCCGGCCGCGATGGAAAGCAGCATGGCTAAACCGATTGTTTTTGTTTTCATCCGTCCACTCCGAGACCGGAGCGACTCCGGGTCAAGACCGTTTATCCCGGACAAAAGCCTCGGCGACGAGAAGGCAGCGAGAGCAGGCGCTCGAGCTTCCCAGGGCTGAAACCCGCCAGCGCCAGTATCCAAATCATTCCGTTACATCGCGCTAGCCGACCTTCAGCACGACGCGGAAGCGGGCCTTGCCGCTCATCATCCGCTCGTAGGCCTCCGCCGCTTTCTCGAGCGGGTAAACTTCGTTCATCGATCGCACCCCGGCGGCGACGCTGAAGTTGAGGGTGTCCTGCGAATCAATCGACGTGCCGGAATACCAACCCTGGACCGTGCGTTTCCCGGTGATGAGCAGGATCGGGTCGACGGCGAGCGGACCGGCGGCGCCGAGGACCATAAACACACCATTCGCGCCGAGCCCGCCCATGACTGCATTCATCGCGTCGGCATTGGTCACGGTGGCAATAATCACCTTCGCGCCGCCGAGCCGGTTCAACTCCGCTGCGGGATCCTGCGCCTGGCTGTCGATGTAATGCCGCGCACCGAGCTGCCGGGCGAGCGCGCCCTTTTCCTGGCCGCGCGCGATCGCGACCGTATTGAACCCCATCCGGGCGGCGAATTGCACCCCGAGATGGCCCAGCCCGCCGATTCCGAGCACGGCCACGAGATCGCCCCCGCGCGCACCGCTGTTCCGCAGCGCGTTGTAAGTCGTGAGGCCAGCGCACATGAGGGGCGCGCCGTCGATGGCGCCAAGATCATCCGGGACGAGCGCGAGCGCTTCCGCCGGCGCGACCATGTATTCGGAATAGCCGCCATCAAATGAAATTCCGGTCGTGAGCAGCGAGTTGAGGCAGGCAAAGAAATCGCCGCGGCGGCAGTTGTTGCAGTAACCGCAATGTCCGCCATGCCAGCCGACGCCGACGCGCTGGCCACTCTGCCAGCCGCGCACGTTCTCGCCGAGCGCGTCGACGGATCCGATGACCTCGTGACCCGGCACGCGAGGGTATTGGATCCCGGGCCAAAGTCCTTCCTTGGTTAACGAATCGCTATGACAGACGCCGCATGCTTCCACCTTTACCCGCACCCAACCCGGCGGCGGCTCGGGAATCGCCCGTTCCACCATCTCCAAGGGTCCCTTGGGCTGCGAGACCTGCACCGCACGCATTTTTGCCATGCATAAATCGTCAGCCGCCGCCGGGAAAAGGCAAGGGCGCACGCGGAGCAAGCGCGCCTGCTCGGTGCTAGTCCAACAACTCGACGGCGTCGCCTTTGCGCAAGGTGCCTTCGACCAGCACGGCGGCATAAACACCGGCCTTACCCTCATGGGCCTGCGCGACTTGTTTCAAGATCGCGGGCGTTTTCTCAGCAGTGTCGGGATCGAGCACGATCATCATGCAGCGCCCATCGCGCGCCAGCACAGAGACGACGACCTTCGATCCGATGCGCAGCGTTTTGCCGACGAATTGATCTTCGGCGAAGCCCCCGGCAGAAGTCAGATCCAGATAGATGTTGGCCCGGAAGCGGCGCTTATCGACAGCGACGCCTACTTCGTCGCCAAGCTTCTTCGCCGTTTGCACGGAGAAGATCGACAACGGGCGGCAATCGGTGATCGCCCGGTCTGAGCGCAGCAAAGTAAGTTCATGTTTGTCTTCGAGACCGAGGCGGATTGTCTCGAGCAAGGCCGGATCGTCGATCGCGAAAGTCTTCCCATCGGGTGTTTCCACATCGATCATCAGTTCGGCGGGACTCGCCGAGATCGGATTCACCAAGGGAGACAACGTTTCCGCTTCGGCCTGATTGATCGGCCTGGCCGCTTTGTCCGGATTTCGAAAACGCGGTCGATAACGGACCATCTGGCGTTGCTCGCGTCCGGTGAAGAAGGGAAATCCCTTTGGACTCGCTGAACTGGCGAAACCAAACAACCGGTCACCATAAACTCCAGCGTAGCCTGCGAAGAGTTCATTCAACTCTTCGCCGCGCATGCTCTTGACGGGATAACGCCACAGGCTCTCGACTGTTCCGATTACACTCATGCCACGTTCTTGAGATGAGGATAACGTGCGAGCGCGCCCAAACACCACGAAGAAATCGTTGCGAGACGTCCGACGCCCCAGGCTCACCCGGCTCCCAAATCGCCCGGGAATCGGCGGCTTTGTGAAGCGGCGCTGTAACACCATCGGAGAGATGAACTGGAACACGCGCTACCGCCTTAGGAGCTACCTGCGTTCGTCGCTGTGGATCACAATTTAATTGCTCCGGCAACTTCTCGGAAACACACTGGAAGGGAGGACGCCGGAAAAGGAGGTAAAAGCCAGATGAAGGCAAAATCAAAATCAGCCCCAAAAAAGAAACCAATAGTCCGGGTGCGGGATCTGAAGCCCAGGAAAGATGCCAAGGGCGGACTTGGAGACATTAAAGGGGAGTCAGGAGACTCCAAGCACCCGCCAGACTGGCCCTAATTGCGAATTGGGCCGGGCCGACGATTTGTGCGCCGGTTGGTCCGGAGCGATTTGAACGCCTCGTGAATCGAGCCCGCATGAGGTAGGAAGCGGCCAGTTTCTCGCGCGCAAAGCAGACCACCTCTTCGCGTAGCGGCTTGGTCGCTTCGCTGTACAACGTCGCCGCCGATCGCCACCCCGTAACCCGCCGCCGGGACCCGACGATTGGCTGAAATCGACAGCCACGATTTGTGCGCCCGGCCGCCGCTGCATCTGAAATGCCTCGGCTCCTGCCCCGCACCCAGCAGTAAGGATCTTCTTACATGCTAAATTTTCACACGCCCAATCGGCGGCTTTGTGAAGCGGTGTGATTCAGTCGAGCAGATCAAGCGCTCGATTGACGGATTGGTGCCGCGCCGAGTAAGACCATCTGAGAGATGAACTGGAACACGCGCTACCGTCTCAGGAGCTACCTGCGCTCCTCGCTGTGGATCGTTCCGGTCGCGAGTGGTTTGGCCGAGCGGGTGTTCAGGATCATTGTCACCGCAATTGAGCCCTACATGGGCTGGTTGTCGGTTGATCTCGGGGTTGACGGGGCCAAGGCGATCGCCAACGCGGTCATCACGCTGACGTTGTCCTTTGTCGTGTTCACGTTCGGTTCGCTGCTGGTGGCGATTCAGGTCGCCAGCGGGCAATACACGCCGCGCATTATTGCCACCACGCTGCTGCGCGACAACGTCATCCGCTACACGGTCGGTCTGTTCGTGTTCACCTTCCTCTTCGCCATCAGGACGCTGAACCACATTGAGACATCTGTGCCGCCGCTCTTCACGTGGATTACCAGCGTGCTCGGCCTCATCTGTCTCACGGCTTTTATGTTTCTGATCGACTACGCCGCGCGGCTGCTGCGCCCGGTGAGCCTCGTGGGGCGCGTCGGTGACGCAGGGCTTCGGGTGATCGAAAGCGTCTATCCCGAAAAACTCACGGGTGCACCCAGCGCCGCGGTGACGCCGCAGGACGCCGGTCCGGTGGAGCGGACAATCCTGCACCAAGGCGCATCCGGCGTCATCCTCGCAGTGAATATTCCGCAGCTCATCGCCGAGGCGCAAAGGGCGGACGTCGTGATCGAGTTCGCGCCGCAGGTGGGCGATTTCGTCGGCGCCGCGGAGCCGCTTTTCGTGCTCCACGGCGGCGCCGCGGCGATCGACGACGATGTGCTGCGCGACTGCGTGATTTTCGGTTCCGAACGCACGATGGAGCAGGATCCGCTGTTCGCGTTCCGGATCCTCGTCGATATCGCGATCAAGGCACTTTCCGCGGCGATCAACGACCCGACGACCGCGGTGCTCGCGATCGACCAGCTTCACCGCCTCCTGCGCAGAGCGGGCCGGCGCAATCTTTACGCCGATTCCATTCTCGGCCCCAGAGGCAAGCTGCGCGTGATTTTCCGCACACCAGATTGGGATGATTTCGTGCATCTCGCGTTCGCCGAGATCCGGTTCTACGGCGCCTCGAATGTGCAGATCGCGCGACGGCTCCGCGCGATGATCGTCAATCTCGCCAACACGCTACCCACCGAGCGCCACGCCGCGTTGCGCCAGGAATTCGATCTTCTCGATCGGATGCTGGAAAGGCTCTACGTCCTCCCCGAAGACCTCGCGCTCGCGCGCATTCCGGACTCGCAGGGCCTCGGCGGTTCGACCGACGTCACCGCCCCGAAATGGGCCGCGTAAAACAGGCTTTGCGCGGCGACCAAGGCACGCGACGCCTTTCGCGGAGATCGAAACGGACCGTGCCTTGTTTTTTGGCATAAGCTGCCCGAAGACCGCCGCCCACGGCGCGGGCGGATTCCGCGCCGGCATAGGACGAAGGTCTTATTCCCCCCAGTTGCGGGCCCTGCTCGTATACCGCTTTCCGTTTCTTAATTTACCTCATGAAAATCCTCACCATCCTCGCCCTCTCCGTCGCTCTGCTCACCTCCGCGCAGGCGGTGGAAAAACCTTCCGCCCACACCAAAGGCACGCCGACGGGCAAGGCGACCGGGCCGCTCAAGCCGGGCGAGTATTGGTGGAATCCGAAGCTCTCGCCGGCCGGTCCGCTCATGGTGCTGGTGAGCGTCCCCGAGCAGACCATGCACGTCTATCGCAACGGCATCCTCATCGGCCGCTCGACCATCAGCACTGGCACCAAAGGAAACGCTACCCCGGGCGGCGTTTTCAGCATTCTTGAAAAGAAGCAGGAGCATTATTCGAAGAAATACGACAACGCGCCGATGCCCAACATGCAGCGGCTGACATGGAGCGGCATCGCCATGCACTCGGGCAATCTGCCCGGCTATCCCGCGAGCCACGGCTGCATCCGCATGCCGTTTGATTTCTCGCAGTTGCTTTTCAGCGCGACAGCGAGTGGCGGCACCGTCGTGGTGGGTGATGGCAAGGTCCCGGTGCCGCATCTCGCGTCCAGCCCCGGGCTGATGCTCGCGCCGAAGGACATCACCGCCCAGATGGTGCGCCCGCTGGCCAATAATGAATACGACTGGAACCCGGAACGCAGCGCGAGCGGACCGATCACGATGGTGGTCAGCGCCGCCGACAAAGCGATTTACGTCTATCGCAACGGCAATCTCATCGGTCGGGCCGCCGTCGAGGTCGACGGACGCGGATCGCTCGGCGACCACGTTTTCTCGCTGCTCGACGGCACGACCGGTCGGCAAAGCTCGGTGGCGCCCGGCCGCGCAGTCGCGCCGGTGGATGACCGTGACGAGCAGCGGCCGCGGCGTCGATGCCGAGAAGATCGCGTCACGCCTTCGCTTGAACCCGGATTTTTCGCACAAGGTCTACGACGCCCTCGCGCCGGGCACCACCATCATCGTCACGGACAGGCCGGTCGTGCGGAAAGGCCGCGACGTCAGGGTCCTCGAGGGTTGAGGGCTTGCGGTTGGACGGACGCGGTCCGCGCTGAGAGGATCGAAGGGCGTCCGTGTGGTCGCGCGGTCTGCCCGTAATTGACTTCGCGCTGGCGACGGGCTGAATGAGGCGCATGGACTGGGACGCGATCTACCGGGAAGGCGAGGTGTTCTGGAACAAAGGGCGGGCCGTCGCCGCCGATGAAGCAGTATCTGGAGCGCCATGCGGTGCGGGGACGCGCGCTGGTGCCGGGCTGCGGCCACGGGCATGAGGTGGCGCTGGCGGTGGAGCACGGGTTGGATGCGACCGGGCTGGACATCGCGCCGACGGGGGTGGCGGAGGCGCGCGCCCTGTATCCGCACCTGGCGGAACGCTTCGTGACCGGCGACATGTTTAATCCGCCGCCGGAAATGCGCGGCGCGTTTGATGTGGTGCTGGAGCACACCTGCCTGAGCGGGCTGCCTCCGGCGTTGCGCGCAGACTACCGGCGCGGCGTGGACCTGACGTTGCGGCCCGGGGGCCTGCTGCTCGGGGTCTGGTTCATCAATCCGGCGCTCGATCCGGGTGAGGAGGGGCCGCCCTTCCCTTTAAGCGTGGCCGAACTGACGGCGCTCTTTGCGGAGGGCTACGAAGTTCTGGAGGATTATGTGCCGGATGTGGCCTTTGCCGGGCGCGAGGGCCGGGAGCGGGTGCGCGTGCTGCGCCGCGTGGCGTGATGAGGCGCGGAGCGTTAACGGCGAAGCGCGTTTGGGCTTGGAGAGGCCGGACAAACGGAATAGGCTGCCCGCCATGAGCGCTGGAAGCGACGAATTCGATTTCGTGATGATCAAGCCGTCGCACTATGACGACGACGGCTATCCGATTGTCTGGTGGCGCACGCTTATCCCTTCCAACTCGCTGGCCGCTTTGAACGGTCTCGCCCGGGACTGCGACGCGCGCCAGGTGCTCGGCCCGAATGTTCGCCTCAACCTAAAGCCGATCGACGAATGCAACCAGCATGTCGTGCCCGCGCGCATCATTCGCGAGATCAAGAAGCGCGGCTCCAAGGCCCTCATTGGCCTGGTCGGCGTGCAGTCGAACCAGTTTCATCATGCGCTAGATCTGGCGCGCGAGTTCCGCGCTGCCGGGCTGCAGGTGGTGATTGGCGGTTTCCATGTTTCGGGCTGCCTCTCGATGTTGAAACACAGGCCGCCAGAGATTCAGGAGGCGCTGGACATGGGCTGCTCGCTCTTCGCGGGCGAATGTGAGGAGGGACGACTCGACCGTCTTCTCCTCGATGCATGGAACGACCAGCTCCAGCCCATCTACAATTACCTCGCAGATCTGCCTAACATCGCCGGCGTGCCTTATCCGGTGCTGCCGCCCGAATCGATTCAGCGCAACTGGGGGAACTGGTCGAGCTTCGACCTGGGACGCGGCTGCCCCTTCGCGTGCAGTTTTTGCACGATCATCAATGTGCAGGGTCGCAAGAGCCGCTTCCGCACGCCCGATGATCTGGAAAAATTGGTGCGCGAGAACCTGGCGCAGGGGGTGAAGGCCTTCTTCATCACGGACGACAATTTGGTGCGCAACAAGCACTGGGAGGACTTCTTCGATCGGCTGATCCACTTGCGCGAAACAGAAGGCCTCGGCGCGAATCTCACCATTCAGGTCGACACCCTGTGTCACCGCGTGCCCAATTTCATCGACAAAGCGGTGCGCGCCGGGGTCAGGCGTGTCTTCGTTGGGCTGGAGAATATCAACCCGGACAATCTGCTCGCGGCGAACAAGAAGCAGAACAAGATCACCGAGTATCGCACCATGTTTCAGGCGTGGCACGAGCGGGGCGTTTATACGTGGGGCGGCTACATCCTCGGCTTTCCAGCCGACACGAAGGAGTCGATCCTGCGTGACATTCGGATCATCCAACGCGAGCTGCCGGTCGATATTCTGGAGTTCTTCTTCCTCACGCCGCTTCCTGGATCGGAGGACCATCGCAAGCTACACGAGGCGGGCGCGTGGATGGACCCTGACCTGAACAAATACGACCTCCATCATCGCGTTTCGCATCATCCGAAGATGTCGGACGCGGAATGGGAGGAAACCTACAAAGCCGCCTGGGACACCTACTTCACCTACGAACACATGGAAACGGTCGGTCGCCGGCATGCACGCCTCGAGAACGGTCGGCCGCACAAGGCGATCCAGTACATGAACGAATTCAGGATGCTTTATGAGAACGAGCGCGTGCACACCCTGGAAGGCGGAGTAGCCCGCCGCAAACGGCGCCGCTCACGCCGCCCGGGGATGAAGCGCGAAGCAGCGATCGTCTTTTATCCGAGCCTCGCGCTGGAGATGATGCGCAAGGGGTTCAGCTATTGGCGCGGATATCAGCGACAAAAGGCGATTACCAAGCGGGTCGTCAACGATCCCGCACGCTACCGCTACACCGACCTCGCCCTGCAGAAGCCGACCGCGGAAGAGCTCGACAGCTTCGACATGTTCCAGAAGACCAGAGGGGGGATCGCGGCGGTCGCGAAGAAGCACCGTCTGGACGAAAGCGCGAAGGCGGCGAAGGAACTCGAAACGATTCCCGCCTGACGGCAGCGGAGGACCTGCGGTCGCGCGGAGAGGGAGACCCGGTCGGCGATCACGGCCGTCTCCGCCAGGATTGTAACTGTATCAGGTCCTCAGTTCGGCGGACCCTCGCGACTCGCGTAATAGGCCTTCACTTCGCTGCGCTCGAGATACCCGTCGTGATTGGTGTCCGCCTCCGCCATGATCTTGTTCACGACACCGTACTTGCGGCCATAGGCCATCGCTTCCGGCAGCGTCACGACGCCGTCATGATTGGCATCGCGTTTCTTAAAGTCAGCGAGCCCGGGAGGCATCACCCCCGGTCCATTCCTGCTCCGTCATTTTTCCATCGTGATTCGAATCGCGTGACTCGAAGATCTCAATCACCAGATAATCGCTCGCTTCGTCGCGCGAAAGTTTGCCGTCGTGATTGGCGTCCGCCTGTTCGAAACTCCTGGTTCCGCCGGGGGTCAACTGGTTCGGCGAAGAACTGTTGGTGGTCGTGCATGCGCTCAAGGCGCCGAGCGCAAGAGCCACGAAGGCAGGTCGAAGTTGATCGATCGGATGATGCAGGGTGTTTTGGTTTTTTCTCATGCTCAGGCTCCAATTTCGGCTCTTGTATGAGAACGCCTCCAGACAAGCAACCACCAATCGCGTTTGCCGCGGGCAATTATTGATTGGTCGTGAGCCCAATCAGCGTAGTGATGCCGGGACCGATGTTGAAGATATCGACGCCGCCGAGGCCGTTGATTGTGAGATTGTCGCTGGCGACCTCGGGGTGCAGGATTCGCACCTGCGCGGCGAGGCCAAAGACCTCGACGACACCTGCGTTGGCCGCGACGTTGAACGTATCCGGAAGATCCGTTCCGTTGACGGTGACCACATCCGCCTGCGCATCGCCGGTGGCGCCGCCCAAGGTGCCGGCCAGTTCCACGTTCACCTGCGTAACGTTCGTGCCGGCCAGGCTGTTCACCGTGATCGCGTCGGCGCCGCCGAGCGCCTGGAGGTCGAACCGCTCGATCCCGTTCGCATCCATGACAACGTTGCCGACGTTGCGAGTGAAGAGGAGTCGCGGCCCGTTGGCGGAGAAGGCAAGGATCTCGGCGATGGCAGATCCGTTGAAGATCATCCGGTCGTTGCCGGCTTCGCCTTCGACCGTGTCGTTGCCGTCGCCCGGGTCCCACTGAAAGGTGTCGTCGCCGGTTCCGCCGAAGACCATGTCGCTGCCCTGGTTGCCGTCGATGAAGTCGTTGTTGTCGCCGCCCAGCAGTGAGATCGACGCCGTTGCTGCCCAGCAGGGTGTCGTCGCCCGGCCCCGCCATCGACCGTGATCTGAATCAGCGTCGCCAGGTTTCCCGTCGCACTGAATGAATCATTCCCGCCATTGGCGTTGAGAACCAGGCTTTCGCAGGTGCCGATGTCGAGCGCGAAAGGCGCCGGGTCGATGCGATCGAAGCGCACGCGGAGTGCCGTTGGCGGTGGTGGTGAAAACTTCGGCGCCATTGCCGCCGTTCACCTCCACCGTGTCGGTTCCGGCCACCGCCTTCGTTGAGGTCGGTATCGTCGCCCGGGTTCCAGATCAGGCGATCGGTATCGGCCTCGCCAAAGACCTGATCATCGGCGTCGCCGCCGGTCAGCGTGTCGTCGCCCGCGCCGCCGAAGAGAAAGTCGAAGCCACCCTTGCCGAGGAGCGTGTCGTTGTTGATCCCGCCGAAGAGCAGATCGCCGCCCGAGCCGCCCGTCAGCGTATCATTCCCCAGGCCACCAAAGAGCGTCGCGGTGGGCAGAGCGCCGTTGGCTTCATTAAGCGCGATCGTGTCGTTGCCGCCGAGGCCGAAGACGCGAATCAGGACCGTATTCGCGACCGTCGCCCCCGGTATCGCCACTCCGTTGGACAGGATATTGCCGGCGCCGTCGCGGCTGATCGTGATCGTATTGTCGAGGGCGTCGCCGAAAATCGACACGATGCCGGTGGTCACGTTGCTGCCGTCCTGGATGAGCGTGTTCTCGCCCAAGCCTCCATCCAGCGTGTCAACGCCCCCGTTGCCCAGCAGCACATCGTCGTTGTCGCCGCCGAGGAGGGTGTCGTTACCCAGGCCACCGAGCAGGATGTCGTTGCCCGCCCCACCATCGAGGACCAGGAGAGGGCCACCCGCGCCGACCGCCGAGGCATCGACAACATCGTCGCCGCCGAGCCCCAGGATGCGCACCGTGTCGAGCGCCGGTTCGAATCCGTGCACGGTCACGCTCGCCCGCAGGCCAGTGACCAAAAGGTCGCCCGCCGGAAACGTCGTCGTGACGATGTCATCTCCGGCCGTGCCATTGATAATGACGTTGTCGGCCGATCCATCGCCCGCGCTGCCGCCAATCGTGGAGGCAAGGTTCGCCTTGATGGCGGTCAGATCGGTTCCGGTCAGGTCGAGGACCGTGAGATTATCGACTCCACCCAGCGCGTTCACCTCGAGATTCTCGAGGTCGTCAATGTCCATCACGACGGTGCCGACATCGCGGGTAAATCGGACACGGGCGCCGTTGGCCGAGACGACATAGTTTTCGCCTATGTTGGCGCCGTTGAAGACCAGCTTGTCGTTGCCAGCCTGGCCTTCAATGCGTGTCGCTCCCGTCGCCCGGGTCCCACTGGAAAGTGTCGTCGCCGGCCCCGCCGAACGACCGTGTCGTTGCCCTGCTGGCCGTCGATGAAGTCATTGTTGTCGCCGCCCAGCAGTGTGATCGATGCCATTGCTACCCAGCAAAGTGTCGTCACCCGCCCCGCCGTCGACCGTGATCTGAATCAGCGTCGCCAGGTTTCCCGTCGCGCTGAATGAATCATTCCCGCCATTGGCGTTGAGGACCAGGCATTTCGCAGGTGCCGATGTCGAGCGCGAAAGGCGCCGGGTCGATGCGATCGAAGCGCACGCGGAGACCGTTGGCGGTGGTGGTGAAAACTTCGGCGCCATTGCCGCCGTTCACCTCCACCGTGTCGGTCCCGCCACCGCCTTCGTTGAGGTCCGTATCGTCGCCCGGGTTCCAGATCAGGCGGTCATTGTCGGCCTCGCCAAAGACCTGATCATCGGCGTCGCCGCCGGTCAGCGTGTCGTCGCCCGCGCCGCCGAAGAGAAAGTCGAAGCCACCCTTGCCGAGGAGCGTGTCGTTGTTGATCCCGCCGAAGAGCAGATCGCCGCCCGAGCCGCCCGTCAGCGTATCATTCCCCTGGCCACCAAAGAGCGCCGCGGTGGGCAGAGCGCCGTTGGCTTCATTAAGCGCGATCGTGTCGTTGCCCCCCAGGCCGAAGACGCGAATCAGGACCGTATTCGCGACCGTCGCCCCGGGAATGGCGACGCCATTGGACAGGATATTCCCGGCGCCGTCGCGGCTGATCGTGATCGTGTTGCCGCCCGCGTCGCCGAAGATCGACACGATGCCGCTCGTCACATTGCCGCCGTCCTGAATGAAAGTGTTGTCGCCGAGGCCGCCATCCAGCGTGTCAGCGCCCCCGTTGCCCATCAGCACGTCATCATTATCGCCGCCGAGCAGAGTGTCGTTGCCCACGCCGCCGAACAGGATGTCATTGCCCGCCCCGCCATCGAGGACCAGGAGAGGGCCACCCGCGTCGACCGCTGAGGCATCGATAACATCGTCGCCGCCCCCTCCCAGCATGCGCACCGTGTCGAGCGCGGGCTCGAATCCGTGCACAGTCACGCTCGCCCGGAGGCCGGTGACCAAAAGGTCGCCCGCCGGGAACGTCGCCGTAACGATGTCGTCCCCGGCGGTGCCATTGATAATGACGTTGTCTGCCGATCCATCGCCTGCGCTGCCGCCAATCGTGGAAGCAAGGTTCGCCTTGATGGCGGTCAGGTCGGTTCCGGTCAGGTCGAGGACCGTGAGATTATCGACTCCACCCAGCGCGTTCACCTCGAGATTCTCGAGGTCGTCAATGTCCATCACGATGCTGGCGACATCGCGCGTAAATCGGACGCGCGCACCGTTGGCCGAGACGGCCAGCATTTCGCCTATGTTGGAGCCGTTGAAGATTAGCTTGTCGTTGCCAGCCTGGCCTTCAATGGTGTCGCTCCCGTCGCCCGGGTCCCACTGGAAGGTGTCGTCGCCGGCGCCGCCGAAGACCGTGTCGTTGCCCTGCTGTGCCGTCGATGAAGTCATTGTTGTCGCCGCCTATTAGGAGATCGATGCCATTGCTGCCCAGCAAGGTGTCGTCGCCGGCCCCGCCATCCACCGTGATCTGAATCAGCGTCGCCAGGTTTCCCGTCGCACTGAATGAATCATTCCCGCCATTGGCGTTGACGACCAGACAATTCGCAGGTGCCGATGTCGAGCGCGAAAGGCGCCGGGTCGATGCGATCGAAGCGCACCCGTCGTGCCGTTGGCGGTGGTGGTGAACATCTCGGCGCCGTTTCCGCCATTCACCTCCACCGTATCGGTTCCGCCACCGCCTTCGTTGAGGTCCGTATCGTCGCCCGGGTTCCAGATCAGGCGATCGGTATCGGCCTCGCCAAAGACCTGATCATCGGCGTCTCCGCCGGTTAGCGTGTCGTCGCCCGCGCCGCCGAAGAGAAAGTCGAAGCCACCTTTGCCAAGGAGCGTGTCGTTATTGATCCCGCCGAAGAGCAGATCGCCGCCCGAGCCGCCCGTCAGCGTATCGTTCCCCGGGCCACCAAAGAGCGTCGCGGTGGGCAGAGCGCCGTTGGCTTCATTCAGCGCGATCGTGTCGTTGCCCCCCAGGCCGAAGACGCGAATCAGGACCGTATTCGCGACCGTCGCCCCCGGTATCGCCACTCCGTTGGACAGGATATTGCCGGCGCCGTCGCGGCTGATCGTGATTGTATTGTCGAGGGCGTCGCCGAAGATCGACACGATGCCAGTGGTCACATTGCTGCCATCCTGGATGAGCGTGTTCTCGCCCAAGCCTCCATCCAGCGTGTCAACGCCCCCGTTGCCCAGCAGCACGTCGTCATTGTCGCCGCCGAGGAGGGTGTCGTTGCCCACGCTACCGAGCAGGATGTCGTTGCCCGCCCCACCATCGAGGACCAGGAGAGGGCCACCCGCGCCGACCGCCGAGACATCGATAACATCGTCGCCGCCCCCTCCCAGCGTCCGCACTGTGTCGAGCGCCGGCTCGAATCCGTGCACGGTCACGCTCGCCCGGAGACCAGTGACCAAAAGATCGCCCGCCGGGAACGTCGCCGTGACGATGTCATCCCCGGCGGTGCCATTGATAATGACGTTGTCTGCCGATCCATCGCCTGCGCTGCCGCCAATCGTGGAAGCAAGGTTCGCCTTGATGGCGGTCAGATCGGTTCCGGTCAGGTCGAGGACTGTGAAATTGTCGGCTCCGCCCAGCGCGTTCACCTCGAGATTCTCGAGGTCGTCAAGATCCATCACGACGGTGCCAACATCGCGCGTAAACCGGACGCGGGCGCCGTTGGCCGAGACGACATAGTTTTCGCCTATGTTGGCGCCGTTGAAGACCAGCCGGTCATTGCCCGCCTGGCCTTCGATGGTGTCGCTCCCGTCGCCCGGGTCCCACTGGAAGGTATCGTCGCCGTTGCCGCCGAAGACCGTGTCGCTGCCCTGCTGTGCCGTCGATGAAGTCATTGTTGTCGCCGCCTAATAGGAGATCGACTCCGTTGCTGCCCAGCAAGGTGTCGTCGCCGGCCCCGCCATCGACCGTGATCTGAATCAGCGTCGCCAGGTTTCCGGTCGCACTGAATGAATCATTCCCGCCATTGGCGTTGACGAATCAGGCTTTCGCAGGTGCCGATGTCGAGGAAGAACGGCGCCGGGTCGACGCGATCGAAACGCACCCGGGTGCCGTTGGCGGTGGTGGTGAAAATCTTCTGCCCCATTCCCGCCGTTCACCTCCACCGTGTCGGTTTCGGTCCCGCCCTCGTTCAGGTCGGTGTCGTCGCCGGGGTTCCAGATCAGACGGTCATTGCCCGCTTCGCCAAAGACCTGGTCATCGCCATCGCCGCCGATCAGCGTGTCGTTGTTATCGCCGCCCTGCAGCGTGTCGGCGCCTCCTTTCCCGAGCAGGGCATCGTCGCCCGGGCCGCCAATGAGCACGTCGTTGCCCGAGCCGCCGGTCAACATGTCGTTGCCGCCTTCGCCGAAGTAATTCCGCCGCCGGCAACGCGCCATTGGTTTCATCGAGCGAAATCTGATCCGCCCCCGCGCCGCCGAGGATCCGGATCATCGTTGTGTTTCCGACCGTGGGGACGCCGCCCGTAATCATCACCGCGCCACCATTGATCCGCAGATTGCCCGCGCCGTCGCGGCTCACCACGAACGTGTTGTCCAGAGCATCCCCGGTGATGGTCAGCACCCCCGTCCCGGGGTTAAAGACGGCGGAAAGCACCCCCAGGAGCTTCAGCCGGAAAAAGGCCCGGCTCTGGGCGCCCATTGGCTGCATCACGTTGATGTAATTCCCGGTGCCGGCCATCGCCGCGCCCAGATTGGTCCATGTCCTCAGGTCGGGGCTCGATTCGAGCTGGTACGCCACCCCGTCATCGCCGAACCAGCTCAGGACCATGTCTTGGTTGGTGCGGGTGATCGTCAGACTCTGCGCCGCGGCCCGCTCGACCGCGCCGCAGATGCTCAATAACACCGCCAGGGCGATCACCCGGTGGCCTGTGGGAAAAGGCGAATGATTTCATCTCAGAGTGCGACGCATTTTTTTGTTAAGCGGGTGAGGTGCGGTTAAAACAATTGTGGGACAAACACTTCCATCAGCGGGTGTCCCTTCCTCAATTCCCCCTGCTAAGAGTTCAAAGCGAAATTCGACGGCAAGAACCACCACGGGACCGAAAATAATTTCGGGCCGACCGGCTGACGCGTGCCTGGTCTCCAGGGTTAGAGCGTCTCCAAACGTGACTCACGAATAGCAACCGGAATGCGTCGGTATGACTTCTTGGGCCCTGTGAGGTCGGTGGCCGGTGCCATGTGCGCGAATGCGTCGGCGGCTCTGCCGCGGCGCGAGCGCTAAGTTTAGGACTGCGGGACGAGGCGCGCGCCAGCCTGCGGCAGCGGTTCGTAGAATCGTAGCGCCTCAATGTCGCTGCCGAGCTCGCGCAGTGGGTAGTAGCCTTTCGCCGCGCCCGCGCCGGGATCGCGGATGAGGTAATCGAAACCTTCCTTCCCGGCGATGACGACGAAATGCGTGATCCCGCTGCTCAACCGCACGCGCACGATCACGGGATTGCCGCGGGCGAGGTTCGAATCGATCAGCTGATACGATGGCAGGTCTTCGTAGACGTGCTGGACGCGGTCGGGCGCGAGCCAGGCGGCGCGTTCCCAGTAGAGCCAGCCTTCGTCGGTGTATCCGCCCACCGCGGTGACGAACCAGTTTAACTGCTGCGGATCGGTCTCGATACCGTAGGACTGGAAGACCATCGCCGCCGCCGCGACCGCGCATCCCGCGCTGCCGAGCGTGCCGTTTTCGGGTACGCCGCCGAGTGCATCTTCGCTCCACCGTTCGTCGCCCTGCCGGAAGGTGGGCACGGGCAGCTCGACGCGCTGGAAATAGTAGCGGCCGCCGCGCGGCGAGAGCGGGCGTTTCCAGGTCCAGTCGATGTAGAGGCCGGTCACGGCGGTGAGCAGGAACAGGACGAGGATGAAAAAGAGGCGCTTCACGGACGCGAAAACAAAGCGCGGGCGGGGTGGCAGTTCAAACGCGCTGGGAGCGGCGACGCGCCGACTGATGGTGCGAAACAGCGTTCGCAGCCTACCGCGAAGAATGCGCGCGGCGGACGAGGGCCGTGAACCGCGCATCGGCGCGCAGGCTGTCCAGTCCGGGGTCAATGTCGAGCCAGATCAGTCCGCCGGAGCGTTCCTGATACGCTTTCTCTAGGCACAGCAACGCCTGATCGACGTCGCCCAATCCGGCGTTAAGCGTCGCCATCCAGTAGGGCGAAACATATTGGGTCTTCGCTTGGTCCTCGAGGCGGGCACGGACCTCCAACGCCGCTTCCTTGTTTCCGCCGAGGGCATACGCACGGCCAAGCGCGGCCACATAGACCGGATTCTTGCCGGAGAGCTCGGCGGCCTTCTGAAACTCGGCCGCAGCTTGATCGGGCAGATGCCTCCCCTCGTAGGCCAAACCAAGCCCCCAGTGCGCTTGCTCAAAGTTTGGATCGATCTCCAAGACCTTGCCCAGGCGCTCAACCGCTGCTTCGTACTGTCGCGACCAATAATACTGCCAGCCGAGGTTCATGCCGGCAGGAAGTGAAAGAGGATCGATCTCCGCTGCGCGTGTGGCACTCGCGATGGCTTCGCTGGTTCTGCCAGCACTCATCAGAAGGTGCGAATACCATTGATGAGCGGCCGCATAATTCGGATTCAACGCAATCGCGCGCTGGAAGGCGTTTTCCGCGGCGGCCCGATCCCACTCGTAGTAGAGCTGAACGAAAGCCAGGGAAGCGTGGGCTTCCGCCAGCGATTCGTCGATCGCCAAAGCCTGTTGGGCCGCGGCTCGTGCCTTCGGCATCACTTCCCCCGGCGGCCGCAGCGCGATGCCGAAGGCCCCCAGAAAGTTATAGGAATCCGCGAGCCCGACATGAGCCAGGGCGTAATTCGCGTCGGCTTCGATTGCTTCCTGGAAATACCTGATGCCTCTTTCAAGGCCCTCTTCCGTCCGCTTGTTCCAGAAGTAACGGCCCTTCAAGTAGAGCTGATATGCTTCGGGATTGGTGGGGTCGCGTTGCACAAGCCGGCGCTCCTGGTCGCCGGTCAGGCGGAGCTTCAGCTTTTCGGTGACGCTGCGCGCGATCGCCTGCTTGATGGCGATGGCATCAGCGATTTTGCGTTCGTAGGCGGCCCCCCAGAGTTGCGCACCGCTGGCGGTGTCGATGAGGTCAACCTGGACGCTGAGGGCGTCCTGCACCTGGCGCACCTTGCCCGTCAGAACGGAGGTCACGCCCAGCTCGCGTCCGATCTTTGGTGGGTCAATCGCGTCGCCTTTGTAGTGGAAGGCGGTGGAACGCGCGGTCACCCGCAGTTGGGGCAACTCCGCCAGGCTATTGATCAATGCTTCCGAAATACCTTCGGCCAGGTATTCCGCATTCGGATCGCCGCTCGCGTTTTCAAAAGGCAGCACGGCAATCGCCTGCCTGGGATCAGGAGCTTCTCCTCGCGAGGGAAGGACGCGTGAGCGCGCCAGGAAAAGCGCGCCTGCGAGGGCGGCAACGGCAAGAAAGGCGGCGGCCGCCAGCCACCCGCGCGGACGGGTTGCCGGGGGCGGCGTTGGCGTTGCGCCGGCGGCCGACGTCAGATCTCGCGGCGGCGCGGGGTTGCCGACTTCGCCATTGTAGAAGTTTACGAGTCCGAGCCGGCGCCCATGTTTCACCTCCCAATCGCCGAGATCGTGCAGATGGGCGTTCCACCGCGGATACGGAGCCAGGTCATCCGCGACGCGTCGCGACAAGAGGATGTGACCGGTGTCGCCACAGTTCAGCACCCGCTGGGTCGTGTCCATTCCGGCGCCGGTAAGATTCGACCGGTCGTTCACATCCACGATTTCGTTGACCGGCCCGCTATGAATGCCCATCCGCAGCGGGATACCGGGATTATTCCGCAGCGCGGTGGCGATCTCGAGCGCGCACTCGAGCGGCGCCTGTGGGTCATCCAGGAAGACCAGCCACATGCCGTCGCCAGTGGGAATGCGTATCAGCGCTCCCGCGGAATCTGCCCGCCGAAAGGCTTCTGTATTCTTCGCGATGGCCGTCAGTTCATTCATCACGCGAGTCTGATCGGTGATGAGGAGCAGCGAATATCCGACCACGTCGATGCCGAGGACGTGGGCGATCCTGACTTTGAGAGTCGAAAAATCGGCCGGCGAAGGCATGTCTCGATAATCGCTTCTTCTCCCGTGGCGGCAAATCACAGGTGCGGGTGAGGAACATCCCAACCTGCAGTGGCAGAAACGTCGAACGTCCAACTTCGAAATCAGAGCGCGTGCGTCAGGACGGCTGACATCGACAACGCTCCGGCCGCTGCGGGATTGACGATCGCGGGCCGATCTAGAGACTCGGGTTTATGTGCAGTTACGCGCGGGGTAGGGGAATTCTTCGCTTGGTCGCCGGTTCGATGTTCCTCGTGGCGCAGCTTGCGGTGGGGGAGCAGCGCGGTGTGGTTGACGATCCGGCGGGGTCGGTTGAGCTCCGCGCGGGGAAGAGCGCGGATGCGGAAGTGGTCGCCACGATCAAGGCGGGCGAGCCGTTTTCTTTCGTGCGAGAGAAGGATGACGACGAATGGTGCAAGGTGACGCTCGCCTCGGGGAAAACCGGCTGGCTGCCGGTGAGCGCGATCCGGCTTTATTTCGACGCAAAGGATTTGCCGGCGAAGGATCCGGGCGGCTTATCGGAAATCGACGAGGCGGCGCAGGCGCGCGGGTTCGATTATGTGGCAGAGACGCGCAAGGCGGCGCGCGGCGATCCGAAGGCGCTCCGTCGCTTTTTCTCGCTTGCGCAGGAAGCGGATGGCGCGGCGGCGGAATCCATCACGAGCGTGCCGACGATCGTTTACCATCTCTTAGGCGACACGCGGTTTGCCAAATTTCTCGCCGACCGGCCGCTGGCGGAACAGGCGATGGTGCGGAACGTGATTGTGGGCGACGGCCGCCTTCCTCCGACCGCTCTCTACCTGAGCCGCCATTTTCCGGAGACGGCCGGGCTCCTTTTCCGGCGCGAGATTCTTGGGTGGCCTTCGCCGGACGGGCGCTTCGCCATCCGCAAGACGTTCTCCGATGAGCTGGACCACAGCGCAGGCAAGGTCGTGCGCGCGGAATTGGTGGAGAAAAAAACCGGCGAGGTGCTGTGCGACCTGACCGCGGATGACATTGGCACGGGCTGGCAGCGCGAAGGAACGGTGCTTTGGTCGCCGGATTCAAGACGCTTCGCCAGCCTCTCGATCGACCTGACAATGTCTCCCGGGAATCTATTCAGCACTCCGAATCCGAAACCCCAGAGAAAAGTGACTTCAATCTACCAGGTCACGGGCGGGACGTGGGGACGGATCGATCTCCCACTCGACAAGGTGCCCGGCCGCGAGAAGGACACCGAATTGCAGGGCGCGGTCCTCGGCCACGAATTCACCGAACCCGTCCGCTGGCAGAAGCCCGGCGTTCTCATCCTGGAGCGGCACGAGTACTGACGAGAAAATAAAGCCGCTGGTGGACGGCGGGCAGACCTTCAACACGATCGGCACCTTGTCGCGCTGGTATTATATTACCGCCACGTTCACTCCCGAAGGCAAGGCGACACTCGCGTGGAAAGTACGGACCGAACGCTAGGCGGGAAAGAATAGGATGAAAAAGATTCCGAAAACCACGTTGGAATAATTTGGGCGCCGCTGGCGGAGATCGCGGGCGCCAGCGCGATCGTGGTGTCGGTCGTCTATCTCGGCGTTCACTGCGGAGCGATTGCCGTCTGGCGTGCACGCAAAACGTATTTTTGAATCTTGCCGGTCGCGGTTTTGGGCAGTTCCTCGATAAAGGTGACGCTGTGCGGCGCCTTGAAGTGCGCGAGGCTCGCCCGTGCAAATTCGCGCAACTCGTCTTCATCGGCGTGCGCCCCTTGCTTGAGAACAACAAAGGCGTGCGGCGCTTCGCCCCAACGTTCATGCGGCATCCCAACGATCGCGACCTCCTGCACTGCCGGATGTCGCAAGAGCACGCTCTCGACTTCGACGGAGGAGATGTTTTCGCCGCCGCTGATGATGACGTCTTTTAAGCGGTCGCGAATCTCGACATAGCCATCCGGATGGACGACCGCAGCGTCGCCGGTGTGAAACCATCCACCGCGCAAAGCCTGCGCGGTTGCTTCCGGGTCGTTGTAGTAGCCAGCCATGATCACGTTGCCGCGGGCCACGATTTCGCCCTGGGTCATCCCATCTCGCGGCACATCATTACCTTCCACATCCACGACGCGTAACTCGCCCGACGTAATCAGCTCGACCCCTTGACGGGCTTTGATCCTGGCTCGGTCGCTGATCGAGAGCGGCGCGTGTTCCGGACGCGGCTCGCAGACGGTGATGAACGGTGTTGTTTCCGTCAGACCGTAAACGTGCGTAATCGTCCAGCCCAGTTCTTCTTCGAGTCTTTGAATGGTGGAAGCCGCCGGCGGCGCACCGGCGGTAAGGATCCGAATTCTTTTAGGCGCGAGGCGACGCATATTCTCCGGCGCATTCGCCAGGGAAATCAAAACGGTCGGCGCCGCACAGAGCATGGTTACCTGCTCAGTCGCCATCAATTCGAAGACAGCACGTGGCTCGACTTTGCGCAGACAGATGTGAGTCGCCCCCGCGGCCGTTATCGTCCAGACAAAAGTCCAGCCGTTGGCGTGAAACATCGGCAGCGTCCAAAGATAACGATCGGCACAAGTCATGGGTTGATGGATCAGTGTGCCGATTGAATTCATCCAGGCGTTGCGGTGCGTGATCATCACGCCTTTCGGATGCGACGTTGTCCCGCTGGTGTAATTGATCGTGAGCAGATCAGTCTCACGAATTTCCGGACGGATAAACTCAGCCGAGCTCGCCTCGATCAGCGCTTCATAGTTCAGCCAGTCCTTACCTTCTCCGGTCAGGGCGACGAAGTGTTCCGCGTTTGGAAGGCGGGAGCGAACGCTGTCGATTGCGCCAAGATAATCGCGGTCTGCGCAAACCATGCGGGCGCCGCAGTGATTGATCAGGTAAACGAAGTCGTCCGCGGTCAGGCGATAGTTCAACGGCACCAGGACGCCGCCGACTTGGGGCACGGCATAGAACGATTCGAGCTGCGCATGGGTGTTCGGTGCGAGATATGCGACACGGTCGCCCGAGCCAATTCCGATTTGCTGCAAGACCGCCGACCAACGATCACAGCGATCGAAAAACTGCGCATACGTCCAGCTTGATTCACCATCGATCACCGCGACCCGCTCCGGATAGAGTTTGCGCGCGCGGCGAGCAAATTCGAGAGGCGTCAGCGGCGTTTCCATTTGTCTCGTTCGAGTTGGGTGAGGCTCAACAAACAGTGGCGATCTTATCAACGTTCCAACGCGGGCGGCAAGAGAGCGGGTTTGGCTTCGAGCAACGGTTGCCGACGCTGGTTCAAAGGGGTGGTTGCGACAAAGTAGCCAATGAATTCGCGAAGA
Source organism: uncultured Verrucomicrobiae bacterium (assembly GCA_963844275.1). Lineage (GTDB taxonomy): Bacteria > Verrucomicrobiota > Verrucomicrobiia > Chthoniobacterales > UBA10450 > JACCTI01. The sequence goes on from CAWJNS010000012.1 coordinate 46,388, forward strand.
ATAGTAAAGCGTGACAGGATCGGGCCGAGGTGCGACCCGCGATGGCTGCATCGCGATCTTGTTCCGACACGCGACCGCGTGGAACATCCGGCATGCATCGCCCGGCAGAGACTGCGCCCAGCGCGCGTTGGTTCACCGGTGGTGTGGCCAACATGCTCCTGGCGACGTTCGCGTTCTCGCTCATGAACGTCTTCGTGAAGCAGCTCGATCGCATTCCGGCGATGGAGATTGTCTTTTTCCGCTGCCTCGTCTCGGGGCTGATCTGTGGCGTCGAGCTCTCGCGCCGGCGGCTCGATTGGAAAGGGAACAACCACGCGCTTCTGATTGCGCGCGGCACTTTTGGCACGCTCGCTCTCTTCGCCTTTGTCATCACCCTGCAACACATGCCCCTTGCCACCGCCGTCACGATCCAATACCTCTCGCCGATTTTCACCGCGCTCATCGGCGTCTTTCTGTTGCGCGAGCACGTGGCGGCGCGGCAATGGCTTTGCTACGGGATCGCGTTCGCGGGCGTGCTTGTGCTCAAGGGCTTCGACGCACGAGTCTCCACCCTGTATCTGCTCATCGGCATCGCCTCCGCCATCTGCGCCGGCATGGCCTACAACCTCGTCCGCCGCCTGCGCGAGCGGGAAGCGCCCATCGTGGTCGTGTTCCATTTCCAGCTCGTGGGCATCGCGGCCGGCCTCGTCTTTATCTGTTTCAGCTGGAGAACGCCGGGGCCGTGGGAATGGTTTTCCCTGCTCATGTGCGGAGTCCTGACCCAGATCGGCCAGGTGTGCCTGACCAAATCCCTCCAGGCCGAGCGCATCGCGAAGGTGGCGGTGCTCAACTACACCGGCCTCCTCTACGCCCTCCTCTTCGGCATCGTGATCTTTGGTGAACACTACACCGCGCAAACCGTGCTCGGTATTTCACTGGTCGTGGCGGGCGTGCTCCTCGCGGTCCGCTATGGAAGACCCAGGCCGCCCGAAGTCATCGAGGAGTCGGAAACCGCGGTTGTGTAGCACTCGTGGTGACGTTGGCGTCGACGCCGCGATCGTTGTTGCAGCCATGATGTCGGCGAACGCGTGTAATCTAACGTTGGCCTTGGCGCGCGTATATGCGTGCAATCCTCCGGTCGGGGACGAGCCACGTGAGCGCAACCAGGACGTAGATGCACGCGCCAACCCACGGCACAAAGAGGGACGCGGCAATGCCGACAGCGTAAAGGAGCGGAGAAAGTTTGCCTTTGAGATCGCGGCCAATCGCGGCCGCCAGTTGCGAATCGTGGCCTTGCTGGGCCACGATCAGGTTTTGCAGGATGTAATAGGCGATCGCGGCGAGGAGGAGAACGGTGCCGTAAAGCGCGGAGGGGAGCGGCGTGAAATGGTTTTCGCCCATCCAGCCGGTGACGAAGGGCAGAAGCGAAAGCCAGAAAAGCAAATGCAGGTTCGCCCACATGATCGCTCCGTTGATGCCGCGGGCGGCTTTCAACAGGTGGTGATGGTTGTTCCAGTAGATACCGAGATAAACAAAGCTCAGCACATAGCTGAGGAAAACCGGGAGGAGCGGTTGCAAGGCCGCGAAGTCGGAACCGTGCGGCACTTTCAACTCGAGCACCATGATCGTGATGATGATCGCGAGAACGCCATCGCTGAACGCTTCGAGCCGGTTCTGTTCCATTCGCCGATGTTAGCTGCCCACGGTCACTTTGCTTCCGCCGCAAAGTCCTGTGCTTCCTTCAGGGCGGGTTGCCGTGTGCCACCGCCAGCAACATCGAGGAGTTCCTTATTAAACGTGCGCGCAGTGGTCTTGTCGCCGAGCGCGCTGGCGGCGCGCACGGCACCGAGCAGGCCGTTGAAACGCCTCGGGTAAAGTTCCAATGCGCGCTGATAGGCGATGAGAGCGTCCGCGGGTTGCTTTTGCTCCAGGAGCAAGTCTCCCAGCAACTCGTGCGCGGGAAGGGTCGGGCCAGGGGTGACGGCGTGCTTCGGCGTGGATGCCTCCAGGTCCGCGGCCTCCCGCATCAGCGCGACGCTGGAGACGTATTGCCCTTCGCCCTGAGCTACCCACGCCGCCAGGGCGAGGCGCAGCACCCGGATATTCCGGGCAAACAGCTCCTCGCCGGATTCTTGCGTCGCGCGTTCCAGTTCTTCGAGTCGCGTGCCGGCGGCTTTCGCCTTCTCAAATTTCCCGAGGTGCGCCGCACCCATGCCACATGCGAAACGGGCAATCGCTTCCGGCCACGGAAAACGATCCCAGGAAAGCGAGGCGGGTTCGCGCGCGACAAGCGAGAACGCCTCTGACCAGGCGCGTCGTTCCAGTGCGTAGCGGGCTTTGGTCGAAGCGAGATGGAAAGCCGTCTTGAAGGTCGGCTCCAACCGCGGCGTTTCGTGGAGGCGCTTGAGTTGCGCGGCGGCGGCATCATCGTCGCCCTTCTGGAGGTAGGCATAGACCAGGTATTCGATGGCGTGGGCAAACTCGTCCCACACGTATTCCTTGTTGTCGCCGGCCGGATGATCCAGCGCCGCCTCGGCCGCTTTCAGGTTTCCCCGGATCACGCCGTCCCAATCGCCGAGCCGTGTGTAGATGTGAGTCGGCATATGCAGGGCGTGCGGATTGTGCGGAGCGACCAACTCGTACTTGCGCGTGATCTCTAAAGACTCGCGCTCGCGGCCCGGCACATCGTTGGCGTGGACGAGATAGTGCATGGCGCCGGGGTGGTCCGGATTTTTCTCATAAATCCGCAGGAGGATTTCGGCGGCACGATCGGAATGTGCGCGGGAAATGGTCGTCGGCGGGAGCGGTGGCGAGATGGGCGAGCGAGTAGAAGGCCGCGACTTCGTCGTCGTCCGGAAAAGCGGCATAGGCCTTCGCCATGGCCGCTTCCCAGCGACGAATGCGAAGCCAATAGTCCGGCGAGGCCGGATCGAGAAAGAAGGCCTCGGCCGCCGCCACAAACATCCGTTCCCGTTCCGTTGGCGGCTTGAGGGCCTTGGCCTTTTGCACCGCCTCCCAGCCCTGCTGGAGCGCCGCGGGACTGGGGCGCGTCGGCCAGAGCGGTTGGAAGAGCGTCATGGCGAAGCCCCATTGCGCCATCGCGCACTGCGGATCAGTCTTGATGGTCTGCCTGAATGCCTCTCGCGCCTGCGGATAGGTCATGTGATGCAGCAGGGAGATGGCGTGCGTGAACTCTACCTGCGCTTGGTCGGAGCAGGTGACGGGGAAATGGACCTGCCCGAGGGCATGGCCGGCGTGTGGGTCACTTTCACCTCTGACTTCGCTGGTCACGGCGACCGCGGCAATCATCGAGACGCAAGCGCGCAGCCGAAAGCTCCAGATGATGGCGATCATCGCATGAATCGGTGCGGGTTTACGGAACCACGTGCCTGCCCTGAGGCTCTTGTAATCAACCCCACGCCCGGAGGCAAGTCCATCGCCGTCCGCTTCTGGATTTCACCGAGGGAACACGAGCGCGCGCGAAAGATGCGCGACGTGACACGCAGAGCGCTCCTCGGAATCGGTTTCCGTTCGTCAGGAGAGAACGAAGCGGAAGTATGAACGCAGATGCGGCTTCCGTCCGAATTCGCGGCGCGCTAGATAATTCACCATGTCTCTTGCGCTGACTTCTCCTCAAGTGCCGATCGGGCCGGATAATCGCTGGGCGTTTCTGCGGGATGTGCTCGTGTTTCAGGGGAAGCTCCTCCTGAGCAATCTCCGGGACTTTGCCTTGATGCCGGCGACGCTGATCGCGGCCGGGCTCGACATCTTTTTGAAAGGGGATCGGCATGGAGCGTTTTTCTATCGGGTGCTGCGGTGGGCGGCGCATAGTGAGGAAGTTATCGGGGTCTATAGCGCGCTCGGGCACACCGATGCCCCTCCAGTGGCGGTGAACGCGAACTACACCGTCGACGCGATGATCGCGCGCCTGGAAAGTGTACTGGTGCGGGAGTGCGAGAAGGGCGGCACGGCGTCGACGGTGAAGGCGGCGATGGACCGGGCGTTCGATCAGCTTCACACGGAAATCAGCGGGGGCGCAGATCGTGCGCGCAACGTCCTCGAAAGCGCCCGTGGGAAGCGGCAGGATAAATTCGGCCCCGGTGAAGCGCCGAAGAGCTAACCAACGGGTTCGCGGTGAACGTCTGACCGCAAATTTTCCGGAGGGACAAACCCCGAGCGGGCCTGGCCGGCAAGCGGCGCGGGATTGGGCGACGGAGGTACGTCAGCGAGTTTAGTCCACGTCGGGCTTGGGCAACGCGGAAGAAATCGTGACCCGGGTGATCTTGTCCTTCGGTCCGCGCGTCGCCTCCAACTCCACTTCCTCGCGCGTTTCGTCAAAGGTCGAGAACGTGATCGTAACGGTCTTGTTGTCGTTCACGCTGCTGTTGCTCCGGCCAAAGCTCATCTCGCTGCGCTTCGTCGCCTCCCAGGCATCGCCCAGCTCCGCCGGCGTGCGCGGCGACGTGCCGGTTTGGATGAGGTGGACCTGGTCGTCCACGATCTTCTTCGTCGCCGGCCCGTCCGGTTTGAAGTCCGGCACTTTGGGCATCCACAGCGGAAAGGCGACGGCGTCGGTCGCCTCCAGTTGCTTCTGGAGCGCAGCCTTCTCTTTCGCCTCGTCCGCTTCGACCTCGGAGAGTCCGGCTGTCATGTCGGGCATTTTGATTCCCAGTTTTTTGGCTTGCTCCTCGGCCTGCCGGAGTGCGGCCGCGACATCCGATTCGTTTTCCTGGGCGCGAGTCGACGGGCCGGAAACAAGCAGGGCCGACAAGCCAAACGCGAGGAGTGCAGTGAGCAGTTTCATAGGCAACGAGATACAAGCAGTTTGTCCCGCGCTTGTCAGTAACGCCGATCACTTCGCCGACGCAAAGTTCAGGCGCTACCGGCGATCCTGCGAAGTCCCCGGCTCACTCGAGGGTGTAAAGATAGCCGCCCGTTTCGGGGCAAGCAGGAAATTCCAGGGCGGCGGCTAGACTTAGATCGCACTCCGCGCGGGCGTCTTGTTTCACGTTGACCTGCCGAGCGAAACCCCGGCAAACTGCGGGCGATGAACGGGGCAATCGCATCGGTGCTGGGCGGAATTCTGCTCCTCGCGCTCACGCATCCGGTTTGTGCGGATGATGCCGAGCTCTTCAATAGCTACCTCAAGTATTCACAGGAAACCGCAGCCAGGCATCACCTCATCGTCCGCGCTGAGTTCGACCGCGAGAATGCGAAGGCGAAGAAGATTGCCTTTCGCTATGATCGTTATCCGGAGCTCGAGCGAATCCAGTTGCCGAAGGGCACTTCCTACGTCCGGAAGAAAGGAGGGAAGTGGATCCAATCAGACGATTGGGGCGAAACAGGGAAAGCTGCCCCCGCCGCAGTGACGAAGGATTTTGAGAACTGGATCGGATTGATCGAAGCGCCTCTGAATAACATCTCCGAATCGCGCGACAAGAGCCAGGGCGGTCTGCGACCAACGTTAGTGGAGAACGACGAGACCGCGAAGCCGGGCGAAATTCGCTTCGTCATGAGCCGCGAGAATCCCACCGGGGTGGGCTACCCGCATTTCGGCTTCGTGCGGTTCCAGGACAAGGCCTTGCTCCGTTTCTACGGGGGACCGATGCGGCTCGGCGAGGAACGGCTGATGGCCTCCATTGGCTACGACTTCATGTTCCTGGTCGACATGAAGCTAGTGACGCCAACACCCGCTCCTGCGCCCAACTTCGGTGGGGCCGATTCGACAGGAAATCACGTGAATTGACGCGGGTGTCCGCTGGCATCTGCTCTTGCCGGGAGTCACGCTTTTTACTTTTTATGTTGTCAAATGATAATCAGGTCTATAGCATCGTGGCCTTATGTTGAAAAACCTCCTGTCCCGTATCTACGGAGCCCTCGCGGCCGCCGCTTCACTCGTCGCTACCATCACCTCCGCCGCTCCTCCTCCAGGCGTGCTGGATGAGAGCCATGCAGCCGTCCGTGCCGTCATGGCCGTGCAGGCTGAGGTCACGCCCGGCTGGATGCAGCAGGCGGAAGTTCTCGGGACTGCGGTCGGCCTGGAAGCCACTGGGAATCCGGCGCTCGTGGTGTATGTCGACCGCGATGCCCAGAATGTTGCGGACGTGATTCGCAGCCTGCCGGTCAGCGTGCGCGGCGTAGGCGTAAAGATTGAGCTGACGGACAAGTTCGTGGCCATGGCGAGACCGGGGAGCGGACCGAGCCACACCGCGAGGCAGACGCCGCCCATCCAACTCGGCACGTCCGGCGGTTGGTCGAAAGATCTGGCGAATGGCTATTGCTGCGGCGGCACGCTTGGAGCGCTGGTGCTGATCGGCGGAGTGCAGCACATCCTCAGCAATTATCATGTATTTGAATCCGACACGGTCGCGGGTGGCAACGGCACCGTCGCCACAACTGGCGACCCTGTGATCCAGCCAGGGTTAATCGATATCAATTGCTCAGTCGCGAATGGTCAGACGGTGGGGACCTTGGTAAAAAAGAGCTCGCTCCCGAACAGCAATGTTGATTGCTCGATCGCGAAGGTCAGCGCGGGAATGGTGGCCAGCGACGGCTCCATCCTTGAGATCGGCCCGCTTTCCTCCGCCACCGTCTCAGCGGCGTTGAACCAGGCGGTGAAGAAAAGCGGCCGAACCACTGGCCTCACGCGGAGCAGCGTCTCGGGCTTGAATGCCACGCTGAGCGTCACCTACGAGAATGAATGCGCGGGTGGCACCGCCTTCACGAAGACATTTACCGGCCAGATCGTGACCAAGAATAACGGCAGCCGCTTCCTGAACGGCGGCGATTCCGGTTCGCTCATGGTGGAGGACGCCGCGACGAAACCGCGCGCGGTCGGCCTCCTCTTCGCAGGCAGCAGCGCGAGCGCGATTGCGAATCCGATTGGCCAGGTGCTCTCGTTTCTCGGCGGCACGATGGTCGGAACCCCGTAGACAACCGCCAGGAGTTTGCGAGATGCCCGTTCGTGTTGCGCGAACGGGCATTTTTGCGTCCGCGTTCGATGCGGAGTGTGCGATGAGGCATCGTCGAGTTTGGAACGTTCGAGCTCGAGCCTGGCGAGCCTGGCACGAGAGATTGACGGTTCACCGCACGCACAGATTTGATTCCTGCACAGCTGGGAGTGCAATTCGGTTTTCGCTTTCGCGTAGCGAATCTTCCAGATGTCGCCACTGTCGAATTGAAGACCCTCGTGCGACACCCACCGATAAAAGACAAAGACGGCGAGACGAAGGCTGCATATGCACTACTCACGACGATCCCGGTGAGCGACGGCTCTGGCAGTATCCGTCACCGGCTACAAATTCGACCGTCCGGGAGGAGCTCATCGCAGGTGTGTGGACGTTTGAGCACGGGAACCGGAGAGCAGAAGCTGGTTTCGCAATCTTTTACCATTCATGCCTCAATATCGCCAGCCGCCGGAAAGCCCTAACCAAGGCGATGCAGCTGACCGCGAGCAAGCCTGCCGTTCACGCTTGGAGTGTCTGCCGACGGGAGCGTATGCTGCGTGCCATGCACAGAGGGCTCGCGGCAGCTGATCTTGGGTCTCGTTAGGCCCATGATCGCCGCTCGTCTGTGGGGATTCGCTGGCGCCTTACATTGGTGGCCGGGTTGTGCTTTTGCTCGTCCGCCATGTCTCTTTTATTCGTCGGGTTGTGGTTTTCGGATCCGCCTGGATGCCGCTCGCAATGCCGATCCGTCTTGCGGCGTTGGTTTGCCGCCTGCGTGTATTCACTGGCAGCCATCGCTGTCGTGTTGGGCGTTCGCTCAGGTGCCACCATCGATGCAGTTCTCCAGCGGACAGCTCGGATATCGTTGCTGCGAGCTATATGTTTGGACTCGGCTGGTGGGCGATGGCGTTCTTAGCCGTCATTTGTCTGGCTATTGCGCTGGTGGTCGCTTTATCCTTGTTGGTGCGCCAAGGCCTAGCCAATCGATGAAGCCGACGGCGGGAAGCCTTGTCGCCTCGTTTCCCTTTCCACGATGGAACGCTCCCAGTTGCCTGCCAACGCGCCACTCCCGCCCGCCGCAGCTTATCCTCCGTCTCGTTAGGCCGTCTCCCGATGCGCGTTCCTGATTACCGCCGGAGTCCTCGCTGTCACCATCGCAGCCGCGTCTCGCGCGAGATGTTCGAGTGTTCATCGCGCCATCCGGCGCTTCCACTGCTTCGCGCGGTGCCTGGGCAAAGCGTGCCGTTCGATATCCTTACTGGATCAATAGCGGCTCGACTCTTGCGTGATTCCAGCCCGGCGAGACGGCACAGCTTTTCGAGACGCGTCCAGACGGTGTCGGGATAGCAACTGGGGCTGGCGTGGAAGCCACGCCCAGTCACCCAGCCCCGGATAGACGCATTGCACTCTGCGATCCATCATGCGAGATCACCGCGGCGGTCACGTTGGATACGAGGACAGCAGAATTACTGGAGGTGCGTGCCACGTTCCGCGGCGATAGATCGCGCTTCGAGAGCAACTCGGTTATGTTGCGCGTCAGCCAATGAAACCGCAGTTAACCAGGCGATCCAGCGAACCGCGAGAATAGCTTGACGATCTACTTTTATGAGTGTTTGCCATCCACACCCCCTCTGCGCGCCGAGTCTTCTCCAGGTCTCGCGGTCGGCTGATCCCTGAGTCTCGTTAGATTGTGGAGCGCTCGCTAATGGAAAGTCGATCGGATCTGCCCTTCGCTGCTGCCAGCTCGGAGATCACGCCGCGTGATGCGCCAAAGATGTGGGTGCGAGCCGTGAGCGGCGAGTGGTTTGGCCGGTACGATCATGCAGGTACACAGCTCTTCTTACAGAGTCCGCTCCGCGTTTTATCTGGTTGCACGGGTTCTCCTGTTCTTCGGTGTTCTTCCCCTCGCTCGTTCTATCGCCCGCCTGCTTTGGAGCATCGTTGATAGGGACTGGCGATCACTGCATCATGCGTTGGGCATCAGCTGGATCGTGTTTATCGCTTTTTGGACTATCGTCTCAGCGTATTGCACCATCCGCCTCTACAAAGCGCGCGGAGCGCACAACGCGAAATCGAACGACGCGATCTAACCAAGGCGATGCAGCTGACCGCGAGCAAGCCTGCATTTACGCTTCCCGCGTCTGCCGTCGTGTGTCTATCCTACGGTTCCATGCACACAGGGCTCGCGGCAGCTGATCTTCGGGCTCGTTAGGCATCAGGTTCAGACATGGCGGCATACGGAAGCCTCTGCACCGAGTTCTACGACCTGGAAAGCCATCCGCGCCTGCGGAGGCGCTTGCCTTCTATGTCGAGCGGGCCCGCAATGCCGGTGGCCGAATCCTGGAGCCGATGTGCGGCTCAGGCCGGTTCCTGTTGCCAATGTCGCTTGCCGGGCTGCCAGTCACGGCGTTGACTCGTCGCCGAGATGCTCGCAGCGTGCCGTTCCCATAGCAGCAAGCTTGGGGCTGATGCGGCGGTTTTCCGGCAGGACTTGGCTGCTCTGGAGCTTCCTCACAGTAGACTCCATGGCGTTCATCCCGTCGGGCTCGATTGGACTGATCACCGAAGAGGAAGAACTCCACAGGGTGCTCTCACGCATTAGCGCCCACTTGGAGCCAAATGGCACTCTCCTGCTCGAACTTGTCAGTGGTGCCGATCTGGCTGTCAGTCTCACTGAGACCAAGCCCCGGGCTGTGCAGTGTGCCGACGGTAGCTCGATCGCCTACCAATGCAACGCATCTCGTTCGACAACACCAGACACGATCTGCTACTCCGGCACATACACCAAGCAGCATGGGACTCGCGTACATCGAAACGGAAGTCGAGGAGCTGCCGCTACGGAAGGACACCCCCAGAAAGTCTCTGCTCAGCTTGCAATCTGCGGCCTGAAGACAACAATGGTGTCAGGCGCATCTGAACTGGCGTTCTTGGCTTTGAGTGGCTCCACCCTCGTCGAGGCCCGCGCTGATGCCTAACCCTTCGCTCGAGCGGACGCCCACCGGCAAGCCACGCTGTCCGCGCAGCGGGGCGGCCCATCTTCCGCTGCGCGGCCAGCGCGTCTCGCCGGCGCGCGCCGCTCAGCTAAACGTTAGGCGACATCCCACACAATGGGCATCAGTTCAATGACTTTGGAGGCTTCCCGATGACGACCATACCTGCAACCACGACAACAATACCGACGAGTCGCCGCGCGGGATGGGCGGCGATCGCAAGCGGGGTAATGGGCATCATGGCCTTGGCGTTTCTATTTACAGGAGTGTCTTTCATGCTCTCGGGGATGCCTGAGTCTGCCAGGTTTGCGGATCTCATGTTCAAGACCCATCATGTCGGCGTCATTCTCCAATCTCTCTTCATGATCCCGGTCGCGGTCGCGCTCAATGCGCTGGCACGTCAGCAGTTTCCAAGCGTGAATCGGGCGACTCTCGCTCTCGGCGTTGTGTCCCTCTCGCTGATGGTTCTCTGTGCGTTGCTCTTTATCGTCAACGTCGTGGCGGACGACCTGTACACTGTTCCGCAGGGCATCCTAGGGGTGTGGCTCATGATCGTAAGCCGGCGGTTGTCGAGCGTGCTCCGTCGGGGTATGACGTGGTTCGGAACGGTCGTCGGCGTCGGCCTCCTCCTCGTTGGCACCTTCCCCTTGGCGTACGGCATATTTGTTGATTCGATCGGTCTTCACGGCCCTGTGCCACTCGATTATCCAGACCCGCCGTTCACCGCCGCGAACACCATTATCCATAACGTCTTTCTCGTCGGATCGCTCTTGGGCGTATATACGTATCCAATCTGGACCATGATGATCGGCCGCCGATTGCTGCGAGGTCGACTTAGATAACTTTGAGACTGCATCCTGTTCGGCCTAACCATACAGTGGAGCGAACGGCCACCCGCCGCGCGTTCACGTTTTGGGTGACCAGTAAGCCATTATTGCAGCCGGAGCGCGTTCCCGGTGGCCGTCGCTCACTTCGGTCTCGTTAGGCCTATGAAAACATCACTCGTCATCTTCGCGTTCCTCTCACTGTCATTTAGCGCGGCTCACGCTCGTGTGGGCGAGACCGTGAAGCAGGTGGAGGCGCGCTACGGGAAGCCGCAGCGCGTGCTTCACGAGCGCGGTAGTTTCCGCGCGCTCGGCTACCGTTATCGTGGCTTCATGGTTGGCGTCAGCTACGTCGACGGCGTCAGCAAGAGCGAGGGTTTCGCTCGCCCGAACACCCCGCGACTCTCTGATGCGGAGGTGCAGCAGCTCCTCGCTTGGAGCGCGGCGGCGGGCACGACATGGAAGCGCCTTCCCGACGAAGGCGGCAGTCCCTTTTGGATGCGCAGCGACGGTAAAGTCGTTGCACTTCTCAGCGCGCACGGCTTCCTGGGGGTGCAAGCCAAAGACTTCCGTCAACCGAAGGCCTAACCATTCGATGGAGCGAACGGCGGACCGCTCCGCGTCCACATTTCAGATGACTTCCACACGTTCACTCCGAGCGACGCGCGCCCTCGTCCGCCGTCGCTCATCTTGTTCTCGTTAGATGGCGATGCCGATGCGAGTGGCGTTCCGCGGATTATTGATCGCATATTCACTGATCGGTACCGCATGGTTGTTCGCCCTCCAGCTCGCGCCCCGGCTTCTCCCGGATGTAGGCCCGCTCGGTGTGCTTTTTTTCGTCGGCGGCCCATTCATCATTTTGCACGGCGTAGCATTAGCGATTTTCGGCGGTAGCGCTGTCTGTGCTGGTCGCGCGCTTTACGTCGACAGTGTCTCTCGGACGTTCGGCGGGTATCTCGTGTTTGGGTTGAGTCTGCTGTCCGTCGTGGTTGTCGGGATATTTTGGCTTCGCGAACTGGTATTTGCACGCTGACCGATGCGCGCGAAGCCATCTAACAATGCGATGCAGCTGACCGCGAGCAAGCCTGCGATTTACGCTTGGAGTGTGTGCCGTCGGGAGGGTATGCTGCGTCGCATGCGCATAGGGCTCGTGGCAGCTGATCTTGGGTCTCGTTAGATGCAGAAGCCTCGCGAGCCAATGGGATGGTATGCGAACTACAGCCCGAATCGACTTCTCGCTTTCGTCATCGGTCTGATAATCGTATTTGGGGTCCCCGCAGGGTCGTTGTGCGGTCTCCTCGTTGCGCGCTACCCATTGATTGACGGCTGGGTTCCTTCTGCGATCGCTTGGACGGCGACCACCGTGCTACCCTTGACCATCGTGCTCTGGATGCGAAAGACTGGCAGAGATCGGTGGTTGCTACGGAGAGACATCGCCGATAGAGCGACACCCGAACGTGCCCAAGACATCTAACCAGGCTTTGCAGCTGACCGCTGGCCGCTCCGCGTTCTATCCCTCATTTAGCCGTCGGAGGAGCCCGGCGCGAAGGGTAAGTTGCGCTTGCTCTTCCCGCCGCGCCTCGCGAAAGCGCGCTGACTGGTCATCGAGACGAGAACTGAGGAGACGAAACAAAAGTTCCGCGATCTCGGTCTGCCCGTCGAACGTCATCCCGGGCCGCTATCACGGGATGATCGGCGGCGGTTTACTGATCGAGATCTAGCGAGCCAGATCGCTGATGCGCTGCACGCGGATCTGCGTGAGGATCGCGGTGTTGCCGACGGTTCTGTTGGGAATATCGTTGAGCAAGATCAAGTTCACGCCCGTATTCACCAACGAGATCAAGTTCTGATGGAGCGGAGCTTGGACGAGTAACTCGAACCTTACATCACTAGTTGTCACCGCCTGAGTGTACGGCCGCGCACCGACGGCTGTGGTCGGAGCGAGCCCGTTGACGAGTAGGGTCACTGATGCGCCCTCGCTCGGGTTAAGCACCCAAGACATCAAATAGGTGCCGCGTGGTACCAGCAAGCCGACTCGCGTCGGCTCTTCGACATAGGTTACGCCGACGGGCGGTACCGGTTGGCATAGGAAATGTCAGACTGCCGCCCGGCTGTACGATCGGAAATTGCGGTTGTCCCGCAAAGGTGAATGTGCGGATGAATTCGCCGTAGACCGCCGAGTTTCTGTTGGAAACTTTGGCCGAGTCCTCCTGTTCATCAGAGGAGAAACTAGGAGGAGCCGCTTCGGTCGGCGTGAGAGCGATTAGCAAAATAGCGATGGGAATAAGGACTCTCATAGTCGTCAACTTTAGAGTGGAATGATAGAAAGCTGTCAAGCAGAAGATTCAACTAGGGGGATTTGAAACCGCTTTGGACGACGCTCTAGAGCGTTATCGCAGCCTGGCGGAAGCGAGCTGCGAATCCTCAACGCGACCGGCGAGCTGGTCCGGGCGCGTCGGTTTGCCCGAACCATTGTCATGCCGGGGCAGTCGGCGGGCTCGCAGGACCAAGCTGAAATCCATTATCGACTGGACATTCCTTGGGGCAGTCAGAGGTATCAATTCACAATAGCGAAGTGACCCGAAGATCTAACCCCTATGTAGGTAGTCAAGGGCGGCTGCGGGATTGATGGGTTTTTAATTCATCTTTGTTTGGGGTTTGAGGTTGGTGTGATCTTGGGGGCGCTTCCTCTTCCGGTGGCTCGTTGGCTTTGGGTGTTCCAGCGGCTCGTACTCATATCCGTGCATGGCGCCGTGGGCGACAGCAGCAATGTGATCCAATCGCGAAATCGAGAGCTAGCCGGTCCGCTCCGGTCTGTCCGCCGGAAACGATTTTCTTAATCACGGCCCGGCGGTCTTGGTGTGCTGTTCCAAGTCGAGAAACGCCCTCAATAGTTCGTCGGAATGGACAATGAAACGCCGTCCGTCATCTGGTGCGCGTCCACGCAATGCAATAGCGCGCCAGATCCCGTTCTTTGCGTCGCCATGCCGTAAGACCATCCTGCGGTGTGCAATCGCGCGGCGATCATCTCCCAATATTTCGCGCCGGTTTGCTGTTGCTGGCGGCCATTGGATTCCAAACCGGCTCTGTTCTCGCGCAAAAAGCACCGGCAGCCAAACCATTTGAGCGGTTCGACGGCTGCACATTTGAGCCGGACGAATGGACAGACGGAGACAGCTTCCGCGTACGATTGCCTGACGGCCGGCTCGAAACCTTTCGTCTCTATTTCGTCGACACAACAGAAAGCCGCTCACGCGGGAAACGGTTCGACGATCAGGCGGCGTTTCTGCCCCAACGTAACAATACTGTTACTAGACCCTGCTTGCGATGAGGACACGGTGGTACGTCAATTAGTCCTCACCAACAAGAAAAGGGCCTAATGATAGCGCCAACTAGGGCTACGCTCTTGCTGTATTCCATTGCCATGCTGTTGGCAGGCGGAGCGGTAGTCGCGCGCGGGCAATCCGCCCTCGATCGCTTCGACCCGAACGCCAACGGCGCCGTTGAAGTCGTAGTAGTACAGCCAGACAACAAGATCCTGGCGGGCGGCATTTTTACCGCCCTCTCGCCTAACGGTGGAACCACGGTGACGCGCAACCGCATCGCCCGGCTGGATCCCACGACCGGCTTGGCGGATTCGTTCAACCCGAACGCGAACAGTTTTGTCAATTCAATCGCGCTGCAGGCGGACGGCAAAATTTTAGTGGGCGGCTCTTTCAGTGGAGGGAACAGCATCGGCGGACAGACGCGCAACCGCATCGCCCGGCTCGATCCCACGATTGGTCTGGCAGATTCGTTCGACGCGGGCGCGAGCGATACCGTCGCCGCGATCACAGTGCAGGCGGACGGAACCCGGAACGTATGAAGTTGATTGGGATGGAACAAATTATTCGAGCGGGGTTTATTATTATAAACTAACAACCGGAGAATTCTCCGAAACCAGAAAGGCAGCATTAATAAAATGAAAAAACTATTATTCTTATTATTCATTATTCATTACTCATTACTAATTGCTAACGCCCAGGTTACGCAGCAATGGGTCGCAAGATATAGCGGTCCAGGAATCGATTTAGATAGAGCAAATAGCATTAAAGTTGACGCATCTGGAAATATATTTGTAACTGGTTCTGTTGCCACTTCCTTCGACAATTGGGATTACCTTACGATTAAATATAATTCATCGGGAGTTCAGCAGTGGGCTAGAACTTATAATGGCCCTGGAAATTTTCACGACCAGTCTTACAGCATTGCACTGGATAATTCTGGCAGTGTTTATGTAACAGGCGGAAGTTTTGGCAACGGAACAGAAAGAGATTTTTGCACGATAAAATACAACTCTGCAGGTGATTCCCAGTGGGTTAGAAGGTATAACGGGCCGGGCAATGATATTGACGAAGCAATTTCAGTTATTGTGGATGCTTCGGGTAATGTATACGTCACAGGTTACAGTGATGATGGAATTAACCTGAATTATCATACAATCAAATATGATTCTGCCGGAACTATAAAATGGTCTGCAACATATAACTTCCCCACCGGCGGGTTCGGAAGTGAAGACCGGCCTCATGACATGAAGGTAGATGCAGGCGGAAACGTATATGTAACAGGCGAGAGCAGTGATGGAGTTGCATTCCTGGATATGTATGCAACAGTAAAATATAACTCCTCCGGCCAGCAGCAGTGGGTTGCAAGATATCAAGGGGGAGCCGAAGGGCTCAGCCAGGCCTACTCTCTTGCAGTTGATGTAAGCGGTAACGTATATGTGACGGGCAGGAGTGACCCGAGCGACCCATTTGGATTTAACTTTGATATTTTAACTATCAAATATAACTTCTCAGGTGTGCAGCAGTGGGTACAAAGATATAACGGCACAGGAAACAGCAGTGATATTGGAAACGCAATTGCGCTGGACGGTGCAGGTAACATCATTGTAGCCGGATTAAGCGTCGCAGGTTCTGCAGATTTATTTACCATAAAATACGGTCCCTCCGGAGATACATTATGGACTGCCAGGTATGACGGACCGGTAAATAGTGTTGATGCAGCTGCCTCACTTGTAATTGACGGCTCTGACAATATTTACATAGCTGGGTTCAGGTACAGGAAGCGGGACTTTACGTGATTATTCTACAGTGAAATATAACTCCTCGGGTGTGCAGCAGTGGGTTCAAAGGTATAACGGCCCGGTGAACAATGATGACGAGGTGCGCTGTATAACAATTGACGGAGCTGGCAATGTGTATATTTCCGGTATGAGCACTGGAAGCGGAACAGGTATGGATTTTGCCACCATAAAATATTCACAGCTGACACCGACGCCGCCGCCCACGCCGACGCAGGTCGTCTCCAGAAAACTACATAGCGGCGCGCCCTTCGACATCGATCTGCCGCTTACGGGGAACTCCGGCGTCGAATGCCGCAACGGCGGAGCGACCAACGATTACAGCGTTGTTTTCACCTTTCCCGATGCGGTCACTTTCAGTGCCGCCTTCGTCAGTGGAACGGGATCAGTCAGCAGCACGAGCGGCAGCGGAACAACTACAATCACTGTGAACCTCACGGGGGTGACGAACGCGCAAACCATCGGAGTCATCCTCTTCGGCGTAAACAACGGCATGAGCACGAGCGATGTCAGCGTTCCAATGGGTGTGCTTTTTGGCGACACAACGGCGACCGTTTCGCGAACGCGGGCGACGCGCTGCAAACGCGCAACCGCTCGGGTCAGGCGACCGACGCCACTAACTTCCGTTCGGATGTGAATGTCGATGGCTTCATCAACAGCGGCGATACACTCGTGGTCCGGTCGCGGTCCGGCACCGCCCTGCCGTAAAGTGCTGAGACGGCTGGGTCAGCCGCGTGGTGGTAAGTAGGTCGTCAGGAGCTCTACGCCGTCTGCGCCGTTGCGCGCTCTTGACCGTTTTGCGGGCTGCCCTTCCGGTGCCGTCGTCGGCTTTTTTGCCACTCCGTCCTTCCCGCCACAATTCACGGTACGGTTATTCGGGCATCACGCACAAGCAGGCGGTCAAACTGGCAAACAGGCCAAAGCGTTTACCGCGCAGGTGTTGGCAAAGCCGTTCGCGATTCGGACGCGCTGGCGTGCGGTATTCGGACCGGAACGTTACTATGCGGTGGTCCACACGGCTGACGGTGGGGACTTGGTTGAGTTGCTCGTCAGGAACATGCACAGAGGGCTCGCGGCAGCTGATCTTGTGTCTCGTTAGGCGCACCTAACCCAGGCTACGGTGTGCCGAGGTGTTTGCTCGGAGATGTCACGGTCCCGGTGCCATCTACTGTGCACGCGATCGCAATGGCGGCGTTGATGGCCGTGCCGCCGTCTCTTTTTCCACGGCAGTAACTGGC
Organism: uncultured Verrucomicrobiae bacterium; assembly: GCA_963844275.1. Classification (GTDB taxonomy): domain Bacteria; phylum Verrucomicrobiota; class Verrucomicrobiia; order Chthoniobacterales; family UBA10450; genus JACCTI01. The sequence goes on from CAWJNS010000012.1 coordinate 63,488, forward strand.
GCTGCCGGTGGCGACCAGGCCGCTGCCGGTAAAAGAGGTCCCGAGGCTGTTGGTGATGTTGGACCCACTGATGCCGATGCCCGCATTCGAGGTCCCGGTGCTGTTAGAAACATTGTTCGTGCTACTGATGCCGGCGGCGGCAATGGAGGTGCCTTTGCTATTTGAAACGTTGGCGCCGATGATGCCGATGCCGCCGACGGACATGCCGACGCTGTTGATGACGTTCCCGACGGCGTTGATTCCGGTGTTGTTGCCGGAGCTGCCCGTACTGTTGGAAACGTTGCCGAAGGCGGCGATTCCTTCGCCAGCGCCGTTGGAGAATCCCCGGGAGCTTTCACGTTCCCGCCACTAATGCCGGTCCCCGAGTTGGCGCTGCCGCGACTGTGACTGACCTCGCTGGCCCGGACGCCATGGTCGTCACTGTCAGACCCAAGACTGGTTCCATTGGAATCGGTGACGATCGCCCCCCAGATGGCAATGCCGTCGCAGTCGGTCGCGCTGGAGGAGCGGACGGTGTGGGCAACGATGCCAAAGTTGCCGGAGATGCTGACGGTGCACCGCTCAACCATGGTCGTCGGGACATCAGCATCCCCGAGGACGATGCCGGCGTTGCCGGTGCCACTGACGTGAATATCCGAGATGAGGATGCCGCGGCTGTCGACGGAGGCGGCGAAGATGCCGGAGGTAAATCCGCCAGTGGTGAAAGTCCCCCCGACGAACGTTGTGGTGCCATTGATGGAGCCGTTTCTGATCCGAAGGTTTTTGCGCACGCCGTTGATATTAATGCCGCTGCCAATGGCCGGGCTGGCGGTGGAACTGATGGCGAAGCCGTTCAGGTCGAGGGTGACGTTGTCGGCATTGATGGTCATGGCCGTGCCCGTGGCGACAGTGAGACTGGCCGTGAGGTAGTAGCTGCCCGCGGCGTTGATGGTGAAAGGCGCGGTGCTGATCGGAGTGCGCGCTTCGATCTGGTCGAGAGTCTTCATCGTCGGCGCGGGAGCGCCGGGAGGGAGTGAGTGAGCCTTGCCCATAGGTCGAAAATTGAGGGCCGAGCGTTGCGAGACAGACAAACCCGAGCGCGCAGAGCCGGGCGATGAGGGCTGAATGAGGCTGAAGTGTTTTCATAAGATCTCCGCGAAAGTGGAGCCTCTTTGAAAAAAGTTCCGCCTCACTCCCTCTGACCGCGAGCGGAAGAATCAAACGGGGCTGAGCACAGGTTGAAAGAGTGTGGACAGATGCGTGCGGAGCGACAAGCGAATACGGACGGGATACGGGTCGATACGCGATGCGAGACGCGCGCAGCAGATTGCCGTCGCAGTCGTGGTAGGCCGCCACTGCCGAGAGGAACACGATCCACTGGCGTCGCACATCTTCGTTTCGCGCCGTCGGTATCGGTGTGTGACCGACACCAAGAGCGGAAAGCGCCAAGAGCGTGCGGCACAGCTCAGCTACGGCCAGGCGTGCGAGTTCGGCTTTCGCGGGAGTCTAGGCGACTGGGAGCGGTTGCTGGACGCTGCTCCCCGGCGGTGACGCCTCCTTTCTGTCGTTAATGGTGCACCAGCCAACTCCGCAACTCGCGCAGCGCCTCGCTCTTGCTGGCCGTGGGCCGTTTCTGCGCCCACCGCCCGTTCACGCGCACCCGGTAGCGCCGCACCCCCGCAAACGGCAGATCCACCAATTCGAGCTTGAGCCGCGTCCCGGTTTCATGATTCACTACCGTGATCGAATAATGGGCGGTAAGGCGAGGCATTTCTCCCTCATAATCACACAACCCCTTCTGGCCAGACAGAAACAAAAACCGCCCGTGCACGATCTAATATACTATTCTGTGTACGGAGTTCCGTATATATCTCGTTAGATGCTGAGCGCCACGCGATGAAGCCACATTTGCATCTGCCACATCTCGTCCTCGCCATTGCGAATGCACTGGCGCTAGCCGTCCCGCCCCAGTTTGAGACCTTATGGCAGCAGAACGACTATATTTCCATGACGATGGGCGCACTCAATTTCCCCGGGATCATTTGTATGTTTCCCTTCGGCGGCCGCTTTTTCCTCCGGAGGGATTTCCCGCCAAGAGTATTTCTCGTTCTCTTGCGATGCTTGCAGTGCAGATTCTCGTTTGGGTAACTCGTCTTCTCGTGGTTTCGAGCTGCACACACACGTCGCAAGAACCGCACCTTCCCCAATGCGACCTAACGCATCTAACCATGCAGTGGAGCGAACGGCCACCCGCCGCGCGTTCACGCTTCGCGTGGCTCAGACGCTTTCGCTCCGGTCCACGCTCGCTCCCGGTGGCCGTCGCTCACTTTATTCTCGTTAGATGAGTCCTCGCCGACAATCGTTGCCAGTCGAGTCGCCTTGCTCGTCCGGGCGTCTCGTTCGCAACAGGCGCCGCGGCGATCGCCGTCTGTATCTGCCCGCTCCTCGCGCGCCAATGTCTTTCGATGACGGCAACAGATGATAACGGTCGCGTGTCGTGTCAGAGGCAGGATACGAGTCGTGCATTTCTTCGGAGGCAGGTCACTTCGCGCGGTAAACAGTGCACCGGGGATTTCGCGAACATGACGGTTTGACCGTAAGATCGTATGCCGTGACATCAACGCATCTAACCATGCGATGGAGCGAACGGCGGACCGCTCTGCGCTCCACTTTTGAGATGACTCCCACACTTGCACTCCGAGCGACGCGCGCCCTCGTCCGCCGTCGCTCATCTTGTTCTCGTTAGATGCTCATTGAAAACGTATCCCACATCCCGCTCCGGGTATTCGGATTCCGGCTCCTTACGTTGCTTTCAGTCGGTTGCGAACGTCCGCGGCCCGAAGAGGCTCGATACGAAGACCGAGTTTCTCATTCCTTCTCGGTGGCCTAAGTTGTCAGCATTCGGATGACAACAGACGAAGTGGTTGCCCCCGAAGCTTTAACATCACGTATCGCGCGAAGGGAGCACTGGAGACTAAGCCCTTCAGCCTGCAATATAGTTGGATCAGAGGGCCATTACGAGGTTGCGCTCGCCCCTTACAGCGCGAGTCGTTGCGCCTAGACATGCCACGCCGACCATCTAACCAGTCACTGGAGCTAACCGCCGGCCGCCGGATGCCACACAATCACATTGATCCAACCATTTCCATTCCAATCCACCCTCGCTCCCACCAGCGGCAGCTGAGTTCAGTCTCGTTAGATGCGTGACGCTTGTTCGCAGTTGCATTTGTCGCGCCACTGTCGCGCGGTCAGCAGCTGACGGTTCGCGTCTTTACGGTACCGCGTTAGGCAATCGAGGCTGCATCTGGGAAAGTGATCGTCGACGTCACTGGTTCAAGGACGGCGAAGCGTCTGCGATGATTCCCGTTCGTGATCAATATGGCCTCTCGGAGGTCACTCGCAGCCGTACAGGCAAGACGCTATCGCGTATCGAAGTTGGCGCGGCCGATATGAGGCAGGCTCCGCAGATAGGCGACTTGGTGCTAGGCGCGATCCGCGACGATCAGATTCCGTGGAAGATTGAACACGAACGTTGACGAATTCATTGAGCTAACCGCGGACTTCCAGATTACCCGAGGTAGAAATTTACCCAGAGTAACACGGTTAAGTGGTGATGCGACGTGACCAACGATCTAACCAGGCGATGCAGCGAACCGCGAGCAAGCCTGCGCCTTATGTTTAGCGTGTTTGCCATCCACGCTTTGGCTGCGTGGAAGTTGCACGGGCTCGCGGTCGCTGATCTTGTGTCTCGTTAGATAGTAAAGCGCCGAGAGCGATAAGCACATGGAACTCTACAACGTTGCCTCCGTGATGGGCCTGG